>JAUNHE010000009.1 GCA_030524105.1 Rothia sp. (in: high G+C Gram-positive bacteria)
GGTGGTGCGGGGGTTGGTGTTTTTGGCTGCGGGTGGGACTTTTGAATAAGCCTCAAAGTAATCATTTGGGACTATAGACAGTAAAATAAGGTTTTTAGATCCAAACAGTGAACCGTGTAACGATTTTAACCTTTACCAGGGTATCAGTACTTCTATCAAAATGATCCGCGATCATCCATATAGAACGGCAAATCAATTTTTGTTATTAATTATAGCTTTATTTAAATGTCAGATCTATTCATCATAAATAATTCTTTATATAATTAGAAATAAAACTATATCTAAAAGTTGAGCTGCCTATGATAACAAACAGAGACCCTAGAATTACATCTAATCCCTACAATAATTAGAGCGCCCTACAAACACCCTGGAGGTAATCACCGATATTATCTTACATATTATATTTTGTGCAGTTTTCAATGTCTATATAGTCCACATGTAAACAAGGAGATATTTGTAAAAAACATGACTGCACAAATTTATATTTGCTGGCAGATTTATATTCTTTGAAAACGGAACACCTAGACGGAGTCAAGTAAATAAATTTAAAGTATCTGTCAGAAAAATGCTGAGTTTAACCACAGGACCTACTGCACATTAAAATAAATCTACCAGTGATCACGGAATTATCACCTAAGATTTGAGAAAATAACTATATTTTTGAATCCCCCCTCTTTGATTCGCTACTGGATTTAAGTACTCTCACCAATAAAGATCATACCGGGTTAACCCTATGTATTTCCTATTAGAATCAAATCTAAAACAATAGTACTTATTTATTACTCTGAAAATATATGGTTCTTTCATCAAATAAGGTCAACTGCAAGCAAATCATCATTCAGATCATGATCTGCCGGGTATCATATCCAGGCTTCAGATAACCTTATATATTATAAGGATAACGTTTTTACGATACAAGGGCTGAGATTTTCAACCGTGAGACTTATTCAAAAATCCAACTCACCAAGAGACAACAGCCCCACCGAGCGGCAACCTTGAGGATAAAACATTAGTAATATTCTCAACACCGCACCGGAGAAACCGTTACACCGCCACCGGGCTTACCCTAACCCAATTCACCACACTAATGACCACCTTCAAAAACCGCACCAGCTGGACCCGCACCAGCAAAGGCAGACCACCAGCACTCACTCTCTCTGAACCAACTATCTCACGGGTTATTAACACCATCGAAAAGCACTCGTAAAGATTCTCAAACCACTAACCAAAAACCACAAAGAAAGAAAGCCTGAAAGCACCGGGGTCCCTCGTCATTGACGGAACACTTATACCTACCTGGAATTGGCACTCATGAGCTAAAACGAACTATTCAGGAAAACACAAACGAGCTGGATTCAACCACCAAGTCATCTGCACACTCGATGGCAAGCTCCTGGTTATCACAGATCCACTACCTAAGGCTAGGCATGATACGTATGCTTTCAGAGCTAACGGACTCAATGAGCTACTGGGTCCTTCGACTCTGACTGATAAGGGCTATGCGGGCCTGGGGTTAGCCCCTCCGACCAAGCCTAAGCCTGACCAGTGACTGACTACCGGCGTGAAGGAGAATAACCGGCTACTCAATCGGTTACGCTCGGTGGTAGAGCAGGGGAAACGCTCAAGTCAAGACGTATCGGGTTCTGCACACTGGGTTCAGGCGGCCGTTGGGCTCGTATGAACGGGTGTTTTCTTCTGGTACGGGGCTGATTTTTTATACTGCTGGAGAGAATTTTGAATAAGCCTCCCTAAACGCCATATAAATAACCCTCAAACTGGGTTATACCAATCGACATGATTTATTTACTTCAGCAGGTAGCTGAAGTGTGGAACTAGCCCAAGAGTATTCTAGTTAAATAGTTGGCAGTTGCATTCTACTTTGCTTACCGACCCCGTAGAATAGTCAGAACTAATGCCAGTACGTATCAGGTTCAGTTTTGATACAGTGGTTCCTATCATATAAAATTGTTTCGATCCCTAGATTGCAAACTGCTTTGATACTCATAGGAAGTTGACCATGGATGACAGCGACAGGCCCTGGCTCAGAAAAGACACGATTTATGCACCTGTGTCCGGTGGCGTCCTTATCTCGAATGCCACCACAAGCTTTGAGATTGCAGGTAATAATGCTTACGCATTATTTGATAAAATCGCGCCGTTATTCAACGGAAGCATGTCGGTGGGTGAAATTAAGACTTCCGTACCAGAAAACGTTTGGAAGCTGATGCTCCAAATTATTGAGCCACTAGCAGGGCACGGGTTTCTACGTTGGATACCCCAGGAAGATTTTGACGTCCTGGCGAAAGATGTCCGCGACAAATATTTAGACCAGCTTGCATTCCTCGCGCAGTACACAGACAAGCCTCATGCCGCGTTCTTAGATTTTTACAAAGCTAAAATTGTGCTTGTAGGCAGCAAAGATCCAATTCTTGACGCTTTACAGACAAATCTGCTAGAAAATGGCGCCTCCCATGTAACCGTGGTCTCTACCATTGACGAGAATATGACCGGTGACCTATTAGTTTTCGGCCCCACAGGATTGACCCATCTGGACGTCATGAAAGGTAGCTTAACTGCGCAAATGGTAATTTGCCCAGCTGGGAACAAGATCTGGACTCTACCAGTCCGCTGGGCCAAGGGAGATGCTAACTGGCATTCCGGTCATAATTCAATGCAACAAGGTTCGCTGGTAGACCAATGGAATACTGCTTTCTTAGCAGCACGAGGAGGGAAACCGACGTGGAACTATGCCACTTCCTCTAAAGCTGTCCAAAGACTCTACGGTGCTCTACTCGCATACGAAGTCTTCAAGGGTATCACTGGAGCGATTCCAGCTGAAACCGGCTCTGCGCTGTTCGCAATCGATTGTCTGACTGGTGAAACTGAGATTCATAAGGTCACCCCGATATTTGCATCCATCGATTACAAGACTGACGAAGCACTCATAAAAGACCGTGACCTTATCAAACAGTGGCGCAGAGAAAACATTGTTTATACTCCCGCCCCGGACTTTTCCAGCGTGGACTCGCGAAGCAATGAGTACGACATGAACTGGGCAACTTTAGTTGATCCTGTAACTATGCCCGCAATCACATTTGAGGATCTAGATCTGGAACAAATCCCGCTAAAAGTCTCCGCCGTGCAAACTCGCTGGGGCATAGTGCGAACTGCAAGCGCATGGACAACCGCAGATGCCCGCATTGATGCAATTGCAATCGCCTATGGTTTGGCACTCACGGTAAATGCACAAGATGAAGGCAAGCCTGCTTCAGTTGTGTTTGGGGTTGATAGAACCGCAACACAAGCAGTCTCACGAGCATTAGAACTGATTGTGAATACCATCGAGACTATTCCAGGAACAGCAACGAAGAACCATTCGATTCCAGGACGCCTCAAAGAATTCATAGATGAGGTTTCCGGATGTGCGATCTCCTTTGAACGCATAGGTGAGATCGCAGGCTTCCAGCTAGAACGTGCCAGCTTTGATTGTTGGTCGCACATCGCTGCTGGAGTAACTCGCGAGCGGGCACAAGCCAAGGCTGCAATCAACGTTCTCGGATCAGCACAGACAATGACAGCCTCAGCTATCCATCTTCAAATTACAGAAGGATTCAACGACATATTCTCAGTGCCTCCCATCATCCGAACATTGGCCATTGCGAATGACTGGCATATTGCGCTCGTGTCTCCAGGACAAGACTGCAAGGTAAGATGATGAGAGTTATCGAAGGGGCACGATATGTGGTTATACCAGACGAGAATACTTGTTACGTCTGCCTTCAGAAGCAGGTAAGAGATACGGACAGCTTTGTTTTCCGAACCGGTAATCCTCTTAAAACTGTACATCCAAGCACCGCTAATCCATTTTTTGCACAAGCCCTGGAAACTGCACAGGAATGCTTCTTCGCTCACGGCATATCGATTAGTAAAAACTCGCTCGCAACGCGCGCGGCACATTCCACTTGTAGGCACATGCATGCTGACGAACAACAATGCTCTCAGGTATCGGGTTACCGGGCTCGAAGTCTCAAAGACTTTTTCAGAACTACGAAAGAAATCAACTTTGTGAGCCCTGTGCATGCAACCATCGGAATGAACATCTACCATGACCTCAAGGGGCTTGGAACAGCAAAATCTTCCGGATTCATGATTCGTTACCGCGGTTCAGATTCATTTATGAGACCGTGGGGTGGACACTGCGAAAACTTTAATGACGCAGCTCGACTTGGCATTCTCGAAGGCATAGAACGCATTGAATGCGAGAGCGCGCCTAATGCTCCGTACAGTATCTCAGACAAGGCAGAGAAGATTGGACTCGATCAGTTCGGTCTAGATATCGGGCCATGGAAAATTCCTAATCCCAAGGTTGGGGCATGGTCGCCAGGGCGATTTCTGGACGATAGGACATCAAGCTTTCTCGGCAGTGAAGTTGCGCTACCAGAACGACTCGTCTATTACGCTCCCACAGTCGATACCAGTCAGTGGGTGCAAGACTCTTCAAACGGCTGCGCGCTGGGCGGGTCCGAGCCCGAAGCAATCCTTTTCGGCCTCTTAGAAGTCATAGAGAGAGATGCATTTCTAGCTGCATGGTATGGCGGTCTCGACCTTGTACCTATCGATTTAAAAACGGTACAGAATCGCGTTTCGCAAAGCTATTTGCAACGTCTATCCTTATCTGGCGTAGAGGTTACCTTGCTCAATGCCACGATTGGCGTGCAGATTCCAACGGTTATTGCAGTATGTGAGGAACCAGGTGGCTCAACTTGTGTTGGGGCAGGTTCTCATCCTGACCCAGAACGTGCGTTAAAGAGCGCACTCATTGAGGTAGCTTCCGACTTCCAGGTAGCAGCCGCACATCGCGAACAGCGTGCTGCAGAGCTAGATGCCATGCTTGCCGACTACTCGCTAGTGCAAGTCATGGAAGACCATGCAGATATGTTTGCCAGCCCAGATGCACGCCCTCTAATCGCACGCTGGAGGCATCCTAATAAAGTTCCAGTTCCAATTACTGCTCTCAAACGCACGGAAATATATGGCAAGTCCGTTAAAGAAGACTTGCGATTCAGTATCCAGCAATGCCAGAATGCAGGTTTCAAACCGATTGCATGTGATTTGACGGATGGTCTAGCTCGCACAGTTGGCGCACACGTGTGGAAAGTCGTTATTCCTGGCCTTATCCCGCTTGATTTTGGATGTTATCAGCGCGTTTACAGCATGAGTCGGTTAGAAAAGGTTGTCCGTTCTTTTGGAGATCTACCAGCTAGCAGCCAGTTCTATCCCGTTATGATTCCTCACCCATTTCCTTAGGAGTAAGACAATGCAACCATGGTGTAATCCTGGCGAGGCAGCACTAGCGTACGCGAGCCTCATTCATTTTCGCGCGCGCCACGGAATGCTCGTCAACAACTGGAAAGTTAACTGGCATGAGGAACCACTAACGCATTCCTACTATGCCACGGACAGAATCCAGCCTATTGCACTACCTGATTTGAGCAGTGAATTACTAACTGGGGTCAAAACATCTTCATCTAACTACATTGCCGGGCTTCTTTACGCAGCATATGGCTTCACAGGTCTTAGGCTTGTTACAAACCGCAACGACAACGCAGACGTGTACCGGTCCATGGAGGCCATAAAATTTAGCCGTCACACCGCCTCGGGTGGAGGGCGATACTGCGCGGACTTTTATCTGGTTGAATCTGGTCAAGGCAATGATTCCCTTCCGCCCGGCATCTACCACTATTCGCCGCTTCGCCATGTCTGGGAAACCCTAACCGAGGGTGACTACACGCACTATGTTGCGAAAGCGCAAGGATACGTAACTACAGCCCAACGCTACGTTCTAATCACCATAGACTACTGGCGCAGCGGATTTAAATACAACGACTTCGCCTACCAGGCCACCGCAATGGATATTGGCACGGTTATTAGCTCAATTGCTGAAATAACTGGAAAACGTACTGCGAATACGTGGGACATGTGGGTGAATGAGGATGCCTTGGCCAAACTCCTCGAGTTAAATACCGACCGAATCGGCATCTATGTGGTGCAAGGATGGGGGGAACAAGTTCCGCTCAAGGAATCAGCTATCGCTTTGAACAAGCCAAAAATCCCGAATCGAGTCGCATCAAATTTTTCGCAAGTGGTGGACTTTACAACTACCCTCGCTCTGCAAAATGACATGCAAAGTTACCCGCAACGTCCCGCTCCGTTTGCCTGTGGAACCGTCCCGACAAATATGAGTGGGGCAAGAAATACTGACTGGTGGGACGCACTTCATCGCAGGCAAACAAGCTTTGGCAGGTTCACCGGCGAAGGGTACTCCACACAAACTCTGGAATCACTGCTAGACGCAGCAAACTTAGTGTGTAAACAATTTACTGCCCGCGATCACAGCAAAAATGGACTGAGATGGGAATATCTCATTTTTGTAAACAATATCGAGGGGCTTGATCCTGGAATCTACAGGTATCGAGACCGTAAGCTCAAGATATTGCAAGATAAACCGCAACAAGATTTCCTTGCAGAAACCTACTTCTTAAAGAACTACGACGGACGAAAAGCTGCAGCGACTATTATCCCGTGCGGAAACGTGTTTGAAGTATCGCGGCTTTGGGGCGTACGCGGATACCGGCTTATCAACGCGTTGATTGGCGCTATATGTCAGGCAGTATCCGTCGAAGCGGTTCGATCCGGAGTAGGAACCGGCACTGCCCTTGGGTTCGATCCTGACGCGCACGCTAGACATGTTGGAATGGACAAAGACATGATGACACCAATGCTTATGATCATGACTGGTATCGACAATCAGTACGCAGGAGAGTTTTACACAGACACGTCACTAATGCGAGGTACTATATGAAGTTTGTAGATAACTACACGCAGCTACGCCTTGGTGGTATATCGCAAGAATCAATGCGCAAACTTTACTACCCGGACTTTTCTAACAGTATGAATAGGATCATATATACAAAGTCGGAATTATTACGAAACAGAGAACAAATTAGTGATGCTCTCCATATAGCTATTGGAGAGATTGGGCAAGACAAGCGTAAAGCTGTGATCTCATTTAGACGCGAACTCTACAAACTGAATATCTCTAAAGCTGTCTCCATCCTTGATGAACTCGACAACAACACGCGTCAAACCGTTAACAAACATGCTCCTAAAATCATCGACCTAGCGTACGCTTTCGCACAAGGATACAAAGTAATCAGCGAGAATTTTGAGAAAGCAATGCAGTGGGAACGTGAGGCTATCTCAAAGTTTTTAAACAACCAAGAATTCATGACTGGTCTAACAATTTCTGCGCCCTCGCTTGTTCCTGCGATTAAAAGACTCAGTGAACATATTTCAACTCGATCCGTAGACAAAGAAGATAGGAAAGCTGAGCGGTCATTGCACTCCTATATTCTTCGTGCGGGGAACAAAACTAGTCCGTTCTCAACACTCAGTCCGATTTCCATTGTGTCTAGGAGTAATAATAATCCGGTCAGCCCCAAAAGGGCTTCACGCCCCTCCATCTATCCAATCGCGAGAGTATTCAATCAGCTCCTATCAGACCCATCCAAGCTTGGCCATCTTAAAGTCCGTATCTCATCCTCGGTCCGCGAAGTTGATAACGAAATGATCATTAACCGCACAACCTGGGAATTCAAAGACAACAGCTCGCGCACCGACTTCGCTAAGTGCACCGAAAGCACTGTCCACGTCAAGCAAAGCGCCCTCACAAACACCGTGGCCAGCTTGATCGAGCCAGGCAGCAGCACAACACTAGGGAAACTTGCCGGACAAATCAGCGAAGGAGCCGACATTGAACTTACAACCTCATACGATATTCTAGGCGACCTTATCCGCCTTGGATTCCTTGAGATACCAATCCTATCTCTCCATCCCTATGATGCGAAACAGCTTAACAAAATCGCGAGCAATGTGCGTGTGTTTGACGAATACCTCGCAACGCTCATCGAAGAGTATTTTGAGCGATCCAAAAGGTTAGTCAATCTCAAGACCTCCACGGAGCGCATAACTGATATCAGGGCGTTACACGATACAGTTGCCCGCATGTATAGAGCGGCTGGAATTGTAGGCCAGCTACCACGATCAGTTGTCTACGAGGATGTCATTGTTGACGTTAGCTTGCCTAGCGTGTATTTTGACCAAGAAGTCTCAGACGAAACTATCCAGACATTATTTACGCTGCTTGACTTTTTGGATGATTCGAACGTCAAGCATGCTCTCATGGTCGGATACTTCAACAGCCAGAATACCTCCAGTATGGGAGTCGACGAGTTTATACAAGGATTCATCGAGGAATTGTTCGGCTCCTTCGAATCGTACGACCTCGCCTCTGTGAAAGACGAGAATCTTGCAACCGATCCTTGGTTGCGTTGGGGTGATGCCTGGACCTGGGTAGCTGCAAGGCGCCAATTAACCAACGACCTTAAAGCTCACGCGGTTCATGAAAAGGTACAGGCTGGCATGGCTACTATAAACGACATCATTCCTATAGACGCGACTGAAACACTGCGTAACGCCTGCAGGTTGGTACAACTATTTAAACCGACGTTCCGGCATACAAACCTTCTCGTACAACGCGGCGAAAATGCGCAATGGATAGTGAATGATGCCTTCGGGGGTATCGGCTTTCCGGTTTCGCGGTTTACCCATCTGCTAGACGAAGAAACGACCATGTACACCCAAGATGTGGAGAATCATGCCCAGAAATATGGGATTTTGTTGGCAGAGCTATCAGGTGGCGCTCTCTTCTCAAATCTAAATCTACATGAGCCGCTATTTCACAGACGCCTAGTACTACCCGGTGAGCCAATCAGGGATACCGCACAACAAACGATTGTATTAGATGATCTAGAGGTAAGATTCAACGAAAACGAGAGCCGTCTTGCTATCTATCGAGGCTCCGAACAGATACACCCCATCTACTCCGGATACCTTGTCCCAGCAGCGACGCCGCAGCGCAACCAGCTTCTTTCGCTGTTCACTCCATCGGGTCAGATGAGCCGGAAACTCACTGAAGTTGTATTCGACAAGCCAGCACCAGGGCACGTGGTACTTTTTCCGAGGATTTATTTAGACAACCTGGTTATTGCGAGAGCGAGGGTAATCCTGCCCGCAATAGATACCCCAAATCAAAATCCGCTGACAGCATCAGGATACATCGAATGGATCGAATTCTGGACAGACAGAGGTTTGCCTATGTCTAGTTTTATTCGCATACATGATGAGTCATCCTCATCAAATAAACCATATTTTTTTGATATACTACAGGTGCTGTCCTGCTCTAACCTGTACAACAACATTCGCAAGGCAGTAGGAGAGGCCTTTGTGGAGATCACTGAGGTTCTTCCGGAAAACCCGTCCGTCAGGCACAAGGGCACCGCTGTGGTGAGTGAACAGATGATAGGTATCAGCTGGACAGAGGACGCGTAGTGCAATTTTTAACTAAAGTTCCAACATCGCTCAAGTATGAATATATGTTGCGCGAAGAGAACTCTTGGCGTGCCTATCACATCTTTTACGGTGGTACTCCGCTCACGGTACTCCGTGACTGTTTGCTACCACTGGCACAGAATATGGTTGATGAAGGCGATATTATTGAATTTTTCTTTATCAACTACTGGCTGGAAGGATCACACGTACGGCTGCGTCTGCGTGTCCATCCCGACAATGTTAATCATGTAAACGAAAAAGTGATTGCACGTGTAGAGGACTACCTAGCAAAGCACCCCTCCTATCATCCGATGGCTGAGCTCGCCGACAACAACTTCTACGAGAGCCTCTTCGAAGGCGAGTTCACAACGGCAGATCGACCGAAATATTTCGACGAGTTTGGAAATCCGAGGTTTGCTAAAAACAATTCAATCGAGATTCGCGAGTATGAACCAGAATGGCTACGATACGGCGGTGAGGTTGGCATGCTCATTTCTGAGCGTCAATTCGTGGATTCAACTCATCTGATGATCAAACTGATGGAACTCGGAAATATGGGTGTTAGAACGATCTTGCTTGGTATTTCAACCCAGATCACGTTCATCACCGCGGTATGTATGTTAAAAGATCTCAGCCTCATCGAAGATTTCTTTGTCGCATACCACCGCCGGTGGACCGATGGTTACGACATGAACCCTGCATATGAAACAAAAGAGGGAAGGGTTCAACATACTGCGACAGTTAACAATATCCGCAAGAAGATTGTGCCGCGTGCAAGCTCCATCCTCTCAGGGAACGTTGAAGATTTTCCACAAATTCTTAAAGACTGGGTAAGGATTTGCACTAGAGCGCGCAAACAAATCGAAGATGCTTGTACAATTGCCCCATTAACGTTCAAATACGAGGACGGAATACGCGAAGTTTCAGACCCACAGGATGCAGCATGGTCTTTGTGTCACTCATTCATTCATATGACTAACAATCGTATTATGGTTTCAGTAGCTGACGAGGCATTCATTGCCTACCAGATTGTGGAAGCAATGCGGAAGGCAAAGACCAATGACAACTGAGCTGAAAAACTGGGTACCAAAAAAACAATCGCAGCTTGAGCTTGGCCCAGCCAGATGGAACGGCACAGCCATCATTTCCGATCTATGTGTTGGAGGCTCTGAACGCCTAATTAGCATCGGCCTTGTTGAAAGGCTAATTCTAGAAAGGGTTGACGGCAAGAAGAGCGTAGGCGATATCGAGCAGTGCTTACAAGCGGATGGGCTGGGACTACCTAACGGCAAACTCTTCACAACATTGAATAAGTTCGCATTCTTTGGAGTTATTGAGCGCCCTTTTACAGTAAAGCAAGGGACGAGGCAGGTCGATGCACAGTCCAGACAGGCGCCGTCGGCTCGAAACAATCAAGTTACGAGCGTAAGCAGACAACGAGGCATACTGGCGCTATGGAAGACTCTACCCTGGCTAGCTTCTGAAACTGCGTTCACGCTACTTGCTATCTTCGGGATTGCCTCTTTCGTTGCCCTTAGCATAACGGTTCCAAGTGCCTTACTTGCGATCAAGAGCTCACAGTTTATCTATGTAGCAATGGGTATCTTCGTCGCTGTTTCATGGTTAACACTCGTCACGTTTACACACGAAAATGCGCATGCTGCAGTATTCAATGCGTACTCAAAACGTGAACCATATTTAGCCCTAGCACGTTTTGGAATTCTTCCTATGCCAAATACACACATGCCTGGCATCTCCTTAATGCAGCCAAAACACAAAGTAGCGGTGATTGCCGCAGGGCCGCTAGTGTCGATGCTTCTTGCCACAATCCCCATTACTCTATTTTGGAGTATCGAAATACCCGAACTCCAAACTATTGCAGCCATCTGTATCCTCATCGACGTAATTATCATAGGCCTTAGCATTTCGTTCTTTCCAAACACCGATGCCACCAGAATCCTTGAAACAATCAGCGGAGTAGACCAAATCCAAGCCGTCAGCTTCAACATACTAACGCGCAAATACAAGCTCCCCTCGTCGCTGCCAGGGAAAACTCGCGTAGCGGTATGCGCATATCCAGTCTTGCTGTTAGTTGCAATCGGAACATGGCTAGCAGCAGTAGGGTGGGCCATCCGGCTCATTCTAAACTAGCCCTGAAGGGCAAAATAGAAAGGAACGCTATGAATCTCGAAGCATTAGCAACTGAGCTAGAGGCCTTTACCTCGGAAACCTTTGAAGTTAAGGACTACGTAGACTACGCAGACATGGCCTTTGGCTCCACCTGTTCGTCTTCTTCCTCATCTTCTTGCTCTTCAACCTGCTCCTCGTGCTGCACCTCAACATCGTCTTGTGCAGCAGCGTAAATCACACAAAAGAGTAAAAGGAACGCCTAAAAATAGATCTAACCCGGTATAAAAACCGTCACCGCCCGGGCATTTACCTGGAAATAACCCGGCGGTGACGGCCGAACCGACTAAAGTGTGCTTCTACACCAAATGTTGAGAGGCTTGATATATCTTGATATTTATCAGGTAGATAGGTTTTACCAAAGGTAATTTTCCTCCAACCGAGGCATTACAGCACAACCCACTAACCATCGCGATAGAACAAAACGTGTGGAATAAGCGATACCAATCCGCGTATCCCACATTTTCACAAGGAAGTTATGAATGACAGATCCAATTGTGGATATCAGAGATATGACCGTCAAGATCAAAGGGAAAACTATCCTTGATGGCATCAATCTTGAGGTTAAACCTGGATCATTTCACGGAATCATCGGCCCTAACGGAGCAGGAAAAACCACACTTTTTACGACCATTCAGGGATTTTGCGCACCAGCTCATGGCACAGTCCGCCTTCTGGGACAAAACCCCTATCCACGAAACATCGGTCTTCTAGGTCAGATTGGGATACAACCACAGCGTTCCTCTTTCTTTCCGAAAACTACTCTTTTAGAACACCTCACCGTTGTTGCAGAGCTGCAAGGAGCGCCGCAAAGTAGAGTGTCACAGCTCATCGAAGAGCTCAATCTCATGCATGCCATAAAGACCAAAGTTGAGGCTCTCTCAGGTGGTGAACGTCAGCGTCTAGCCGTTGCAACCGCAATCATTCATCAGCCAAAAGTACTGTTCCTAGATGAACCGACTGCCGGGTTGGACCCTGAAACCAGACGCAACCTTGTTTCGCTGCTTCAAAGTACTGATTTAGACGGCGTAACTACGCTCTACACTACGCACTTTCTAGATGAAGCTGAACGCCTGTGCAACGTGGTGTCCATCGTGGATGAGGGCAAGATTCTCATTACCGAGAGCCCCCGCAAGCTGATTGAGAAGGCAGCTCTTGGATCCACGGTGCTACTTCCGCACGCGCTTCACCAGGCAGACATAATTTCTGCCAAATTTGGTGAGGGCCAAGTTCGAGTTACCCAGGAAGGGATCGCAATCCGCACCAGTGACACGGCAAAACTTTTCATTGCCCTGGAATCCATTGGAGTTACAACCAGTGGTGCCCACGTGTCAGAGGGAAGGCTCGAGGATGTTTACTTAACAATCACTGGGAAGGACTACGTGATATGAACTCGTACAAGTCGTTATCGAAAACTATGCTGAAATATGATTTGCGCGATTGGTCCACTCTGTTTTTTACTTTTGCCTTTCCAGCTGCCTTACTATTTATTCTTACGACTACTTTGAAAGACTCAGCTCCCGGCACGGATTTAACGGGTAGCATTAGCGCGAATATGATAGCATTTGGTGCCGCTTTCGTAGGAATTTACGCGGGAGCCACTCACTTGGCACTGTGGCGTGAAAACGGTATGTTCAATGTGCTTAGAAACTTCCCATTGTCTTCAAATACTGTGCTTGCCGCGCAGGCATCAGCCGGTACACTTTTGCTTTTAGGACAAATTCTACTGCTGTTTGTACTTGCATTGATCCTCGGCGTATCGCCAGCTGCAACCTTGCCCATCGCAGTCATTCCTGCCGTATTCGGATATCTTCTATTCTTCTTCGTCGGTGTTGCACTAGGTATCTTCGTGCCATCAATGGCGGGTGTTTCCATGGCAGCGACATTCATCATTATTCCGCTCGGCATTATTGGTGGAGCGATGATGCCGCTAGAAATGTTGCCGGATTGGGCTCAGAGCATTGCTCCATACACGCCGATTTACCATATGCGAGAAAGTATTTCTATGGCGCTCATTAATGTCGGAACCTGGAAGGATTTCGGCATCGGCATGGTGTATCTGATTACTGTGGGCTTCGTATTGTGCTTATTGTCCCAGCGGTTCATGAGATTCAAATAAGCCAAACTGCCCACGAGATGAATATGTTTACTGAAGTCGCACAGAATCTCTTTACTATTCCCGGAGGAATTCTTGTAACTACCCAAGATCTGCGAGATAGTTTGGAGGTCGAAGAGCTACGGGAGCGCTGGTTACGTACGCGCCAGAACCAAATAGTAGAAATTTGCGCGAACCCTTCAGCAAAGCGTGTATTTACTGGCAGCCAGATCTTTTCTGGAATAACAACAAGTCTTCAACATGCATGCCTCGAACTAAGCAGAATCGAGGAAAACTGTAACAGCGTATGGGAGTTTCACACAGCACGTGGACAGATTCGACGAGGTAGTCCTACCTTTGGCAGAATCTGGGAACGGGGGAATGGATTGTCACGATACCCTTATATTGATGCTGAATCGAAAAAAGGGGATAGTCCTGACGCAACACAACAGACTAGAGGCAGTTCCCCCGACAGTCGTGTCGTAAGCCAGAAGCTTCGTGCAAAACCTTTGGCAGATATATACCTGCCCCGTGAAGTACTCACAAATCCTGTTGCATCCTACCTGGGCTGCCCACCAAATCTAAAGATCGGGTGGGTAACTTCCTCTCCAGCTACTGGTAAAACTCCAAATTGGAATGGGAAAGAAGTTAGAAGTCTATCTTGGTCTGGGCATTTGAACAGCTTCAGCTTAAGTGAAACTGCCGCACTTTTAGAGGGCATCGAACGCAGAGTCGGAGCACTTGAGAGTGAACCGCGGTCGGTTCTTTGTAAAGCCAGCGAATTGGACGGAACTATACTCACGCCCGCAGATTTTCCACCTTACCCAGATGCCTTCTACGATGTGTTTGGCGCTAAATACAACACCGATCAGCCTCATGAATGGGTGCGTGTCACGCGCCTTGCTGATGGTGAGAAGGCATGGATACCGCGTGAATATGTGTATTACGGACAGCAAATGAAGTACCAACCGTGGGCGTTCAGTACTTCATCAGGGTGCGCCACCGGCTCTACCCTTGCGGAGGCCCAGCTTTTTGGGGTGTTGGAACTTATCGAGCGCGATTCGTTTGTTGGGTGTTGGTATGCCAGCATCAATGCGAGTCCAATCGATTTGAGCAGTATCACTAGCCTCGAAAAACTGAGAGTGCGGTCCTCATTACTGGGGATTGAACTTAAATGCGGGTTACTGCCATCCATCATTGGTATCCCTGTGGTGGTTTCATCCGCACTGATTTCTGATGAAGTCGGACCTGTACTTGCGGTCGGGGCGTCATGCCACCCTGATATAACGCAAGCTGTTAGCGGAGCCATCAATGAAGTGTGGACTTACATTAATGAGCGTGCTGCATTCGCACGAAACCATCGCGATAAAATTGAATACCTACATTCTAACCCCACGCTGTGTGCTAGCATCGAAGACCACCCGCTATTTGGCATGTATACTACAGAACAAGCATACCTGGAGTTCACAGGAACCGATACCAGTAACTCTATATCCTTCGAATCTGATTGGCAAAGCTGGAGCGAGCAGCCCATCAACGAACTTCTAGATTACATTATTACTCGTTTGCACAATGAAGATATAGATGTCTGGACTCACAGACAAACATCTAAATTTGAGCAATCATTAGGTTTAGAAACCGTTATGACCGTGTCTCCGAACTTAATCCCTATTGACTTTGGCTGGAAGCAGCAACGCGTCTTGCAATCCGAACGACTCAGAAAAATTATCAAGGAGCATCATGGATCAAAGGCAAAACCACGATTACTCCCCCATTCGTTCTCCTAATCCAGATCAAAAATACCCGAACGGTACGCAACTGAAGCATGGTACTACAGTAAATATAGGTTTTCTGTGTACATTCACGATACTTTATTTGATACCGATTTTATCGACTTCATCCGTATACCTTGCATTTCTTGCTGCTGGCCTGTTTCTAGCACTTTTCGGTGTTGGGCTTGTTTTTACTAGGCTAGTAACGTCCTCTCCTGCCAAAATACACAAGGTAAGAAGCAGGAAGCAAGCCGTCCTCATCACCATAACCTCTTTCGCGGAGTTTGGTGCGGCTGCAATTGGCCTCTGGATCGGATTTTGGCTAGATATTTGGTGGCCATTTGGAATTCTTCTAGCAGGAACGGTAGCTGTCCATTTTCTATCTCTCACGTGGACCTATCGGCGAACCCTGGACTACTATGCCTTGACTTTAGCCATTATATCGTTACTCCTACTGATCACAAGCCCGATGCCCTTGTTGCGAGATCTCTGGGCCGTATCTGGTGCCATTATGGCTTCCTGCACTGCACTCTACGTTGTGGAACTTTCGTGTACACTGCGATCCTTGTCAGAATCACAAGTATCCAGACCATTTTCATAAGCACGCTTCAGCCAGCTAGTGAGATAAGTCTTCATGTCTTTTTGAAGCAGATTCTGTAAGTTTTGACTTGACATATTCTGGGTCCAGTTCCGCTCCAGCTTTTAGAAACTAATCAATCATGGGGGCAACCCAAGCCCCGTTACCTTTTATAAATGCTTACCAAACAGCCCTGAACAGGGTCACACTAGAAGCGTAAGTAACCAACTCACCCCCCCCTGACTTGAGACACCAAATAGCCAGAAGAAGTATCTCCGCCGGTATCAGGAATAGAACACAGGCTAGCCCAAAACTATCAGCGCTATACCATTAACTATTACCCAGTACCTGAAAATCCAGGTTGTCTGCCTTCCCAAACTTACTATACGCAGAGTAGACATAGTCACCCCCTGGGGAAGCTAAAGTCGCTGTTTGCAATGCCTATATCGCCGTTGAAACAACTCATATGAGACCCCATACCTTGTACTAGTTTACGGTCACGGATGAAGCCACCGCTTTGCTTTCCATAATCAGCGGCTTCGATAAAGATCTAGCTGCGACGTACACCCACCGCATAAGCTTAGGCATCAGGCTATACAGAAATTTATAATGAAATACCTACCAACTACCGGCTTATACTCAGCTAGATGTGCTAAAACATGCAACGTATTCAAGAGGGGATTATCCCTGATATCAAACTGATCGATTCGGTTTTCCAGGCTCTAGATATACAAAACATGATCGTGACCGGTACTAGGGTGCAGCCAGTATCGTTGGCGACCGCCTACGCCAGTTAGCCGCACAGCAGGCTGATAATCAGACTCAAGTTTTCATTCTGGCAAAGACCCACCTAGGGCATATGCACCCCATTAATGGTTCTCCCTAGGGTAGTGGGTAGATTTTCCGGATACTTCACGTCTAGCTTCTTATACCGAGTCACCCTAATATATCGGATTTCAGGCGCATTATTTAGGAGGCTCCCATGTTTCGCGGTTTGGGAACAGGGCACTCATCATCAAATGAGTGCTTTTCTTATCTCTACTTTACTTCGATAAAGGAGAGCATCACGAGTTCATTGCCATCGGAAACAGGGTGAACGTGTTGCTCACGATGTTAATGTATGGGTTCTTTGCCCTGGGCGATAATATAGGCGTAACGAAAACTATGAGGGGATCATTTGTAAGGTACCCCAGCCGCATAAAAACACTAACTCTCGTACTACCGAAAATGCCTGCCTGTATGAACCCAGTGGCTGCCTGAAATCTGTGTACAGAACCTGTCGGTTCTTAGCCTGAGCTTTTCACCCACTCCACTACCGACCGCAGACGATTGAGTATCCGATTATTCTTTTTATGCTCCCGATTTAGCCGTTGTCCAGACTTAGGACGAACTGGGGTTTGGCCATGCCCTGTCCCACGTATCCCTTATCGGCCAAAATTCAGGAATCTAGCAGCTTATCTAGCCTGTGAGCTCTGTAAGGCATGAGCACCATGTTTGGCCTCAGGTAGTGGATCGGTGATGCCTAGGAGTTTGCCATCTATCACGAGGAATCCTGGTACTTTCAGGTTGTTTGCCAAGATTCAAACTAGTGGGGTGGGGTTTCTTGGGTGAGCTTGTAAGGTTTTCGGTCTGGTTTGGTCCAGGTGAGATGGCTGCTTAGTAACGTGGGAACTGCTTGGCTGTGAGCGGCGGTTGTACGCTGGTGTAGCAACGGTTCTTCCGGTATGGCTTGAGGTTATTTGTAGAGATTTAACACTCATATTTTTGCCGTCTGATGGGGCCGTTGTCTAGTTGGTGGCGGTTGGGTTGTACCCCCTCTTATGAATAAGCCTCTATAGAAGCGCCTCTTTGCCTTGGCCTCATTTTCCACTAGCCCCTCGTCGATCTGTCTATTTTATCTGCAACAAGACTGGAAAAGATTTCTAATAAAAGAATAATAGCCAGGAGAAATATACTCGCAAAGATAAACTATTCTTATCTTCTAAGAAGGACCTCATAAAAACCAGAACTATTAATATGCAACCTAAGTGTTCTGACTCCTGGGAATAAATCCTAGCCGCTACCTTCTGGCGGTTCTAGGCCCAGATGCTGCCAGGCTGCTGCTAAAGCAACCCTCCCTCGCGGTGTTCTACCCATCAATCCCTGACGCACCAAATAGGGTTCGGCCACCGTCTCAACTGTTTCCGTTTCCTCCCCCACGGCAATAGCCAGAGTAGAAAGCCCCACTGGCCCGCCAGAAAAGTTGTGGATTAATGCTCCAAGAACAGCACGATCAAGACGATCCAAGCCGGCAGCATCGACTTCGTACATATCTAAAGCTGAAGCAGCCTGCTCAGCTCCTATATAATCGACCTTATAAACGAGGGCCCAGTCCCGCACCCGTCGTAACAAACGGTTGGCAATGCGGGGTGTCCCCCTAGACCTACTGGCAATCTCAGCATAACCTTCGGGAGAAATCTTCATATCCATTAACCCAGCAGAGCGGCGCAAAACTAACTCAAGTTCCGCCTTCGAATAGAACTCCAAATGACCGGTAAAACCAAAACGGTCCCGCAAAGGCCCGGGCAGCAGACCGGCCCGTGTTGTCGCACCTACCAGGGTAAAAGGCGGTAGTTCTAGAGGGATTGAGGTTGCCCCGGCCCCTTTACCCACCACAATGTCCACCCGGAAATCTTCCATGGCCATATACAGCATTTCTTCGGCAGGGCGGGACATCCGATGTATTTCATCTAAAAAGAGAACCTCACCGGGGGTCAGCGACGATAGAATTGCTGCTAGGTCCCCAGAATGTTGAATAGCTGGCCCAGAAGTAATCCGTAACGGTACTTCCATTTCAGTAGCAATAATCATGGACAGCGTGGTTTTACCCAGTCCCGGTGGCCCCGATAATAAGACATGATCTGCATTTCTGCCCCGAAGTTTAGCGGCTTGCAGTAATAAGGCCAGCTGACTTCGAACCCGCTGCTGGCCCACAAAATCATCTAAGGACTTGGGCCGTAGGGCGGCCTCAATCATTTTCTCCTCGGGTTCCTCTTCCATGGCAACCAGACGAGAAGATACCGGGCTGCTAAACTCTTGTTGGCTGGCACGGGAGTCCGGTAATGGTGAGCCGGTCATAGGGAATTCCTCACAATAGTAGCCTTACTTTAGTAACGAGTCGTGGTCTGCCCAGACCCCAGCGAGGCAAGAACCGCCTTAAGGGCCTGAGCAAGCGAGGCCGTAGCTATCTGCGGGTTTGCGCTGACGTATGAATCAATAGCCGCCGAAGCGTCCTTCTCTGACCAGCCCAGCCCCATCAGAGCGTCTAGGACCTGCGGCTTCCAGGCTACTGCTTCTGTCTGGCTACTAGCCGGCTTAGCCTGGTCATCACCTAAAATCAGCTTGCCCGCTAACTCCAAAACAATTCGGCGAGCGCCTTTGGGGCCAATTCCCGGTACTTTGCTGAAGGCTTTGTCGTCTCCTGTGGAGACGGCTTGTTCGACTTCGTGTGCTGTGTGTACTCCTAGGACGGCGAGGGCGATTCGTGGTCCGATGCCTGAGACGGAGAGTAGGGTTTCGAAGACTTCGCGGTCGGCGGGGTCTGAAAAGCCGTAGAGGGTCATGGAGTCTTCGCGTACGATCATGCTGGTTAGTATTGTGGTTTCTTGTTTTAGTCGTAGGTTGGTTAGGGTTCGGGTGGGGGCGTGGATGAGCATGCCGAAGCCGTTTACGTCTAGTACTAGGTTTTCGAGTCCTAGGTGGGTTACTGTGCCGGTGAGGGAACTAATCATGGCCACAATTCTATTCGAATATATGTACTACTTCCAGCTTTTGCGGTTTTTTTGGCTTGTTTTGCTTTCTGCTGCTAGCCATTGTTTTTGTGCTGGTGTCAGTGTTTGGGTGGGTTTTGTTGGTTTGGAGCCTTGGTGGGTTTGTACTCCTTGGCTGAGGTCTAGGCCGGCTCCGGCGGTTCCGCCTCTCCAGCCGTGGCAGATGGCGATGGCTAGGGCGTCGGCGGCGTCGGCTGGGCGGGGTGGGGTGGTTAGTCCTAGGATTTTGCTGACCATGCGTGCTACTGATGCTTTGTCTGCTCGTCCGGATCCGGTGACGGCTGCTTTTACTTCGGATGGTGTGTGGAAGTGTACTGGGATTGTTCGGCTGGCGGCGGCTGCGATGATGACGCCGGCGGCGTGGGCGGTGCCGATGACGGTGTTGACTTGTTCTTGGGCAAAGATTCGTTCTATGGCTAGGGCGTCTGGTTGGTAGGTTTCTAGCCATGTGTGGGTGGCTTTGAATATTTGTAGGATTCTTTGGTCGAGTGGGTCTTGTGCTGCTGTTCCTGCTATGCCGACTTTGATGAAGGTGGTTGTGCGGTTGGCTGAGACGTCGACCAGGCCAAAGCCGCATCGGGTGAGGCCTGGGTCGACGCCTAGGATTCGGGCGGTGTGGGGGGTTCGGGCTATTGGTTGTAGGTCTGGTGTTGGCAGGGTGGGTTTGTCTGCCTGTGTGCTCACTGTTTAGTTGTTTTCTAGGTCGGTGAGGATGGATTCTTTGATGTCTGCGTTGGAGTAGACGTTTTGGACGTCGTCGAGTTCTTCGATGGCTTCGGCCAGTCGTAGGAATTTTTTGGCGCCTTCGAGGTCGAGGTCGACTTGCATGGTTGGTCTGAAGACGGGGTCGTCGTTGTTGTAGTCGAGTTGGGCTGCTTCGAGGGCTTTGCGGATGGCGGGTAGGTCGCTGGCTTCGCAGATGACGGTGTAGGTGTCGTTTTCGTCTATAACTTCTTCGGCGCCTGCGTCGAGGACGGCTAGGAGGACGTCGTCTTCGGTGAGGGAGGGGGTTTTGCTGACTTCTGCGACTCCTTTTCGTTCGAACATGAAGGCGACGGATCCTTGGTCTGCCATGGTGCCGCCGTTGCGGGTTACTGCTGTGCGTACTTCTGCTGCGGCTCTGTTGCGGTTGTCGGTGAGGCATTCGATGAAGAGGGCTGTGCCTTGTGGGCCTCGGGCTTCGTACATGATTTCTGTGTAGTCGATGGTTTCGCCGGTGAGGCCTGCGCCGCGTTTGATGGCTCGGTCGATGTTGTCGTTGGGGACTGAGTTTTTCTTTGCTTTGGAGACGGCTAGGTCTAGGGCTGGGTTTCCGGCGGCGTCGGGTCCGCCCATGCGGGCTGCGACTTCGATTGCTTTGATGTATTTTGCGAAGGCTTTGGCTCGTTTTGCGTCGATGGCGGCTTTTTTGTGTTTTGTGGTTGCCCATTTGGAGTGACCCGACATGTGGTCTCCTTACTGTGATGCGGTGCCGTGGGGCACGGAAATTCTTTGGAAGCGGCTTCAATTCTAACGCTAGAGTTGCTGAGAACCCAGCAGCGGGTGTTTTGTTCTGTTTTATCGGGGTCTAGATATGGCGCTGTGGCGGGCTTTGTTGACTAGGGTGTCATCGATGTGCTGGCTTTGAAAGTGGCCGTATTTTTTTTGGGCGGCTTGTGCGATGAGGTAGTCCGAGATTTGGGGGTTTTTGGGTAGGAGGGAGCCGTGTAGGTAGGTGCCGATGACGTTTTTGTATCTGGCTCCTTCGGTGGAGTCTTGGGTGTTGTTCCCTTCTCCTTTGCTGACTTTGCCTAGGGGTTGTACTCCTGGTCCGAGGGTGGTGAGGCCGGAGTGGTTTTCGTAGCCTACGATGGTTCCGAATTCTTCTGATTCTTCTACGATGTTTCCGATAAGGCGTTCTTTTCCGCCAATGGTTACTGCGTCAAAGATGCCGATGCCGGGTAGGGTTTGGCCGCTGATTGTTTTAAATTCTTTGCCGAAGAGCTGGTATAGGCCGCATATGACTAGCATGGGTGTGCCTTCGTCTGCTAGTTGGCGGAGTCTGTCGGCTTGTTTGTGGAGGTCTTCTTGGATGAGGGTTTGGCCTGAGTCTTGTCCGCCGCCGCCCAGGAGGATGTCTGCTTGGTGGGGGAAGTTGTCTCCTTGGTTGTAGTCGATGATTTCTGTTTCGAAGCCGTGTCCTTGTGCCCTGCGTGCTAGGGAGAGGGTGTTGCCCCAGTCTCCGTAGATGTTCATGTCTCGTGGGTATAGCTGTACGATGTTTATTTTTTGGGGTGTCATTTAGGAGATGTCCTCTACCTCTGTGATTTTGCTTAGTTCTTTGCGGAGGGTAAGCATGGCGGTGTAGGTGCAAAAGATTCGCATGGGTTTGTTGGCGGAGGTTTTTATGAAGCTGGTGAGGGCTTGGTTGAGGTCTTCCTGGATGTTTTGTACGGGTACGTCGTCGTGGGCTAGGCGTAGGGCCATGTCGTAGGCTCGTACCCCGGATACCGTGTCTACGCCTTTGTTTTTGAGGCTGTGGAAGTCTACGTCCCAGAGCCAGCTGACGTCTCGGCCGTCGGCGTATTGGTCGTTGATGGCGATCATGGTTGCGTAGTCTTGGGCGTCGGCGCTTGCTAGGGATAGGCGGAAGCCTGAGGGGTTTTTGACCAGGAGTAGTTGGATGGGTTGCTTGTTGATGTAGATGGTTTCGCCTCTGCCGAAGGCTGGGCTGATTTTTGCTAGTTCTTTGACTAGGGCCGGCTGGTCTGCTTCTTTGCCCATGACTGCTAGGGTCAGGGCCATGGCTGCTGCTGCGTTGAAGATGTTGTAGATGCCGTAGAGGTTGACCCTGCCTTCTTGTTTCTGGCCGTTGATCAGGAATTGGGCCTGGGTGCCGGTGAAGCCTTCTAGGATGACGGTGGCTTCTGGTAGTTCTTGGGTCTGTGCTTCCTTGTGGTCTTTTCCTTGGCCTTCTAAACGCATCTGGTCGTCTGAGGGGAAGAGGGATCGTAGGTTGGGTGAGAGTCCAAAGTAGTTGATTTTGGTTTGGGCTGCTACTTCTTGGGCTAGGGATCGGATGCGGGGGTCTTCTCTGTTAAGAACCACGGTGTCGCTGGTTGCCTGAGCTACTTGGGCTAGCATGCGGCGGGTGGTATCAATTTCTCCAAAGCGGTCGAGCTGGTCCCTGAGGACGTTGAGTAGGAGGCTGTGGGTGGGTTTAACTTTTTTAACAAAGTGCACGGCGTGGGCTTCATCAAGTTCTAAGACGGCGATGTCTGCCTCTAGCCGGCCTCGGATATCCATCTCTGCGAGCAGGGCTGCTGCTACTCCGCGCACAAAGTTTGAGCCGGTGCGGTTGGTAAAAACTTTAAGGCCTTGGGATTGGAGGAGCTGGACCACCATCTTGGTGGTGGTGGTTTTTCCGTTGGTGCCGGAAACAACAACAACGCCGTGAGGAAGTTTTGCTAGTTCTTCTGGAACAAAGTGGGGGTGCAGTTTTTCCATGACGAGGCCGGGGAAGGCTGATCCTCCGCCGCGTAGTTTTGTAAGGTAACGGACACCTTGGCCAAGAAGGCGTGTGACAGGTCTAGACATGGCTCTTATTCTAACAGTGCGCTGCTATCTGCTGGGTAGAGGTTGGGGGCTGACTTCTAGTGGGGGTATGTTTCTTTCCAGGCTTGGGCAAGGAGCTGCTGGATCTCGGCCAGGGTTTGGGTGACCGTTTTTGCTCCGGCTACGATGGGTAGGAAGTTGGTGTCTCCAGACCAGCGAGGCACCAGGTGCTGGTGGAGGTGGTCTGCTATTCCGGCTCCGCCGATTTTTCCTTGATTAATGCCTATATTAAATCCGTGGGCTTTGCTGACCCGCCGTAGGATCCCCATGGCCTCTTGTGTCAAATGAGCTATTTCTTCTACCTCTGCCGGACTTGCCTGATCGTAGTCGGCTACGTGCCGGTAGGGGCAGATCAGCAGGTGCCCGGGGTTATAGGGGTAGAGGTTAAGCAGGACGAAGGCCTGCTGGCCGCGGTGGACAATGAGCGATTCCCGGTCTTCTCGGTGCGGAGCGGAGCAAAAAGGGCAGGTGGCTTCACTGTAGTCCTGCTGGCCAGCTTTAACGTAGGCTCGACGGTGTGGCGTCCAGAGGCGCTGAAAAGCGTCGGGTACAGCGGGAAGCTCAAAATCATCGGTCTGGTAGGTAGGAGTTTCAGCCATCTTTTACCTTCCGATTTCTTGAGCAGCCGCGGTCCACACAAGGCCTGGGAGCAGGCTGGCTCACTAGTCTACCCCACCCTGCTGAACCTATTTTTTACCGGTCATAAAAAAGGTTTTAACCTTTGTCTGCTTTGTTTCTTTAGCCAAATTTTTACGCCGGTCTTCTAATTCTTGGGCGCGCAGAACCGAATCCTGATAACCACGTTCCATATCGTTTTTGAGACCACGGATGAAACGTTCACGACGCTCATCAAGGGTAAGTGACATTTCATTCTCCTCTCTTGAGAAATATTTTACGGGGTTGTTGCCCTAGTTTCTAGTAGTAGCGCTGCCGAGCGAGCTAAAACAATCATGGCAAGTCGGTCCGTTTCTGTTAACAGGCCAACTTCTACCGTTTCTAACATTAAAAGAGCATAGGTATGACTTTGAGACTGGACCGGCACAACCAAAGCCTCAGAAAATTCTCCCTGCTCAGGCAGTTCCTGCTTATAGGCAGAGCTCTCCCGGATCCTGGCAGCTAGATCCCCGCCCCTGATGAGGCAGCTCAAGGCAGAGTCCGCCTGCAGGCTAAAGCTGCCGGCAGCACGCGGTAGGTAACCGCTAGAGTAGATCTCCTGAACCCGATACTGCCCAGCAACAGGCCCAGCTAACCTGTAATAGCTCGCCCGAACCTGTGAATCATCGACCAGGCCAAGCACCAGGGTAACCAGCATTTCGGGCAGGAAAAGAAACCTATCGCTTTTAACCTCCCGGTGGTGGGCCGTATTTTTAAGCAGTAAATCCAGCATTTTGATAATAGGCTGCAAGGCCCGGTAACCTGCGTTAAGAATCTCTTTCTGATCTCGGTGGGCAATTTTTTTCTGATGTAAATCTGCGGTTTTATCACAAACCGTTGACACAACAACACTAAAACCCAGCAAGGCCAGGGTCACCGTAATCCACGTTTTCTGCTCTGCCTCCGAAAAAACGAGCACAATAGATAAAACCGCACTAATCAGCCCGGCAAGCAGCTGCGTAGCTAGATAAACCCAACGCTCTCTGAGTTTGAGGGTTAAGCTACCAAGTTTCCACTGCCAGCTTATCCGGTCATCAGCAGGCATTGTCCCCTTCTCCACCAGAAGCTAAAAGGCTAACTCTGCTGGTTCTGGGCCTGCTCAGCCCCGGGGTCCTCATTACTGCGGCTCCTAATATGGGTAAGGATCTTAGCAATAGCAGCATCGAGACCAACCCCGTTTTCTTGGGAGCCATCCCGATAACGGAAAGAAACCGCCTGCTGCTCCTGATCCTGCCCACCAGCAATCACAATAAAAGGCACCTTTTCTTTTGACGCGGTCCGGATCTTTTTGGGGAACCGGTCCGTACCGTAGTCCACCTCAACCCGGACCCCCTCTTTCTGAAGCCGCTGCGCAACCTGACCCATATAGTCGTTAAAGGCCTCCGCCACGGGAATACACATAACCTGAACCGGACTCAACCAGGCGGGGAAAGCACCGGCATAGTGCTCGGTTAAGATCCCCAAAAAGCGTTCAAAGGCACCAAATTTGGCTGAATGGATCATAACAGGCTCACGCCGGCTGCCGTCTGAAGCCTGGTACTCTAAACCAAACCGTTGCGGCTGGTTAAAGTCATACTGAATAGTTGACATCTGCCAGGTACGACCAATAGCGTCCTTAACCTGAACAGAGATCTTAGGCCCATAAAAAGCAGCTCCGCCGGGATCGGGAACCAAGGTGATACCGCTTGCCCTAGCCACCTCTTCAAGAACCGCAGTAGCTTCTTCCCACTGCTGATCGGTACCAATAAATTTATCTTTTTTATCCCCAGAAACATCGCGGGTGGAAAGCTCAAGATAAAAATCTTTCAACCCAAAATCATTCAGCAAAGAAAGCACAAAATTAAGCAGATGACGAATCTCCTGCGGAGCCTGCTCCTTGCTGACATAACTGTGCGAATCATCCTGGGTAACCTTACGTACCCGGGTAAGGCCCTGGAGCACCCCAGATTTTTCGTTCCGATAAACAGAACCAAATTCAAAAAGACGCAAGGGCAGCTCCCGGTAGGACCGTCCACGAGACCTAAAAATCTCATTATGCATAGGACAGTTCATAGCCTTCAAACGATAATTACCGTTATCGGCTTCCATCGCCGGAAACATATCGTCCTGGTAGTAGGGCAAATGACCGGACGTATAAAAAAGATCTTCCTTAGATATATGGGGAGTAGCCACATACTGGAAACCTTCTTCAAGGTGGCGGGCACGCACATAGTCTTCCATCTCGCGCAAGATAATTCCACCCTTAGGATGAAATACCGGCAGCCCCGAACCCAGGTTTTTAGGAAAAGAAAAAAGATCCAGCTCTTCACCCAGGCGACGGTGGTCCCGGCGTTCAGCCTCAGCAAGACGATCTTTATAGGCCTGCAGCTGATCCTTAGAGGGCCAGGCCGTACCATAAATCCGCTGAAGCATAGGGTTTTTCTCTGAGCCACGCCAGTAGGCCCCTCCAGAACGCATCAACGCATAACCGTGAGCAATCAGCTTAGTATGCGGCAGATGAGGCCCCCTACAGAGATCCTTCCAGACCACCTCACCGGTTTTAGGATGAACATTATCGTAGATAGTGATCTGCCCCCGACCAACCTCCACGCTGGCACCGTCTGCAGCATCAGCCCCAGATCCAGGACCCTGGCTCAGCTCTAAGAGCTCTAGCTTGTAGGGCTCTTCAGCCATTTCTTCTTGGGCCTGCTCAAGGCTGACCTCACGACGCTGGAACTTTTGACCAGATTTAATGATCTTGACCATCAGCTTCTCAATTTTTTTGAGATCCTCAGGGGTAAAAGGCTCGGCCACATCAAAATCAAAATAAAACCCGTCCTTAATATAAGGCCCAATACCGAGTTTTGCATCGGGTCGATACTGCTGAACAGCTTGAGCCATCACGTGAGCTGCAGAATGACGCAGTACATCAAGCCCGTCTTGATCAGCAATAAAAACAGGATCAACCCTATCTGCCGCCTGAAGCACATAGCTAAGATCCACCAGCTCGTCATTGACGCGAGCAACAACCACGGTAGGCTGCTCGCTAAAAAGCTGCGCTGCTCTTGTGCCGGCAGCAACCTGCTGTTCCTGGCCACTGACGGTAATTGCTATAGTCTCGACAGACATGAGTCTCCTTGTCTTCTTGCTGCGCACCTATACCGGGGGCACGCCTAAAGTTTTTACTGCGCAAGGAATAAGGACGCAGCACCCTGACCATTCTACCTGCTCTAGCTAGCAGCAAGTACACCTGTTCCTAAGCTTTCCTATGCCCTCAATCTCTGTTTCTAGCAGTTGACCGGGCTCTAGCCACTGCCTAGGACGCAGGGAAAGTCCCACACCTGCCGGAGTTCCCAGGGCAATAATATCTGCAGGCAGCAGGGTCATAAAACGCGAAACATAGGAAAGTACCTGTGCTGGACTAAAAATCATATCCGCCGTTGTCCCCTGCTGGCGAAGCTGGCCATCAACCCGACAGCTAATCCTTAACCCCCGCTGGAGCTCAAGCTGATCAGCAGAAACAATGCAGGGCCCAAAAGGCGTCGTAGCATCCCAATTCTTTCCTTGAAACCACTGGCTAGTTCTACCCTGCCAGTCACGAACAGAAACATCGTTCAAGACAGTAAAACCCAGGATGTATTCCATGGCCTCCTGCCCAGAAACCCGACGGGCCTTCTTTCCCACCACCAGGGCAAGCTCCGCCTCCCAATCAATTTTGGTCGATTCCTCCGGCAGAAGAATCTCTTCCCTAGGCCCAATCATTGCATTGGCATACTTGCTAAATACCGTGGGAAAAGCGGGAGTATCTGCACCGACCTCTGCCGCATGATCCCGATAGTTCAAACCCAAACACAGTATTTTTTGAGGGTGAAGAACCGGCTGAACAAAATCTAACTGACTAAAGTCACAATCTAAGCTATACAGGCTGCTCTCTTTGACATCCCGAACAGAAGCCGGGTCTATGTTTCCGGCAGCAGCCGGCCTCAAAAGCTGAGAATCCAAGGAACCGGGCAGAACATAAACAGTGTTTTCTATTTCAACGACCCCAGCGACCCCTCCTGCCAGTACCGCATTACCCCAACGCATAAACCTCCTTAGCAACCTAACATAATTCCGCTCACTTTAGGCCGAAACGAGTACCATCCAGCCAGAAATGTGACGGCATGTATAGCCTTAAAATATAGTTTTAATAAAAATAAGGTGAAACACTCTTACTATATAGTGATTCCAGTTACTCTTTAAGATAAAGGTGCGCGCCACCGCGAATCAAGGAGGACATCATGGAACGTACAATCACGTTGATCAGCAAGACGGTAGCTCACAAAAAACCTACGACCGTTAGCACCCGCTCTATCCGCAAAGAGGATGCCCAGGCCCTAGCCCGCCTGCTTTTCTCCTCCTATGACGACAGCCGCGTCCCCTCTCAGGCCCATGCCCTTAAAGAAATTGAGTCTATTTTGGACGGTAGCCACGGTGATTTTTATCCAGAAGCATCCCCGGTGGTAGTAGATCAGCATGACCGTGTTGTAGCCGCCGTTCTTTGCCTACGCAACAGAAAAGATCAGGTTGAACCGGCCAACGTTGCCACCATTTATGAACTCTTCACCGCCGCTTCCCGTCGACGCGAAGGCCTAGCTGAACAGCTCATTCGCATGAGTATCAATACCATGTATCGGGACGGTTTATCCGAGGTAACCGTCCAGATTCCCGAATCAAATGCAGCAGCCCTTGCCCTCTACCTCACCCTAGAATTTAGGCGCTGGCAGAGCCCGGATGATGCAGAAGAACTCCTGTAAAGTCCGCTAGTTTTAGGCCCGTCAAAGCCAACCCCTTGTACGGTAGGCTTCAAGCAAGGCATCTTCAATGTCTTCGGCCCTCAGCAGCGGGTCCAGCTGCTGAAGCCCGGCAATAGTCTGTGGATCCAAGTCCAGGTCAAGCTGGCGGTAGACTCCGGAGGTCACCCCAAGAAGATCCTCAGAGGCCCTCAGAACAATGCCACTACTAAACCACCAGGCTCCCGGGACCACCCGCTGAGCCGTGCCAATAATTTTTACCGGCCTACCACCGGGCAGATAGGCATGCACAGAATATTCTCCCGGGCAGTACTCCCCCGGTAGCTCACCAACCCCAGCCTCAAGCCCAAATCCTTCGAGCATTGCTACAAAAAGTGCAGCGAAGTCAGCGAAACGGCTCCGGCTACCGGTAACAGCGTCAGCTTCTGGCTGAAAGTGATCAATAATAAGTGACCCTAAATCATAGGCTGCCGCGTGACCGCCGACCGGCCGCACCCGAGGAGAATAGCCAGCAGCAGCCGCTAGCTTACTGGCCCGAGTAAAACCGGGATTATGCTGGTCACGACGGCCAAAGGCCAGCACGGGGCGGGGCCGGTAGAGCCGCAGCAGGGCTTGCCCTTGGCCACGACCAAGAGCCCTGAGCAGGGCCACCGACTCATCAAAAGAATAATAATGACCGGCAGCCTGCCCAAGCTTGCTTACAACCTTCATCCGGCTCCTTCGCCCCTAACAATCAAAAGTCCCAGTCCTCATCTTCGGTATTGACAGCTTTACCAATCACGTAAGAAGAACCAGAGCCTGAAAAGAAATCATGGTTTTCATCAGCATTGGGTGAAAGAGCCGAAAGAATAGCCGGAGAAACATCAGTAACTGAGGCCGGGAACATAGCCTCATACCCTAAATTCATGAGGGCTTTGTTGGCATTGTAATGCAAAAACTTTTTAACATCTTCGCTTAAGCCCACGGCATCGTACAGAGAGTGAGTGTACTGTACTTCATTTTCATAAAGTTCATACAGCAGATCAAAAGTGTAGTCTTTAATCTCATCCTGACGCTGCTGGGATTCTTTTTCTAAGCCCCGCTGGAATTTATAGCCAATATAATACCCGTGGACTGCTTCGTCCCGAATAATGAGTCGAATCAGGTCCGCTGTATTGGTGAGTTTAGCATGAGAAGACCAATACATGGGTAGATAAAAACCAGAATAAAAAAGGAAGGATTCCAGGAGTGTAGAAGCAACTTTCTTCTTAAGCGGATCATCCCCCTGATAATAATCCATCACAATATTTGCTTTCTTCTGCAAATGTTCGTTCTCGGTGGACCATCTAAAAACTTCATCAATCTGCTTGGTAGAAGAAAGGGTTGAAAATATAGAAGAATAAGACTTAGCGTGCACCGATTCCATAAAGGCAATATTGGTATAAACCGCCTCTTCATGTGCAGTTAAAGCATCCGGAAGTAAGGAGACCGCCCCTACCGTGCCCTGGATAGTATCCAGCAAGGTTAACCCAGTAAAAACCCGCATGGTCAGCTGCTGCTCTTCAGCCGTGAGAGTTTTCCAGGAGGGAACATCGTTAGAGAGCGGAACCTTCTCCGGTAGCCAAAAATTTGCAGTCAGACGATCCCATACTTCAAGATCTTTCTCATCCTGAATTCTGTTCCAGTTAATTGCTTCAACGTGGTGAACAAGTTTCACCTTTTCACTCATCATAGTAAGATAGACTCCCTCAACAAGAAAATAATAAAAACATCTAGCCTAAGTTTGTTAGAGCATGCAAGAAACGCAGCCCTCAACCTCAGTACCCTCTAAGGCCATCTGGCGGATCCGCGAATAATAAATTGTTTTAATACCCTTGCGCCAGGCGTATATTTGAGCTTTATTGACATCTCTGGTTGTAGCAGTATCCCGGAAAAAAAGCGTCAAAGACAGTCCCTGGTCCACATGCTGGGTAGCCACAGCATAGGTATCAATAATCTTCTCGTAACCAATCTCGTAGGCATCTTGATAGTAGTCAAGGTTGTCATTCGTCATAAAGGGTGCCGGATAATAGACCCGGCCTAACTTACCTTCTTTCCGAATTTCGATTTTGGAAGCAATCGGATGAATCGAAGAGGTAGAACCGTTGATGTAGGAGATAGAACCGGTAGGAGGAACCGCCTGTAAATTCTGGTTATACATACCGTACTGGGCAACGTCAGCAGCAAGTTGCTGCCAGTCCTGCTGCCTTGGAATATGGTGCCCGGCAAACAAATCGGCAACCCGGGCTGTTTTTGGCTCCCACTGCTGGTTAAGATATTTTTCAAAATACTTGCCCGTAGCATAGTCGGAATTTTCAAAATTAGCAAAAGTTTCCTGCCGCTCCCTGGCTATTTCCATAGAGGTTTTAATAGCATGGTAAGTCACGGTATAAAAATAAATATTTGTAAAATCTAAGGCCTCTTCAGAACCGTAATAAATATGCTCTCTTGCCAAATACCCGTGAAGATTCATCTGCCCCAAGCCCACTGCATGAGACATAGAGTTACCTCGTTCAATAGAGGGTACAGAACGAATGTCTGACTGGTCAGATACAGAAGTTAAAGATCGGATCGCTGCACCAACAGTTTTACCTATGTCACCGCCATCCATAGTCAAAGCAATGTTAAGAGAACCTAGATTACAGGAGATATCCTTACCAACCGTGGCATAACCCAAATCTGGGTTATAAGCAGATGGCTCAGAGACCTGCAAGATCTCCGAACAAAGGTTAGACATAATAACTTTACCCTCAATCGGGTTAGCCTTATTGACGGTATCCTCAAACATGACGTAGGGATAACCGGACTCAAACTGGATTTCTGCCAGAGTCTGAAAGAATTCACGAGCATTGATTTTACGCTTTTTGATGCGGGGGTCATCCAGCATTTCATAGTACTTTTCCGAAACATTGATATCCGAAAAAGGTTGGCCGTAGACCCGTTCAACGTCATAGGGGGAAAAGAGGTACATGTCCTCATTACGCTTTGCTAGTTCAAAGGTAATATCTGGGATAACAACACCCAAGGAGAGGGTTTTAATACGAATTTTTTCATCCGCATTCTCTCTTTTAGTGTCTAGAAAGGAATAGATATCTGGATGATGGGCATGCAGGTAGACCGCTCCCGCCCCTTGGCGGGCACCTAGCTGGTTAGCGTAAGAGAAAGAATCCTCCAGCAGCTTCATAACGGGGATAACTCCAGAAGACTGGTTCTCTATCTTTTTAATAGGAGCGCCAGCTTCCCGTAAATTCGTCAGGGCAAAGGCAACCCCGCCACCGCGTTTAGATAGCTGCAGGGCTGAGTTGATGGATCGGCCGATAGACTCCATATTGTCTTCCATCCGCAGCAAGAAGCAGGAGACCAGCTCACCGCGCTGGCGCTTACCGGCGTTAAGGAAGGTTGGAGTTGCCGGCTGAAAACGGCCGGCAATAACTTCTTCAACAATCTCTTGTGCCAGCTCTTTGTTACCCTGGGCTAAAAAGAGTGCCACCATCAGCACCCGGTCTTCAAACCGTTCTAGGTAGCGCTGGCCGTCAAAGGTTTTAAGGGCGTAGGAGGTATAAAATTTAAAGGCTCCTAAAAAGGTAGGGAACCTAAATTTTTTTGAATAAGCAAATTTAGAGAGCTCTTTGACAAAGGAAAAATCGTATTGGTCAAAAACTTCTTGCTCATAGTATTGATGTTTAATGAGGTAGTCAATTTTTTCTTCTAAATCGTGAAAGAAAACCGTATTGTTATTGACATGTTGCAAGAAATACTGCCGAGCAGCTTGCCTGTCTGCATCAAACTGAATTTCGCCCGCCGTATCGTAAAGATTGAGCAGAGCATTAAGTTCGTGATATCCAAGACCCCGAAATTTTTCCGGCACGGTGGGGTCTTCGTGGCCGGGTTCCTGGCTCAAGCCGGGGACAGGGAGTTTTGATTCCAAAGTTCTTTTAACCCTTCATTAACTTTTTTAACGTCTTCGGCGGTGCCCATCAGTTCAAAACGATAAAGCACCGGAACATGGCATTTTGCCGCTACCTTATCTGCAGCAATGGCATAGAGCCTGCCAAAATTACTATTACCGCCACCGATGACACCTATCAGGTTCCGTCTATTCTGCTCAACATTCAAAAACTTAACTGCCTGCGGTGGCACCGATCCGGAGCCTCCTGGCCGGCCATAACTGGGGATACATAAGACAAAGGGCTCATTAACCCGAGGTGTCTCTTCACCGGTCCGTAGTGGAAGGCGAAGGCTACGAGCCTGCGTTTTCTGTACAAATTTATGGGTATTTTCAGAGATTGAAGAGAAGTAAACAACCAGAGGGCTGCCAGTAAGGGCGGTCTTGGCGGAGCTTATCTTCGCAGCATCCGAGCTCATGCGTCGACTCATCTCCTGACGAGACTCAAAAGATAGTTATTCAAAAAAAAATATGTGCCTGCCAGGACCTAGGCCTGCCCAGGCTGTGGGCGGACCGTCCCGGCCTTGATCTAGCAGACTAGGCTGCTAGAGCGTTAATACGGTCTGGCTGGAAGCCTGACCAGTGCTCACCACCGGCTATAACAACGGGAGCCTGCATGTAACCCAACTCGGTAATACGAGCCAAGGCAGCGGCATCTTGGGTGACGTCCACGGTGCTGTACTCAATGCCATTCTTATCTAACGCGCGATAAGTCATATTGCACTGAACACAAGAGGGCTTGGTGTACACCGTAACTGACATTTTAACTCCTTGAACATCCCGTAGCTACGAGACTAAATGGTGCGGATAATGAGGTGCAGATTCCAGCGCCGGCTGGCCTGAGCGTGAGGGCGTTCATGCAGTCCGGCAGCTGCAGCTCTGTAGCTGAACTATGCATCTAATACTACATGTAGTGTTCGGACTTAATCCACGCCCCTAGATGATGTGGTTTACTCAAAAAATTTTTTGCGGGCTCTTAATCCACAGCCTGCAAGGCGTCTTTACGGCCTTTCTAAGAGTTATCCACAGTTACTAGCTCCTTGAGGTGCCAAAACCCCAAAGTAGGTCTTTTTAATCACGTCATGACAAGTGGCTTACCTGTTTTCCGCTCTATCTCGCGCCCAAAGCAGCCAGTACAGGGAGCCCACAGGCTTAAGAAGGGTTCTGGGCAAGAAATTTTAGAAAGATGAGCACCATGGGAGTGTCGAGACAAGGAAGAAAAGACAAGAGACCCTACAGCAGTCCGACACGTTTAAGATCGGCGATCAAGGAGGCACCGTCGTTAGCTTCCATCCATAGATCCCCGGTTGTAATCTGCTGGGCGCGTTTGTCTCCCCAAACCCGTCCAGAAGCCAAGACCGACTCCCCTAAGGTCAGATTGCGGATGAGAATAGCCGCTACGTTCTGCGGGTATCGCACGGCAAATCCGTTGTAAATATCGGGATCGCGCTGGCCATCGTCTCCCACTAAAATCCACTTCATATCCGGAAACTCTGCGGCTAGGCGCTTGAGAGAATTGACCTTGTGTAAGGAGCCGGATCTAAACCAACGATCGGGGGTTGGGCCCCAATCGGTTAATAAAAAAGTTCCTTGTGGGTAGGCATTTCGAGTCAGAAATCGCCGTAGAGTTGGCGTCGTGTTCCAGGCTCCGGTCGATAGGTACATAAAGGGGGCCTTAGGATAGGCCTGATGCAGCCTATCCATGAGCACAGCCATACCCGGTGTAGGGGTACGGGCATGTTCGTTAAGCACAAAAGAGTTCCAGGCAGCTAGTAGGGGCCTGGGTAGGGCCGTTACCATAACCGTGTCATCAACATCAGAGATAACACCAATTTTTTGCTGCGGAGGAACAATGTAGACCGTTGTTTTGGCAGGTTCACTACCAGGAACTTCCATGGTTACCTGGTGGATCCCGGGTTCAAGGTCAATGTTGAGTTTGACGTCAAGTACACCGCCACGGTCGGTGTACTCCACAAACTGCTGGCCGGCTATAGTAATGGTCACCTGAGCCTGGGAGATGGCGATTGAAGTAAAAGAACGCCAGCCCCGTATCGGTTCAGCAGCAGAATCCTCAGCTTCTAAGGCATTAAAGAGTTTCTGAAAAAGCTCGGTTTTATACAGGGCCCGACCAATCACACGCACCCAACCGGGGGCACCATAACCAACGGAAGGAACCACTATCGGCTCCTCCCGGTGCTCAATTGCTCTTTTTTCACGCCAACGGTGAAAACTATCAGCAACCCGGTAACCAAGGTTGACTGCTTCATCCGCGGCCTCGGTCACTATAGTGCGAAGCTCGTGCGATCCCAGTGTGCTCATGCCTTCCAGCTGCTCTTTAAAGATAGAGTTCAAACAACTCTAAGGTAACTTCTGTCCAAGAAGGAGAGACCTCAGAGTCCAGGTTTAATGCATCTCGATACTACAGGTGGCAGAGCCTTTGCCCTCGGCATGGGCGGAGTGGACCGGTTCAAAGATACCGGTATCTTTGATAGCGCAGGAAACGGTGTCCTCAGGGTTCTGAGCAGAGACCGTCACCGTCAGCCGGTGCCCGCTTAGTTCCTTGCTATCCTCAGCAACAAGCTTATAGAAAGTTTCTTCTGCCGGCAGGTCTACCCGGTAACCGCTAAAGGGCATCTGGTCTTGATAAAAGGATACGCTGCCGGTTTTATGGTGGGCGCCAGCGGCGTCAAGGACCTGAGCCTCCACCACTACTGCATTACGATTTTCTTCAAAACCGCTCGTTTTCTCAACGCTGAGACCGGGGACAATGGTGGTTGCACATCCGCTTAAGACAAAGGTTGTTGCAAGAGCGAGTGCCGCAAAAACTTTTTTATTAGCCATACCCAAAAATATAGCTTGTTCTTAGCACGATGCAGTAGACATTTACCCGATTTTTTGACAGATCGTCCATAAATTTTACCGACAACTAGCCAGGAAAAAGCGCCCGTAGTCCTCGGCCTATCTAACCGGGTTACGGGCGCCCAACCTTTATGGGTGAGGGTTCTAAAACTCTCGGACTAGCTGCCTAGACCAACACCGGTCAAAACCTCATCAATAGCGTGAGCAGAGGCACGAAGTTTAGTGAGTTCTTCCTCGTTCATAGGAACATCGAGAACTTTTTCCACTCCCTGGTAAGAGACGACAGAAGGCAAGGAGACGGCAGCCTGACCTTCGATGCCGTAACGACCGTTAAGCTGGGTTGCCACCGGGAGCACCGCCTTTTGCCCCTGAAGGACAGCTTCTACGATTCGTGCCCCAGAAATACCAATGGCATAGTTGGTAGAGCCTTTGCCTTCAATAACTTTATAAGCGGCTCGCATAGCCTCATGAGCCAGCTGATCTTTAACTTCTTTTGTAAAGATTTTTTGCCCGTCAACTTCCCAGTCAGCCAGGGGAACCATACCGATATTTGCTGCCGACCAAACCGGAAATTCAGAATCACCGTGCTCACCAACAATATTGGCGTGCACAGAGCGGATCGAAACACCGGCCTTACGGGCAATTAACCAGCGGAGTCTGGATGAGTCCAAAACGGTACCCGAAGCAAAGCAGCGTCCGGTAGGTAGGCCGGTAATCTTTTGGGCAACAACAGCCAGGGCATCACAGGGGTTGGTCACAATCATCAAGATAGCGTCCGGGGCAACTGCCATCACCTGTGGGAGCATGGACTGAAAAATCTTAACGTTGGCGTCAACAAGTTCTAGTCGAGGCTGGTTTGGCTTCTGACGGGCTCCTGCCGTAATAACAATCATGTCGCAATCGCGCAGAATTTCTACGTCTCCGCTACCTGAAACAGCTGCTTCATGGGCAAACATAGTGCCGTGGGCAATATCAAGGCCTTCAGCGGTTGCCCGCTCCGCCGCAATATCGTAGATAACAATTTCGTCAGCTGACCCCCGCAGGGTTGCTGCATAGGCTAGGGCTGATCCTACTCCCCCTGCTCCGATAACGCCGAGTTTAGTGCCTTTACTGAGGTGGCTTGCCATGATGATAAGGTCTTCCTTTCCTGGAACTACTGTTGACCTGGGTGGACTGTTGCCTTAAAGTATTCCACAAACGCTCTGTGTTTGTGATTGTTTACCTTGGATTACGTTTTGAATTCTTTAAAAACCCTGAGTTTTTCGGCCTTAATTGCCACATAAAACCACATAATTTGTTTTCTACCTTTTGTGGAAGATCACAGTTTGCGTAAGCCTTAAGGGAAGACAGGCAGATTTTACAGCTAGGGATTAGGAGCAGCGGAGTATAATAAGTGGCGGTTTCTGCCCCCAGCGGCAGGTTCTGTCAGAAGCTGAAGAGAGGGAGTACCTATGAGCTATCTAGTTATTAACGCTATTACTGTCCCTGAAGGTGCTGGCCCGGAGTTAGAGAAACGTTTTGCAGCTCGAAAACATGCTGTTGATCGGGAGCCTGGTTTTGAGAGTTTTGATTTACTGCGTCCTGTTGCCGGTGAGGACCGTTATTTTGTGGTAACTCGTTGGGCCAGCCGGGAAGATTTTGAAAGCTGGCGGGATCAGCGGGCAGCAGCCCAGCACCGGCGGGAAGCGGATCAGCCTAAACCGGTAGCTACGGCAGCAGAGTTACTGGAGTTTGAGGTTGTAGCCTTTGATCAAGAATAACCCTTCTAAACAGAAGAGTGCCCTCATCGGGAGGCAATTAATAAGCCCCGACAGGCGGAGGACTTAGCAAGAGACCGGCTACCCATGGGGGCGCCGGTCTCTCTATTTTTTAGACTGTTTTTCTAGGCCTGCTTAAGCTCTTGAATCGCAAAGTGATTTCCCTCCGGATCTGCAAAACTGAAGGTTTTGAGTTGGCCAGCGGTCATGATAGCGTTGACCCGGATGTCCTGCTGGGTCATGGCTGCGTGTGTCTGATCAATGTCCTGGCAGCTAAAGAGAATACTCGGTGTTGCAAGGTTAACGCCGGTTGCCATGGCAGCTACCCCGTCCTTGTTGTGCAAAACCAGCTGCATCTGTGATCCGGGGGCAGGAGCTAGGGTGTATGAGGTCTTGCCGCCGGGGCCTTCAAATTGGTCAAGGCAGGTAAAATTCATCTTCTGACACCAGAATTCGGCGCAGGCATCGGTATCCTGGCAGTACAACATAACTTGTGTGAGTGCTTGAAGCATAGGTCTTTAACTCGTTTTCTAGCTAGAGGGTCTTAATTTTTCTCTTTCCATAACTAGCATACGAATCTGGACTTTAGCCGCTGATTTATGAGTTGTCGTCCTTAATGAATTTATGGAAGGGAAAGAATCCTATGAAATTTAAAGACTACTTTGATCAGGCCTGCGCCCAAGAAATTGCCGCAGGAATCAAACCCTTTTTTCCTTCCTTTAGAGGACAAGACTTTGTTACTGCTGTAGCGGAGCAGGTAGGGGAACTAGAACTCAAAGAGCGGGTTTTGCTTATCGCCCAGGAGCTGGCTAGTAGGCTGCCCTCTCACTATCCCACAGCCCTGCAAATTATTACTGACTCTTTAGGGTCCTCTATACCGGAGGAAGGTGCTAGCTCTGAACTGGCCTTTCAGGCAATGCCCTTAGCCCGTTTTGTGGAAGAGTTTGGGCTTGATTATCCGGAGCAAAGCCTGGATGCACTGAGAAAGATTACACCCCACAGCACCGGGGAATGGGCTATCAGGCCTTACCTGCAGGCTTATCCGGAGCTAACGCTGGCCACCGTGAGAGATTGGGTTTTTTCTGCTAATCATCATATCCGCCGGCTAGCCTCGGAAGGGCTAAGGCCCCGGCTCCCCTGGGCAAGCTACTACCGTCCCTTTATGGAAGATCCCAGTCTACTGGTGGATATTATTAGTCCGCTTATTAATGATCCTTCCAAGTATGTGCGCACATCCGTGGCAAATAATCTGAACGATATTTCTAAAGATAACCCTCAGCAGGCTATAGAGACGGCTAACCGCTGGTTGCAGGTTTCGGATTCGGCTAGGACTCTCTGGATTGTCAAACACGGCCTACGCAGTCTGATTAAGGCTGGTCATCCTGGAGCCCTGGCCTTATGTGGCGCTGAACCCAGCGATTTACTTTACATCAGTGATCTTGCCTTAGACCGGTCCAGGCTTGTTATTGGCCAGCAGGCAGAACTTACCCTGGTGGTCCAGAATGATTCAGAGCAGGAGCGTACCGTGATTGTGGATTATCAGGTACATTACCTGCGTAAGAGAGGCCAGCTGATCCCTAAAACCTTTAAACTTAAGCAGCTGACTCTTGGCCCAGGCCAGCGGGCGCTACTTTCTAAAAAGCACAAGTTCTACCCTACCTCTACCCGGGCTCTTGACCCCGGCCGGCACCTGCTGACAGCTAGCGTTAACGGTTTAGTCAGCCAGGCTGTGGAATTTGAGTTAACCCCGGGCCCCTCTCATAGAGAGGAGAGCTCACTTTCTTAGGATGATCTACCGGTGATATACCCGTTAGCTAGGGTGAATTCCCAGGAAATCCCATTACTGGTTAGTACTTGAGTCCTGTCTGCCTGGGAATGGAAAATAGCGTCACGATCCTTATAGGACATCAGGTATTCGTCAAAGGGTGGCAGCCGGTATTGGCGCCGTAGTGCCGCATTGATTTCTTTTTCAGTCACTTCTTCCTGCCAGGGAGCCATATACATGCTGCTGGTACGATACTGGACCTGTAGCAGCTGACCGGTTTTGAGCAGGTCATTGACGGCGGCAGTTAGCTGTGTTTTAGGTAGGCCGCTCCACCACTGTAGGTCGGCAATACGAGCGGGGCCACGGCTGTACATGTAGCGGCGGGTCATTTCTCGAATAGCTTGCTGAGGGGGCGGACGGTGATCCGAGGCGTCAGGTTTATTTTGCGCTAGGGCTATTTCTGTTTGAATAAAGGTGTCCTCTTGGCCGGCTCTAGGACCCTGGATGAGGACACCGCTGGCCCCCAGGTAGCGCAGCAGGTTAGAGGTTACTGCCGCCATCTGTGTGGGGGCGTATTCCTGGACAATCGTCTTTAGGTCAGAACGAGGCTTGAGGGTGGCGCAGGCGGCAACCACCTGCTCTTTCATGCTGGAGTAGTCTGCTAGAGGAATCGAAAAATATTGGGCTCGTTGAGCAAGGTCCTTTTGCACTGAACGGGACCCGCACAGATGCACCATCCAGTAGTCATTCTGGTGGAGGTAGTGCAGGGTGCCACGTTGGGGCCAGGTCCGAATGACCTGATAATTGTTGAGGACAGCGTCTAAGCCGGCTGCGGCAGCTGTTTGATACCTCATTTTTTGTCCGCACCGTACCGCTAAGCCGGTTAATCCGGCCCGGTAATTTTGCCCTTGGGTGCACAGCATATAGTGGGCAGTCTGAGCCAGGTTCTGTACTTGTTCTGGCCTTGCCGCACTGGGGGCAAGGAGCTGAGCGATCATCCTTCTAGCCCGCAGCTGCCTGCCGGTAAGCTCTATCATGTCCTTACCCCATCACCTTAAGTTTTTATCCATATCACACTAATGGTTATAATAGTCCAGGTTGACCTGCAGCAGGAGGCCCGCCCTGCTAGGACTCCTGGACACTAAAAACGCTCCCCCTGCCGACAAATTATCAGCAAGAAGAGCGTTCATCTACCATAGAAGTGGAGATAAGGGGACTCGAACCCCTGACCCCTTGCATGCCATGCAAGTGCGCTACCAGCTGCGCCATATCCCCTTATTTTTTTATTGCTACCCTAAGGCACTCAAACAGTTTACACACCAGCTAGAGCAGAATGCAAACTGATCAGAAGAATTTTTATGACTTTTCCGAGCCAGGCTCGTCAACAGCACGAATCATCCTTTCATCAGCACGATGATCCACATCCTTAACCAAGGCTGCCTCATGCTCCAAACCCAAAACAATTCGCGGTGAATCAGCCCACAGACGATCCAGCGCATAAAAGGCCCTATCTTCAGCGTGCTGGACATGAACCACGATATCGGCAAAATCTAACAGCACCCACCTGCCGCCAGCGCGACCTTCCCGCCGTAAGGGCCGCCAAGCAAACTCCAGTTGCAAAGCCTCTTCCACCGCATCAACAATGGCATTAACAAGACGCTCATTATGGGCAGAAACCAGTAAAAAACCATCTATAAGGCCCATGCTATCCGAAGTGTCTACCGCAAAAAGCTCAGTTCCCTGTTTCTCTTCAGCAGCACGAGCAGCAGCCAATAAGGCCTCAACAGACTTTTGTGAAGCAGCCATCGCTTCCTTTCACCAACACAGCACCTCCGGTGCAAGCACAATACATCAAGCGGTTTTAGCCTACTGCAAAAAGAGCAAGAGACCCACCAAAACTACCACGACCAGCACAGCCAAAACCAGCCATACCCAAAGTCGACTCCCCTGCGGGCCAGCATCATCATTCATTAAGGCAGCTTCCCGGCGGCTCTCATAAGAAGGGGAACGCAAGACATCCCTAGAATGAGGAGCATCCAAAAAATGTTTTGGTGAATTAGCCTCATCCACCTTCTCATAGATACCGCTAGACCAGGGAGCCTCCCCCTCAAGGTCAGTCTGATCAATGGAAGCCTGCTCTGTTGTATCCAGGGCAGCGGTGTAGGTGGCGTCCTCCTGCTCCCCCAGATCCGGACCCATCTCTTCCTCCGCATAGTCAGAAGTATCGTAGGCATCCGATGCAGCGGAAATATCCTGCCACTGCCCCTGCTGGTCAGAGTCCTGCTGCAGGGAAGGACGGACAGGGCCAAAATGATAGGAGGTGCTAGCCGACTGGGGGTAGCCTTCATCCTCATCACCATCAACAGGTTCAATTTCCGTCTCAATACCGGCCAAATCCAAGCCCTGAGCATCCAGGGCCCGAACCGGCTCAGGTAAGCCTCGCTCACCCTGATCAAGGCCCGTCCTTGACTCAGCAGAGTCGGAGCTAGTAGCAGCCAGGGTCTGCGACTTAGGATCAGCATAAACCTGAGCTTGAACCTGAGTCTGCTGCATGGCCTGCCGATCCTGGGCGGCCTGGGCCAAATCCTCCTCCGTGACAATATCTCCACTCACGGTGACATCGGATGGGGCTATGGTCTCCTCGGGCTCATAGTCGGCAGCAGGCAGGTGCGGATCAAAACCCTCTGCAGAGCTCTCGGGGACGGCAACGTCATCGCGCGTATCCTTACCACCCTGCTCAAAAATGCTGGCAGTATGCTCCCAGGAAGTATCAATACCCCCCTGAGAAGCAAGAGCATTAAAACGGCGTTGAACAGCCAAGACCTCGGGAGTTATCCCCACAGCAGTATCCAGAGACGGCATATAGGGCACAGGTTCTTCCGGCACATCATCGCCGTTACGCATAGCCCTCAAATAAGCGGCAGCATCGTCCCGGTAGCGGGCCAGACGACGCGGGCCCATAGAACGGGTGGGCGGTGGAACCTCAATCCCGTCATCAGTGACAAAAGCTTCATACAGGTATGACGCATTCTCGTCTTCTGCTCCCTGCTCATGAGGTTTATTCTCAGTCATGTGTCCTAGATCCTTGGGCCTTTATTAGTTCTTCTGCCTTCATCCTAGCAATACCAGCAGAAAAGCACAGGTCATAACCCACAAGTCTTAAGCCTAATCAGTTGTTTTATTCTTGAACCGGGTGCGGCAAACCATCCGAATAGTGGTGCAGCTGAGCTAGCGAATTATTCTTCTCCGGCGAATACAGTTCATACTTTTTAATGTACTGAACCACCCCATCAGGCACCAAGTACCACACCGGCATGCTATCGCGAGCCCGCCGTCTAATATCTGTCGACGAAATAGCCAGCGCCGGAACCTCCATCAAAGAGTAATGCTCAGCCGGTACCCGCGCAATATCCAGTTCATGACCGGGGCGGGTGACGCCCACAAAGTAGGCAAGTTCCCAAAGCTTGTCAGCGTCTTTCCAGGTCATCAGCTGGTTCATAGCGTCTGCACCGGTGATAAAAAATAGGTCCGTTCCCGGACGTAAACGTTTAAGATCATTGAGGGTGTCAATAGTATAGGTAGGCCCACCGCGGTCTATATCCACCCGACTAACAGTAAAACGCGGGTTAGAAGCGGTAGCAATAACCGTCATCAAATAGCGGTGCTCTGGATCTGTAACACTACGCTGGCTTGATTTTTGCCAGGGTTGGCCGGTAGGAACAAAGACTACCTCATCCAGGTCTAGCAGGGCTGCTACTTCGCTAGCTGCTACAAGGTGGCCGTGGTGAATCGGATCGAAAGTTCCACCCATGACACCCAGCCGGGTTCGCCCCGGTTTTCTAGCGGGAACACTGGTGGGGTCAACCCCCAAGGTGCTGATGCTAATCAAGGTGTCCTCTCAACATCAGTGAGTCGGTGTTACTTTATCTCAAAGCACACCGACTCTCAGGTACAAAATTTTTTTAGTGGTTATGTTTAGACCGGTAGTCTTTGATAGCCTGCTGCTCCTGTGCATCTAGCTGGTCTACTGCCCGATCGGGACGGACGACACCGCGCCCACTAAAGGAAACGGTGATGATGAAGCCAAGCATAAAGATAATTCCAGCGATAATGGCGAACCAGTAAGTGGGCATGCCTAGGAGTACTCGTTCTGCATGTTCTTCAGCAAGAAGAATCAGGGGCTGGTTCATGCGGGTCCTTCCGTTGGTATTGTGCGTGAGTGCGCTAGATAACTAGCTAAGTACATGCTACCGGTAAGTCTAGGGTCAGCCTTGTATATTGCCGTGCGAAGTCCACTAGATTACGGGCGAACATGACCGTCGCCACGGATAATCCATTTGCTGGTAGTCAGCTGTTCTAGACCCATGGGACCGCGGGCATGAAGTTTTTGGGTGGAAATACCCACTTCGGCTCCTAAACCAAACTGACCACCGTCAGTAAAACGGGTTGAAGCATTCACATAAACTGCTGCTGAGTCAATCTCACGAATAAAGGTTTCAGCCCGCTCTAAATCGTTGGTAAGAATAGCCTCCGAATGGCCGCTGCTATATTTACGAATATGAGAGATAGCCCGCTCAAGATTATCTACCGTTGCAACGGCTAAGTCCAAGGAGCCATACTCTGTAGCCCAATCCTGCTCCCCTGCATCTACAGCCTGAACGCCCGGGGGCAAAATCTGCCGAGTCCGCTGGTCAACGTGGAGTGTTACACCCGCCTGGGCCAGACGCTCAAGTATCTTTGGAGCCGCCGCTGCATCGGGAGCAAGCAGCAGAGTTTCAACAGTGTTACAGGTACCCGGACGCTGCGTCTTAGCATTAAGAATAATTTCTGGAGCTGTTTTGGGATCAGCACTGCTATCCACATAAATATGGCAGTTTCCCTCACCCGTTTCTATAACGGGCACCCGAGCATTGTTAATAACCGACTGGATTAGCTGGCGGCCCCCTCTAGGAATAAGAACGTCAAGATGACCGCGAGAAAGCATCATAGCCTGGGCACCTTGCCTGCCATACTGGTCTACCGACTGGACGGCATCCATAGGCAGGCCGCTGCGGTCAAGAGCAGAACGAATAATACGGGTTATTGTTTGATTCGTTTTTTCTGCTGCGCTACCGCCACGAAGCATAATAGCGTTACCGGATTTAAGGGCCAGCCCAGCAATATCCACCGTAACATTTGGCCTGGCTTCGTAGATTGCCCCAACAACCCCCAGCGGAACCCTGATCTGCTGTAGACGCAGCCCATTGGGCAGAGTCCTACCGCTGATAACAGACCCAACCGGATCCGGCAAGGCAATTAACTGGTGCAGGGCCTGAGCTAATTCTTTAACACGCTGGGGGCTTAAGGCCAGCCTATCGAGCATAGCTTCACTCATGCCCTCCTGGCGCTGTTGCGTCAAGTCATCCCGGTTACGGGCAACAATCACTTCCGTATTTTCTTCTAAAGCTTGCGCAATAGCCGCCAGAGCAGCGTTTTTCCACTGGCTATCTGCCTTAGCCAAAACCCGGGAAGAAATACGGGCATCGTAGGCCATATCCTGGATGTCTTTAAGGACCGTCTCTGGAACAGTCATTTCTTGATTGCTGGAGGTCATAGTCTTATCCTAACTAGTGGTAGGGGTCATTGACTAGCTAGTCGTGAGAACAATGTTATCCGCATGCACCAGCGTGCCATCGTAGCTTAAGCCCATCTGCTGCTGGATCTGCTGGCTACGTTTACCCACCATCTCAGCCGTCTCCTGCCAATCATAGGAGCTAAGACCGTGGGCAAGAATTCGACCTGAAGGGTCACAGATAGCAAGAGGATCACCGGCATCAAAACGTCCGCTAACAGCAGTGGCGCCAATAGCTAGCAGAGAGCTACGACGCTGGACGGCAGCTGCTGCACCAGCATCAACGCTGATGCTGCCAGTAATTTCAGCTAAATGCTCTAACCAAAGAGACTGAACAGGACGCCTGCTGCCGGTAGCGTAAAACCAGGTACCCACCTTTTCACCGGCCAAGGCAGCTGCTGCACAGCTAGTGGCACTAATAAGAGTAGGAATACCCGATGAAGCGGCTAACTGGGCGGCTTTAACCTTAGTGATCATGCCGCCCGAACCTACTGCAGCTGTGCCGGCCCCTCCAATTTTACTGCCCTCTAGATCCGCCAAACTACGAACGCTACTAATCTTTTGTCCGCCCTGTCCGGGAGGGGCATCATAGAGAGCGTCAACATCGGAAAGAAGAATAAGCAGGTCCGCTTTAACGGCGTGCGCAACCAAAGCTGCAATCCTGTCGTTGTCACCAAACTTTAGTTCTGTGGTAGCTACGGCATCATTTTCGTTAATGATCGGCATAACCCCCAGCTCTAGCAGACGCTCCAGCTGACGGTGGATATTGCGGTAGCGATCTCGGGCCATTAGGTCTGTTGCAGTAAGCAGTACCTGCGAGACCTTTACCCCGTAACGGGCAAAGGTCTCGGTATAGCGAGTCATTAAGAGAGACTGGCCCACAGAGGCTGCCGCCTGCAAGGTTGCTAGATCTTTAGGGCGACGGGTCAGCCCCAGAGGAGCCAGCCCCGCTGCAATAGCCCCGGAAGAGACCAAGAGAAGTTCCAGCTGCGGCCTGGCTGCCTTGGCTTGAGAAAGTACATCAATGATGGTGGCGATAGCCAGCTCATCCAAGGAATTTTTAAGAGAGGTTAAGGATGAGGAACCAACCTTAACCACGATCCTCCTGGCCTGAGCAATATCGGCACGTTCTACAATGAGGCTGCGCCGGTAGGTGTCCTGGCTACGCTTACTCATGCGGCTGATGGTCCTTGGACCCTGTTTTTTTGCGCTCAAGCGATTCCGTCCAGATACCGGCTTGACGTTCAGCTTCTAATTCGGCCCTGGCTTCGGCTTTAGCATCCATACGCTCATGGTAGTGGGCCTTTCGCTCTGCCCGAGTGGGCCGAATCAGCTCTTCAAGCCGGGAGTCTGTTCCTCTCGGGGAGGACAAGACTTCTGCCCCAGTCACCATGGTAGGCTCCCAGTCAAAGACAACTGCGTCCTGAGCCTGCCCGATCACCACGGCTTCCCCAGCTTTAGCACCCACTTTAAAGAGCTGTTCTTCAATACCGAGCCTGGCAAACCTATCCGCCAGGTAACCAACGGCTTCATCGTTATTGAAGTCTGTTTGCTGCACCCACTTTTCAGGCTTTTCACCTAAGATTCTGTACAGGGGCTGCAGATTGTGCTCTTCTTTACGGATGGTGAACTCTACTTTTTTCTTACCAGATTTAAGGGCCGGTGGGTGAATCACCGGGTTTTCTTGGACCCTGGCCAGCTGCGCCTGCTGCTGACGGTCCCGCTCCACCAGGGCAGCCATAGCAAAGGTTAGCTCTTTAAGGCCCTGGTGGGAAACCGTTGAAATCTGGTAAACAGCTAACCCCATTTTTTCAAACTCTTCACGCACAAATTCTGCTAACTCCAGGGCCTCAGGAACATCAATCTTGTTGAGAACCACCAGCTGGGGCCGCTCATGCAGGGGTGTAACCACCCCTGCGGTAGGATCAACCGAATAATTTTGAAGCTCTTTTTGAATAACCCGATAATCGCTAACTGGGTCTCGACCCGGTTCTAGTGTGGCACAGTCAATAACGTGCACCAGGGCTGATGAGCGTTCTACGTGGCGTAGAAAGCGCTGACCTAGACCCTTTCCCTGGGATGCTCCTTCAATAAGACCGGGCACGTCTGCCACCGTGTAACGAACCTGCCCTGCTTCTACAACACCCAGGTGAGGAGTTAGCGTGGTAAAGGGGTAGGCTGCAATCTTAGGTCGGGCTGCAGACAGTGCCGCAATCAGTGAAGATTTGCCCGCGCTAGGGTAACCAACAAGGGCAATATCTGCAATGGATTTAAGTTCCAGAACAAGTTCTCGTTCCTGGCCAGCTGTCCCCAGGAGGGCAAAGCCGGGAGCCTTACGTTTGGGTGAGGCTAAGGCTGCATTGCCCAGGCCACCCTGACCGCCGCGGGCAGCCAGATAGCTGGCACCCGGATCCAGCAAATCTGCTAGCACCTGCCCCTGGCTATCCTTAACAACAGTGCCCTGGGGTACCTTCAGCAGCAAGGATTGACCTTTCTGACCATGGTGCATATCCCCGCGGCCAATATCACCGTTAGGGGCGTGCTGATGAGGATTATGATGAAAGTTAAGCAGGGTGGTTACCTGCGGATCTACCTGCAGAATAACATCTCCACCGTTGCCCCCATTGCCACCGTTTGGGCCGGCAAGGGGTTTAAATTTTTCGCGGCGAACCGAGACACAGCCGTTACCTCCGTGGCCGCCGGATACCTGCAAAACGACACGGTCTACGAACTCTGCCACACAAATCGTCTCCTTATTGGGCACTGGCCTTAACTTTTTCAATTCTGCCATATCGGGCCCACAATACGACAACTACAAAAAGAGGGTAAACACCTCAGGTGCCTACCCTCTTCTTTTGCTATGACTAAATCAGTACATTACTGAGCGGCAAGAATATTAACAACCTTGCGTCCCTTACGGGTTCCAAATTCAACCTCGCCTGCAGCAAGAGCGAATAGGGTGTCGTCACCACCACGGCCAACATTGCTGCCAGGATGGAAGTGGGTGCCTCGCTGGCGAACAAGGATTTCGCCTGCGTTAACAGTCTGCCCACCAAAACGCTTAACACCCAGGTACTGGGGGTTGGAATCACGACCGTTGCGGGTTGAGCTCGCGCCCTTTTTATGTGCCATCTATGCCTACCTTAAGTAAAAATTCTTCGAAGATCCAGAGCTTACTGTACTATGCGTTGATCGCGGTAATCTTGACGGTCGTAAGGTCTGCCCGGAAGCCCTGACGCTTCTTGTAGCCGGTCTTGTTTTTAAATTTCTGAATAACGATCTTTGGTCCACGCAGGTCCTCGATCTTCTCAGCAGTTACCGTTGCAGAAGCCAGGGTCTTAGCATCGGCAGTGACCTTGTCCCCATCAACCAGCAGCAGTACAGGCAGCTCAATGGTGCTACCGGGCTCACCAGCGACGCGGTCAAGGGTAACGAGGTCTCCTACTGAAACCTTTTCCTGGCGGCCGCCAGCGCGGACAATCGCGTATGCCACTTGGGAACTCACTTCTCTCGACATCTTTAGTTTGAACATTAAATTCGACCAAGCGCAGACCCAGTAGCAAACGAGCAGCACAGCCAGAAAGTATCTGACACTAGGCTATGCGGTAATTTATTTGGGTTCGCGCTTATCGAGCATTTCTAGCGGTTACCCGCTAGCCAAGGTGCTCATTCTACACCTTATCTTTAAGGGCATAATCTAAAACAGCACCGAAAAGATAGACTACGATAATAGCCCTGTTAGGGCAAGTGACACGCCGCAATTTTGCGCTTACTTACCCTCACGTTTGATCTGGCTAGCCGAAACACCGACACCCAACATCATGGGCTCAGCTTCCTGGGCAGGAGGCTTACTTTCTTGAACAGAAGCAAGCACCTTGCCGGCGCCCTGACTAGGCTTAAGCTCTTCGGTATTGACCGTACCCGTTAGACCGCTGCTCACTGCCCGCCGCGGTCGCTTCTTCTTTTTGCTAGGAGCAGCCTGGGCCGGGCTAGCCGAAGTAGAACTAGCTGCCTTTTGAGCTGCAGGTGCAGACCGTGATACACCCTGGTGACGGCTTGGCGCCCCCTGCTTATGAGCAGCTGCCCCAGCCGAGCTAGTTTCAGCCTGGCGAGATGACAGATCACGTCCAGCTTTCTGAGAAGCCCTGGCCCGGGCTTCTCCAGCCCGAATAGCTTCATAACGAGAAGAATTCTGGGTAAAACGAGCCGTTAGGTCCTTATCAGGATCGGCAGCGTCAGAATTACTGCCCAAGCGCTCCGCTTTAAGATCTACCGTTTTCTTAGCTGGAGTAAGCGCTCTTTCAGAGCTCTTCTGATCAAAAACTTGGGATAAATCTTCCAAGGTAAAGGAGCCCTGCTCCCCCATAGAGTCCTGGGAGGGGTCTGACCTTTCAGAACTCTGGTGTTGGGGTACTTCAACAACTTTTCCGGCAATTGTCAGTAGCAGCTGAGGCTGATCAGACAGGGTTCCTAGACCGCTATCCTGACCTTGGGCAGCAAGAGCAGCCTCCTGCTTATTTTTCTTGCGGCGTTTACGTTTACGAGCATTCTTAGACTCAGTCTGTGGCGATTCTGAGCCGTCCGAGTCAGCGGTATCGCCTTGAGCACTAGCAGCGGCAATACTGGCCAAGGCCTGACGCCGAGCCTGATCCTTCTGCTCCTGCTCTAGGTCACGTGCTGCCTCTTCCGAACGGGCTTCAAGAATCCGCTGCTGCTTTTGATTTCTCACCTTACGTCGATCTTCACGATCGTGCCGGTGAATGTAGTCGCTACCCACGGTGCTGCCCTGTAGCGGCTGATCGTGCACGATAATTCCCCTACCGGCGCAGGCTTCACAGGGCTCTGAGAAAACCTCTAACAAGCCGGTTCCCATACGCTTACGAGTCATCTGAACCAGGCCAAGTGAGGTAACCTCTGCAACCTGGTGTTTAGTTCTATCCCTGCCCAGGCACTCCACCAAACGACGCAGAACCAGCTCCCGGTTGGATTCAAGCACCATGTCGATAAAGTCAATAACAATGATGCCGCCAATATCGCGCAGACGCAGCTGGCGGACAATCTCCTCGGCAGCTTCAAGATTATTCTTTGTAACGGTTTCTTCTAAGTTGCCGCCCGAACCCGTAAATTTACCGGTATTGACATCAACAACGGTCATAGCCTCGGTACGGTCAATGACTAAGGAGCCTCCCGAAGGCAAAAAGACCTTTCTATCCAGAGCCTTCTGTAACTGCTCATCAATTCGGAAGGAGGTAAAGAGGTCTTCGTCTTCCTCCCATTTTCTGAGCCGGTCAACTAGATCCGGTGCCATATAGGTTAGGTAGGCTTCAATAGAATCCCAGGCTGCCTGCCCCTGTACCGTCATGGCAGAAAAATCTTCGTTAAAGACATCACGAACAGTTTTGATGGTCAGATCGGGCTCTTGATACAGCATCTCTGGAGCTAAAGTTTTGGGGGCATTAGCCTGCTGCTCAATTTCTTCCCACTGGGCCCTAAGCCGGTTAATGTCGTGCGTCAGCTCATCCTCAGAGGCTCCCTCGGCGGCCGTACGCACAATAACCCCGGCGCCTTCAGGCAGCTTGTCTTTAAGGATTTTTTTCAGCCGGGTCCGTTCCGTATCGGGCAATTTTCGGGAAATACCCGTCATGCTTCCGCCGGGAACATAGACCAAAAACCGGCCCGGTAAGGAAACCTGACTGGTCAGGCGAGCGCCCTTATGGCCCACTGGATCCTTGGTGACCTGGACGAGGACGGAGTCACCGGCTTTAAGGGCGTTTTCGATCTTGCGGGGTGTGCCTTCTAAGCCGGAGACGTCCCAGTTTACTTCGCCGGCGTAGAGGACGGCGTTGCGGCCGCGGCCGATGTCTACGAAGGCTGCTTCCATGGAGGGTAGGACGTTTTGTACCTTGCCTAAATAGACGTTGCCGATGAGGGAATCTTGTTGGGTTTTGGAGACAAAGTGTTCGGCTAAGATGCCGTCTTCGAGGACGCCAATTTGGATTCTATGGTCTTTTTGGCGTACTACCATTTGCCGGTCTACTGATTCGCGGCGTGCTAGGAATTCTGCTTGGGAGAGGCCGCGTTGGCGGCGGCCGGTTTGTCGGGACTCTCTACGGCGCAGTTTTTTTGCTTCAAGGCGGGTGGATCCGCGTAGTCCGGTGACTCGGTTGGTGGTGTGGGAGTCGGAGAGGCGCGGGGTTCTGACTTTGGTGACGGTGTTTTCTGGGTCTCCGTCGCCGCCGCCTTCTATTTCGATGTCTTGTTCTCCTCGGCGTCTGCGGCGGCGTCGGCGTGAGGTTACTTCTTCTTCGTCGTAGTTAAGTTCGGCCAGGCGGCGTTGGCGGCGTTCTGCCTCTTGTGCTTGCCGGCGGGCTTGCCGTTCGGCTTTGACTTTTTCGTTAATTTCTTCTAGGTCTGGTGCGAAGAAAAGCAGCTTGTTGGGGGAGGCTGCTACGGTGATGGATTCTAGTTCTTGGGCTAGAATTTCGCGTTGGCTGACCTGGTTGTCTTGCTGGGCTTCTTGGTTTTCTGCCTGAGCTTGTTCTAGGTCTTGTTCTGGGTCGGCTGCTGGTTGGGGATAGTTCTCTTCTTGCTGGGTTTCAGCTAGAGGAGCAGAGGTTTGTGCTACCAGTTCCTGTTGGGCTGAGTCGTCCTGGGAGGCAAGCTCTTGCGACTCGTAAGAATCACTCATTAAATTTTTCTCCTGTGGTATGACCAGCCGTACCGGGTTTTACCACCTCATCTACGTGGGTTAGCTTTAGCTAAGCCTATAAGTCTTTTATTACTTAACTCTCTCAAGCCTTGGCTGGCGATTTACTGTGAACTAGGCTCTTTCTTCAATGTAGGGCTCACAGCGTGTTAAGCCGGCGAGTATCTCTGCATGCCGGTGCTTCTAACACCGGTCTTCTTGTGCAGTCTTCATGAATTTTCACGGTACACTCACACATAGAAATCTCTGTCCGGGCAGGGATTTTGAGTACGGACAAAAGCCTGCCTCTGTCATTCTCTCATACCTATGGCAGATTTCTCAGGTATAAATCAGTAATATGGGTAAGGATTTGTGCCCATGGAAGGAAGCTATGCCCCAACAGTCCCTCACCGCAGACGATCACGACGAACGCGGCGGTCTAGAGAAGTCTCTTGACCGTAGCTTTGCTTTGCTCTCGTTACTGACCGGTATTATTGCGCTTGTTTCGACGTCAATGCTGGTGTACGAGCGGCTGCAAATCTATATGGACGCTTCGCATGTCTCTGTCTGTGATGTTAATGCTTTGCTCAATTGTGGCACGGTGATGCGCACCCCCTACGCTGAGGTTTTTGGCTTCCCTAATCCCTTTATTGGTTTGGTGGGCTATAGCATTGTTATCACCATAGCTGCAGCACTGCTGGCTGGGGCTCGTTTTCGGCCTTGGTTCTGGTGGTCTATGGCTCTTGGTCACCTCTTGGCCTTTGCCTTTATACTCTATCTTTGGTACAACACTACTTTTGAGATTAATGCGCTCTGCCTCTTTTGTATGATTGTGTGGGTGATGCAAATCATCCTGTTTGTTAAGGTTGTGGCGCGCAATATTGCTGTTTTTGGTCCGGCTAATCCTGCCCTGGTGCAGCCTATTGCCGGCTGGTCCTGGTTTGTTGTTGTTCTAATCCTTACCCTCATGTTTGGCATTATTATTATTAGGTTTTTTGACGTTATCGTAAATATGCTTTAGCAGGGCAGGGGCTGGTTAGCCGAGGTTACCCAGCCCCTTTTTTTACCGACCCTAAACTTGGGCTGAGCCCTTAGTCTGCAAACCAGATAGCTATCTCTCGTTGGGCGGATTGGGGCGAGTCCGAACCGTGTACCAGGTTCTTTTGCACACCTTGGCCCCAGGATCTTCCTAGATCTGCACGGATAGTGCCTGCTGGTGCTGTTGTGGGTTCTGAGGGTCCCATAATGGTGCGGATTCCTTCAACAACCCGGTCGCCTTCAAAGATTGCTGCTACGACCGGTCCGGAGAGCATAAAATCAACCAGGGGCTGGTAAAAGGGTTTATCCCGGTGTTCAGCGTAGTGCTCGCTTAAGATTTCTGTGGTTGCTGTGAGCATTTTAAGCTCAACCAGCTGGTAGCCCTTGGCTTCAATGCGGGCTAGAATCTGTCCGGTTAAACCCCGCTGAACCCCGTCGGGTTTAATAAGGATCAGGCTGCGTTCGGTCATGTTTTCTCCTTTGTGTTGCCAACAGCTTCTACCCTAGAAGCTCTCTTGCACACTCTATCAGGAGTTACTCTGTTCCCATTCAGCTTGCCGCTGTGCTCGTACCTTATTTTCCTGGTCAAGCCGGCTACCGATGTGCAGGGCATACCAGTAGGCTCCACAAAAGCATAGTGCCACAAAAAACATGGCTGGAAGGACTAAGCCGCTCATCAGCAGCAGGGCTTGGAGGATCCATCCTAGCTGGTAACCTCCTGTTTTTTTGAGCAGGGCCGGGCTCAGCAGAAAAGCAAGGGCTAGGCCTAAACCCAGGGTCCAGATCAGTGTTTTGTGGCCTTGGCTGGCTGAAAAATTCATGCCGAAGGTGGCCAGGGTTCCAAAGAAGGCTACCAGTGCTTCTAGGCTTAAAACCATGGCGGCAAGCGTGTGTTTAAGGGAGGACTGCTTCTTTTGCATTCCGGGCTGCCATTGGCGCTGTGCGCGGGTTAACCAGACCACTGATTTACTCCTGACTAGCTTCTTGTAGTTGACGTATTTCACCCACCAGGGTGATAGAGCCGGTCACCAAGACCATACCATTTTCTGTCTCGCTCATAGCTCTTGTAGCTGCCCTCAGCGCCTGTGCAGACTCTTGGTAGGTCTGGATTTGTTCGGGGTCAAAGCCGGCTGCCAGAGCGTAGTCTAGTAGGTTATGGACAGCGATAGCTCGGCTAGAGCCGGACTGGGTGAGGTAGAGCTTAACCGGGTAGTCACCGGGGTCTTGGTAGTGTCGGCGCAGGACCTCAAAAATACCCAGGGCATCCTTTTCTGCTAGGATTCCAACCACCAGAGCCAGCTGGGATGGGCTGAAGGCTTCTTTAAAGGCTGTAGCGGCGCCAGCTATTCCGTGGGGATTATGGGCTGCGTCAACAATAAGTGTTGGCTGGCTGGATAGCAGTTCTAGGCGGCCGGGAGAGCGAAGGTTTTCCCAGCCGGCTTGGATAAGCTCGGTTTTAAGCTCCTGCTTACCTGAGCCCAGGAAGGCTTCGATAGCTGCGAGGGCAAGGGCTGCGTTTTCTGCTTGATGGCTACCGAACAGGGGCAGGGCCAGATCGCTGTAGCGTCCTGCTAGTCCTTGGATAGTCAGCACCTGGCCTCCGACTGCCAGCTGACGCTGCTGTACCCCAAAGTCTAGGCCGGCAAAGCGGTAGGGCACCTGCTGCTCTTGGGCTCCTGCAATAAGAACCTGGGCAGCCTGCTCTTCTTGAGCCGCTGAGACCAAGAACCCGCCCGGTTTGATAATGCCCCGTTTTTCACGGGCAATTTCTGCTACCGTATGGCCCAGCTTGTCAGTGTGATCCAAGCTGATGGGGGTAATGACGCTAACGCTACCTTGGGCAATGTTGGTGGCATCCCAGCTACCGCCAATTCCTACTTCTAAGACCACCACATCTACCGGTTGATCGGCGAAGATAGCAAAAGCTAGAAGAGTCAGTGCCTCAAAATAGGTGATAGCGGGTTTATCCTCTGCTAAAAGCTGCTGGTCAACCAGGTCTAGCACGGGCAGGATCTGCTGCCAATAAGAGACAAAGGCTTCGGCACTTACTGGCTGAGCGTCCAAGCATATTCTTTCGGTAACCTGCTGTAGATGTGGGCTGGTGAACCGGCCCACTCGCAGATTGTAGGCCAGCAGAACAGCTTCGATCATTCGCGCTGTTGTTGTTTTACCGTTGCTGCCGGTGATGTGAATAACCGGGGCAGCGTCTTGGGGGTTGCCCAGAAGATCAGCAGCGCGTTGGACGGCCTCTAACCTTGGTTGCATCCGGTGCTCGGGGGCTCGACTCAGCAGATCAGCATAGACCTGATCAAGACTTTTAGCAGAGGAATCAGGGGTCATCGTTCTTTTACTCTCATACTTTCTGAATGCTGACTTCTTGCTGGTCAGCCACCCGGTAGCTGATGCTCTCTGCCAGAGTTTCAGTAGCTACAAGCTCCCGGTAGTCCCGGAGGGCAGCAAGGACCTGGCTCGGTGCCGCAAGTTCTAGCTCAATACGATCAGAGACCTGCAAACCTGCTTCCTTACGGGCGTTTTGAACAGACCGGATCGTGTCTCTGGCCAGTCCTTCAGCCTTAAGCTGGTCAGTCAGCTCAGTGTCAAGAACCAAAAAGCCCCCACCTGCCAAGACAGATACTGCCTTGCTGCCCTGGTCCTGGCCAGAGTTGACAACTGTCTCCAGCTCATACTCACCCTCCAGTAGTTCAAGGCTCTCCCCTAGGTCAGCTAAATCCAGCAGGGGCTTTCCAGCAGCACTAAGCTGCCAGCTACCGGTCTTGGCTGCTTTAATAGCTCGCTGCACCTTCTGGCCCAGGCGGGGGCCAGCGACACGAGCATTAATTTTAAGCTGCTGCGAAATACCGTAATCTGCTGGGTCTACCTGAGAAGAATCCAGCAGCTGCACCGTTTTAAGATTAAGCTCCTGGGCAATAATCTGCTCATAAAAACCAGAAAGTTTATGGCCTTCTCTGGAGGCAACAATCATTTTCTGCAAGGGCTGGCGCACCCGCAGCTTGTGTTCCTTACGCAGGGCCGAACCTGCAGAGCAAATAGCACGGGTCCTATCCATTAATTCCAGTAGCTCTGTTTCATCGGCAAAAGCTGCCTCTTGGGGCCAGTCACTCAGGTGCACAGAACGCTGGCCGGTCAGGCCCCGGTAGATTTCTTCTGCCAGAAAAGGAATCAGCGGAGCGGCAAGCGATACGGTGGTCACCAGGGCAGTATAGAGCACATCAAAGGCAAGGGGATCCTCATCAAAAAACCGCTGCCTGGAACGACGAACATACCAGTTTGTCAAAGAATCCATATAGTGGCGAAGGTGCTCACAGGCTGCCCAGATGTCGTAAGAATCCATAGCCTGGCTAAGATCTCTCACCAGCTGCCCGGTTTTACCTAGGATAAAACGGTCCATGGGCTGGCTAGACTCATAGCGCAGCTGCGCCTGATAGCCGGCGCCCCGGTTAGCGGCGTTAGTGTAGAGGGTAAAGAAATGGTAGGCATTCCACAGCGGCAGCATCAGTTGGCGGACGCCTTCACGAATACCCTGCTCAGTGACAATCAGATTACCGCCACGCAGGATGGGTGAAGACATTAAAAACCAGCGCATAGCGTCGGAGCCGTCCCGGTTCAAAACTTCAGAAACGTCCGGATAGTTCTGTAGGGATTTAGACATCTTCTGCCCATCGGATCCTAAGACAATACCGTGGGAGATCACGTTCGTAAAGGCAGGACGATCAAACAGCGCTGTAGCAAGAATATGCAGGGTATAAAACCAGCCACGGGTTTGACCAATATATTCAACAATAAAATCTGCCGGATTGTGCTGCTCAAACCAGTCCTTATTTTCAAAAGGATAGTGCACCTGGGCAAAAGGCATCGAGCCGGAGTCAAACCAAACGTCCAAGACGTCCTCAACCCGGCGCATCTTAGAACGCCCACTAGGATCGTCAGGATTAGGCCTAGTCAACTGATCAATATAGGGACGGTGCAGGTCTGGTTCTCCCGCCTCGTTTAAAGGCAACTGGCCAAAATCAGCTTCCAGTTCTGCCAGAGACCCGTAAACATCCGTCCGGGGGTAGTGGGGGTCATCCGAGACCCAGACCGGTATGGGAGAACCCCAGAACCGATTGCGAGAAATAGACCAGTCACGAGCGTTATCCAGCCATTTACCAAACTGGCCATCTTTAACGTTGGCCGGGACCCAGTTAATATCGGCATTAAGCTGGCTCATTCGTTCTTTGATCTCGGTAACTTTTACATACCAGGATGTGACGGCCCGGTAGATGAGCGGTGTCCGGCAGCGCCAGCAGTGCGGATAAGAGTGCTGATAGGATTTTTCCCTTATCAGCACTCCCCTGTCTTTGAGAACATTAATAATGATGCGGTTGGCCTCAAAAACCTGAAGACCAGCAATAGCAGCTAACTCAGCCCCCGAGCTAGTTGAGCTATCGGCAAAGAGGTCAAGAAAGCGGGCTCCTTCATCCACGGAAAGAATAACGGGTATTCCGTACTGCTCACACACCTTCTGGTCTTCTTCACCATAGGCAGGGGCCTGGTGTACCAACCCGGTACCGTCACTAGTCGTCACGTAATCGGCCAGGACAAACTGCCAGCAGTTTTGGGTGGCAAATTTCTCTGTATCCGTAAAATAATCCCAGAGCGGCTGATAACGGATACCTTCCAGCTGAGAGCCCAGATAGCGGCCTAAGACAGCCTGCTGGCCCTGTTCAAGGTGCTCATAACCAAGATCCTGATAGTAGCTGGGCAACAGATCCTCTGCCAGCAAAAATTTTTGACCGCTATAGCGACCGACCCCAGCCAGGACAACATAGCTGATGTGCGGGCCCAAGGCCAGGGCCTGGTTAGTCGGCAACGTCCAGGGGGTGGTAGTCCAAGCCAGGGCCTGAACCCCAGCAAGCTCCGCGGCAATAGCCGGATCTTTAGCCCCAGCCTGCTGGGAGCTAATTTTAAAGGCGACCGTCACCGAGGGATCCTGCCGATCCTGGTAGACCTCATCGTCCATCCGCAATTCGTGGTTAGATAAGGGAGTTTCGTCTTTCCAGCAGTAGGGCAAGACCCTAAACCCCTGATAGGTTAAACCCTTCTCATGCAAAGTTTTGAAGGCCCAAATAACCGACTCCATGTACTGAAGGTTCAGGGTTTTGTAGTCATTGGCAAAATCAACCCAGCGCCCCTGCCGGCGCACATAGGCCTCCCATTCCTTGGTGTATTTAAGCACCGATCGACGGGCCTCCTGGTTAAAGCGGCCTATACCCATGTCAAGGATTTCTTTTTTATCCTTCATGCCCAGTTGCTTCATGGCCGCAAGCTCTGCCGGTAGCCCGTGGGTATCCCAGCCAAATCGGCGCTCTACCCGCCGGCCCCGTTGAGTCTGGTAGCGGGCAACCAGGTCTTTGACGTAGCCGGTCAGCAGATGCCCGTAATGGGGTAGTCCGTTAGCAAAGGGGGGCCCGTCATAAAAAACAAATTCGTTGGCACCTTCAGCGCCGGCCTCTCTGGCTGCAACAGAAGCAGCAAAAGTATTGTCTTTGTCCCAGTAGGCCAGCACAGCCTCTTCAATGGCAGGGAAGGAAGGTGAAGCAGCAAGACCTGCATCGTGGCCACTAGTAGCCCGGGGATAAATAGGTTTATTCATGGCGAAGCGCCCTTATCAATCACGTATTCAATATTGAGGACTCGCAAGGACGCCTCAAGGGCGCGGTACCACCTTGCTTACCAATAACCAAAGCCGCACCGCTGCCCTGGAGTTAAAATGCCCCAGGGTGGCGGTGCAGATAAGCGCTATCAGTCGCTTCTTTGACTGCTGTCTCGGGCTTACCCGTTCGGTTCTACTCAGGCTGTATCTATTCCGCGCAGCCCCTCGTCGCAACGAATACTTGGGACCTTGCAGGTACGGCCTTTTCTTCCGAATTGCTCGCCGGTGATAGCCGGGTCTATGCAACTTTTTATAGTGTAAGCAGTTTGTTCTGCTCTGTCTAACGAGACGAGCTATCAAACATATATTCTAATTTCGAATTTAGGGCAGCCCGGGACCGGCTTAACCCAAGATCTTGTGCCAGCAGAGTCTGAATAACCCAAAATAAGCTACTGGAATTCGAAACTAAAGCGAGCAGATTCACTCAAAATATCCCCTGATCTTTTTTGGTTATTTCTATCAAACATATTTCTGACCGGCCTGTTTAGACAAGTAACGCAACAGTTGTTGAGCTCGTTGAGGACGACCAAAAGCAGTCACAGCAATCAAAAGATCGTCGGCTATTTTTTCATGGGCCAGCAACCATACATCGGAGTCGGCAGCATTACCTCCCTGCAAACACCAAATCTGACGCTGCTGGCACAACCGGGCCACTTGTTGGTTAACTGCCGCCTGGCTGGTATGGGCCAGCACCAGCCAGCAACCAATCACATCCCCTGGTTCAAACTCCCGCTGCCGCCAGAGCAACTTACCCTGCCCAGCCCAACTGGCAAGCTCTGCACTCACCTCAGGAGCTACCAGCTGCACACAAGCCCCAGCGGCAAGCAAAGAAGCAACCCGACGTTGAGCCACCTGCCCACCCCCAACAACCAGCACAGGCTTACCTTCTAGCCGTAAAGCGCAAGGTAGCATGATCCCTCCTCAGCAGGGCCAAGCCGACAGGACAGCTTCTGAAATAGCCCGACCCACATATCTGCCCCTAGACTTTTACTTAAGCCCCATATTCGGCAGACATATTAATAAATTATTATTAATGTTTAATAAACCTTAAGAAAATAGTGGGAGACTAACTAGACCTGAATAAAAACTTCTCCCTCGTCCACCCGGGCCGGATAAACACCAAGACTATAATCTGACCCATTGAGTTGCTCACCAGTGAGCAGGCTGTACTCCTCCTTATAAAGAGGAGAAGCAAGACTGGGAACACCGGCCTTCTCCCCCGTAATTCCGCGGGCGATCACCAGGGCACCGCTACGCGGATCACGGTGATCTGTAGCAAAGACACGATCGCCACTCAGCCTAAAAATTGCAAACTGCCGGCCCTCCACTAAGGCCACCTCCCCCCAGTTTTCTTCCAAATCATCAAGTAAACATACCCTGTGCCAGATTAGGTCACTCACACCCGTACCCCCATACAGTTTTAATACTCCAGACAACGCTTCATCTTGACTTAAAACAAAAATCAATTCCAGTGTTATATTAGCATTATTGATACCGATAATAGGAGCTTCCCACAAGCTCAGAACTAGCAGTAAAAATGGGGAAACATGACTGAGAGCAACACACAGGAACCTCGCAATATTCTCGTCATCGGCGGCGGCCCCGCAGCCTGGCGATTTGTACGAGCTTTCCTCCAGGAAAACAGCCGCGACCAGGTTAGCGTCCTCAGCGCCGAAAAACACATCCCCTACGACCGAGTCGCCCTCGAACAACTCTTTAAGGAACCTACAAAAGACCTCACCCTAGCCAACCCAGAAATCTGGCAAGATCCCCGCGTCAATCTTGTCCTGGGCGTCAGCGCACAGAGTATCAACCGCAAAGAACAAACCGTCAAGGCAGACAACCAAGAAACCTACCCCTACGATCAGCTTGTCCTAGCCACCGGCTCCCGAGCCGTTAAAATCCCCATCCCCGGCTCAGAGGCAGCACACGTCTTTAGAACCATCGAAGACGTACAAACCATGGTCTCCGAAGTAGCCCGCCTCAAAAAACAACTGGGCAGAGCCCCCCAAGCCATTGTGGTAGGCGGAGGCCTGCTCGGACTCGAAGCAGCTGAAGGCCTACGAGACCTAGGCGCAGAAGCAACCATTCTTGACGTAGCCCCCTGGCTCCTCTCCATCGAAGTAGACCAAGGCGGCGGGCACCTTGTCAACAGCCTTATCCGCCAGGCAGGAATCAAGGTAGAAACAGGAGCCTTTATCTCCTCCATCAACCTCAACACCGCAGGAGAAGTCAACTCCGTATCGGTAGCAGACGGTATGGGAGACGAAGCAGCCCTGCACAACCTCCAGGCAGATTTAGTCTGCATGGCAGCAGGTATCCGCCCCAACGACGACCTAGCCCGCAAGGCAGGCCTTGCCCTAGGCGAGCGCGGCGGTGTTGTTGTTAATGCCCGCTGCCAGAGCCAGGACGAACGTATCTGGGCCATCGGCGAAGTAGCCTGCGTGCTAGGACGAACCTGGGGTCTGGTAGCCCCGGCCAACCAGATGGCAGAAGCCGTAGCTAAAAACCTTAATGGAGCGGCAGTAGAAGTTCAGGAATTTGATATTGCCACCAAACTTAAGTTCTCCGGTCTAGAAGTGGGCGGCTTTGGTGACCGCAGAGCAAGCAGTGATCAGGCCCTGGAAGTTATCTACCTGGACCCAACCCAAAATATCTACCAAAAGATTGTTACCTCCCCGGACGCCAAGACCCTGCTGGGCGGAGTCTTTGTAGGAGACGCTTCCCCCTTTGACGCCCTTAAACCCCTGCTGGGGCGGGAACTTCCAGCAGAACCGGCAGCCTACCTCTCTGCAGCTGGCGGTGAGGGCGCTCCCGATACAGAGCTACCCGACGAGGCTATTCTCTGTTCCTGCAACAACATCAGCTTTGGCAGTGTCCGCTCTGCCATTAGCCAGGGAAATCAGGATCTGCCCTCGCTGAAGAAAACAACCACTGCCGGCACCCAGTGCGGCTCCTGCCTGCCCCTCCTTCAAAAAACCCTGGAACAGGAGATGAAGAAGCTAGGCCTGAGCGTGAGCAAGGCCCTGTGTGAGCACTTTGAGTTTTCCCGGGCAGAACTCTTTGCCGCTGTTAAGGCGAGCGACTACGATGATTTTCCCTCTATCCTGGCCCGGTTCGGCCAGGGCCAGGACGGTTGCGCTATCTGCAAACCCACCGTAGCCTCCATCCTCGCTTCCACCAAAAAATCCTATGTTCTTGATAATGGTCGCGGCAGTCTGCAAGATACTAATGACCGCAACCTAGCCAATATGCAAAAGGACGGCACCTACGGAGTGGTTCCACGCATCCCAGGCGGTGAGATCACGCCAGAGAAACTAGCCGTTATAGCCCAAGTAGCTGGTGATTACGGCCTCTACACCAAGATCAACGGGGCCCAGCGTATTGGACTGTACGGGGCCCGCCTGGAACAACTCCCCCAGATCTGGGCTCGGCTTGTTGAAGCGGGTTTTGAGTCTGGCCAGGCTTACGGAAAGTCTTTACGCAATGTTAAATCCTGTATTGGTTCGTCCTGGTGCCGTTTTGGGGTGCAGGATTCGACCACGCTGGCTATTGATCTGGAACACCGGTATCGGGGTCTGCGCTCGCCGCATAAGTTTAAAATGGGGGTTTCCGGTTGTAACCGTGAATGTGCTGAGGCTCAAAATAAGGATGTTGGTGTTATTGCTACGAGCAAGGGCTGGAACCTTTATGTTGCCGGCAATGGGGGTGCCACCCCAGCCCACGGTAGGCTGCTGGCTCAAGACCTGGATCAGCAGACTTTGTTCACCTATATTGACCGTTATTTGATGTATTACATTAGGACGGCCGATAAGCTTCAGCGTACCGCCCGCTGGGCTGAAGATCTCGATGAACAGTATGGTGATGCTATAGAGCATCTGCGGCAGGTTGTGATTGAGGATAAGCTCGGTATTTGCCGGGACTTAGAGGCAGACATGCAGTACCATGTCGATTCCTACGAGGATGAATGGGCTGCCACGCTTAAAGATCCTCAGCGGCTCAGGCGCTTTCGGGCTTTTGTTAATGATCCTACTGGTCAGGATAGCCATTCCCGTATGTATGTCTTAGAACGGGAGCAGATTAGGCCGGCCACAGCTCAAGAAATTGCCGAACATGAAGCGGGTCAGGGAAAGGTGCTTGTTAGCGGAGCCAAGATCCCCCTTGGCCAGCCCAACTAAGGATAGTGGTAGGCAGATGTTCGCTGAAATTGAACTTGATCAGAGCCATGTAATGCTCTGTGGGGCTCCTGAACGGACCCAGCGGGTTGCTCTTAAATACGGGGCTGCAGCCCAGCTATCCCGCTGTGCAAAAGTGTCCTCGCTGGCTGTGGCGGACCCTTTTGCCTTAGCTGTTATCTGCTGCTCGGATGAGCAGGAGCAAGTTCAGTGGCGTCAGGCTCTTCAGCCTCACGGTGCGGCGATCATTATCGATCCAGAGCCAGAGCCTAGCCAGCCTGGGAAAGTTTATCTGGTAGGTGCCGGCCCTGGGGCTAGTGATCTTGTAACCAGGGGGGCTCTTAAGGCCTTAGCCCAGGCTGATCTGGTGCTACTTGACCATTTAGCTCCGCAGCAGCAAGTGCAGCAGTGGGCTCCACACGCCCAGCTTATCGACGTGGGTAAAATACCGGGTAAGCATCGGGTCCCTCAAGAAGAGATCGATCGTTTGATGGTAGAGCATGCCCTAGCCGGAGAAGTCGTTGTTCGTTTTAAAGGTGGGGACCCTTACGTTTTTGGGCGGGGTGCCGAAGAGGAATATGTTTGCCAGCAGGCCGGTGTGCCGGTAGAAGTGATCCCCGGAGTCAGTGCCGCCATTGCGGTACCGGCTGCAGCCGGAGTCCCGCTCTCCTTACGAGGTCTTAGCCGGGTATTTGCTGTAGCTTCTGGGCACCAGCCGCTATCGGCTAGCCAGCTAGACTACCTGGCGGCCCTGCTAGCTGACGGTGGAACTCTCAGCCTGCTCATGGGAGTTAAAACCCTGGCTCAGACCGCCACCGGTTTAGCTCAACGCCAGGTGGACCCAGACCTGCCGGTGCTAGCTATTGAAAACGGTTACCGCCCCCACCAGTGCATCACCTTTTCAACCCTAGCCCAGATGATCCACGATTTTCAGTCGGTTAAGCCCCCGGCCGTGCTAGTTCTGGGACAGGTGGTGGGCAGCGCTGGGCCAGACCGGGATGCAGTCATGGCCGCAGCCTTTGAAACCCATAACAATCAGCCCTGATGCGATCAGTTTAGAACTGATCGTAGGCATCCAGTACCCGAGTAGAGTAGACGGTTGCTGCCCCGGCATTAAGCGCAATGGCTGTGCCCAAGGCTGCGGCAACCTCTTCTTTGCTGGCCCCCGCTTTTTTAGCGGCATGGGCGTGGGCAGAGATGCAGCCATCGCAGCGGGTCGTTACCGCTACCGCTAAGGAAATAAGCTCGTGGGTTTTATCGTCCAGCACCCCGGTTTTTCGGGTTGCCAGATCCAGCTGATGTGCTGCCTCCGCTACCGGCTCATTAACACTGCGAAGGTTTTTGAGTCCTCGCACAACCGAACTGAGTTTGTCCTGCCACGGTCCCATCATATGATCCTTTTCTCGAAGATTCTGCTTGTCAGAAACAAGCTGACTACCAGCAACTAGCCTAGTAGACAAAAATATTTTTGAACATATTTTCTGGCTTAGATTTTCCGAAGACAGAATCCATGTATCTAGTCAAGGTTCTCTTCAATACGCTGTAAGGCTACCTGGGCAACCACACGAGCCGCCTGCCGGTCATCCGCGGTTACCAAGGGAGCTGTTAACCTGCACGATCCCTCCTGGGCCAGGCCCTTAAGCTTTTGCTGAAAGTGTCCTTCGGCTAAGAGGTAACTCGAAATCACCGCAGGTCTGAGCCGACCTATAAGCTCAGCAATTCTAGGTTCAATATCTGCAATAAATCCGTGGGGCACCGGGCGGGCTAAAAGAGCGCTAAGCACGTCAGCCTGCATCAGGGCAGCATCCCTGCCGTCCCCGCGCGAAGAACCCGCCGCAGCCATCAGGCAGTCCCCCCGACCATCCCAGCCGGTCTGGTTAATACGACTACGCTGCAGTTTAGCCAGGTCTGCCGAAGGACCCAGGGCCCCCGCAATACAAACCTGGGCCGGACATAAGGCAGCAGCCCTTTTAATATCAACTTCTGTGTGATAACCGGCAGAAAGTAGCAGGGGCACAATAATCAGTCTCTCCTGCTGAGAAAAATTGCCAACAACCCGATCCAAGGCTGGCTCTTGCACATCAACATAAGCCTCGTGCACCAAAAACTTTCCCGGCAGGCTTTCCTGCAATACAGCAGCAAGCTCCTGCCGGATTAAAGAAATACTCTGCCTGCCTTGCTGGTTGTTGGTCCCGTGTGAGGTTGCAATGATGTGGATCATTCTTGTGTCTTTCTTATTACCTTATATTGGGCAGCCTGAGCCAGCGGACGCATCACAATGCGATCCAGATTAACGTGGTGAGGAACATTCAAGGCAAAAGTTATGGTTTGGGCTACATCCTCTGCCCGCAGGGGCTGCTCAACCCCGGCATAAACCTGAGCGGCAGCCTCTGCTGAGCCTAACCTCTTTAAAGAAAATTCAGGGGTGTAGACCATGCCGGGGCACACTTCAATGACGCGGACCCTATGCTCAGCTTCTTCCAGTCTGAGAACCTCGGTCAGCGCTCGCTGCCCAAATTTAGCAGCGTTATAGCCGGAGCCACCCTCGTATCCTGCCTCAGCTGCTGTTGAGGTGACGTTCAGGATGCTACCGCAGCCGTTTTTTCTGAGGGCAGGGAGGAAGGCCCGAACCATGTTAAGGGTGCCCAGGACATTAACCTGAAACATCCATTCCCAGTCCTGGTTCTTGGCCCGAGCAACGGGGTCAATTCCGCGGGCACCACCGGCAACATTAACCAGAGCGTCCAGCTGCCCGCCCGTTTGTTCCAGGATCTGCTGGGCGACTTGGCTGACGGCTTCCGGGTCAGTAACATCAAGCGTGAGAGCCCGAGCCCCGGTTTCTTGAGCCAGGCTCTGTAAACGTTCTTGGCGGCGAGCTAGAGCAAAAACCTGCCAGCCGGTAGCTGTTAGTTGCTCTACGCTGGCCCGGCCAATCCCTGAGGAGGCACCGGTAACTACTGCAATTTTTCCGGTTTGAGCTTCTGGGTCAAAAGGATGAACTGTTCTGATCTGATCCTGCATGTTTTAAAACTACCCTCTCTTGAGCTGGGCAGGTGAGCTTTGCTCCTCGAATCTAGTCTTAACTGTTTAATCTGCTCAGTAGTTTATAGTTTAAAACCCCTTAAACCTGTGATGCTCGCCGCTTTTGTCCATTAGGTCTGCTTCGGCGGGCATGAGAGAATAAGGGGCATGGCTGAAACTATCCAGGGCACAGACACGCCCCGTAAGACTACTGTTCCTTCTCGCCCCGGCTTAGAAGGTCTTGAAGAAAAATTTACTCAGCGATGGGCTGAAGAAAAAACCTATGCCTTTGATCCTGCTACTCAACGGGATCAGGTGTATTCAATAGATACGCCACCTCCTACAGCCTCCGGTTCACTTCATGTTGGACACATGTTTTCTTACACCCAGACCGACGTGCTGGCCCGCTACCAGCGCATGCGGGGTAAAAATGTTTTTTACCCACTGGGCTGGGACGATAACGGTTTGCCCACAGAGCGCCGTGTCCAGAACTACTACGGAGTTTTATGTGACCCTGCTGTCCCCTACGAGGCAGACTTTACCCCACCGGAAAAGCCGGCTAAAAACCAGCGCGATTGGCCCCGGATTTCTCGGCAGAATTTTATTGAGCTTTGCGAGGTCCTTGCCCTTGAAGATGAAAAAGTTTTTGCAGATCTCTTTACCAGGTTAGGGCTTTCGGTTGATTGGTCGCTTACCTATCGAACCATTGATCACAATTCGCGGCGGGTTTCGCAGCTAGCTTTTCTAGCCGATCTTGCCAGCGGGGCGGCTTATATGGCTGAGGCACCAACCATGTGGGACGTTACCTACCGTACTGCCGTTGCCCAAGCCGAATTGGAGGATAGGGAACGAGAAGGCGCCTACCATCGCATCTGCTTTTACCGGCCCGATGGGGAGCGGGTCTGGATTGAAACAACCCGGCCAGAACTGCTCCCTTCCTGCGTGGCGCTGGTAGCTCATCCAGACGATGAACGCTACCGGCACCTTGTGGGTAGTAAGGTAAGGTCTCCCCTTTTTGGTGTTGAGGTCCCGGTCTTGGCTCATCCCTTAGCACAGCTGGATAAGGGAGCGGGTATTGCCATGGTCTGCACCTTTGGTGATACTACAGACGTAACCTGGTGGCGTGAACTAGAGCTGGATACTAGAGCCCTGATTGACCGGCAGGGCCGGTTCAGCCGGGAGCTTCCTGCCTGGATTAGTAGCCCCGAGGGGATCAGCACTTATAAGAAAATTGCTGGAGCAACCGTCTTTACTGCTCAGAAGACTATCGTTGAGCTGCTAAGCGCCAGCGGGGAGCTTGACGGTCAGCCCAAAAAAATTACACACCCGGTTAAGTTTTATGAGAAGGGCGATAAACCCTTAGAAATTGTTGCCTCCCGGCAGTGGTATATCCGCAATGGCGGCCGGGATGCCCATCGACGGCAGAAGCTTTTAGAGCGAGGCCGGCAGATCACCTGGCATCCTTCCTTTATGCAGTCACGCTACGACAACTGGGTTGAAGGGCTCAACGGTGACTGGCTTATTTCTCGGCAGCGTTTTTTTGGGGTACCTTTTCCACTCTGGTACCGGCTTGACGAGCAGGGAAACCCAGATTATGACAACCCGATTATTCCCAAACCCGAGGACTTGCCGGTTGATCCAGCCAGCCAGCCAGCACCGGGCTACCGTCCTGAGCAGCGTGGACAAGCTGCTGGTTTCATAGCTGATCCAGATGTGCTCGATACCTGGGCTACGTCCTCTTTGACTCCGCAGATTGCTACCGGCTGGGCTCGTGATGAAGCCCTGCACCGGGTGACCTTTCCTATGGATCTTCGTCCCCAGGGGCACGATATCATTCGCACCTGGCTTTTCTCTACGGTTGTTCGCTCAAATTCCTTGGCAGATTCTATACCCTGGAGCCATACTGCCTTATCAGGATGGATTCTGGATCCAGACCGTAAAAAGATGTCTAAGTCTAAGGGTAACGTTGTGGTACCTCGAGATGTCCTAGAAAAGTACGGTTCTGACGCGGTACGCTACTGGGCTAGTTCGGCCAGGCTGGGAGCCGATACAGCCTACGATGAGGCTCAGATGAAAATTGGGCGGCGTCTAGCTATTAAGCTTCTTAACGCCTCTAAATTTGTGCTTAATCTAGGTGTCAGTGAAAGCTCTATTCCGCGAAGTGAAGAGCAGCTGGCTTTGGTCAGCAATCCGCTGGATCTCTCCCTGCTGGCTAACCTGGCCCAGGTTGTCACAGAGGCTGGTGCCAGTTTTGAAAAGTATGATTATGCTCGAGCTTTACAGCTTAGCGAAAACTTTTTTTGGACTTTTACGGACGACTACGTTGAGCTCATTAAAGACCGGGCTTACGGCTCCGAAGGTAAGCAGCAGCAGGATTCGGTTCTTACAACTTTAGCCAGTACCTTGGATACCCTCCTGCGGCTTTTTGCCCCCTTCTTGCCCTTCGTAACCGATGAGGTGTGGAGCTGGTGGCGGGCTGGTTCAGTGCACCGGGCTAGCTGGCCCGACGGGCAGCAGTATCAGCTTCCCAGCCAAGCTGGGGACCTGCAGCTACTGAGCACCCTCGGTCTAGCCTTAGGGGGTTTGCGTAAGGCTAAGTCCGTAGCCCAGGTTAAGCAGCGTACCCAGGTTCTAGAGGCAACTATTTGTGCCGATGAGCCTAGTATTGCCCGCCTTAAGGCTGGTTTGGCAGATCTTAAGGCAGCCGGGAACGCAGCCGAGCTTAAGCTGGTCCTTGGCCAGGGTGAGCTAGAGGTCAGCGATGTAGTACTTGAGGCAGAGCCTGCCAGCTAAAACTAAGGCTCTTATCCTCTATTTCTAGGCCGTCTAGCCGCCCTCGGGTAGAGCTAGGCGGCCTAGAAGCACGTTTAGAATAGATACATGGCCACAAAGAAAGATCCTTCTGTCCCGCAGCAGCCGGTTTACCGGGGTGATACCGGCAAAAACAGGGTACACACCTATAACCTGCTTGCTGCCTCCCGGTTTACTGCCGGGGCGACTGACCATTTTTTCTTTATTTTTGCCGGTGTTGCCGCCGGCATACTCACCTGGTTTATTCTGCAGGCAGGATTTCAGCATTCCTGGTTAGACCTGCTTTTAATAGTTATTTTTTGGGTTGTTACTGCCTACCTCACCCTGCCCAGGTTGCACGCAATTTTTACTAAAATCTATGTCCCCGATTATTTTATTGGTAGAACACGAACACCGGACGGTTTACTGGCAGATCCGGTTAATCTTGGGTTTTGTGGCAGTGAAGAGCAGCTGCACCAGGGCATGCAGGCAGCGGGCTGGACTTTAGCAGAAGATATTACCCTCAAATCATCTTGGGGTATTGTGCTTTCGACCCTGAGCAAACGCTCCTACCCGCAGGCGCCTGTCTCATCCTTAAAACTCTTTGGCAGACAGCAGGATTTTACGTATCAGCAAGAGGTTGACGGTAACCCTAAGAAACGCCACCATGTGCGTTTTTGGAAGACACCGGACGGCTGGCTTTTGCCCGGTGGCCACCGGGTGGACTGGTTGGCAGCCGGCACCTATGACACGGGGGTAGGGTTTTCTTTTTTTACTTTTCAAATAACGCACCGTATTGATGCGGATACAGACTCTGAGCGTGACTACATTGTAGAAACCCTCCAGTATGCTCAACCGGAAACAGAAGTACAGGTTATTAAAGATTTTTCTACCGGCTATCACGCCCGAAATGGCGGTGGGGATAGCATCGTCACCGACGGTGACCTGCCTATTCTTATTTTCCATCACCGGGCACATGCCTCCCAGCGGAAGCAGGATCCCCTTGATCTTCATTCTGCCCGCGATATAGCCCAGAAGCTACCGATGAACGTACTCATCGGTTCTGTCATGGTTGTTCTGTGGGCCTGTACTCAGTGTGCTCGAATGCTCTATGAGATGAAAAATCCGCTCTCGCTGCACTATCTTGTAAGTTTAGAGCCCAGCATCCAGGAGGCCGTCCAGCTTCTTGGCGCTGAAGAGCTGCTGGAGATACTCCAGGTGCTCCTACCGGTAGTGATTATTATTTTTACAGTAGTTCAGCTTCTGCTGGCCTGGCGTCTGCTCAAAAAATCTGGGCGGGCCCGACTCTTATCCTTAGATTTACTGGCCTTAAGTTTTATTTTCCACCTGGTACGCACCTGGGCTTGGGGCCAGGAGCTTGCTCTGACTACCATTCTGGGGCCGATGACTGTGCTCGTTTTTGCCATGCTGGCTTATACATCGGATCAGGCTAGAGAATACACTGAAGCGAACCAAGGGCCCCTGGTTGCCAGGCCTCAGAGCAGATCTAGCTAAAATTGGGGTGGTCAATCCCCTTGCGGGAGCGTTTCAGTTCATAGAAGTCAGGATAGGAGGCTAGGGACAGGGCGGCATCAAAGATTTTAGTGGCCTCTTCCCCGCGCGGAACCCGGCTCAGTACCGGCCCAAAAAAGGCAGTATCTGCCAAAGCCAGGATGGGTACCCCCACTTCATCGCCTACCCGGTCTAGGGCGGCCTGGGTTGATTGGCGCAGCTGGCTATCGTACTGGCCGCTCTGAGCTAAGTCTAATAAGTTCTCCGGTAGTTGCTGGGACCGGAGTGTTTGCTTAAGCGCCGCGGTGAGGTCCATTTTCTTTTCATGCAGCAGCGGGGCCACTTCAAAATAGAAGGGAGCCAGCGCCTGCTGCCCGCACTGATCAGCCACGGCCAGCATCAGCCGGGAACCCGGTATTGTTTGATCAATATGTTTACGATAACCGGGGCTTAGTTCTCTGCCCTCATTCAAAAAATAGAGGGAAAAAGGATGCCAGTTTACCTTCAGCGGACGAAGCTTGCTGACTTCCCGAATCCAGTCTGCTGTCGCCCAGGTCCAAGGGCAGGTGGGGTCAAACCAAAAGTCTAAGCTGATCTGTCCCGGCATTCTTCTTCCTCCTAGGCTGATCGTTGGCTGTGTTCCACTTCAGCAAAAACTAGAATAGGTTCTTTGCTGCCCAGCACAACCTCACGGTCAATTACGACCATGGAAACATCGCTGCGGGAGGGAATATCAAACATCACCGGTTGAAGCAGATCCTCCAAAATGGAGCGCAGGCCACGGGCGCCGGTTCCGCGTTCAATAGCCAGTCGGGCGATAGCCTCAATGGCGTCCTCTTCAAAGACTAGCTCTACACCGTCTAAGGCAAACATACGCCGATACTGCTTAAGCAGGGCGTTTCTGGGCTCTACCAAGATGCGGGTAAGCTCTTTTTCATGTAATTTGCCCAGGGTTGCCAGCACCGGAAGGCGGCCAATAAATTCAGGGATCAGACCAAATTTAAGCAGGTCTTCAGGCATAACCTTCTGCATAACGTGGGCGTCGGTTGAAATGTCTTCAATAGAGGAGCCAAAGCCAATACCCTTACGGCCAACCCGGCTGGCAATAATCTCTTCTAAACCAGCAAAAGCACCGGCAACAATAAAAAGCACGTTAGTGGTATCAATATGTATAAATTCCTGTTGCGGATGTTTTCGCCCGCCCTGAGGTGGCACCGCGGCAACAGTTCCTTCCAGGATCTTCAGCAGGGCCTGCTGAACACCTTCACCGGAAACATCCCGGGTGATAGAAGGATTGTCTGCCTTTCGAGAAATTTTATCTATCTCGTCAATATAGATAATGCCTTTTTGGGCTTTTTCAATATCGCCGTCTGCCGCCTGGATAAGCTTAAGCAGAATATTCTCAACGTCTTCACCCACGTAGCCGGCTTCGGTCAGAGATGTTGCATCGGCAACGGAAAAGGGAACATTAAGCTTTTTAGCCAGCGTCTGAGCCAGGTAGGTTTTTCCCGATCCTGTTGGGCCTACTAACAGAATATTGGATTTGGAGATATCAACGTCTTCGCCGTCGCCGGCCAGAAGCTGGTTAGCGTCTGTCACCGGGTTTTCTAGGGCCCTAATACGTTTGTAGTGATTATAGACAGCGACAGAAAGAGCCCGCTTAGCAGCTTCTTGACCTATGACATACTGTTGCAGGTGGTCAAAAATTTGGTGGGGTGTAGGAAGCTCTTCGGCAACGGCAAGGTCCTTAACTTCTGCTAGTTCCTCATCCAGGATTTCGTTACATAGTTCAATGCATTCATCACAGATGTAAATGTTAGGTCCAGCAATAAGTTTTCGAACTTGCTTTTGATTTTTTCCACAGAAAGAGCACTTAAGCAAATCGGTTGAATCACCAATACGTGCCATGTGAGTCTTCCTTCCTGTCCGTTCTCTTCCACCACTAGGGTACCTTGAATACAGGCTGCCACCACTTAAGACGGTCAAAACTGACGCAAAGCGTCAGCCAACGGGTAGCTTTACGTAACTATCGCTTCATCAAGCCTTCTGCTAGATAAACTGACATCGCCATACCATAGTGCACAGTCTACGATATGGCGATGTAAGTTACGACGTCTAGCTGTAATGATCTGCCTTATTAATGGCAGGCTTTGTTGCTTTACGGGATTCTAAAACTTGGTCAACTAATCCAAATTCTAAGGCTGCCCGAGCTGTCAGGATTTTATCGCGCTCAATCACCTTATCTACCTCTTCATAGGTTTTATGGGAGTGCAGGGCCAGCGTCTGCGCTGTCCATTCCCTCATGCGCATGACCTCGTTGGCATGAATCTCGATGTCGGAGGCCTGTCCGCCCTGCTGACCGGCCAGGGCCGGTTGGTGAATCAGCACCCGGGCGTTGGGCAGAGCCAGCCTTTTACCCGGTGTTCCCGCTGCTAGGAGGACAGCAGCTGCTGAAGCAGCCTGGCCCAGGCAGACCGTTTGAATTTCTGGCCTGATGTACTGCATGGTGTCGTAGATGGCAGTCATGGCGGTAAAGGATCCACCGGGTGAGTTGATGTAGAGGGTAATGTCCCGGTCTGGGTCTTGTGATTCAAGAACCAGTAGCTGGGCCATAATGTCGTCGGCCGAGGCGTCATCTACCTGGGTTCCCAGAAAGATAATCCGGTCTTCAAAAAGTTTGGCGTAAGGATCCTGGCGTTTATAACCATAGGGAGTGCGTTCTTCAAAGCTGGGAAGAACATAACGGTCAGTCGGCAGTGCCGCTGCCGGCAAAGAAGGATTAATAATCATGAATTTGCTCCTGAATTCTACTGTTCTTGCAGCTTATTGCTGGCCCGACATCTGAGCACCGGCGCTGCTGGCAATGTGGTCAAAGAAGCCGTACTCTAAACCTTCTTCGGCGGTAAACCAGTTATCACGGTCGTTATCACGCAAAATAGTTTCTAGGGTCTGGCCGGTACGCTCTGCGGTAATCTCAGAAAGACGCTTTTTCATATCCAAAATAAGCTCGGCTTGGGTGCGTATGTCGGAGGCCGTGCCACCGATACCGCCCGAAGGCTGGTGCATCAGAATACGTGCATTAGGAGTTGCAAACCTTTTGCCGGGGGCACCAGCGGTCAAGAGGAACTGTCCCATAGAAGCAGCCATTCCGGTGACTACCGTAACCACGTCGTTGGGGATAAGCTGCATGGTGTCGTAGATAGCCATACCGGCGGTAACCGATCCACCGGGTGAGTTAATGTAAAGGTAGATATCCCGCTCTGGGTCTTCAGCCGATAGTAGGAGCATCTGGGAGCAAATAAGATTGGCGTTGGAGTCCCGCACCTCCGAACCTAACCAGATAATGCGTTCCTTAAGCAGACGATTGTAGACGTAGTCGTCTTGACCGCCCGTGGGAGTAGTTTCCATGGCTGGAGCGGCTGCTGCTGAAAAATGCGGTAGCGGCAAAATATTAGACATTGATTCTTCTTCCTCAATGATGACGGGACCTAGCCTCCCGCTCTCATGTATTTTTTGGTTACTAGAAGACTAGCCCAAACTAACCCGCTGCTGCTGCTGCGTTCACGGTCAACGAAAGCCCGGTTTCTTAGCGGACTCCTTAGCTCAGTAGGGACTTCTGAAGGCCCTTACTTGATTCTTCTAAGAAAAGAAGCAAAATCTGCTTCTGGCACAGGTCAGGCCCCACACCCTGGCGTGGAGCCTGACAAGCGGAAGACTTACCGGCTACTGCTGGTTATCTTCCTCAGTTTCTGCAGTAGTTTGCTGCTCTTGTGAGCTGCCTAAGTAGGAGCTGAGATCAACGGGATTGCCTTCGCTGTCTTTGACGTCGGCCTTTTCTAGGACACTAGCTAGGGCCTTGGAACGGCGAACTTCACCCACCATCAGACCGGCTTGGCCGGAACCATCAAGCATCTGAGCAAACTGGTTAGGATCCATGCCGTACTGGGAGGACATGGTGACAATGTAGTCAATGAGCTCTGCCTGCTCAACACCAATTTCTTCTTTTTCAGCAATGGCGTCCAAAACTATCTCATTTTTGAAGGCTGTGACAGCATTGCTGCGAACCTCTTCACGATGCTCTGGGCTATCGTGATCTTCCTGGGTATTCTCACTCTTGAAGTGCTGCTCTACCTGCTCATCAATAACTTTTTCTGGAACGTCAATCTCAACCAGTTCAACAAGTTTCTCCAGAGCCTTGTCCCGTGCCAGGTTGCCTTGCTCACCAATTTTAGATTCAGCAGCTTTTGTTTTGAGGTCTTCTTTAAGCTCTTCGATGGTGTCAAATTCTGAGGCTAGTTGAGCGAAGTCGTCGTCGGCCTGCGGCAGTTCCCGCTCCTTAACCGCGGTGAGCTCCACCTTGACGGTAGCTGCTTCACCGGAGTGCTCACCGCCGGCTAGTTTGGTCTCAAAAGTGGCGTCTTCGCCGGAGGATAGGCCGGTCAGAGCTTCGTCCATGCCTTCAAGCATGGTGGCAGAACCTACTTGGTAGGAGAGGTCCTGAGCAGCGTCAACCTGCTGGTCATCGATAAAGGCGCTGAGGTTAATGGTCACAAAGTCGTCAGCGCCTGCAGGCCTGTCTACCGTCTTTAGGGTAGCAAATCGGGCCCTCAGCTCGTCCAGGGCCTGCTGCTCATCTTCTTCCGTGACGGTTAAGGAGGGCACTTCAATGGTTAGGCCGGCGTAATCGGGCAGCTCGATCTCTGGGCGGACTGTTACTTCGATAGAAAGTTTTAGATCCTTTTCGCGAGCAGCATTTTCTGGACGCTCAAGGATTTCTAGCTCTGGTTGAGCTAGCGGAATTAGATCGTTTTCAGCTAAGGCCTGCTGGTAGTAGTCGTTAAGTCCCTCGTTCAGGGCATTTTCTACCACAAAGTCAAAACCTGCCCGCTGGTCAATGAGGGCCCGGGGTGTTTTGCCTTTACGGAAGCCAGGCACCTGAATCTGCTGGGCAAGGGACTTGTAGGCGCGGTCAAGGTGGGTCTTGAACTCAGCAAAAGGAACCTCCACCTCAATTTTTGCGAGGGTTGGGTTGAGCTTCTCGACGGCAGTCTTCACGTCCGGTGATCTCCTGATACATAGTCGGTTTACTCCCCCACACGCGGGCGAAGAAGTACTGTTTATGATGCTGCTTATAACAGCAGAACCCGCCGGTTTAAGCGGCGGGTTCTGCAAACGCATGTCGGGGTGACAGGATTCGAACCTGCGATCTCCTGCTCCCAAAGCAGGCGCGTTAGCCAAGCTACGCCACACCCCGCAATTGCCACAAGCACTAAAAGTCTAGCGGCATTTTTCAATAAATCCCATTTTTGAGCGGTATGTCATGCTCTCAACCTGGCCTTATTGGCCGGTGACATCTTGGGATAGCCAAAAGATGGGTCCTCCTGTATTGAAAACAGGAAGACCGTGGCGAGGGGATGACGGGAATCGAACCCGCGTCATCAGTTTGGAAGACTGAGGCTTTACCATTAAGCTACATCCCCACTGTCTGGCAAGCAGACCTCCTATAGGTTAACACAGTAAAGCCGGCTGCTGTCAAATCCGGTGGACAGGGTCTCCCTTATTACCCAGCTGATTCTTAACCAGCCAGCTAACTAACCTACCGCTGGCAAACAGGACACCAGTAAAGTTTACGCTGAGCCAGCAGCTCCATTTTAATAGGCTCTCTACAGTGCAGACAGGGCTGTCCCTGCCGTAAATAGACATAGTAGGCCTTATCAGGCCAGGCTTGATCCAGCTCAACTCCGGGCCGGTCAGCAGCTTCTGTACCAACAATTCTGCCCAGTTTAAAGCCTCGCTCCATCAGCTTTCTGTTATCCAGCCACAGTGCCTCCATCTGCCTAAGCTTGAGCTTACTGCCGGGAAGCAGAGGATCTATCCCCTGGCGAAAGAGGGATTCTGCCCTAAAAATATTGCCAATACCGGAAATAATTTTTTGATCCATTAAAATCTGCCCGATGGGGCGCGAAGACAAGCTGGCCTTGCTATAAAAAGGGGCAGGGTCCGCCTGAGGATCTAAAGGATCTGGGCCCAAAGCTGCCCGCACCTGTGTTAATTCCTGCCGGTTCAAAACCCGGCACAGGGTTGGCCCCACCAGATCAGCCCAACCGTGCTGGCTGACCAGACGAACCCGCACAGTCTCTCGAGCCGGCGGCGGCCCCTGATAACTGGCTGTCGAAGCTGCTAGAGCCGGATCGGGGCCGTATTCTTTTTCACCAATTTTACGGGGAGCACCGATAGAAGAGGCACCCCTAAAATGTGCGTCACCGCCAAAGGTCCAGGCCCCGTAAATACCAAGATGGACATCCAAAAACAGCTGACCCTCAAAACCTAAAAATAAGTGTTTACCGTGGGCAAAAGCAGTCTGTAACTGCAGCTGGTCCAGCACTGCAGCCCCTTGGCTAAACCTGCCCTGCGGACTGCTAACCTGCAAAACTTGACCTGTAAAAATATCCGTAAATTGCCGAGCCAACCGGTGGATAGAATGACCCTCAGGCACAGGATCCCCCTAATACTGCAAACAAAATCTAGTGCTGGCCATAAAGGCTGTGCCCAGCAATCTTACCCGACTGCTCATACTGGGCTATTTGATCAATTCTGCGCTGGTGACGCTCCGGGCTTTGCCAGGGCGTGGTCAAAAAAACCCGAACAATCTCCAAGGCCTGCTGCTGACTATGCTGTCTACCACCCAGGGCAACAACTAAAGCATTATTGTGTTCACGCGCCAGGGCTGCCGTTTCCACATTCCAGGCCAAGGCCGCACGGATACCAGTAACCTTATTGGCGGCAATTTGTTCGCCGTTACCCGAACCCCCCAAAACAATACCCAAAGAATCAAGGCCTTGCTGTCTATCTTCACGCACAGCTAGGGCAGCATTAATGCAAAAACTGGGGTAATCATCGTAAGGATCATAGTCCTTGGGGCCATGGTCAACCATCTGATACCCCTCCGCAGAAAGTTTCTCCTGCAAGTAAAGACTCAGTTCAAGGCCAGCATGATCGGTTGCGATATGAACGCGCAAGGGTTTCTCCTCCATAAGCTCGTCGGCCAGCCTGGCCAAGGGCTCCAGCTCATAGACTTTCAACATTCTAGAGCACTATCTCTTTCAAATCGGGTGAAACTGCAACTAAAGTTACATCTGGGCAGGGCTCACCCACCTCGATTCTATGACAGATTCGCCCAGTGGTTGAACACCGCCCAGCACAAAAGAAGACCGCCCCGAGAAAGAAGTACAATGCCCGGCGCTAACCTGACCAGACGTGAAGCCCAAGAACGTGCCCGCTTAATCCGCACAGTAAAAAGCTACCGAATTGAGCTAGACCTGACCGGTGGCCCAGAAACCTTTTCTGTCAAGGCCAGTATAGATTTTGAGGCAGAACCAGGGTCTGCCAGCTTTATTGATGCCCTCACTGACCGGGTACACCGCATTGAGCTCAATGGCCAGCAGCTAGCCAGCAGCCTAGCCGACGGTCAGCGTATTAGCCTACCCAACCTGGCTGCCCACAATCAGCTAACTATCGAAGCGGATTTTTACTACACCAATACCGGTGAAGGGCTGCACCGCTTTGTTGATCCAGTCGATCAGCAAGTCTATCTCTACACCCAGTTTGAGGTACCCGATGCACGCAGGGTCTACCCGGTTTTTGAACAGCCAGATCTTAAAGCGTCCTTTGAGTTTATTGTTACCGCTCCGCAGGACTGGGTGGTGGTCTCTAACCAGGCCGAAACCCGCATTGACCGGCAAGACTCAACGGCCACCTGGTATTTTAAGCCCACCGCCCGTATATCCTCCTATATCACAGCAATTATCGCTGGCCCCTACCATAAAGTGACTTCGTCACTAATCAACTCGGCAGGAAAAGAAATTCCTTTAGGCATCTTTGCCCGCCAGTCCCTCATGGTCTATCTTGACCACCAAGAGCTCTTTGAGATTACCCGGCAGGGTTTCAAATTTTTTGAACAGCAATTCAAGACTCCTTACCCCTTTGAAAAATATGACCAACTTTTTGTGCCAGAATTTAATGCCGGCGCCATGGAAAATGCCGGTGCAGTAACTTTTGTTGAATCCTACATTTTCCGTTCTAAGACCACGGAAGCTATGGTTGAGCGGCGGGCTATTACCGTACTACACGAGCTGGCACATATGTGGTTTGGTGATCTAGTCACCATGCGCTGGTGGAACGATCTTTGGCTCAACGAATCTTTTGCTGAATTTATGTCCACCCTAGCAGCGGCCGAAAACACCAGGTTTGCCGACCAAGCCTGGGCAACCTTCTGCGCTTCTGAAAAGACCTGGGCCTACCGGCAAGATCAGCTCTCTTCTACCCACCCCATCGTTGCCAATATTCGTGATCTCAACGATGTCCTGGTCAACTTTGACGGCATCACCTACGCTAAAGGCGCCTCTGTCCTACGCCAGCTTGTGGCCTGGGTTGGACAAGAAAACTTTATGAAGGCCCTCACCCGCTACTTTAACAAACACGCCTACCACAATACCGAGCTGGCAGATTTGCTGACTGAACTGGAACAAAGCTCGGGCCGGGACGTGAGCGCCTGGTCTAAGCTCTGGTTAGAGACCGCCGGAGTTAACACCCTCACCTGTCAGCTTAAGCAGGAAGAGGGAACCATTAAATCTCTTGCAATAGTCCAAAGCCATGACCCCAATTTCCCCACCTTGCGCCCCCACCGACTCCTGGTGGGCTTCTACCAGCTTGAAGGCCAAAAGCTGATACAAACCCAGCAATTTGATCTTGATGTCGACGGGCAGATCACCGAGCTTAAAGCCGCAGCCGGTCTCAAACAGCCAGATTTGATTCTTATTAACGATCAGGACCTAGCCTACGCAAAAATCAGACTAGATCCACAGTCACAAGCTGCAGCCATGAAGTACTTAAGCAGTATCGAATCTGCCACAGCCAGGGCTGTTCTATGGGGTTCGCTCTGGGACTGCACCCGCGACGGAGAAATCCCGGCACGTCACTTTGTTGATCTGGTCTTAGACCATATAGGCCAAGAAACAAACTCCACGACGCTTCGTACCCAGCTCCTTAACCTGGAGCTAACCTTAGAATCCTACCTGGCACCGGAGACAGCCCAAGAAATCCGGGTGAGAACGGCAGATAGGCTCTGGGAGCTAACCTGCCAGGCCCCAGCCGACTCTGACAGCCAGCTTCAACTGCTCAGAAGTTTCTGCCGCGCAGCCCAAACACCCCAACAACTTGATCAGATTGAGGACCTACTCAGCGGGCAGAAGAGCCTGGCCGGCTTAAAGATCGATACCGATCTGACCTGGACCCTGGTGACAGCCCTAGCAGCCGGCGGCCGACGTAGCGAAGAAGATATTGACCGCTACCTGGCCCAAGATAACACTGCTAACGGCCAGCAGGCAGCAGCAACTGCCCGGGCAGCCATCCCCACCCCTGCTGCTAAAGAACAGCTCTGGCAGCAGGTTATACTGGACAATTCGCTCTCAAATACCCTCCAACGGGCAGGAATTGCCGGCTTCTTCCTGGGAAATAACAAGGATCTCTTTGACCCCTATATCTCCCGCTACTTCCAGGCTATTGAAGGTATCTGGCGCAGCAGAAGTCATGAAATTTCCCAGACAATTATTCTGGGGCTCTTTCCTAGAAACTACTCAGAAGATCTGCTCCAGGCAACGGAGCAGTATCTAGCTGGGCTAGCAGAGGACGCGGCAGCCTTGCACCGGCAAATTTCAGAATGCCGTGATGCTGTGCTTCGAGCCCTCAAAGCACAACAGGTTGATAGGCAAGCTTAAGACCCTAGTCTGCTGTCCCTGAAAAGGACATAACCGGCAGGGGCGTTGAGTCTGCGCCAGTTTCCCTGTGCAAACTGACGCAGACTTCCCTGCTGTTTTGGGCCCAAAAAACCCAAAACTACTGCCGCAAAGGCGGCTCCTGCCGGTACCCTGGCTCCTGCGGCTGCTTCAGAGCTGGCTGCCGGGGCCAGTGCCTCTAGAGGAGAAGACCATATTCTATTGCGGACCGTCTGCGTCACCGCCCAGCCTGGTTGAGCGGGTAGGGCCGCCTCCACCGCCTCCATGCCCGCTTTGGCAGCAGCAAAGAGCAGAGAAAGAGGAAGAGCCTCTTGTTCTTGCCAGCCTCGCTCCGGAGGGGTAACCCCCGCCCAAGCAGCTTTAACGGTTGCCGGCGGAAGACTTAGTAAAAAATTATTTTTCTCGATTCGAGCCAGACGATCTAAGAGAGCAGCGCCCTCCACCACCCTATCAAGGTAGGCCGGCTGCGCCAGATAAAGTGCCCTCATGCCCAGAACCGTGGGAGTGGTCTCTAACAAGGTCTGTGGAGCTAGAACACAAACATAGGTGGCTAATAAAGATCCTCTTGCCAGCAAACGTACCCGGGCCTGCGGATCCACTGATCTAGCCCGGCTAATAAGATGTGCCAGATCCGCCGCAGCCTCTGCCCCACCTAAATTCAAAAACTGCCCTCTTTCACAGGCATCCTGGCTATACTGAGCTGCTATCATCTCTACAATCCACTTCAGCTAAAGAAAATTACTGGTCTAGGATACAAGGCTCTTGCTAAAGTAAATCACTATGGCTCAACCTCATGACAGTACTAACGGCCAAGAAGCTGGCCGGCAGGCCGTGGCAGACCTTCAAAAAATGCTTAAGCTCACCCCACTAGGTAGGCAACAGGGTGAAGAAATCTACAGCGCTCTAACCATTAACCCAGAAAGCCGCCGCATCTTTGGCGGTCAAGTCCTAGCGCAAGCTATCGTAGCCCTCTCTGACAGTGTAGTAGAGACCAGAACCATGCACTCTATTCATGCCTACTTTCTTCGCCCCGGCCAAGTAGACCAAGACCTGAGCTTTGGGGTGCAAAAACTAACCGATGCCCGCTCCTTTACTAGCAGACGGGTCCAGGCCTACCAGCAGAACCAGGTGATCTTCTCTGCCATAGCATCCTTCCAGGAGCAGGCTCAAGGACCCAACCACAGCACACCGGCACCACAGAATATGCCCAAGCCAGAAGAGCTAGCGAGCGTAGCCGAAACCGTAGGTCATCTAGATCTACCCATAGCCCAGGCCATTTCTTACCACCGTCCCTTTGATCTGCGCTATATTCAAGCACCGCTATGGCTCAAACCAGATCCAAACCCTGCTCCCAGCGCTGCTGTCTGGTTTAAAACCTTTGCTCCCCTGCCCGATGACCCTCTCCTGCACCGGGCAGCCCTAGCCTATGCTTCTGACTACCTACCGGTAGAACCAGGCCTGCGGGCACACGGAAAATTCTGGCTGCAGCAGGGCCTAAAAGTAGCCTCACTGGACCACGCTATCTGGTTTCACCGGCCAGCCAGAGCTGACCAGTGGCTGCTTTACACCCTAGAATCTCCCAGCGCTCAAGATGCCAGGTCCCTGGCTTTAGGCAAGATTTTTAGCTCAGAAGGTGAACACGTTGCCACCGTAGCCCAAGAAACCATGCTACGGCTACCCGAGTACCGCAGCTAAAACGGCATAGAAAAGGTGGGTTCTTGCCGGACCGGGGCGGCCAAGAACCCACCTGTAAAATCGGACAAACCCTCTAACGGGTTAACTTACGGTGTACCACCCGCTTGGGTTTGGCAGCCTCAGGGCCCAACCGTTCCACTTTGTTAGCCTCATAGGATTCAAAGTTTCCCTCAAACCAATACCACTGATCCGGCTGCTGCTGGGTACCTTCCCAGGCCAGAATGTGGGTAGCTACACGGTCAAGGAACCAACGATCGTGCGAAACTACCACGGCGCAACCGGGAAATTCCAGCAGGGCATTTTCTAAGGAGGTTAGTGTCTCCACGTCAAGATCGTTGGTAGGCTCATCCAAGAGAAGCAGATTGCCGCCCTGCTTGAGCGTCAGGGCCAGGTTAAGCCGGTTACGCTCACCGCCGGAGAGGACACCCGCTTTTTTCTGCTGGTCCGGCCCCTTAAAGCCAAAGGCAGAAACGTAGGCTCTCGAAGGCATCTCTACCTGGCCTACCTGGATAAAGTCCAGCCCATCGGAGACAACTTCCCAGAGAGTTTTTTCTGGATCAATATTGGACCGGTTCTGATCTACATAGGAGATCTTAACCGTTTCACCGATTTTAAGCTGACCACTGTCAAGTTCTTCTAAACCAACGATGGTTTTAAAGAGGGTTGACTTACCGACGCCGTTGGGCCCAATAACACCAACAATACCGTTACGAGGCAGGCTGAAGGATAGGTCATTGATCAGTGAACGACCGGCAAATCCTTTCTTTAAGTTTTCTGCCTCAATCACCACGTTGCCCAGGCGAGGACCCGGTGGGATCTGAATTTCTTCAAAATCTAGCTTTCTGGTTTTTTCAGCTTCGGCAGCCATTTCTTCGTAACGAGCCAGACGAGCCTTAGATTTTGCCTGCCTGCCTTTAGCATTTGAGCGCACCCAGTCCAACTCATCTGCTAGACGTTTGGCTAGTTTTGCATCCTTTTTGCCTTGGACTTCCAGGCGGGCCCGTTTTTTCTCTAGATAGGTGGAGTAGTTTCCTTCATAAGGGTAGAGGTTGCCCCGGTCTACTTCTGCAATCCATTGGGCAACGTGGTCAAGGAAGTAGCGGTCGTGGGTAATGGCAATAACAGCCCCTTCATAGGATTGCAGGTGCTGCTCTAACCAAAGGACGGACTCTGCGTCGAGGTGGTTGGTGGGCTCGTCCAAAAGAAGCAGATCCGGTTTTTCCAGCAAAAGTTTGCAGAGGGCCACCCGGCGACGCTCTCCTCCCGAAAGGTGGGTGACGGGCATGTCTGCCGGCGGGCAGCGCAGGGCATCCATGGCTTGTTCAAGCTGGGAGTCTAGATCCCAGGCGTTGGCTGCATCGATTTCTTCTTGCAGAGTGCCCATTTCTGCCATGAGGGTATCAAAATCAGCCTCTGGGTTGGCCATTTCTTCTGATATCTGATTAAACCGGTCCAATTTAGCTTTAATAGGGCCAACGCCTTCTTGGACATTGCCCAGCACTGTTTTTTCTTCGTTGAGGGGAGGCTCTTGCAGTAGAATGCCAACCGTGTATTCTGGCGAAAGACGGGCCTCCCCGTTGGAGGGGGTGTCCAGGCCAGCCATAATTTTAAGAATGGTGGATTTTCCTGCACCGTTGGGGCCCACCATACCGATCTTTGCCCCGGGAAAAAATGACATTGAGACGTCGTTAAGGATGACCTTATCGCCCACAGTTTTGCGGGCTTTGCTCATCGTGTAAATAAATTCAGCCATGCATACAAGGCTACCGTGCTCAGTCAAATTGCTTGTTCTTTTTAACCGGGTACTCTGGGTTTTTCTTGCTCCTCAAGGAAGAGATAGGGTAGGTTACTGCCTGTGTTAACCGGACCCCAGATCCAAGACTATGCCCACCGTATTGCCCTCCAGCAGCCTGAGGCTGAACGCGCCTATCCTTTTGGGCCCGATCACGCAGTCTATAGGGTGCGTGGCAAAATCTTTATGATGTTAACGGATCAGCCCGGCTACCCGGTGGTGACTTTAAAAACTGATCCAGAAGAAAACCGTGTTTTACAGTTTGCGCATCCTAGCATCCAAGGCGGCTGGCACATGAATAAGCGACATTGGCTCTCCCTAGCCCAGGGAGAAACTATCGACAAAACCCTGATCCGGGAATTAGTTGAAGACGCCTACCTGCGTATTGTTTTAGCGCTGCCCCGCAGCAAGCGCCCCCTAGAGTATCGCCACCCTTCCTAGCCATCATTGCCTGAGTGGAAGAGCCTCCTGGATTTGTGCACGGTACTGTGCTAGCTCTTGATCCGGTGTCTCTTCCTGCCCTGCTAGGTCAACCAGGTCTCCAGTGAGGACTTTCTTAACCGGGCTTGTTTTGCTTAAGGTTCGAAAAAATTCTGTTGTGCCCAAGTTGAGATCGTGCCCTATGGCCGCTGCATCAATTTCTACTGTGGTACCGCGCCTGCCCTCGCTATTTTCCCATTGTTTAATTCCCAATTTTCCGGTAACCAGTACCGGATTACCTATTCTTATGCTGGCTTTGGCATGCTGGGCCAGGGTTTTAAAGGCTTTAACGCTGTACCAGTTGGTGGCGCCCTCTCGCCATTGCTGCTGATGAGAATCAAACCAGCGGGGCGTGGATGCTAACCGAAAATTAAGGACGGGGGTCCCGGACGGCAGCCTGTTAAGGCTGGGCTCACTTGCTACAAATCCGCGGACGGTAATGATGTCTGTCATGGTTCTTTCTTTCTAGCTAGAACAGTTCTTCTTGCTTTAGTGTGCCTTCTGCCGGCTAGGTTTGGGCACTGACTTAATTTTTTGTGGATAACTAAGCCTCTTGTGAGCTGAATTTGCCGGTGTGTGCACAAGGAGTTACTGATTTATTGAGGTCTACTTTGCTCCAGCTAGCTTTGAAGAGTAATATGGCCAAGGACTATTTTTAGTTGCTGCCTCAGTAGCTCAGTGGATAGAGCAGGAGCCTTCTAATCTCTTGGTCGGGGGTTCGACTCCCTCCTGGGGCGCAAAAGGCCGGCCTGGCTAGGTAAAATGCCGGGCCGGCCCGCGGAAATTTTTCATGTCCTCCTAGAGTCAACTGCTCTTTTGTCGCCTATTTAAAAAATTCTCAATAAGTTGCATCTACGCTACAGAAGAGGAAGAATAACTTAAGCAAGCCTAAGTAATATGCGAGCGCATCCTAAGAAGACTGAAACAGGTGAGAATTTTGTCTAGCATCTCCCTCGCTGCCGGCAACACTATTCGAGCAAAACTGCGCTCTCAGAAAAGCCAGGATGGCACCCTGGCTGCGGCGCAGGCCTGCCAGCAGTTCACCGTTCAAAAGATTGCTGAGTCCTGCGAGGAGAACTTGGCGCATCGTTTGGATGCCTTGGGTTTTCGCAAGGATATGACAATTACCTGTATCCGTCGTGCACCGCTTGGTTCACCTATCATGTTTCGTGTTTGTGATACAGATATTTGCCTGCGCGCCCACCAGGCACAGTTTATTTATGCTGCGCTTCATGGTTCAGAAGTAAGTTCCTCATGAGCTGCCATGCTACCGATAACAGTAGAGTATCGGCTCAGGTTCAGGATATAGCCCTTCTTGGTTCACCCAATTGCGGTAAGTCCACCCTTTTTAATCGTTTGACGGGGCTTTCTGCTAGAACCGGTAACTATCCTGGGGTAACCGTTACCCGGTCACGGGGCAGGGTTAAACTTTCTGGGGAAGATATTAGTCTGACTGATTTGCCGGGAACCTATTCTTTGACTCCTGCAAGTCCAGATGAGCAGGTGGTGATTGATCATATTCAGGGTCGGCTTGATTCTGAGCAGGATCCTGCTGCCTTGCTTCTTGTAGCAGATTCTACTTCTTTACGGCGTTCTTTGGCTTTGCATGCTCAGGCGCTGGCCTTAGGGCGCCCTGCTGCCTTGGTGCTGACCATGGTTGATGAGCTTCGTGCTGGGGGTGGGGATCTTGATCTTAACCGGCTTTCTCAGGCACTGGGGATACCCGTTGTTGAGGTGGTGGCCCATAAGGGGCGTGGTATTGGTGATGTTCGCAGGTTGTTGGAGGACTATAGGAGCTGGCCTAGTCCTCTTTTGGCTCCGCCCAGTCAGCCTGAGGAGCGGTCGGCCTGGATTGATTCTGTCTTAGAAAGCGCAGATTGGCGGGCCCCGCAGGAGCAGCAGTTAACGAGAGGTATCGATAGGGTGCTGCTGCATCCTGTCTGGGGAACTGCCATTTTTTTCTTGGTAATGTTCCTTTTCTTTCAGGTTATCTTTACTGTTGCTGCTCCTCTACAGGATTCTATTGAAACCTTTTTTGCTGGTTTGGGTGAATTAGCTAGCCAGAATATTTCGCATCCGGTTTTGGCTGATTTTGTTGCTACGGCCCTGGTGGGTGGCGTGGGTGGGGTGCTGGTTTTTACTCCACAGATTTTGCTGCTCTATTTGCTGATCTCGGTTTTGGAGACCGTTGGCTACATGTCTCGTGCTGCTTTTTTGATGGATCGGGTCATGGCTTTTTCTGGTTTGGATGGGCGCTCTTTTGTGGCTATGCTCTCGGCAATGGCTTGTGCGGTGCCGGCAATTATGGCAACTCGGACCATTCCCTCGTCGCGGGATCGGATAGCTACTATTATTTCTGCTCCTTTGATGACCTGTTCTGCGCGGCTTCCTATCTATATCATGCTTATTTCCTTGCTGCTGCCCAGTGAGTCTCAGCTCGGTCCTTTTAGCATGCAAGGTCTTGCTCTCTTTGTCATGTATGTTTTGGGTGGTCTGGCGACCATGGTTGTTGCCGGTATTTTTAAGGCAACACTTTTACGGCGTGGTACGCTCCCTTTTTATCTTGAGATGCCCCCCTACCGGCTGCCTTTGCTGAGGGAGTTGGCTCGGGCGGTGTGGACTCCGGTTTGGATGTTTCTGCGTAAGGTAGGGACGATTATTCTGCTGGCTACTACCCTGCTCTGGGCTTTGATGAGTTTTCCAGCTCAGACTGAGGCTACTGAGGATATGGATGCTGCCCAAAGTGCCGCCTATGTTCTTGATCATTCTTATGCGGCTCAGCTGGGTAAGGCCATTGAGCCTGTTTTTGAGCCTTTGGGTTTTGACTGGCGTATAGATGTTGGTCTTATTGGTTCTTTTGCTGCCCGTGAAGTTTTTGTTTCGACCATGGGGCAGGTTGTTGCTGCAGAGGATGCTGAGGATCCTACGGAGGCTTTGAGCACGATCACCTATACTTCGGGTCCTCGGCAGGCAGAGCTGGTTTTTAGTCAACCAACTATTGTTGCCTTGCTTGTTTTTTATGCTTTTGCCATGCAGTGTGCGTCAACGCTTGCGGTCATGTATCGGGAAACCAACTCTTGGCGCTGGCCGCTTTTTACGCTGGCCTATATGTTTGTTCTGGCCTGGGGTGCAGCCTATGTGGCGCGCTGGGTAACGAGTTTGATTTTGGGCGTGTGAGATGCATAGTCAGCAGCGGGTGCTTTTTCATCCTGAGTTGACCGATCATCCTAGCACCATACGCTGGGTGGCAACTAGTTATCCGCATGATTTGGCTCCTTTTGTTGACCGCCCCGGTTCTGCCCTTGCTGAGCTGGTTAGTCGGTCTGTGCTCACGCAAGTTGATGGTGCTCTTGGCCTGATTTTTACCCAGGCTGCCCGTGCAGAAGATTGGCAGCATATTGGTGCCAGGGTGCGGCGAGCTGTTGAGGATACCCTGCTGAGCGCCCAGTCGGTGGGTTCGCAACATGAGCAGCAGGCTGAACCTGAGGCGGCTCAGGTGGGGGTGGAAGAGCAGGCTTTGGCTGATTTGGCAGCACTTGTCTTGGACCGCTATGTGCGCCCCTTGGCCAGTGCGCATGGGGGGACCGTAGAAATTACTAAGGTTTCTCATAAGACGGTCTGGGTTTGTCTTAGCGGGGCCTGTCGAGATTGCCCGGCAGCCCGATTCACGCTCCAACAGCGCTTTGAAAACCAGCTGAGTCGCCGTGTTCCGGGGGTAAAAGTTCTCGAAAGCCGGCTGAATAAAAGGTAATCAACGGTGACGCAGCCGGTATCAACGAGTGGTAGGTAAAAGTAAACCGGTTAGAGGCTACCGATTCACATCTAAGCCAGCCAAAGATAGAGGTGCTTTTAAATACATTTGCTGGCCACAGGGTTTTTTTGCTGATAAATATATTATCCATAAACACCTAACCAGATAGGGTTTAGGTAGTTAAGCAATAGGGGATCTTGTGAAAAATAAAAAAAATTTATGGTTTAAAATACTTAAATTTACTGCCGGTTTTGATCGTATTGGGGCTAACCTTACACGTCTAGGTTTAGTAGTCGTTACTGTTTGGATTGGCCTACTCAAGGTGGCTAAATATGAGGCTGAGGGCATTGTTGCCTTTACCGCCAATAGCCCCCTGTTCTCATGGATGCTGCGTTATCCCCATGATTATAAGTCCCATAAGAACCCTGAAGGGGTTGTCAATGCGGTGAACCAGGCCTGGCACACAGCAAACGGTACCTACTTTAGCGCCCTTGTGATAGGAGCTATCATTGTCTTATTAGGTTTGCTCATTGCTGCTGGCTGGATCCACCCTCTTGCAAGTATGGTTGGTGGAATACTTTTAGCCGGCATGAGCTTGGTTACCCTTTCCTTTTTGCTTACTACCCCAGAGGTATGGGTAGCTGACCTTGGTAGTAGCACCCACGGTTTTCCATTTTTAGCAGCCCCGGGTAGGCTTGTCGTAAAGGACAGCATCATGCTGGGAGCTTCTATCTGGGTTGCAGCCGACTCTGCCCGGCTCATTCTCCACAGGTCCAATCGGAATCTGCCATAAGCAAGGGGCTAAATAATCAGCTGGAAGACGCTAGAGCGGTGTCCTCGTCGCAGCACTCTGCGGGTAGCCGGATCAATAAAGACTAAGTAGCAGGCATAAGCCAGGGAAATAACCACAGCAAGGAGCCGGCCCATATTAGTGTCAAAATCTTGCAAATAGGGGGAAACGTCCAGCTGATCCGAAATTGCATAAATCATAAAAAATAGGGTGGTAATAAAATAAAAATCCAGCTGCCAGTCCGTCCGAATACCCGAGACAGCTATAAAAGGAATAATCCACAATAAATACCAGGACTGAATCATAGGCGAAAACAGCACCACAAAGGCCAGCGCATACCCTATACGCCTGATCAGTCTCTCGTCCCGCCCAAGAAAAATCATGGCCAGGGCACCTACCATACCCAGCATTTTGCCAATACTGCCCACGCAGTCCCTGACCTCTGCTTCTATGCCACTGCCAAAGAGTGATGCTGCGATGCTGCCCACTCCCCAAGAAATAAAGCCAATGGGTGCATACCAAATATACTGGCCACCGGTTGTGGACAGAGCGCCCACCCAGCCAAAGCCAAGGCCATTGATCCAGCCCATCAGGGCCATTTGGGCCGTAAAAATACCCAGGGTGAGTGCCCCAAAACAAAACTTACGCGGCCAAGAAGCACCCCGGCCAGCCCAGAATAAGGCAATAAAAGGAAGGGCCACCAAGGCAATGGGCTTAACCGCAATAGCGGCCGTCATTAAGGTTGTCCCGGCCAGCCCTCCCTTCCAGTTACGATGGGCAGCAGCATAGTAGGTAGCGGCCAAGGCCAAACCCGTCATAAGAGCATCATTATGGCCAGCGGTCACAAATTGGGCAATAAAAAGCGGATTAGCAGCTAGCAGCCACAGCGCCCGCACCCCATTAATATCGTGTAAGCCAGCCAGCTTAGGCACAAAATAGGCGATGAGTCCCACACCAACTAGGGCTAAAATTCTAAACATATAGATACCGGCATCTATATTATTACCGGCCAGCCAAGCAACTAACTGCTCAAGCCACAAAAAAACCGGGCCATAAGGTGGCGGCGACTGCGCCCATAAAGGATCGGCCCCGTACTGAAAAAAATTATTAATAGAAGAAACCCCAAATTCGTAAGGATTCATTCCCGCAAGCATGACCCTGCCCTGGGCAAAATAAGAAAAAACATCCCTACTAAATAAAGGAAAAGCCAGCAACTGCGGCGCCGTCCAACAAATAATAGCCAGCCAGGTCCAGCGCTGCGCACTACCGCGCCAAACCACCAGCTTCTGCGAGAGACGCAACCATTCGCGGCATAACATCATGCCACCAATAGCTAGCAGACTAATACAAAAAATAATGCCTGCCACATTATAGCGGAGCATAATAATAAAACTTAGCCGGTTCAGTGGAGAAGCATCAGCCAACCAGCCAACCCCAAAAGAGCCAAACATCATCAGTAAAGAACCAAGGGTACCAACAATTACCGTACGCAGCGGACTACCATAAATATATTTACCGCGCTTTTTAGCCGGTTTATTCTTATGCCGAGTAACGCCTTGCTCGACCAGCACTGTGCTCATGAGACTCCTGGACGGGATCTGCAGTCAATTGCCTTAGATTTTACCCGCTCCAAAAGCTTGAAGCGATCCAAAACGAGACTGGTCCTAACAACTTTTACACTTCTCATCTGTCTCTTCCTAAGGTATAGAAGATCCCCCCACTTTCTAGTACAAGAGAGTAGATTTTAATTGTGTCTTTATCTAATGAACGAATCGTATGGATTGACTGTGAAATGACCGGTCTGGATCTGCACAGTGCTGCCCTCATCGAGGTTGCCACACTGGTGACAGACGCTGAGCTTAATATCCTAGGTGATGGGGTTGATCTTGTGATCAAGCCCCCTGCTGACTCCCTTAAGCAGATGAACAGTTTTGTGCAGCAGATGCATCAGCATTCCGGCTTGCTAGCAGAGCTGGATGGGGGAACCAGTCTGCAGCAGGCCCAAGAAGAAATCCTCTCCTACGTCAAAACCCACGTACCGGAAGCGGGCAAGGCCCAACTAGCGGGAAACTCCGTGGGGACCGACAAAAATTTTCTAGCACGTGATATGCCAGAGCTGGTTGACTACCTCCACTACAGGATTATTGATGTCTCCACCATCAAAGAATTAGCCCGACGCTGGTACCCCAAAACCTACTACCAGGCCCCGGCTAAAACGGGTCAGCATCGGGCCCTGGGCGACATTAGAGACTCCATTGATGAGCTTAAATACTACCGGCAAGCCCTATTTGTAGCAGCACCTGGACCAGACACAGAAGAGGCCCAGCGCATAGCCCAAGAAATTCAGCACAATAGACAGGCCCTGCCGAACCAGCAGCATTAAGGAGCAGGCAAGACCGGTCAGCAGCCCGGCAAGGCAGTGTTATTGATCACCTAAAAAAGGTCTTGTTCAATTTTGCTTTTGCCCAAAACTCTTATAAAGTTTTACCTGTTGTCAAAAGATCAAAACCCGGTTTTGGACTGTATGGCACATGGTGGTCGTAGCTCAGTTGGCAGAGCGCCTGGTTGTGGTCCAGGAGGTCGCGGGTTCGACCCCCGTCGATCACCCCGAAAGAAGGTCGTTATGGTAGCCACCATAGCGGCCTTTTATGCACCCCACTAGAGTGAACTTATTTTTGGGAGTAGGACATGGCAATCTTACCCATCCTTATCCACGGCAACCCGGTGCTACACCGACCAGCAGCACCGGTCACCGAGTTTAATGAACAGCTAACTAACCTGCTAGCAGACATGGAAGAAACACTGGAGGCCTCCCACGGGGTTGGCTTAGCAGCACCCCAGGTAGGCCAGGGGTTAAGAATTTTTAACTACCATTTTGCCCAGCAAGACAGTGCACCCGCCAAAGGCGTTATCATTAACCCGGTCCTCACCTTAGGCAAAATATCAGCCCAAGATCCCGACCCAGAAAGCGAAGAAGAAGGTTGCCTCTCCTTTCCCGGTTACGGCTTTCCCCTTAAACGTGCCGACTGGGTTGTAGTTTCTGGGCTTAACGAAAAAGCAGAACCTATTCGTTTGGAGGCTAGCGGCTGGTTTGCCCGCATTATGCAACATGAAACCGACCACCTAGACGGTAAACTCTACGTCAATAGGCTTAATAAAAAATGGTCGGCCCGAGCCAAAAAAGTAGTCAAACACGAAGGCTGGACCAGCCCGGGCCTCAGCTGGTTACCGGGAACAGACCCGGATCCTTTTGGCCACTAACAACCCCTAGCGCAGAAGGAACAGGACACCCGATAAGCCGGGTTTTGTACTTTGCTTTTAAGCCAAAGTGGCAATCATCCATCTAGGCATTCCATCACTGGATGCTCAAGCAGCCTACCCGGATACCTCGGCCGCACTAGCCTCAAGCGTACCCATATTTGGCCTTGCTCCGGATGGGGTTTACCTAGCTACCCCAATCACTTGCGGTACTGGTGGTCTCTTACACCACCCTTTCACCCTTACCCCGCAGGGCGGTTTCTTTTCTGTGGCACTATCCCGCACGTTACCGTGGGTAGATGTTATCTACCATCCTGTGCTGTGGAGCCCGGACTTTCCTCGCAAAACTGCGCGATTGCCTGGGTGTCCTGTTCGCGGTTTAACTCTACACCACCTAGCCCTCTAAACTAGAGGCATGATCATCCTGCTTCCTCCCTCCGAGGCTAAAAGGCCCGCTCAGGCTGGTAGGCCAGCAATTAACTTTCCAGAACTATCCTTTCCAGAACTAACCGAAGCCCGCGAAAGAGTAACCCAGGTCCTCAGCCAGGTGAGCGCCCAGCCAGATGCCTTACAAATCTTAAAAGTAGGCCAGTCCCTGCAGGCAGAAGTTGAGCATAATATTAAGCTGCTCAGCCAGCCAGCCCACCCAGCCCACCGGGTTTACAGCGGAGTGCTCTTTGAAGCCTTAGACTACGCCTCGCTCACACCTGGGCAGAAAAGGGCAGCAGAAAAGAGTGTCCTTATTATATCCGCCCTCTGGGGTGCCCTCCGGCTACAGGATTGCATTCCCTCCTACCGGCTCACCATGAGCACCCGGCTGGCAGACTGCGGTAACCTGGCCACCTTCTGGCGCGGTGAGCTAGAGCCCGTACTTACCCCCTACAGCAGCAAACAAATCATTATTGACTGCCGCTCTAGCACCTACCTTAAAGCTTGGCAGCCAGCGCCCGAGCGCACCGTTCAAATCCGCGTTGTGAGAGAAGACCCCTCTGGCTCACAAAAAGTTGTTTCCCATATGGCTAAACACTATCGAGGGCTCCTGGTTCGCTACCTACTGACCCACCAACTGCACACAATAAATAGCGTCAAAGAATTCTGCCAGGCCCTAGCCACTGATTGGCGTTTTAACTTTAAACCGGCAGAGCCAGGCGCCGCAGCCCAACTGACCCTGATCATTCCCAGCCCCTAAGAAACAAACCGGTTGCTGCTAGCCGAAGCGGTTAGCTCTCCCGTAGCTAACCAAAAATCCCAGGGATCGGTGTTAAGCTGGCAAACCTGCGTTTTCACCCCGTAGCCCTCGAGGGCAAGTGCCCGCTCTAGCTGCTGGGCTCCGGTCTTAAGCCAAAGCCGCTCACTAGCATAATGGGAGCAGTCCAGCAAAAAAGGCTTACCGGTTTTCTGGCATAGGGCCTGCTCCCGAAACTCTGAGGCAGGGTGATGACGCAAGTCTGCCGTAATATAGGCGTCCACCTGAGCCTGCTGAACTAGATCCAGCAAAGAATCACCGGCTCCGGCGCAAAGCGCCACCGTTTTCACCAAACCCTGGGGGTCACCGGCCACCCGCAGCCCGGCCGCTGTAGCCGGTAAAAGCTCTGCTAGCTGCTGGGCTAGCTGATAAAGGCTCCTTGTTTGGTCAAGCTGCCCGATCCTACCCAAACCAACCGAATAGCTCTGCCCGTCACGATACTGGACACTTTCTTCCGCCAAGACCCTAAGGTCGGTGAGCCCCAAAGCCTGGGCCAGGGCCTCGTTAACACCGGCTTGAGCAGAATCAGCGTTTGTATGGGCAGCTAAAAGGGCACAACCACCCTCGATGAGGCTGTGCACGAGCCTGCCCTTATAACTCGTATCTGCCAGGAATTTAGCCCCGCGCAAAAGCAAAGGATGGTGGGTAATCAGTAAATCAGCACCCCAGTCAAGGGCCTGCTTAACCGTAGCCCAGACCGGATCCACCGCAAAAACTACCTTAGCCACCTTCTGCTCTGCCCGCCCTAAGACCAGGCCACTGGCATCCCACTCCTGGGCAAGATCTAGGGGATAAAGACCGTGAAAAGTCTCAACCACCTGAGACAATGTAGGAGTAGCATATTCAGACATAGTTTTATTGTCTCATAAGGAAAAGCAGGTAAATAAACGTGACTCGATTTACCATGGGTGCTGGCTGCTTCTGGTGCCTGGAGGCGGCGCTGCGCCAGCTAGACGGTATCACCACGCTCACATGCGGCTACAGCGGCGGGCACACCAGCCAGCCCGACTACGACAGCGTCTGTAGCGGTAGCACAGGCCATATTGAGGTAGTCCAGGTAGATTTTAATGCAGAAAAAATTGAGGAAACCAGCCTTCTTGACTTCTTTTTTGCCTGCCATGACCCCACCAGCTGGGATAAGCAGGGTGCCGATCAAGGTTCCCAATACCGTTCTGTCCTCTTCTACGAAGACAAGGAACAAGAAGAGCTCTTTATCAGAGCAAAGCAGCGGGCACAGCAGCTGTGGCCGCAGCCCATCGTTACCGTCATCCAAGCTCTCAGGGACTTTTGGCCCGCTGAAGAATACCACCAAAACTACTATGCCAAAAATCCCAACCAAGGCTACTGCCAGCTAGTCATCAACCCAAAACTTGCCCAGTTAAGAAAAAAGTTTGCCCGCCACTGTCTAGAGGGCAGCCCTAGCGTTACCAAAGGTTACACTGATTTTTAAAGTCCGTGATAGCCGGGTACTATTCCTACAGGTACCCGCCCCACTCACACCGGAAGGATACACAGCGTAAGCACAATTTTTGATTCAGCGAGTGTTATAGAACTCGATGTAGGCAGCGATTGCATTTTCGAGCTCATCGGTGGTTTGCGACATAATGCCGTAGTACATCTCATTTTTCATTCAACCAAAGAATCCCTCACAGGCCGCGTTATCAGGACTGCACCCCTTCTTTGACATCGATCGGACAATATCGAATCCAGCAGTCAAATTTTGCCAACTTCTACCCCTATAATGAGCGCCACGATCAGAATGAATCACAAGGGGCCGCTCACGAGCAGGACGTTCCGCGTCAATAGCTGCCTGCACCGTTGCTTCCGCAAACTCCATTGTGGGGTACAGACTTGTTCTTGCAGCTGCCACCTTGCCATCGAAACAATCAATGATGGATGATAAATAGACAAGACCCTCATGAGCAGCAAAAACACCGATGTTAGTCAACCACAATCAGTTTGGGACATTGGCATGAAAATCGCGGTTGAGCAGGTTTGGTGGTGCCGGGGAGATTGTTCCCTGGTGCCTAGAGTACTTCCGTTTTCGCTTCGAAAATCGTGGGGTGATGCCTTCTTCGTACATGAGTCGTCGAACGACTTTTCGCTGATGATAATCCCCCGGTGGCGTAATTCCCCTCATTTACGTCGATAGCCATAGGTGTTGTGAGACCTGGTGTTGATCCGATGGAGCATACTGCTGATATGCGCGTGCTTATCCGGGGTATGGCGCCGTTTGTAGGTGGTAAGAAAACTTGATGCTGCAAGATCACAAGCAATCAACAGTAGCGCCAAAGGAAAGCGGGTACGTAGAGCGTCAACCACATCAGTCTTGTGCCTGTTAGTCAGTTGACCTAGGATCACGCTGTCGTCTTTTTTACAAGTTCTAGCTCCTGTTCGCCTTGTCGACCAACGCAGCAGCTAACTGTCTTTTCAACTTACTGGATCATCCGGTAATGATTTTTCAAACGTAGCTCTGGTAGGAATACCAGCACGTTCTTTTCGTTCCTTTTTTGCTACTTAGCTCTATCTACATCTGCTTGACTAGCTTGGGCAGGAACCAGTGTAAAGTCAGCAGCTAGGAACGCGGAATGTCACCCCTTAGAGCCCTTGCCGGGTAGATTGCTCTTTCCGATATATTCTCTGTGCCCTAGTTTGAACTTCCGTAAGTAGGAAGTATCAGTACAAGAGCACACTTCTACCTAATCAACGGGGGCGACCCTAATGCGATTTCCGTCAAGGTCGGCTACCACGAAAGTCTTACCAAAGATGTCGTCGTGAGGTTCCTCCACAACGGAAACTCCGTGTTCTGTCCAGCTGGCGTACTTGGCTAGAATTTCCTCTTCACCGCCACCAAGATTCAAACAAACTTCAGAAACGCGGGATCCTGCGGTTTCGATAGAGTCTTTCATCCCAGTCCAGAGCGCTAAGGAGACTCCGGGAGCAAGATCCATGGTCACATAGCGGGGCGATTTGAAGCTGACTTCAAGATCGAGAAGCTCAGTGTAGAAGGCGGTCGAAGCATCAATGTCTGAAACGTATACAATGAACACTAGTTCGCGACTATTCATATCGTAAATCCTCCTAGTTAGGGTTGATTTGTAGGTGTTTGAGGCGAGTTAATGAAAGGCCTCTCCATCAGTAGAAAATCAGATAGATGTCCATCATGAGGCAAGTTGCGGAAATTTGCAGTAGTTGGCTCATTGATCAGCATGCGGCCGCCTGAACGAGCTCTGAATGCTCTTTCAATAAGATTCATGTCAGAAGTGAACAGTGACGTAGCTAACGAATTGTTTACCAGTTTCTCCATTTCAGCATTCTCGAGAGTAGATATCTCAACCAATGGGAAAGGAAACTCCAGAATATCTTGATCTAGTTGACGGGCTTTACGGCGGAAAACAACGGGTCCTACTCGAACCTTACCATCCAATTCGCTGGACGTGCCATTGTATAGCACATCTATGCCAGCTAGTCATCAACCCAAAACTTGCCCAGTTAAGAAAAAAGTTTGCCCGCCACTGTCTAGAGGGCAGCCCTAGCGTTACCAAAGGTTACACTGATTTTTAAAGTCCGTGATAGCCGGGTACTATTCCTACAGGTACCCGCCCCACTCACACCGGAAGGATACACAGCGTGAGCACAATATATAACAATGTTACCGAAGTAATCGGCAACACCCCCATCGTACGCCTCAACAACCTGGACGCTTCATTGCCGGGTAACGTAGCTATCAAACTGGAGTTCTACAACCCGGCCAACTCGGTTAAGGACCGTATCGGTAAAGCCATTATTGATGCTGCAGAAGCCTCTGGCCAGCTTGCCCCCGGCGGAACCATCGTAGAAGGAACCTCCGGTAACACCGGTATTGCCCTGGCCATGGTAGGAGCGGCCCGCGGCTACCACGTTATTCTGACCATGCCAGAGACTATGTCCAATGAGCGTCGGGTCATGCTCCGTGCCTATGGGGCAGAAATTGTCTTAACCCCCGGTGCAGACGGTATGCGCGGTGCCGTAGAAAAAGCCAAAGAAATAGTGGAAAATAGCGACAATGCTATTTTGGCTTCGCAGTTTTCAAACCAGGCCAACCCCCTGGTTCACTACCAAACAACGGGACCAGAAATCTGGGAAGCCACGGACGGGCAGGTCGATATCTTTATTGCCGGCGTAGGCACCGGTGGCACCGTCTCCGGCGCAGGAAAATATCTTAAAGAACAGAACAAAAACATCAAAGTAATCGCAGTCGAACCTAAAGACTCTCCCCTGCTCTCGGGAGGTAAGGCCGGTCCCCATAAAATTCAGGGCTTAGGCGCCAACTTTATTCCCGATACCCTGGATCGGGATATCTACGATACCGTCATAGCTGTCTCGGCAGAAGATGCCGTTTCTGTCTCCCGTGCCCTAGGAACCCAGGAAGGTATTCTCGGCGGTATCTCTGCCGGAGCTGCCGTCTGGGCAGCCCTCGAAGAAGCCAAGAAGTCAGAGAACCAGGGCAAGCTTATTGTGGCTATTGTGCCAGATTTTGGTGAGCGTTATATATCAACCGTGCTTTACGAAGATATCCGCGGCTAACAGAAGAAGTCCTCTACAAGCTGGTGTGCAGGAACTGCCCTGCACACCATATTTTTTATAGCGGTAAAAGTAGCCTCTACTGCCCAGCGGAATAGGTAAGGAGCAACTAGTGTTAAAGCAAGGTAAATAGTCAGCGCCAATATTTAGCAAGCAGGAGAGGCAAGCATGAGCTTTTTTAAAAGACTGCAAGAAGACATCAGCACAGCCCGATCACACGATCCCGCTGCCCGAAGCAACCTAGAAATCGTCATCAATTATTCCGGCCTACATGCCATTTGGATGCACCGGCTAGCCCATCGGCTCTGGCAAAACCAATCTACTCAGCTGCTGGCCAGAACTCTCTCACAGTTTTCTAGATTCCTTACCGGAATAGAAATCCATCCGGGAGCAAAAATAGGCCGCAGATTTTTTATTGATCACGGCATGGGCGTTGTCATTGGTGAAACCACGGAAATAGGCGATGACGTCATGCTCTACCATCAAGTAACCCTGGGAGGGCGCTCCTTAGAGAAAGTCAAACGCCACCCCACCATTGGAGATCGGGTCACTATCGGGGCCGGGGCTAAGGTACTGGGGCCGGTAGAAATAGGGGCAGACTCAGCCATTGGGGGTAACGCTGTTGTTGTGCACGACCACCCAGCAGACTCCATCATCACAGGCATACCGGCTAAATCAAAACCCCGTACCCCAGAAAAACAGCAGCCCCTGGTTGACCCCGTTGCCTATATTGACCCGGCTATGTGGATCTAAACAGGCTTCACCCTGCCTCGCCCATCAAAGGGTGGGCGTTGCAGGGTGAAGAATTGGGCCTAGATGCCCTCACTGTTGTTAGGAGGTCTGGACTTCGCTTCGGTCAGCGCTCCACAGAGTATGGAAGCTGCCCTCCCGGTCGATCCGTTCATAGGTGTGAGCACCAAAGAAATCCCGCTGGCCCTGAATGAGAGCGGCTGGCAGGCGGTCTCGACGCAGGCCATCATAGTAGGACAGGGCGGCAGAAAAGACCGGAACAGGGATACCTAAAGCACTAGCTAAAGCAACAACCCGCCGCCAGGAAGGCAGCAGATCTTGCAAAATGCTGGCAAAACCAGGAGCCAGAAGCATGTTTACCGGCTGCTGATCGCCGGCATAGGCAGACATAATTTCGGTGAGCAGCTCGGCCCGAATAATACAGCCAGCCCGCCACAGTCCGGCAATTTCATCAAGGCGTAACTGCCAACCATACTGGGCTCCAGCGGCAGAAATTTCGTCCAGCCCCTGGGCATAAGCCACCAGTTTAGAGGCAAAGAGGGCTTTGCGGACATCTTCCACAAAATCTTCTGTGTCGGCCTTGAGCCCGGCAAGTTCAATGCTGCCTGCTGCTAGCTGCTGCTGACTTTGCTGGCGAACCTGGGGATCTGCTGAAGAAAGCGCCCGGGCAAAGACAGACTCGGCGATAGCCGTCACCGGTGTGCCTAACTCCAGGGCTGCCTGAACCGTCCAGCGTCCGGTACCCTTTTGCCCAGCCCGATCGACAATAAGATCCACCAAAGGCTTACCCGTAGCAGCATCCTTCTGTTCCAAAACTTGGGCAGTGATCTCAATCAAATAAGAGTTAAGTTCTGTCTGATTCCACTGCTTAAAAATCTTGGCCTGTTGGGCTGGCTCAATTCCGGCAGCAGAACGCAACAAATCGTAGGCTTCACCAATAACCTGCATATCGGCATACTCAATACCGTTATGCACCATCTTGACAAAATGTCCCGCACCGTCGGTAGAAATCCAGGAACAGCAGGGACTACCGTCTGCTGCTTTAGCGGCAATACTCTCTAGCAGGGGCCCCAGAGCCTGGTAAGACTCTTTAGAGCCGCCGGGCATAATGGAGGGCCCCAGCAGAGCTCCTTCTTCGCCACCAGAAACCCCTACACCCACAAAATGCAGGCCCCGAGCAGCTAAATCACGCTCCCGACGAATAGTGTCCGGATAGTGGGAATTACCGCCATCAATAATGATATCCCCCTGATCAAGGAGGGGTAGCAGCTGCTCAATAACTGCATCAACAGCTGCTCCAGCCTTCACCATTATTAAAATACGGCGGGGCTTTTCTAAGGAATCCACCAGCTCCTGCAGTGAGCTGCTGGCGATGAACTTACCCTCGTGGCCATACTGCTCTATGAGGGCAGTAGTCTTTTCCTGGGACCTATTATGGAGGGCAACGGTATAACCGTGACGGGCAAAATTACGGGCCAAATTAGCCCCCATTACAGCAAGACCAGTAACTGCAATCTGTGCCTTACCTGCTGTCTTATTTTCAACCATGCCCTTAACCTTACGCCCTCTGCCGGCCCAGACGGCAGTTCATGACAAAAATTTTGCACAGCGTGAACTCTTTACGAGTCCGTCCGGTCAGTCAGCAAAACCCAGACGGATAGGGACCCCAAGAGCAGGGCCAGCACCGCAAAGATAGACCACAAAAGGACAAAGGTCCCCTGGCTGACAAAAAAGAGTGAAATAAAGAACCACACCAGATTTAAGCTAACCGCCGTGTAATGGCGCGGTTTAAAACTAGCCATGGCATCCTTAAAAATCTCAAAGTAGAAGAGGCCCCTGAAACAGAGGCCTCTTAGTGTAAGAGTGGGTCCTACCGGGATCGAACCGATGACATCCACGGTGTAAACGTGGCGCTCTACCAGCTGAGCTAAAGACCCGT
>JAUNHE010000001.1 GCA_030524105.1 Rothia sp. (in: high G+C Gram-positive bacteria)
ATTAATGCAGGTTCACTATCTTTCTGATAGCGGGAGCTTACTTCCTGCTTGATCGGTCAGAGTATTTCTTGTGACTGGCAGGTAGGCCGGCCATTCCCCTTATTGCCTATTTTTCTAGAACAAGCAGGTGGAGGGGAAGTTCTTGAGAATGATTTTCTCATCTGAAAGGAGATTCTAAAAGAGTTGGTATTTAAATATCAAAAATATATACATCAGATTGAAACAAATAGGTGTATTGGAAAGGGGAAATATTTGTGCATTTAAAACAATCATACATAATTATTTTCACATGAAAATAATTATGTATGGTTGTTGGGGGTGGGTGTAGGGGTGGTGAGTTGCGAGTCTGGGTCCTTAAGGTCTTTATTTAGAGGGGATCGGGCCGGGTTACTGTCGGTGCTTGTGGGGAAGTGACTCCTGGCTGAAGGTGGAAGAAGGTGTGGGGAAGTGCAAGCTTTTGAGGTAGCTGGGAAATTTATGAGAATGCGACATTTTAGCTATAAATGTCGAATAACGTGCGGAAACTATTAGTCTCAGATAAGCGATTCATATACATTGATGAAATTTTGTTGGCAATTATCCATAATGAGGCTGGATGTATTCAATTTTTTTATATTTTTGGTGTATAAATTACTTAGTCAGTCTAATGCGATAGGGGCTGGCTGAGGGCAAGGGCCGCATTGTTCTGATGTGTCTGACTGTCTTGCCCTTCACCTCAAAATAAAACAGGTATGTGCATTTTTCCTTGAGCGTGTTCCTGTTTCTTGTGCCCCTCGGCGTCTGCCCCCTAGCGCGCCGAGGGGTATCTTGAACCTTTTACTTTTACAGAAGCCCTCGCCAGCGGCTAATAGCCTGATGCAGCTCGGCAGCTCTAGGAAGTACTAAATCGCCCCGAAGCTGCCAGCTAGCCGGAACCTTACCGGAGGATTTTCCCGCTAAGGCCCGGTCAAGTCCACATTCCTCTAACTCGGCAATAACCTGCTGCACCGCCTGGCTCAGACTTAGGTCAGATCGCTTGAGCAGGAGTGCCACCTGCTCTAGACAGAGGGCAAGGGTCTGGGTTTGACCGGCGTCAACCAATTGGGAAAGGTAGCGAAGATCCAGTTTCTGCCGGCCAAGCTGGATGACTTCCAAACCCTGAGCACGTGCAGGTTTGCGATCAGCACCCGGTAGCAGACTGGCCGTATTAATACTGCTACTTGTCCTCACAGGGTGGTAACCAGAAAAATCGAAGTCTTCATTAGCCTTATGCTGCTCTTTCCCGGCAAGCTGATGGGCACGTTTGGTTACCTCGTGTGCCCGGTAGGCCTGCATGGCAATCACGGTATCTGCTACGGCAAAGAAAGCTCCTGAGCCGCCCACCACCAGAACGGTGCTCACTCCTAGCTGCCGGTAGAGGCCGGTAATCCTATCGATAAAGGGGGTAATAGGTTCCTGGTCTTCTGCTATCAGCTGGCGCATGAGTTGATCCCGGATCATAAAATTTGTAGCAGACGTATCCTCATCCAAGAGCAAGGTTTGCGCCCCAATTTCTAGGGCCTCAGCCAGATTAGCGGCCTGACTTGTTGAGCCACTGGCATTCTGGCTAGAGAATGCTTGTGTACTGATGTTAGTGGGAAGATTACCGATAAAGGGTGAAATATCCGTTTTGCTGACCATGCGTCCGTCCTCAGCTCGGATCATGATGGCGCTGGGGTCGCAGGCAACAAATTCTCTACCGTCTCCAGGAATATGGGAGTAAACGCCGCGTTCCAAAGCCCGTAAGAGTGTGGACTTGCCGTGAAAACCGCCCCCGACAATAAGATTAATACCCCGGGGGATGCCCATGCCCTCCACACGACGCCCACTGGGTAAATCAAGGCTCAGTTGCAGCTTATCCGGTGAGTAAAAAGGAACTGCCTGGGGCAGCGGTAGATCACTGTTGCCGGAACGTCTAGGTAAGATTGCTCCGTTACAGACAAAGGCCAGCAGCTTACGCTCTTTAAGCTGAGCCTGTAAAGCCAAAAAATCAGTGTAGGTTTGCTGGTGTTCAACCAACTCAGCCTCGTTAAATCCTGCGCCCAGGACCGAGTCCGCTAGAAGCTCAGGCAGGTACTCAGCCAGCTCAAAGGCGCCCTGCCTACCCTTAATACGACGCCCCCTAGCCGGAAACTGAAAGGTAAATCGTAACTGGATCTGCTCCTGCTGGATGAGCACAGAGGAGCGTAGCAGAATTTCTTGGCCGGGCTTGGCCATAAAAAAGCCAGTAGAGCTGGCCGCAAAGCTGGCTGAAATTTTGCGGGCAATAAAGTCTGCGGCAGCCGTACGTAGCGGTTGGGTACTCAGATCCTGATCAAAAAGAGCCGTATGCTCTAAGGGCAGAATGCAACGCAGCCTAGAAGCGGGTGCATAGGGGTCGGACTGCACTTTATCAATGGCTAATTCAAAGTTTTTAAACTGCCAGCTTCCGGCTAACTGCTTAAGAGCCCCGTAAGGCTTGTTATCAAGCTGGGATAAATTCTTGCTTAACTGGGAGGAAGTTCTCATAGAATCAGCCTACCCTCTTGGCCCCATCCCAAGGCGAAGAGTAAGCCCCTATCCGTCCAAGCTAACTCGGAAGGATAGGGGCTTAGCCCCGTGGTTATGGCCCCGGTATGCAGCCTTTCTTAACTGCTGTTAACTAGTGCTGTTCTACGTCCTCATCAACCCAATCCAGGGTTTTAGAGACAGCCTTTTTCCAGAGCCGATACTGGCGTTCAACCTCGGCCTGGTCCATACTGGGTTCCCAACGCTTATCTTCGGCCCAGTTATCAATAACATCCTGCTCACCCTGCCAGAAGCCAACGGCAATACCGGCGGCGTAAGCAGCGCCAAGGGCAGTCGTTTCAATAACCCTGGGGCGGATAACAGGAACACCAAGGATATCTGCCTGGAACTGCATGAGGAACTCATTAGCTGTCATTCCACCGTCAACCCGTAATTCGGAAAGTTCAACGCCGGTGCCAGCAGCAGTAGCGTCAGCATTCATGGCGTCCAAAACTTCCCTGCTTTGCCAGGCAGTAGCTTCCAAGGCAGCACGCACAATGTGAGCCCTGTTGACATAGCGGGTCAGGCCAACCAGTACACCGCGTGCATCTGGGCGCCAATGTGGGGCAAAGAGACCGGAGAAAGCGGGAACAACGTAGCAGCCACCAGAATCTTTAACGCTTGTTGCCAGGTCCTCAGATTCGGCAGCATCATCAATCATGTGAAGGTTATCCCGCAGCCACTGGATTAATGATCCAGAGACAGCAACAGAGCCTTCCAGGGCGTAAACCGGCTTTTGATCACCAATTTTGTAGGCAACTGTGGTCAGCAAACCGTTCTCTGAGATAACCGGTTCCTCGCCGGTGTTCATGAGCATAAAATTACCGGTACCGTAGGTGTTTTTGGCCATACCCTTCTCAAAGCAGGCCTGACCAAAGGTTGCTGCCTGCTGATCCCCTAGAATGCCGGCAATAGGAGTCCCGTTGAGCAGGCCTTTCTCCCGACCGTAGCCGTAGATTTCGGAGGAAGATTTGATCTCGGGCAGCATCGACATGGGGATACCCATATCTGCGGCAATAGACTCATCCCACTCGAGGGTTTTAATGTTCATCAGCAGGGTGCGAGAGGCATTGGTGACGTCTGTAACATGGACGCCGCCTTCTACACCGCCGGTTAGGTTCCACAGAGTCCAGGTGTCGGTGTTACCAAACAGGAGGTCACCAGCCTCTGCTTTAGCCTTGGCGCCTTCCACATTATCTAGGATCCATTTAATCTTGGGGCCGGAGAAGTAGGTGGATAGGTTTAAGCCTGTGACGTCGTGGTACTTGCCCGGGCCAGCTGAACCAGCGAGCTCATCGCAAATTTTTTGGGTGCGGGTATCCTGCCAGACGATGGCATTGTAGATTGGCTGACCGGTTGTCTTATCCCAAACTACCGCTGTCTCGCGTTGGTTGGTAATACCCACCGCAGCGATTTCGTGGTGGTTTACTTCTGCTGAAGAGAGACACTGGCCAACAGCTAGACGAATATTATTCCAAATTTCAAGAGGATCGTGTTCTACCCAGCCCGCTTTTGGAAAGATCTGTTGGTGTTCTAGCTGTCCAACAGCCTTAATATCTCCCTTCTTGGTAAACAAGATAGCCCTAGAGCTTGTGGTGCCCTGGTCAATAGAAAGAATGTATTTTTTGCGTTCGGGTAGTTGGGTTTTATCCACGGTAAGGATTACCTTTCTTATAAATCTTGCTCTTGCTCTTGCTCAGTGAGGGGGTTAGATCCCCAGCATGGCCGGTACAATCAGGGCTGCCGCAATAGCGCCCAGGATGGGGCCAAGAACCGGAACCCAGGAGTAGGCCCAGTTAGAGTCACCTTTATTGGGAATCGGCAGCACTGCATGAGCAATGCGAGGTCCTAGATCACGGGCAGGGTTGATGGCATAGCCGGTTGGTCCGCCCAAGGAAAGGCCGATGCCAACCACAATAAAGGCAACGGCCAGAGGCCCTAAGCCAGAGGGAGTCAGCCCCGAAGCAACAACAAAACCAACAAGCACAAAGGTGCCAAAGATTTCGGAGACAATATTCCAGCCGTAGGAGGCAATAGCTGGCCCGGTAGAGAAGACCCCAAGCTTAACTCCGTCTTCTGCCGGCTCGTCAAACTGTTTTTTATAGGTTAGGTAGACGGCAACTGCCCCTAAGAAGGCGCCAACAAACTGGCCGGAAAAATAGATCAGCATATTGGTAAAGTTTGCCGGAACACCTGCGGTGAGTTCGTTGCCAGCTACCCACTGGCCGATAGTCACAGCCGGGTTGAGGTGGGCACCGGATAAGGGAGCAACGTAAACGGCCCCAAAGACAGCCAGACCCCAACCAAAGGCAATGGCAACCCAGCCGGCTCCCTTGGCGTGGGACTTATTCAGCGAAGTAGCAGCGCAGACACCGCCACCGAGTAAAATAAGGACAAAAGTTCCTAGGAGCTCTGAAGAGAAAAGCCCTAGAGCGTTGGGAATGCCGTCTGCTCCAACCAGGGCGGTTGAGCCTTCAGCGAGAAGAGTATGCATCAAGATTCCTTTCAGCACATCGTTGTGTGTGGGCTGGCCGGGCTCTAGGCCTAGAGCCCGGCCAGCTTACGTGAATAGGACAAAAGTTATGTACTTGTTTTGGTTATAAATCTAATGCGTGTGAGTTATATATAAATTCAGTTATGTATATAAGTATAGGGCAGGAGGATAGCCTGAAGGCTATAGAGCGCTGAGGTTGGCACCGAGCCAGTCCGCCGGGCGGTTACTTGCCTAACCCAGCTTGTGGCGGGGGCTAATCTGCTCTACCTGGCCCATCAGAGTATTGGCCTGCTCTTCTTCCCGTGTAGTTCGGGCAGCAGCAATAGCTTCAACACGTTGACGGTAGAGCTCCAACTCGCGCTTTACTGTTTGTTCGGACCAGTCTAGTTCACTGGCCATAATTTCGGCAACCTCTTGGGCCGCGGCCAGGCCACGATCTTTTGCTTCTAGGTCCAAACGAATCCGGCGAACCAGCATATCTTCTAGATGCAGGGCGCCTTCTGCGCGCACTCCATAGCTAACATCAGCCCTGAGGAATTGCGGGGCATGTTCTAGGGGCTGGCCTAGGTCTGGATTGTTTTTAATGAGATCGCAGAGGTCTGCTAGCTCAGCTCCGTAGCGCTCTAGGAGGTGGTCAAGACGGTCTAGGGTCCAACCAAAATCTTGAGCCAGTTTATTCTTCTGGGCAAGCAAGGCCTGGTAGCCGCCAGCTCCAACAAGCTGAATATTCTCGGTTAGGCAGGGGCGGTTCTTGGCCTCTGCGCCCAGAGCAAAATCAACGGCATCAGCAGCCATAACCCGGTAACCGGTTAACTTTCCTCCGGCAATTGCACTCATGCCCGGAGCTATTTCTGTGACCGTGTGCTCCCGCGAGACCTTAGTAGAAGCTTGCTCAGATCCCTCTTTGAGTTTGGGCTGAAGCAGGGGGCGTAGACCAGCAAAGGTGCTGATGACATCCTCCCGGGTCAGCTCCTGAGCCAGTAACTTGTTGGCCTGCATCAGGACGTAGTCGATGTCTGCCTCGGTGGCCACGGGATGTGCTAGATCCTGTTCGTAGGGGGTATCCGTGGTGCCGATAATCCAGTAGCGCTGCCAGGGAATAATAAAGAGCACGGACTTTTCGGTCTTGGTAAAGATGCCGGAGCTAGCCTTAATGCGGTCTCGGGCTACGGTAATGTGAATACCCTTTGAGGCTAGTACCTTCAAGCCGGCATCCTGACTAGCTAAAGCTTCTGTTTCTTCGGTCCAGACGCCGGTGGCGTTAATGATGTGTTTGGTTTTGACCGTCAGTTCTTGGTCGCTTTCTAGATCCTGCAGCCTGGCGCCAACAACGGTGCCAGCGGCATCTTTGAGAACGTCCACAAGCTGAGTGCGGGAAGCAGCTAAGGCGCCGTAGCCAGAGGCGGTGCGGACCAGGTCTACGACTAAACGAGCGTCGTCAACACGGGCATCATAGAACTGGATAGCCCCTGAGTAGGCAGAGTCTTTGATGTCTGGGAAGACTGTCTTTGTTCCCTTTTTGCTGAAGTGCCGCTGTGCTGGGACGGTAAAGCGACCCCCTGCGCCGGCAAAAGCTAGAGCGTCATACATGCCAATGCCTACGGCAGAGTAGGCTCGCTCAATGACGGGCAGTTTAAGAGGCCATAGGAAGGGCTGGGCCTTGACCAGGTGCGGGGCAATTTTTGTGAGCAGCAGCCCCCTTTCCTTGAGGGATTCTGCCACCAACTTAAAATCTAGGTTGTAGAGATAGCGTAAACCGCCGTGTACAAGTTTTGATGAGTAGGAAGAGGTTCCTGCAGCCCAGTCGCCTGCTTCGACAATACCGGTGCGTAAACCTCGGCTTGCAGCATCCAGGGCTATACCGGCTCCGGTTACTCCACCGCCAATAACAAGGATGTCCAGGCCCTCTTGGTCGGTCATGGCAGCGAGGGCTGCCTGGCGCGATGCTGCTGTAAGTTTAGATTTTTCGACGAACTGTGTGGTAGACATAGCTTATTGCCTCTTCTGAATGCGGGTAGTTATATATATTTGAACCGGCAGGTGTAGATAAGGCCAAGCAATGTGAACATATTTTCAGCAATGAGGTCTGATTTGTGAACAAACGTAACAATTTAGCCTATGAGGCTGCCTCCCTTTATTACCTCCAGGGATTGACAACCTCTGCTATTGCCCAGCAGCTGGGTATCTCGCGGGCAACGGTCTCCAGGCTGCTTAAAACAGCTCGGCAAACAGGCATTGTTCAGATTCGGCTCAACGACGATCTTAAACCAAAAAATACGCTTGCCCAACAAATAACAGAGCAGTACCGAGTCAAGGCAAACGTGGTAGCAACCAGCCCTAGCATGAGCCCTATTACCCGGATGCAACGGGTGGCCCAAGAAGGTGCCTTACTGCTGGACTCACTCATGAGCAAGGGAACCATCCTGGGAGTGGCCTGGGGATCCACGGTTACCGAAGTTGCAAAATACTTACCCTCACGGCCCTTGGAAGACGTTATTGTTGTTCAACTTAACGGAGCCGGCAATGCCCGCCATACCGGTATACCCTATTCCGGCTTAATCTTAGGTTCCGTCGCCAGCGCCTACCAGGGGCAGATGGTGCATTTTCCGGTTCCGGCATTTTTTGACCACGCCCAAACAAAAGAAGCTATGTGGCGTGAACGCAGTATTACCGGAGTTTTACAGATGCAAAGGCAGGCCCAGGTGGCTCTCTTTGGCATTGGGGCTTTTGGTGGAGCTATTCCCTCCCACGTCTATAGCGGTGGTTATTTTGATGCCCAGCAGCAGCGTCAGCTACAGGCTAGCGGTGTGGTGGGGGACATCTGCACCGTGCTACTCAGAGAAGACGGCAGCTACGCAGATCTAGCCGTCAACCAGCGGGCAACAGGACCAACACCTAGTCAGCTGGCCTTGATTAAACGCCGTATTGCTGTTGTATCTGGCAATCACCGCCTCAGAGCGCTCCGGGGGGCTCTGCAAACCGGGGCTATTACCGACCTCGTTCTAGATACCCAGATAGCTCAGGCTCTACTGCACCCCTAAACCCAGATCTGGCCTGCTCTTATTGCCGAATAGACTGAGTGTAGGGTAGCTTCTGTGCGGCATGGGATAGAGCCTGCCGCAGCGCTAAAATAGCTGGGTCGCTGGCCTTATCGGCCCGGACTGCTGTATAGATCTCCCGCTGAGGGCGGCCCGGTAAATCAATGAGCTTAAGGCCAAAATCTTGTGGCAGGGATCCGGTCATAAAAGAAGGCAGCAAGGCGGCAGCAAACCCCCCTCTTACCAGATTGCAGTGTGTTAGTAGGTCTTCGATGTCAAAATGAACCTCTGGCTCAAAACCGGCTGCCCGGCACTGGTTGACGGCCCAGGTTCTACTCGTATTGTGACTGCCTTCAAAAACCCAGGCAGCCTGGGCGGCGTCTTCAAGGCTCTCGATGGGGCTTGCCTGGGCAACCACCAGATGCAGGGGGTCCCGGATGAGGGGCAGCAGGTGGAGGTCATCAAACTGCGGGGCAAAGAAGCCCGGGTAGATTTCGGCAATGACCATGTCGAACTGCCTGCTTCTGGTAAGTTCCAGGCCGCTTTCGGGATCAATCTGATCTACCTTAAGGTAAACCTTAGGGGCAGTTTCTTGCAGTCGCAGGAGAGTATCGGCTAGAAGAGCAATGGCTGCAGACTGAAAAATAGCGATCCGTAACGTCCCTGACGGCTCTCCCGAAAGGTTGGCTAGGCGGGTGGAAGCAGCATCCATCTCTCTTAAAATAGATTTGGCGCTATCGACCACAATTAACCCAGCTTCCGTTAGCTGAACGCTTCGGCCCACCCTGCGTATTAAGGCGACGCCCACCTCTTTTTCTAGGGCAACCATCTGCTGAGAAATAGCTGATGGGGTTAAATGCAGGGTGCGGGCCGCCGCTGCAAGGGAACCTCTCTCCTTAATCTCCAGTAGCATTCGCAGCCGTCTGATGTCGTACATAATGCCCCCACCTTTGCTAGCAAGCTTATAGTTAGAGATGCTAAAGCATGGTGTAAAGAAATATTTATATTTACTAATAGTGTGTCTTCCGACATAACATGGTGGAATAGAGCTGAGATAGCAATCAACCGGGGGCAAAGATGCCTCCAGATCACACTAGGATAAGGAGTATGCGGTGGTTCATCCCTTCGCTTCAGAGCACTACCAGCAGCTTGCTGAATCGGCCTGCCAACTCGTCAAAGAATGGCTGGCCCAGTCACAAAAGGTAGCGGCTGATTCTTCTGCCCAGATGCTAGCCGGAGTCCTCAAGGATCCAAACGGCTTGGACTTTACTGTAGGCTTTGTTGATAAAGTTATCCGCCCCGAAGACGATGCTATTGCTGGAAAAAATCTTGCTAAGGTAGCCCCCCTGGCCCCTGCCTTCCTGCCCTGGTATATGAAATCAGCTGTCAGCCTAGGGGGCAAGATGGCTAAGACGGCAGCCTGGCCAACGGTACCCCTAGCCCGCCAGGTCCTACGGCACATGGTGGGCCACCTCGTTGTTGACGCCCGCGACAATAAACTTGGGCCGGCCATTAAACACCTGACCAAAAGCGGTAACAAACTCAACATTAACCTTTTGGGCGAAGCGGTCCTAGGCGACAAAGAAGCAGAACGTCGGCTGAGCGAAACCAAACGTCTGCTCAGCCGTGACGACATAGACTACATCTCTGTCAAAGTTTCCTCAGTTTCGGGGCCGCATTCGCCCTGGGCCTTTGACGAAGTTGTTGATCAGGCAGTGGAGCGGTTAACTCCTCTCTATGAGCTGGCAGCTAATTCGGCTCAGAAAAAATTTATTAATCTAGATATGGAGGAGTACAAGGATCTTGACATGACCATAGCGGTCTTTACCAAGATTCTGGATCAGCCACAGCTAAAAAATCTTGAGGCTGGAATTGTTCTCCAAGCCTATCTGCCCGACACCCTGGCAGCTATGCAAAAACTTCAGCACTGGGCCGACCAGCGCGTCAGCTCGGGTGGATCGCGGATCAAAGTACGTCTTGTTAAGGGCGCCAACCTTTCTATGGAACTAGTTGAAGCCATAACGCACGGTTGGGAACTAACAACCTGGGATTCAAAACAGCTCTCCGACACGAACTACAAACGTATCCTCAACTATGCCCTTGACCCAGAGAAAACAAAAAATATTAGGTTGGGAGTGGCCGGACACAATCTCTTTGACCTAGCGTTTGCCCTCCTGCTGGCAGAAGAACGGGGTGTGGTCGAGGACGTAGAATTTGAAATGCTTATTGGCATGGCAGCCCAACAAGCAGAAGTAATTCGCCAGCGTGTTGGACACCTCTTGCTTTATACACCGGTGGTCCGCCCCGAAGAATTTGATGTTGCCATTTCTTACCTGGTGCGTCGCCTCGAAGAAAATGCTTCTAGCGAAAACTTTATGAGCGCAGTCTTTGACCTGTACGAGCACGAGGACCTGTTTGAGCGCGAGAAACAGCGTTTCTTACGTTCGCTTAATTCAGTTACTGACGAGCTGCCTGCCCCTAAACGCCAGCAGGATAGGACTCAAGAGACTAGCCAGAACATCTTTAGGTGTGAACGCGGTTTTGTTAACACCCCCGATACAGATCCTTCTCTGGCAGCTAACCGAAGCTGGGGTAGAAAGATCTTAGAACAGTCTAAGAACACCCGATTGGGCTTGGACATTCTTGCCCAGCATGAATTAGCCTCTGAGCAGGAGGCAGAGCAGCTTCTTGACTCTGTGGTGACAGCGGCGCCGGCCTGGTCCTCCCTCTCCGGACAGGAAAGAGCGGCCATCTTACGCCAAGCAGGCCAAGAGCTGGCCTTACGACGGGCCGAGCTGCTAGAAGTTATGGCTGCTGAGGCGGGTAAAACCTTGGACCAGGGGGATACAGAAGTTTCCGAAGCCATTGATTTTGCCTACTATTATGCCCACCTTGCTGACCAGCTGGATCAGGTTGATGGGGCTCAGCATAAGCCGGTTAAAGTCACCCTGGTTGTTCCACCCTGGAATTTTCCCACCGCTATACCCGCCGGTGGTGTATTAGCTGCTTTGGCGGCCGGCTCTGGGGTTATTTTTAAGCCGGCGACCCTGACCGCCCGTACCGGAGCTGTTATTGCAGATATATTGTGGTCTGCTGGAGTGCCAAGAGATGTCCTGCGTCTAGTAAAGATTACGGATCGGGCTGCCGGTAAAAAACTGATTTCTTCCGAGCGAGTAGACCGCCTGATTCTGACCGGCGGTTATGAGACTGCTCAGATGTTTAGATCCTGGCGTAAGGATCTGCCTCTTTTTGGGGAGACTTCAGGAAAAAATTCCATTATTGTGACGCCTAACGCAGACTTAGATTTGGCCGTTAAAGACATTGTCTCGTCAGCTTTTGGGCATGCGGGCCAAAAATGCTCTGCAGCTTCTACCGTAATTCTGGTGGGAAGCGTGGCCCAGTCCCAACGGTTTAGAAATCAGTTGCTGGATGCTGTTTCTTCTTTACACGTTGCCTACCCGCAAGATATTCGGGCTCAGATGGGCCCCATTATTGCCCCCGCGGAAGATAAACTCTTACGGGGTTTGACAACCTTAGAAGAAGGCCAGGAATGGGCCATTGAGCCGCGTCAGCTTGATCAGAGCGGTAAGCTGTGGTCTCCGGGGGTAAGGATTGGCGTAAAACCCGGTTCTGAGTACCATATGACCGAGTACTTTGGCCCCATTCTTGGCATCATGACCGCCCAAACCTTAGCTGAGGCTATCGACCTGCAGAATGCTACAGACTACGGTCTTACCGCGGGTTTGCATTCTCTTGACTCTGATGAGCTGGCCTTCTGGCTGGACCGGGTTCAGGCAGGAAATCTCTATGTTAACCGGGGCATTACTGGAGCTATCGTTCAACGCCAGCCTTTTGGTGGCTGGAAGAAATCTACCGTTGGTTCGGGGACCAAGGCTGGTGGGCCCAACTACTTGGTTGCCCTCTCAGACTGGGAATCCAGGCCTTCGCAGGCTGGCACTGCCGCCAACACGGTAGCCGTGCGGGAGGTTCTGGCAGCTAGCCGGGAACCCGCTGCCTTAGATCAGGACAAACTTGACTTCCTCAGGCGTTCCAGCAGCTCTGATGCTCTGGCCTGGAGCTCAGAGTTTGGTATAGGGCACGATCCTAGCCAATTGGGGGTAGAGCGTAACGTCCTGCGTTATGTCAGCCAGCCCGTTCAGGTGCGCATAGATTCTAGCGCCAAGCTTGTTGAGGGCTTGCGGGTTATTATGGCGGGACTAGCGGCTCAGGCTCCAGTGTTTGTTTCAACTGCTCAGCAGATTCCGGTTGCTATTGCCGGCGCTTTGGAGAATCACGGGGTAAAAATTAGCCTGGAAACCGATCAAGAGTACCGGAACTTTTTGGCTGATCAGGCTGCTAAAGATAGCCGTGATTTTCTTGGAACAGCCTTGGAGGGTTCTCGCATTCGTTATCTTGGCCAGGATCTTGCTTCTATTTATCAGGCCCTGGGCGGCCGCCCAGACCTGGGCATTTACGCTGCCCCGGTAACGGAGGCCGGCCGTATCGAGATGCTGCCCTTTGTCAAGGAGCAGGCGGTCTCTATTACCGCCCACCGATTTGGTAATCCCAACAAATTCTCTGAGCAGATCATTTAGCCAGCTGCCTACAGTTTGCTCGTCGGGCGGTGCCGGTCCTAGACGGTGCCGCCCACTTTCTTGTGGGGACGTCTGGCTTAAGTTCACGATTTACTGTGACCTATGGAATAATTTTAAGCGGTATAGGTCTGGCTGAAGCTCCTAAGAAAAAATTTAATATACAGGCCTAGACCAGCCTCTTCACCCTGAGCTTTGGTAGAGGAGGCTGCTAGCGCATCAAGGAAAGGAAAGACTATGAGCAATATACCCGCAAATCTCATGTATACACCGGAACACGAGTGGGTTAGCGCCCTCACCGCTGAGGGAACAGTTCGGATTGGCATTACTGACCATGCCCAGAGCGAGCTGGGTGATGTTGTTTATGTGGATCTTCCCGAAGTTGGGCAGGATTTTGAGGCGCAGGAAACCTTTGGAGAGGTTGAATCAACCAAGTCGGTTTCGGATCTTTTTGCCCCACTTGCCGGTGAGGTGGTTGCGGTTAATGAAGCGCTGGAAGCGGATCCTGCCTTGATTAATAACGACCCTTACGAGCAGGGCTGGCTGATTGAGCTTAAGCCTAAGGCAGCCGCCGATCTTAGTCAGCTCCTGGATGCACAAGCCTACCAGCAGCAGATCTCCTCATAAATTCCCTCCTGGCTTAAGACGTTTACAGTGAGGGCCCAGCTGAGTTTCATTTATTTTTTGGGCTTAACCTGTGCCTTATCGTCAGCAGCCACAGGGGAGAGAAGCTAAGATTGTAGTGAAGGTTCAATGTTTATCGATTTGTGACGATGAGCCGCTAGATTGTGATGAACTGTTGAGCAGTCAGTACATATATTGCATATGACCGTATCGAATCAGTATTGGGCAGCCCCTGACTGCACAATGCACCCCCTAGCAAGGAAGATAATAGATGCCTAACCAAGAGGCTCACCCCAAAACCAGCCCACTCAGTGTAGTTGCCATGAACCTGCAGTCGCCTGCACCGGGAAACTACGGACCTAACCAGGAAGAACTTGCGGCAATTGCCACCCTGCCTGAAGGTTCGGCTTTACTTATTGGTACCAATGCTGAACTGCGCGGTGCGCGGTTTTTGCTTAACGTTGAAACCGATCCAGAGGGGGCGGTCAAGAGTATCGTTGCCGGTCGTAGCCCTAACTCTGATATCTTTCTTAATGATGTGACGGTCTCTCGGCAGCATGCCGTTTTTGTTCCTAACGCCGGCACATTTGTTTTGACCGACAACAATTCCCTCAACGGAACCTACGTTAACGGGGACCGGGTTGACCAGGCCTTTTTGAAGAACGGGGCAGAAATTCATATCGGAAAATTTCATTTTTCCTTCTTCTTGGGAACCGGTAAGTAATGACTGACGCTGTGGAATCTTCTGGTGCAACACAGCCAAACGCTCTCAAAGATAAAACCATTGGACAGGTTCTTGCTGCTTTGGAGTTGGAGTTTCCCGGTATTAGTGCCTCTAAAATTCGGTTCCTAGAGGATAAAGGGTTGGTCCATCCCCACCGGACCAATACTGGTTACCGTAAGTATTCGTTTGATGATGTTGAACAGTTACGGCTCATCCTACGGCTACAGCGGGATAGGTACTTGCCCTTAAAGGTGATTAAAGAAAGGATTGAAGCGGGGGATGCTGCTAGTCTTTTCCAAAGATCGGTAGCTTCCCGGGCTTCAGACCCTTCCGAGGACATCCAGCAAACAGAGGCTATCCCAGATCTTTTACAGCAGCCAAGGCGTGCCCTCTCTTTGCGGGAGCTTTCGCGTGAGGCGGCAGCAGATTTGCCCCTCTTGCGAGAACTCATCAATTTTGGTCTGCTTTCCGAAGCGGGGCCCTATGACGATCATGACATTATTATTACCAGGGTCTGTTCTGCCTTAACAGCTCACGGTTTGCATCCCCGGCATCTACGGCAGTTTAGGGTGGCTGTTGACCGTGAGATGGGTTTGGTTGAAATGGCTGTGGGGCCTTTAGCTTCTCGAAAAGATAAGGAATCGCAGCAGCGGGCACGAGAGAGAGCGCAAGAAATTTCACGGCTGTGCCTGCAGCTGCATACAGCCTTAGTTGCTTCGTCTTTACCCCAGTATTAAAGCGATTTTTTGGTTGTTTACTAACCTTTATTTTTCTTTTGCCCCCTGTTTACCCCAGGGTCTAAGTGTAGTAAATTACCTCCGAGCTGATCAGCGGGTTAACCGCGTTTTACCTGCTGGTGCCGGTAAGATAACTAAGGTCGGTTGAAGATCTACGGTGAAGGACCCCCATGGTAACCAGAAAGTTTGAGGGCGAGCAAGACTCCTCGAGGAGCAGCAACTTAAACTTGGTTAGTGGGCACCTTCCTAAGGAATCAATGGATCAACCCCTGTTAGGCTTCGATGCCGTCATGCCCCAGGATCCTCCGCAGGGAGAGCAGGGAGTGCTTTTTAAGGATCCGGTTTCCTTAGTGGACGAGAACCTTGGTTACCGCGGTCCAGTGGCCTGTAAGGCTGCCGGTATTACCTATCGCCAACTGGACTATTGGGCTCGAACAAAACTGGTGACCCCTACCGTGCGTTCTGCTTCAGGCTCGGGTACCCAGCGGCTCTATTCATTCCGTGATGTATTGGTGCTTAAAATTGTAAAACGTTTGCTGGATACCGGTGTCTCGCTGCAGCAAATCCGTACCTCCGTGGATCACTTACATACCCGCGGAGTAGAAGACCTTTCCCGCATCACTCTGATGTCTGACGGTGCTTCAGTTTATGAGTGCACTTCTGCCGACGAAGTCATCGACCTAGTTCAGGCGGGCCAGGGAGTCTTTGGGATTGCTATTGGGCGGGTCTGGAAGGAACTGGAGAATAATCTGGCCCAGCTGCCCGGTGAATCATCGACCCAGGCACAAGAAGATTTAGCCCAGGTACACGATGAGCTTTCAGCACGGCGAGCCAGAAAAGCGGCAGGAAACCGCCCCTAAAGTTTCGCTAGGGCCTGTGGCGGGTTAGAGGCCTGGGTGTTTTTAGCTAGGCAGCTTCGGTGCTGCTAGTGCTACCCAAGAGGCCACTAAGAATGTCCGAAAGGGCCTGGGCAAATTCCTGCGACGAGTCTTCTGGCCAGTAATGAACAGGGTAAGCTGAACCCTGAATCCGCTGGAAACCGGGGTAGTCGGGCAGCACGGGATCGGCTACCAGCTCCCCAAACATGGTTCTCATCTCTTCTATCCGGTAGGAGTGCTCAGGATCTCCTTCGCGTACCTTGTTAATGACAATAGAAGCTGAATCGACCGAGTACTCTGAGTTAGCTTCAAAACGGGCGATAGCTCGTAGGGTTCGTTCGGTACCTGCGACTGAGAACAGGGAGGGCTCAGCGACAGAGATCACTCGATCCGAAACAGCCCAGGCCATTGAGGTTAATCTACCGAGGGTGGGCGGGCAGTCAATAAGCACCAGGTCATAGTCATCAATCTGCCCGGAAATTAATTTTTTGAGCCGAGGCAGGGCCCGGTGTAGGGAAAGGTTCTCTAGGGCTGTTGAGGCCGAAGACCCCCGAGCCACGTCAATCTTTCCCTGGCTGGGGCTAGAGTGTTTTGCCTTGGTTTGCTGGCTTTTACTGGCTTGAAGGTCATTCCAGCCCGAAGGACGAACTTCCTTGTTGAGGCTGTACTTACGGGGAGATGCCAGCATAGTGCCAATATCGGTGCCCTCTGGAGAAACGGCAAGACCGGTGCTAGCGTCACCGTGGGGGTCCATGTCAATCACAAGGATCTTCATGCCAGCATCCATCCCGGCTGATGCCAGCCCCAAAGTAAGGGAGGTTTTACCCACTCCGCCCTTGAGGCTGCTGACACTGACAATGAGCGGCATAGGTAGTCCCCCAACCAAGAACTAGTAAAACGTCTAATCAAGCAACGATATGGGAGTTGCACAGCTAATGCTACCTAAAGCATCTTGCGATAGCCGCTTGCGACGTTCTTTTCTGACAAGGAATATTGAACACACTTTTGAGAGCGGCAATGTGTGTCAGCTTTCCCCCATTCTGTGTAGCATTAATCACAGGTATTTCTTAACCTTTACGTACCATAACCGGGGGAAGAGAAAAATTAGCCGCTGTCAGTGATCATATAGTTATATTGAATCTATTCACACACCGTGAACAGACGTCTTCGCCGAGACCCTTCGGCTGGGGAGAATGGATGAATATGTTTGAAAAAGTTCTTGTTGCCAACCGCGGTGAGATTGCGATCCGTGCCTACCGAGCAGCCTATGAGCTAGGGGCAAAAACCGTAGGTGTCTTTCCCTACGAGGACCGCCACTCCATACACAGACAACAAGCAGACGAAGCTTATCCTATTGGCGAAGAAGGCCATCCAGTACGGGCCTACCTAGATATAGATGAAATTATCCGCGTCGCCAAAGAAGCCGGCGCCGATGCCATCTATCCGGGCTACGGCTTCCTCTCTGAAAATGCGGACTTGGCCCGGGCAGCTGCTGCCCAAGGCATTACCTTTATCGGCCCACCCCCAGAAGTTTTAGAACTGGCCGGAAACAAGGTGCAAGCTCTCAAAACCGCTCGAAAAGCGGGCATCCCGGTCCTGGCCTCCTCGGAGCCGTCTAAGGATACCGACTACCTGCTCGCTGAAGCTGAAAAAATTGGTTTCCCCATCTTTGTTAAAGCTGTAGCCGGTGGCGGTGGCCGCGGGATGCGCCGGGTAGAAAACAAGGAGGCCTTACCGGAGGCCCTGGCAGCAGCCATGCGCGAAGCCGCTACTGCCTTTGGGGACCCAACCGTCTTCTTAGAGCAGGCAGTACTTAGACCCCGCCACATTGAAGTGCAAATCTTGGCAGATTCGCAGGGTAATATTGTCCACCTCTTTGAACGGGACTGCTCTCTTCAGCGTCGGCATCAGAAGGTTGTTGAGATTGCCCCGGCACCTAAGCTGGATGAGACTATCCGTCAGGCTCTTTTCCGGGATGCCGTAAAATTTGCTCGTGAACTGGGCTACCAGAATGCGGGAACAGTGGAGTTTCTGGTCGATACGGCCGGGCAGAGGGCTGGCCAACACGTCTTCATAGAAATGAACCCCCGTATTCAGGTGGAGCATACCGTCACAGAAGAGGTAACCGATATTGATCTGGTCCAGGCCCAGATGCGCATTGCCTCCGGCGAATCTCTTAAAGACCTGGGTATTGAACAAGATCAGCTGCAGCTTCGGGGGGCTGCCCTACAGTGTCGCATCACCACAGAAGACCCAGCCAACGGGTTCCGCCCCGACGTTGGTAAGGTAACCTACTACCGGTCAGCTGGCGGATCAGGAATCCGTCTTGACGGCGGCACCGTCTATACGGGCGCCCAAATTTCACCGCACTTTGATTCCATGCTGGTTAAACTAACCTGCCGGGGCCGTACCTTCCAGGCTGCAGTGCAGCGGGCTCAGCGGGCTCTGGCAGAATTTAGAATCAGAGGAGTTGCCACCAACATACCCTTTTTGCAGGCAGTCCTGGAGAACCCTGTCTTTCAAGCTGGGGATGTTTCCACCCCCTTTATTGACGAGAACCCCGGCCTCCTCAGGAAAAAGCCCTTAGGGGATCGCGGTACTAAAGCCCTGCAGTACCTGGCAGACGTTACGGTTAACCAGCCTCATGGCCCCCGCGTGGAGGGCCCGGACCCACGGCATAAGTTGCCCCGGTTCCCGGGAGACAAAATTGACGAGCCTTTTCGCTCGCCCTTTGACGCCAGCTCTCACCAGCCACCGGCCGGCTGGCGGGATAAGCTTCGTCAACTAGGTCCGCAAGGTTTTGCCCGATACCTTAGGGACTACCAACCTGTTGCCGTCACCGACACCACCTTTCGGGATGCCCATCAGTCCCTGCTGGCAACCCGGATCAGAACGCGGGATCTACTGGCTGCTGCCCCGGCCGTTGCCAATCTAACCCCCCAACTCTTCTCCGTTGAAGCCTGGGGTGGGGCTACCTACGATGTTGCCCTGCGCTTTTTGTCAGAAGATCCCTGGGCAAGGCTGGCTCATCTTCGTGAAGCTATGCCTAACATCCCTATTCAGATGCTGCTGCGTGGCCGTAACACGGTTGGTTATACTCCCTATCCCACCGAGGTAACAGACGCTTTTGTTCAGGAAGCAGCCAAAACCGGGGTAGATATTTTCCGTATCTTTGACGCTCTGAATGACGTTTCACAAATGCGGCCGGCCATTGAAGCGGTCCACAAAACCGACGGAGCCCTTGCCGAGGTAGCCCTCTGCTATGCCGGTAATCTGCTAGATCCCCAGGAAAAAGTCTATACCCTGGACTACTATCTGCAGCTGGCCGATCAGATTGCTGCGGCAGGGGCCCACGTCTTGGCTATCAAGGATATGGCCGGCTTGCTGCGCCCCGAGGCTGCCCGGAAACTGGTAACTGCCCTGCGGGACCGTTTTGACCTGCCGGTACATTTGCATACCCACGATACGGCTGGGGGCCAGATCGCTACTCTGCTTGCCGCAGTTGACGCGGGCGTGGACGCTGTTGATGTTGCCACCGCAACCATGGCCGGCACTACCTCCCAGCCTTCCTGCTCCGCTTTTGTGGCGGCTATGGACGGTCAGCAGCGTAAGCCTGACTTGGATCTTGATGCGGTGCTGTCGCTAGAGCCTTACTGGGAGGCTGTCCGCGAGATTTACCGGCCTTTTGAAAACGGGTTGAGTTCACCAACAGGACGGGTCTACACTCACGAGATCCCCGGCGGTCAGCTTTCTAATCTTCGTGCTCAGGCAACGGCTCTGGGGCTGGCAGATCGTTTTGAAGATATTGAAGACATGTATGCGGCAGCCGATAAGATGCTGGGACATATCGTTAAGGTAACTCCTTCCTCTAAGGTTGTTGGCGACCTTGCCCTACAGCTTGTTGGCATGGGAGTTGATCCGGCTGAATTTGAAGCCAATCCGCAGAACTTTGATATTCCGGATTCTGTTATCGGTTTTCTGAACGGGGAGCTGGGCACCCCACCCGCCGGCTGGCCGGAGCCCTTCCGCACCAAGGCCTTAGAGGGCCGCAAGCTCTCTAAGCCCACCGTTAATCAGCTCTCTGCAGCAGATCAAAAGTCTTTGACGGAAGATTCAACCACTAGGCGAGAAACCCTCAACAGGCTGCTTTTCCCTGCGCCTACCCGTGAATACCAGCAGGTGCGTGAAACCTACGGGGATGTTTCAATCTTGCATACCAGGGATTTTCTCTACGGTATGGTGGAGAACCGGGAACACGTTATCTCTCTTGGTAAAGGTGTGCGTCTGATTGCCAGCCTGCAGGCTATTTCTGAGCCAGACTCAAAGGGTATTCGCCACGTCATCTGCACTCTTAACGGTCAGTCACGGACAGTGGAAGTGCGGGACCAATCCATTGAGTCCAAGGTTAAGGAAGCCGAAAAAGCTGACCCCAGCAACCAGGGCCATATCTCGGCTCCTTTTGCAGGTGGGGTTACCCTGGTGGTGGGGGTAGGCGACCGGGTTGAAGTTGGAGATCAGGTGGCAACTATTGAGGCTATGAAAATGGAGGCGTCCATTACTTCTCCCGTAGCCGGGACCGTAGAGCGACTGGTATATAGTGAAGTATCCCAAGTTCAGGGTGGAGATTTACTCCTGGTCCTCAAAACAGACGGTTAACAGCGGTAAGTGGGTAAGGTTCTGCGCGGGTCTGAAGCAGACTAGCGCAGAACCTCCTTGGGCGGCATATCAAGAATAGGGACCACAATAGAAAGGCCAGCTATGGTAGAAGAATATGATTTGATCATTATTGGTTCCGGCTCTGGAAATACTTTGATCACTCCTGAGTGGGCCAGCAAAAAGGTCTGCATCCTTGAGGCCGGAACCTTTGGCGGAACCTGCCTTAATGCCGGCTGTATCCCCACTAAACAGTATGTTTACCCGGCAACTTTGGCTTATCAAGCCAGCCACTTGGACAAACTGGGGCTTAAAGCTCAGGTTACTCAGGTGGATTGGCCAGCTATCCGCGATCGCATCTTTACTCGAATTGACGCTATCTCAGCTCAAGGCGCAGAATACCGTCGTCAATCCAAGAATGTTAGCCTCATCCCAGAAAAGGCCCACTTTGTTGCCAGCCACCGTCTAGAAACAAGCAGTGGCAGGATTTTAACAGCTCCAAACATTGTTATTGCCGCGGGCTCGTCAAATAAACTGCCGGATATACCCGGTATTAACCTGCCTCAGGTTCATTCTTCGGACACGATTATGCGCATCGAAGAGCAGCCCAAAGAGATTCTTATTATTGGTGGAGGCTTTGTTGCAGCAGAGTTTTCCCATATTTTTAACGGTTTAGGCAGCCAGGTTACCCAGGTTAATCGCAGCCAGACCCTCCTGCGCTCTTATGATCAAGAAGTCGTAGCCCGTTATACAGAGCAGATTAGCCAGCGCTGGCAGCTTAAACTTGACCACACGGTGACTGCCCTGGAGCCAGCAGCGAAGAACAGGATTAAGGCACACTTGAGTCATGGCGGGCAGCGGGTTAGCCTAGAGGCTGATCTGGTGCTTTTTGCTAGTGGGCGTCAGGCTAATACTGCTGGTCTAAGAGCAGCAGACTTTTTTGATCTGGGCCCTGAGCAGAACCTGCAGGTTGATGCTTACCAACGTGTTTTGGCCCAGGGAAAACCTGTGCCGGGTATCTTTGCCCTCGGTGATGTCTGCTCAGAAACCATGCTGAAGCACCTGGCCAATGCCCAGGCCCGCATCGTGGCCCATAACCTGACCCACCCCGATCAGCTGCAGGCAAGGGATCAACGCTTTGTTCCCTCAGCAGTATTTAGCCACCCCCAGTTGGCCATGGTGGGCTTAACTCAAGAGCAGGCTGAGCAGCGCGCACGGGCAGAAGGCTTTGATATTACGGTGAAAGTACAGGAATACGCTGATGTTGCCTATGGCTGGGCTATGGAAGACCAAGGGGGCATGTGTAAGCTTATTGCTCGTAAGGACACCGGTCAGCTTTTGGGGGCCCACCTCTTGGGGGAGCAGGCCTCCGTACTGATCCAACCCCTGATTCAGGCTATGAGTTTTGAGCAGCCGGTACAGAATCTAGCTCGTGGTCAGTACTGGATACATCCCGCCTTAACTGAAGTCGTTGAAAATGCCCTCCTGGGTTTAGAGCTAGACTAGCGGGTTAACTGTCTTTGGCTTGGCTATGATCAGAGCTTGAACCGGCGCTCTGCTGACGAGTAGCAAGCGGGTCTTCTGTGTGTTTACCCGGGGCATGGTCCTTGAGCTGGTCCCGGAGCTCGGTAAGCTTTTTGCCCGTCTCCTGGCGGAATTCTTCAAACTTTTCTGCCCTTTCAGCCCGTTTGTGCTCCACTCGTTCGGCCCGTTTAGCTGAGTACTCCTCAAAGCGTTTAACCTGCTCGTTAACGGAAACCTTGGTGCGGTTATACATATCGTCTATGTAGGCTGAAAATTCTTTCATAATCACGGACCGTTTAATTTTTTGAGAGGGAGTTAGGTGCCCGTCAGCTTCAGTCCAATCTCGGTTGGTGATGCGAAACTCACGGATTGACTCAGCTCGGGAAACAAAAGTATTTGCCTCGTCAATAAACTTCTGGATAGCTGCACGGACAGTGGGATTTATTGAAGCATCAGAGATACTCATATCTCGGGGTAAACCTAAATGCTCCAACTCGTCAGGCAGGGTGTCTGGATCTAAAGTAACTAAAGCGGCAATAAAGGGTTTCTCATCTCCAACGAGCATGGCATGAGAAACCAGGGGGCTGGTGCGGAGCCTATCTTCAGCGGCGAGCGGAACCACGTTTTTGCCTCCGGCAGTGACGATAATTTCTTTTTTCCGTCCCACAATTTTAATGAAGCCGCGTTCATCAAAGGTAGCCAGATCTCCGGTGCGTAACCAACCGTCCTCGGTAAAGGCTAGCGCGTCCTCTTCGGGGTTCTTATAGTACTGCTTAATAACCCCTACCCCGCGTACTTCAAGCTCGCCGTCGTCCGAGATACGTCCTTGGCAGCCGGGTAGTAGAGCGCCTACATTGCCAATATCAAACTGGCGGATGCGGCCAACAGCAATGGAACCGCTTGTTTCGGTAAGACCGTACCCTTCAATAATCTGTAGCCCAATAGCATGAAAAAAATGACCAAGTTTTGGGGAGAGTGCGCCGCCACCGGAGACCGCGTATTTTACCTTGCCGCCCAGGGCCATGCGCAGCTTGGAATAAACAAGCCGATCGTAAAACCGATACTGTAGCTCAAGGGTTCTGCTGACGGAGCCTTCAATCTTGGCTTGCGACCATTTCATGGCAAGGTTGACAGAGCGGTGAAAAATTTTAGCGTTCAGGGCGCTGCCCTTTTCTGCTTTACGGATGGACGCTTCATAGATTTTTTCAAAAACACGGGGTACTACCAGCAGCATGCTGGGCTTAAAAGAATCTAAGTCACTGGTTAAATTCTTGATGTCGGGGGAGTGGCCTACAACCACTCCTGCGTCCAAGGCTAAAATTTGGATTTCTCGGGCAAGGACATGGGCTAGGGGTAGAAAAATAATGGTGGAGTTGCCCTCAGCGGCTACGTGGGGTTCAGCAACCCTAATCTGGGCGGATAAACGGACAAAATTCCCGTGGGTGAGGGGGCAGCCTTTAGGCCTGCCGGTAGTTCCAGAGGTGTAGATAATTGAGGCAATATCATCCAAAGTAGCTGCACTGCGCCGCTGTTCTAGCAGATCATCGCTGACCGCCTGGCCTAGCTGGCTTAGGGCCTCAAGGTCCTTATTATCAATAATCCAGGTAGTTTCTACATGGAGTGGTTCAAATTGTGCCGCCTGGGCAACGGTTTGAGCCAGTTGCTCCGTCTCAACAAAAATTGCTTTGGCTTCTGAGTGCGAGAGGGCCCAGGAGACTTGAGCCGGTGAGGAAGTCTCGTAAATAGGAACGGATACTGCACCGGCATACCAGATAGCAAAATCAATAAGAGTCCACTCGTAGCGGGTACGGCTCATAATACCCACGACGTCTCCAGCTTCAATACCGGCCGCAATGATTCCCTTGGCAAGGTCAATAACCTGAGCTCTAAACTGGGAGGCCCGTACCGCTACCCAGTTACCGCTAGAGCGCTGTACTTTATAAATAACAGGATCACTACTGTCGGTGAGTTTGCGTTCAAGAATATCCGTAATGTTCTGCTGCTGATCAGAGACTACTGCCTCGGGAACGGAAACAAACTTCATATACGTTCTTCCAGGTTTCTTCCTAGGTGTGTGACAAAGTCAAGCGACTCCTTGACAATGATATCTGCATCATAATCAAGAGTGGCGACATGAAAGCTGCGATTAAGCTGTACAAAGTCTAGCGGGCAGGAGACCCTTTTTAGAAATAGGTGGTGGGAGCTATCTGAGACCACGTGGTCGGTGCGGGAACGAAAATACAGGACGGGTGCTTGCAGGCTAGGTAGCATAGGGCGAGTTTCCTTACCCAGCAGGTAGAGCTGGTGAGCTGCCAGCATAGGAACTCGCTTATAACCGCCCTCATCCACGTCAGGTAGGGCAATATCGGAGGTGATCCCGGCTGTCGTTTCTATAAAGTAAGAGAAGAATTTAGCCAGTCTCAGCTTGACGGTGGGATCTTTAACAAAGGGATTAATCAAGACCGTTCCTAGAACCGGTCTGCGGGCTGACTGGCGGATAGCCAGCATGCCACCCATGGATAAACCAATAACAACTACCGGATGCCCGGCCGAACGTAGACGCCAGTAGGCGGCGTCAACTTCGGCCAGCCAGTCATCCTTGCTTACCTGCAACATATCCTGCCATTTGCTACCGTGCCCAGGCAGGCGCGGCATTTCTACGGCAAAGCCTCTTTGGGCAAAAAATTCGGCTAGGGGTCGCATGCTCCAAGGAGATCCGGTAAAGCCGTGGATGGCTAAGATAGCAATACGCTCCCGACCTCCAACAGAGATAGGATCATGATTAATGGGTTCTTTCAATCTAGGTTTCCTTAGGGCAAGCTGTATCAGCTAGCTATAAAAATCTACCGGAACTGCTACTGATACAGGATAGAGAACAGCTGGTCGCCAAATGTATAGGGTAGTTAGCAAAATTATAAGGCTCAAAGGAGGAAGTATAGGGAGGCTTCTCCAAAAGTTTTGCTAGGAACTGCGCTTAGCGACTAGATCAGAATCTTGTCCCTATGCCTCACTTAAAAAATTGGAGTATTATGTTCCAGTATCTAAGCCTATGTTAATAAGGACCATCCCGTTGCTGTTGCTGCCTGAAGTGGCTTGGTAGGCTGAAAATCGAAAGAGAGCTGACTATGCTGTATATGCTTTTAAAGAAGAATCTAGTGGGACCGCTTCTTACCCGGACTTATCAGCATGAGGTGGTGGGCTTGGACAACCTTCCCAGTGGAGGAGCCATTATCGCCAGTAACCACGTGGCTTTCTGCGATTCCATCTTTTTGCCTTTGGCTGTTCCGCGGCAAGTGTATTTTTTAGCTAAGTCAGATTATTTTACCGGTAAGGGAGTTAAGGGTGCCCTGTCGCGTTGGATGTTTTCTTCCTTGGGGCAGCTACCCATGGATCGTTCTGGGGGCGAGAAAAGTTTGGCTTCCCTGCAAGCTGGGGTTGAAAAACTGAGGCAGGGACAGTTTTTAGGTATTTATCCTGAGGGCACGCGTAGCCCAGATGGCAGGCTCTACCGGGCAAAAGTGGGAGTGGCCCGCTTAGCCCTACAAGCTCAAGTGCCGGTCATTCCGGTGGGGCAGATCGGAACTGACGACGTGCAGCCAGCGGGTTCTAATAAAGTTCACTTTAAAAAGGCTGGTCAAAAAATTAAAGTGCGGACGGTCATAGGTCAGCCACTAGAATTTTCTGAATACTATGAGAGCGCCTCCAGCCATAAGGTCCAGCGGGTTGTTGCCGACCGTATTATTCAGGAGATCTGCCAGCTTTCTGGGCAGGACTACCTGCCGGTCTATGCTAGCGAAGTAAAACGTTTGATGACCGAAAAAAATCTCAGTGCCGTTCAAGCTGTTGCTGAGTTGACCCAAAAAGACTGATCGACTTCTGTCTAGCTGAGTGGTCGCGCCTTTTCGAAACGTGGAATTAATATGAAAATCCTTTTGTTCAAGCCTAGTATTTAGACTAAGGAAGATTTAGAGCCTTATTCGAATACATTGAGCTAGTTAAGACGGGAACGTTACATAATGATCAAGAAGGATGCAGAAGGCGTCAGCACAGAATCACAGGCCGAGCTTGATCAGTGGCGTCAGCTTAAGGCAGATCAACAGCCCAGCTGGCAGCAGCATCCTGATTTTGATGCGGCAGTTGCAGAGCTAGAAGCTGCACCACCGCTTGTTTTTGCCGGTGAGGTGGACCGTCTTCGCAAGCAGCTGGCAGAGGTAGCTCAAGGAAAAGCTTTTTTCTTGCAGGGTGGTGACTGCGCCGAAACCTTTGAGGGTGCAACTGCAGATAAAATTTCTGCCCGGGTGAGGACTCTGCTGCAAATGGCTGTAGTGCTCACCTACGGTGCTTCCATGCCGGTTGTGAAAATGGGGCGGATGGCTGGCCAGTTCTCCAAACCTCGTTCCTCAGACAGCGAAAAAAGAGGCCAGGTTAGCCTGCCCTCTTTCCGGGGTGAAATGGTCAATGGCTTTGAGTTTAGTGCTCAGGCTCGCCAGCACGATCCTCGTCGTATGGTGCAGGGTTATCACACATCTGCTTCCACCCTTAACCTGGTGCGGGCTTTTACCACCGGCGGTTTTGCCGACCTGCGTCTGGTTAATTCCTGGAACCAGGGTTTTACCGCAAACCCAGCCCATGCCCGCTACGAGTCCCTGTCCAACGAGATCAACAGGGCCCTAAAATTTATGGAAGCCTGTGGGGCAGATTTTGATGCCCTCAAGGCAACAGAATTATATGTGGGTCATGAAGGGCTGCTGCTTGACTATGAGCGTGCCCTCACCCGTATTGATTCACGAACCAAACTACCTTACGACACCTCCGGACATTTTATTTGGATAGGTGAGCGAACCAGAGGCCTTGAGGATGCCCACGTTAATTTTCTTTCTAAGGTACACAATCCACTCGGGGTTAAGCTGGGGCCAACAAGCACAGTCGATCAGACTCTATCTTTGCTAGATAAGCTGGATCCAGAACGGCAACCGGGCAGGCTGACCTTCATTACTAGGATGGGCGCCCATAAGATTCGGGAGAACCTGCCCAAACTGGTTGAGGCGGTACAGGCTGAAGGCGCCGAAGTTGTCTGGGTCACGGACCCTATGCACGGCAATACGATCTCAGTTCCCTCAGGGTATAAGACACGCCGGTTTGACGATGTTGTTGATGAGGTTCGTGGCTTTTTTGAGGTGCACCAGGCCCTGGGCTCTTTCCCGGGCGGGATCCACATTGAGATGACCGGCGACGACGTGGCTGAGTGCCTAGGCGGGTCAGACCCCATCAATGAGGAAGCTTTTGCTGACCGCTATGAGACGCTCTGCGATCCTCGATTAAATCACCGGCAGTCTCTGGAAATCGCCTTTTTAGTTGCTGAATATTTAGCGCGTCGTTCATGAGCTGAACCAGCTAGTCCAGGTTTGAAACCAGCCCGAATTAAGGACCAGGCTGGCCAGCTGCCAGCCTACAAAACCAGCAGTAACAAAACCGATCAAGACCAGCAGCAAGGTTAAGACCAAGCCGGTCAGACTTGGCTTTTGCCGCCAGGCTTGGGAAGGCAAACGCGGATTGGCCGGTCTTGCCCGACCCTGGGAAGGAGGCGGATAGAGTGTATCCGGCTCGGCATCTTGAGGCTGGCTGGCATAGTCCTGCCTGGGCTGGTACTGAGCAGAGATTGGCTGGTAGCTGGCAGCAGGCTCATCAATAAAGGTTTGATCACCCGGAAAATCATCCTCTTGATGGGGTGAAATGACCTCTGAAATGAGGGTGGGCTCATAGTCCAGGGCAGCGTTAAGCTCATCCGTCTTAACAGCAAGAGTCTCTTCTTCCTTTTCCGGCCGGTCCTGCTGGGCCTGAAGCACCCGAGTGACGTCTGTTTTTTCGGCTAAAGCGGCCACATCCTGCCAAAGTGTCCTGCTCGTTGCAGGCGCGCTAGGTGCACGGTAGTGAAGCTCTTCCTGCCCCAGCGACGAAGAAATCTGAGAGAGAACCTCAAAGAGCTCGGTACCGTTTTCTGGCCGGGCACTAGCCTCCTTACGGGTGCACCAACGAATCACTCCAGTGAGGTCATTACTCAGACCCGGTGCAAAACGTTCCGGCGCCGGTAACTCAGTATTGACATTGTGGTAAATAACCTGCTGATCGTTTCCTGCTCCACTAAAGGGAAGCCGGCCGGTCAGCATACGAAACATCATAATCCCCAAGGCAAAAATATCGGCACCGGCACCAGCAGCTCCCGTTATGCTAACAATCTCTGGGGCAACATAGGCAGGGGTACCCATCAACTCACCGGTCCAGGATTGATCACTAGGGCGAGTAAGACCAAAATCGGTGAGTTTAACCCTATGGTTTGCCGCTGAAAGAAGCACATTGCTGGGTTTAATATCCCTGTGAATGAGCTGGTGCGCGTGAACTTCTGAGAGGCCTTCCGCCACCGGCAGCACAATAGACAAGGTCTCTTCAACGGAGAGAACCGGGCGAATGGTGAGCAACTGCTGCAAGGTACAGCCATGCACATAATCCAAGACCAAAAAGAGCAGATCGTAGCCGCTAACACGCTGGCTACCAGAACCTAAGACCGCAACAACGTGTTTATGGTTGATCTTTCTTAAAGACTCCTCCTCCCGCAGGAACTTATGCCGCTGCGAAGAATCCGAAGCATACTGAGGAAAGAGTACTTTAATGGCCACCGGGTTATTAGACCAGAGATCTATACCGTGATAAACCTCTGCCATACCACCTCGGGCGATCAGTCGGCCAACTTTAAAATGCTCGTCAAAAACCACACCGGTTAACCAGGGTGTTGAAGAAGAGGATCCAGAAGTCATATTCACAATGTGGCGGCAGCTCAGAGCTTTTATGGTGGGCTGGCTATCAGCTGGCCCCTATCTGCAGCCACCTAATCATCCTTTCTACAGATACAAACCTTATCATTACCTAGAATAATTAACTTTCCTGAGTGTAAGAATCTGCAGAGGGCAGCAATTTCTGGCACACTTCTAAGTGTGACTGAAGAAAAGGATATCAACCAGGCCCCAGCCTCTACCCAGACCTTTAACCTGGTAGCTGATTGGCTGACTATTCCAGAAATTGCAGAGCAGCTCTGCCTCAAAGTAACCCGAGTGCACCAGATGATCGCAGACCGGGCCCTGCTGGCCCTCAGACATCCAGAAACCGGTGTGCGCATGGTACCAGAGCTATTCATTGATCAAGCCGGACCCCTCAAAGCCCTCAAAGGAACCATTACCGTCCTGGAAGATGGCGGGTTCACCGACCAAGAAGCTATCACCTGGCTATTTACAGAGGACAAAACCCTACCGGGCCGGCCCATCGACGCCCTGATCCAGGGACGCAAAACGGAAATACGCCGACGCGCAGCAGCCCTGGCCTGGTAACTACAGTTTAAGCACTCCGGTGGAGGGCAGCAGCAGCTATTTTAGCCAGAGCCTCCTTAACCAGGGGAGCAACCTTAAGCTCTAGCAGGGCAGACGAGACGATATTGCCAGTCTCAGCAATCACCGCCTCAACGTCCGCCAAGGCCCCGGAATCAATAATGATCTGGCAGAGTTCGGCTATCTCTCCTTCACTCAGATCTTTATTACCCAGAGCCCCATCCAACCTCTGCCACTGCTTTGGGTTAGCATTCTTTTGAGTGAGAGCAATCAAGACAGTTCGTTTGCCCTCTTTAAGATCGTCACCAGCTGGTTTTCCGGTTTTAGCTGGCTGACCAAAGACCCCTAAAACATCATCTCGCAGCTGGTAACCCTCACCCAGAGGCAGAGCAAAAGCCCGATAGGCTTCCAGCAGAGACTCACAAACACCGCGCGGTGTTTCTAGGGCCAGAGCCCCGCCCAAAACCAGGGGATGCTCACAACTATATTTTGCGGATTTATAGCGGATAACATGATGGGCCCGGCCCAGGGCTGACCCATACTCCTCGGTAGCAATAACCTCCCCCAAAATATCCAGGTACTGGCCCGCCATCACTTCGGTGCGCATAAGATCAAAGATGCTACGAACTTGGTAGGCTGAACTGGCCAGCTGACCGATACTGGCCAGAAGCATTTCGGACCAAGAGAGGCATAAATCTCCAGCAATAATAGCGCTGGAGCTTCCGTACAATGAGCTGGCTGAACGCCACTGCGCCTTCCGATGCATGATCTCAAACTGCTTATGGACCGCCGGGGCCCCGCGACGGGTCTGGGAACGATCAATAATGTCATCGTGAATAAGGGCCGCCGATTGAAAAAGCTCAAGAGCCGCTGCTGCCTTAAAAATCAGCTCTGAATCTGCGGCTCCTCCTGCCCCGCGCCAACCCCAGTAGCACAACAGCGCTCGCAGTCGTTTTCCGCCAGAAGAAAGGTCTCGGATGGCTTCAAGGAGGGGGAGGGCTTCTTCTGAAACGCTGAGCAGGGTCTCTTCTTGCTGATCAAAAAAAGTGGCAAGTTCCGCCTCTAACCCTTGCAGAAAGGCCTGCTGTTCGGCGTGGATGCTTTGGGTAAGCTCAGCGGGTGATGCTGTTGGCTCGGCAGAATTCATAGCGGGTCCTTCGTTTGTAAGAAGCGGTCTGTAATAGCTTATGCCAGGGGCAAGACCTACCGCCACCGACACTTTGTGACCTTGGGCTTTGGCATGTCGCTTGAGAGGGGAGTAGCGATGGGGTAGATTTTTATCGAATATATATTCGAATATATTCAGGTGATTGTCTGAGGTAGGTTTAAAATGCTGGTCAACGAAGCCAAAGATCCTGGTCGGCCGCCGGTTATTATGCACGTGGACATGGACGCATTTTTTGTCAACGTTGAGCTGTTAAGTAAGCCCTGGCTTCGGGGAAAGAAGGTGATTGTTGCCAGAAATTCGCCCCGGTCGGTGGTGCTCTCTGCCTCTTATCGGGCGCGGGCCGACGGGGTTAGGTCGGCTATGCCGCTGGCCAAGGCTCTAGCCTTATCGGCAGATTCGATCCTTATAGAACCCAAGGCTCACTACCGGCAGTTCTCGCAGCAGATGCTGGCTATTCTTTTAGAAATTACTGACCGGGTAGAGCAGGTGAGTATAGATGAAGCTTTTGTAGACCTTACGGGGGCCCTACGTCGTTTGGGGCAGCCCTACGCTATCGGTCAGCGGGTGCGTCAGGATATTAAAGATCGGCTGGGTTTGCCTGCTTCTGTGGGCATAGCTCAGAGCAAGTTCCTAGCTAAGATGGCTTCATCTGCCAGTAAACCGGATGGCTTATGGCTCATTGCGCCACACAGGGTTCGGGAATTTTTAGACCCTATGCCCGTTGCTAAGCTCTGGGGTGTTGGTCCTGCCTTGAACCGTTCTTTACAGAAACTTGGGGTGGCTACAGTAGCTGACTTACGTGGATTTTCGGCTGCCTTTTTGCAGGCTAAGTTCGGTACTGCGGCCGGTAGGCATCTTTATGACCTTGCCCGTGGCCTTGACTCACGTCCGGTTGATCCTACACGCCAGGAAAAATCGATGGGTGCCGAGCATACTTTTGAGCAGGATACCCAGGATTTTGATCAGCTTAGTAGAGAGCTCTATCGGCTCAGCTTATCTTTGGCCAGGCGGTTGCGGGCTGCCCACAAGTACACGTCATCGGTGACTTTAAAGGTTCGTTACCACAGTTTTGAAACCCTCACTCGAAGCTGTCGCTTGGACCAACCAAGTAACCTTGGGCGCACGATCTATGAGGCGGTTTTGCATAAGGCAAGAGGTCTCTTAATGCCAACGGGCTTGGGGTACTTATACCAGCCTGTCCGCCTAGTGGGGGTGAGGGCTGAACGGCTTATAGATATCTCAGCCGGTAGGCAGGCTAGTTTGCTGGATAAGGATCTTCTTCCCTTAGCTGCAACAGCAGATCAGCAGTGGCAGTTAGCGGAAGAAACAATGGATCAAATTAGGCAGAAATACGGTCAACCCGGTCTGCTGCCGGCCAAATTATTGTGGGTGAAAAAAGCTAACTAGGGTTCTTGCTGGCTTTGTAACTTCATATTCGCCGGGGAATGGTTGTCATTGCTGGAAAAATGTATCATTAACAGCATTAAGGCAAACGGTGGCTGCTAGTTTTTGCGCGGGCTTTATCTAGGGAGGGTGCATGCCGCTTTCAGAACATGAACAAAGATTGTTGGACCAGTTAGAACAACAGCTCCATGCTGATGACCCGCACTTTGTAAGCTCGATGGCTTCGGAATCTGTCGGCCGGAAGCAGGCCTTTGTGGTGCGTAATATTGTTAGCGGAACCTTACTGACCCTGCTGGGTTTAGCCGTCATTATTGTGGGGGTTGCAACCAAGCTTATTGTGATTGGCCTTGGGGGCTTTTTGCTGGCTGCTGGGGGAATCTACCTGGCTACTCTTCGTCAAGAAGGGGCCAAAAAAACTAGGCCGGCAGCCCAACCTAGTAAAGTTGGTAAATCTCAAGCCTCTTTTATGCGGGGCCTTGAAGAAAAATGGGAAGAGCGGCGCAACCAAGGCTTTTAAAGCTCAAAATTCTCGCTCAGCTTAATAAGAATATAGATTTTTGCTCAACCGGGCAGCACAGTATTTTTCCGTGCTGCCCGGTTTGATTTAAATTCTGCTCCACTAGCAGCCACCTAATTTTAGAAACCAGTTTTGACTAGGAAAGTTACCGGCCGGTTTTCTTGGTTTTTGAACCCTAATCTTGCCTGGCTGACTAAAAATACTGCCAGCTGCCCCAGGCAGTTTTTGGGTAAAGCCCCATGTGAAAACCCTCAAAATGGAATGAAATGACCCCTGTTTTGATTGACTGGGGAGCGTTGTGGAGTAAAGTGGAGGAAAATAGAACAACGTGGCTATGGTTGTGGCCAAAAAGATGAGATTTTAGCGCAAGGCGAGGTGGAGCCCATGTTCTTAGGGACGTACTCACCCCGGCTTGATGTTAAGGGAAGGCTGATTCTGCCGGCAAAGTTTCGAGACGAGCTGGCTGATGGCTTGGTGCTGACGCGGGGGCAGGAACGCTGCCTTTATGTGTTTAGCATGGCTGAATTCCAGCGCATCCACCAGCAGATGCGCAGTGCTCCCATCTCGTCTAAACAATCACGAGACTATATTCGCGTGTTCCTCTCTGGAGCTTCTGATGAAGTTCCGGATAAGCAGGGCCGGGTTACGATCCCACCAAATCTGCGTTCCTACGCCGGCTTGGATAAGGAATTAGCTGTCATCGGTGCTGGCTCACGAGCGGAAATTTGGGACGCTGCAACGTGGGATAACTATCTGTTGGAGAAGGAAGCTGAATTTTCTGCAACAGATGAATATGAGCTGCCAGGTTTTATGCCTTAGGCTCAACCAACAAATTGAACAATCTTTAGATCGCATCGCCTTAGAGGAGTAGCAGTGACCGAGAGAACGGCTCTCGAGGAGCGACAGATCGCGGACAGGCATCTGCCTGTCATGCTTGATCGCTGCCTTGAGCTCTTGACCCCCGGTATAGAAAGACCGGGTGCAGTTCTTGTTGACTGCACCCTAGGCATGGGCGGTCACGCTGAAGCTCTACTGACAAAATTCCCGGGCCTCACTCTCATAGGAATTGATCGTGACCCCCAGGCTCAGCAACTAGCCGGCCGACGACTGGCCCGATTCGGCCAGCGTTTTATTCCAGTACAGGGGCTCTATGACGATATCGCTGGGCCCCTAGCTCTCCATCACTATGACGGTGCTGACGGTATCCTATTTGATCTGGGTGTCTCTTCCTTTCAGCTGGATGAGCCAGACCGGGGCTTTGCCTACTCCTATGACGCCCCGCTGGACATGCGCATGAACCCCGAGGATAGGCTGACAGCGGCTGCTGTCCTTAACAACTACTCTGAAGAAGAACTGCGGCGCATCCTTAAAACCTGGGGTGAAGAGAAATTTGCTACCCGAATTGCTGCCGCGATCCTCGCAGCACGAAAAAGGAAACCCCTGGAAACAACGGCAGAATTGGTAGACCTTATTAAAGGTGCTGTACCGCTTGCTGCCCAACGTAAAGGTGGTCATCCCGCTAAAAGAACTTTCCAAGCAATACGCATTGAAGTAAACCACGAGTTAGAGGTGCTCAAGCGTGCTATTCCCAATGCTCTTGACGCCCTCAAGGTAGGCGGTCGTCTGGTAGCTATGAGCTACCACAGCCTTGAAGACAAAGTGGTTAAGCAGGCAATTGCTGCCCGTGCCCAGTCTAAGGCCCCCAAAGGTTTTCCGGTTGAGCTTGAAGAACACCAGCCGGATATCAAGGTAGTAACTCGTGGAGCTGAACCCCCCACAGCACAGGAGATTGCTGAAAATTCTCGTGCTGCTAGCGCCAAGCTTCGAGCTGCTGAGAAAATTAAGAGCGTAAAGGCAGAGCTATGAGCGCAGAACCGCAGTTTCCAGTAAAGGTGCCGGAAAAAAGAAGCAGGCACCTGTCCCTTGTTAATGATGCGTCGTCAAGAACTGCCGGCAACGTTCGTGGCCAGCGTCAGCTTCGCGCCCTAGTGCCCGAGGCTGCCCCGCGCAATAACCGCAGGCTTTTAATTACTGTATTTTCTCTGATCCCTCTTGTTCTCATTTTGATTCTGCTGGTCAATATTCTTACTGCCTCCCGTCAGTATGATTTGGTAGACCTGCGTATGCAAGAACAAACCCTTACCCAGCAAAACGAGGCGCTCTCTCAAGAAATTCAGTACAATCAGGCCCCGCAAGACCTAGCTATTAGGGCAAGCCAACTTGGTCTATATGCTTCATCAATTCAGTCAACTGTCAATTTACAAACAGGCGAGATTGAAAATAGGTCCGGATCGGAGACCTCCTCTGCTGATAAGAGCCAGACTCAAAACCTCATTGACCCACCCTCACTCGATGACACCGATGCCTCTCTTGCAGCGGATAAGAGAGCTAAGGAGTATCGTGCCGCACAAGAAGCTCAGGCAAAGGCTCAGGCTGAGGCCAGCGCTTCTGCAGAGCCAACGAATCAAGCATCCCCTGCTGCCACAAGCAGCCAGGCTGCTACCAATCAGGCAGAATAGCCTAGAAGGCAAGGAATGCAGTGTTTCGAGTAGCCATCGGGCACTGCAGCTGCCTTTAAACTGCACCCAAGAGAAAGTAAGCTGCCGTGACCAGACCCCTTCCTCCTGCTGCTAAACCAAGCCGCCAGCGTCAGCTGGGACGCCGCGGTTTTTTGGTCAGTGGTGCGGCTACCTTAAGTCTGGCTGCACTGGGAGGAAGACTGCTATACGTGCAGGGCTTTGATCCTGGTGGGATTGCAGAGGCAGCACGGTTAGAACGAACGAGATTTCAGACGGTTCCGGCCTTACGGGGACAAATTCTAGACGTGAAAGGCAATATCCTTGCCCGATCGGTACAGCGCTACAACATTACGGTAGATCAGAGTGCGGTCGCAGAATTTGAGCGTTTTGTACCCAACACAAATACCAAGGAAACCGTTACCCCCACTCAACTTGTTTATGAGCTAGCCGATATTTTAAGCATGAAGGACAGCGATGTAAAAGCTGCCCTGGACGGAACCAGCCAATACAAGGTTATTAAAGAAAACGTAACGCCGGAAGTTTATGACGCTATTGCTGATCTCGGTGCCACCTTTGTTTACGGCGAGATCCTGTCTGAAAGACTTTACCCTAACGGGCAAGTTGCTGGTTCTGTTGTTGGTAGATTAAGTAAGGTTGAGGAGGCCGTGGAGGGCAGCCCAGGGCAAACCAATCTGGTTGACTATTCTGTTGGTATTGAACGTTCTCTAGGTGCAGAGCTGGCTGGCGAAGACGGCGAGCGTGTCTATGAAATTAGTGCCGACGGCGTCAGAATACCGGTGGGCGAAGAGCAGGTCAAACCTGCAGTCAACGGTAAAAATGTTCGGCTAACTATCGATCAAGATATTCAGTACTTTGCCCAGCAGATTATTAAGGCCCGAGTCAAAGAGAAGGAAGCCGAATGGGGCACCGTAGTGGTGATGAAGGTCAAAGATGCTTCGATCCTGGCTCTTGCAGATTCTTCGACCATGGACCCCGGATCAGAGAAATTTAACCTAGAAGATATGACTCCGCGTGCTATCACGCAGGCGGTAGAACCGGGATCAACCGAAAAAATTCTTACAGCCTCGGCTGTCTTAGAGCTGGGCTTGGCCGATCCACTGACCACTTTTGATGTTCCCGCGCAGCTAGAAATTGATGGGCAAACCTTTAAAGATGCCTTTTCACATCCGGCTCAGAAAAGAACTTTCTCTGGCATTATTACAGACTCTATGAATACCGGAACAATATTGGCTGGTCGAAAAATGACCAAGGAACAACGGTACGACTGGCTCAAAAAATACGGGTTGGGTGAGCTAACCGGTGTTGAGTTGACCGGTGAAAGCCAGGGGCTGGTGCCAGATTACAAGGACTGGGATGTGCGCCAGCAGTACACTGTCCTCTTTGGCCAGGGATTAACGCAGACTCCCTTACAAACCGCTTTGATTTATCAGACGCTAGCCAATAAAGGAGTAAAGCTTCAACCAAGAATTGTGGATGCCATTATCGATGAAAACGGTGATGAACAGGTACGTCCCCTGGCAGAAGGACAAAGGCTGGTTTCGGAACAAACAGCTCAGCAGGCCCTGGATTTATTAGAAAACGTGGTACTACAAAACGCCAAAGAGGCTCAGGTGAGTGGGTATCGGGTTGGTGGCAAGACCGGTACTGCAGAAGCGCCTAGCCAGAATGCTGCTGGCTATGACGGTTACACCACCTCTTTTGTGGGCATAGCCCCTCTGGAAGATCCGCAATTTTTGGTGAGCGTCACCTTACAACGTCCTAAAACAGATGCCGCTAGCGTTGGGACTGCCGGAACGACAGCTCAGTTTTCGCAGATCATGGAGAAGGTATTACATACTTATAAGGTGCCTTACTCCACCTCGAGCCCTCATGAAATTCCTAAATTCCCGGCCGGTCACGACGAGTCTGGCTGACAAGAAGATGGACAAAAATGGGCAGGTTCAGGGCTGGGGCGCCAGTAAACTGATGGATTGCAAACGTATATGATTATTGGTGATGAAAGGGCAGGGTAGGATGACTATAGGGGCATCAGATACAGCACAGACCTTACGGCCTAAGGCTGTTTCTGGTCGGACTGTGCAGGAACTTGTACAGTGGCTTCAAGCCCAGGGTTTTACCGTTGGGCAGTATCGTGAAGGCGCAAAAATTACGGGCATCAGTATGGATTCTCGCCAGGTGCAGGCCGGGGATCTTTACGTTGGTCTGCCAGGTGCCAAAAGCCACGGTGCCCAGTATGTGCAGGCTGCAATTGCTGCCGGTGCCCATGCCATACTTACCGATGAAGCAGGCCTGGCTCTTTTGGGTACACAGGCTGAAGAATTAGGCCTTATTCAGTGCGAGCAGCTACGGGCCTGTCTGGGACCGCTTGCCAGTTTTATTTATAATTCGCAGCCAGAAGACGGTAGCGCCCCACTGAGGTTTGCGGTCACCGGAACAAACGGAAAAACCACCACCACCTATATGCTTAACTCTTTACTGGAGAGCTTGGGGCATACTACAGGTCTAATCGGCACGATTGAGATTTTAGCTGGGGGAGAGCCCATTCCCTCCCAGCTCACAACCCCAGAGTCTGTGCAGGTGCATTCCCTGCTAGCCCTCATGCGCCAGCAGGGTATTACGGCTATGTCTATGGAGGTATCCTCGCACGCATTGGACTATCGCCGCGTTGACGGCCTTCGCTATGATCTTGCTGGCTTTACTAACCTCACCCAAGATCACCTTGATCTACACCACACTATGGCTAATTACCGGGATTCTAAGGCAGAGCTGTTTACCCTCCAGAGGGCCAGGCGGGCAGTTATTGTTGCTGATGACCACTGGGGTGAGCAAATGCTGGGTCGGGCGATTGGGGCCATGGGTATCGAAAACGTGGTGGCTCTCTTTACCCGCCACGGTGCCGGAGCTGATCAGGTTCCTGCTGACCTTGCTGCGCAAGACTGGGTACTTACCGATGTGCAGCGTACAGGCCTAGGACACGCCTTTAAAGTAGTGCGTGGAGACGGTTTAAGCTTTGAAGCTCAGACCCAGTTACCGGCAGATTTTAATGTTTCCAACGCTGCTTTGGCCCTGGTCATGGCCTATGAAGCTGGGGCTGACCCGCAGAAACTAAGAAAGGCTTTAAGAAAGGTTGGGGCGCTTACCCCCGTGGTACCCGGGCGTATGCAACTCTTAAGTCAAGCCCCGGTGGCAATAGTTGATTTTGCTCATAATCCGGATGCCTTGCAGCGTTCTTTGCAGGCGCTTACTCCCCTGGAGGGCTCCGGGAAAGTTATTATAGTTTTTGGCGCTACCGGTGAACGTGATCAGCTCAAACGTCCTATCATGGGGGAAATTGCGGCCCAGTACGCAGATATTGTGATTGTGACTGATGATGATCCGCACGATGAGGAGCCTGCTCCTATTCGTGAAGAAATCATGGCCGGGATACTTAAAGCTCAAAGGAGCGGTGCCAGGGTTAAGACTGTGCTTAACCTTGCACCGCGGGCCGCAGCAATAGCTCGGGCCTTTGAGCTTGCTGGACCAGCTGATGCTGTTATGGTAGCTGGGCGAGGCCATGAAGTAGCTCAGGAAGTTGCCGGTGTTAATGTAGATCTTGACGATCGGGTTGAAGTTGTTCGTAGCCTAAAAGCTAAGGGCTACGAGGTTTTGCCTGACTATCAGATGATTTTGGGGGATGCGTAAACAGTGATTGCTTTAACTGCTCATCAGGTGGCAGAGGCCACCGGTGGCAGACTCTGTGGACTTGATCCGTCTCAGGCAGATCAGCCTAATCTTGTGTCAGTAACCACTGATTCACGGGAGGTTACTGACGGTACTTTATTTGTAGCTAAACCTGGCCAGAGCACAGATGGGCATCTTTTTGTGCCGGCTGCAGCAGCGGCTGGAGCTTGCCTTAGCATAACCGAGCGAGAAATCAGGGATGAGCGCGGGCAGCTTTACCCCCAAGTGCTGGTCCAGGACGCTGTCCTGGCCATGGGTAAGCTGGCGCACTACTATCTTAAAGGGCTCCGGCAAAAAAACAGGCTGACCCTTGTTGCCGTTACGGGTTCTGCCGGAAAAACAAGTACCAAGGATCTACTGGCCGCTATTTTTGAGGCAGTTGGCCCGACGGTTGCCCCCCTGGGCTCCTATAACGGAGAGGTGGGTGTACCCCTAACAGTCTTTCGTGCCAACGAGGATACCCGCTATTTGGTCATTGAAATGGGTGCAGATGGGGTGGGCCACATCGACTACCTGGCCAAGATTGTTGAGCCTGACCACGGCGTTATTCTTAAGGTTGGCAGTGCCCATGCCGGTGAATTTGGTGGGGTAGACAATATTGAGAAGACTAAGGGTGAACTAGCTCAGGCAGTGGGGCAGACCCTGGCCCTTAACGACGATGACTACCGGGTACGGCGGATGCTTAATCGGACCCAGGCAGCGACAACCTATTTTGGTCTGGGCCCTCATAATCAGGATGGCCTCGATCTGCCCCGCGTCTATGCCGACCATCTGCGTACCGGCAGTAAGGGCTGCCCCGAGTTTGTTCTTGTTTTTCCAGAAGGACAGTCCTATCCCATTCAGTCTCAGCTTATTGGTGAGCACCATGTGTATAACCTTCTGGCCGCTGCAACGGTTGCTTACCAGGTGGGAATAGATACGGCGGTAATTGCTGAGCAGCTTAATAAAGCTAAGGCGCGTTCGCCTTGGCGGATGGAACGCACGGATCGAGCAGACGGAATAAGTGTTATCAACGATGCCTACAATGCTAATCCAGAGTCCATGGCAGCAGCTTTACGGTCTTTAGCTCAGCTGGGTCGCAGCAGCGGCTACCGTACCTGGGCAGTCTTGGGTTCTATGCTGGAACTGGGCGATCTTTCTGTGCAGGAGCATGACCGTTTGGGTCGGTTAGCCGTTAGGCTTAATATCAATAAACTGGTGGTTGTTGGCCAGGAGGCTAGGCCGATTTATAACGCTGCCCATCTTGAAGGTTCCTGGGGTGAGGAGGCAACCTGGGTTGCCGATACCGACCAGGCCTTTGACTTGCTGTCTTCTGAATTGAAGGCTGGCGATTTAGTCTTGTTTAAATCCTCTAACGGGGCCGGGCTAGGTAAACTTGGCCAGCGTGTGGCTGAGGCTGATCAGCTTATGAAGCCAGTTAGCACCAGCTGGCTAAGCGCCGGCGAACAGGCTGCTGATCCAGCAGACTGCCTTAGTGATGGGGCAGCTGACCTTGCTGCCAAAAAAATTGACGAGCGGGAAGGCACCCCGAAAGCATGATTCCCATACTTTTGGCTGCGGCATTTGGCTTAGTGATTTCCATTGTGGGAACGCCTATTTTTACCAAATACTTGGTTCGCCAGCATTATGGCCAGTTTATTAGAGAAGATGGGCCAACCAGCCATCAAACAAAACGGGGCACCCCAACTATGGGCGGTGCCATGATGATGTTTGCTACTGTGCTGGGTTTTTTCCTGTCGCTGTGGATTACGGCACTATTTTTTGACCAGCCCTGGTTGCCTTCTGTTTCAGCCTTGCTGGCCATGTTTCTTATGCTGGGAATGGCAGGCGTTGGTTTTATTGATGACTATAAGAAGATATCCAAGAAACAGTCTGAGGGTTTAACTCCGGCAGGAAAGCTTGTGCTGCAGGGGGCTGTAGGTATTATTTTTGGAATTTTAGCCCTCCTTTTTCCCAATAAAAATGGGTGGACGCCGGCTTCAACCCAGATTTCTTTTACGAGAGACACGGCCTTGGATCTAGCTTTTGCTGGACCGGTTCTAGGGATGATTCTCTTTGTTATTTGGGCAAATTTAATTGCAACGGCAACAACAAATGCTGTGAATCTTACCGATGGTCTTGACGGGCTGGCCACGGGTGCAGCTATCTTGGTCTTTTCCGGCTACTTGCTCATTGCCCTGTGGCAGTCCAAGCATTTATGCTACCCAGGCTCTGGTGATGCTGTCTGCTATGAGGTGCGAGATCCCGCAGAACTAGCCATGTTAGCAGCGGCTCTAATCGGGGCCCTCATAGGTTTTCTGTGGTGGAACACCTCCCCGGCTAGTATTTTTATGGGAGATACCGGCTCACTGGGCCTGGGCGGAGCTTTAGCTGCCTTTGCTATACTTACCCGCACGGAACTGCTCTTGGTGATTATTGCTGGTCTTTTTGTGACCATCGCTCTTTCTGTGATTATTCAGGTCGGTTATTTTAAGGTTAGTGGCGGTCGGCGTATCTTTAGAATGGCTCCCTTGCAGCATCATTTTGAGCTTAAAGGCTGGCAGGAGGTAACGGTTGTTGTTCGGTTTTGGATTATTGCCGGTTTATTTACCATGTTTGCCTTAGGAATTTTTTACGGTGACTGGCTGCTTAGCCACGGCGGAATGGTGGGATAGCCCATGACAGGAGCACAGATAAATCCAGACTATGCATACCCGCGTTTAGAGGCTTTAACCAGCTGGGATGCTGACTGGGCAGACCTAGCGGTAGTGGTTGTAGGCCTGGGCTTAACCGGGTTTTCTGTAGCAGATACTCTGATAGAGCTGGGTGCGCGAGTGGTGGTTGTTGATGCTAAGGACAGCCCAGAGTATCGTGCTAAGGCGCAGACCCTTACTATTGTTGGTGCCTGCCAGGTTCTTTTGGGACAGGATGCCATGCAAACTTTGCCTCAGGTTCAGGGGCAGCAGCCAGAGCTGCTGGTGACAAGCCCCGGAATAGCACCGGAGGTTGGGATACTAGCTCAGGCCCGACAGGAAAAAGTTCAAATTTGGGGCGATGTTGAACTAGCCTGGCGCCTTAACCGTAGGCAGGGGCGTAAGAGCCCACAGTGGCTGTGCGTCACCGGTACCAACGGCAAAACTACGACGGTAGGTATGCTTGAGTCCATCTTAAGAACTGCCGGTTATAAGGCTTTAGCGGTAGGTAATATTGGTACCCCCATCTTAGATGCCCTGCGAGATCCGGTGGACTACGACTTTTTTGCCGTGGAACTCTCCAGCTTTCAGCTGCACTGGACGCGGTCCGTTTCTGCCCTTGCTGCGGTGGTTCTTAACCTTGCGCAAGACCACGTGGACTGGCATCAGGGTTATAGCAATTATTTAGCTGACAAGGCCAGGATCTACCAGAATACGCAGGTTGCCTGCATCTTTAATGCTGGGCAGCCAGAAATCGTGGCTATGGTAGAAGAGGCTGATGTGCAAGAGGGCTGCCGGGCCGTTGGTTTTTGGGCTGATAGTCCCGATGTCTCTATGTTAGGGCTGGTAGAAGACCTTCTTGTTGACCGTGCCTTCTTGGATCAACGGCAGACGCAGGCTCTAGAACTAGCCACTGTAGCAGACACTGCTCCTATACCGAGCAAACATACGGTAGAAAACGCCTTGGCTGCTGCCGGTCTTGCTCGGGCAGCCGGCATTGAACCCGCTGCTATTAAGGCTGGTTTGCAGAATTTTGAACCGGGAGCCCACCGAATTCAGGCTGTTGCCCACACCCGGGGTGTGGTGTGGGTTAATGATTCAAAAGCTACTAATCCCCACGCTGCCTCAGCGTCGCTGGCTGCCTTTTCCTCAGTTATCTGGATTGCCGGTGGTCTCTCTAAAGGGGTGGACTATGATCAGCTTCTAGCCCAGCATGCTCACCGGCTTAAAGCGGTGATTCTTATTGGTAGCGATAGCGATAAATTGGCACAGGCTTGCACTCGGCAGGCTCCTGATCTCAAGATATACCGGACCAGTGATGATCTTGCCGATGCCGGTGACGGCGCCCAAGCCATGCGCCTGGCCGTTGCTCAGGCCTATGAGCTAGCTGCTAGTGGTGATACCGTCTTGCTGGCACCTGCGTCTGCTTCCATGGATCAGTTCAGCTCCTATGCAGATCGGGGTAATCGCTTTATTGCTGAAGTGACTGCTCTGGTCGAAACCCTTAAAGATTAGGCATACAGCCGGCAGGGACGGAGGGATAATCAGAATGGCTAATGGTTCTACCGGGTCAGCTGCTGCCAAGCAGGAAGGTCTTTTTTCCAGGCTTTGGCGCGGTCTTATGATCTTTATCAGTAGAGAATACCGCCGTACCATTATGTCCTCCCTTAAAGGAGTTCCGGCACTGATGGTGGTTATTGCTTTGGGCTTGACTGCCTTTGGCCTGGTGATGGTCCTTTCGGCCTCTAGTGTTGAACAGATTGCCTCGGGTGAATCCCCTTTTGCTCAGGTTCAACGCCAGCTGGTTTTTGCGCTGGTGGGTATTGTGCTCATGCTGGTCCTGGCTTTTACCCCGGTTTCTTGGTACCGCAATAAGTGGGTGATGCACTCGCTTTTAGCCCTTGCCCTCCTGGGCCAGCTCTTGGTAGTCACTATCGGAACAACAGTAAATGGTAATCGTAACTGGATACAAATATCCGGTTTGTCTATCCAGCCTTCTGAGCTCTCCAAACTTTTGCTGGCCTTGTGGATGGCTTGGGTTTTAACCCAGCAAGGTAACGTCACCCGGGCTAGCCGCAAGGCACTCTTTCCACTTTTATTTGGGTTTTTACCCCTTGTTGGCCTTATTCTGCTAGGTCATGATGTGGGTACTGTCCTGGTTTATGGCTTGATGCTCCTAGGGGCCCTTTGGCTGGCCGGCATGAATTATAAAGCTTTTATTATGGGCCTGGTTTTTTTTGCCGCCGCTGGAGCTATTGCGGTCCTTTCTAGTCCTAACCGGATGGCCCGCGTCCTGGGTATTTTTGGCCGCTGCGAAGGTGCCACCTGCGATCAATCCAACTCCGGTATGGCAGCCCTGGCCACCGGTGGTTTCTGGGGAGTTGGCCTGGGCCGGTCTCGCCAAAAATATAACTATCTACCCGAGGCTCATAATGACTATATTTTTGCTGTGATCGGTGAAGAGCTGGGCCTCTTAGGGACCCTACTGATTATTTTTCTTTATTTTGGCCTGATCTATTGTGTGGTTCGGATCGTGCTGCGTTCAGCGGATCGTTTTATCTCTTTGGCAGCCGGAACCATTTTAGTGTGGATATCGGGCCAAGCCATTATCAATATAGCCATGGTCTCCGGAGTACTACCGGTTATCGGTATTCCTTTACCCTTTATCTCTTACGGTGGGTCCTCCTTGGTTTCATCCTTGGCCGCTATCGGTCTTTTAATTGCCTTTGCCCGCCAGACCCCTTTGCAACCCATTATGCAAGATGGGGAGACAGAATATTATGTGGGTACCGACGCAAAAGAAAGCGCCCGCAGGGTAAAGCTGGGGCACCTGGTGGCAGCAGAAGCCTCCCGCCTGGAGGCGGCGGGAGACCAGGCTGGTTGGGACATTAAAAGGGTAGGGGAGTATTTTGGGTTTGGTTCCAGCCGTCCCCTTTCCGCATCTGTCAGGGGGGTCCGCCCGGTCAGGGGCACTAAGCCTACCCCTGGGCCTGCTTCCCGGCAGAGACCTTCATCAGGGGCGGCTCCTAGGCCAGGAAAGCGGACGGCTGCTCCAAGTCCTCCTAGAAGGACGGCAGCAGGCTCTGCCCCCGACCCCAGAGGGCAAAGAAGGGGTGGGCAGGATGGTAGACCTGCCCAGAAGCCCCGCGGCTATAACCCCGCTAAAGTACGTAAGGTCTCTGGGCCTAGGACACAAACCCCAGCTCAAGAACAAAGGGACAGGCTGCCTGCCGGTCTTGCTCCTATCCGGCAGATTCGCTCGGCTAAGAAAAAAGGAAAAGACTAGCAGAGGAGCGGCTACGCGTTAGGGTTTGCCAGCTAAAACCCGTAGTATTGAACCGCACCACAAACTACCCTGGAGAAGACTTATGAGCACAGCGCCTTCGATTGTTCTTGCCGGTGGAGGAACTGCAGGACACATTAATCCTCTGCTTGCCATTGCCCGTGAGATTAGGGCACTTGCACCTGAGGCGCACCTACTAACCGTTGGCACTGAGCAGGGGATGGAAGCAAAGCTTATTCCTGCAGCAGGCTACCCCATAGCTTTTATTCCCCGGGTTCCTTTTCCGCGACGTCCCGATGCCGCTGCTTTAAAATTTCCTTTTGCTTTTTACGCTGCCACCAAACAAGCAGCCAGCATCTTGCGTCAGGCTAAGGCCGATGTTGTGGTAGGGGTTGGTGGTTATGTATGCCCACCTTTTTATTGGGCGGCTCGCCAGTTGCATATTCCTATTGTTATTCACGAGGCTAATGCCAAACCCGGCTGGGCTAATAAGTGGGGTGCCCGTAAGGCGGCGATGGTGGGAACCGCTTTTCCAGCAACCCCTATTGCCCAGGGCAGGCACGTCGGCATGCCCATGCGGCACAATATTGAGACCTTGGATCGGCATGCCCAAGCTCAGCAGGCTCGCCAGCGATTATGCCTTGAAGAGGGGCTGGCCACTCTGGTAGTTACGGGAGGATCCCTGGGGGCGGTGAGCCTTAATCAGACTGTTGCCGCCATCTATAACCGCTTAGAAGAGTGGGGTTTTCAGCTTCTACACATCACCGGCCGGGGTAAGGCCCTGCATGATGAGCAGGGTCAGCTTTTAGCGGCCCCTCACTACCGGCAGGTTGAGTTTATTACCGGTATGGAAGACGTCTATGCTGCTGCGGATTTAATGGTGGTTCGCGCTGGAGCTGCCACTGTCTCGGAGGTAGCCGCTGTTGGCCTGCCGGCTATTTTTGTGCCGCTGCCTATTGGCAATGGTGAACAGGAGCTTAACGCGAGGTCCCTGGTAGATACCGGTGCCGGCTTGCTCATTAAGGATGCAGAGTTTAGCAGTGACTGGTTTGTAGCTAACATTCCTCACCTGATGGCGGACTCAGCGCGGCTGGCAGAAATGGCTCAAAAATCTTATGCGCACGGAATTCGTGACGCGGCACATGTGATGGCTCAAGAAGTTTTAAAGGCGGTCCGCTAATGTACTCATCGATGATGAATCTTGATCTTACCTTGCCCGACGTATTAACCCCTCCCTTTGAGCAGCGGCCCCACTTGGGGCAGCTGGGAAGAGTCCATTTTATTGGTATTGCCGGGGCGGGGATGTCTGCTGTTGCCCGGCTGATGCTCCAGGCTGGCGTGGAGGTTTCCGGTTCAGACCGGGCGCCGGGGAAGGCCCTGACTGAGCTTGAACAGCTGGGAGCAAGGGTCTGGGCACCGCAGGATGCAGCTCGGCTTGCTGGGGTGGATACGGTGGTTGTTTCAACCGCTATCCAGGAGGATAACCCTGAGTTACTAGCTGCCCGAGAACAGGGGCTTTCTGTGCTGCATCGGTCGCAGGCCTTAGCTGCTGTTATGGCGGATTCGCGTGTGGTGGCCGTGGCCGGTACGCATGGAAAAACAACCACCAGTTCTATGATCGCATTCATGCTGGATGCCTTGGGGCTTGATCCTTCCTTTGCGGTAGGATCAACTATTTCTGGACTGGAAACAAATGCCAGGTTAGGTGCAGCTTCGTCGCAGCCTGCCTGGTTTGTGGCAGAAGCCGACGAGTCCGATGGCTCCTTTGTCCGCTACCGGCCTCATCTTGCCGTGGTAACCAATGTTGAGCCTGATCATATTGACTTCTACGGGTCAGCTCAGAATGTTTATGAGGCCTTTAACCGTTTTGTGGCTTCAATGCAGCCCGAGGGAATCTTGATTACCTGTGCCGATGATCCCGGCGCACGGGAGCTAGCTGTGCAAGCTAAGCGGGCCGGGCTTGCAACAATAACCTACGGGCAAAGCGACCTGGCTGATGTGCGTATTAGTGGGACAACCAGTGAGGGGACGGTCTGTTCTTCCAGGCTTGACTGGGATTTTAGCCTGCAGGGGCAGTCCTACACTGGCCAGAGTGAGCTGGTGCTGAAGGTGCCAGGTATCCACAACCAGCTTAATGCTGCAGCTGCCTTTGTCTGTGGTCTTTTAGCTGGCTTTTCTGGCCAGCAGGTGCCAGCGGCCCTGGGGCAGTTTAGGGGAACGGATCGACGTTTTAGCCTGCGCGGTGATCTTGCCGGTATTAAGGTTTTTGATGACTATGCCCACCACCCTACCGAGGTTCTACGGGCCTTGGAGGCAGGGCGAACGGTTGCTGCTGGGCATAATCTTTATGTGCTTTTTCAACCTCACTTGTTTTCGAGAACCCAGGAGTTTGCTGCTGACTTTGCTCGAGCTCTCTCCCAAGCGGACCGGGCTTATGTGCTTGATATTTATCCGGCTCGGGAGAAACCCATTGCCGGGGTGACTAGTCAGCTAATCAGTAATGCCGGTTTCTCGGAGATTCATTACGTAGAATCGGGGCAGAAGGCGGTAGAGCTGCTAGCAGAGCAGGTTAAACCCGGCGATGTTGTGATGACGGTAGGTGCCGGTAATGTCACGGACTTCTCTAGGGCCTTGGTGAGCAGATTGGCAGAATTGAGGGAAGGCTGATTTTGGCTTCTGGTGGTGTAGATGATGACGGACCGGCGGCTTCTGCTTCGGGTAGGGGCAGCGGACCCAGTATCCGTTTTGACTCAGCAAAGGTCTCTCCGGTAGAGCCGGTAGAAGAGGAATCTTTGATTGATGCTACGAGCCAAAGTAAATTTTCGCTTTGGCGGGCGGCTAGACAGTCGCTTGCTTCTTCGAGTCCAAGCAATGATGATCAGCTAAAGGTTACCCGTATTGCGGTTCAAAAACCCTGGTATAAGACTTTAAAGGGTTTGGGCTATACTTTTGTGACCTTAATTGTCCTAGCAGCACTCTTTATTTTTCTTGTCTTCTACTCACCCCTGCTGGCAGTAAAAACTATTACGGTTCGTGGGACTTCTCTTGTTAGTCAGACTAGGGTGCAGGAGCAATTAAGCCCCTTAGAAGGTAAACCTCTGACCAGGATTAGTCAGCAGCAAGTTAAGGAGCTGGTGGCTAGCTCTACCATTGTGCGTGATGTGGCAATTGAAGCTCACCCGCCTCATGAGCTGGTGGTGACGGTCTATGAACGTGTTCCTATTGCCCTGGTGGAGGATCAGGGCAAGCTCATTTTGGTAGATGCGCAAAGGCAGCAACTGGGGCAGGTTGACTCTCTTGAGCAGGGGGCGGTACCTCAGCTTGCTGGTGGTCTAGCAGCGCTTGAATCGGATAATTTTTTGACTGTCGCCCAGGTTCTGGTAGCTTTGCCTGCTAGTCTGCTGGCCCAGGTAGGGCAGGTGAAAGCTGACTCTGCTTCAACCATTACTTTAGAGATGAAGGATGGTAGTAAGGTTGTTTGGGGTAGTGCTGCTGACAGTGAGCTTAAGGTTAAGGTCTTATCTGAACTAATGGACGCCCTGGGCCAGGACGGGAAGGTGTCTGTCTACGATGTTTCCTCACCCCTGGTACCGACAACAAAATAATTCAACCTATAGTTGAACTTTGGATAAAAACTTTGTTTTTCCGGAAAAATCCGCAAATTCGGTAAAATTTGTAGGGCCCGCCTGATTAGTGTTGATACGCTTTCATCTGAAAAGTAACTAGACACGAATCAAAAGAATGAACCTTTAATTCAAAGTTTAGACCTTGCATCGAACTATCATTTCAACAATTGAGGGAATTCATGGACACTACAACTCCCCAGAACTACCTGGCAGTTATTAAGGTCGTCGGCATTGGCGGCGGCGGCGTCAACGCAGTTAACCGGATGATCGAGGTAGGTCTGCGTGGTGTTGAATTTATTGCTATCAACACTGATGCCCAGGCTTTGCTGATGTCGGATGCCGATGTCAAGCTGGATGTTGGCCGTGAATTAACTCGTGGTCTTGGCGCGGGTGCCAATCCCGAAGTTGGCCGGCAGGCTGCTGAGGACCATGAGCAGGAAATTGAAGAGGTGCTTAAAGGCGCCGATATGGTTTTTGTTACCGCCGGTGAGGGCGGTGGCACCGGTACCGGTGGTGCGCCGGTTGTTGCCCGCATCGCCCGCTCACTGGGAGCCCTGACAATAGGGGTTGTAACCAGGCCCTTTACTTTTGAAGGTCGCCGTCGCTCTAATCAGGCAGAAACGGGTATCGCCGCTCTGCGGGACGAAGTGGACACTCTTATTGTTATTCCTAACGATCGTTTGCTCTCGATTTCTGACCGCAATGTCTCCATGCTGGATGCCTTTAAGTCTGCTGACCAGGTCTTACTTTCCGGTGTCCAGGGTATTACCGATTTGATTACCACCCCCGGTCTGATCAACCTGGATTTTGCCGATGTTAAGTCAGTGATGCAGGGTGCAGGCTCTGCCCTCATGGGTATTGGATCTGCTTCGGGTGAGGATCGGGCAGTGAAGGCGGCTGAGTTGGCTATTGCCTCACCGCTGCTGGAAGCTTCCATTGACGGTGCTCACGGTGTCTTGCTTTCTATCCAGGGCGGTTCAGACCTCGGGCTCTTTGAGATCAACGAGGCGGCTCGACTGGTTCAGGAAGTAGCCCACCCCGATGCCAACATTATTTTTGGTGCTGTGATTGATGATGCACTGGGAGATGAGGCTCGCGTAACCGTTATCGCCGCTGGCTTTGACTCAGTTAACCCAGAAACTAATGCCAATAATAACTCCGGTGCAGCTAAACAGGCAGAGCGGACAACGGCAACTTTTGGTGGCCAGCAGGCACCTTCCACGCAGGGCCTGGCTATGGGCAGCTGGCAGCAGAGCAATACGGACCTACCTTCTGATGCGGGTTTTGATGTCGATCTACCCCCGGTTGTTGAGGAAGAACAGGCTCCGGTGCGTAAGGACACCTTGGACGTTCCTGATTTTCTGAAGTAGCCTAGCTTAGCTAATCTTTACTGATAAAGTGGCCCTCCCAGCCTGGATTCTTGCCTCTGCTTGTTTTCTTGTGCCCGGAGGGCTTTAGTTTTCCGGGTTTTGAGGCCCGGCCCTGTCTGGAAAGGACGGTATGGCTTCTCCCTTTGTTCACCTGGAGCAGGCACTGATTGGGTCTGCCCGGGTTCACTACGGTTTTACAGGAGTTGCTGCGGGCAACCTGGGTTTGCATGTGGGGCATAACCGGCAGGATGTACTTAAAAACCGCTACCAACTTCAAGAGTTTTTGGGCCTTAACGAGGATGGAGTACTCTATCTAAATCAGGTGCATGCCAGCCATGTAGTTGATGCTGATAGCTGTTCTGACCTGTCCTTACAGCCGGATAATCTTAGTGCTGAAACCGGGGCTCAGCTTTTAGAAGCTGCACCTTGTGCAGATGCTGCCCTTTCTGTGCGTGGCCGGGCTTTAGCCGTTTTAGTAGCGGACTGTATTCCGGTTTTGTTGGCGGGGCTGGGTCCGCAGGGTCGGCCCCTACTGGCCGTTGCTCATGCTGGGCGGCAAGGACTACTGACCGGGGTTTTAGAAGAGACCCACGCTCGTATGCTTGAGCGTGGAGCCCGGCAGATTCGGGCCTGGCTTGGGCCATCTATCTGTGCCAGCTGCTATGAGGTTCCGGAAGAGATGCGGCTGCAAGCCAGCGCTGAGCTGCCGGCTCTTTACGCAGAAACCTCCTGGGGTAGCCCCAGTTTGGATCTTCCGGCCGGTGCAGAGGCCATTCTTGAATCTTTGCCCCACATTGAGTCTGTCTCGCGGCAGCTGGCTAGCTGCACCTACGAAAATGAGAGCTTTTTTTCGCACCGGCGAGGCCAACCCGTGGGGCGATTTGCAGGACTCATCTGGGTAGAGGAGGCAGCTCTATGACCGATCAGCAACGGGCCAGGCAGCTGGCAAATAACTATAGGCAGGTTATGGAGGCTATTGCTGCTGCTGCACAAGACTGCAGCGCTGTGCGTCGGCCAGATTCTGCCCTGCCGGCTCTGACAGTAGTGACTAAGTTTTTTCCTAGCTCTGACGTGGAAATCCTCTATGATCTGGGGGTACGAAAGGTGGGGGAGAACCGGGATCAGGAAGCAGCTGCTAAGGCTGCTGCACTTGCTCAGGCTAAGGGGCAGCAGCACGATCTTGCCTGGTCTTTTATTGGTCAGTTACAGAGCAATAAGGCTAAGTCTGTGGTTCGCTATGCCAGTGAAGTACAGTCTATCGACAGGCTTAGCCTGGTCCATGCCTTGGGTAAGGCCTACGCCCGCCAAGCTTCTGCCTACGCTGACGGTCAGGCTCAGCCGCCGGCGGCTGCTTCTCAGGGTGGTCTTAAGTGTTTGATCCAGGTTAATCTTGCAGATTCAGCCGAGACCACTCAAAAGTCTTTGGCTCATCCCTCTGGTCGGGGTGGCGCTAAACCCGAGGATGTTGTGGGCTTGGCAGAAGCTATCAGCTCCTATCCGGGTTTAAAATGTGCCGGAGTGATGGCGGTTGCCCCTCTGGAGGCAAATCCAGAGAAATCCTTTGAAAAACTTTTTGCTATTTCTCAGGATCTTAAGCAGCAATTCCCCGATGCTCAGGAGATTTCTGCAGGAATGAGTGGAGATTTTGAAAGCGCTATCCGCTGGGGATCAACAAATGTGCGGATTGGTTCACAAATTATGGGTAAACGGCCATCTTAAAGATACCCGCTGGTAAGATAGCAATTGATGCGGGAACTGATTGATCCTTAGCAATAATGGCGGTAAATAGACTGGATATAGATGGTCTTGTTGCTACCGTTATTGATAAGGGACAATACTGTTGAGCAGTTTGGTAAGTGTCCAGGCACAGTGTTCTACGGACGGGAGTAAAAGATGGCACGCACACTTCAGCAGGCCATGGCCTATCTTGGTCTAGCAGAACAACGTGATTCTGCGGCTGAAAAGCAAGACCAGGCCTATGCTCATGACTACCCTCATGAGCGCTTCGAGGAATATGAGCAGGATCAAGAAGCTCAGTTTGATTACTCGGAGACGGACTACAAGCAGGATGCAGCTAGCTCTGACACTATGCATGACCAAGATCATACGGTTACTATTTCCCGGTCCAGCGTCCTGGAATCGATAACCGGATATGAGGGTGGAGGGTCCACTGGTCATGCAGCTACCCGTGATTATGAGTCAGGTTCTTATAATCAAAACCCCTACTCCCACGCTAACGAAAGTGAAGATGATTTGCGCCGTATCACGACAATCCACCCTCGTTCTTACAACGATGCCAAGATTATTGGCGAGTCTTTCCGCGAGAATATACCGGTCATTATGAACGTCACGGATATGGGGGAGTCTGAGGCTAAACGCCTGGTTGACTTCTCCGCCGGGCTGGCTTTTGCCCTGCACGGCTCCATTGAACGGGTGACCGATAAGGTTTTTCTACTGACCCCGGCCAATCTAGAGGTCTTAGGGGCTGAGGCCAGTGAAGCACCGGTTGCGCTGGACAGCGATCCGGCAGATCTTTTTAATCAGGGCTGATAGGTTGAATGCTGATGGGTTACGTCTTTGCCATATGTGCTATCGCTACGTATCTTTTTCTTTGCGCCTTGGTGCTGCGGCTTATTTTTGACTGGGTGCAGATGTTTGCCCGCTACTGGCGGCCAAAGGGAGCGGTCCTTGTGCTAGCCTCTGGGGTGAATTATCTAACGGACCCCCCTTTACGGATGCTGAGGAATAAAATTCCTCCCCTACAGGTTGGTGGCCTTGCCCTGGATCTAGGTTTCTTGATTCTTATGGTAGTTGTTGGTTTTATTTATTCAGCGCTGGTCACCATGACAAATACTTTTTCTTAGCATATAGTCAAGTAGCGACAAAAAAGGGAGGTTGTATCGACGAATCAAGTGCAGCAATCGTAACCGCATTAGGTAGATTTTTATTTAAAATGCGAATTGATTCTGCGAACACGCGGGTACTTCACCTGCAATGACGATTTTTTGCTGTACATTCACAGTAAACGGACAATTGGACTCCCAGTCACGGCGACGGTAACTCGGTATACTTGCATGGGAAACTATGCATTTGAAGAAACTCACATGTTATCTAGTCGATGTACAGAAAAAAATAGGTAAAATTTCTACAGTTGGTGATGTTTAGGGATCTATGGCATCACCTCGCCGGGGGAATCCAGCGAAAAGCTTGAATTTAGAGGTGAAAACTTTAGTGGCCCTTACACCAGAAGAAGTTATTAACAAACGGTTCCAGGCAACCAAGTTCAAGGAAGGCTACAACCCAGAAGAGGTTGATGACTTCCTTGATGAGATCGTTATCGAACTTCGTCGCTTGAACGCGGAAAACTCCAGTCTTAAGCGCCAGCTTGAAGACGCCGAGAACCGTGCTGCTGAGGCAGAGGCAAATGCTGGGGCAACTACGGCTGTTCCTGCAGTTGCGGTTCAAGAACCTACGACCGAAGAAGTGACGACGGTTTCTGCCCTGGCAGACGGAAGTGCACCTGCAGGTGGCGCTACCAGCGCCGCATCCCTCCTGGCGATGGCGCAGAAGGTTCACGACGATTACGTACTCGAAGGACAGCGCGAAAAAGAGCGGCTACTTTCAGAGGGGCGCGACGAGGCTGCCGTGCTGCTAACAACCGCTCAAGAAGAACGCTCCAAGGTACTCGGTGACTTGACCGAGAGCAAGACTAAGCTTGAGACAACCGTCGAAGAGCTGCGTGGCTTTGAGAAGCAGTACCGTGAAGGCTTGCGCAAGTATCTTGAAGATCAGCTTGTTGGCCTGGAAGCAGAAGAAAGTATCGAAAAAAAGATCACTCCCGTTAAGCGTCAACCGGGAAGTCGACCTGCGATACCTAGCCCTTCCAAGAACAGCGGTTCCAGTTTCTTTAACCGATAAACGGTTGGTGAGCAGCTAGGACAAGTGACTCTAGCTCAGGCGGTGAACACCCTAGTCGGGATCGTTTACCGCCTGATCCTGCCCTAGAGATTGAGCTTGCTGCTAGCGGGCCCTTGCCTGCCTGCAGCTGCTTGGCCAGTGTTATCCTGGGATAAGGATAGGTCAGCCAAGACACAGAGAGGGAAGTCTTTTTGGATACATCACAAGAGATTGAGCCTCGCAAAAGGGAGCGGCCCTTGCGCAGGGCCGATCGAAAACCGGCTACCCTTTCTGGCAGGTCAAAATTACTGCTGGCTTTAGGGTTGACGCTCTTGGCCTGGGGTAGCGATCAAGCCCTTAAAGCTCTTGTGGAGACAAGAATGACGCTGGGGGAGCGAATCCCCGTTATCGACGGTTTACTGTGGTGGCACTATATTCTTAATCCCGGTGCAGCCTTTTCTATGGGAGAAGAATTTACCTGGGTTTTTACTCTGATCATGGTGGCAGCGGTCCTGGTCTGTCTTTACTATCTGGTTCAGGCTCAGGCTAGTTCTTGGATTTTTTCTTTATCCCTGCTGCTGGGCGGTGTTTTGGGTAATCTGACCGATAGGCTCTTCCGCCCTCCTGGCTTTGGGGTAGGCCAGGTGGTGGACTACATTTCAGTTGGAAAGTTTGCCATTTTTAATATTGCGGATGCCTGTATCTGTACTGCCATGGGTTTGCTAGTTCTGCTTGTTTTCCGCGGTATTAAACTCAACGGAGAACGCGAAGAAACTGCTTCTGCTAGAGGGGACCGCTAGGTGCAGCAGCGCATTAAAGATTCTTTTGAAGTGAAGGCCCAGGCAGGTTTACGTCTTGATGCTGCTCTTGCCCAGGCACTGGATGTGAGTCGTGTTCAGGCTAGTGAATGGATTAAGGCGGGTTATGTGAGGCTGACGCAGCCGGGGGGACAAAAACTCTGCCCAGCAAAAAGTTTTAAACTTGCTCAGGGAGACCTGGTAGAAATAGATGCTCCCGCTCCCCGGGATCTTAGCAGCATAAGACCCCATACAGTAGCTGGTTTTTCCATCCTCTTTGAAGATGAAGATCTGGTAGTGATAGAAAAACCTGCAGGCCTTGCTGCCCACCCTTCTCCTGGCTGGCACGGCCCAACAGTCCTTAGTGCCCTGCTGGCTGAAGGCGTCAGTATTTCCACCTCCGGCGCAGCTGAGCGGCAGGGGATTGTGCACCGGCTCGATGTAGGAACATCGGGGCTGATGGTGGTTGCTAAAACGGAAGAGGCCTATACCAAACTTAAGCGCGCCTTTAAAGAGCGGCAGGTAAAAAAGATCTACCATGCACTTGTTCAGGGACTGCCGGACCCTCTTAAGGGCACTATTGCAGCACCGATTGCCAGGCACCCCGGCTATGAATGGAAGTTTGCCGTGGTAGAGGGCGGACGTCAGGCTATAACTGATTACAGGGTTCTGGAAGCCTTTGGCCCGGCCAGTTTGCTAGAGATTCGGCTGCATACCGGTAGAACCCACCAAATCAGGGTACATTTTTCGGCCCTTAAGCATCCTTGTGCCGGGGATTTAACCTACGGAGCTGACCCCGCTATCAGTGCTAACCTGGGCTTAACCCGGCAGTGGCTTCATGCTCGTCAGCTTGGCTTTGATCATCCGGCCAGCGGTGACTACCTGGAATTTATGAGCGACTACCCGCAAGATCTTCAATTTGCTCTGGACTACCTAGCTGCCGGGCAGACCAGCCTTAACTAGTGGCTGCGGTACAAACCTATAGAAAGATGAGAAAACGTGAGCGCAAAAGGATTTGCCCATCTGCACGTGCATACCGAATATTCCATGCTTGACGGTGCTGCCCGCATTACAGACCTATTTGACCACGCTCATGAACTAGGCATGGACGCCGTAGCCACAACGGATCATGGCTTTCTTTTTGGAGCCTTTGACTTTTGGAACAAGGCCCGCCAGCACGGCATTAAACCCATTATTGGTCTTGAAGCCTACCTGACTCCGGGTACACACCGTAGCGACAGGTCCAGGGTACGCTGGGGAGACAATGCCGGCCGTGATGATGTCTCTGGCGGTGGAGCCTACACCCACATGACCATGTGGGCAGAAACTACCCAAGGGATGCATAATCTTTTTCGTGCTTCTTCCCTGGCATCCCTGGAAGGCCAGCTCTACAAACCACGAATGGACCGGGAGCTGCTTGAAACCTACCACAAGGGCCTGATTGCTACGACCGGCTGCCCCTCTGGAGAAGTGCAGACACGTTTACGCCTTGGCCAGTATCAGGAAGCGGTGCAGGCTGCCTCCGATTTTCGTGACATCTTTGGCCCAGAGAATTTTTACTGTGAAATCATGGATCACGGGCTGCAGATTGAAAAAAATGTAATGGCTGATCTGCATAAACTGGCCAAGCAGCTTAAGCTGCCCCTGGTTGCTACCAATGACTTGCACTACACCAGGTACGAAGATCATCGGGCACATGCGGCTCTCTTGTGTGTGCAGTCCGGTTCAACCATGCAGGACCCAAAACGTTTTAAATTTGATGCCGAAGACTTTTACCTCAAATCCCCGGAAGAAATGCGCCACCTCTTTAGGGATTACCCGCAGGCCTGCGACAACACCCTAGAGATTGCTGAACGTTGCAGGGTTGAGTTTGATATGACTGCCAACTACATGCCAGACTTTCCCACTCCAGAGGGTGAAAACGAAGAATCCTGGTTTGTTAAAGAAGTTGAACGTGGTCTGCACTACCGGTTTCCCCGCGGAATACCGGATAAGGTGCGTCAGCAGGCTGACTACGAGGTTGGTATTATCACCCAGATGGGCTTCCCCGGCTATTTTTTGGTGGTGGCCGACTTTATCAACTGGGCTAAAAATAATGGAATCCGGGTTGGTCCTGGCCGCGGCTCTGGTGCAGGGTCTATGGTGGCTTACGCTATGCGTATTACCGAGCTGAATCCCTTAGAACACGACTTAATTTTTGAGCGCTTCTTAAATCCGGACCGGGTTTCCATGCCTGACTTCGACGTTGATTTTGACGACCGGCGCCGCTCAGAAGTCATCCACTATGTCACCGAAAAATACGGGGAAGACAAGGTAGCTATGATCGTCACCTACGGTACGATCAAAGCTAAGCAAGCCCTTAAAGATTCTGCCCGGGTGCTGGGTTACCCTTTCTCTACCGGCGAGCGCCTGACTAAGGCCATGCCTGACGATGTGATGGGTAAGAATATTGCCTTAACTAATGTCTATAACAAAGAGGACAAACGTTATAAGGATGCCCAGGAGTTGCGTGATCTGCTTGAATCAGATGCTGATGCCCAGAAGGTTTTTGATACAGCTGTTGGTCTTGAGGGCTTGAAGCGGCAGTGGGGTGTGCACGCAGCCGGTGTTATTATGTCTAGTCATAATTTGATTGACGTGATCCCTATTATGAGGCGTGAGCAGGACGGCCAGGTAATCACCCAGTTTGATTACCCCACCTGTGAAGGCTTGGGGCTCATTAAGATGGATTTTCTGGGGCTGCGGAACCTAACCATTATTTCGGATGCTCTTGAAAATATTAAGCTTAACCGGGATTTTGAGCTAGATTTAGAGGCTTTAGAGCTTGATGATGCTGCTTCTTACCAGCTTCTTGCCCGCGGTGATACTCTGGGGGTTTTTCAGCTGGACGGCGGTCCTATGCGGTCGCTGCTTAAGCTGATGCAGCCGGATCACTTTGAGCATATTTCTGCGGTTTTAGCCCTCTATAGGCCCGGTCCTATGGGGGCGAATTCTCATACAAACTATGCCTTGCGTAAGAATGGATTGCAGGAAGTTAGCCCTATTCATCCTGAGCTTGCCGAACCTTTGGCCCATATTTTGGATACGACCTATGGGTTGATTGTTTACCAGGAGCAGGTGATGGCTATTGCCCAGAAGGTGGCCAATTATTCCTTGGGCGAGGCAGATATTCTGCGCCGGGCTATGGGTAAGAAAAAGAAAGCTGAGCTGGATAAGCAGTACGCGACTTTTCGTCAGGGTATGCTGGATAACGGTTATTCAGAGGCGGCTGTCAAGGCCTTGTGGGATATTTTGCTGCCCTTTTCTGACTATGCTTTTAATAAGGCCCATACGGCTGCTTACGGTCTTGTTTCTTACTGGACAGCCTATTTGAAGGCTCATTATCCTGCCGAGTATATGGCTGCCTTGCTGACTTCTGTTGGTGATGATAAGGATAAGCTTGCCCTGTATCTTAATGAGTGCCGGCATATGAAGATCACGGTGCTACCGCCGGATGTTAATGAGTCGGAGCTGAATTTTACTCCTGTTGGTGATGACATCCGTTTTGGGATGGGGGCAATTCGTAACGTTGGTTCTAACGTGGTTACTGCTATGGTGCAGGCTCGTCAGGACAAGGGTAAGTTTGAATCTTTCCATGATTTTTTGCAGAAGGTGCCTGCCTTGGTGTGTAATAAGCGCACCATTGATTCTCTTATTAAGTCTGGGGCTTTTGATGAGCTGGGCCATCTGCGTCGGGCTTTGTCTATGGTTCATGAGGAGGCTGTTGATGCTACGGTTTCTTTGAAGCGTCAGGAGGCTGCTGGTCAGTTTGATCTTTTTGGTGGAATGGGTTTGGCTGAGTCAGATCCGGCTTCTGATCTGATGGTGACTATCCCCGAGGTTCCCGAGTGGGATAAACGGGACAAGCTTAATTTTGAACGGGAGATGCTGGGGCTTTATGTTTCTGATCATCCCCTGCGTGGTTTGGAAGGCCAGTTGGATGCTTTGGCTGATTCTTCGGTTCAGTCCTTACTTTCCGATGAGTCTCATAAGCCGGATGGGGCAACGGTGACCGTTGCTGGCATGATTACTTCTGTTTCTCGTCGAGTAGCCAAGGCTTCCGGTAATCCTTATGCTCGTATTGAGTTGGAGGATAGGACTGGTTCTATTGAGGTTATGTTTTTTGGTCGGGCCTATGAGCCGATTGCTTCGGTGCTTACCGACGATCTGATTTGCACCATTAAGGGTAAGTTACAGCGGCGCGATGATGGTTCTGTGACTATTAGCGCCCAAGAACTTAATGTTCCTGAGATCTCGGCTGAGGCGGGGGAAGGCCCGGTGGTTATTGCCATGCCGGAGTATAAGGCAACTGAGCAGGTTTTAAGGCAGTTACAAACTATCTTGCGTGAGCATAGGGGGGAGGCTGAGGTTCGTCTTGCTTTGGCTACTCGTTCTGGGCGGCTGCTGATGCGGCTGGGGGCGGATTTGCGGGTGCAGCCTAACCCGGCGCTCTACGGTGACCTTAAGGTGCTCTTGGGTCCGGCCTGCCTGGAGGTCTCCTAGTTTGGGGTCTGGCCTTAGCCTTTGTCCGTTAAAAAGCCGGGTTACTTGTTCTTCTGTAGCTAGACTGGGAGGGTGAAGAGTTCAGTGGAGGAAAACTTAATGACTGTACCTGTCTTACGGACAATAGATCTGCGCGGGCAAGATTTGAGTCAGGCTCAGCTGGGGGCGGTGCTGCCGCGTCAGGGTTCCCAGTATCGTCGTTCGGTAGAGCAGAAGGTGCAGCAGATTATTGACCGGGTTGGTCGTGAAGGTGCTCCTTATGTTAAAGAGCTGGCGGCGCAGTTTGATGGGGTTCAGCAGGAGAAGCTGAGGGTGGCGCCGGAGCGTCTGGCTGCTGCTGCTAAGAATCTGGATCCGCTTCTTAAGGAGAGCCTGGAGATTTCTATTAGCCGGGCCCGAGCTTTTGCCCGGGTGCAGCGGCCGCAGGATGCAGCTCTTGAACTTGCTCCCGGTGCCCGGTTAACACATCGGTGGGTTCCGGTGGATCGGGCGGGTATTTATGTGCCCGGGGGGTTGGCTGTTTATCCCTCATCGGTGGTGATGAACGTTGTTCCTGCGCAGGCTGCGGGGGTGGAGTCTATTCTGCTGTGTAGTCCACCGCAGAAGGAATTTGCCGGAGAGCCCCATCCAACTATTCTGGCTGCTGCCCATCTGCTGGGGGTCAGTCAGGTGTGGGCTATTGGTGGGGCCCAGGCTATAGCTGCTATGGCGCTTGGTTTGCTGGACGGGGCAGAAGAGCTGGTGGCGGTTGATACGGTTACCGGCCCGGGCAATATTTATGTTGCCCTGGCTAAGCGGGCTCTGCAAGGGAAAATAGGAATAGATAGCGAAGCTGGCCCGACAGAAATTGCCGTGATAGCCGATGCCCAGGCAAATCCTTCCTACGTTGCTGCGGACCTTATTTCACAGGCTGAGCATGATCCTCAGGCGGCTGCGGTACTTATTACGGATAGCCCTGAGCTAGCCGGGCAGGTTCAGTCCTGCCTGCGAGAGCAGATTGGGGCAAGTAAACATGCCCAGCGGATTACTACTTCTTTACAGGGCCAGCAGTCTGCCCTCATCCTTACCGATGATGAGCAGCAGTCTGTGGCTGTTGCCAATGCTTATGCTGCTGAACATTTAGAGATTCAGACCCGTCACCCCGACCGGCTGGCAGCAAAAATTCGTCATGCAGGAGCAATTTTTTTGGGTCCGTATTCTCCGGTAGCTTTGGGGGACTACGCTGCCGGTTCTAACCATGTTCTGCCGACGGGGGGAACAGCTGCCTTTGCTTCTGGGCTCTCTACGGCTTCTTTTATGAAGGCGGTTCAGGTGATCGATTACTCTGCCTCTGCCTTGGCTCAGCTGGCTGAGCCTATTGTGGCCTTGGCTCAGAGTGAAGATCTTCCTGCACACGGTCAAGCGGTCAGTCTCAGAATGGGTGGGCAGTAAGAATGTACTGTCCTTACTGCCGGCACCTAGATTCGCGGGTTGTTGATTCACGAACGACTGACGACGGGGCGGCAATCCGCCGTCGCCGCCAATGTACTGACTGCGGTCGACGTTTTACCACGGTGGAGACTACCTCAGTATCGGTTATTAAACGTTCTGGGGTTACCGAGCCTTTTGATCGGCAGAAGATAATCTCTGGTGTGCGTAAGGCCTGCCAGGGCAGGCCTGTCAGCCAGGACGATTTGGCTAAATTAGCTCAGGAAGTTGAGGAGAGCATCCGGGCTAAAGGCTTAGCAGAAATTGATGCCCACGAGGTGGGGTTGACCATTCTTGAGCCGCTCTCTCGTTTGGATACGGTGGCTTACCTGCGTTTTGCTTCGGTTTACCAGGCTTTTGATAGCCTGGCTGACTTTGAAGAAGCTATTGCTAACCTGCGGCGGGGCCACAGTAAGGCGGGTAAGGCAAACGAGGCTAAGAAGAGTAGCAGGAACCGGGAAAAGGCCAGCCCTGCTAAGGCTCAGCAGATAGACCCGGACCAGCCTACTCTGCTCTGAGGTGGGCTAGGGCGCAGGTTGCTGGCTAGCAGCCCAGAGGGCGGCACCTACAATGCCGGCATTGTTGCGCAGGTCAGCCATGACAATGGGGGTGCTGATGTCATCTTCAAAGTAGGGTAGGAATTTATCTGGGTTTTTAGAAATTCCGCCACCAATAATAAAGAGATCTGGGGAGAAGAGCATCTCTAGGTGGGAAAAGTAGCGTCGTAGGCGCTTACCGTACTTTTTCCAGGAGAGGTCTTCCCGTTCCCGGGCTCTAGCGGAGGCTAGCTTTTCGGCCTCATATCCGTCAATCTCCAGGTGACCGAGTTCGGTGTTAGGCAGTAGCTGACCGTTGACGATGAGGGCTGAGCCAATTCCGGTTCCCAGCGTAATCACTGCAATAACTCCTGCCCGGTTTTTACCCTGACCGTATCTGGCTTCAGCTAAGCCTGCTGCGTCGGCATCGTTGAGGGCACGAACAGGTCTGCCCTTTAAAGCCTGGGACATAATGCCCTCTAAGTCTGCTCCTAACCAGCTGGAATCAACGTTGGCAGCTGAGTAGGTTATACCGTTTTTAACGATGGCAGGAAAATCAATACCGACGGCAGTGTCGGGTGCTGGTGCCTGATCTCGAGCCTGTAGTTCAGCCACAATTTCGGCAGCAACCTGTGCACAGGCTTGTGGGGTAGCCGGTGACGGGGTGGGAATTCGGTAGCGTTCGCCGACAAGCTGGCCGGTATTTAGGTTAACAATTCCACCTTTAATACCGGTTCCACCAATATCGATACCGAGGGTGAGGTCAGGGTCCTGTTCCTGGGCTGGCTGGGACTGCTGTGCGGGGCTTTTGTCGTGATGCATGCTTATATACTCGATCCAGGTTAAGGGATGGGATTGCTAGGTAAGGTTAGAATGTCGGCACCAGTTTCGGTGACCACCAGAGTGTGCTCAAATTGGGCGCTCCGTTTTCTGTCTTTGGTGACCACAGTCCAGTCGTCAGCCCAGAGCTCCCAGTCAATGCTGCCCAAAGTTAGCATGGGTTCAATGGTGAAGATCATGCCCGGCTCCATCAGGGTGCTGTAGGCTGGTGCGGCATCGTAGTGTGGGATGATAAGCCCGGAATGGAATTCCCGGCCGACACCGTGGCCGGTGAAGTCTCGAACTACTCCGTAACCAAAGCGAGCGGCATACTTTTCGATGACTCTGCCAATAACATTAATTTGCCGGCCGGGCTGAACCGCTTTAATAGCTCGGTCCAGGGCCTGCTTTGTGCGTTCAACCAGCAGGCGGGACTGCTCATCAACCTTACCAATGAGCAAGGTCAGGTTGGTATCGCCGTGCATACCGTTTTTGTAGGCGGTGACGTCCAGGTTAAGAATATCGCCTTCCTCAAGTACCGTTGAATCGGGGATGCCGTGGCAGATCACTTCGTTGAGGGAGGTGCAAACACTTTTAGTAAAACCCTTGTAACCGACGGTGGAGGGGTAGGCCCCATGATCACAAATATACTCGTGAACCAGGATATCTATCTGGTTTGTACTGGTCCCGGGAAGCGCAATTTTGCTGGCCTCTACCAGGGCATTAGCGGCAATAGTACCGGCCTGGCGAACCAGCTCAATTTCTTGGGCCGTATACATATTGGAATCGTGCCCTTCTTGGGCTGTCAGCTTTCCGACATACTCGGGCCGCTCAATATGGTCAGGAACCTTACGCAGCGGTGCCACTCGTCCTGGCTGGAGTCGGCCGATCGGAGCTTGGCCAGGTTGGGCAGGTGCATTGTGAGAGCTGATGGGTTGTGCCATGATCTCCATGCTAATGGTTTTTTTAACGGGTTTGTGTATTGAGCCGGTCAACCCGGCCCCTGAGTAGAGTAAAAACTTTGCTCGGGGGCCGGGAGGTTTTAGACTGGGTGCTAGGTGATCCTTAAGACAAGGAAGGAAAACTAGACCATGAGTCTTGCTGAATATGCGCCCGGCCCACAGGAGCCGCAGTACTGGTATAACCTCAGGACTGGCCAGGTAGAAGAAGGTGCACAGGACATAGCCAGTCACCTATGGGGTCCCTTTGCCAGCAGAGCTGAAGCCGAAAATGCTTTAGAAATTGCCAAGAAGAGGAATGAAGCTTGGGATCAAGACGGCTGGAATGACTAAACACCCCAGCAGTCTGGGCCCGGCTTAATAAAAATTTACAGGGCTGTTACAGCTTAGAAGCTGGCAAGGCCTTCTCACAGGAGTACAACTGAAGCTGGACTGTGCTAAAGCTCTTTGATAAACCTCAAGGAGTTAGATCGTATCCCAGCAAAGGAGCATTATGGATCGACAGCAAGAATTTGTTCTGCGTACCATCGAGGAACGCGATGTACGTTTTGTGCGCATGTGGTTTACCGATGTTGTGGGTACCCTCAAATCGGTGGCCTTAGCACCAGCAGAAGTAGAATCTGCCTTCAGCGAGGGCTTAGGTTTTGACGGCTCTGCCATCGAGGGCCTCTCGCGTATCTATGAATCGGATATGCTGCTTCAGCCCGATCCTTCCACTTTCCAGCTGCTGCCTTGGCGCGGGGATGAAGAGCCTACCTCTCGCATGTTCTGCGATATTCTTACCCCGGACGGGGAGCCCAGTGCTGCAGATACCCGCGGGGTCCTTAAACGGACCTTGGAGAAGGCTTCCGGGATGGGTTTTACCTGCTATACCTCCCCAGAGATTGAGTTTTACCTCTTGCAGTCTGATCGGCTGGGTCCTGACGGGGCTCCGGTTCCGGTGGACCAGGAATCTTATTTTGATCATACTCCCGGTGGCATTGTGCAGAACTTTCGGCGTAAGTCTGTGACTATGCTCGAAGAAGTGGGAATCTCGGTGGAATTCTCCCACCACGAAGCCGGGCCAGGCCAAAATGAGATTGACCTACGTCATGCCGATGCTTTGCAGACGGCAGATAACGTTATGACCTTTAGAACCATCATTAAAGAAGTAGCTCTTTCGCAGGGAATTTACGCAACCTTTATGCCTAAGCCCTTCACGGAGCATCCGGGTTCAGGCATGCACACCCATTTTTCCCTCTTTGAAGGAGATACCAACGCCTTCTTTGAAGCCGGAGCTGAATTTCAGCTGTCCCGTACCGCTCGACACTTTATTGCTGGGATTCTTCAACACGCCCCGGAATTTAGTTCTGTAACAAACCAGTTTGTTAATTCCTATAAGAGACTCTGGGGCGGGGGAGAGGCACCCTCCTACGTCTCCTGGGGCCACAATAACCGCTCTGCCCTCGTTCGGGTACCCCTCTACAAGCCCAGTAAGATGCAATCTGCCCGCATTGAATACCGGGGAATAGATTCGGCTGTTAACCCCTACCTGGCCTACGCTGTGATCTTGGGGGCTGGCCTGCGCGGTATTGAAAATGAATACCCCCTAGCGCCGGCGGTGACAGAAGATCTTCAAGCAATGAGCTCCTCCGAACGGCGGGCCATGGGTTATCGTTCCCTACCCTCCTCCCTGCACGATGCTATCCATAGAACCGAAGAATCTGAATTTATGGCAGAAGTGTTGGGAGAACAGGTCTACGAACAGTTCCTACGCAATAAACGTAATGACTGGAATGCTTACCGGGCAGAGGTAACACCCTACGAACTCAAAAATAGTCTAGGAATTCTCTAAGCCACAGACCAAAGGAATGTATCGTGCCTGAATCTAACCCAGTAACCTCAAGCCTAAGCACTGAGGAACTGGCCCGCCGTGCCGAACTAAAAATTCAGGCAGAAATGGTCAGTGTTGGCTTCTACAAGGCTAAGACCAGTTCACGCTGGTTACAAGCGCCCGAACTGGCTGGGGTAGATCGGCAGGCCCTGCTGAGCGGATTAGCAGCGAGCCCATCACCGGATATGGCCTTGCCTGCTATTGTCAGGTTACTTGAGCAGCGTCCGGATCTGATAGATCGGGTTAATAAGGGAGCTAAAGCTCTTGAGCTTTACCGGCTGCTCGGCGCCTCAGCAGCCTTGGGAGATTTTCTTATTCGTCATCCTCAGCAGGCTGATCTGCTTTTGGCTGAAGAGCAGATCAGCCTACCTGAGCAGGATCCCCCCAGTTTACTTCCAGAAAAAGATCGGCAGCACCTACCTGCCCTGGCGCCCTTGGACACCGGCTACCGTAAACAGCTGCTGCTTGCTGTTGGCGCCGATCCAGAGCAGGCCAGCCCACGGGCTAGCTTTACCGGCAAGGAAGCCTATGTCAAACTGCGGGTAGCTTACCGCAGCCAGCTGACGCAGCTGGCCATCTTTGATCTTATGTCTGAAGAACCCCATCAGATTATCCCCGCGGTGAGCGCCCAGCTAGCTGACCTGGCTGCCGCCGCCCTGGAAGCAGCCCTGGCTGTCTCCCGGGCTGAACTGCTAGCGACGCGGGCAGCAGACCAGGTAGACCAGGTAAAACTTGCCATTATTGGCATGGGAAAATGCGGAGCTAGGGAGCTCAACTATATTTCGGATGTAGATGTTATTTATGTGCTTGACCGGGTTGCGGCCAGCCAGCTTCCTGAGGGTGTTCCTGCTCTTGATGAGAGCACGGCCTTAACCATTGGTGGCGAACTTGTTCAAGGGTTAACCAAGGCCATTATGGCAGCAGCTCCGGAGCCAGCCCTCTGGGAGGTAGACGCTAATTTACGGCCAGAAGGCAAGGACGGAGCCCTGGTACGGACGGTGGATTCTTATCTAACCTATTACAAACGCTGGGCCGAGAACTGGGAATTTCAGGCCCTGCTTAAGGCTCGTCCGGTGGCAGGAGATCCTGAGCTTGGCTGCCGCTGGATGCAGGCTGTCCATCCCTATATTTGGGAATCTTCTGGCAGGGAGGGATTTGTCGAATCTGTTCAGGCCATGAGGGCAAGAGTAACCGATAACATTCCTAGCAAGGAGACTGACTGGCAGCTTAAGCTTGGCCCCGGTGGTCTACGCGATATAGAATTCACGGTTCAACTTTTACAGCTAGTGCACGGCAGAACAGATGAGTCGGTGCGAACCCAGAGTACAACGGCATCTTTAGAGGCTTTAAGCCGGGCAAGCTATATTGGCCGGGCAGATGCTGCTCAATTTGCTGATGATTACCAGTATTTGCGGCTTATGGAACACCGGATTCAGCTCCTCTACATGCGCCGGACCCACCTGATGCCCCAGAAGGAAGCTGAACAGCGGATACTGGCCCGCTCCATTACCGGTGTTGGTAGGGTCTCATCCCTGACGGTGGACCAAATGTTAAAGGGCTGGAACAAGCTTAAACGTAATGTCCGCAGCCTGCATGAGCGCCTATTTTTTCGGCCGCTCCTTGCCGCTGTTGCCCACCTATCCAAAGACGATCTGGCCTTGTCCGAGCAGGCTGCCCGGGACCGTTTGGCGGCCCTGGGCTATAAGGATCCGCGGGGGGCTATGCACCACATTCAGGCCCTAACTCGCGGGGTGCAGCGGTCTGCAGAGATTCAGCGCACTCTGATGCCGGTGCTTTTAGGCTGGTTTGCCCGAGGGGTCGATCCAGATGCGGGCTTGCTGGGTTTTCGTAGGATTTCTGAAGCCCTGGGCACAACCCCCTGGTATTTGCGGATGCTGCGGGATTCACCGGCAGCTGCTGAACGCTTGTGCCAGATACTGTCCTCGTCCAGGTTTTTGACGGATTTACTGGAGGATGCCCCTGAGTCTATCTCCTGGTTAGACCGGGACGAAGAACTGCTGCCCCTTTCTTTTGAGGACCTCACCAGGCTGATCCAGAACCAGCTCATGCGCCATCCAGATACCGATAGCGCAATCCGTAATCTGCGTATGATTCGGCGGCGAGAGATTCTCCGGATTGGCATGGGAGAGGCCGCTAACCTACTGACGATTGAGCAGATTTGTCGGGGGTTGTCCCTGCTCGATCAGAGTGTCATTGAGGGGGCCTTGCAGATTGCCCAGCGTGAGCGATACGGCAAGGGAGTTGAACCTTTGACCGATCTGGCTGTTATTGCCATGGGCCGCCAGGGTGGCGCAGAAATTGGTTATGGCTCTGATGCCGATTTAATGTACGTGCATCAGCCCCGCCCCAAGGCCGATGAGGCTGCTGCTGTTGCCGAGGCCACCGAGCTAGTGCAACGGATGGTTAGCCTGCTTAAGCAGCCTTGTCAGCCCCCTATCAGGGCTGAGAAGGTGCTGGAGATCGATGCTGATTTACGCCCTGAGGGTAAGTCCGGCCCTATGGTGCGCTCCTTGCAGTCTTTCCGAGAGTACTATGAACGCTGGGCCGATACCTGGGAGTTTCAGGCTTTACTGCGGGCCCGCCCTATTGCCGGATCCTACGAGCTGGGTGCGGCCTTTACCAGCCTCATCGCAGGGTTTCGTTACCCCGCTCACTGCACTCCTGAGCAGGTACGTCAGATTAGGAGAATGAAGGCCCGGGTAGAGAACGAACGCATGCCCCGAGGTGCTGACCGTAATCGGCAACTGAAGCTGGGCCGGGGTGGTCTTAGCGACGTTGAGTGGCTGGTACAGCTTCTTCAGTTCTGCCACGGCCACCGGCTAGAGCAGCTACAGGTAACCGGAACCTTGCCGGCCCTGCAGGCAGCTCAGGAATCGGGTCTTATCTGCGCCCAGGATGCAGAGATCTTAGCTAAGGCCTGGCGACTAGCTACTAAGATTCGGGGCTGTAACGTCTTGCGCACCGGGCGGGCCTCGGATGTGCTAACCTCTACCCGTTCTGATATGGAGGCTATTGCCCGCTGGTCTTCTTACCCGCCCGGTCATGCCCGCGATTTAGAAGAAGACTACCTGCGGCTGACCCGGCAAGCCAGGTCGGTCTTTGAGCGGCTCTTTTTTGATACGGATCCACTGGCCCTTAAAGCAGGCTGACCTCAACCGCTGCGCACCGGTTGAGGTCAGGTCCTGGACGGTTTTTAGACACCGTAGTAGAGCTGATACTCCAAGGGGTGGGGGACCAGCAGGAGGGGCTCCAACTCATTGTCCCGTTTATAGCTAATCCAGGCCTGGATCAGATCCGGGGTGAATACGTCCCCCTGTAAGAGGAAATCGTGGTCTGCTTCTAAGGCCTCTAGAGCCTGCTCAAGGTTGGCCGGGGCCTTCTTGATATCCTGGGCTTCTTCTGGGGGCAACTCGTAAAGGTCCTTATCGATAGGGGCCGGCGGCTCAATCCGGTTGCGGATACCGTCCAAGCCCGCCATGAGCTGGGCAGCAAAGGACAGATAGGGGTTGGCTGAAGGATCCGGGGCCCTAAACTCTAGCCGTTTAGCTTTAGGGTTTGAACCGGTGATAGGGATACGAATTCCGGCTGAGCGGTTACCCTGGGAGTAGACCATATTAACGGGGGCCTCAAAACCTGGGACCAGCCTCTTGTAGGAGTTGACGGTGGGGTTGGTAAAGGCCAGCACAGCCGAAGAATGCTCAATGAGACCGCCAATATACCAGCGGGCTAAATCTGAGAGGTTAGCGTAGCCGCGTTCATCGTAGAAGAGGGGCTTGCCCTCCTGCCAGAGCGACTGGTGGCAGTGCATGCCAGAACCGTTATCCCCAAAAACAGGCTTAGGCATAAAGGTAACGGATTTTCCCCAGTCATTGGCAGTATTTTTAATGACGTATTTAAACTTAAGGAGGTCGTCCGCGGCCTGGGTGAGGGTGGAGAATTTGTAGTTAATTTCTGCCTGTCCGGGAGCACCCACTTCGTGGTGGGAGCGTTCTACTTCTAGGCCTACCGAATCTAGGGCAACGCACATAGCGTCGCGCAGGTCTGCCTGCTTATCGACCGGCGAGACAGGAAAGTAGCCGCCCTTGGTGAGGGTCTTATTGGCGAGGTTTCCACCCTCCTCTTGGCGGGCCGAGTTCCAGGGGGCTTCAATGGAGTCAATGTGGAAGGAGGTGGATTGGGGGGTTACCTCGTAGCGGACATCCTCAAAAACAAAAAATTCTGCTTCGGGAGCAAAAAATGCGGTATCGGCAATGCCGGTAGATTTGAGGTATTCTTCTGCCCGCTCAGCGACACCGCGTGGATCTCTGTGATAGGGGTCTCCGGTGCGCGGGTTAACAATGGAGCATACAATAACCAGGGTTTTTTCTACTCTGAAAGGATCCAGGTAGGCACTTTTGATGTCGGGGATAAGCTGCATATCTGACTCTGCAATACCCTGGAAACCTCGGATTGAGGAGCCATCAAAAAGCTGGCCGCTGACAAAAAAGTCCTCATCAATTGACTTTGCTGGAAGATTAAAATGCTGCTGCACCCCGGGCAAATCGGTGAAGCGAACGTCAACAAAGACAACTTTCTCTTCTGCGATAAAGTCCAGAACTTCTTGTGCACTGGTAAACATGGTCGATGAGTCTCCTTAGTCCAGTTGATGGCTCCTCACCAAGGGTTTCTGCCCCCGGCTTGTTCTCCAGCTTATTCCTTCTTGTTTGCCGAGCAGTATCACTAATGTTTCGTGTCTGTAACGAATGCCCTGCCCGGTTTGCTGGCTGAGAGCACAAACTCTCTAGGCTGCCAGCAGGGCCGATCTGCGACAGCTGAGGCCGATATGAGTAAAGTAGAGACTGTGTTTGAGCAAAAAAATGAGTCCCCTCAACCCGGTGAGCCTATGAAGCAGCAGGACTATCCTGGCCAGCTGTTAGGCAGGCCGGACTCTGGCCCCGGCTCGGTGGCAAGAATTGGTCCTAGGCTACTAGCCTTTGTCTTAGACTGGTACCTGTGCTGGGGGCTGCTGGCTTTAAGCGGATACGGCTCTAGCTCAGTCCAGGACTCTGCGCTATTACTGGTTCTTGTTTGGTTTTATCAGCTGCTTACTTTTAGTCTGTTGGGGCACACGCTGGGGCAGTTCCTCTTTGGCATGCAGGTGCAAACCCTGGATGGCAGGCCAATCAACTGGCTGATTGGCCTGCTGCGATCCAGCCTGATCATGCTGGTCATCCCGGTTCTTGTGATGGATAGTAACCAGCGCGGTCTGCACGACAGAATTCGCGGTAGTATCCTGGTAAAAATCCGTTAACGGCGCCTAAAAACTAAAAATCTTTGATTTCTATTTTTTTCATCTGCATAAGCCGCTGATAGGCCCCGGGTTTGCTCATGAGCTGCTCCATATTATCCGGTATAACCTGCCAGCTCACTCCAAATTCATCTTGACACCAGCCGCAGGGCTGCTCTACAGCGGCTAGATCCCGCCAGATAGCATCAATTTCATCCTGGCCTGAGCACAGTAGGGTAAAGGAAAAACCGGGAGTAAAACCAAAAGCGTGGTCAACATTAGAATCCATGACGATGATCTGTTCTCCAGCTATCCGAGCTTCGGCGTAGAGGATGCTTTCCGGATCGTCAGGGTAGTTAACCCGGTAGTCGACAGAGCTAGGCCCTAGCCTGCGGAGTACGTTAACATATTTTTCGCTGGCTGCGCCAGCCTTACCTTGAGCTGGATCGGTAAAAAGCATAGCCGGTTGGATCAAAGGCCTTTTAGGCTGATCTTCAGGCCGGAGGATTAGTTGCCAGCTGACCCCGTAGCGATCGGCACACCAACCGTAGTAGTCGCTAAAATCGTAGCTTTCTAGCGGCATAAGAACTGTGCCGTCTTGGCTGATTTTAGCCCAGAGTTCATCAAGAGCGGCCCTGGGATCTGCATGATCTGCCGGGTTAAAATTAACCATAAAACTGATACTGGGATTGGGCGAAAAATGATCATCAGCATTAAGTAGTTGGATACGAAAGCCATCAATCTCAAGCTCGATCAGCATGGGTTGCTGGGCAAGTTCTTCTTGACCGGCTGGCAAACCTTCGGAGGGATAGTTGCTGCTGCTTAGAATCTGGGCGGAGGTAAAAGTCTGGCAGTAAAAGTCTGCTGCTTCTGGGGCACTGCCATTAAACCAGATAGTGGGCAGGAGTTTTTGCACGGTGAAGAGTCCTTCCAAGCTGAGTTAGCGTCCCCGCATTGCTCTATGGTCGGGTCGGACCCGTTGGGGGTCAACACCTTTGGGGATACCCAGCTTAGCATTACCTAGGGTGGATACTCGGTTATTGACCTGGTGAACTTCCTGTTGGGTCAGGGATTTAGGGAGTTTTTTCATCTGCTTACTAATGTCTTTAAGCGGAGTCTGGCCTTGGCCATTACCCGAGTAAATAACGTGAACTGGAACGCTGGGCAGGACCCGGCGCAGCCTCTTCTTTTCTTGAGCAATCAGAGGGTCCACCTGATTTTTTGATCCTTCACTGACCAGAACCAGACCCGGTTTACCCAGGGCTCGGAAGAGCAGGGCCTTTGAACGTGGATTCATCTGTACCGGCTCTTGCTCTACAATCCAGCCCCGCCGTAGAGAACCCAGGGCTGCTCCGGCCGCTCCAGGCTGGCCCTCAATTTGGGCAAAGGCAGCCCGCTCTGCCCTACGAGAGAGAATAATAACGGCCACCAGCAGGGCAAAGGGGAGCCCGATGATCACCCAAGTAATCCAGTTACCGGTTAAAAGACCAATCAGAAGAAAAACAAGAAAAGTCAGCGAGGATCCCAGCAGCATGTACCACACGATGTTGGGATCGGTCTTCTTGGTCATGGTAAAGACCTGCTTCATTTGAGCAAAGGTACCGGGCCCTTTAGCCTTTTTCTTCTGCTCTTTTTCCGCTTTTTTCTTTTCTTTTTCGGCACGTTTAGCTTCGCGTGAGGAGGCCACCATGAATCCTTTGCAGACGACTTAACAATAAAATTTGGGGGAGCACAAAACAATCGGCGCTGTAGAACCCTATTCTAGCTGACAGCTGAGTCCTGGCTAAACCGGTGAAGGCCGCCGCAGAGCAGGAGCTTTACGAGCGCTCCTAGTAACCGGCGGCCACTAAGGCTGACGCCTCCTGGAGAGCAGCACCATCGTCATCAATGTGAGCCAGCTCAGGGGGAATAGGGTAGCCGTTATGCTTCATTGCCCGGGCCCAGAGCCGTCCTGCCCGGTAGGAAGAACGAACCATAGGCCCCGCCATGACACCGGCAAACCCAATTTCTTCTGCCATTGCTGAGTAATCCAGGAATTCCTGGGGTTTAACCCAGCGGTCAATGGGATGAAAGAGCGGCCCGGGCCGTAGATACTGGGTCAGGGTAATCGTGTCACAGCCGTAATCGTGCAGGTCGCAGAGGGCCTCATAGATTTCTTCCTCGGTCTCTCCCATACCCAGAATCAAATTAGATTTTGTGATGAGACCTGCCTCTTTGCCCTGCTGAATGACTTCCAGAGAGCGTTCATAGTTGAAGGCTGGGCGAATTTTTTTAAAAATACGGGGCACAGTCTCCAGATTGTGGGCAAAGACTTCGGGGCGGGCAGCAATAACCTGTTCAATATCTTGGGGTTTTCCCTTGAAGTCTGGGATGAGAATCTCAACACCTGTACCGGGGGAGATCTTATGGATTTGCCGGATGGTTTCGGCGTAAAGCCAGGCACCGCCATCTGCCAGATCATCACGGGCAACTCCGGTGACTGTAGTGTAGCGCAGGCCCATTTTTTTGACAGATAAACCAACCTTAACGGGCTCGGTTTTATCCAGCGATCCGGGTTTGCCGGTGGCTATTTGGCAAAAATCACAGCGGCGCGTGCACTGATCACCACCAATCAGATAGGTGGCTTCACGGTCTTCCCAGCATTCGTAGATATTGGGGCAGCCAGCCTCTTCACAGACCGTGTGCAGGCCCGATCCTCGAGAGAGGTCAATCATCTCCTGATAATTGTCCCCTACCCGAGCCTTAGTTTTAATCCAATGGGGCTTTTTTTCGATAGGGACCTCGGCATTACGTGCCTCAACGCGCAGTAGCTTGCGTCCTTGAGCAGCTACGCTCATATTTTGCTCCTTAGAAGGCCGGTTCATAAAATTCTATGCTGCTTAGTTTACTGTTTCAGTAGGGGTGAAGTCTTTACCTAGCTGGTGGGCATATGTCTGCAGCTCTTGCTCTAGATAGGGAACAAGCTGGCTGGGCTCAAAATTCCTGCCTAGCTGCTGGGAAATACTGGTAACTCCGGCATCCTGAATACCACAGGGGATGAAGGAGCTAAAAGGAGCTAAATCATTATTGCAGTTAATGGAAAACCCGTGCATTGTTGTATTTTGGGCAACCCGAATGCCAATAGCTGCGATCTTTTGTGCTGCTAGCTGACCATGAGCAGGAATCCAGACTCCGGAGCGCCCCTCAATCTGCTCCGCTTTTATACCTAGACGGGCTAAAACTGCCAGGATTAACTCTTCACAGAGGCGGACGTAACGTACCACATCAAGAGGTTCTGGAAGCTTAAGAATGGGGTAACCTACCAGCTGGCCTGGCCCGTGCCAGGTTAATTTTCCGCCGCGGTCTATTGCTATGACAGGGACCGTCTGATCGGTGGGGTATTCATGTTTTTCGGTCCTTTTTCCTGCCGTAATAACGGCCCGGTGCTCAAGGAGTAAAACGGTATTTTGCCGGGTTTGTGCCGCTACTTCTGCATGGAGCTTTTTTTGTAGTTGCAGGGCTTCTTGATAATCAACGTAGTCCGGCGCAAAACCAATTTTTTTAATGACCAAGCTCATAGCTTTCTAGCCTAGCTGTCCGGGTGGGCTAAGTGAAATTTTCAGCAGCCCTGCTTCACTGAGGGTGAAGAAAGCGGGTCTTCCGATCTGGAAATAACTGGTGTTTTGCTGGACATTGTATGAAAACTAGTTTACGAAAGTTTAAGTTATCTCTGATTACCCTAAACAGTCTTGTTGTGGATAACCCTTCGACAAGATTAGCAATTGACGATAAAAGTAACAGTATGACAACCCAAGAACAGGCTCAACCAAGCCAGGAAGAAAGCGCAACAGACAAAGACCAGGACCAGGCGCAGGATCTAGTTCAGCTAGAAAAATCCTTAGGGGCCAGTATGAGTCGGGCAGTCTGGCTGGCTAGCTATAGGCCCGGGCCTGAACAGGATCCCCTTGGGCTGGTGGCAGCAGAATATACCCTTGAAGAACTGGTCAATGAGAGGGCAGGAGCTAAGTCTGAGCAAGGCCAGGCTCATGATCAGCAGGTTGAACTAGCTGAGCGTATGTGTTCTTTGCCCGAAAACCGCTACCTAGCTACCGTTCAGGCCCTGGCGGTAATGGGAGATACCGATCAAATTTGGTACGAACCTTTAAGGGAAGGTACCTTAGCTCAGGCCCTAGCCCACAAAACCGAGTTTAGCGAGGTCCAGGTAAGTCAGCTGGCTAAGACCCTAGCCTACGGCCTCCAGGAGCTACACGGTCAGCAGATTGCTTACCGGCAGCTGGGTGCAGAGCATATAGGTTTTACCCAAGAGCATAAGCCCAAACTGTTTGGAGCTAACCGAGATTTAAGCCGCCTAGAAGATCAAGAACGACAGCAGGCTATTCAAGAAAACCAGGCGCAGGCTTCTGCTATTCTCTGGCAGTGCCTGGCCCTCGATGCTCCTGCCTCTGCCCAGCATCGGGCCCGGCTTATACTCCAGCACGGTCCCTACGGCCCCCGGGTTGGGCAGCTCTTAGAAGAAGCCTTACAAGCAGAGGCTGCGCCCGATCTTTTGCTGCAACTAGCCAAACTTTTAGATCAGCAATTTTGCCAGCCTGCAAAAACTATGCCAACCCAAACGGTTCTTCTGAGCCAGGTAGAGAAGCCAGTCAAGAAAAAATCAGCTAAAAAACTCCTGGCCTATACCGGGCTGGCCAGCCTTCTCTTAGCGGGAGCCTGCTTATTTGCCTACGATAGATACAGCCAGCCTTCAAATGCTCACCAGGGGCCGGTTGAACTGGTCGGAACCGTCTACGCTTCGCCGCAAACAGAGCAGAGCAGCACCGGCCTAAGCAACCCAAGTGCAGAAGGCAGGCAGACTGAGCAGGCAGAGGCGGTAGATCTTGCCACCGGTTCTCAACTGACCGAACGCTTAAAGGAGCTCATCAATAGGCGTTCTCAGGCACTGACCCAGCTAGATAAGGGGATGATCACCGAATACACGGTAGATAATTCTGAAATAGCCCGGGCTGATCAGCTGCTTTTATCTGCTGAATCTGCCCAGGAGCTGGGGCAGGTCCAGATGCAGGTAGTAGAAGCAGAAGTCAAAGAGCACTCTGACAGCAGGGCTACTATAGAAGCTCTTGTAACCGCTCCGGTGGCAGAGGATGAGGATCCGCAAAGTTTAGCTGCCTCCGGTATTTACGTGGTTGATGGTCAGGCCGAGCAGCGTGTGCTCTTTACGCTGGAAAAAACAGTAGCGGGATGGATGCTTTCTGAGGCTAAACCCGTCCTCTAGGCTCCCATCCATAGGGTTGCAATAGCAATGTTAATAAGTCCCAGTCCACCAACGGCGTGGGCTAGGGCAATGTTACCTGCTGCATCCAAATCCCCTGAAGCTCTGGCAGCCTTGTACTGACGCTGGCCGATGAAGGCGAGCAGGGCAATAATCAGGCCTAGAACCATCTTGATACCCACCTGCATATGGAATAAGGTTGCCGAATTTTCAGGAAGGTTAGACATCTGAATAAAATACAGGGCAAAGCCGGTGAGTACCTGCAGGCAGGCGGCGTGAAATTGTCCCGGAACAACAATGTTCTTTTTAAAGTTTGCTATCCAGATACCAACAACCATAGTGGCACCGAGTACATGCAAAAAGACAAGAAGATGAGTAGCAATAGTCATAGCTAAAGTCTACGGAACTTTGCAAAATTTTGCAGACACTCTGCCGGTAAATATCCGGTATCTATGCCAGGGAACAAAGTCACGCAAGAAGAAAAGGTGGGCACCCGGCTAGAGGTACCCACCTTGTTTAGGAGCTAAGGCCAGTCTAGAGGCCTAAATCCGCCTCAAAGGCTGCCCCTTCTAACCTAGTCTTAAGCAGATGCAGGAAACGGCCAGCATCGGCACCATCAATAACTCGGTGATCGTAGGTCAGCGACAGATAAGTCATACTACGAATAGCAATGACGTCATTACCTTCGGCATCCTCTACAACAACCGGACGCTTAACCGTGCCGCCAATACCCAAGATGGCAACGTTGGGCTGGTTAATGATGGGGGTAAAGAAGACCCCGCCTGTCTGACCTATGTTAGAGATAGTGAAGGTAGAGCCGGACAATTCATCGGGGCCAATCTGACCGCTGCGTGCTCGATTCCCCACATCCTGAATCTTTTTGGCAAGTCCAGCTACGTTTAAGTCCCCAGCATCGTGAATAACCGGAACCAGCAGGCCCTTGGGAGTATCGGCTGCAATACCGAGACTTTCCGTGCCATGGTAGGTGATTTCCTTAAGATCATCGGACATGGTGGCATTAAACTGGGGGTACTGTTGCAGTGCCTCAGTAACAGCCTTAGCAAAGAAAGGTAGGAAGGTAAGTTTTGCACCTTCACGGGCAGCAAAACCGTCCTTTGCCTTGTTTCTTAAGGAGACAAGACGGCTGAGATCAACCTCTGCAAACTGAGTCAGCTGGGCAGAAGTCTGTAAGGATTCAACCATTCTCTTGGCAATGGTCTGCCGGATACGGGTTGCCTTCTGTGTGCTACCCCGTTGGGCGGAGGCCTCAGGGCTGGGCTTTTGAGGCTTGCTATCAGCCTGACTAGCAGCAGCTGTTGCGGGTGCAGCGGCTTGGGCACTAGCGGGCTGCCTGGAAGCAGCGGCAGCCTGCCTAGCTTCGACGGCAGCCTGGATATCTTGCTTACGGATACGACCACCAACGCCACTACCTTTAATGCTGGAAAGATCGATACCTTCCTGCTTGGCTAGTTTGCGCACCAGAGGGGTCACGTAGACGCTGCCGGACTCTGAGCTGGCAGAAGGAGCCTGTGCGTCGCTAACCTGGCTCTGGGCTGAGGATGCAGCCGCTTCTGCACTTTCTTCTTCCGCCGCGGCTTGGGAGTCTTCTTGCTCATCCCGCTGATCAGCCTGCTTGCTTTCCTCGGGGGCAGCGGGTTCCTCATCTTCTTTTTCCTCAGCTGCGGTGTCAGCGCTAGTTTGTGAGGAGCCTGTTCCTTGGCCGATGATGGCGAGTAGGGCGCCGACTTCGACGTCTTCGTCTTCTTCAACAAGAATTTTTTCGACAACGCCGGCGACGGGGGAGGGTACTTCGGTGTCTACCTTGTCGGTGGAAACTTCTAGTAGGGGGTCGTCGATGGCTACGGTATCGCCAACCTCAACAAGCCAGCGGGTGACGGTACCCTCGGTTACGGATTCGCCCAGGGCAGGCAAAGTGATCTGCTGCTGTGAGGAAGAAGAATCGCTATTGTGCGGTTGGCTTGAGGAGCTTACCTGGTCTTGCTCTTCTTGAGGCTGGTCCTCCTCTTCATCTTCGGAAGCTGTCTCTTGCTCCCCAGCGGGTTCCTCATCTTCTTTTTCCTCAGCTGCGGTGTCAGCGCTAGTTTGTGAGGAGCCTGTTCCTTGGCCGATGATGGCGAGTAGGGCGCCGACTTCGACGTCTTCGTCTTCTTCAACAAGAATTTTTTCGACAACGCCGGCGACGGGGGAGGGTACTTCGGTGTCTACCTTGTCGGTGGAAACTTCTAGTAGGGGGTCGTCGATGGCTACGGTATCGCCAACCTCAACAAGCCAGCGGGTGACGGTACCCTCGGTTACGGATTCGCCCAAAGCGGGCAGTTCTACTCTATGGGACATGTTCTTCCCGTATCTCCTTGTAGATGCTTGACTTACGAAAGTGGGGCTGGCCTGAACCTTGGCTGGGGCAGACCAGCCAAAAACTAACCGTGCAGGGCAGCACCGGCAAGCGCCATAGCTGCCTCACCCAGGGATTCGTTCTGCGTGGGGTGGGCATGAATAAACTGGGCTACGTCTTCGGGGAAGGCCTCCCAAGCTACCCACATTTGGGCTTCGCCAATTTGCTCACCCATACGTTTGCCCACCATATGAACCCCAACAATGGGACCGTCTTTTTGGCGGATAACCTTAACTAAACCACCGGTTCCTAGGATCGATGATTTGCCGTTACCTGCTAGATTGTACTCGGTTACTTGAATCTGGTCCTTACCAAATTTTTCCTCAGCCTTAGGCTGGGTGTAGCCAATAGAGGCAATTTCTGGATCGCAGAAGGTAACCTTGGGAATGTTGATATCTTCAACCGGCAGCGGGTTTAAGCCAGCAATTTCTTCTGCCACGAATCGACCCTGCTGGTAACCGCGGTGGGCTAGCTGAACACCGGGAACAATATCGCCGATAGCATAGATGTTAGCAACCCCGGTATGCAGGCGATCATTGGTAAGAACAAAGCCTCGATCCATGGGGATACCTTGCTCTTCATAGCCGAATCCAGCGGTGTTAGGCCCACGGCCAACAGCTACCAGAACCAGCTCTGCCTCAAAAACTTTGCCATCGGCCAAGCTGACTTTCACACCATTGGCATCCTGCTCAACTTTTTCAAAGAGGGTGCCGGTGTTAAAGCGGATGCCCCGCTTCTTGAACTCGCGTTCAACCACTTTGATGATAGCGGGATCTTCGTTGGGCACCAGATGGGGCAGGCCTTCGATAATGGTTACCTCAACACCCATAGAGTTCCACATAGAAGCAAACTCTGAACCAATAACGCCGCCGCCAAGTACAATGGCGCTCTTGGGCAGGTAATCCATTTCTAGGGCCTGGGTTGAGGTAATCACCCTGTCTTTGATCTCTAAACCAAAGGTTTTTGAAATAGAGCCAGAGGCTAGAATAATGTGCTTGCCTTTGTACTCTTCTTCAGCAACGGTAATGGTAGTAGGGCCGGTTAGCTTGCCTTCACCCTGGATGACCTGAACCTTTTTCATCTTAAGTAGACCAGAGAGGCCCTTAAATTTTCCGGCTACAATGCTGTCTTTGTAGCTGCGAACTTTGTCCATGTCAATGGATTCAAAACTGACGTTGACGCCGTATTTTGCCGATTCTTTTGCCTCCTGGGCAACTTCTGCAGCGTGTAGGTAGGCCTTGGTGGGGATGCAGCCGGTGTGCAAACAGGTGCCGCCCAGTTTTTCCTTTTCGATGAGGCCTACAGTAAAACCAAGCTGCACTGCACGAAGAGCGGCAGAGTAGCCTGCGCTGCCTCCACCGAGAATTAGAATGTCGAATTCTTGAGCTGTTGCCAAGGTTTGACGCTCCCTTGCGTAGGTTGAATTTTAGTCCTTTGCCTGAGGTTATGTTCCCTAGCTTATCGTGTCTGTAACCCTAAGTATCCTATGGATTCGTGGGGTTGGGCACATCCTGGCTAGAAACTTTACTTTCACAGTACCGCAGGTTAGCTGCTAGCAGTCAAAATAAGGGCCATTTTTTGCTAGGTTTCACTCAGGACACAATAACCAAAAAGGAGCCCTGTCCAGCTGCTGCTGGCTAAGACTAGGCTGCTTGCTCGTGGGCAGTCCGTGAAGCGGAGAAGTTCTCAATAAAGTTGACTAGGGTTAGTAAGGACATGCCGCTTGCTTCTTTGGGGGTGTAGCCGTAAGGGGCCCCGTTGTTATAGGAAGGGCCGGCAATATCAATATGTGCCCAGGGAATTTTTTTACCGTCCTTTTCAGCCACAAACTCCTGTAAAAAGAGCCCTGCAATGAGCATGCCTGCCCAGCGGCCGTTACCAATATTTTTAAGGTCTGCGCTGGCTGAAGCTAGTTCCTCCTTCAGATAATCGGGCAGGGGCATAGGCCACAGTAGTTCTCCGCTTGTTTTTGCTGCCCTCAGGAGCTGGTTTCTTATGTGTTCTTGGCCCATGACAGCAGCGTATCGGGTGCCGAGGGCCAGCATTTGAGCACCGGTGAGAGTAGCCAGATCAATGATGGCATCTGGCTCAAATTCGCTGGCGTAGGCCAAACCGTCTGCCATCACCAGCCGGCCTTCAGCATCGGTATTAATAACCTCAACGGTCTTGCCATCTCTGAGAGTGAGGACATCCTCTGGGCGAATGGATCCACCACCGGGCATGTTTTCTGCCAGGCAAAGGTAGGCTGTAACCTCAACCTCTAATTTTAGTTGGGCTACCGCTTTAACAGCATTAAAGACGGTGGCCGCGCCGGTCATGTCTGATTTCATGGGAATCATGGACTCTGCCGGTTTGAGGGAGATGCCCCCGGTATCAAAAGTAATTCCCTTACCTACCAGGGCAAGGCGAGCCTGTGCCTGGGGAGGTCTATAGCGGGCCAGTACCAGGCGAGCCGGCCTGCTTGAGCCTTGGCCAACTCCCAGTATGCCCCCAAAACCTTCTTTGGCTAGCCAGTTTTGGTCAAAGACATCTACCTGGAGATGATCAATTCCCTGAGCGGCTTGCGAGACTAGTGTGGCAAAGCTTTCCGGATAGAGATGGCTTGGTGGCATATTGACCAGCTGCCTGGTTGCGCCCACAGCCTGGCCGACAATACTGGCATAGTTTAAGGCGGCACTGGCCTGATCGGCCGGGAGGGGGCTGATGATGCCTACTTTGCTGACGGCCTCTTTGACCGCGTCTGCTGTCTTGGATTTATGCTGCTTATCGGCGAAGGCTCCTAGGGCAGCCCCCTGAGCGATAGCGCTTACCTCTGCTAGGGTTGTGGCTTCAAATCCTAAGAGGACCTCTTGATAGCCGGCTAACTGGCGAATAGCTGAGCCAGCAGCGTAACGTAAGCTATCAAGGTGCTCCTGTGGATCCTCCTGGCGGGGACCCATGCCAATGAGGGCAACAATGTCTGCGCAGGTATCTTCTAGGCCGGGCAGCCGATGAAGCTGATCCCTAGCTCCCGTAACGCCTAAATCTTCCAGGATTGCTTCTAACCCCTGGGCGGATTCTTGGCTGAGCACTGCCTGGGCTAGGAGGGGACCTTGAGCTGATGAATAGACACCTAAAACTAGAACATGGGCCTGAGCCAAGGTGAGGTCTGGAGCTACCAGGGAAAGAGAAAGAGCGGCGGGTTGAGACATTGTTCTCCTTGCTGCTTACTTTGTGGGCAAAGTTTTGATCGGGATCTACCGGGCTAGTGTGAGCCTGTAGCTTCAACCGGCCCTAGGACTTAAGCATAAGCCTACTTGAGCAGGCCGCCGTGACATCCCGGTGTGCTAAAGAAAATTTCAGGATATGGAATAGCGCAGCATTTTTAAGCGTTACCTGCTGTAGAGCTCAGCATCCCGGCTTTGAGGGGATAGAGTTGTGTGTTAACAAGCATGAAATGGCTAATTTAAAAGGGATAGGGGAGTGAAATGCTTGATCCAGAAAATTTATATCTAGCTCAGGCCGGCGCCCTCAATAAGGACGGTCTGCGTGGCTTACCTTTGGTTATCGCTCTGAGCCATCCGCAAGATGCCGGCGCAACCGCTGGACACCTGGCTGAAGTGTTGCTTAAAGAATTAAAGAACGCTCCGATTATCGAATTTGACTCAGATCAGCTGCACGACTATCGGGCCCGTCGTCCTCGTATTCGCTTTGTGGAGGACCACTACGAGTCTCCGGTGCTGCCAGAACTTAAGCTTTATGCGGTCGAAGACCGCCTGGGCAAACCTTTCCTTCTTCTCGCTGGAGCCGAACCAGATTTACAGTGGCAGCGGTTTGTCAAAAGCGTGGTTAACATTGCCGAAAAACTTGAGGTCTCGGTTGGGCTGCTAGTTAGTGGCTTTCCTATGCCGGTTCCCCATACCAGGCCCCTACCGGTTTCAGCCCACGGAACGCGCAAAGATTTAACGCGCGGAATTTCTGCCTGGAATCCTATTGCAGAGTTGCCAGCCAGCGTCTCCAGCCTGCTAGAGGTTTCCTTAAGCGAAGCCGGCATTGGCACAGCTGGCTTTGCCATTAACGTGCCTCAGTATCTTTCTGAGGCTGAGCTACCTCAGTCAGCCCTGCTGGCCATGGAGCACTTATCCATGGCAGCTAAACTTTCTTTGCCTACGGATCAACTTTTGGATGCCTCAAACTCTGCCCAGCTGCAAATTGCGGCCCAGGTAGAGGCCAGCCCAGAGATTGGTGTCATGATTGGCAGGCTCGAAGAAAATTATGATTACAACATCCGCAGTGGGGGCTCCCAGATGCTTTCTCTTGCCGAACGAGAAGAAGGGAAGATACCCAATCGTGATGAACTGGGGGCAGCTATTGAGGCTTACTTAGCAGGTCTGACCGATTCCGATACCTAAGGCTGTGACCCTTGTCTGCACAGCTGGGCTGGGGATAAGCTAGGGTTTCCGCTTGGCGGCCTGGTCGCTATCCACAGTTTCTCTGCCGTGTTGGCGCCCTGTCGGCTGCTAGCGGCAGGCTTGGACTATGACAAGTCCACCAAAGAATCAGGATCCTTCCTTTAAGATCAGCCCGGTATGCGATGCCCGCGATCTTCTGGCATACGCCGTTCATCAACTGGGTTATTGGCCCAGTCAGGCCGTGGTCGTGCTGGCTGCTGGCCGGAAGAACATGGGGCCGGTTTTACGTATTAACGCTGTGGATTTAAAGCTAGGGCAGGGAAAGGCAGCTGGGATTCTGGCCCACTACCTTTCCCTGCTACCTGCAGCGTACGCTAGGGATAGCTTAAGCCGTTTTTTTGTGCTTGTTTTTGCTTCGGATCGGGGAATAAGAGCCCAGCATTTAAACCTGCACCAGCAGCTATTTCTGGCAGAGGAAGAACTGCGTGAAGAAGAGGAGCAGCTAGCCGCAGCTAGCGGCTGGTTAAAAGCGGCTGAGCTAGCAGCAGCAGATTCAGCCTTAGAACTGGCCGGTTTGTTCTTTGTAGGGCAGTCGCAGTGGTGGCAGCTTAAAACGAGCCAGCTCCATCGTGTGGCAAACGGGCTTATCTGCGATATAGCCAATAGCCCGCTTTACCTTGATCTGATGATGCAAGGTTCCCTGGTTTCCAGCAGCCAGGGCGAAGCCCTGCAAAGAGCCAGTTTTAAGGCCCGGGCGACTTTAAAGCCTGACCTCTGCCGGGCCTGGTTGCAGCAGGCAGGATCCTCTTTTGAAAAAACTGCCGTACAGGTTACGGACCAAAAATATGGCCAGAATTTTGTAGGGCAAAAATATGCTGAAGCTAGATTCTGGAACCTGGCTATAGAAAAGGTTCTCACTGTGCTAGCTCAACCGCTTAATCAGGAAGAAAACAAAAATATTGACGCGGTCTACGCTGACAGAATCCGCCAGGTGCTTCCTGCACAGATCGCTGGTTTTCTTGCCGGAACCCTTAGTTCAGTGTCCAGCCTGCAATTTGTGCTCTATCAAGCTGGAAGGTCTCTTGTAGATCTGGCTGCTTTGCTGAATCACCTTGCTACCTACCGGTACAGCAGCGATCTTTACCAGCAAGAGCCTGGGGTAGGATCTCTTCTTTTACCGCCCAGCTTGATTGCTAGCAGCACAGATTTTGTTCAGCTCCAACAAGAGCTAGCCCAAGCCCCTGCTCCTCTTTTAGGTCCGGCTCTAGAAAATTCTCAGTCCCTGCAACATTTTAGTAATATTTTGTTAGGACAAGTTAAGCAGGATCCTTGCTGGCAGCGTTTAGATGCCCTAGATAGATTGTGCAGTGTACTTTTGCTGGTGAGCGAGGAGCAACAGGCGGCCTATCTGGCTGCTACCCAGGCCTGGATCGCCTGGTTTAAAGGCAGTAGTTCCCGCAGTAGGTACCTGTTAGAGCCCTATAAAGAAGGGCTTGGGCAGGATCTGCTAATACTGGAGAGACTGCTGGATACTGCCCGCTTGCCCCGCTGGTTGACCTCCTAACCCAAGGCAGTCAGTGTAGGCAGATGAGGACTATACAGGGATTGTGACTTAACAGTATTATTTGCCTCTTGCACCACGCATGCAGCCTCACCTATTTTGGCTTAAAAATCTGTCATACTGTATGACTGACCCCGTTTAGTCTGCGTTTTCTACCTACAGGTATGGGAATAAACTTATTTGGCTTTCTGTTAAGCGGATAAATTCCCTGTAGGTCGGTCCTAATATTTTTTTTGACAACAACAGACTTGACAGGGTCTTAGGCGTTTTGACTGTCATTCTTCTTTGAAGACGGTCTGTTCAAATGAGGAAAGGTACTCTGTGTCACCTGCTGTTCGCAAGAAGGTATCGGAAAGCGAAGCTGTCGAACCCAAGACCACCACAGTCAGCAAGAAAAAAACCGGCCGCTCGCAGGCTAGCGGTCGGACCGTTAAAGCGCAGGCTGAGACTGTTGAACATGAGGAAAGCCTGGACGCTGTCCACGACGATGCCGATCAAGCAGCGGCCAAGAATAAAAACAGCTCCTCTGCTTCAGCAAGCACTAAAAAAGCAGCCAAGGCCGCTGACGACATTGATGACGATGAAGATTTTGATGAGGAAGATCTGGATCTTGACGATGACGTTGATGGCGAAACAGTTGATATAGAGCTAGAAGAAACTGAAGAAGAGACCGCCAAAAAAGAAGAAAAGAAACAGTCTGAAGAAGTTGCTGCAAAACATAACGGTTTTGTGCTGACTACTAACGATGACGATGATGCTCCGGCTATTCGTGTGGTAACCCCCGGAGCAACGGCTGACCCGGTTAAAGATTATTTGAAGCAAATTGGCAAGGTTTCTTTGCTTAATGCTGAGCAAGAAGTAGATTTGGCCATGCGTATTGAGGCAGGTCTTTATGCTGAGCATAAGTTGCGAAAAAATCCTGACATGGATCGTGAACTTAAAAAAGAGCTTCGCTGGGTCATCCACGATGGCCGGAGAGCTAAAAATCATCTTTTGGAAGCTAACCTGCGTTTGGTTGTTTCTTTAGCCAAACGTTATACCGGGCGAGGCATGCTCTTTCTGGATCTGATCCAGGAAGGAAACCTGGGTCTTATCCGTGCCGTTGAAAAGTTTGATTACTCTAAGGGTTTTAAATTTTCAACCTATGCCACCTGGTGGATTCGGCAGGCTATTACTCGAGCTATGGCCGATCAGGCAAGGACTATCCGGATCCCGGTCCATATGGTTGAAGTTATTAATAAGCTGGCCCGGGTGCAGCGTCAGATGCTTCAGGACCTGGGGCGTGAACCCACCCCAGAAGAGCTGGCTAAAGAACTTGATATGACTCCAGAGAAGGTTATTGAGGTTCAAAAATATGGCCGCGAACCAATTTCGCTCCATACACCCCTGGGTGAAGATGGTGACTCTGAATTTGGTGATTTGATTGAAGATTCTGAGGCAGTAGTTCCCGCAGATGCAGTGTCTTTTACCCTCTTGCAGGAGCAGCTCCACTCTGTCTTGGATACTCTCTCAGAACGCGAAGCCGGCGTCGTTGCCATGCGCTTTGGTATGACCGATGGCCAGCCCAAAACCCTGGATGAAATTGGTAAGGTCTACGGGGTGACTCGTGAGAGAATTCGCCAGATTGAATCCAAGACCATGTCCAAGCTGCGGCACCCTTCCCGTAGCCAGGTCTTGCGTGATTATCTAGACTAAATACATAAGAGTAGGGGCCCTGCCATCCTTCCTTGGGTGGCAGGGCCCCTACTCTTATGCTGAGTCTTATCTCTTTTTTGCCCTAGGATAGGCGATCGGTTTGATCGTCCCAGTAAGAGGCCACTTCCTTGAGACCTCTTTCGTTTTCGCGGGCGTGATGGCCACAGAAATATAGCTCATTGCCTGAGTGCAGAACTACTCTGACGTAGGCTTGTGCACTGCAGGCATCGCAACGATCAGCAACGGTTAATTCTTTTTTCTCTAGTGTTGTAGCAGCCATAGCACTCTCCTGCAACAGTTGTCGGTTATTAGTCTTTACTCTAATGTAACCATGAGTTGGTTTAGTCTAGCCCTCCCTTTCGCTGTCAGGAAATGTATTTCTGCATTGTTTCGCCCTCAGCTTCTAGTCCTAAGCTGCCCCTGTGGGATCAACTAGGGCGTGCTGGTCAGTGCATTCGAACAAATTTACGCATAAAATAGGGTGGTTACTTAGCTGGCTGATCATTGATGGGAGAGTTTCTGTGGCAGCTTCAACCTATACTGCTCGTAACCTTTCGGTACTGGAAGGCCTTGAAGCTGTACGTAAACGTCCCGGCATGTATATTGGTTCCACGGATTCGCGTGGGCTCATGCACTGTCTGTGGGAGATCATTGATAACTCTGTTGACGAAGCATTAGCGGGGTTTGGCCAGTCTATTGAAATTATTCTTTATAAAGATGGCTCTGTTGAAGTCCGTGATGATGGCCGGGGCGTTCCTACCGATATAGAACCGCGCACCGGCTTAAGCGGTATTGAAGTTGTCTATACTAAACTCCATGCTGGCGGTAAATTTGGTGGTGGTTCCTACTCAGCTTCGGGCGGTCTGCACGGGGTTGGTGCCTCGGTAGTTAACGCCCTGTCTAGCCGCCTTGACGTGCAGGTTGACCGTGGTGGCAAAACCTACCAGATGAGTTTTAAACACGGCATCCCGGGAATTTTTGCCAAGAGCAGGAGCCCTCATCCCGACCATGACTTTAAGGAAGCAAGCCAGGACAACGCTGCTTTAGTTGTTGTAGGAAAAGCTAAACGAGGGTTAACCGGCACCCGCGTGCGCTATTGGGCAGATCCACAAATATTTACTCCGGATGCCAGTTTTAATTACGATCAGCTTGTTCAACGAGCCCGGCAAACATCTTTTTTGATTCCTGGCCTGCGGATCCTCATTCGAGATGAGCGTCAAGAACCGGGAACTCCGGGTGAATTTGGCCCGCATGAGGAAGTTTTTCAACACGACGGTGGTATTTCAGAATTTGCTGATTTCTTGAGCCATGACGATCCTGTGACGGACATCTGGCGTTTTCAAGGCCGGGAGACTTTTACTGAGACGGTGCCTGTACTCGATGAACACGGTCATTCCCAGCTTAAGGAGGTGCAGCGAGACTGCGAGGTGGACCTTGCCTTGCGTTGGGGAGTAGGTTACGAAACAAATATCCGCAGTTTTGTTAATATTATCGCTACTCCTAAAGGGGGTACTCACCTTGCTGGTTTTGAGCAGGGTCTTGTACGAACCTTTAGAAAACACCTCAATGCTAATGCCCGTAAATATAAGGTACGCGAGCAAGAAAAAATTGAAAAGGACGATGTCTTAGCCGGTTTAACGGCTGTTTTGACGGTTCGTTTGGCAGAGCCACAATTTGAAGGGCAGACCAAGGAAATTCTTGGTACCCCTGCGGTACGTCAGATCGTTTCGCGCATTGTGAGCAAGGAACTTGATCGTCGCCTTAAGGCAACAGCGCGGGCAGAGAAACTGCAGGCAGCTAACCTGAGCGAAAAAGTTGTTGCAGAGATGAAAGCTAGGGTTTCTGCGCGGGTTCACAAAGAGACGCAACGGCGCAAGACAGCCTTAGAAACAAGCTCCATGCCAGCTAAATTAGTGGATTGCAGATCCGACAACGTAGCCCATTCTGAACTGTTTATTGTTGAGGGGGACTCGGCCTTAGGCACTGCCCGTCTGGCTCGTTCTTCTACCTACCAGGCTCTTTTACCCATTCGGGGAAAGATATTAAATGTGCAAAAGGCTTCTTTGACCGACATGCTGGCCAATGCAGAATGTGCCGCTATTATTCAAGTTGTTGGTGCGGGCTCGGGCCGCAGTTTTGATCTCAGCGCTATCCGCTACAACAAGGTTATTATGATGACCGATGCCGATGTTGATGGGGCTCATATTCGTACCCTGCTTCTCACCCTCTTTTACCGTTATATGCGGCCCCTGGTGGAAGCCGGCCATGTTTATGCTGCCGTACCACCTTTGCATCGGGTTGAGGTGGTGCGGCGGGGTAAAGCTAATGAGATGGTCTATACCTATTCTGAGCGAGAACTCGAAGAGCTACTAAGATCCTTGAGTGAACAGGGTAAGTCTTATAAAGAGCCTATCCAGCGCTATAAAGGTTTGGGTGAAATGGACGCTGATCAGCTGGCAGAGACCACCATGGATCCGCGGCATCGACTTTTACGGCGTGTCCAGGTAGCCGATGCCCAGGCAGCTGAGCGTTCCTTTTCACTCTTGATGGGCAGCGAAGTAGCACCCCGAAAGGACTTTATTATCAGGGGAGCCCACCAGCTTGATCAGGCCTCTATTGATGCTTAAGGCCCCGTAGAGCTGGGCTAAAGGGAGCTAGTCTTTTAGACTGGGAACATGACTGAAAACACTTCTGCAAAGCTTCCACTGGTTACCGTTACTCTTACTGGCGCTGCCGGCCAGATAGGTTATGCCACCCTATTCCGTATCGCTTCGGGCAGCATGCTAGGTTCACAGTGCAGGATTCGTCTTAATCTTTTGGAGATACCGCAGGCTTTACAGGCCTTGGAAGGTACAGCTATGGAGCTGACCGACTGTTCCTTTGACCTCTTGGAAGAGGTTAATACTTTTTCTGATCCGGTCCAAGCCTTTGACGGTTGCGATATTGCCCTACTGGTAGGTGCCCGCCCGCGTAGTAAAGGCATGGAACGAGCCGATTTATTGGAGGCAAATGCGGCTATTTTTTCTGCTCAAGGTAGGGCCCTCAACGAGGGGGCCAGCAGAGACGTCCGGGTTGTTGTGGTAGGTAATCCGGCTAATACTAATGCTTTAATTGCAGCATCTCATGCCCCTGATCTTCCTTTAAAGAGTTTTACCGCCCTGACCCGCCTGGACCATAATCGGGCGGTAGCACAGCTGGCTCAGGCAACGGGCTCTCACGTGCGAGATATCGAGGGTGTTGCTATTTGGGGTAACCATTCTGCAAGTCAGTATCCTTCTATCGCTGAAGCGAGGGTAGCTGGCCAGCCTGCCGAGCAGGTGCTGGCCCAGCAGGGCAAGGACCGGCAGTGGCTCAGCAATGAATTTATTCCTCGGGTTGCTCAGCGCGGTGCCGAAATTATTGAGGTTCGGGGTGGATCATCGGTAGGTTCTGCAGCCCACGCCGCTATTGAACATATTCAGCTATGGACAGATCCTGCCCCGGTGCAGACTTCTATGGCTGTACCAACGACAGGTGCCTACGGGGTCGAGCCGGGCCTTATCTGTTCTTTCCCCGTGATCTGTTCGGGGGGAGATTACCAGATTCAGGAGGGCCTTGAGCTGGATGACTTTTCACGGGAACGTTTTGCTCGTTCGGTAGAGGAGCTGCGACAGGAGAAAGAAGCTGTTGCACACTTGGGTCTGCTGGGTCCCAGGGCCTAGGCGCACAATCTCGGCGGGCCGGTTTGTGCCTCCGGCACGAAACCGGTCCCGTGCCAGTCTTAGTGGTGACAAATGCCCGGTAGCTTGCGGGTATCTTGCCGGTAAAATAAAAGGTTATTTTAGCGATATCACTGTGCTTAAAGCCGACTATACCGGCAACTATCCCAGAAATAATCGGTAAAATTTCATCGGAATCTCGTACACAGACTTCGGCAGAAAGACTTCCCGCAGATTATGGATAAGCGACCACCGCTAGGACCGCATGCAACAGTGAACCTGGGAATATTTGCCTTTCTTGCTGCTGTAAAATCTTTTGCACTCATTTTATTTGCTAGTGTGCTGGCTACCGCTTTGACCTCCCTGGGAGAACTAACCTTTAAAGCTGTTAGTAACGGCCAGCTTCTGCCAAGAGCTAGTACAGACTGGTTGGCAGCTTTAGCTGGAGAGGCTCAAGCGCAGGTAGCGGGTATCTGGTTGGCAAGCCTGGGTCTTGACCCCAGTCTGCAAGTATTGCTGGCTGTGGGCTCGCTAGGCCTTGCCTTAGGCAGTGCCAGTGATTGGGCCCTTAACTATTTTGCTCAGCGAGCTGCTACCGGTGCAAAATCTCAGATTCGCTCGGCCCTGGTTGAGCGAGTTTTGGCAACCGGTGGTATAGATACCCCGGACGGGACCGGCGCTACCGCTGTGCTTATTTCACGTAGCCTGGATTCCCTGGATAACTACTACAGCAAAACTTTAACTGCGCTGGTACGTTCTGCGGTGATTCCGCTTCTTATCCTGCTTTATCTGCTGGTTTATGACTGGTCTTCAGCCTTAGTCTTAACCCTCACTCTGCCTCTTCTGCCGGCCTTTACCCTCTTTTTTGGTAGGAAGGCCCGCCTTAATTCTGCGAGAGCCCAAAGGGAACTACTGCGACTGTCAGATCACATTGTTGAACTGGTTAAAGGTTTGCCAGTACTTATTGGTTTGGGCCGGGCACAGGCCCAGTCGAGAGCCTTAGCAGATCTGGGTGACCGCTACCGTAAGACAACCATGTACACCCTGCACTCTGCCTTTATGAGTTCTTTCTGGCTGGAACTGCTGGCCAGTTTAGCAATGGCAGGCTTAGCCTATCTTCTGGCTAGCCGCCTTATGGCCGGCCAGCTAGCAGTGGACACAGCCCTGCTTGTCTTGTTCCTTGCCCGCGAATGCTATAAGCCGCTGCAAGATTTCGGGGCAGCTTATCATAGGTCCAAAGAAGGGATAGGGGCCCTACGGCGGGCCCAAAGTATTATTGATCGCCCCCTACCGCAAACCAATATTAGCCCGGAGGGACCTTATCTAAGGGCACAAGCAGTTTCCGTTACCTACCCGGGGCGCGGAGAAATTCTTTCAAACGTCAACTTTCGTATTCAGCACGGTACCACCACCGCCATTACGGGCCCATCCGGCTGCGGTAAATCAACTTTACTGGGTGTTTTATCCGGAGCCGTGGCCCACGGGCTTATTCCTACCGGAGCCCATGAGGCAATGACGGTTACCGGTAGTGTAAGCGGTACCGGCCAAACAGTGTGGGTGAGCCAGTCCCCGTCTTTTATTGCTAATTCTGTCTTAGAAGAAGTTGCCCTCTACGGCTTTCCTGTCTATGTGCACTATGAGGAGGAGCTCTCTGCGGTACTTAACCTGTTGAGCAGCAAGGGGCCGGTAACCCTCTCCCGCAAGGGACGGGCAAAATACCTGGGTTATTTACGGGTCGTGGGGCTAGACTCCTACGCCGATCTGGCCCCTGAGACCCTGAGCGCTGGGCAAATGCGCCGGCTTGCTATAGCTCGAACCCTGGCACGGGTTGATGCCTTAGAGCAGGCCGGTGAGCATGTCACGGTACTGGTGGATGAGCCTACAGCCCACCTGGATCAGGCTGCTGCCCAGCGGGTTAATATTTCTTTAGCAGCTTTAGCAGCCACCGGTGCTACCTTGCTGATTGTGACTCACGATTTATCCTTGGCCGACCGAACCGACTACATGCTCAAGGCCAGAGTAGACCGTCAAGGCCGTGCCCTTGGCTGGGACCTCTTAGCTGGTGGTAGACAAGGATGGGATATTGAGGGCTTCAAACGGGCCGTTCGTGAGAGCCCAATTCCCCCTGCCCATGCAGGAGCTAGAAGACAGGCTGCCCCCCGCCGTCAGCCCCAGCCCTTACCCTGGTTTAAAACTATGAGCAATATCAGAAGCCTGACCAAAATCGGTCCGCTTCCTTTGCTTTTTCGCCTCTTCTTATCTGTGCTGGCCCAGATTTTAATGCTGCTTATGCTGGGCTTTTCTGCCTGGCTGCTGATGAAGGCTGCCAGCCTGCCGGCCCAGGCAAACTATATTCTTGCTGCCATTGCTGGCCTGCACCTCCTCGGGCTGGGACAAGCCCTGCTGCAGTACATGCAAAGGTTTTATACCCATAATTTAGTCTTACGCTCAGCTAACCGCTTGCGGGTACGGGCGTGGGATTCTGCCGGTCGGACGGTCTTATCGATTCGATCTCTGCTGCGCGGAGACCGTATTCTTGACCGCCTGGTAGGAGACATTGATGAGTTACGCCTTGTCTTACCCAAGGTGATCGTGCCAGTTATGACCCATGTGCTGGTCATGATTTTTATGCTAGCTTGTACAATTTATCTGCTTCCTTTTGCGGTGCCAGCCGTGCTGACCGGAGCCCTGGCCAGTCTTTTTATTTTTCCAGCTTTGGTTCGTTATACGGATCATAGGGCCGACGGCAGCGCCCGGGAATCTACCTCAGCCTTGCTGCGTCTGGGGGTTTCTGCCATTGATGCTGCCCCCGATTTGCGGGCAAACGGTCTTAACGATTTAACTGCCGCTGCCTTTGCACAGAAGGATCAGCAGAACGTTGATTCTGTACTGGCTGTTTCCCGTGCTGTGGGATTTGGCCGCGGCTTGACGACTTTGACCTGGTGGTCGGTGAGCTTGTGGATTATTGCCCTGGCCTGGACACCGGTTCGTCTAGGACAGCTACAGGCCTCAACCGTCGCCATTCTGGTCTTTATGTGTACGGGGCTGGCTTCCAGCAGCCTTGGGCATATTGAGGCGGTACGTCGCTGGCCAAGCCTGGCCCAATTAGTTGCCAGAATGAGCCCGCTCTTGGAAGTTAACGAGCTTCAAGAGGAAGAACTAGATGAACGCTCTGCCCTCAAACGGGAGGAACTAAGTGCCCCTATCCAGCTGGAATTAAAGCGGGTTGGCGCCCGCTGGCCGGGTATGGGCCAAACAGTTTTTTCCGGTTTAACAGCCTCAATTCGATCGGGGCAGTGGCTGGGTATCACCGGACCCTCTGGCTCTGGTAAAACAACCGCCCTGGCAACTCTGCTAGGTTTTTTGCCGGTGGAAAAGGGATCTGTGACGGTGAACGGCTATGCCTTAAGCCGGGCTGATCTACGCGGTTATGCCGCCTGGTGCCCACAATCGGCCTACATCTTTGAGTCTTCCATCGCCAACAATTTGGCCTTGGCAGCTCCTAAAGATCAAAGGCCAAGCGATGAACAGATGCTGGCTGTCTTGGACCGTGTTGGTTTAGGCAGCTTCGTTCGTTCTCTACCTGAGGGCTTGGATACTCAGGTCGGTGCCGGTGGCTCCTATGTTTCCGGTGGCCAGCGCCAGCGCATTGCTATTGCGCGGACGCTGCTGACCGAGTCTTCCCTGCTCCTCATGGATGAGCCTACCGCTCACCTTGATACCTTAGCTGCCCGAGCCCTCATCAATGAGGTTGCCCGGGGCACCAAGGCTGATCGAGACCTGGTAGAGAACTCTGCCCGGCCCGGCTCCAGAGTACTTGTGCCACCGGCTGTTGTTTTAGTTTCTCACCGGGCAGAAGATATTGCTGCCTGTGATCAGGTGGTCAAGCTCTAAGAAACCTCCTGGCTAGCTAGGATTAGGGTCAATCCAGCGGGCCAGTAAGCAACTAAGGGTAGGGCTGCTAACTAAGGCTTAGAAGAGGGGGTTCTCCTGCGGACTTTCAGCCTGGGCGCTAGTAGAGCCTGCGTCTAGCCTCGTTCCGCTGCTTGTTCCGGCCTCTAGATTAGTGCTGGCCTGCTGATAGTTTGGACCGAGGGCAGCAATAGTTTGCCTGAGCAGCACACCCGAACCGTCTCGAGGGCCGTACTCGGTTGGTAGCGATCGAGCAACACCGGCAGCGCTAGCGGCCTTGGCCGGGCCCGGTCCTACAAAAGCTAGAGCCAGCTTAGTCTCACCGGTCAGTAGGCGGTGACAGCGTAACCCAGCCGTCGCCCTACCCTTAAGAGGATACTGGTTTAGTTCCGTTACCTTAGCCGAGGGCATCTGCCCAGAGCCTACCTGGCTAACCGTTACGAGCACAGCGGCATCCTCTGGGCTGGTTACCCCAAAAGCGAGGAGCTGATCAGAGCCAGCCAACTTTATGCCGGCTATGCCGGCACCGTTTCTGCCCTGGGGTCTAACCTTAGCCGCGGAAAAAGTCAGCAGCTTAGCCTGCTGGCTGACAAAGGTCAGCTGCAGATCATCGCTGGGACAGGGGGCTAGGGCTAGTAGCTGATCCTGGCCCTTGAGCTTAATAATTTCCCAGCTGTCGGCATTAAGCGGGTAGTCGGGATTAACCCTTTTGACAACTCCCTGTCGGGTAGCCAGGGCCAGCACCGTATTAATAGGAGCTAAGCCTAGGAGGTTTTCCCCTTTATCCAGGGAAAACAGGTCTGCTGCCTCAACTCCAGAATCCAGCAGGGGAGTGCCTTGAGCCTGATCCAAAACCGCAAGATCCATGACATTGACCCGTATCATGCGTCCAGCAGAGGTAACGGCAGCAATTTCACCCCGGGCTGTGGTGGGAACTATAGAAACAAAAACGTCATGTTTAATACGTTTACCGGGATCCACCAGGGGCTGGCGTTGCCCCGGGTGGGCAGGGGTTCGGCCCACTTTACCGGAGGCAGAAAGAAGTACCCAGCAGGGGTCATCGGCGATTTCAAGGGCTAAACCTAAGCCCTGCCTGCTCTTTTTCCCTGGGTCAGGAGGGCTGATTAGGGCAGCTGCCGGGTCATCCTGCTGCATAAGTTTGCTTCGTCGCGGGCTAGCATAGGTTTGGGCTACCTGTTGCAGTTCAGCGATCACGACGTCATTAAGCCGGTTTTCATCTGCCAGGATTGCTTGCAGCTCAGCGATTTCTGCTCTTAGCTGCTGCTCTTCTTTTTCCAACTCAAGCCGGGAGAATTTAGTGAGCTGGCGTAATCTTAGTTCAAGAATATGGTGGGCTTGTTCTTGCGAAAGATCAAAAACCCGCATGAGCTCCTGCCTAGCCTGGCTAGACTCTTCAGCAGAACGAATAATCTGGATAACTCGATCAATGTCCACCATGGCAAGGAGTAAACCTTGAACTAGATGCAGTCTTTCCTGACGTTTACTCAGTCTAAAGGCGGTGCGGCGGCGGACCACCGTAGTGCGGTGTTCAACATAGACCCGTAAGAGATCCAGCAAGCTTAAAGTCTGGGGCTGGCCGGCAACCAAGGCAACATTGTTAATACCAAAAGAGTCTTCTAAGGGGGTGTATTTATAGAGCGAGGCTAAAATGGCCTGGGGATTAAAACCATTTTTAATTTCAACAACCAGCCGGAGCCCGTTTTTGCGGTCGGTGAGGTCCTGAACGTCAGAAATTCCTACTAGTTTCTTTTTGCTAACCCCGTCTTTAATTTTTTCAATAACTTTTTCAGGGCCCACCATATAGGGCAGCTCCGTAAAGACAATGCCCTGCTTACGGGCCGAGACCTGTTCGATAGAAGCCTTGGCGCGGGTTTTAAAAATACCGCGGCCAGTCCGGTAGGCATCCTTAATACCCTGGAGGCCCACAATAGTTGCTCCACCGGGAAGATCGGGGCCGGGGATAAACTTCATTATTTGTTCTAGGCTGGCATCGGGATTTTTAATGAGATAGCAGGCTCCCTCAATGACTTCCCTCAGATTGTGCGGCGGCATATTAGTGGCCATGCCTACAGCGATGCCGGCAGAACCGTTAACAAGCAGGTTAGGAAAAGCCGCCGGGAGCACCGTGGGTTGGAGGAGCTGATTGTCGTAGTTGGGTACAAAGTCAACGACGTCTTCGTCCAGGTCTGCTGTTAAAGCCAGGGCTGCTGGATCCATCCGGGCCTCGGTATAGCGGGAAGCGGCGGGGCCGTCGTCCAAGGAACCAAAATTCCCGTGACCGTCAACGAGAGGCATTCGCATGGCAAAGGGCTGGGCTAGACGAACCATGGCGTCATAAATTGCGGAGTCTCCATGGGGATGAAGTTTGCCCATCACCTCACCAACAACTCGAGCAGATTTAACGTGGCCCTTGTCCGGGCGTAAGCCCATCTGCTGCATCATGTAGAGAATACGCCGCTGGACCGGTTTGAGCCCGTCGCGAGCATCGGGTAGGGCACGGGAGTAGATAACTGAGTAGGAGTACTCTAAAAAGCTGGCCTCCATCTCCTGGGAGACATCAATATCAACGATCTTTTCTTTAAGGTCGGTGGGAAAATCGTCGGGCAAAGTTTTTGAACGGCGAGCCATATATACCTCAATAATGCGTGTATCTCAAAAAATGCTAGGAGCAGCCCCCTGGCACCACAAGCAATTCTAGCCTCTTACTTCCATGAAGTAATGTTTCAGCCCGCTAGAGCGGTTTTACGGGGGCTCCTTTGAGGCGGGCGGCTTCTTTGATAGCCAGCAGTAGCTGATCGGTGTAAGCTGCACCATATTCGAGTATTCTAGGAGCAGGAAAAATTTTGCTTAAGGTCAGGGGCGCACATGTCAACTGGATTCACGGCTAAAGATCCGGCTCATCCAACAACAGCAGAGATACCCTTTATTTATCCCACTCACTGGGAAGCAGACGTTGTACTCAGAGACGGAGCAACCGCTCATTTGCGGCCGGTTATTCCGACAGATCGGGATGCTCTTGAACAGATGTATGCCGGGCAGAGTGAGAGAACAATTTACCTGCGTTTTTTTGCCCCTAAACCAAAACTGAGTGACAAGGAATTAACGCGTTTTACCACTGTTGACCATGTAGACCGGGTGGCCTTTGTGCTCTACCGCGGGGAAGAACTACTCGGTATTGGCAGGTATGACCGTACCAATGATCCCACAGAAGCTGAAGTGGCTTTTATGATTTCTGATAAGCACCAGGGCCGCGGTATTGGCTCCATCCTGCTTGAGCACCTGGCTGCTGCTGCCCATGAACGCGGCATTCAACGATTTTCTGCAGAGGTGCTGCCCGAGAACCGTCCTATGCTTAACGTCTTTTCTGACGCCGGTTATGAAGTCACTCGAGAGTTTGAAGACGGTATTGTCCTCGTTGAATTTGATATTGATCCCACCGACCGTTCTCGGGAAGTGATGGAAACCCGGGAGCATCGGGCCGAAGCCCAGTCAATCTCAGAACTGTTGACCCCTGTAACCGTAGCCGTCCTTGCCGATTCCAGTAACTGGGATTTGGGCGGCAAGGCCAGCGTGATTAATCTGATCACTGGGGGATACACCGGAAAAATCTATGCTATCTGTCCGGGCAAAGACAGTAAGCAGGCACCGGAAGGATCTGTTCTTGTTTCGGATATCAGCCAGATTCAGGAGCAGATTGATTTAGCTATCATTACCCTTCCTATCGAAAAAGTGGCCGATGCCGTAGAGGCTTGTGGCCAGGCAGGAACTCGTGGCGCCCTTATTCTTACCAGCGGTTATGCTGATGACGGTGCCCGCGGTAGGGCGCGACAAAAAGCCTTGGTTCGTTCGGCTAGGGGTTACGGTATGCGCATTATTGGGCCAGCATCCTTTGGCCTCCTTAACAATGATCCGGCCATTAAACTTGATGCAACTTTAACCATTAAAGATCCACCCCCGGGTTCTTTGGGCTTGTTTAGCCAGTCAGCCGGGATTGGTGCCATGTTTTCCCAGGCAGCGGTGCGAAGAAACATTGGGGTCTCTTCCCTGGTTTCGGCCGGCAACAGGGCCGATGTTTCCGGTAATGACATGATGCAATATTGGGAGGACGACCCACATACCAGAGTGTGTGCCCTGTATCTGGAATCCATCGGAAATCCGCGAAAGTTTGGTAGGATCGCCCGCCGTCTTTCCCGGAGTAAGCCTGTTATCGCTAGTAAAAACCAGGTGACCGGTCGGCAGCTGCCTCCGGGTCATTCAGGGCGTACTTCTACAGTGCCTCGAGATGCCCTGGACTCTATGTTCCGCCAGGCAGGGGTGATCAGTGTAGATTCCGTGGACCAGGTTTTAGACGTAGCCCAGCTCTTGGTTTCTATGCCGTTACCTAAAAAACGGCGAATAGCGATTATCTCCAACGCTGCTGCCCTGGGGCAAATGGTCGCAGACCGGGCTGCCACCCGCGACATCGAGGTTAAGCTCACTGAGTCCATGTTAACCTTGGGCAAGGGCAGCATGAACCTGCTGCAAGAGGTTTTTTATACTGCGCTGGAATCATCCGATATTGATGCCCTGATTGGTGTCTTTTTGACTGAGGGCGTGAGCGATCCCCAAAAGATTGCTGACCGAATGCTTGCTGCCGCTCAAAAATTCAATAAACCTAGCCTGGCTGTTTTCCCAGCTATTCTTGAAGCTCAGCATACGATGCACGGTATCTATGGGGAATCGGACCAAAAGCAAGAACAAGAAGAAGGGCCCTCTATAGTTGGCCTGCCCTGCTATTCCTCCCCGGTACAGGCCGTTGACGCCCTAGCCTCGGTTATGGATTATGTCGAGTGGCGAGAGAAAGAAGCCGGAACCCTCTATGCCCCGGCGGGAGTGCGCCCTAAAGATACAGCAGCTTTTATTAACGGCCTCATGTCTGAGGTAGAGGGGGAGGAACTCCTGGAACTCGATCAAGCGGCTAGTTCCCATATTTTGGCTCAATACGGTATAAACCTGCTACCTTCCTTTGTTGTTGAGGATGTGGAGCAGGCTTATGCTGCCGTTGAGCAGGTTTCTGGTTACCCGGTGGTGCTTAAAGCAACCGATGATTTTCTAAGTCGCCGGCTCGATTTAGGCGGAATCAGACTTAATATTGAGAATAAGGCCCAGCTTGAACACGAATTTTTGGCCTTAACAAAAACTTTATCCCGCTACGGAAATAAGCAGATAGCGCTACAAAAACAGGTTGATGCGGGTCAGGCAACGGTCATCGAAGCCCTTGAAGACCCCTTGCTGGGGCCGGTTATTTCTTTTGGCATGAGCGGGGATGCTACCAGCTTGCTTAATGACTGGGCCCGCAGGATTCCTCCTTTGACACAGAGAGACATTTATAAACTAGTGCGTAGTCCTAAGGCTGCGGTTCGTCTTTTTGGTGAAAACGAGCTGGCAGCTGTGCGGGTAGATTTACTGGAGGATTTGCTTGCTCGGGTAGCTTTACTTAAAGATAATCATCCTGAACTAGCCTTCATTCAGCTTAACCCGGTGATTGTTGCCCAGCAGAGCCTGACCGTTGCCATGGCCAAGATCAAGCTGGGCAACCCCCAACAGCGAACGGATTCAGCACGGCGAACCCTGAGTTAATAGCCGGCTGGATGTTCTAAAATGATCTGGTGCAGTATCCGGTTTGCAGAGAGAGAAGGTGCTGGCTGTGAGTGAGGCGGTTCAGGCGACCTTAGAAGAGTCAATCAACAGGTTAGGCTTTTACCCCGATCTTGTTAAGGAAGCTGTGGCTGACGGTATCTTGGGGCAAGAACCTGAGGCTCACCTGGTACAGCTCGAAACCCACTTTGAAAGCGCCCAGGTGCACCGGCATATTACAGTTTTGGCTTTAGCGGGCAACTATCTGCTGGTTTCACATTTGGATGACCAACAGCTAGATGATTCTGCAGATGCAGTTGTTGCCCATGTGAGTGTGGAGACTCTACCGGTCTCTGCTATAGATAGCATGACGCTTAACTACTCCTACCCCCAGCCGCATAACTATTTGCCGGGTGTTCAACCCTCCGAAATATCTCTTATGGTGTCTTGGAGTGGGGGCCAGCGCCTTGATATTCAACCGGCTGATTGCCCGGACCCTGGTTGTAGTGCAGACCACGGCTACGCCGGTCTTGCTTCGAGGGAAGACGTCGTCATGCGCATTAGTGCCACTGCTGATGGACCGGAGCTTGTTGCCCAGGCCAGAAAGTTTGCTAGGGCCCTTCGGGCCGCCCACCTAGGAGTTGAGCAGAAGTGAGCTTGAGAGACTTTGCCGGTCATGAGCTGGCTGGACCTCCAGCATACGGAGCCAGAAGTGTGGCCGACGTTTTTGAATCTGCTGCCAGCCTGCTGGCGCAGCAATCCTTAAATCCTCAACCCCATCCGCTCTGGGGGGCCGGTAGGCATGATCCGCTTAAACTAGCTGAGCTTGTGGAAAAAGCCGGCTACGATGCGAGCAGCTACCGCAGTGTCTGTGTGATTATGGTGGATGGCTTAGGCCAGCACTTGCTTGAGCAGCATGCAGCCTATGCCCCCTTCCTAGCTAAGGTGCCCTCTTTAGCAGTACTGGATGCCGCCCTGCCTTCTACCACGGCCGCCTCACTGACTTCCTTTGGTACAGCCTTAGCTCCCGGAACACACGCAGTCGCCGGGTACGAGGTAAAAAATCCTGACAGTGGAAGGATCATGAACCACCTGTCTGGCTGGGACAAGAGCATAGATCCCCGCCAGTGGCAGCCCTTTAGTACAGTTTTTGAACGTTATGAAAAGTGCTGTGACGTTGCCACCATTTCTTTAAGTAAGTATCAGGGTTCCGGTCTGAGCGAGGCCGCTCTGCGTGGCGGTAGGTTTATTCATGCCCAGTCTCTCGTGGCACGAACCACTTTGGCAAGCAGTATTCTTTCTGCCCGCAAACCGTCTTTGGTCTACCTTTACTGGGGGGAAATTGATCAGGCCGGGCACCGTTTTGGTGTTGATTCACCCCAGTGGCGAGAGCACCTTGAAGAGCTTAATCTGATCTTACGCCGCTTTGTCCATGGCCTGCCTAGCCATGTTTTGGTTTTATTAACGGCCGACCACGGGATGGTTGATATTAAGCCCCAAGACAGAATTGATTATTCTGGCCAGCAGCACTTGCTTGATAACGTATCCCTGACGGCCGGTGAACCTAGGCTAGTGCAGCTACATCTAGCGGATAGATCCGAGCCTGCCAAGGCAAAACTGCTTCAGGCTTGGAGTCAGGCTTATGGTGATCGAGCCTGGATACTTGATAGCGAGCAGCTTTACCAGCAAGGTTATTTTGGTGGGCATATCACTGAGCAGGCCAGAGCTAGGATTGGTCATATTATGGTGGCTTGTCGAGAAGATATAGCCCTCTACGATATGAGGCATTATAAGGAGCATGCACTGGCCATGGTAGGCCAGCACGGGTCCTGGACCGATCGGGAACGTCTGGTTCCGCTGCTGCTTTTACCTACCGGTTAGTTGTGGCCTGCTGGGCAGGGGTCTGAGCAGGAAGACTGCCCTGATAGGCCTGGGTTGTTGCCTGGGCTGGGCTGCTTGGGGCCGCCGGTGTTGCTGCTGGTCCCGAGCTTGTTGAGCCGGACAGGCTGGGCTGGGCTGCGCTTGGTTCTGGACTAGCGGCTGTCTGGGCTAGGGCAGTTTCGCTTGCCTGTGCACTAGCAGTGGCCTGATCTGTCGCTCTTAGGCTTTGGCTGACCGGGCTTGTGGTTTCCTCTAGCGCCTGATTCTGTTGGGTTTGTGGAGCTAGGATTTCTTGCTGGCTGGGGGCTAGGTAGTCTACGCTGCCGGGATCTGCCACAACCTGGCCTGAATCCAGGTAGTTAACTTCCGGCACTTTTGTGTTAAAGGAAGGTGAGGGCGCAGCCGAGCTGCTGGGTTGAGAACTGCTGCTGGGACTGGGGCTAAGGGTAGCCCTTAGTTCTTCCTCCTGGGCAACCGAATTAGCCCCACTCAGGGCAGTGACTAGAATACCTGAACCAACAACAAGCCCTAGTAAGGATAAGCTTCCGATCAGTAGAGGTTTACTGGCTTTAAACTGGCTGCTTGAGGCTGGCTCTTCCTGACCTGCTTGTTGACGCCTCATGGCTTGGATTCCAGCCAGGATTTCTGCTTGACGCCTTTCTTCTTTAGCTAAGGCACGCTGGTACTGGTGATCTTCTAGCCGGTCTTTTAAGGAGCGCTTTTCTTCTTCGGTGCCGTAGAAAAAAAGTTGGCGGGATAGGGTTTCATGATCGGTCTCGGCGGCAAAGTTATTGGCTAAGTCATCCTCGGTGACATAGACGTAGCCTTCTGCCAGCGGTTCGTAGCTTGCGCTGGGGACCGCAGACTGGTCAAGCGCTTGGGTTGTAGCAGCTTCTGTCTTGTTCTTCCCAGGAGAACCTTGGGGATACTGCTGAGGGGCCATGAAATTTTTTACCTATCTAAGCCTGGTCTCTGTAAGACTCATTGCGATGAACAAGGCTTGCTGGGTTAGCAAGGTACAAACAGCTGGGTAGATAGATAATTTTTGGGGACACACCCTCTAGTTTGTACGGAAAATAATTTTACGATGTTTAACCAAGATATACAGGTAGCCTCTGTCACATCTGAGGTATTTCCCAGCTGCTTTCCATTACATTAACAAATTTTGCCAACATTTAAGTTGGCATTTGTCCACTAGATAGTGGTAATTTTTGCGAAGGATAGCAGTTATTGCCGCTGATTACCAAAAATAATGTCATCCCAACTGGGAACAGAAGCGCGTTTAGCTTTTTGGGTCGAGCGTTGAGGTTTTTGGCTCTGGCCAGCCTCTTGCTGGCTTTGCTGGCTGGGCAAGGAGTCTTGCCCCTGCTCCTGCTGCTGGCTTCTTGCTGCTGAAGGGGCTGGAATTGGACCGGTTTCCAAGGATTCGGGGGTAAAACCCAAACCAGCCTGCTCGGGACCGCGTCGAGCTCGTTCCAGCAGATCTGCCAGTTTACGCTCACGGGCAGAGCTGATTTTTTGATCCCCCCTACGGCTGGCAAGTTCTTCAAGAAGACGGTCTTGAGCTGTTGTCTTGTTGGGCTGAACAGCCTTAATGGTGGGGGTGTGCGTTTTTTCTGCCGCTTCAGAAACAAGGGGCAGCCGTTCTGTGGGGGTGGGCTCGTTGGCTCCGATTCCCGGTAAAGGGGCGTCCGTGCTGTGATCGCGGCCCATCAAAAAGTAGGCTGCCTCATTGGAGGCATAGATACTCTGGTTGGCTGGGTTATAGGACCAGCGGGCCGGAAAAACAATTCCGCGGGGGATGGCGGCTTTCATCTGCTCAGTCAGATCAAAGTCCAAACTAATAGTCCACTGCCCAGATTCTTGCTGAAAGGTGTTCCAATCCGGCTGGGCCTGTGAAAACTTATATTTTTTAGCGACACGAATAATATGCTCTTCCAAGGGGAGGGCACTAGCATCGCTGCTTCTTCCGGTGTGCGATTGTGAGATAAGCAGGCTGCGGGCCACGTTAATAATGTTGGCTCGTTCTGCAACAATGGGCCACTCATAGCGGCGCACCCTGTCGGCATCCCAGCCGGATTCAGCAACAATCTCTTCTACTGTTGCCCCCTGCCTAAACCTGGATTGTATATCTCGGGGGCCAAAGTCACTCATCTTGAGTCGTTCGCGGGCAGGCTGGATTTTTCGAGCCCTACTGATGCTAGCCCGCAGCTCCTGGTCAATTTGTAGGCTAAATTGTGAGCCTTCTGCCGACTCAAGAACAAGGTGTTCACCATCGTCGTGAATACCTGCCAGATGCAGTTCAAGCATGTGATCTCCTGTTTTAGCTGAGTGACTCTTGCTGATAAACCTTATAGAAAAGACTAGCGCGAATAGGTAAAAATGGGGTAATTTACCCCAGTAATGCTGGGATTTGCTGCAAAATATTGCTGCGGGCCGGGGTTTTCCCCGGCTATCTCGGGTCTTATTCTTTATTGGTTATATCAACCATTCAAGATCAAGAACTGTTTTTAAAGGAGCTGCAAACGGGGCAATAACGTGGATAAAATTATGCTGAGAACATAAAGTTTTGGGCATCTGAAATTATTTATCGGGTTGCACTTGCAAGATTTCATATTTTAGTGAAAAATGCTACGCGTTACCGTCACGACTACAGGTATTGCTACGGAGGGTCATGCGGTGGCAAACTTGTCCCACAAGCCGCACACCTGCCCAGATAATTCGGGCAGTGTGCAAGACACACGGAGCGTGAGAGTACCTTGGCTACTGACTATGATGCACCCCGCAAGCAGGACGAAGAAAATAACGAAGAATCCATTGAAGAACTTAATGCACACCGGTCCGAAATGCAGTCAGGCGCAGTTGACGAAGACGAAAATGCTGCCGCAGAAAGTTTTGAGCTGCCCGGTGCAGATTTATCGAACGAAGAACTAAACGTAGTGGTGCTGCCAGCCCAAGAGGATGAGTTTACCTGTGCCTCCTGTTTCTTGGTAAGGCACCGTTCTCAGATTGCTCGGGAGGAAGGCAACCTTAAATACTGCCTCGAATGCGAAGGCTAGGCTGCTAGCCCGCCAGCTTAAGAGTTCTTCTTGTATGTTAAAGCGATAAGCTTCGATTCACCGCTGGGAATCGAAGCTTTTTTGCTGGGCTTGCTACCTTGATTAGGCCTGAGGAGGCTGGGCCGGGTTGGCAGAATCCTGGTTAAGAAGCTGCGCAATTTTTTCTGGATGCCTGCTTGAGGCGATCCAATAAGGGGTTGGATCAGCCGGGTCGGTAATCTCAATACGCACCTTAGGACCGATCCAGCCACGAAAACACATAAAGGCTCTACCATCAAGTTCTGGTCCAGCAGCTATTCTTGCTTCTTCACCACGAAAGGCTTGGGCCAGACCAAGATACTTTCGTTCGATTTGTGCCCGGCCAAGGCGTAGCAGCTGCGGGGTAATCTCAATAACCGGCGAGCTGCTGTAGAGAATAATGCCGGCTAGGGCTGCAACAACAATAGCTGCGATAACACCAATAGGAATGGCAATGGGCGCCCCTACAAAAAATGAGGCCAGACCGGCTCCTAATACTATGAGCCACATACCGGGCCCCGGTGAAAGCCGCTCCCGGTAAACGATGGAGTGAGACTGTTCGTCTGCTGTCTTCATAAATACAGACCCCTGCTGTCTTTTTGTGAAAAACTCAAAACTGGCTTGCCAGCATAGATGGATACGTCCAAAACTATTCTAGTGGGCTGAGGCAGCCGCTGCTGTAAGCGTGTTGCAGCCTGTAGCTGGGTGTCAGTGAATTCCCTGCAAGTGATAGGCCACAGTACGGCCTACGTAGGGCCGGCAATCTAGTACAGTGAAGATTGTGACTGATCAGATTAAGCTACCTATTAAAATGCTCGACCCAGGCCTAGAGCCCCTTTCTTACGCTCAGCAAGGGGATGCCGGTGCCGATTTACGTTCTACTATTGACTGCCAGATTGGTCCTGGCCAGCGTGTTCTTATTCCTACCGGTGTGGCTATTGCCCTGCCTGCCGGTTATGTGGGTTTGGTACACCCACGGTCGGGTTTGGCCGTCAAACACGGTATTACCCTGGTTAATACTCCCGGGACTATTGATTCAGGCTACCGGGGAGAAATTAAAGTTTGCCTGCTTAATACCGATAGGGAACGGACTTTTACCGTCAACCGCTCCGATCGTATTGCCCAGCTTGTTATTCAGTCTTATACTCAAGCGCAGTTTATGGTCACTGACCAGCTGCCTGATTCTGCTAGGGGAGAAGCAGGCTTTGGTTCTACGGGGGTGCACTAGCTTCCCCTAGAACACGTGGATCCATTCTTTAAAATACGTAACTGAGGGAAAGAGAGAATAATGTTTGGTCTCGGTAAAAAAAAGAAAACTAAAAAATCGGCAGACTCCCAGACTACCCAGGCAGTAGAAGAAGTAATCGACTCTCCTCACGCACAGAAATGGACAAAACAGGAAGATCTCTATCCGGTAAGTACCGGTTACGGTGACTTCTCTAGAGACAAGGGCCCCTGGGATGAGTCTGAAATCTCCGCTGATGAGGATTACCTGGACTTTGGCTCACTGCGGGTTAAAATGCGTGACGGCTTAAACGTACGGCTAGAAATTGAGCAAAAAAATAAGCAGCTGGTGGCCGTTACCCTGATGCAGGGCCAAAGTAGTTTGCAGGTGCAGGCCTTTGCCGCCCCCAAACGGGCGGGTATTTGGGATGAGCTGCGCCGCGAAATTGCTAGCTCTGTGCGTGAGCAAGGGGGATCGGTAGAGCTGCGGGACGGCAGACTGGGACGGGAGATGATCTCCAAGCTACCTGCTCACACCAAGGACGGGCGTAAGGGCTTTCGGGTAGCCCGGTTTGTAGGAGTGGACGGACCCCGCTGGTTTTTGCGGGGAGTATTTTCTGGCGATGCAGCCCTTAAACCTGAAGCTGCAGCCCAAATGGAAGAAATTTTTTGCAGCATCGTAGTGGTGCGCGGGGAAGAACCCAAAGCGCCACGAGACCTACTGCCTATGCGGGCGCCGGGGGCGATCGGTGAACACCTGGCCCAGACTCAGAATCAGACTCAGACGCAGGGCCAGAACCAGAAGCAGGCAGCAAATGCCGGCCAGAGCAGCGGCCCTCAGCAGCACAATTCTCAGCCTCAGCAGCGGCAGGAAAAGTTAGAAATGCCCCGCCGCGGCCCAGAAATTACCGAAATTCGTTAATTGTATGGAAGACGGATTACTCCCTAGCCGGCAGCAGCGAGTACGCCTAGAAAGTTATCCTTCCCGTTTGCGGGCTAGGATTGCTGGACGGGTGCTTCAGGTTAGTTTTTCTGCCCCCGGTCAACCTGCCCGATACGAAGCGGTTCTTGAGGTGGATAAGTCCCGGCCTCTGGCTCCGGTCAGTGTCCATGCACTGAGCGCAATCCCGGTGGTGGAAGTCATTGGTGATGACATGGACGATCAAGCAGAAGTAGCGGCAGATTCTGATCAGGATGAAACGGACGATTCGGCTGGCGACCAGGTCTTTCCCCAGTATCGGGTGCACCAGGCTGCCACCCGGCCAGCTCCGCTTTACCCCGAATACCCACCCCTAGCCTCAGGGGAGCGAGTTCACCTGATATGGCAAGGTCAGAAGTATGTTTCTGGTATCATTGCTGGGACTTATTTACGGTGCAGCGGTATGCTTTCGCTGTACCGAAAACCAGCTAGAATCTATAACCCGCGATACGAGATCATCCCTCATCGCTCTTAAGGAGGCGGTGGCGGCCAAAAGAATGAGGTAGTTTCTGTGTCAGATCACAGTCAAGAGCAGTCTGAGGCTGCAGATCAGTCAGAGCCTTCCGGCCAACCTCAGTCCCTGGGAGAAGCTTTCTCTCAGGCCGGGGCAAAGTTGCGGCGGCGTGAAAACGGTGAAGTTGACGTGCTGCATGCGGTGGGCGGCTGGCGGGGTGTCTGCGAAGCCTTACTGCCGGGCCTACTTTTTCTGACTGTCTTTTTGCTGACTAACCAGCTTTACCTTTCCCTGCTAACGGCTGCGGCTTTTGCCCTGGTCTTTGCCCTGATCCGTCTGATCCAGCGGGGATCTTTGGTCCAGTCCATCTCTGGTTTTGTGGGTGTGCTTATTTGCGCCGTCGTTTCCTTACGTAGCGGGCAGGCAGCAGATTTTTATGTGCCCGGACTGTGGATTAATGCTGGGTATGGATTAGGGATTCTTTTATCTATCCTGTTCCGTTTTCCGGTACTGGGTTTTATTTATGGTTTTATCCGCGGTGAATCAGAAAGCTGGCGTAAGGACCGCCAGCGATTTCGAGCTTATCGGGCTGCCACCTGGGTTTTGTTTGGCATGTTTGCCCTGCGTTTAGCGGTTCAGCTGCCTTTGTACCTGGCAGATAACGTAGCTATGCTGGGCACAGCCCGCCTGCTGATGGGCACCCCACTTTATGCAGCCGTACTGTGGCTGACCTGGATGATGAGCCGTCAAGCGGCAGGTGAGCGGCAAGAAGACAAACCAGCTAACCTTACTTAGCTGAAGAGATCCTTAATATCGTCCTGGCCCTCGGGCGTGGTAATAAAGAAAAGTTCATCTTGGCCTTCAATGGATTCGTCCATAGAAGGAGTGATGGGAATGCCGTCCCGAAGAATTGCCGTCAAGGTGGTGTCAAGGGGCCACTGGATAGCGCTGATAGTGTGACCAATAATGGGATGCTGCTCGGGTACGGTGTATTCGACCAGGACAGCACCACCTGCCTGTAACTGTAGCAGGGGAACAACATCGCCAACCTCTACAGCTTCCTCCACCAGGGCTGTCATAAGCCGTGGGGTGGAAACGGCAACATCAACTCCCCAGGAGTCATCAAAGAGCCACTCATTTTTTGGGTTATTAACCCTAGCTACCGTGCGAGGAACGCCAAATTCTGAGCGGGCTAACAAAGAAACTACCAGGTTAGCTTTGTCGTCTCCGGTGGCAGCAACAATAACATCCGAGTTCTCTGGTTTGGCCCGTCGAAAGATAGCTAGCTCGCAGGCGTCTCCAATAATCCAGTGAGCACCCTTTAAATCGCTGCGGCTGATGGCTTCAATTTTGCGGTCAATAACCGTTACTTCGTGACCATTAGCTAGGAGCTCGCGGGCAATGGAGGATCCTACCGAGCCTGCCCCAATAATCAAAACAAACATGGCTACCTATCTTCCTGGAGGGGTTGTCTCAGCAGAGTCGGTCGGTGCCGCAGCAAGGATCCTTGAAATCTCTGCAATTTCTTCTGTACGCATCATGGCGTGCACAATATCGCCCTGCTGATAGCTGGTTTCTGGTCCCGGCAGCACACCTTCACCAAACCGGGTCAAATAGGCTACGCGTACCCCGGCAGCCTGTTCAATTTCTGTCAGAGCCCTTCCAGCCCAGTCGTCATTGAGCTGCAGTTCAGCTAGCATCAGCCGGCCCGAGGCCTCCCGGTAGTCTCCAGACATGGTCTGTTCTGGTAGGATCCTGCGCAAAACCTGGTCAGTGGACCAGCGGACAGCGGCAACAGTAGGAATACCTAGCCGCTGGTAAAACTCGGCTCGATTGGGGTCGTAAATTCGGGCTACCACGTGGGCCACTTTAAAGGTCTCGCGGGCTACCCTAGAAGCAATGATATTTGAGTTGTCACCAGAAGAAACGGCGGCAAAAGCGTAGGCCTCTTCAATGCCTGCCCGCTTGAGAGTATCTTTATCAAAGCCTAACCCGGTTACCTTTTTACCCGAAAAATCTCGCCTAAGGTGGCGAAAAGCATGTTCCTGCTGATCAATAACGGCAACGGAATGACCAGAATCTTCCAAGGTATGGGCAAGCATGACCCCCACACGGCCTGCTCCCATAATGACAAAGTGTGGCATCTCTAGAACTCCTTCACCCTTAGTTTTAACCTGTCCTTGGCCCACATCAAAGGTAAAGACACGCTTGTAGAGGCCTAGTCAAAAGTGTGCGGCCCGCCTAGGCTGCACACCCCTGAATAAAATATCTCATACTCCTAGCCTAGGCCCTAGTGGTCCCCAAGGGCTAGCAGACCGGCTTAAGCAGACTAAGGAGCTGCTTATTCTGGTCAAATATCACGGTATGTTAGGCCAGGTCACTGTTGTTCACCGGAAAATAGGACTACGGTAAAGGCTGTGAAGAAAGTTTTTGCACAGCTCGGGAACGTGATACTGGGATCACCGGCTCATCGCCTTAACTTAACTTCGTACACTTTACCTAGGCGGCAGGCTCTTGCCTTATTTGGTGCTGACGGCATTTCCTCTGTTGCCTATGCTCCCGACGAGATTATACTCATGCTTGCCGTGGCAGGTACTGCCGGTCTGGTTTACTCCTTTTGGGTAGCTCTAGGTATTGCCCTGATTCTTGTGCTGGTGGTAGCAACCTATCGTTATAACATTGCCCATATTGCCCAGCAGGGAGATTTTCTGCTGGTTGACCGTCGGTTAGGGCCTGGGGCGGGCATGACGCTGGGGGCAGCTTCTATGCTTGATTTTTTGCTTACCTTAGCTGTCAGCACGGCAGCGGCAGCCGGCTACCTGCTGGCAGTCTTTCCTGAGCTGACCGGCTACGAGCGGCCTGTAGCCATGCTTCTTCTTGTCTTGGTAGCGCTCTTAAGCCTGCGCGGACTCAAACTGATGGGTAAGCTAGCGCAACTACCCACCTACGTCTTCTTAGCCCTGCTCCTTGTCATGGTTTTGATGGCAATGATCAGCCAGCAGCAGGGGCAATTGCCTAGGGCGCAAAGCAGCTTCTACACCTTAGCACCGCTTGCTTCCTTTGAAGACAGCCTGACGGGTTTAGGTTTGTTGATGCTACTGGCTAGAGCTTTTTCTTCCGGTGCTGTTGCCCTTACCGGGGTTTCGGCCATGAGTAATTCGGTTAGATTTTTTAGGCAGCCACAAAAAGCTAAAGCAAGTAGCACACTCATTGCTAGCGGCCTTATTTCTGCCGCTTTGCTCCTTGCCGTGGTGTATTTGGTTACTGCTACCGGTGCCCAGGTGGCCTGGGATCCTCAACGGCAACTTTTAGTGGCCGGAGAACCTGTTGGCAAAGATTTTTTTCAAAAGCCCCTGCTCTACCAGGTTGCTGAGACCGTCTTTGCTGGTCCTCTTCTGCCAGCCCTGCTAGCCTTGGCAACTGTTGGAGTTCTGCTCATGGCGGCAGTCAATGCCTGCCTGGGATTTCCGGTTTTGACCAGCACTATAGCTGAGCGCGGTTACTTACCTACACAGATGAGCGCTCGCCGGTCTGTCCGCCTTTACGGCGGCTCAATCCTTTTGCTGACTTGTGCTGCCATGCTGCTACTGCTGGTCTATGGCAGTAATGTTAACGCCTTAATTCAGCTTTATATCGTGGGTGTTTTTACCTCCATGCTGCTCACCCAAAGTGCTGTGGCCCGCTACCGGCAGCGCCAGCTTCGGCTAACTTTAGACTGGAATAAACGCCGCACAATTATTCGGGACCTGCTGGTGACCTGGCTGGGCCTGGCCGCAACTTTTTTATCATTGAGCATTGTTGTACTGACTAAGTTTTCTCAGGGAGCCTGGCTGAGCGTCCTGCTGATTGTGCTGACAGTTATGCTCATGCGAACGGTAGAGGAGCACTATAGGCAGGTGGATCGGGACTTGGAGTTAGAAATGACAGATGAGGCTTTAGCAGCTGCTCGGCGGCTACCGCCTCGGGTGCATGCGGTGGTTTACGTTCCCAGAGTCCGTAAACCGGTGGTGCGTGCTTTAGCTTATGCCAGAGCTTCGCGCCCCTCGAGCATAGAAGCCGTGGCAGTAAACGTGCTGGCCGAAGAAACAAAGCAAACTATTAGCCGCTGGGAGAAACTGGGTGTTCCGGTTGGTCTCACCGTGCTTGATGCCCCTTACCGGGACGGTGTAACGCCTTTTATCGATTATATTCGCCGCAAAAAAGCAGCTGCGCCACGGGACCTGCTGGTGATTTATCTACCGGAGTACGTTGTTAAGCACTGGTGGAGCCAGCTTTTACATCGCAGGACGGTACACCTTATGGCTGGCAGGCTACGGCGGGAACCTGGGGTTATGCTTGCCAGTGTTCCCTGGTACCTTGGCCAGGAGGAGACAGACTTAGGCAAGCAAGAGGTACAGAGGGAGCGGGGCAATGGCTAAGAACAGGCAAGCGGGAGATTTTATGGTGGGAGATCTGCTTGAGCTTACCCCGCAGAGAGTAGCTCACGGTGGTGCCTTGGTTGCCCGGGTTGAGGGCAGGGTAATTTTTGTGCGCCACGCTGTGCTGGGTGAAAAAGCTAGGGCTCGGATCAGCTACTGCGGCCCCCAGAACCGCTACTACCAGGCGGACCTCGTAGAAGTACTGGAGCCTTCTGAGCAACGGCGCGAGCACCCCTGGCCTGAGGCAGATGCCTTGCTGGCTGCAGCCCAGGCTACTGAGCCTTTAGGTGGCATGGAATACGGTCACCTTAAACCTAGTGAGCAAAGACGCTATAAGCTGGCTATCCTGCGGGAGCAGCTAAGCCGTTTGGGGGGTTTAGATCCTGAGTCGCCAGCTCTTAAGAGCCTGCGAGTAGAGCAGGTTGCGCAAGCAGATACGGGTGTTCGAACCCGGGTTCACTTTGGGGTGGATGGCTCTGGCCGTATTGGCATGTATGCCTACCGCAGTTCTCGGCCCCGGGCGGTGGCGAGCTTCCCGGCAGCCCTAGACTCCATCAACAATTTGAACTTAGCGGCCATAGATTTTACCGGGGTAGACAGGGTAGATGTTGCGGCAAGTTCATCAGGACAGCTTCTCGTGCAGTGCAGCCTGGCGGCAGGGGCGGAGCAGCTTGCTCCAAGGATTGCTGAGCGCTGCCGGCAGGCCTGGGGGCAGCAGCTGGGTCGCTCTATTAGTTTGCAGCTGAGAACCCCTCCTGGGACTGGTCGGTCGAAGCAGGCTAAAGCAAGGACAGCTCTGCTGATAGGATCCGATATTTTGCGGGAGAGCCTGAGCCTGGATGGTCAGTCTTTTACCTGGGAGGTTTCTGCCGGTGCTTTTTGGCAGAATCACCGAGCTGCTCCCGCTGTTCTTGCTCACGCGGTTTATGAGCTGGCCCAGTTTAAGCAGGGGCAGTGTATTTATGATCTCTACAGTGGGGCCGGTCTTTTTGCTGCCTTAGCTGCCCACGGTGTAGGTGCTACTGGCCGGGTGCTGAGCATAGAAGGTTCTGCCGTCAGCAGCGCCGATGCTGCCAGAAATTTGGCTGAAGGTGGTCCAGCTCGTAGCGACAGGTCTGCCGGGGCTCAGGTTGAGGTGTCCTGCCAGGAGGTTGGCAAGGCCCTTGCTGGCCTGCTAGCTCAGGTGCGTTCGGGGGCTAGTCCCCGGCCTCACAGCATTATCATGGATCCGCCTCGGGAAGGGGCCGGTAAGGCTGTGCTGGAAAAAGTTACCGCCCTGAAGCCAGACCAGCTTATCTATCTTTCCTGTGATCCTGCTTCTTTGGGGCGGGATTGTGCTTACTTGAGGAGGCAGGGCTGGCAGGTGGCAGGGTTAACCGCTTACGATCTTTACCCCAATACCCACCACCTTGAAACTCTGGCGCTGTTTAGGCCTTATCCAGCTTGACTAGAGCAATAATAAGACAGAGTATTTAGTCATGTTTTTATTGCGAAAATAAAGAAGGGCTTCTTGCCTGTACACTTGTAACGATAGAGCTTAGTGTCAATCTGTCTCTAAGAGAGCATCACATCCTCGATTCAGCCTGCTAAGGCTGGGCAGAGTACAGGAATGACAGTGTCGAGAGGAGTTCCACGTGAGCAAAGTGGATAGCTTCGGTTCCAAAGGCGTACTCGACGTTAACGGAACTGAATATGAAATCTACCGTCTAAACAAGGTTCAAGGATCCGAAAAACTTCCCTATTCCCTTAAAGTTCTTTTAGAGAACCTCTTACGCACCGAAGATGCTGCCAATATTACAGCTGATCATATCCGGGCTTTGGCAAACTGGGATCCTAAGGCAGAGCCCAGCACCGAGATCCAGTTCACCCCTGCCCGCGTTATTATGCAGGACTTTACCGGTGTTCCCTGCGTTGTGGATCTGGCCACCATGCGTGAGGCTGTCAAAGATCTTGGTGGGGATCCAGCAAAAATTAATCCCCTGGCACCGGCAGAGCTGGTTATTGACCACTCGGTTCAGATTGATGCCTTTGGTACAGCGGATGCTATTACCCGCAATATGGATATTGAATACCAGCGTAACGGGGAACGCTATAAGTTTTTGCGCTGGGGCCAGGGAACCTTCAGCGATTTTAAGGTTGTTCCACCGGGCATGGGGATTGTGCACCAGGTTAATATTGAGTATCTGGCTCGCACTGTTATGGCTCGGCAGAGCGGTGATGTTTTGCGGGCCTACCCAGATACGGTAGTTGGCACAGATTCACATACCACCATGGTTAACGGTCTCGGCGTTTTGGGCTGGGGCGTTGGGGGTATCGAGGCAGAGGCAGCCATGTTGGGCCAGCCCGTTTCTATGCTCATTCCTCAGGTTGTTGGTTTTAAACTCACGGGGTCCATTCCGTCTGGTGCAACGGCAACAGACGTTGTCCTGACCATCACCCAGATGCTGCGTGAGCTAGGCGTTGTTGGCAAGTTTGTGGAGTTCTATGGCGACGGTGTCGGCCAGGTTCCGCTGGCCAACCGTGCCACTATTGGTAACATGAGCCCGGAATTTGGCTCGACGGCGGCGATTTTCCCCATTGACCAGAACACCCTGGATTATCTGCGGCTGACGGGCCGTTCAAAGGAGCAGGTTGCCCTGGTTGAGGCCTACACCAAGGAGCAGGGGCTGTGGCATGATCCTTCGGTAGAGGTTGAATACTCGGAATACTTGGAGCTGGATCTATCTACTGTTGTTCCTTCTATTGCCGGGCCAAAGCGCCCCCAGGATCGGATCCAGCTTGATCGGGCTAAGGCCCAGTACCAGTCCGATATCAGCGCTTATGCCCAGGCTGGGGAAGAAGAAAAATCTGTTGCCCTTTCTATGGCTGATGGCCGCAAGTTCCAGTTGGAAAACGGGGCTGTTTCTATTGCTTCTATTACCTCCTGTACCAACACATCAAACCCGTCTGTGATGATGGCTGCCGGTGTCTTGGCCCGTAATGCGGCAGCTAAGGGCTTGACCGCTAAACCCTGGGTTAAGACCTCTATTGCTCCGGGTTCTAAGGTGGTTACTGACTACTACAAGAAGGCCGGTTTGCTGCCCGATCTAGAAGCACTCGGGTTTTATATTGTAGGTTATGGTTGCGCAACCTGTATCGGTAACTCTGGCCCGCTTGAGCCAGAAATTTCTGAGGCTATTCAGGCTAACGATCTTTCGGTTACTGCGGTCCTTTCCGGTAACCGTAACTTTGAGGGCAGGATTTCTCCAGACGTTAAAATGAACTATCTGGCATCTCCTCCCTTGGTGATTGCCTACGCCCTGGCTGGCACCATGAATTTTGACTTTGATAAGGATCCTCTGGGACAGGACCAGCAGGGTAAGGATGTTTACCTCAAGGATATTTGGCCCGATCCTGCCGAAGTGGAAGAAATCATTGCCTCAGCTGTAGATACCGAGATGTATGCTCAAGAGTACGGCACTATCTTTGACGGTGACCAGCGTTGGCAGTCTCTTGAAACACCCACCGGTAACACCTTTGATTGGGACCCGGAATCCACCTACGTGCGTAAGCCCCCTTATTTTGAGGGCATGACCATGAATCCTGATCCTGTGGCAGATATTGAGGGTGCACGAGTTCTGCTTAAACTTGGCGATTCGGTCACTACTGATCACATTTCACCAGCAGGTTCCTTTAAGGCAGATACTCCTGCCGGTAAGTACCTTGTTTCCCACGGTGTGGAGCGTAAGGATTTTAATTCCTATGGTTCGCGTCGCGGAAACCATGAGGTCATGATTCGAGGCACTTTTGCTAACATCCGTATCAAAAACCAGCTTTTGGACGGGGTAGAAGGTGGCTTTACTCGGGACTTTACCCGTGATGGTGCTGAGTCTACGGTTTATGATGCTGCGCAGAATTATCAGGCCGCTGGAATTCCCCTGATTGTTTTGGGTGGTAAAGAGTACGGTACCGGTTCGTCTCGTGACTGGGCAGCCAAGGGGACCACTCTGCTGGGGGTTAAGGCTGTTATTGCTGAGTCCTTTGAGCGGATTCACCGTTCTAATCTGATTGGGATGGGCGTTGTTCCGCTGCAGTTTCCCCAGGGCCAGTCACACCAGTCTCTGGGCTTGAGCGGTCAGGAAACCTACTCCATTAGCGGTCTTAGCCAGCTTAATGAGGGTAGTATTCCCCAGACCGTTAAGGTTACTGCTGTAGCAGAGGACGGTACTAGCACGGAGTTTGATGCCGTGGTTCGTATTGACACACCGGGTGAGGCTGATTACTACCGTAATGGTGGTATTTTGCAGTACGTCCTGCGTAATCTGGTTCGAAGCTCAGCTAGCTAAGCTGGCTTAGAAGGTTTACAGTCCCGGGGAGCTATCCATAGGGTCAGGCTCCCCGGGACTTTTCTGTAGCTGCCCAGGGTTTTAAGAGTCACGCTGTTTTCGTCCACTTTAATTCTTCTTTCCTTGAGCTGGCCTGTTAAAATATAGTTCATGTCTAAAGAACCCATCTGGACTGCTGAGTCGCCTAATCTTGTGGTGCAGGCAGATAATTTAAAAGTTATTAAGGAACTACCAGATGAGTCCTTTCAACTTATCTATATTGATCCTCCCTTTAACACTGGCAAGGTGCAGCGACGGCAGAATCTAAAAACTGTCCGCTCACATCGGGGCAGCAGGATAGGGTATAAGGGGCAGACCTATCTCACAATCAAGGGTAAGACCGCCAGTTATGACGATTCTTTTGAAGATTTTTGGGAGTTTCTTTTACCCCGTCTAGAGGAGGCCTGGCGTTTACTTACTGCAAGTGGAACCCTGTATTTGCACCTGGATTACCGGGAAGTTCACTACGCTAAGGTGCTGTTGGACAGTCTTTTTGGTCGAGAATCTTTTTTGAACGAAATTATTTGGGCCTACGATTACGGCGCCCGCTCTAAAAAACGTTGGCCAACTAAGCACGACAATATTCTGGTTTACGTCAAAGACCCTAAAAAATATTATTTTGACAGCCAGGCTGTGGATCGGGAGCCCTATATGGCGCCGGGTTTGGTGACGCCAGAAAAGGTTGCTCTGGGTAAGTTACCAACCGATGTCTGGTGGCATACTATTGTTAGCCCTTCGGGTAAAGAAAAAACTGGCTACCCTACGCAGAAGCCGCTGGGAATTCTACGCCGCATTATTCAGGCCAGTTCGCAGCCGGGTGACTGGGTTTTGGATTTTTTTGGGGGCAGTGGCACAACCGGGCAGGCCGCCCTGGAGCTTAATAGAAATTTTGTGCTGGTTGATCAAAATAAGCAGGCCATTGATACCATGAAAAAACGTTTTGCCAATTTTACTGACCAAGACGGGGAGAAAAGGGCAGTTCACTTTGTGAAATTCCGTCAGCGTCCGCCCCGTCTGATTGAAGGTTAGGGCTGGAAATCTGGCCTTGGCTCTTGCTCTGATGCGGTTCTAGGTCGATGGAGGCGCAGCCATAATTAAGTGTGTGCAGCAGAAAACGGGTAAAGTTGGAGGGACGCAATCACACGATCTGGGCAGGCTGCATTTTAGCCTGTTTACATAGTGCCTTATTGAAGTTGTGGGCTAGCTGATTCAGCATACATTGTGAGGAGAACATAGTGGGATTTCTTGAGCAAATCTCTGAACCTAAGCATCTGCGTTCCTTATCTTTTGGGCAGCTTAGGGAGCTTTCGCAAGAAATCCGTGATTTTCTTATCAAACACGTTGCCCAGACCGGGGGGCATTTAGGACCTAATTTAGGGGTTGTTGAACTGACCTTAGGTATTCATCGAGTTTTTGACTCTCCCAGGGACTCTATTATTTTTGATACGGGGCATCAGGCTTATGTTCATAAGCTGGTGACGGGCAGGCAGAATTTTGCAACCTTGCGTCAGAAAGGTGGAATCGCTGGCTACCCTGAGCGGGCAGAATCTGTCCACGACATTGTGGAGTCTTCCCATGCCTCATCTTCTTTGAGCTGGGCTGACGGCATTTCACGTGCCCATAAGCTTAAGGGTGAGCCGGGCCGTTACACGGTGGCTCTTATTGGTGATGGCGCTTTGACCGGGGGAATGGCTTGGGAAGCGATTAACAATATAGCGACGGATAAACACCGCCGGGTGGTGATTGTTGTTAATGACAATGGCCGCTCCTATGCCCCTACTGTAGGCGGCTTTGCTGAACACATGGCAGAACTTCAGCTGGAGTTGCAAAACCGGCTGGATAGCGTTCGGCTGGATCGCCGCTATGACCGGGCTATGGACGGTTTAAAGAAGTCTCTGCAGAAGAGTGGGACTTTGGGAAAGACCATCTACCGTGGTTTACACGGCATGAAGGCGGGTATTAAGGACATTGTTGTTCCTAATGGTCTTTTTGAAGATCTGGGGATGAAGTATGTTGGTCCTATTGATGGCCATGATCAGGAGGCAGTTGAGAAGGCTCTGCGAGCTGCCAAGAATTTTGCCGGCCCTGTCATTGTGCATGCCATTACAGAAAAGGGCCGTGGTTATGGTCCTGCCCGGGCGCATGAGGAGGATCAATTTCATGCTGTTGGTAAGATCGATCCTTTGACCGGTGTGCCGCTTAGCTCTGGTTCTGGCCAGTCTTGGACTGGAGTTTTTGCTGAAGAGATTAAGCAGCTTGCCGACGAACGGGAGGATATCGTTGGTATTACGGGCGCTATGCTGATTCCAGTGGGCTTAAAACCTATGCAGCAGGCCCATCCGGAGCGGGTTATTGATGTTGGTATTGCTGAGCAGCATGCTGTTGCTATGAGTGCAGGGTTAGCTTTTGCCGGCCTGCATCCGGTCATTGCTCTTTATGCTACTTTTTTGAATCGGGGTTTTGATCAGTTACTGATGGATGTTGCCCTACACGGTGCCGGGGTTACCTTGGTTTTGGATCGGTCGGGTATTACGGGCCCGGACGGCCCTAGCCACCACGGCATGTGGGATTTGGCCTTGTTGCAGTTTATCCCGGGCCTGCATATGGCTGCCCCCCGGGATGCTAGCCGTTTGCGGGAGCAGCTGCGTGAAGCTCTTGCTATTAATACTGCCCCTACTGTGCTGCGCTACCCTAAGGGTAGTGTGGGCCAGGATATTCCTGCCTTGGAACGTCTGGCTGACGGGGTGGATCTGCTGGGTCTAAGCGGGACCCCTGATGAACAGTCAGGCCAGCGAGATGTGCTGCTGGTAGCTGTGGGCGCTATGGCGGAGTTGGCTCTGGGTGTTCTTAAAAGCCTGGAGGAGGTGGGGGTATCTGGGACGGTACTGGATCCCCGCTGGGTTATGCCGGTGCCCAGTTCTGTGATTGAGGCTGCCCGCGGTCACCGTATTGTTGTGGTGCTTGAGGACGGTGTGCGTGCTGGTGGTGTGGGGTCGCGGATCCGTCAGGAGATGCGTGCTCGGGGGGTTGATACGGCTTTGAATGAGGTGGGTTTGCCCGCTGAGTTTATCAAGCATGCTTCGCGTGAGGAGATTTTTGAAGAGGTGGGGCTGACGGTGGAAAAGATTAGCGCCGATACCTTGGCTCAACTTTCTGGCCAGATGGTTCCCTACGCCCGGGGTAAGGGAGAAAAGCCTAACCACGCTAGCTGAGGGGCTTAGTTGGCTCTGCTAGGCCTGGGAGACGATTATTCTGCCGTCTTTTTCTTCTGCCTTAAATTCCGGTAGGGCTGTTGGAGCTGGCCCGCCGTTGACGGATCCGTCTTGGATGGAGAACTGGGAGGCATGGCAGGGGCAGGCCAGCACCTTGTTTTGGACGTTGAGGACGCAGCCTTGGTGGGTGCAGACTGAACTGAAAGCTTTAAATTCACCTTCTGTGGGCTGGGTTACCATGACTGTTAAGTTGCCGGCGGTGGCTTTGACGGCTCCTCCTACGGGTACTTCTGAGGCAGCTATGACGTCTGTTGGCTGGCTGGGGGCTTGGGCATCTATGGGGCTGCCTGCGCTGGGGGAGGAGCTGGACTGGTTGTTGGCGCAGCTTGCTAGAGGTAGTGCGGCGGCGCTGAGTCCGGCACCGTTGAGTACGGTGCGGCGGCTGGGGTAAAGAGGGGTCTGCTCTTTTTTGGTTGTCATGGGTGACTTCTCCATTTTTAGTGCTTACTGTTCTTGAGCTAAAACTTCTGTAAAGATGGGTTCTAGTACTGGGGTGACGAGCTTTATTTGCCAGTTTCTTGCCCCCAGCTCAGCTAGAATGCGGGAGATTTCTGCTTGGCTGGGTCTTTGTGGCGGATCCCAGCATAGCCTTCGGAGTGAATCCGGTGCAAGTATGTTTTCGGCTGGAATGTTGGTGTGGTTTGCTAGGGCTGTTACTGCTTCTTTGGAGCGGTGGATGAGGGTAAAGGAGTTGGGCCGTTTGGTTTCCCAGGCTTTAATGGGGGGCGGGCCCTGGGCCGGGATAGTGTAGGGTACCGGTGTTTTTTCCTTGCGGGCGGCGGCTATAGCCCCTACCCAGCGGGGGGCTTCCTTTCGCAGGTTTTTGCTTTGAAAACCTGGGATGACCAGTACGTCTGGTACGGTTTGTGGCATGGATCGGGCTGCTTGAATGAGGGCGGCATCGGTTAGGAGTCTTTTGGGGGCAATATCCTTTTTTTGGGCTAGTTTTTCGCGTTCGTACCAGAGATTACGTAGGGCTGTGAGCTGGCGGCGATTTTTGACGGAGTGGATTCCTTTTGTTTTACGCCAGGGGTCCTGGGGTTTTTCTTTGGTTTTACCCTGGCTAAGATGCTTAAATTCTTCGAGGGCAAAGGCCCATTTTCCTTGTTTTTTGAGGACTTCTTCAAGGGCGTCCCGTAGGTCAAGGAGGATTTCGACGTCTAGGGCAGCATAGTTAAGCCAGTCCAGGGGGAGTGGACGTTTGGACCAGTCGACGGCGGAGTGTTCTTTGGCGAGTTTATAACCGAGGAGTTGTTCTACAACGGAGCTGAGGCCAACACGTTCGAATCCGGCGAGTCTGGCCGCTAGTTCTGTGTCAAAAAGCAGGTCGGGAACCATGCCTAGGTCTTGTAGGCAGGGCAGATCTTGTCCTGCTGCGTGGAGGACCCATTCGGCGCCTTTGAGTGCTTTGTTGATGGGGGTGAGGTCAGCAAAGGCTTCTGGATCGATGAGTATGATGCCTGAGTTACTGCGTTTGAGCTGTACCAGGAAGGCTCGCTGGCCGTAGCGGATGCCGGAGGCTCTTTCGGTGTCTAGGGCTACCGGTCCTTGGGAGCTGGCTAGAAGATTAGCGGCATGGTGCAGGCCTCGCTGAGTGCTGATAACTGCGGGGATACCTTCTGCCGGTTCCTGCAAGGCAACTACGTCCGGTATCTCTAAGGTGTCTAGACCCAACTGCTGACAGGTTAGATCACTAGCCTGAGTTGAATCACTCATCAAAATAGTCTCGCTTTGTCGGTGTGCTTGCAGGGCTGCCGCGGGCAGCAGCATTCTCTCAGCTTTGTTAACTTGTGTATATTATTTTACGAGCTTTGAAGCGCTACCGGCAGAAGGGCGGGTCTAATGCCGGTCACTTATCCGGCATTTTCCTATAAACAAGGGGCGGATGTCGTCTAAAGCGAAGGATTTATCGGGGTGAGCTTGCCTAGCTAGCGGTCATGGCCTAGCTGGCAGGCGCTGGTTCGTGATCTTTAACAGTCCAGTGCGTCTGGGGCGGCAGGTATATATTTTATAGTTGCTCTTAAAATTGTGTCTAAGTATTGCATATCACGTTAAGGTAAAGGTAAACTTTGAAGTGGTATTGCTACCTCCACAAGTACGGAACAAATTTCGCGCTGTTATTTTAATTATAAAAATCTTTATTGCAATGATTTATATAGTGTTTTGGTGGAATTGTGTACAGTAAGTGTGCAGGTTCAGGAGTTCAGCCTCCAATCTGCTGTTCGTCTACAAGAGGTCCTACATTTTTTTGCTTCCTTATATCCGAGCCCACGTGCAGTGAACGAGCTCCTGGAAGAATTCGGTTTAAAGCAAAAGAAAAAATCTAATTTTTCTTCCCTTTCAGGCGGACAAAAGCGTCGTCTAGCCTTAGCCATAGCTCTGATAGGAAATCCTAGCCTTGTTGTACTTGATGAACCGGCTGCTGGCCTTGACCTGCAAGGACAGGCCTTCCTCAAAAAACAAATAAATATGTTGCGAGAGCAAGAGGTTACCGTTTTGCTTAGTACTCACAATGTGGATGATGCAACCAGGCTAGCTGACCAGGTCATCATGATGGCTCAGGGGCATGTAGTAGCACAAGGCAGTGTCGCTGATCAAGGTGAACAGAACATCCTTGAGGACAGAAATAAAGAATGCTTGGGGCGTGGCACGTTTGGAAATGACCACCTATACTCGCAGTATAGGCGGTCTACTCTTCGCCCTTTTTATGCCAACAGGCCTATTTTTATTGGCTACTTGGCTATGGTATCCGGAGCCCGCCTGGGGCCTTGCTGTGCCGCATATAACTACGATCGTTGTTCTCTCAAGCGGTTTATTTTCTATAGGAGTTGCAGTAACTCAGCAGAGACTTGACGGTACACTTCGTACTTATTTGTCTTCTCCGCTTTCGAGAAAGGCGTATTTTCTTGGCCAGGTGATTGACCGAATGGCCGTTACCATTGTTGGAATTATTATTTTGATAGTATGTGCAAGATTATTTCGAGGAGTATTTTTTGATGGAAATACTCTTATATTTCTAGGCTGTGTACTTATCGCCTTAATTAATATGATTTTATTCGGATTTTTACTGGCTTCAAGGTATACCTCCGTAGAGGTTGCAGGAGGAAGTTCCAGCCTTTTATTTATAGCAATTTTTATGCTGAGTGGCTATGTTTCTTTACCTATACCTGACTGGGGGAAAGAGGTTATTAGCTATTTACCTTTTGAGCCGGTTGTAAAGCTGCTTGAAGCTGGTTGGAGTGGAAACTTTGAAGGAAGCTGGCAGAATTTAGGTGTCTGCCTCGCATGGTCTGCTATTTTTCTACTTTTGACTATCAAGTTCTTTAAGTGGTCACGAAATGATAGATAGCTTTTTGACAGCATCTTTTTAAGGATAGGGGGTTTACTCACCTACCCTAGTGATCCGGGTCTGTCTCGCTTTCTTCCCGAGGCCTAAAAGAGAGGCTAATAGAATTAATGCAGTAACGTAAATCTGTGGGGGTGGCAAAGCCTTCGCCTTCAAAAACATGACCTAAATGGGAATCGCAGGCGGTACAGCGTACCTCAATCCGCTGAACCCCTAAGGAATTATCCTCCACATAGCGCACCCGATCCTGGGCTAGGGGCTCAAAAAAGGAAGGCCAACCGCAGCCTGCATCAAACTTCTCACTCGACCTAAAAAGCTCGGCACCACAAGCCCGGCAACTATAGCTACCCACAGCCTGGTGATCCCAATACTGGCCGGTGTAAGGCCGCTCCGTGCCAGCCTGGCGTAAAACCCGATACTCCTGAGAAGACAAAACTCTCTTCCAGTCCTTAGCCACTCTGCCGCGGCCGGGCAGTTTATCAGTCATTATTTACTCCTCAGCTTGTTAATCTTCCAGGCGGGGAGAACCCGTATGAAAATGCAGCACAGGCAAACCCAGGGCATCCCGGGCCTGGTTAGTCCAAGAAATATTAAGCGAATCTTCAATCGGGTAGGGTTTAGTGATAAAAATTGCCTGGCTTGGCTGCGTCCGCTGCACCAAAGCCTTAACAGCACGAAAAGGATCACCGCTGTGCAGCTGGGTATCCACCTCAAAACCACGCCCCTCCAAAGCCTGGCGGCCAGCACCAGCAATCTGCTCCGCCTGAGCCCTTAAAGTTATAGGCCCCAGCTCGGCCCGGGTGAGCTCGCGGGCAGCCTGATTAAAATCAAAAAGAGCCAAACTATTAAGTACCTTCAAAAGCAAAGGCTGCGGAAGATCATAACAGACTAACAAATCTACAGAGCTAGCTGGCTGATTAAGCAGATTATTAGCTTGCACAATATGATCTATATCAAGGGCGTTAAGCTCAGTGTCCACAACAACAAGTAACTTCGTCATGGTCCAACTCTACGCTGAACTTTTTGGCTCAGCCAAACATTTAGCCCCTTTCTAGCAGTGGCTAACCGTAGAATATTGAAGATACAGCAACCACCCTAAAAATCTATGACCCGGGAGCACCCATGCCAGACCAAGACAAGAGTAGACGAATGCAGAATAAACTCTCCAAGTCCTTGGTTCCTGCCCTGATCGGCGGGGCAGCCGGAGTCACCGTCTCGGCAGGGGTCCTAGGAGCCACCGGAGTGGCAGCCTACCTGGCTCGACAACTAGTTGTCCCCCCTAAACGTCCCGTAGAGAACCTCAAAATACTTGCCCTAGGCTACGACACCCTTGAGCCAACCCCAGAACAGAACCCGCGCAGCATCCGCCTACCCATTACAGACACCACCCGTGCCCCAGGAACCTACGGCTTCTACTTTGACGACTCAAAATCCTTTGCCCTCATCGGCAAAGTACTCTCTTTCTCGCCAAGCGATGAATCCGTTACCCGAGAAGTCAGCGCCGTCGTCAGCGGAGACCTCAACTCAGCCAGCAGAGGACGGATTTCCGGAGTTGTAGCCCCCACCCCGGCCCACGCCGGTTACAGGGCCAGCGAAATCTCACTAGACCTAGCCGTTGGCAGCGCCCCAGCCTGGCTCATCCACCCGGGAGCCCACCAAAAAACAAAAACAGAGCAAGCCTCCAGCACCTGGGCAATTATGGTGCACGGCAGGGGAGCCACCCGGGCAGAAACACTGCGGGCCCTAGAAAGTACCCAAGCTCTCGGCATGACCTCCCTACACATTTCCTATCGAAATGACCGTGAAGCCCCAGCCTCCGACGACGGCCGCTACGGCCTAGGCTTTACCGAATGGGAAGACGTAGACACAGCCATCGAATACGCCTTACAACACGGAGCCCAAGACGTTGTGCTCTTTGGCTGGTCTATGGGGGGCTCAATCAGCCTGCAAGCCATGGACCAAGCCAAAAACAAGAAAGCCATCAAAGCCCTAGTATTAGACGGCCCAGCAGTCGACTGGTTACACCTCATCCAATACCACTCCCAACTCAACAGAATTCCACTTTTCTTAGGAGAGCTAGGAGTCTCAATGATCTCTAAACCACTGCTTAACATTTTTACCGGCCTCAAAAAACCTATTGACCTGGCCCGGCTATCCTGGACCCGCAGACCCCAAGATATCCGTGTACCCACCCTGATCGTGCACTCACTAGACGACGCCTTTGTTCCTGCAGCAAGCTCCCAAGAGCTAGCAGAAAAATCCAATTTAGTTGATTTTGTTGCCTTTAAACACGCCAGCCATACTAGAGAATGGAACGTCGATAGCGCCGCCTGGCGTAAAAGCGTCACGAGTTGGTTGGCAGAAAAACTTTCAATCAGCGAGGCAGACCAGCAGAAGGTGAAAAAAGTCTAGATAAACTACACTGGCTCTGGTGGGTAAGACACCCCGCCGCCCCAACATTTTTTACATCTCTATAGTGGAAAGTTCACTCGTGGTTAACTATCAGCACCTGGTAGGCCGTCGCCCACAGGTTTCATCGCAAGAACTCCTGGCCGGATTTCACCCCTCAGAACGTTTTGGAGAAGTCTCCTTTACAACCTACCGACCAGACCCGCAGCAGCCCAGCCAGGCAGAAGCCGTGAATGTACTTAAAGCCTTTGGAAAAAAAATCTCTAACCCAGGCAAAAAAGCGGGACTACTCAGCAAAATTTTTAACAAAAACCCCCAACAAACACAGGTTAAAGGAATCTACCTAGACGGCGGCTTTGGTGTAGGCAAAACCCACCTGCTGGCCTCACTATGGCACAGCGTGCAAGGCCCCAAAGCCTTCGGCACCTTTGTGGAATACACCAACCTGGTGGGAGCACTCACCTTCCGTAAAGCCCTCACAGAACTAAGCCAATACAAGCTAGTGTGCATTGATGAATTTGAGCTTGACGATCCAGGAGATACGGTGCTCATGTCCCGGCTGATGCGTGAACTCACCGATGCCGGAGTTAAAATTGCAGCCACCTCTAACACCCTGCCCGGAGCCCTAGGAGAAGGCCGCTTCGCCGCAGCAGATTTTAAACGTGAAATACAGGTCTTAGCCAACCAATTTCAAGTCCTCCGAATCGACGGAGAAGACTACCGGCACCGCGGCCTACCCCAAGCCCCCCAACCCCTCAACCCCGGCCAAGAAGAAGCCAGCATAGCCCAAGTCTTTAACCCCCAAGCCCACATAGCTGTCGATGACTTTGCTGAACTTATTGATCACCTGGGGCAAGTACACCCCTCCCGCTACCGCCAGCTACTAGAAGGAATAGAAGGCATCTGCTGGAAAAACGTACAACCTATTACCCAGCAAGCTATTGCCCTACGATTTGTGGTACTAGCAGATAGACTCTACGACAAAGACCTACCCATTCTGGCCTCAGGGGTTCCCTTCGACCAAGTCTTCACCCCAGAAATGCTCAGCGGCGGCTACCAGAAAAAATACTACAGGGCAGTTTCCAGGCTAACCGCACTAGCCAGACAAGCAAGCCTAGGAGAAGACTCCTAAGCTAAGCACCCTCAACTAGAGAAGCTTGCAAGCTTTTACACTACCTTGCGTTTCGATTTGGCAGCGCCGGTAAATATGTGTAAAGTGTTTACCTGTCAGCCAGCCAGCTTCTCAATAGAACAAGCTAAAAAGCTGACCCGCGGTTGTAGCTCAGTTGGTAGAGCACCACCTTGCCAAGGTGGATGTCGCGAGTTCAAGTCTCGTCAACCGCTCGCATGCTGCTCCAATTGCTGGAGCACACGCCCTAGCTTGACGCAAGGTACGGTGAGGTGGTCGAGTGGTTAGGCAGCGGCCTGCAAAGCCGTGTACGCGGGTTCAAATCCCGTCCTCACCTCGCAACAATACGAGTATTGTTTTGATGCGCGATTGGCGCAGCGGTAGCGCGCTTCCCTGACACGGAAGAGGTCACTGGTTCGATCCCAGTATCGCGCACGGATAGTCCCCGGCCCTGTGTGGGTTGGGGCTTTCTTGTGTCTGTTTATTTTTTTTGTGGGGTTTACTGCAGGGAATTCTTTTTTTCCTCGCTTGCTCGGAAGAATTCCCTTTCGTCTGGTTTGATCCCAGTATCGCGCACGGATAGTCCCCGGCCCTGTGTGGGTTGGGGCTTTCTTGTGTCTGCTTATTTTCTGTGGGTTTTGGTTTTTACTGCAGGGAATTCTTTTTTTCCTCGCTTGCTCGGCCTAGGAAGGGCAGCTAGCAAAACCCCTACTAAAATCTGGATCAAGATCCAGCCGGTAAGAACCATCCTGGCCAGCAACCACATCAATTTTAAAAACTTCAGCCGCACTATAAGACTGGCCATCATTAGCTGACAAAACACTCATGAGGGACCTCTTATCAACAGTAACCTTAGACAGATCAAGACAGGTATAAAAACTAAAAGAGTCAGCACCCTGCCGGCCCGCATCAGCGACAGCAAACTCAGGCGCATACCTAGAATGCCCAGACGGATAATAGACAGCCCTAGCCCGGCCAGCAACCTGCTTCCCAAGCTCAACCTGCTCCAAACCCAAGCCAGCGTAGCCAGCAATCAAGCCCCGCACATGCTGACCAACCAACTCCGGCGACTGCTCATCCAAAGCCTGAACATCCTGGTCAGAAAACTGGCCATGAAGCCCCGCGTCAAGAGGAGTCAAAACCCGCTCCTCAAAACCCTCCTGAACCACAGTCAAATCCCGCCCCCGATCACCAGTCAGCGAAGAATCCCCAGCCACATCAGCAGAAGCGCAACCGGTAAAACCAAGAAACAGCAGCAGCACCACCGCAAGACAGCATTTTTGTCGTAGCACCCTCAACCCCCAGACCCATAACAGCAAGAACCTACAAAACATGGTAGGTGGCCCCAAGAGGAATGATCAAGGAAGCCAGCTAGCTAGCTCAACCCCAGCAACAAATCCAGCAGTAAAAGACAAAAACAAGTGCTACTGATAAAAATAAGTTGCGAACTTATGTCAGAGTGTGTATAGTCTTTTCTCGTTGCGCGGTTGTAGCTCAGTTGGTAGAGCACCACCTTGCCAAGGTGGATGTCGCGAGTTCAAGTCTCGTCAACCGCTCCAAGTAAAAATCTATCCTGTGCCTACAAAAGTAGGCGCAAGTAGCGCGCTTTGTTCGTTTGGTTTTATTGCAGGGAATTCTGTTTTGCTCTCACCTGCACCCTTCTAGGAACCTAAAATCCAGTTTGCTAGTACAAACATCTGCTAGGATCCCCCTAGACAGGCCCTATCTCAATTGCTCAACAGCTAAGAACAGGCACTGTCACCAGAACAAAACAGAACAGGGCGATCATGAATAAAAAGAAAAAATCTGGCTATCCATCGGCGGCGGCTTCCTAGCTCTTGCACTTACAGCAGGCCTCTTCGTCTGGAACAACCTTTCACCACTATCAGGCTACGGCAAACTCTCCGAAACCATCAGTGCAAGCGACATCAAAGACGCTCGCGCCAAATTCACAACCGAAGACTACACCGACCAAGAGAGCGGTCTGACCATCTCCTACAACATCTACGTTCCCGAGAACTACGATGCAAACAAACAATACCCCATGATGGTCTCCATCGCAGACGCAAGCTCAGTTGGCACCGACACCACCGCCCCTCTCAACAAAAACTTTGGCGGAGCCGTCTGGGCAACCGACAGCGAACAAGCCAAACACGAAAGCTTTGTGATTGTTCCTAACTACCCAGAAATCATCATCGACGACAACAACGGATCCAACAAAACAGAATACCTAGACGCAACAGCCCGTATGATCAAAAACCTCAGCGAGAAATACAGCATCGACACAAACCGCATCTACGGTACCGGCCAATCCATGGGCGCTATGACCACCATGTACCTGGCATCCCAGAACCCCGACCTCTACGCAGCCATCCTCGTTGTTGACGGCCAATGGAAAACGGAAGAACTTCAAGGCCTCACAGAGGTCCCCTTCGTCTACTTTGCAGCTGCCGGTGACGCCAAAGCCTCAGCTGGTCAAGAAGAAATCAAAACCATGCTCAGCGACAAAGGCATCGAATACGGAGAGCTCAGCGACATCAAGGCCTCAGACTCAGCAGCCTCCCTCGACTAACAGGTACAACCTATGCTGCAAGAAGGCTACAAGCAAAACTTCATCACCTGGAAAGCCGGAACCGTCACCAACTTCACCCTCAGGGGAGACGAACACATGTACTCCTTCCGATTCGGCTACAAGGTTAACGCCGTGAGAGACTGGATCTACGAGCAAAGCAAATAAGAAAAACAGCCTACTCAAACTCCTAACAAACTACCGGCCACGCAACCAGCGCGGTGAACCCCTGGCCGGAGTCTACGCCCGCCCCCTACTCCAAGAGCCAGCACCGGGGCGTATACTTGATGAAGCGCACTAGTTAGCCCCTCATACTAGACCAGCTGGCAAGTGCCCACCAACCCTTGCCAACCCGATACGTCAGGACCTACCACCTATGACCACACCCATGTTGGCGCAGGCCACCAACCACGGCCGCATGTACGCGCGTACCATGGGCGGGGAACTATTAGTTCCCTCCATCACCACCGTCATTGGACAACAAGCCAGCGACCTCTCAGGCTGGCACGGCTACATGGCAGCCAAAGCAGCCCTAGAAGACCAACGCTCCTACCGGGCATCCTCATCGGGAGGACTCAAATACGCCATCATCCGAGACGCCGCAACAGCCTCCGAACGCTACCGCGACGACGCCGCAGCCAGAGGAGACAGGGTCCACAACTATGCAGAACAAGTAGCCTTAGAAGCCATGGGCCTACCCCACCAGCTAGAAGACTGCCGCAAAAAACTCATCACCCACGGCGAACAAGCCTACGCCGACCGCTTTGACGAATGGTGGGAGCTCTACCGACCCAGACCCCTCGCCACCGAAGTAACCATCTGGAACGAAACAGTAGGCTACGCAGGAACCCTCGACCTTGTAGCAGAAATTGCCGGACACACCTGCATCATCGACTACAAAACCAAAGGCACCGACAAACAAGGACGAGTCAAAGCCCTAGACCCCAAAGTCGTCATGCAACTAGTAGCCGGCCTTAAAGCAGAAGAATCACTGGTAGACGCCTCCACCGGAGCCTGGGAACCCTGGAAACACGGCCAAGCCCCCATCCTCATGGGAGTAGCTATCGGGCAAACACAAGTACTACCCCTCCAAGCCAACCCGGCCATCCTCGAACACAGCTGGTACAAATTCTGCGCCCTCAAAAAAGTCTGGGACTACAACAAAATCCTAGAATCCAAGACAGACCAGCTACTGATGCCACTAGTTCCACCCCCAGCTCCATAAAATAAAGACCAAAGACAAAACCACACAACACCACCACAATCGCCCGGCCAACCCCACCAAGAAAGAAGACCTATGACCATACTGACGATACGAACCATAGGAGACCCCGTACTACGCACCACCTGCGAGCCCGTCACCACCTTTGACGACCACCTCAAAAAACTGATTGAAGACATGTTTGAAACCATGTACCAAGTACAAGGAGTTGGCCTGGCAGGACCACAAGTAGGAGTCAACAAACGTATCTTCACCTTTGGAAATATTGATAATCGTCAGGGCTATATCATCAACCCAGTACTAGAAACAGGAAACGAAAACCAAGAAGGCGGCGAAGGCTGCCTATCCGTACCGGGCCTCTCATCAGAAACACCGCGCAAACAATGGGCCAGAGTCCGTGGAGTAGACAGCAAGAACCAGCCCCTGGAATGGGAAGGCCAAGGCCTCTTTGCCCGGATGCTCCAACACGAAAGTGACCACCTGAACGGCAAACTCTTCATAGACCGAGTACAAGGAGAAGACAGAAAAAGAATCATGCAAACAATCCGGCAGAGCAACTACAACCAAGTCAGCGCTGCCGTGCGCTCGCAACGCTCAGAATCCGTCTCCTCTGGCTTTGTTCCGCCAGCTTTTAGAGGGAAATAGTTCATGGCCATGAAAGTACTTTTTGCCGGAACCCCCCAGTTAGCCACCAAAACCTTAGCGGGGCTCCTGGACAGTGAACACAGCGTCGTAGGAGTACTCACCCGCCAGGATGCCCCCCAAGGTAGAAAAAGACAGCTAACCCCCTCACCGCTTGCCAGCTACGCCCAAGACAAAGGACTGCCGGTTATCAAAGCCAACCGCTGGGATAGCCGGGTGGCACAAGAAATCAGCGAACTAGGAGCAGATATAGCAAGCGTGGTGGCCTACGGAACCTTGCTACCGCCAGCCGCCCTAGAATTACTACCCCACGGCTGGATCAACCTACATTTTTCAGATTTACCGCACTGGCGAGGAGCCGCGCCGGTGCAACGGGCCCTGATGGCAGGGGCAGAATATATTCACTCCTGCACCTTCAAAATAGAGCCAAGCCTAGATACCGGGCCAGTCTTTATGACAGAAAAAACCGCGGTAGCAGCAGAGGACACTGCCGGGGAAATTCTCAACAGGTTAGCAACAAGCGGTGCCAGGCTACTAGCTGAGACCATTGAGGCTATCGCTAGGGGACAGGCAGGCAAACCCCAGCAAGGTGAACCCAGCTACGCCCCCAAGCTAACCCTGGCAGATGGGCGAATCAACTGGAATCATAAGGCAAGCGAAATCCTGGCCCGCTACCGTGCCGTTAGCCCGGAACCGGGCCCCTGGTGCCAGTTACAGGAACAAAAAATCAAGCTCGGCAAACTCAGACTAAGCCAGGAAAAAGCGGCTGCAAGCCCGGGAACGGTGGAAGTGAAACAGCAAACCTGCCTGGTGCACTGTGCGGATTACTGCCTGGAACTAGAACTTGTACAACCGGCAGGAAAAAAAATGATGAAGGCAGCAGACTGGGCCCGTGGACTGGGGCCAGAGCTTAAAAATAAGAAAGTGGTACTGAAGTGACCGGCTATGGATCAGATCAGCGACCCAGAGGCGGCCGCACAGCTCAAGGCCGAGATTTTGGCCCTAAACACAGCCGTCGGAACGCACGAGGGCATGAGAGAAACCGGCCTAAACAGCACCAACGTAGCTTTTCCCAGCAGGCCCCTAGCGCTAGAAAGCGTAAGTCTGACCCAGCTCGACTCACCGCCTATCAAGCCATTAACGCGGTGGTTACCGACGATGCTTACGCCAACCTTGTGCTGCCCCAGCTGATTCGTAAAAATAGGTTAGACCGCCGTGATGCGGCCTTTGCCACCGAATTAGCCTACGGTACCTTACGACACCAGGGCCGTTACGACGCTATTTTGGCCCATTGTTCAGATAGGCCCCTGGACAAGACAGGTAGCCAAATCCTTACCGCCCTGCGGATGGGTTTGCACCAGCTCCTTTCGATGCGGGTACCTGCTCACGCAGCCTTAGACTCAACGGTGGCCCTAGCTAGGGCAGAAATTGGTTCCGGCCCAGCTAGTTTTATTAACGCCGTGCTGCGCCGGGCCAGTGAACGCAGCGATCAGCAGTGGCAGCAGCAGCTGGACCAGCAGGCCCCGGACGAAATATCCCAGTTAGCCCTAGCCCAGTCCCACCCGGTTTGGGTTGTGCGGGCCCTCAGGCAGGCCTTGGTAGCACACGGGCGGTCGGCCCAGGAGATAGAGGACCTGCTGGAAGCTAATAATCAGGCTCCTCTGGTTCACCTTGTTGCCTTGCCAGGCATTGGGGATCTTACTGAAGCTCTAGAGCAGGGTGCTCAAGAAGGCCAATTGGTTCCTGGTTCCGCTACCTACGCCAGTGGAGACCTGGGCCGCCTACAGGACGTGCGCCAGGGCCGGGTACGGGCCCAGGACATTGGCTCACAGCTTGTGGCCCGTGCCTTAGCCCAGGCCCCCTTGGAGGGGGAAGACCGCTTCTGGCTTGATCTATGTGCTGGTCCTGGAGGCAAGGCTGCCCTGCTTGCCGCCTTAGGGGCTCCCAGAGGGGTGCAGCTGCTTGCAAATGAGCCTACTGCCCACCGGGCAAAACTAGTGGAAAAATCCTTGCAGGCCATAGACCCGGCTTACTATCGGGTGATCTGCGCTGACGGTAGGCAGATTGGCTCCTGCTTGCAGGATCCTGCCCGCCGGCCGCTAGATATGCCGGCAGGCAGGCTCTTTGACCGGGTGCTGGTTGATGTTCCCTGCTCTGGGTTAGGGGCCCTACGGCGCCGCCCCGAAGCGCGTTGGCGTAAGTCTCCCAGCGATATTGGAGACTTGTTAAAGCTGCAGCGTCAGCTTCTTGAGGCGGCCATTGAGGTAACCAGAGCCGGGGGCCTGCTGGCCTACTCCACCTGCTCGCCACACATGGCTGAAACTCAAAATATTGTGGCCGATATTCTAGGCGCTGGCCGGGTTCAGCTCCTGGACTCTGCTGCCGCTTTGGCTGCGGTAGCTCATCAGGATGAGGCCGGCCAGTCCCTGCTTTCTGCTGCTATGGAGACTGCCTACCGGGCTGACGCTGCTAACCCGGCTGCTAGCACCGCCCAGTTATGGCCGCACATCCATGGCACCGACGCCATGTTTTTTGCCCTTTTCCGTAAAAAATAGTGACTAAGACAAGCTAACGAGGAGCCTCTTATGACCTGCCGTATACACCCTTCGATCCTTAGCGCTGACTTTGCTGAACTCGGCGCCGAACTGGCCAAGGTAGCTTCAGCGGACGCTATTCATGTGGATGTCATGGATAATCATTTTGTTCCTAATCTCACCTGGGGCTTGCCAGTGGTCAAACGGATCCGTCAAGTGAGTCCGCTTCCCTTTGACGTCCACCTGATGATTTCTGATGCTGATCGTTGGGCACCTGACTATGCAGAAGCTGGCTGTGAATCCGTCACCTTTCATGCTGAGGCTGCCAGGGCACCGGTTAAGCTCGCCCGCCAGCTGCGCCAGGCTGGGGCACAGGCCGGTATGGCCTTGCGTCCGGCTAGCCCGGTTGAACCCTACTTGGACATGCTGGGTGAGTTAGATATGTTGCTAATTATGACTGTTGAACCCGGCTTTGGAGGGCAGGAGTTCTTAGACTTGACCCTACCTAAAATCCAAAAAGTAGCCCAAGCTGTTCAGGGCTCAGAGCTGCAGTTACGCCTGCAGGTGGATGGAGGGATCACCCAGGAAAGTATTGTGAAGGCAGCACAGGCCGGGGCAGATACTTTTGTGGCGGGTTCTGCTATTTACGGTGCGGCAGATATTCCTGAGGCTATTGACCGCCTGCGTCAGGCCGCTACCTCGGTAAAAGGGCAGCCATAAAACCCGGCAGAAAATGTGCCGGTCCTTACTTTTTAGGCTGATCTAATCCAAAAACATGACGAAGGACTCAAACTCACGTAGTTTAGGGTGAAGGTCACTAGTTTGAGGAGAAGTCAGTGCCTAGCAAGCAGCGCGCTGCCCACACCCCGCGGGGTTATGCCTGGGAAACATTTACGCGGGCCAAACAGGCCTTTAACCTGGGGCTCTACACTGCTAGTATCTGTATTTTTCAGCAGGCGCTCGACCAATTTAACCAGCTCCTTGACGATGAGGGGGCCGCCATGTGCAAGGGGGCTATTGCGGCTGCTCTTAATAACACGGGGGATCCTAAGCTTGCCGTCTCCTATGCTATTGACTCACTGGACTTTTACCAGCGTCAGGATCTTAAACCGCAGCTGGCTGAACAACGGCAGAACATTGCAATCATGTTTACCTCCCTTGGCTTAGCTCAGGAGGCAGAGAAATACTATGTGCTTGCTTCTGGTGACTACGAATCCTTAGAACAGTTTGAACAAGCCGGTAAAAATAAGCACACAGCCGCTAATCTCTACGCCCGCCGCAAGCAGCCTGCCGAAGCTCGACAGTATTTTGTGGAAGCTATTGATCTTTTTCAGCGGGCTGCTACCAGCACGGCCCAACAGTTACAGGCAACAGCCCTGATGCAGCTGGCTTATTTAGAGAATTTGGTCAAGAACCCAGATGCTTCCCGGCTGCTCTACGTTGAAGCTCTAGAAATATTTGAAGAGCTGTACTGCTACTGGGAACTGGCAACCTGCCTGGAGGGTTTAGCGGCTGTGGAATTTGATGTTGATGAGCCAGAGCATGCTGCGGTTCATGCCCGCCGTGCCTTGGAAGTATTTACAGCACACGGCTACGATGACGACGCTAGCCGGGCGGCAGCAAACTATCGGGCAACCCTGCGGGCCTGCCGGGTCAAACAGCAGCGGGATGAAGAACTCTTTTAAGGGCCAAATGCCAGGGGTTTTGCCCTCATAGTGAGACTAATGCGGCTAGATTAAAGCAAGCTGTGCCATAATCAAGAAGGTAATCGTGCTCCGGGGTCGGTGAGAGTCCGAACCGGCGGTATAGTCCGCGAACCAAAATTTACCCAGTGCTGGGTTAAGTTTTGGCCGATCCGGTGAAATTCCGGAACCGACAGTACAGTCTGGATGGTAGGCAGCACGAGCAAAACGTCGCAGGGCAGAGGTATGCGGGGCTAGTTTGCTGAGCATACTCTTGCTGCATCGCTTTGTTCTCCCCGGAGCCTCCGCGAAAGGGAAAACAATGGAATTTCTGCGGTGGCTCTTCGATGCTCAATGGCATATTGCTGATCAATCTGTCCTTGTGCGTGAAGTCCTCGGCAACTTTTTTGGTCTGGCTAGCGCTCTTGGCGGCATGCGCCGTAAAGTGTGGGCCTGGCCGGTTGGTATTGCCGGTAATCTACTTCTCTTGACCGTTTTTTTAGGTTCACTTTTTGGATCAAGTCAACTGGCCACGATGGTGGGCCAGGCGGGCCGGCAACTGATGTTTATCGCTGTTTCGCTCTGGGGATGGTACCGCTGGAGAAGGGCCCAGGATTCAAGCGGTTCTGCGGTTCTGCCCGAGTGGGCCACCTGGAAAGAACGGGTTTTTATGCTGGCTTTTATGCTGCTGGGAACCGCTGGGCTCACCCCTCTTTTTAGGCTGTTAGGTTCCTACGAGCCGGTTTGGTCTGATGCCTGGATTTTTACGGGTTCCTTGCTGGCCACCTACGGTATGGCCAAGGGCTGGGTTGAGTTTTGGCTGGTTTGGGTTGCCGTAGATCTGGTAGGTACGCCTCTGCTGTGGTCTGCCGGTTACTACGCTACGGCTTTGATGTACATCTTTTATGGTTGCTTTACTTTAACCGGTTTTTTTGTCTGGTGGCGAACCCGCAATCAGGAGCAGGCCAGGGTTCAGGTTCAGACCTACCACCTTGACCCCACGGTAGATCTAGTAGGTGATGATGGCGACCGTAACCGCTGATGATTCTTGGATGCAGCTGGCTGTAGAGCTGGCTAAAAAAGGGGTGCGTGGGGCTAACCCCCTTGTAGGTGCGGTCCTTGTTGATCGGTTTGGTAACAAGCTGGCAGAAGGCTGGCATCGTGGGGCCGGTAGTGAGCATGCAGAAATAATGGCCTTAAGGGCTGCTCAAAAAATTAAGGGCGATCTTAGTGACTGCTGCCTTTATGTGAGCCTAGAACCCTGCCATCATACTGGCCGAACACCGCCCTGTAGCCGGGCGCTGCTTGCCAGCGGGATTGGTCGAATAGTGTACGGCCAGACGGACACTACGGCTGCCGCTGGTGGGGCCACCTTTTTAGCGGCAGCCGGTCTTGAGCTTGTTCAGCACCGGGCTGGTGCAGCTGCCAGCGAGCAGCTCAATAGGCGCTGGATCAGGCGAATGCAGGAAAATCGGCCTTGGGTACTGGCTAAGTTAGCCTCAAGCCTGGACGGCTTCTGCGCTGCCGCAGACGGAACAAGCCAGTGGATCACCGGCCGCAGTGCCCGAGAAGACGGGCATCGCTTGCGGGCTAAATCCGCCGCAATTTTGGTGGGCAGCCAAACAATTTTTACCGATAATCCCCGTCTTTCTGCCCGAGATGGGGAAGGCCAGTTATTGGAGCAGCAGCCGATACCGGTGGTCATGGGCTACCGGCAGTTGCCCAAGCAGGCAGCTATTTTTGCAGATAAACGTACTATACTTTTGCGGACCCATTCTCCGCGGCAGGCTCTGGCCCAGCTCAAAGAGCGGGGGATAGAGCAGCTTCTGATTGAAGGCGGCCCTACGGTACTTTCTGCTTTTTTAGCCCAGGACTTGCTGGATGAGCTCTACTGGTATCTTAACCCCAGCCTGCTGGGGGCTGGATTAGCCAGTGTGGCAGATATTGGGGTGGGCAGCCTGGCCCAGGCCCAGCGCTGGGTCCTTGATGATCTGGAGCAGAGCCCTGCCCTGCGTCAACTGGGCCAGGATCTTTGCCTGCATATGCTGGCTCCTAGATGAGAGGGAAGAATGTTCACAGGAATCATTAAAGCAAAGGCTAGCCTGGAGAAAGTTGAGTTCATGGCCCAGGACGGCCAGCAAGCCCAGGGAGCGGTTATCACCCTCAAAGCCGGGGATATTGTTGCGGATTTAGAGCAGGGAGGCTCCCTGGCTGTTAACGGGGTCTGCCTGACGGCCCGTAACAGCAAAAGACATGCTGAGGGTATCTTTGAGGCAGCCTTAATGGGGGAAACGTTAAGGCGAACCACTCTTGCCAGCCTGGCTCCCGGTAGCACCGTTAACGTGGAGCGATGTTTAAGCAGCCAGGGACGTTTTGACGGGCATCTGGTTCAGGGGCATGTGGACGGGCTAGGAAGGGTAAGCGCTCTTGAGGACTTTACCTCCTGGCGGCGTTTGAGGATCGAACTTGATCAGCAGCTGGCTCCTCTGGTTGCTGCCCAGGGTTCTATTGCAGTGGATGGAGTGTCTTTGACCGTTAGCGCCGTCAGCCCGGCACACCAGCTACCGGCCTGGTTTGAGGTGTCTCTAATAGCACAGACTATGGCAGCAACTAACCTGGCTACCTTAAAACCGGCAGACACAGTTAATCTTGAGCTGGACCTGCTGGCCCGTTATACACAGCGCATGCTGGACTGGAGCCAAAAACCAGAGACTACTACCGCTGACTTAGCACAAGAAAACAGGGTAGATCAGGCGGTGGCAGCCCTGGCCCGGGGGCAGGCTATTGTGGTGGTTGATGCCGCTGACCGTGAAAATGAGGGGGACCTCATCTTTGCAGCAGAGGCTGCCACTGTTGATTTACTTGCTTTGACGATTCGTTACACGTCAGGGGTGATTTGCGCCCCTATGCCGGCGGCTAGGGCTGACCTGTTAGGGTTGGAAGCGATGGTTAAAGTCAATAAGGACCCTAAGGGAACTGCCTATACGGTTTCCTGCGATGCGGCTAGCGGGGTGACAACCGGTATTTCTGGCGCTGACCGAGCACAAACCCTGCGGGTCCTGGCTGATCCCAAGAGCGATCAGGACTGCCTGACTCGTCCTGGCCATATTTTTCCCCTACGAGCTCACCCGGATGGGATAGCTGGTCGGGCCGGTCATACCGAGGCTGCGGTTGAGCTGTGCCAGCTGGCGGGTTTTTCCGGGGTGGCAGCCATAGCTGAGCTAGTCCGGGACGATGGATCGATGATGCGTCAGAAAGACCTAGCTACTTTTGCCCAAGAGCAGGGTTTGGTGATGATCAGTATTGCAGCCTTACAGGAGTGGATGGAACAAAGATGACCTTAAGCAAGATACCCGATTTTAAGGTGGCACCCCAGCGGCTGCTACCGCAGGTTTCTGGCCAGCTACTCGATTCTAGTGCAGCCGTTGATCTGCCCACTACCTACGGGGTTTTCTCTGTTCGAGCCTGGGCTTTTGCCGATGGGTCTGAGCATCTTTCTTTGCAGGCGTCCAGCAAGCAATCTCTGGCTGCAGATAGCAAGCAACCGGCTCTGGTAAGAGTGCATTCTGAATGCGCTACCGGGGATATCTTTGCTTCTTTACGCTGTGACTGCGGCCCGCAGCTCCAGCAGGCTTTGCAGAAAATCCAGCAGGAGGGTGGGTTTTTACTCTATGTTCGCCAGCAGGAGGGCCGCGGGATTGGCCTGCTGAATAAACTGCGGGCTTACGCTTTGCAGGATCAGGGGCTGGACACGGTGGAGGCTAACCTGGCCCTAGGTTTACCAGCCGATGCCCGCAATTATCAGCAGGTTGGCCACATCTTGCGGAGCTTAGGCCTAGATCAGATTAGGCTGCTTTCTAACAATCCGCTTAAAGCTGAGCTCTTAGAAAAGGTTGGTATCAAGGTTAGCCAGCTTGTTTCGCATCAAATACCGGCTCAGGCGGAAAATCGCAGATACTTACAGACAAAACGTGACAGGATGAGTCACCGGCTCACCAGTTTGGAGGATTAGACCATGAGCGGCCAAGGTGCAGCAGCTATTAGTCTGGATGCAGAAAGAATGGCAGGGTTAAGCTTAGCTATTATTGCCTCCTGCTGGCATGAACAGGTGATGGATGGTTTACTTGCCGGTGCTTTACGAGCGGCAAAGCAGGCCGGCATCACCCAGCCAAAGGTGGTACGGGTGCCGGGCAGTTTTGAACTTCCGGTTGCTGCCGCCAAGCTGGCAGACTCCTACGATGCCCTTGTAGCTTTAGGGGTTGTGATCAGGGGTGCTACCCCTCACTTTGACTACGTGTGTACTGCGGCAACTCAGGGCTTAACTCGGGTAGCTGTAGACCGGCAAACCCCCCTAGGCTTTGGGGTTTTGACCTGCGACAATGAGCAGCAGGCTTTAGCTAGGGCCGGGTTGGCTGATTCTGAAGAGGATAAGGGCTTTGAAGCCACCGCTGCCGCCCTGCAGACTGCTCTGACCCTTGCTAATCTCTGAATATGAACAGTACTACTGGTCTGTGCCCCTGCATGCTTTAGAGTAGTGGATGTGAAAACATTTGATTCGCTTTTTGCTGAATTGGCTCAGAAGGCCCGGCAGCGTCCGCAGGGCTCGGGCACTGTAGCTGAATTAGATTCTGGGGTGCACGGTATTGGTAAAAAGATTGTAGAAGAGGCTGCCGAGGTCTGGATGGCTGCCGAATTTCAGTCGCAGGAGGAGTTTGCCCAGGAGGCTTCGCAGCTGATCTATCATCTTCAGGTGATGATGCTGGCTAAAGGGCTTAAACCTGAGGATATTTATCGTTATCTCTAAATGGTAAGGAGCGCATGATGTTGCGTGTGGCAGTGCCCAATAAGGGTTCGCTTTCTGAGGCGGCTAGTAAGCTGCTCAGGGAGGCCGGTTACTTACAGCGTCGTGATTCACGGGAGCTGGTGCTGGTGGATCAAGAGAACCGGGTAGAGTTTTTTTATTTGCGGCCCCGCGATATTGCCGTTTACGTAGGTAAGGGCACCTTGGATCTTGGTATTACCGGCCGGGATCTACTGCTAGATTCCCAGGCCCCTGCCCGGGAGGTGCTGGGCCTGGATTTTGCCCGCTCCACCTTTCGTTTTGCTGGGCCGGCAGGCCTCTTTTCTGAGCCTGCCCAGCTTGAGGGCAAACGGATTGCTACCTCTTACCCGCACCTGCTGGCCGCTCACTTAGAGCAGCTGGGCTTGCAGGCTAGCATTATTCGTCTGGACGGTGCCATTGAGTCTGCCATTCGTTTGGGGGTTGCTGATGCGATTGCCGACGTGGTTGAGACCGGAAATACTATGAGGGCTGCAGGCCTAGAACCATTTGGCCAGCCACTTTTGCACAGTGAGGCTCTTCTGATTGCCGGGGCCGATCTGGGGCAGAGCGCCCAGCTGGATCAGCTGCGGGAGCGTTTGCAGGGAGTGCTGATTGCCCGCCAATATGTTTTGGTTGATTACGATATCCGTCAGGACCTTTTGCCAGAGGCCAGCGCGATTACACCGGGTTTGGAAGCCCCCACGCTTTCTCCTTTAGAACGTGAGGGCTGGGTTGCGGTTCGTTCTATGGTGCCGCGCAAGGCCGTCCATAAGATTATGGACGATCTTTACGCCGTTGGTGCGCGGGCTATTTTGGTTTCTTCGATTGAGGCCGCACGGATCTGATTTTTGGGATTGGGGTGTTTTTGTCGTGAGTCTTGCCGTGAGGGTTATTCCTTGTTTAGACGTTGATGCCGGTCGAGTTGTTAAGGGCGTCAATTTTAAAGATTTGCAGGATGCTGGGGATCCCGTAGAGCTGGGAGCCGGTTACGGTGCTGCCGGTGCTGATGAGCTTACTTTTTTGGATATCACTGCCTCTAGTGCCCAGCGGCAAACAACTTTTGATGTGGTCAGGCGGACGGCAGAGACCGTTTTTATTCCTTTAACAGTGGGTGGCGGGGTGCGCACCCTTGCTGATGTAGATCAACTTTTGCGTACCGGTGCAGATAAGGTTTCTATCAATACGGCAGCCCTTGACCGGCCCCAGCTGATTGATGAGATTGCCGGCAGATTTGGCTGCCAGGTTTTGGTACTTTCTGTGGATGCCAGGAGGTCTAGCTCTTTTCCTTCCGGCTTTGAGGTGACAACGCACGGTGGGTCTCGCTCTGCGGGTATGGACGCTTTGGCCTGGGTAAGCCAGGCAACGGAGCGGGGCGTAGGAGAGATCCTACTTAACTCGATGGATGCTGATGGCACCCGGGAGGGGTTTGATCTTGAGCTGATCAGCGCGGTTCGAGAAACAACTCATCTTCCTTTAATTGCTTCGGGCGGAGCCGGCTTGCCGGAACATTTTCCACCCGCTGTTGCTGCCGGAGCCGATGCTGTTTTAGCGGCCTCTATTTTCCATCGGGGCCAGGTAACTATCAGTCAGGTAAAACAGGAACTTGCCCGGGCTGGCTACCGGGTGCGTTTGCCTTAGGCTCAGTCGGGCTGCTTAAGACATGCTGTCCATAAGTGTCGATTATTTTAAGAAGATGGGGCTAAACTAAACCTTGGTTCTTATTCCTGAGGAGAAAGCGAAGGTTTGGTTCAGTGGTGGACAAACAAGAAATTAAAGATTTACTGCTGGAAGCTAGCCGGCGTCGGCGCGCCATTAAACAGTTTGATCCCGAACAGAAAATTGCTCGGGAAGATATGGACTATATTCTTGAAATTGCCCGGCTTAGCCCTAGCTCGGTCGGTATGGAAGGCTGGCGTTTTCTGGTTCTGGAGGATCCACAGATCAAAGAGGCCCTTAAAGATATGAGCTGGGGTGCAGCCCGTCAGCTTGCCGGTGCCAGTCATTTTGTTTTGCTGCTGGCCCGCCGGGATGTCCGCTACGACAGTGAGCTGCTCCTGGATTCCCTGGCTAAAAGGAAGCTTTCGCCCCAGGCCCACCAGCAGGCTCTGGACATGTATAAGAGCTTCCAAACCCAAGACCTTAAACTCGATACCGATAGGGCTCTTTTTGACTGGTCTGCTAAGCAGACCTATATTGCGCTGGCTAATATGATGACCGCCGCGGCGCTGATCAAGATTGATTCTTGCCCCATTGAAGGCTTTAACGTAGAGAAGGTCAATGCCTTACTGGGCCAGCACCAGCTGATTAACCCAGAAAAAGAGGGCATTGTGACCATGCTGGCCCTAGGGTACAGGCAGCAAGACCCGGCCTGGGAACAGACACGTAAGGCTAGCCAGGATATTATTAGCTGGTTTTAGAGCCTCACCCTGACTTCGTAAGATAAGTCATATTTACTTTATATAAATTCTGCCGCCTTTTCCTCTAGTGCTTTGAATCCCAGAGGGGTAGAGTTAACGGTGTATTAATCCTACTAATTATTTAGGTTAACGCAGGAAAGCATAGATAAGCCCAAGAAGGTTTTATCTTTATTTCTGGGTTGATTATGAGGGAAGCTATGAAAGCAGAATATCGTACAATAGGTGCCGCTTTACTTATGGCTGTTACTATTGTCGGGAGTTTACCCAGCGGTAGCTATGCTGGAGGAACTTCGCGGCAGAATCTCACCAGTCCCCAGGCTACCTATACTGCTCCGGCAGGAGTAGAGGCGGAAGTTGCGGCAGGGATTGCTAATCTGCAGTCAAGGACGCAGGAATTTAATGCCGGCCTGCCTCTGGGGGAGCCGGTACAGGTTGATTCCAATTTTTATATACAGGATTTCAATAACAATATCTCTGCCCTGTATAGTGTGCAGCAGAAATTTGCACTATGGATTAATAAGAATGCCTTTGAAAAGTACTTACTTAATCCAGAAAAATATGGACAATATTTATATAGTAATCGTTATGAAAATAATGCTAAAACTGGTGAACTATACGTTATTGCCCAATTTTCGCATAGTCCAGATAATACAACATGTGATTATTCATTAGAAACAGACAAAAACGGATACGGGCTTTTTTCCAGCCCGGACGGGCGTGCGGTGCTAAGCCACTACTATCGTTTAGAACCGCGCGGTGACGGATGTGCCTATTATTTTGGGCAGGCAGCTGGCTTAGAAGGGGGCTTCCCTCAGCTAGTTCCCCAGGCCGATACGGTCCAGCCTGGTCCGGTAGATACCTCCTTTGACTGGTCTAAGGCTAGGTTTATTGAGTTACAGCAAGTATTGGAGTACACAGACCAGGCGACCGGCAATACCTGGTATCTTAAGGCTCTGCCCAACGGTAGCCCCATGCCGGGGGCTCGGCCCGTCCTATCTAATGACCTCCTTATCGCCAGTAATCTCATGAACCAGCCAGGGCTGAGTAACTACGACAAGTGGGTTGATGGCGGCAGCTACCGCATGTATAGCAGCTACACCATGCTCGGTGCCCCCTTGGCGGCGCCTATCCCTTTTACTACCGATGATGGCAGGGCCTTTAAAGCCCAGCAGTTTGAGGGAGGCACCCTCTATTCACCCCTTGAAGTAACCATTGACAACTACTGGGAGATCTACCTGAGTCTTAATGAGCAGGGCCAGGCCAAGAGCATCTGGTTTGACTCCTTAGGGCTTTAAAGCTAGAAGTTTGGCCCGAGCCGAGCACCGTGGTCGGGCCAGGCTTCACTGCTGCCAGGGTAGGATAAAAGCCATGCACTTAGATCCAGCAATAGCTCAAAAGCTCAAACCGGACGCCCAAGGGCTGGTCGCAGCCATTATTCAAGAACAGGGCAGCGGTCGGGTCCTTATGCTGGGGTGGATGGATGCTGAAGCTCTTCGCAGGACCCTTGCTGAGGGCAGGGTTACCTTCTGGTCCCGTTCTCGCCAGCAGTACTGGCGTAAGGGCGATACCTCCGGGAACTATCAGCAGCTTGTCTCCTTAGCCATAGACTGTGACGGTGACTCCCTGCTGGTCACGGTCCGGCAAAAGGGCGCTGCCTGCCATACCGGCAGTAAAAGCTGCTTTGACGCCGGGGGAGAGCTCTTGCCAGCGGCACAAGAAACGATAGGCTAGACAAAAAGCAGTGACGCAAACAGGGAGAAAAATGGCAGCTAAGGTTCAGATAAGGCCAGATTTAGAAGAGTTTCGGCGCCTGGCCCAAGACCGACGGGTCATTCCGGTGCGAACCACCATCCTGGCTGATTCCCTGACCCCCATTGGAATCTACCGGGTCCTGGTCGCCGACCAAGACCAGCCGGCTGCCGGAACCTTCCTCTTAGAGTCCGCAGCCGAGGGGGCTCAGTGGTCCCGTTATTCTTTTATTGGTGTCAGCTCTAAGGCCACTCTCACTACCAAGGACGGCCAGGCCTACTGGCAGGGCAGCCTACCGGTTGGTGCCCCTCAGGGCGGGGATCCGGTAAAGGCTATCCAAAAAACATTAGAAATATTGCACACTGAGCCTCTGGAAGACTTGCCGCCGCTCACCAGCGGCCTGGTAGGTTATCTGGGCTGGGATCTTGTGCGGCACTGGGAAAAACTTCCTGATCGGCCCCAGGACGATGTTAACCTACCGGAGTTTGCCCTTAACCTTGTTTCTGATATGGCCATTCACGATAACGCTGACGGCAGTCTTACCCTGGTGGCCAATGCGGTTAACTTTAACAATACGGCCGAAAACGTAGATCAGGCTTACCAGGACGCCCTGAGCAGATTAGAAGCTATGCTGGCCAAACTGGCCCGACCAGCCCAGCAGACTGGCGTGAGCCGGCTAAAGGATCAGCCAGAGCGGCAGCCAGAAGACGCTGCCGTCAAACATACCTGGTCTGAACAGGGCTTCTTGGACGCGGTTGAAAAATCAAAAAAGAATATTGTAGACGGCGACGTTTTTCAGATTGTTATCTCTCGCCGCTTTGAGGTGGAGAATCGGGCCAGTGCCCTTGATGTCTATCGGATGCTACGCCGGGCTAACCCCTCACCCTACATGTACCTCTTTAACTTTGCCGACAGCAGCGGCCAGCCTTTCCAGGTTGTGGGCTCCTCCCCAGAAGCCTTAGTAACCCTCAAAGACGGCCTGGCCAGCACCCATCCTATTGCCGGATCTCGCCCCCGTGGAGCAAGCTATGAAGAGGACCAGGCTTTAGCGCAGGAACTCCTAGCTGACGACAAGGAACGCTCCGAGCATCTTATGCTTGTTGATCTAGCCCGCAATGATATTTCCCGCATTGCAGTTCCGGGCACCGTTAACGTTTCCCAGTTTATGAAGATTGAGCGTTTTAGCCATATTATGCATATCAGCTCTACCGTAACAGCCCAGCTGCACCCAGACTGCGGTGCCTACCATGTTCTGCGGGCCTGCTTTCCGGCTGGAACTCTCTCTGGCGCGCCCAAACCGCGGGCTATGCAGCTTTTGGACGACTACGAACCAACTGCCCGCGGCATCTATGGCGGGGTCTGCGGGTATTTTGATTTTGCCGGCAATATGGATATGGCTATTGCCATCCGTACAGCCGTCCTTAAGGCGGGTAAGGCCTACGTGCAGGCAGGTGCCGGCATCGTCATGGATTCCCAGCCGGCGCTTGAGGCTGAGGAGACCGTCAATAAGGCAGCAGCACCGCTACGGGCAATCTTTGCCGCGTCTGAGCTGAAGCCGCTGCTAGTCAACCAGGAGGAGCAGCCGTGACCTCTGAATCCTCCGTGCAGGAGCCGGATCAGCAGCAGGCTGATCAAAGGGGCAAAAGATTAGCCAGTCGTACAGGAGTGGTCTCTCTGATGCTGCTGGTAGCGGCGGCAGTTTTTGCCACTAGTCTTTGGGATTGGATAGAGGTTGAACTGCACAGCTCCCTGACAGCTAGCCATCTTAAGGTGACGGGCTCTGATGCTGCCCCCGCAGTTAGTTCACTGGCCCTGGTCTGCCTGGCAGGGGCTATCACGGTGGCTATTGCCGGGCCCAGGGTACGCCAGCTTGTTTGTATCGTGATGATTTTAGCCGCCCTGGGTATGCTTCTTTCGGTCATCCAGACCTTGCTGGATCCCGCTGCTGCGGCCCAAAGTCAGGTGGGACAGCGGACCGGTCTAGAGCAGGTAGCGGCTGATTACCGGATACTGGCCTGGCCTTGGTGCTGCCTGCTGGCGGCACTGGCTAATATGGCGGTGTCCGGCTGGGCTTTATGGGTGAGCAGATCCTGGCCACTAAGGCGTAAATATGAGAGATCCAGCCCTGCTGCCGGCCGGAGTAGGGACGAAATAGATAGCTGGGATGCGCTGACTGCTGGGGTGGATCCAACCCAGGACTAAGGCAGGAGAGTACAATCTGCTTAATGAGCGGCAACATTGTGGATAAATCACCACAGTAAGGCTGGAATACCTTAGAATCTAAGGGAAGCTTTGGTCTGCCGGTTGCGGCAGGCACACACCTACAAGGAGAAAAAATGGCAGAAAAGCAGGCCGTGCTTGAGTCGCCGCTACCGTATCCCAATCACGGTAACACCGTGGCCTCCTGGGTCATGGTCTCTATCATGCTGGTTGGCATCATTATTGCTGCCGTAGGTTTTGATAGTTTCCATTGGCCGGTGGTGTTTGTAGGGGCAACGGTCACGGTGCTCGGTATTATTTCCGGTCTGGTTCTCAAAATGATGGGCTTTGGCCAGGGCGGTGCAAAAACCAAGTATAAAAAGCACTGACACCGGTAAATGGGTAAGCGCCCCGCATAGCAGCGGGGCGCTTCTTTACATTAGAGTAGGTTAGATTATGGTAACGGTTTTAGAGAGCATCATCCACGGTGTTCGTGAGGATCTGCAAGAACGTAAGCAGCAGCGCCCCATCAAGCAGCTTGAGGAAGAGGTGGATCAGCTAGCGCCGGCTTTGGATACCCGGGCTGCTTTAGCTTCAGGCGGGCAAGAGGCTGTTCATATTATTGCCGAAGTAAAACGTTCCTCCCCATCAAAAGGGCAGTTAGCCAGTATAGCTGATCCTGCCAGCCTGGCTAAAAGCTACCAGCAGGGCGGAGCAGCGCTTATTTCTGTCCTGACCGAGCAGCGCCGTTTTAAGGGTTCTTTGGCGGACTTGCAGGCGGTACGGCAGGCAGTTACCATACCGGTCTTACGTAAGGACTTTATGGTTGATCCCTACCAGATTTGGGAGGCCAGAGCCTACGGGGCGGATCTCATTCTTTTGATAGCTGCCGCCCTTGACGATAACCAGTTAAAAGACCTGTATGACCTTACCTATAGTCTGGGTATGCAGGCCCTGGTAGAAACCCATACTGTCCAGGAGATCGAACGAGCCGCTCAGCTGGGCGCAGAGCTTATTGGGGTTAACGTCCGTAATCTTAAGACCTTGGAGGTTGACCGGTCCCATTTTGCCTCCTTGGCCCAGCACCTGCCGGCAACCGCGCTGGCCGTTGCGGAGTCTGGGGTTAGTTGCGCAGCCGACTGTGCTGACTATGCCCGGCAGGGGGCTAAGGCTGTGCTGGTGGGGGAGGCTCTGGTTCGGTCGCCAGACCCGCAGAGAACAGTTCGTGATTTTAAAGTTGCTGGGGCACAGGCCCGGCAAGAATACCTCAATCTCTTGTAAGGCTGGCAGCAGATAGGAAAGGGTTCAGCAGATGAGCGATCGGCTAGTGGATAGTTTTTTGGCAGGCCAGACCGGTTCTTTAAAGGAAGCGCCGGGGCCCTATTTTGGCCCCTACGGAGGCCAGTGGATGCCTGAGTCTTTAATGGCAGCTATGGAGGAGTTAGAAGAAACCTTCTCTAAAGCCCGCCAAGATCCAGAATTTATGGATGAATTTAGGCTGCTCTCCCGGCAGTATTCCAACAGGCCCTCTTTATTGACCGAAGCGGTAAGGTTTTCTGAACATGCTGGTGGGGTCCGGTTTTTTCTCAAACGTGAGGACCTTAACCACACCGGTTCCCATAAGATCAACAATGTGATTGGTCAGGCTCTGCTGGCCCGCCGGATGGGTAAAACCCGTCTGATAGCAGAAACCGGGGCAGGCCAGCACGGGGTGGCTACGGCAACAGCGGCTGCTCTGTTTGGGATGGAATGCGTCATCTATATGGGTGAAGAAGATACAAATCGGCAGAGTCTGAATGTGGCCCGTATGCAGCTTTTGGGGGCCAAAGTTATTGCGGTGCAGACCGGCTCTCGCACCCTCAAAGACGCCATTAATGAGGCCTTGCGGGACTGGGTTGCTAACGTTGACTCAACCCACTACCTCTTGGGCACCGCTGCCGGAGCCCACCCTTTTCCTGCCATGGTACGGTTTTTTCACGATGCCATTGGCAGTGAAGCCCGGGAGCAGATTCTTGCAGCGACCGGAAGGTTACCGGATGGACTGGCAGCCTGCGTGGGGGGAGGGTCCAATGCTATTGGGCTTTTCCACGCTTTCTTGGATGATGAGCAGGTAAAAATATTTGGTTTTGAAGCAGGCGGTGACGGCATAGATACGCCCCGGCATGCGGCAACTATTAACCTGGGTAAGCCAGGGGTTCTGCACGGGGCCTTAACCTATCTGATGCAAGATGACGATGGGCAAATTATTGAGTCTCATTCCATTTCTGCTGGCCTGGATTATCCAGGCGTTGGCCCGGAGCATTCCTATCTCAACGATATTGGCCGGGTTAGCTATGAGCCTGTCACCGACCGGGAGGCTATGGATGCCTTGCGTTTACTGTGTCAAACAGAAGGCATTATTCCAGCTATCGAATCTGCTCATGCCCTTGCGGGGGCCTTGCGGGTGGCGAAGACCTGGGCGCAGCAGGATCCCCAGAAGGCCTCGGAAAAAATAATGCTGGTCTGCCTTTCTGGTAGGGGGGATAAGGACATGGAAACTGCCTTAACCTGGTTTGGCTTGGGTAAAGCCATTGCCAGCTCAACACTAACAACCGGTAATAGCCAAGCTCTAGAGCAGACTGACCTAGCAGGAGAGTAAACCAATGACCTACCAGGATAAAATAGCCGGCGCTGCCCGCTATTCAGTGCTTAACCAGCAGCTGCCCTCGGCACGGGCGGATTCGCCGCTGTCCTTAAAGCTAGAAGAATGTCGGCAAGAGGGCAGGGCAGCCCTGATCGGCTACCTTCCGGTGGGTTACCCCAGCCTGGCTGAATCTATTGAAGCAGCTATTGAGCTGGGCCGGCAGGGAGCGGACGTTATTGAGCTGGGTGTTCCCTACTCTGACCCTGTGATGGATGGCCCGGTTATCCAGCGAGCTAGTGAGCAGGCTTTAGCTGCCGGCTTCCGTCTTAAAGATATTTTTGAGGCTGTCGCTAAGATCAGTGCAGCCAGCGATGCGGTGGTTGTGGTCATGTCTTACTGGAATCCCATTATGCGCTACGGTGTTGCTGCCTTTGCCCGTGATCTGGCTAAGGCCGGCGGGGCGGGTATTATTACTCCGGATTTGGTTCCGGATGAGGCCTCAGCCTGGTTTGAAGCCTCTGAACGATACGGGCTGGACAGGATTTTCTTGGCCGCTATCTCTAGCTCAGCTGAGCGTTTAAGCATGATTTCTGCTGCCTGCTCTGGCTTTGTTTATGCTGTTTCTGTGATGGGGGTGACCGGGGCTCGCTCCAGCGTTAACCGGGCAGCTCAGCAGTTGGTGGAGGACCTACGCTTGGCCGGTGCTCCCAGGGTTTGTGTTGGTTTGGGAGTCTCCACCCGGGAGCATGTGCAAGAAATTGGGGCCTATGCTGACGGGGTGATTGTGGGAACCGCCCTGGTGCAGGCTTTAGAGGAGGGGGGCCCGGCTAGGGTGGGAGCCTTGGCTGCTCAATTAGCCGGTAGGGCATAATGTTTGGACAGATACTGGCGGCCCTGCCGTCTCCGGCCAGTAGTTTTTTTTCCTTGGGTCCTGTGACAATCCGCTATTATGCCCTGTGCATTTTAGCCGGTATTGTTGCCTGCCTGTGGCTGACTGCCAGACGCTGGAAGCAGCAGGGGCAGGATCCTGAGCAGGTTTGGGACATTGCCCTGTGGGCTATACCTGCGGGAATTATTGGGGCCCGGGCTTACCACGTGCTTATTACGGATCCCGCCACCTATTTTGGCCCGGATGCTGGTCCTTGGGATTGGATCAAAATTTGGGAGGGCGGGATTGGCATCATGGGTGCGATTTCTGCCGGTGCTTTGGGTGCTTGGCTGGCAGCCCGTCATTATGGGGTCTCCCTGGCTCATTTTGCCGATGCTGCCGCACCGGGTATTCTGCTGGCCCAGGCAATCGGCCGCTGGGGAAATTGGTTTAATCAGGAGCTTTTTGGCAAGCCAACCACCCTACCCTGGGGGTTAAGTATTGCTAGTGACTCCTATAATTTTCCGCATCAGTACCCGGTGGGGACCCTTTTTCATCCCACCTTTTTATACGAATCCTTGTGGAATCTTGTGGGGGTTGCTCTGCTCCTCTATATGGGGCGGCGCTCTCTTTTGAAGCTGGGCCAGACTTTCTGGCTTTATGTGCTCTGGTACTCGGTGGGCCGTTGCCTGATCGAAATATTCTTACGGATTGATAGCTCTCAGCTCTTTTTAGGGCTGCGGGTGCACGTGTGGACGTCAGCCTTCCTGATTGTTTTGGGCCTGGCCGGTCTGCTTATTGCCGGAAAACGGGCTGCTCAGAGCAAGGATAAGGATCAAGCTTCTTCTCTTTAAGTGTTTTCTTTCCCAACCGAATAGCCTAGACTGGACCTTGTGATTGTTATCACTGTTTTTGTTGGTAGATCTTAGATTGGGATTGCTATGACTATGAAAGCGGTTGTTGTCAATGAGGCTAGCGATGGCAGCATTAGTGTGGTTGACCGTCCTGTTCCCACGATTGGCAGCGGGCAAGTTTTGGTTAAGGTGGAGTACTCGGGTGTTTGCCACACGGATCTGCACGTAGCCCTGGGTGATTTTGGGCAGCAGCCGGGCCGAATCCTAGGACATGAGGGAATTGGCCTGGTCAGCGAAGTTGGCTCAGACGTTACCCACCTTAAGGTAGGGGACAGGGTCTCCATTGCCTGGCTCTTTAAGAGCTGCGGCGTCTGTGAGTACTGCGGTAGCGGACGAGAGACTCTGTGCCGTAGCGTCAGCAATGCCGGTTATAGTGCCGACGGAGCCATGAGTGAATTTGTGGTAGCTGAGGCTAATTATGCTGTTAAGGTTCCTGAAGGACTGGATCCGGCCCAGGCCTCATCTATTACCTGTGCCGGGGTGACCACCTATAAGGCCTGTAAGGAGTCGGGTGTTCGGCCGGGGCAGTGGCTGGTTGCTTTTGGCGCCGGCGGTCTAGGAAACCTGAGCGTGCAGTACGCCCATAAGGTGTTTGGTGCCAGGGTGATAGCGGTTGATATTAATGAGGATAAACTAGCTTTTGCCCAGGAGTCTGGGGCCGAGCACGTTATCAACGCCCTGGACGTTGCCGATGTTCCGGCCAAGATTAAGGAATTGACCGGTGGCGGGGCTCATGCAGTGATTTGTACTGCGGTGGCTAAGGCTGCTTTTAACCAGGCAGTGCAGGCGGTGCGTGCTGGCGGCACGGTTGTCTGCATTGGTCTACCGCCGGAAAACATGGAGCTTTCTATTACCGATACGGTTCTTAACGGTATCCGTATTCTTGGTTCTTTGGTAGGTACCCGGCAGGATCTGGCGGAGGCCTTTGACTGTGGGGCTCGTGGCCTGGTGGTTCCCAAGGTCACTTTACGTCCGGTTGAGGATGCCCCCGCTATTTTTAAAGAGATGGCTGCTGGTGAGATTACCGGTCGAATGGTGCTGGACTTTAAGACTGCCTAGACCTTAGGCGGGCTGGCTTTATAGCTGGGGAATTGAGCTATGCGCCCCAGCTATAAAGACAGGCCAGAGAAATCTTTAGGTAGAATCCCCTTAAATCCTATTTTGACTTGGGGGAATTATGTTAAGTAGAAGGGGAAAGCGCCGGCTGCTCATGCTGGCTTTTGCTGGAGGAATCCTCATCCTACTCTGCTGGCTCAGCGGAAAACTAGACTCGCAGCTGACCCTGATGCTGAGCCTGGCACTGCTGATTAGCGCCAGCATCATCAAAATACTGCCCATCAAGCCCAGGCCCTACCGATCAAGACACTAAAGCCGGGTTGAGCTCACCACCTATGCACTGGCATGGTTTACAATTCTGTAACAAACCCTGTAACCGAGGCGAAACAAAAAAATCGCACAATAGAAAAACTGCCGCCAGCCGCTCATCCGGGAGCGAACCTGCCAGGCACAAAACCCCAAACAGAGCAAACAGGGCACAAGGAGAACAAGATAATGGTTCAGGTGAACAGCCCCCAGCATCCAAGCAGTGAGCCGGCAGCCTCACCTTTTAGCACCTTTGCCTCTATTCCCGAAGCCAAAGGCCTCTACAACCCAGAACTCGAAAAAGACTCCTGCGGGCTAGCCCTCATAGCCACACTCAGCGGTCAGGCCAGCCACCATATTGTTGACCAAGCCCTGGTTGCCCTGCGCCGTCTAGAACACCGAGGAGCTGTGGGTGCAGACGAAGGAACCGGCGATGGTGCCGGAATCCTCCTCCAAATACCGGACGCTTTCTTTCGTAAAACCCTCAGCTTTGACCTGCCAGAACCCGGCAGCTACGCCGCAGGAACCGCCTACCTGCCCACCCAGGGTGCCGAAGCTAGCGAGCTTAAGGCAGCCTTAGTTGACATGGCCCGCGACGAAGGACTTAACCTTCTAGGCTGGCGAGAACTACCCCTTGACCTTAACCACGTCGGTCCCTCAGCTCGAGCCGTCATGCCTCACTTTGTGCAAATGTTTGTCAACCAAGAACGGCCAAACCAAGACAGCAGCAAGGCACAAATAGAACTGGACCAAAAAGCTTTTAGGCTGCGTAAGAGAGCCCAAAATAAGCTAGGAATCTACTTTCCCTCTTTCTCTAGCCGAACCATTGTCTACAAGGGTATGCTTACAACTGCCCAGCTAGAGCCCTTCTACCCGGACCTGTCCGACCCAGACTTCGCCAGTAAACTAGCTATCGTCCACTCCCGCTTCTCCACCAATACCTTTCCATCCTGGCCCTTAGCGCAGCCCTTCAGAACCATTGCCCACAACGGGGAAATCAACACCATTAAAGGAAACCGCAACTGGATGCGGGCCCGCCAGTCCAACATGAAATCCCCCCTGCTGGGGCGCAAGCCAGAAGAGCTCTTTCCCATCTGCTCACCGGGGGCCTCAGACTCCCAGTCCTTTGACGAAGTTGCCGAACTCCTGCTGCTCTCTGGCAGAACAGCTCCCCAGGTCATGATGATGATGATCCCAGAAGCCTGGGAAAAACACGAGACCATGAGCCCGGAACTTAAGGCCTTCTACCGTTACCACTCCACCCTCATGGAGCCCTGGGACGGGCCGGCAGCAGTTGCCTTCACCGACGGAAACTGCCTGGGGGCAGTCCTGGACAGGAACGGGTTACGCCCCGGCCGCTACTGGGTAACCGACCAGGGTCTTGTTGTTCTAGGATCCGAAGTGGGAATCGTTGATGTGCCCGAAGAAAACATCGTAGAAAAAGGCAGGGTTAGCCCCGGCCACATGTTCTTTGTAGACACCCAAGCCGGCAAAATAATCTCAGACCAAGAAGTCAAAGCCCAGCTGGCAGCCCAAGAACCCTGGCAGGAGTGGGCCCAGCAGGCCATTACTAACCTCACCGAATTACCCGAACGTGAACACATCCGCTACCCCAGCTCCTCCATCGTCCTTCGCCAACAAACCTTTGGCTACACCACCGAAGAGCTCAGCAAAATACTAGCCCCTATGGCACAAACCGGGGCGGAACCCATTTATGCCATGGGCACGGACACCCCCATTGCCGTCCTATCCCAGCGGCCCAGGCTCCTCTTTGACTACTTCATTCAGTCCTTTGCCCAGGTTACCAACCCGCCCCTGGACTCCATCCGCGAAGAGCTTGTTACCTCCCTGCAAACCTCCATAGGTCCCGACGGTAACCTCCTGAGCCTGCAACAAGTACGCAGCCGCCATATCTCCATAGACTTTCCCGTCATCAACAACGACGAACTGGATAAAATAGCTCATATCACCGACGAAGACGGCATGGAAGTAGCCCTTAAAATAGGCGGACTCTACAACCCCAACGGCGGTGAAGAAGCCCTCCGGGCCAAGCTAACAGAAATCTGCGAAAAAGTATCGGCTGCCATCAACCGCGGTGTTCAACACATTATTCTTTCTGACCGAAACTCTAACGGCCAGTGGGCCCCCATACCATCCCTGCTGCTCACCGCAGCCGTCCACCACCACCTGCTCAGGTCAGCCACCCGAACCCGGGCCTCGCTGATTGTAGAAGCAGGAGACGTGCGCGAAGTTCACCACGTGGCAACCCTCATTGGCTACGGGGCCTCAGCAGTCAACCCCTACCTGGCCATGGAATCGGTTGAAGAACTGGTCAGGCAAGGAAAAATAAGCGGAGTAAGCGAAGAGCAGGCCGTCAAAAACCTGATCAAGGCTCTGGGTAAAGGCCTGCAAAAGATCATGTCCAAAATGGGTATCTCCACGGTATCCTCCTACACCGGTGCGCAAACCTTCGAGGCCCTGGGCCTGTCCCAGCGCCTTTGCAACGAATTTTTTACCGGCACCAACTCCCAAATGGACGGTGTAGGCTTAGACGTTCTGGCCGCAGAAGTTAAAGCCCGCCACCTGAGGGCCTACCCCCACGATGGAGTCTCCGTGCCCTACCGCCCCCTAGAAAGCGGCGGCGAATACGACTGGCGCCGAGACGGGGCACCCCACCTCTTTAACCCGGCCACTATCTTCCGGCTGCAAGAAGCCACTAAAACCGCCAACTACTCCCTCTTTAAGTCCTACAGTGCGCTGGTAGACGATCAAGCCAAAGACCTCATGACCCTTAGAGGTCTCTTTACCTTCAAAAAATCCCAACGCCCACCCCTCCCACTTGATCGGGTAGAACCGGTGAGCCAGATCGTCAAACGCTTTAGCACCGGTGCCATGTCCTACGGCTCAATTTCCCAAGAAGCCCACGAAACCCTGGCCATAGCCATGAACAGCCTGGGAGCAAAATCCAACACCGGTGAAGGCGGCGAAGACCCCGAGCGGCTCCTGGACCCCCAACGCCGCTCAGCTATCAAACAGGTAGCATCGGGACGTTTTGGCGTCACCTCCCTCTACCTAACCCAGGCAGAAGATATTCAAATAAAAATGGCCCAAGGCGCCAAACCGGGCGAAGGCGGCCAGCTCATGAGTCAAAAAGTTTACCCCTGGGTTGCCCGAACCAGGCACTCCACCCCCGGAGTAACCCTGATCTCGCCGCCACCTCACCACGATATCTACTCCATCGAAGATTTAGCCCAACTCATCTACGACCTCAAACGAGCCAACCCGGCAGCCCGAATCCAAGTCAAACTAGTCTCAGAACTAGGCGTTGGCACAGTAGCCGCCGGTGTAGCTAAGGCAAAAGCGGATGTTGTCCTGATCTCCGGGCACGACGGCGGAACAGGGGCAGCCCCGCTCAACTCCCTCAAACACGCTGGAGCACCCTGGGAACTAGGCTTAGCCGAAGCCCAGCAAACCCTGCTCATGAACGGCCTCAGAGACAGGATAGTGCTCCAGGCCGACGGCCAACTCAAAACCGGTCGAGATGTCGTGATCGCAGCCCTGCTAGGAGCCGAAGAATACGGTTTTGCTACCGCCCCTCTTGTGGTTGAAGGCTGCATCATGATGCGAAAATGCCACCTGGACACCTGCCCCGTTGGAGTCGCCACCCAAAACCCCCTGCTGCGTTCACGCTTTAAGGGTCAGGCTGAACACCTCGTCAACTTCTTTACCTTTATTGCCCAAGAAGTACGCGAATACCTGGCCCAATTAGGGTTTGCCAGCCTGGACGAAGCCATTGGGCACGCTGAAGCCCTAGATATGTCTGCCGCTATTTCACACTGGAAAACCCAGGGCCTTGACCTGTCCAAGACCCTGCTCTCCAGCTACCAACAGTACGGTGGGGAAGGGGTCAGAAACACTACAGTCCAAGACCACAACCTCCAAGATCATATTGATAACCGTTTTATAGCTGGCAGCGCCCAAGCAATCTTGGGCGGTCAGCCGGTTACCTTTACTGCCCAAGTGGTCAATACAGACCGCTCCATCGGCACCATGCTAGGGCACACCATCACAAAAACCTTGGCAGAGCGCCAGCTAGCTCAAGATAGCATCCGCCTTAACCTGACCGGCCATGCTGGCCAGTCCCTAGCAGCCTTTATCCCGGCCGGCTTAACCATCCACCTCACCGGAGACGCCAATGACTATGCCGCCAAGGGACTCTCCGGGGGCCGGCTCATTATCAGCCTGCAAGACAAAAGCCCCATGCAGGCAGCAGATAACGTCATTGCAGGTAACGTTATTGGCTACGGGGCAACCAGCGGGGAAATCTACCTCAACGGCCTGGTCGGCGAGCGCTTTTTAGTCCGTAACTCTGGGGCAGTTGCGGTAGTTGAAGGGATCGGAGACCACGGCTGTGAATACATGACCGGTGGGAAGGCCCTGATTCTAGGTGCGACGGGTAGAAACTTTGGGGCCGGCATGAGCGGTGGTTATGCTTACCTGCTAGATATCCAGATGAACCGCATCAATAAGCAGGCGGTAGAGAATGAGGATCTGCTTTTCCTCTCCCTGTCTGAAGAAGATAAGCGGGAAGTGCTTGAGCTTTTAAAGGAGCATGCAGAGCTGACAGGGTCCTCGCTGGCGCGTCAGCTTCTGGCCGATGAGCAGGGAACTTTGCGGCGATTGACAAAGGTGATACCTAGGGATTTTGCCGCTGTTGAACAGGTTCGTCAGCAGTCGCGTGCGCAGGGGCTTGACCCGGATTCATCCCAGGTCTGGCAGAAAATTTTGGAGGTTACTCATGGCTGATCCGCGGGGATTTTTGAAGGTAACAAATCGGCAGGATCGGCCTAAGCGGCCGGTTCCGGTGCGCATCATGGACTTTGAAGAAGTGCAGGTGAGACCGCACCAGGCGGTTCTTAAAGCCCAGGCTAGCCGCTGCATGGATTGTGGGGTTCCTTTTTGCCATGCCGGCTGCCCGCTGGGTAATCTCATTCCTGAATGGAACGATGCCATCTGGCGAGGGCTGGAGCGGCAGGCGGTAGAGCGCATGCATGCCACCAATAACTTTCCGGAATTTACTGGGCGGGTTTGCCCTGCCCCCTGTGAGGCAGCCTGCGTGCTGGGTATTAATCAGCCTGCGGTAACTATTAAACAGGTGGAGTATGCGGTGGGGGAGCTGGGTTTTGATCTAGATCTCATTAAGCCTATTATGCCCGAGCGTATGCTGGATAAGACGGTAGCTGTGGTTGGTTCGGGCCCGGCCGGTCTGGCAGCTGCCCAGCAGCTAACCCAGGCTGGTTTTACGGTGGCGGTCTATGAGCGTGACCCAAAAATTGGTGGTTTACTCCGGTACGGGATCCCGGATTTTAAGCTGGAGAAATCTGTTCTTGACCGCCGTCTGGCCGTGATGGAAACTGAGGGAACCAGGTTTCGCCCCTCCGTGACGGTAGGCCGCGATATTAGCTGGAAAGAACTAAAACAGCGCTTTGATGCGGTGATTGTGGCAACCGGTGCACCTGAGCCTCGGCAGCTAGATATTCCTGGTCAGGACCTGGAGGGAGTGCATGTTGCCATGGATTACTTGCGGGATGCTAACCGGGTTGTTGCTGGTGAGCAGCCCGAGCCCAGGCTTGATGCAGCCGGTAAAAAAGTGGTGATTCTGGGTGGTGGCGACACCGGGTCAGACTGTATTGGTACTGCTATCCGGCAGGGAGCCGCTAGCGTTATAACCTTAGCTATTGGCAAGAAGCCGCCCCTGGAGCGGACTGAAAATCAGCCCTGGCCTATTTTTCCGCAACTTTTTGAGGTCTCCTCTTCGCACGAGGAAGGTGGCGAACGCCAGTATTTGGCCTCAACAGTGGAATTTATAGGCCGGGAAGGGCAAGTAAGCGGGGTTAGGTTAGCTAAAACACAGTACATGCCGGATGGTTCCCGGCTTCCCAGTCCTGGGACAGAACACGAAATTGAGGCAGATCTGGTGCTGCTGGCCCTAGGCTTTACCGGCCAGGATAGCGCTGACTTATCCGAGCAGTTAGGCGTTGAAACTGCGGTAGGGGCTTCGGTGGCCAGGGACCAGACCTATATGACCAAGGTGCCCGGTGTCTTTGCCTGCGGCGATGCTGGCCGAGGCCAGTCCTTGGTGGTGTGGGCTATTGCTGAGGGACGGGCCTGCGCCGCCGCCGTTGAACGGCATCTGACGGGAGTGACCGTCCTACCCGAACCCGTGAGCCCCACCGACACCGCCATCAGCCTTCCCTAGAAGGCCTAGGTCTTCTTTCTGGCGCCGGCCAGCAGCAACCATAACAGGGCGGGCACCCCAATAAAAGAGGTAACAATCCCAACCGGCAGAGGCTGGGCGAAGGCGTGCTGCGCTAGCTGATCTGAGCCCAGGACCAGCACCGCCCCCACCAGGGCTGCCGGCCAAGGGGAGGGCCCCTCCGTCTTATAGAGGGCCAAAGCTATCTGCGGGGCCACAAAAGAAATAAAGGCTACCGAACCAGCGATAGCGGTGACTGCTGAAGCTAGACAGACCGCCAGCAACAGTAACCAGAGTTTTGCCCCCGAGACCCGCATACCCAGGGCTGCCCCCACCCTGTCGTCGTAGCGCAGCAGACGCAGCTGCCGGCCAGACAAAGCAAGCAGAAGAAGCAGAGGCAGCAGGAGCAGGGCCACCGGCCCCAGCTGGCTGGGGCTAACATTATTGAGGCTGCCAGAGAGCCAGGCTAGGGACGAAGCAAGACCGGCAGAATCTGAAGAAAGCAAGACCCAAGAAGTGACTGCTGAGAAAGCAGCGTTAACCCCTAAACCAATTAAAACGAGCCGGGGCGCACTGATACCTTTTTTCCAAGACAGCAAGATCACCAGGACTCCGGCTACTAAACCCCCTAGCAGGGCTGAGAACGTGAGAGAGAAACCCGCCAGGTAGGTTTGCACCCCCAGCACGGCATTGGCTCCCGCTAAAGAGAGCACAGCCATGGCGCTTGCTCCCGCCGTCACACCAACAATATCTGGACTGGCCAGGGGGTTACGCAGAATTGATTGGCTAATAGCCCCGGCAGCACCAAAACCAAGCCCAGCCAGCAGAGCCCCGCACAGACGAGGCAGCCGAAATTCACTGATGATAAAACGGGCTTTTGCCGTGCCCTCACCGGCGAGCGCAGCCAGGATCTCTGAGCCGCTAAGAGAAGTCTCTCCCAGACTTAAGCTTAGCCAGATAAGGACAAGCAGGCTGGCTATGAGTAAAAAGCTCATACCTGTACGGCGTAAAGTCATCGGATAGCTCCTCTGGCCAAAAAAATAAAACCCGGTGCACCAATCAGGGCTATGGTAATGCCAACCGGCAGCTCACCGCTCTGAAGCATCAGCCGGCCCACCGTATCGGCTAAAATCAGCAGGGTCGCACCGGTAGGCGCAGCCAGGATAACGGTTTTCACAGCGTGCCCACCAGCCAGATAACGGGCCAGATGGGGAGCCAGCAAGCCTATAAAAGCAACCGGTCCGGCAAGAGCGGTAGCTGCCGCCGCCAGAAGGACAATAGCAGCAACCCCCACAAGACGGTCACGGGCTACATTGCGGCCATGACTTTGAGCCAGCCTATCTCCTAGGCTGATGCTGGGCCAGGCGGCAGCGTTAATAACCGTCAGAACAAGTCCCGCTAAGAGGAAAGGACCAATAACCCACAAGAGTTCAAGAGGACGGCCAATCAGAGAGCCCGTTAACCAGCCCTGAAAATTAGCCGATATTTCTGGGTTCAGCAGAGAAATAGCGCTGGTGGCCGCCCCCAGCAAAGACCCCGTCACAGCACCGGTCAAGATCAGAGAGGTGGTAGCATCCAGGGAAGGAATCCGGTCAGCCAGCAGCAGCACCAGAGCACCAGCCGCAGTGGCACTGAGCAACCCGGTCCAAATATACTGGTCGGCACTGGTCAAGCCCAGCAAAGCCATACCGGCCACAATGCCAAAGCCAGCCCCAGAAGTAATACCCAACAAACCAGGATCGGCCAGAGGATTGTGGGTATATATCTGAGTGAGAGCCCCCGCCAAGCCAAGGGCAGCACCCACCGCAAAACCTAGAACAGTGCGCGGAAGGCGCAAACCAAAAATCAAAGCATGGAGCTCGCTGGCCTCTGGACCGCTTGTAGCACCCCCCAGGCCCGCTAGGATGCTAGCAGGAGAGTAAGCCTGGCTGCCAAAAAATAGGCTGGCCAGACAAGCAGCCCCCAGCGCAGTAAGTACAAGGGTTAAAGTAAAAGAAAATTTCACAGTAGCAGACAATAAGAAGTCCTTGGACTAGCCTTTGTTCAGGAAGAAGAGGGGCCTAGAATCTAATCTTGATCCGTATGGTGATCATGGTTGCTAACACCCCGGCGCCAGTAACCGTCCACATCCCAATGGTCCCGTTCGAGCTTAAGCTCATTCTTAATCCAGCGACGGATCGGTTTTATAGTCATAGCTTCCCCAGCAACCCAAACGAAGCCATCCCGGTTTGGGTAGTTGTGGTTAAGAATAGCCTGGGGCAGAAGCTGGCTTTCCCCAGCCGGGCTATCCTGCCGATCAAGCCAATGCAGACTCAGATCCGCCCGGGTGGGCAGACTTATACGGCTATGCCGGTTAGCCACCTCAATATAGGCAGTCACCGGAACCTCGGGACGCAGAACTTCAAGCCAGCGGGCCAAAGCCGGTAGAGAGGTCTCATCAGCACCCAAAACGTACCAGTCAAAAATATCTTTAATCAAAAAAGCACCCCGGGGGCCCAGAGCACCCAGCTGATCACCAACCCTTGCCCGACTAGCCCAAAGCCCCGCAACCCCGTGATCATGGAGGACAAAATCAATATCAAGGTAGGCTTGCTGAGCATCAAACCAGCGTACAGTGTAATCCCTAAAAGTCAGCCCCCGTGAACTCCAGCGGCCATCCTGAAGGCGGGGCAGCACAGGCTGGCCAGCATCCGTCTGATCAAAAAAAAGCTTAATATGGTCAGTGGGGCAGACAAAGGGAAAGCCGGCAAAACCATCATCGGCACTAAAACGGATACGAACCATGCTTGCGCTGATGCGCTCGCTGGCCTGGACGGTTAGGATTCGGGGTTTAAGCTCAAAGGAATAGCCGGCTACTTTTTCATTCTCCTCTACCGGCTTCCAGCTGATAGGGGGCATAGGCCGTGCCTGCTGTACTTGTAGTGGCTGGGTCATTTTTCCTCCAGTTGGGTTTTGGATGCAGGATAGGTGTAGTTTCTGAGTTCCTTGTTGGTTAACAGGCAGCCCGCACTGAGCAGGGCTGCCAGGGCACCACCCAGGGCAATGGCCGGTGCCGCTCCTACCAGCTTGGCCAGCAGAGACAGGGCCGGGCCTCCCAGGGCGTCTCCTACTGTCAGCTGGATCTGCCATAGGCTGGTAATTTTGCCCCGTAGCCGATCTGGCGTCTGCTCTGAGATGATGGTAAAGCGTACGATTTCGGTCATGACGTCCAGGGCGCCTACCAAAACCATAATAGCTAGAGCAAACAGTAGATTGCTGGCTAAGCCTAAGAGCAGGATACCGCAGGCGGAGCAGATAAAAAGAAGTCCGACTAAAAACCCCAGGTGAGGGTAGGAGCTAACCCAGCCGCTCATAAGCCCGGCGACTAGAGCCCCTAAGGCCGGGGCACTGTACATGAGGCCAACCTGATCGGAACTACCGCCAAAATGCTGGTTAACCAATTCGGGTATGAGCACGTGGGGTGAGGCACATAAAATCTGGATTAAACCAAGGAAGAGGATAGCAGCAACAACACGGTTGGCTCGGGTAAAGGCTAGGCTCTGAGCCAGTTCTGCGGCTGTGCTCTTCAGGGCCCTCAGCGCTAGCTTAGGCTGGGTAGGGGCTGCTGCTGTATCCCGGTTCCCGGTCTGCAGCTGCTGGGGAACTAAGCGGGGTAGGCCAGCAAGGACCAGCAGGGATAGGGCTGAGAGCAGCACTAAGATCCAAAAAACAGCGGCCAAAGAGAAAAAGGCGATGATGTAACCGGCTAGAGCGGGAGCAAAGACTACGCCTAAGTCCAGGGCTAGGGCCATGAGGGAGGCAGCTGCCGGCAGCTGTGAGGCAGGAACCACGCTTGGTATGGCTGCACCGAAGGCTGCGGCTGAGGCTGAACCAAAAGCCGCGTTGAGGGCGCACAGACCATAAATCCAGGCCAGGGAAATACCGTTAGCTCCGGCGTTAAGGGCTAAACCTACAAAACAGGCAAGGGTGGCGCTGCGGGTGATCAGAATGAGGCTGCGCCGATCGTACCGGTCGGCTAATACTCCGCCCACAAGAGAGCCAAAAACGGAGCTGACCCCCAGAACCGTATTAACGAGAGCTACCTGCAAGGAGGAGCCGGTTAGCTGGTAGACCTGAACATTGATGCTTACCGTCAGCATGCTCAAAACAAAGATAGAGATGAGCCGCCCCCAAAAGAGAGAGCGAAAAGCTGGGTTGACTCGGAGAAGGCTAGGATCAATGCTGAGCTTTTTAACCCAGGACAGCATCAACTAGGCCTTAGGTTTGGGCCGGATATCCGTCCAATGCTGCTCTACCCAGTCCAGGGCTTCTTGGCGGCCACTGGCTTCAAGTACTACCGTCCAACCATCCGGTATGCTGGCAAAAACTGGCCAAAGACTGTGCTGGCCAGCATCGTTGACTAGTACCAGAAATTGGCCTTGAGGATCGTCAAAGGGATTCACGGGTAACTCCTTACCGGGTCTTGTTCATAAAATTGGGTGGAAAAAGTTAAAAATCTATCAATTGTGCCAGCTGTTCGGCAGCCCAGGGGCTGGTCATGCCTTCATGGTCGGTCTCAAGGCGTAGACAGCTCAGCCCAGGAACCAGTCCGGTCCAGCTGGCCTCAATCTGCTCTACTTCCTGGCTGGATTTATCGGCTGTGGCAGTGACCAGATACACCCTGCCGGCAGGCTGAACCGGTTTTGCTTCTTCTAGAAGCAGGGAATTGACCCGGTAGCAGTCCACCAGGGCAGCAAGCTGCTGGTCCGAAAAATAGGAGTAAAGGCTGCTGCCTTCGTGCAGATGCTCCAGCACGTCCTCTGCCCGGTAGGGGGGCTGACCCAGCCAATCTGGAATGGGGCGGCCGTCAGCGCGGAGCAGAAAATTCAGGGCCTCTTGCTGGGCTAGGTTAGCTAGCTCCTGCTCAGAGCCTGCTAGCTTGGCCGGGTTTTCCTGCCCCTGAGGGGGGCGCCAACCGGTAGCAAAGCCGGGATCTAATAGGACGGACTGCGCTACCTCTATCCCGTGTTCTGCTAAAGACTGGCCCAGCGCAGCCAGCAGGTGAGCCCCAAAAGACCAGCCCACAAGCCGTATCTGCCTGGGGGCGCAGCTAGCAATAGCCTGGGCTAACTGCTGGGCTAGCTGGCCAAGATTTTCTGGCTGCCCCTGCGGCCAGCCCAATAATCCTGGCGACTGCACCGCCCAGGCAGCCGGCCTGCCGGGTAGCCTGGCTGCCAGGGTAGAAAAAGACCAGCCTAACCCCAGCGCCGGGTGAAGATAAAAAACCGGTAATTCAGAGCCCTTGTCCTGACCTCCCAAAGAAAGGAGCAGGCCCTGTTCGTCCTGGCCGCCTTCAAGACGAGCTGCCAAAGCCCGGGCTGTACCAGCCTGCATAAGGCTGGCAACAGAGACCCGCCGCCCCCACTGCGCCCCGATGCTGGCGGCAGCCTTCATGGCCAGCAGAGAATGACCTCCCAGGGCAAAAAAATCGTCCTCGGCCCCAAAGTCTTCTAAACCTAAAACGTCAGCAAAGGCCGCACAAATAACTGCTTCTAAGGGTGTTTGAGCGGGCTGCTTGCTGTGGGCAGAAAAATCGGGTTGGGGCAGGGCGGCTGTATCTAACTTGGAGTTAGCTGTCAGGGGCATGCTCTCTAACGGAACAACAAAGGCCGGAACCAGATGATCCGGAACCTGCTTCCGTAGCCGGGCCCGGAGCAGCTCAGCCTCTTGTGATTCCGGCTGATCGCCGGCATCGGCCCAGACGACGTAGGCAACTAAAACTTTTGTTCCACCCGGGCCCAGCTTTGCTAGCACAGCGCACTGGCGCACCCGGCTGTCCTGCTCAATCAGGGCTTGAACTTCAGCCGGTTCTACCCGAAAACCGCGTATTTTAACCTGCTCATCGTTGCGTCCCAAAAAGTCAATCAGCCCGTTAGCTCGGCGGGAAACAAGATCACCGGTGCGGTACATGACTTGGCCGGCCTCACCAAAGGGGCAGGCCACAAACCGGCTGGCCGTCAGCCCCGTCTGTGACTGGTAGCCGTTGGCTAAGCCGGCGCCGCTTACCCACAACTCACCGGGTACCCCATCGTCTACGGGGGCCAGGGAAGAGTCCAAGACAAAGACGGCGGTATTATCAATAGGGTAGCCTACGATAGGGCTGGAGCTCTCAAGCGTTCCGCCGCCCAGGGTATTGATGGTGTACTCGGTGGGGCCGTAGAGGTTGTAGCCCACAGTACCTTGAGCATGGTAGAGGGTAGACCAGATGCTCTTGCTGACAGCCTCTCCACCCAGCAGGACCAGTTTGGGTTTAACCCGGCGGAGCAGGCCTTGTTCTAGGAGGGCCTGGCAGAGCGAGGGGGTGACGTTGAGGACGTCGATCCGGTGTTTCTCTAGGAAATCAACCAGGTCAGCAGCGTCGAGCCTGGTTTGCTCATCGACAATCGTTACCTTGTGCCCATCAAGTAGCCAGAGGAGTTCTTCCCAGGACATATCAAAGGCAAAGGAAACAATATGGGCAATGTTAAAGGGGCGCTGCCAACTGGCGCCGCTGGGTTCAAAAATTTTACGGCGGTGGTTAGCCAGCATATTAACAAGACCGCGGTGAGCTACCTGAACAGCCTTGGGGTTGCCGGTTGATCCTGACGTAAAAATGAGGTAGGCCAGATCATCCGGGCTGTAACGGTCGTACAGTTGGCTTGCGCTCAGGCCAGGCTCGGCCGGGTCGCTGCTTATAAGCAGGGGCAGGGAGGGCAGGTTGGCTGGCTTGAGGTCCCCCCTTGCGTCGGTGATCAGGGCTGCAACTCCGGTTTGTTCAAGCAGCTGTTTGCGTCGTGCCGGCGGGTGGGACCTATCCAGAGGCAGGTAGGCTGCTCCGATAGCTAAAACGGCAAAGAGAGCAAGAACGCTGCCTACGCCACGCAGCAGATCAATAGCTACCAGATCCCCGGGCTTTACCCCAGCTTCTTTAAGCTGCTTGGCGTTAGCACTGATGCTGGACCAGAACTGACTGTAGGTGAGCTCCCGCTGCCCATCTGCCAGGGCCACACGATGGGGCACTTGAGCTACGGTCTTCTCCAACTCTTGCAGGATTGATAGCTGGGATAAACTGTGCTGCTCACCCTGGCCCTGCTCCAGGGCGCGACGGTAATCGTAATCCTGCAAAGTCTGTAAGGAACCCATCTTAGCTTGAGGGTTTGCAACCAGCTGACTGAGGAGAAACTTTGCTCTAGCTAGGAGTTTCTCTGCCTGCTGCTGGCTGATTATATCGTGCCGGTAGCTGAGAATGAGCCGGTAACCCTGTGGGTCCGGGTGCACAATAAAGGTGAGCGGATAGTGGGTGGCATCTCCGCCGCTTAAGTCCTCTAAGGATGTTTCTGCTTGCAGCTGGGCAAAAGCCTGATCATCCTGGGGGGTGTTGCGCATAATGTAGAGGGTGTCAAAAAGCTGGCCTATTCCCAGGGCCTGCTGGATGGCGCTTAGACCGCAGTGGTGGGCTTTGACTACCTGCCCCTGATGCTGCTGGGAGCGCTGTAAAAATTCCTGCACACTGGCAAAGGGATCAAACTGGACCCGCTGGGGCAGGGTGTTGAGGAAGAGGCCTATCATGGCTTCTACCGCGGCTACCTCGGCTTCCCTGCCCGAAACCGTGGTCCCAAAGACCAGGTCGTCGGAGCCCGTCAGTGAGCGCAATAGCAGGGCCCAGACGGCTGAGTAGACCGTTGACTCGGAGACAGCGCAGGTACGGGCTAGGTTTTTGATATCCTGGCAGAGCTGACTGCCTAGGTTTAGTTCGGTGACGCTGGGCAGGATTGCTTCTGTGTCTGCTTGGGCTGGGCCGACGAGGGTGCCGTGTTCTAGTCCGGCCAGGGCCTGCTTCCAGGTCTTGAGGGCCTGTTTGCTGTCTTGCTCCTGGAGCCAGGCCAGATAGTTGGCAAAGGGGGCCGGAGCTTCCAAGCTGTGGTCTGTGCCACCTGCACGAATATGGCTTAAGAGCTCAACAATAATAAGCGATTCTGACCAGCCGTCAAGCAGAATATGGTGGTTGGTGACGACCAGTGCCGCCCTGCCTTGGGGCAGGAGCAGGTAGACAAAACGGATAAGCGGGGGTTTATCCATGTCGAAGCGTTGCTGGCGTTGGTCGCGTTCTATGCGGTGGAGCTCATCCTGGGCCTGCTGCCAGCTCTGGTCTTCAAGGTGGTGCAGGCTAAAGTCTAGGCGGACTTGGTCGGTGATGAACTGTACTGGGTGTTGGGCAACAGAAACAGTAAAGCCTGCTCGGAGCATATCGTGCCTCTCTAGCAGGGTTTGGCAGGCGGCTTGAACGATGGCGGGCTCGGGTGCCTTGCTAAAGGTGTAGGTTGATTGCATGGAATAGACATCGAGGCTGGAGTCGTTGCCGAGGGCGTGGAAAAGCAGTCCTTCTTGGAGTGGTGCCAGGGGTAGGACTTGGATGTTTGCCTGCTGGGGCATTGCTGCTCCCTTCCGTGGAGGGCTGGTTGTAGGATGTGCTCTTTATTAACTGTCGAGACCTTGGATGAGTTGGTTGAGGGCATCCATATCTACGGGTTCTAGTTGGATTGTGGGCTGGGCGGTGTTACCGGTCTTTTCTGCTAGCGGCCTGATGTGGCGGGCTAGCTGCTCAAGGACGGGGTTGGCAAAGATATCTGCAGGGGTAAGTGTGAGACCCTCTTTTTTCAGGTGGCTGACAAGTGACATAGCGGTGATGGAGTCTGCTCCTAAGGCAAAGAAGTTTGCCTTAGGATCGGGTTCATCGGTGTGGAGGATTTCTGCTAAGGCTGCTTGTAGCTGGGGCAGATACTGCTGGCCTGCTGTGCCGGTTGTTTCGGATTCTTGTTTTTGCTGCTGACGCAGTTGGCTGGCGCAGGCGCGGGCCCGGGGGCTGAGCACTGCTGCGGCCTGGCTGATGAGCTCTGCCGGGCTGCTCTTACTGCCTGCTAGCAGGGTTAGTACCCTGTTGCAGGCTAGCAGGATGCTTTCGGCATCTTGAGGGGTCAGCGCTGAAGCCGGGTAGTCTAAGCTTAGTTGGCCTGCTCCTATATCTGCTGTGAGGGCAAAGGGGTAGTGGGTGTCGTCTTGGCCGCTGATCTGGCTGGCAACCAGGTTGGCTGCTAGCTGCTTGCTACTGGGTTTGGGGTAGTTTTCTAGCACGATCAGGGTGTCAAAGAGGACGGTTTTGCCGGTGCGCTGTGCTAGGTCGGTCAGCGCTGGCCAGGGGTTGCTGCTACCTAGGCGTAGGCAGCTGGTCAGTAGGTCGAGGGTTTCTTGGGTTTGTTCTGTTTGGGCGTTAAAAGCTAGCGGTATGGTGCCCAGGAACATGCCAATACTGGACTGGCTGTTTTGGTCTCTGCCGGAGACCACTGTTCCTAGCATAAGTTGGTTTTGCCCACTCATTGCTGCCAGGACAGTTGCCCAAGCCAGGGCAGTAATTTCTGCTAGGCTACTCCTGTTTTTACGGGCTGCCTGGGCGGCTTGGGGGTTTAGTTGCCGGCTAAGGCTGTGGTGTGCGCCCTGCCAGGAGCCAAAGAGTTCTCCCTCATAGCGGGGGAGGAGGTCGTACCAGTCGGATTGCTGCTGCTGCGGGTGGGTGAGTAGGTAGGTGCAGTAGTCACTGTCGATCAGACTGGTCTGGGGTTTCTTGCGACTGGCCTGAGTCTGTTCTGCGTCAATGAGGGCACGGTAGTGGCTAAAGAGCCGGTCTATGATCACCGGCACGGACCAGCCGTCCAGGATAAGGTGGTGGTCGTAGAAGATCAGCTGGTGCTCTTCTCCCGGCTGCTCGGCCTGAATCAGGGCCCAACGTAGCGGGATTTCGGTGTGGAGGTTGAGGGGCTGGTTGAGCCAGGCTAGGGCGCTGCTTTCTTCTTTAAAGACCTTAAACTGTGGCTGCTGCTGCGGGTGGGAGAAGAGGTAGAGTTGCTGGTCGTCCTGGCCTAGCCTGAGTCTTAGCTGGGGTTGCTGGCTAGCCAAGTCGGTGATGGCTTGGGCCAGGTGGGTTTGGCTGAGCTCTCCGGTCAGGGTTAGCCTGGTCCAGGACAGGTAAGGGTCCTCTTGGGCTGGCAGGGATTGGATGGCAATTCCTGTTTGGGCTGGGGTGAGCGGCCAGATTCCGTCTGCTCCTTGCTCCAAGGCCGTCTGCAGGCCTTGATCGCTGAGACCAAGTAGATCTAGGGGTAGGTGCTGCTCTGCCGGGGGAATCTCCTGTTGGGCTAGGTCTTCTAGGTAGGCTAGGGCCCGGTCGATAATCTGCTCCGTTTGGTCTGCTAGAGCTGGGGCCAGCTGCCAATGCAGGGTGAGCTGGTCTTGAACCAGGGAGGCGTTGACTTCAAGAGGATGGGAGATGGGCAGACTCTGGCCAAGCTGGGCGGCTTGTTCTAGTTCTATCGAGGAGTCGGCTAGGTGCCAGGGCTGGTCCTGGTCGGCCTGGCCTTCTTTGCCTAGGTAGTTGACCAGTATGTCGGCCTTAAAGAGAGTGTGCAGTTGGGTCAGGCAGATCTGGTCAAAAAATTTTTTGACTCGTTCGGTTCTGCGCTGGGCCTGTACCAGGTGTTCCTGGCTGCTTTTTCCCCGAGCGGAGGGAAGGGGAACCTGCCAGGTTTTGGTCCACCAGCCAACGACGCTGGACCAGTCAACCTGGTGCTTGCCGGCTTTAAGAAGCCGGCCATGGGATTCAAATTCCACGACGCAGGCCCTGCCTATGCCAGCCGCTGTAGCCGCCGCCAGGATCAGGTCCATGCTGTAGCCGCTGCTGGCAAGTTTGATAAGTTGTGCGCTGGTTTCTCGCGGCAGAAGGCTGCGGGTTCGCTGGGCCTGTGCTACGGTGTCTTGCCGGCTGAGCTGGATAGGGTCGGGAGCCTTAACCGAGGTGGTGGCAGGCTTCTTGTCTTGGTCGGCTAGTCGGGTGAGGAAACCTTTAATGCTGTCTACTTCTTTGCTGTAGGCCTGTGCGGCTGCCTGCTCAGCTGCTGCCGCTGCCATCCAGGATTGGGCTGGTGCCAGTGTGCGTCCCTGGCAGAGGGCTTTGAGGTCTTCGATGATGATGGGCCAGGAAATTGCATCAACCCCCAGGTGGTGGGCCACTAAGAGAAGCTGGTTCTGCTGGACTCGTCCGGCAAAAAATAGTCTGCCCCGGTCTGGGTCTAGGCGGCCAGCTAGGTGTTTTACCCAGGCTGCTTTTGCAGGCTTGTCAGCTGCTAGCTCTTTTTCCTCCAGCAGGGGCTGGTAGGGGGAGGCCAGTTTAAGCTGGGCAGGTTGATCGTCGGTTATGGTAACCGCCAGGCGTAAACTTTGGTGGCGTTCTAGCACAGTTTTAAGGGCAGCGGCAAGTTGTTCCTGCCTGAGCTGGGCCGGTATCGTGATCAGCCGCGCTTGGATAAAAGGATCCTGGGTCTTGCCAATATGCTGGCAGTACCATCTGAGGGCGGCAGGCAGGGCCAGCTTGTAGATGTCTTTGTCAGCCAGGCTGGAGGGTTCAAGAGCTGGCTCTTGGATAGTTTGGGCTTCTTGGGCGAGGGCCCGGGCGGTTCTGCCGGTAAAAATGCTGGCAATACTGATCTGGTAACCAGCTTGGCGTAGCAAACCAACCAGCTGCATGGCAGCAATAGAATCTGCCCCGCTAGCAAAAAGATCCTGGTCTGCCCCAATATCTGTCTCTAAAATCTGCCGGCAGGCCTTAAGGACAGCTTTGAGTGCCGGGCTGTCTGTTTCAGCTCCTTTAGGTTGTGCTTTTGCTGGGCCTCGATTGTGCTGCTCTGCTGCCAGTTGCTGTGCCTTATCTTGTGCCAGCCAGGGGGCTGTCTTAAGCTGCTGCCTATCTGGCTGGGGCAGCTTAAGGTCTGTTTTGTCTAGGCCCAGGAGATCGTAGAGGTGGCCAAGGAAGGTGGAAAGAAGCTGCTGGGCCCAGGCTGGCTGGGCCTGGGGCAGGTCAAGTTCAACCTGGACCTTAATCTGCCCTTTAGCTTCGGCTACAGTCAGTGCTACCGGGAAGCCGGCGCGGTCTTGCCCAGAAAGAGCGCGCACTTGTGCCTGGCCGGACTGGGTTTTTTCTTCTAAGGGATAGTTTTGCACCACAAGCAGGGTGCAGAAGTTGACGCCGGTTTCGCGGCGGATTTGGGCCGCTCCTAGGTGGGAGGCATACTCGGTATCGGCTATCCAGCGCTTGATGCTAGCCAGCAGGTTTTTGGTTGACTGTTCGGTGTTGAGGTAGACCGGCCGGGTGCTAATAAAAGAACCCATTGCTTGTTCTAGATCAAGCGGTAGATCTCGGCCGGAGGAGGTCAGGCCATAACAGACGCGGGAGGAGCCGGTAAGTTCTGCCAGGCTTAAGGCCCAGGCTGCCTGGGCTAGGCTGGCAAGAGTGGTTTCAGCTTGCTTAAGCTGGTCTGCAAGTGTGCTGCTCTTTTCTTTACTGGACCAGGTGGCCTCTACTGTAGTGCTTGAGCCAAGGAGCTGCTGCTGTGTGAGAAGGTCGGGCACATCCTGGGCCTGGGCTAGATGCTGCCGCCAGAGTTCACGCCAACTCTCTTGGTCTTGTTGTTCTAACCAATTAAGGTAGGTAAACCAGCCTAGGTCTTGGCTCAGAGGCTGGTGGGCGAGCAGCTGTTCTAAACTGTTGGCCATGACGGCATTGCTCCAACCATCGGCTAGCAGGTGGTGGGTGCCCAGGTAGAGTTTAAGCCGGCCGGGGCCCTGCCGTAGCCAGACCGGTGCAAGTAGACGGTGCCGGTTAAGATCTAGGTTTTCTATGGCTAGGGTTCGGGCTTGCTGATCCAGGGCTGCTAAGTCTTGGTCAGAAAGTTTAGCGCCAGCTAAAAAGATGTGTTCATACTGCTGGGGTTGGACTTGAACCGCCCAGGGCTGCTTGTGCTGGCCCTGAATAAAGACAGTGGATAGGACCGGGTGGGCTCCTATAAAGTCGGCAAAAATTTCTTTAAGCCTGGCATCTGAGATCTCTTCTGGGCTGCTGAGCTCAAAAACGGTTAGCGTGCGATACGGGTCCTCTTGGGCTCGGAGGGCGTCAATATAGATACCTAGCTGGGAGCCGCTCAGTCGACAGTAGCTGCTGGCCTTTGTGTTGGGCCCCAGGGCTTGCTCAAGTTCGGCGGCTAGTAGCTGATTCTTAGCTAGAGCGCTGTCTGCCTGCTCTCTTGGGTTAACCTGCTCGGCACCGGTCAGCTTGCCGGTCTGCCTGCTGGCTTGCATGAGGCGTCCGGCGGCGGCTAGTGTAGGGGCGTTGATGAGCTGGGCGGCAGCTAAAAAGTAGCCGCGTCTACTTAACCCGGCACAAATACGTACTGCGCTAATAGAGTCTCCACCGGCAGCAACAAGAGAAAGATCGGTCTTGACCGGACCTCCTAGAACCTTAGCGGCAGCATCTGCTAGGGCGGCTAGCTGCTCTGACGTTTCATGGCTGTTTTGCTGAGCTTCTAGCTGGGTGCTCCAGGCTGGTTGAGGGAGGGCAGCGCTATCTAGTTTGCCGCTGCTGGTCACCGGAAAATGATCTGTTTTGAGTATGGTTCTTGGAACCATATATGCTGGAAGCTGTTTGCTTAACTCGGCTTCCACCTCGTCCACCGCGCGCTGGCCAATAATCCAGGCTAGCAGCCTGCGCCCACCTAAGGGATGCTCTAGCGCACCAACGTGGGCACGCTCTACCCCATCCACCCGCAGTAAAGCAGCGGCCACCTCTCCGGGTTCAATCCGGTAGCCATTAATAGAAAGCTGATCATCGCTGCGGCCCAAGAGTTCCACTAAACCGCTGGCCCCCACTCTGGCTAAGTCTCCGGTGCGATAAAGCCGTTCGCCGGCTTTGGCCAAGTGCTTGGGGGCAGCCACAAACCGGCTGGCTGTTACTGCTGGCATACCCAGGTAGCCCTGGGCTAGCTGCTGGCCAGCAAGATAAAGTTCACCAATGGCACCTAGGGCTACAGGCCGTAAAAGACGGTCTAGAATATAGGCTCGCGTAGCCCCGACCGTTCGTCCCACTACCGGTTTCTCAGACTCAGCTACCTGAGCTGCCAGCGCATCAACCGTATTCTCTGTTGGGCCGTAAGCGTTAATGACCAAAGCCTGCTCAAGCTGGCTGCGTTCGCGCATTTGACTCCAGAGGGCCGGTGGAAAATTTTCACCGCCAGCCACACAGACCGGGGGCAAACTAGCTAGCTGATCCGCCTTAAGGTGAGCCGCCCACAGGGCAGGCCCTAAATCAAGATAGTCAATAGAGTGCTCCGCTACAGCCGCAGCCATAGCGGCTGTATCCAAGAGGAGGTCCTCAGCAAAAACAAAAACCTGGTGGCCGGCAAAGATAGCTAGCAGGGCGTCCCAGTGGGCATCAAAATGCAGGGCATTGCTGTGGGCAACCTGCTTCTTGGGTCCCTGCCATAGCTTTTTAAGCTGGTAGCTTGCAAGGTGAGCCATAGCCTGCTGGCTAATGGCTACCGGCTTTGGCAGGCCGGTAGAACCGGAGGTGAGCACCACAAAAACAGTCGAATCAGCTTCTAAGGGATCGGCCGGATCAAAAAGGGGCTGATCGCTTACTAAATCGCTGCCTCTTCCGGCCAGTAGGCCCCGGTCCGTAATAATAAGAGCCGGATTCAGCTGCGCTAAAATCTCTTGTTTACGCCCGTCGGGTAGGGCGTGGTTAATAACTAAAGTCTGTACCGGTAGTCTCATTGCCGCAAAAATCCAGCAGATGGCCGGCAGGCTCCGGGGCATATCTAACACGAGCAGCGGATGACGCTGGCAGGACCGGTTTATAAGGAAGTCGCTTAACTGCTGGCTTTTTTCCCGCACCGCTTCATCCATCTGGGCAAAGGTTAGTTCTTGACCCAACCCTTGGGTGTCAAGCCAGCTTAAGGCGGGACGGTCAGCAAATTTCAGGGCAGCCTGCTCCCAGAGCTGGCCTAAAAAGTCGCCGGCCGAACCCGGTGGGGGCTCCTGCTCCAAGTTTTGGGCACAGAGCTCTTGGTTAGCCTTGGTGCGAAGGTCAAGATCGGCCAGCAGGGGGTTATTAGCTTGGGCCCAGAGCTGCAAAATTTTAATAAAACCCTCCAGCAAACCGTTCACGGCTAAACGATCAACCCGCTGGTCATCAAAGTCAAGCTGCAGCTGGGCCGGCTTATGCTGACGCTGCTGCCCAGCCGGTAGGAGCACCGTGAACATGAGAGGGTAGTGGGAGGAGTCTTCCAGGTTAGTTAGCTTGATTTCTGCCCGGCTAGCATCAGCAAGAGTGCAGTGCGCCCGGCTGGGGCCGTGATCATGCTCCACAGCAAAGAGTACCTGAGCCGGGTCTTTGCTAGCCAGCGCAGTTAAAATGCCAGACAAACCCAGGTGCTGGTGCTGCTGGCTGTACTGCCAGCGACTATAGAGATCTTCTATAGCCCCATCCAGGCTGGCAGCATCCTGGCTGGGAAAGCCCGCTAAAACGGAATCCGTTAACAAACCTAGAGTGTGGGTGATGCCGGCAATTTCCGGGTTTCTTCCGTGAACGGGCACCACAAATGCGGTTCCATTCTGTCCGGTTAACCAATCAAGTGTTAGGGCAAAAGCTGCCTGCAAAACTCCGGCAAGAGACAGCGATAAATGCTGAGCTCGCTGGGTAAGATCCTTAAAAAGCTGCTCATCAAGAAGGCCTTTCTGTTGGACAAGAGAACCGGGGGAGCCAGCAAGGCGCCACCAGGGCAGGGGCTGGTCACTTAGGTGAGCCAGCTCTTTCTGCCAGAATTTTTGGGCGGCGTCCTTATCAGCTGCCTGAAGCTGCGCCAGATGCTCCTGGTAGGGGGCAGCTTGTGGAAAAGGATCCTGGGACAGGGCCAGGGCAAGATAATCAACCAGCAAACGCATGGACCAGGCGTCCATGACCGCATGATGGGCGCTTACTAGCAGAATCGTGCGTGAGGGTGAATGGAAGCTGTCCCAGCGGACGAGGGCTGGCCTGTCTAAGTGGAAGGGTTCTAGGCGACGCTGCCTGCTCACCCGGGCCCAGCCAGCCTCTAGCTGGGCATCAGCAAGACGATGAGAAGAAAAGTCTAGGTCCTCAGCGGTGAAGTCGTTAACAAACTGGACCGGCTCAAGGTCTTCATCTACCAGAAAACCAGCCCGCAGCTGTGGAGCAAATTCAAGAATCTGCTCTAGGGCACGTTTCAGCATCTCGGGTTCTAAGGCGGCAGCAATGTCAATTCTGCCCTGTCCTATATAGGAGCTGGCAAATTGGCCTTCTTGCTGTACCAAAAAAGCAGTTTGTAGAGCAGTTGTGGGCCAAACCTGGGTATTCATTGTGGTCCCTATCCTTTCCCTGGGCGGTGACGGCGGGCAAGAAGCTGACGAACAGCAGCTACTTGCTGCTCATCCTGGACCAGGCTGCTGGCGGTAGCTGCCTGGGTGTGCACCTTAGCCTGCATAGAGCGGGCAATGTCTTTGAGGCGTCGATCGTTAAAGATGCTTGTGACTGAGCTCTGCCAGCCTAGGTTTGCTAGCTCGGCAACAACCCGGATAGCTAGGATGGAGTCTCCACCGAGAACAAAAAAATCATCCTGAATAGACGGGTTCTTCACTTTAAGAACCCTTTCAAAAACCTGGGCTAAAACTTTTTCTTCTTGGGTCTGTGGCGGCTCTGTCTGGCTGCTTAGCTGGGGGATCTCCAGCTGATCCAAGGCCACCTTGCCGTGTGCCGTGTAAGGAAAATTTTCAAGCGGAATCAGCAGGTGGGGCAGGAGGTGGGCCGGCAGCTCTTGGGCTAGTTCTTCTCTGAGTTGCTGGGCTGGGTACTGGCTGATAACCCAGGCTATAAGCCGGTCTGCCTCAGCTTTAACCACAGCCTGGCTGATATGGGGGTTGGCTTCTAGGGCCGCTACGATTTCTCCGGGTTCAATGCGGTAGCCTCTCACTTTAACCTGCTGGTCGGCCCGGCCCACATAGAGGAGGCCTCCTCTTGGGAGTTTACGCACTAGATCGCCGGTGCGGTACATTCGCTGGCCCGCTTTGCCCCAGGGGCAGGCAAGAAAACGTTCGGCAGTTTTAGCGGGCAGGCCCAGGTAACCTAAGGCAAGCTGGGGTCCAGAAAGATAGAGTTCACCCAGGCTACCCTCCGCTACCGGCTGTAAGGTTGGGTCCAGCACATGGGCGTCAAAGCCGGCCAGGGGCCAGCCGATAGGGGAGCCACCCCAGTAGGAAAGATACTGGTTTATTTCTTGCTCCTGCTGGCTTGTCAGTTCTTTCTTGGACAGGCCAAGAGCATTAACCGTTGTTTCGGTTGGTCCGTAGAAATTATGGCTAGCCAGTTGTCCTTGGCTTATGCTGTTCCACAGTTCGCTTGAGCAGGCTTCCCCGCCAACTTCTATGAGGGCCAGCTCCTGGTCACCGTCCAGCAGTCCTTCATTGACCAAGGATTGCACCACTGTTGGTGTGCTGTGAATACTGTTGATTCCGTACTGGCCAATATACTGGCAGGCCGTGTGGGGATCTCGCAGGTCTTCTTCGGAAATTAGGTATAGCTGCCAGCCCCAGAGCAAGGAGCCTAAGGCATCCCAACTGGCATCAAAGGTTAGCGGTGCGCTCAGCAGGGCTTTTGCCGGTTTCTGGTGCTGCCAGAGACTTAGCCAGTGATTATGTAGATGGTTTGCCAGACTAGCCTGGCTAACCAGTACCGGTTTTGGCTGGCCGGTTGAACCGGAGGTATGAATAATGTAGGCCGGGGCGTCTTGGCTTATCTTAACCGGTTCGGCAGGGGAGCTGTCTTGCTGGTCTTGCTGGTCAGTCCAGCTGCGGATCTGATCTTGATTAATGGTTATGGGAGTCAGAGGCAGGCTGCGGTTAAGGTGGTCTCGTATACTGTTTTTTCGCGCTAGGGGCCACTTGTCATCCAGCGGTACAGCAATGCGGCCACAGCTTATGCTAGCCAGTAGCCAGCAGAGAGCATCAATACTGCGTTCCAGGTCTAAAATCAGGGCCTGACCGGCCTGGCTGTGTTTCTCTAGTAGGTTTTGAATGCTCTGGATGCGTTGAGCTAATTGGCCGTAGCTTAAGGTTTCTAACTGTCCATTGGGTTTTTTTATGCTTAAGGCTGGCTGCTGGGAGTGCTGCCTGCAACTTTCTGCCAGCAATTGCCCTAAAAGTTTTTTAGTTTCAGGCGCCTGCCTGGCCTGGGTCCTGTGCTTGCTGTGAGCTTGCTCGGCTGCTGGGCGGAGCTTGATCCTGCCCAGGCGTCTTGTGCCGTGAGCAGGGTTGGTCAGTTCTAGCAGTGCGGTGTTAAGATCCCTGATTCTTTCTGCCACATAGGTTTGGTTCAGTCCGGTGGGGTAGGTGGCCTTCCAGCTGGATTCTTTGCCAAGGGTGGCTAAGAAGTTGAGGTCTTTAATGGGGCCTTGGTTGAGGTTAATAATTTCTGGTTGGCAGCCAGCAACCCGGGGGAGCTGGTTAAACATTTTGATATTGAGCTCGGTAGCAAAGGGCTGACTGCCGCGGGCATGGTGGCCGTGGAGGGTCAGCAATTTTTCTGCTGGGTAGCGGCTATGCTTTTTGATGTCGCTCAGACGGCTGGCAACGCTATGCAGATAGTCCGAGACGCTCATGGCCGGATCTATGCTCAGGTGCAGGGGTAGAACGTTCACGGTACTGCTGAGGGTCCGGGCAGCTAGCGAGTCCTGACGGTTCATCATGGGCAGGCCAATAGCTACCTCAGAAGCGCAGGTATTTTTAGCCAGCACAAGTCCGTAGGCGGCCAGCAGTAGATCGGCCGGTCCTAGCTGTTCTTGAGCTGCTGCCAGACTCAGTTCCCGTAAGGAGAAAGGTAATTTGGCTTGCAGGCTAGTTTTTTGCTGAATCCTTGTTTGTCTGCTCTGGGGGCTAAAGCCAGTTACTACTGTTTCTGCTGGCTCCTGACCTGCCCAGAAGTTATGATCTAGCTGGAACTGTTCTGAGCTTAGGTAGGCAGCTTCTGCCTGGAGTAGTTCACTGGGCTCAGCCCAGGGCTCTGGCCCAGTCTGACTAGGGTCTAAGGCTGCCTTGAGGTGGCCCAGAAAGGCTTTTAAGAGCAGCGTTATTCCGTAGCCATCAATCAAAATATGGTGGGTTACTAGGCTCAGAGCGCAGCCAGCCGCACCTAAATTAAAGAGTTTTATTCTGATCAAACAGTCAGAAGTAAGGTTTATAGGCCTTTGTGTATCCTCTAGGGCAAGGGCTTGTGCCTGTTCTAAGGCGGTTGGGGAGGAGGCCAGGTTGTGTCTGACAATGTGAGGGGACTGACCGGGGACTAAAGAGGCCTGGCCACCGGGCCCCTGGGCTAGGCGGTAGCTCAGGTAGGGGTTTTGGGCAAGAGTTTTTTCTAGGGCCTGGTAGAGAGTCTGTTCAGCTAGTTGTTGAGGAATATAAAGCAGATCTCCAACAAGGAGCTGGTAGGAATCTGGCTCCAGCAGCTGTGCTGAGAGTATACCGGCCTGGCTGGTTGTCAGCGCTAGTTCTTGCGGTTGTGGCATCCTTCTTTAGTCCCCTGGATCGTCGTGGTTTTAGGACAGAGATTGCAGAATCTCTTCTAACTGGTTAAGGACCAGTAGCCCGGTTTCGTAGCGGTCTGCAAAAAAGTAGCTGACTCCGTAGGCATGCCCCTCTTTGACTGGTGCTAGTGATTGATAGGTAGGAACTTGGGCCAGCTCTTGGGCTCCTAATCCGGCTTCTCCAGCTACCGTTTTTTCGGTCAAAATAACGGTAGCGCCCTTAAGCTGGCTGAGTTCTTCGCTGGATAGATCCACCCCGTTGGTATCGCTAACTCCGGCTGCAGGCTGGGCAAGGTGGGCACCGGCATCGGTGAGGATGCCGCCAATCCAGGAGACCGGTGTATAAACCGTTGTGGTACCTTCAAAATAGTCCAGGGCTGCAAAAGTATTTTTCTCTAGCACAGTGGCATATTTTTCTTTAATAGCGGCAGCCTTAGCCTCGTACTTTTCCTTACTTTCCTTGGCTGCTTCTGCATCCCCCAGAATTTCGGAGATTTGCAGGGTCGCTTCTTTGGTAGAGGCGCCACCCTTGGAAAGGATAAAGACGGTGGGCGCTATTTTTGAAAGCCGCTCATACTCTTGTTTAGCTTGATCTGAGATGGTCTGCCCTTTACCGGAGCGGACAAAGCCGATCAGCAGGTCGGGGTTTTCTGCCGCAATTTTTTCGTAGTCCCAGCCGTCAGAACCTAAAATGAGGGGCAAGTCTTGTACCGCCTGGGCTTCTTCTTCTAGCAAGGAATCAACCTTGTTAGCATCAGCAGTGGCCACCGGAGTTTTCCCGGCATGAAGAAGCGGCCCAATAGCGCCCTCAAGAGCAACAATACGCTCCGGTGAGAGGGGAATATCTACCGGTCCAAAGGCCGTCTCAACGGTTTTAGTTTCCTGGCTTGAAGCCTCCGAATCGGCAGAGGAGCTCTGGTGTTGATTAGCGTTTTGCCCGGCTGAGCAGCCGGTGACAAGGAGGGTGAGGCAGACCAGGAGTAGGGCCAGGAGCCGCCTTAAGCCGGTATTGGCAGATGTAGACACTTACCGTTCCTTTCGTGAGAAGTAATCAATGTGGTGTGTTATGGTGCGAGTTTGACTAGTTGCCGGACAGGCGTGTCAGGAACTAGTGGACAGTGGGCAGAACCAAGGGAACTGCGGTATCGGGGTGGAGAATAGTTTCGGCTTGTAAACCAAAGGCTTCTGCCAGAACCGGTTGGGTGAAGCACTGCTGGGGGTTTCCCTGCACATAAACTCCTCCCTGGTGGATGACAATAATCTTGTTGGCAAAGGCGGCTGCCAGGTTTAGATCGTGCAGGACGGCCAGGACAGTCTTACCTTCCCTGGCCAAAGATCGGCAAATATTGAGCAGGCAGGCCTGATAGGCCAGGTCAAGAAAGGCTGTGGGTTCATCCAGCAAAATAATTTCGGTTTGCTGAGCCAGGGTCATGGCAAGCCAGACCCGCTGGCGCTGACCACCAGAGATACTGCTTAAGAGCTGCTCATCCATCTGGTCCAGGTCCAACCGGGCCAGAGCGCCATCAACAGCACTGTGATCGGCAAGAGTCAGCGGTAAAAAGGCTCGCCGATAAGGGTCACGGCCCCGCTCTACCAGACTGCGCACCCGCACTCCTTCAGGAGCAAGCGGGTTCTGCGGTAAAAAGGCCAGCTCTCTGGCATACTGCTTTGCCGTTAAGGAGGCGGCATCCTGGCCCCCTAAATAGACCTTGCCCCGGTAGGCAAGCTGGCGGGCTAGGGCCAGGAGTAGGGTTGATTTGCCGCAACCGTTAGCCCCAATAATGGCGGTAAAGCTACCGGACTCTATCTGCAGATTAACATCGGTAAGAATAGGGTGATTCTTGCGGTAGCCTACCTGTAATTTATGAGTTGATAAGGCTATAGTCATGCGGATTAGCATCCTTTACTGCTGTTAACGAGGAGAGAACTTCTCCGGCCCGTAGTGCGATGTTGGACAAGAGGGTCACGGATAGGCCGTGTCGCTGCTCAGATGTACCTAGCATCACTAGTTTTCCATCGGAGGGAACCTTCCATTCCAGGGCGTAGCCGCGTCCGATCACGAGATCACCGCTCTGATCCCGCGCTAAATCCAAATGGCTGGGGCCCAACCAGCTTTGCGGACTCTGTGGCCGGTAACCGGTCGCAAGAACCACAAGATCAGAAGAGATCGTTTCTTGTGTGTCATCAAGATGGTGGCTGACCGTTACATCAACCGTCTTCTCTTGTGCACTCATGGCGTAGATACTTGACGCATCATGAAAACGTAGCCGAGTTTTACCTAGCCAGCTGTCTGAATACCAGGCGTCATAAAGGGCCTGAATGGTTTCAACGTTAACAACTGAATAGTTGGTGTTCTTGTGCTGTGCCAAAATACTCTCCCGAAAAGACTTGGGAGCGTTAAAAAGCTTTGTGACTGCAGAATTATCAAAAATTCTATTAACAAAGGGGGTTTCATCGGCCGGGGTTAACCCAAAGCGTGAATGCACCAGGTTTATTTCAGCTTCAGGGTAGCGGGACCGTAAATCCAGTACCACTTCAGCCCCGCTCTGACCGCCGCCAATAACCGTTGCAGTCTTAACCGATCTATGCTGGCCGATTTCATGGAGGTACTGGGAGGAATGGATAATACGCTTGTCCTTGGGCCACTCTTGCGGAATAGAAGGAACAAGACCGGCAGCAATAATAACGTTGCGACCGGTAAAGACCTGGCTCTGCTGGCCCTGACGTACGCTAACTTGGTAGTGATCAATTCGTCCAGCCCGATAAACCGGCAGCACCTGCTCAACCGTGTGTCCGTAGCGTACATAGTTGGCTAGCTGCTTGGCGGCCCACTGCAGGTAGGCCACAAACTCTATTCGTAAGGGAGCAGCGGAACCTCGATTAAAAAAGTCGTGGATGCGACCCTGTGAAACAAGAAAGTTAAGAAAACTCAGCGGCGAGGTAGGGTTGCGGAAGGTAACCAGGTCTTTGGCAAAGCAGACCTGGAGATTAGCGTCGGGAAAAAGCATGCCAGAATGCCAGCTTGTGTGGCTATTAGCCTCAAAGAAAAGGGCGCGTGGTCCGGCCTCTTGCTCAGAACAGGCGGCGGCAATAGCCATATTAGCCGGTCCAAAACCAACCCCAATAATGTCGTAGTCGAGCTCTTCTTCTGCCCGGCCTGTCTGAGCCTGCACCATGTTCCTACCCTCGATACCGTAAGCTGCCTGGAATCCTAGCTAGAGCCTATTAGGCTATGCTTAATATTAGCTAAGGCAAACCTAAATAAATAGACTCAATCATGGGATAGTAGTCGGCTTAAGCTACGGAGTCAATAGAAAGACCCGGTCAGGGCAGGGTAAAAAAGACTACAAAAAACCTGAATTTATGCCGAGTCCGCCGGGCTGAACCGCTCCTGAACAAGGTGAATAAGATCGGCCAGGGCACTGCGCTGGCTATAGTCCACGGTTTTTTGTTCAAAGCTGTCCAGCATCTGCTGGTTGGCAATATTTTTCTTGGGCAGGGCTGAGATCCCGGCTCGAATACCCACCATAATGCTTTTGTGTTTAAGGGACAGCCTGGTATGGTCCAGACCGCCCCGATAATGGAAGATAGGGCTCTGGCTGGTGAGTTCCTTGCCATAATTTTTCGTAACGATGGCATCTAGCTTTTCCTGGCTTGCTCCCGCTAGGCCACTAAAGGAGACAGTAAAGAAGATACGCTGGCGTTCCAAGAGTTCCTTTTTAAAGGCTTTAAGCTGGTTAGCCCCGCTGAGAAGACCGCCGTAGTCAGCTGCTCCGACAATGACCATAGCTGCTGAGCTGATGTCCTGGCTCTTAACCTGTCCGGTTTGTAAGAGTTTGATCTTGAGATCTATGGCAGACTTAAGATCTTGGGCAAGCCACTGAGCATACTGGCGGGTATAGCCGTACTGGCTGGAGTAAAGGATGAGAACTGTTGGTGTAGGCATAAGGTTTCCTGCTTGTTCTGCTAGCTAACTTTCGAGGGCTGTAAGGGCATCCTGGACTAAAGGAAGAATATCTTCCCTGTTGCTGTAGTCTCCGCCACCGCTATCAAAAGACTCCACCATTTGGCGGTCGTACTCGTTAGCTTGGGGTTTAAGTTTGTAAGCTGTGCGCACGGTAGCTAAAACGGTTTTGTGGGTTTTGGTCATCTGGGATAAATCAAGTCCACCCCGAAAATGATAGGTGGGACAGCCCGCAGCCACATCTTCTTTATAGGATTTGAGTACTCGTTTATCTAAGTACTCTCGGGGGTAGACGGCCAGTCCGTTAAAACAGACGGTAAAGAAAATGCGGTGTTTGACGGTGAGCATAGCGTCACGGCGTTTGCGTAGGGTGGGGGCTCCGGTCAGGAAGCCACCCAGATAGCTGGCCCCTACAATCAGCAGGTCAGCTGCTTGGATGAGCTCGTCATCTGCCTGGTTGATGGGGCACAGGCTTAGCTGTAGGTCCTGATTTTTTGTCTGTAGGTCTTCGGCAATCCATTGGCAATACCGTTCTGTAAAACCATAATTGGAGCCAAAAAGTATGACCACCTGCTTGCTGCCTGCCACGAGCTACCTTACCTATCTTGTTCTTGACGTTCTTTTTTGGGGGCAAAAAACACTTTACGCAGTCGGGGTCTTAGAATAAAGTCCGGTCCGGTCTTACGCTTCAGGTTTACGCCCATGTGTGTTTTTGTTGGAAACATAGGTTCAATCTGCCAGAAGTACCCTATTGTCACCTGTTAACACAGATTCTAAGCATATAATAAGAGGGAACACCGTGGGTTTTTGCCAGGCTTACTTGTGAATATGTGGGATTTTTCCTGCTGCTGCTTGCATTTCCTATTCTCCTGGACCGCTAAAGCCCCCTTGTTGTAACTTCACAGCTGATTTAAGGTTAGATGCATGAGACGCGCTAAAATTGTTTGTACTATTGGCCCCGCAATTTCAACACCCGAGAAGATTTCTGCAGCTATTGAAGCTGGTATGAATGTGGCCCGCCTTAACATGAGCCACGGTGATCACGAGGTACATACCAACTCTTACACCATGATTCGTCAGCAAAGCGAAGAATTGGGTAAAAATGTAGCGATTCTTGCAGACCTGCAGGGCCCCAAAATTCGTTTAGAGACCTTTAAAAATGGCTCAGAGATTCTTGAGCCGGGAGCTACCTTTAAAATCACTACAGAGCCGGTAGAGGGTAGCAAAGACATCTGTGGAACAACCTTTAAGGGACTTCCGGCTGATGTTTCACCGGGGGATGTTCTTCTCTTAGATGATGGGAAGATCAGACTTGAGGCTATTGAAGTGAGCGATACGGTAGTAACTACCCGGGTCATTGTCGGCGGCCCTATTTCAAACAATAAAGGCATCAACCTGCCCGGTGTGGCGGTGTCTATTCCTGCCTTGACTGAAAAGGACGAGAAGGACCTTCGCTTCTCCCTGCGGCTGGGGGTAGATATTATCGCCCTCTCTTTTGTTCGTTCTGGTGACGATGTTAACCGGGTTCACGAAATCATGGCTGAAGAGGGTATTCGGCTACCGGTTATTGCTAAGGTCGAAAAACCTCAAGCGGTAGAGAATCTGCAAGACGTTGTCGATAAGTTTGATGGCATTATGGTTGCTCGTGGTGATCTTGGGGTGGAGTTCCCGCTCGAAGAAGTTCCTCTGGTTCAAAAACGGGCTATTGAACTAGCTCGGCGTTGGGCTAAACCCGTTATTGTGGCAACCCAGGTTCTTGAGACCATGATCAGTAATCCCACTCCTACTCGTGCAGAGGCCTCGGACTGTGCTAACGCTATTTTGGATGGGGCAGATGCTGTCATGCTCTCGGGTGAGACTTCGGTGGGTAAGTATCCCATCATTACGATCCAGACCATGGCTCGTATTATTGCTTCTACGGAGGAGCGGGGGCTCTATAGGGTTCCAGAATTGGGAACCTCGCCAAGAACTCGTGGTGGTGCTATCACCCTGGCTGCTGTCAACGTTGCCCAGCAATTAGACGTTGACTACATTACTGCCTTTACTCAATCTGGTGATACTGCCCGCCGCCTAGCCCGTTTGCGCCCACCAAAGCCGGTGATCGCCTTTACCCCGGATCCTAAGGTTCGTGCTTTCCTGGCCCTCTTATGGGGGGTGCAGACAGTGCAAACCGATTTGGCTAGCAATACGGATGAGATGACAAGCTTGGTCGATAATTTCTTACTTTCCCGAAAGATTGCTCAAGCCAACGACCTTATTGTTATGGCTGCCGGTTCACCTCCGGGTGTGGCAGGTTCAACCAATCTGCTTAAAGTGCATCGGGTAGGAGATCTGGACGATGCGGGTTCTGTGCTGCCCGAAGAGCGGGAGAAGCTATCACCCTGGATTGAAGAAAACGACTAAATTCGATCCACTCCTGTGAGATAGATCGGTTAGGTTGCTAACTTTATGAATATGATTCTCAACTAACCTTTTTATTACGCAGGGTGTACTCAGAAAAATTGTATATTTGACCACAATAAAACTAAAGGCTTATTTTCTTTGTAAAGTATTTTACGGGAAAATAAGTCTTTACCTTTTAAATTAAATTTGTTACCTGAAACACATTCGTTACAGATCTGTCATATCGACCCAAAATAAATGTGACTAAAGAGACTCAATGCCGGCTAATTTACTGGGAAAAACCACTAAAATACCGACAGAGCAACCGGGGGAAATCCTAGGTATAGACCGTGAAAAATCTAAGTAAATTTTTTATTTTCCCAAGTCAAACAAGAGACTTGCCTCATAAGACTTAAGCGGATGAAAAAAACACGCTTCCGATGGGTGTATAACAGAAATGCACAGCGAAAGAAATGAAGGTCAATCAAAATGCATTTACAACCCAGAGAACAAGAAAAGTTAATGGTTGTTGTTGCTGCTGATCTAGCCAGAAGGCGCCAGCAACGCGGACTTAAACTCAACTACCCAGAGGCTATCGCCATCATCACCTACGAACTCTTAGAGGGAGCCCGGGACGGTAGAACAGTGGCAGATCTCATGAGTTGGGGCAGCACTATCCTGAGCCGGCAGGACGTGATGGAAGGCGTTCCCGAGATGATTCCCGATGTCCAGGTAGAGGCTACTTTTCCTGATGGCACCAAGCTAGTTACCGTTCACGAACCTATCCGGTAAGGAGAAAACTCATGATTCCTGGCCAATATATTCTCAAAGACAGTCCGGTGATCTGTAACCGCGGTCGTCAAAGCAAGGTCTTAGAAGTTATCAATCGGGGAGACCGGCCGGTACAGGTTGGTTCCCACTACCATTTTGCTGAAGCAAACCGGGCCTTAGAGTTTGATCGGGAGGCTGCTCTGGGCTACCGGCTGGATATTCCTGCTGGGACGGCTGTTCGCTTAGAACCGGGCGATAAAACCAGCGTCAGACTTATTCCTCTTGGTGGAGACCGTATTGTCTACGGTTTTCGAGATCAGGTTGATGGATTTTTGGATTTACACCAGCCAGTTCCCTTTAAAAAGGATGAGGGCAGTGCGCGCAGATCAACCCGTTACCAGTCAGCGGCAGGGGATGCGCCGCAACCACTACAGAGTATTGAAGACAAGTAGTCTTTGGAGAGCAGTTAAGAATGAGTTTTGAACTAAGCAGGGAACGCTACGTTAGCCTCTACGGCCCCACCACTGGAGACGCTATTCGGCTGGCAGATACCGAACTTTTTGCCGAAGTTGAAAAAGACCTCACCACTGCGGGAGAAGAAGCCGTTTTTGGCGGTGGAAAAGTGATCCGCGATGGTATGGGCCAAAACAGCCAGTTGGTACGGGATGTAGGGCTACCGGATCTTGTGATCACCAACGTTGTTGTGATTGACTATACCGGCATCTACAAGGCCGATATTGCTGTGCGAGATGGGCATATTCAAAAAATTGGTAAAGCCGGTAACCCCCACACCATGGAGGGGGTTAACATCACCATTGGTGTGGCAACGGATGTTGTTTCGGGTGAAGGAAAAATCCTGACAGCTGGTGGAATAGATACCCATATTCACTTTATTAGCCCTGACCAGGTGGAGACTGCCCTCACCTCCGGTATTACTACTATGTTTGGTGGCGGTACCGGCCCCAGCGAGTCCACAAAGGCCACCACCATCACCCCGGGTGAGTGGAACATCCACAATATGCTGCGTTCTTTTGAACAGTTTCCTATGAATTTTGGGGTTTTAGGTAAGGGGCACGGATCCTCCATTTCCCCTCTTGCTGAACAAATTCGTGCCGGTGCCGTAGGACTTAAGGTGCATGAAGACTGGGGGGCCACTCCGTCATCCATTAATAGTTCCCTGCAGGTGGCCGATGAGTACGATGTTCAGGTGGCTATCCACACCGACACCCTTAACGAAGCGGGATTTGTGGAGGATACCCGGGCAGCTATTGCCGGTAGGGTTATTCATACCTTTCACACAGAAGGGGCAGGCGGGGGACATGCTCCAGATATTATTGAGTTAGCTGGGGATGCAAACGTTTTGCCAGCTTCTACAAACCCTACGCTTCCCTTTACCAATAACACCATTGAAGAGCATCTGGATATGCTCATGGTCTGCCACCACCTTAATCCCTCAATTCCGGAAGATGTTTCTTTTGCTGATTCTAGGATCAGGCAAGAAACGATTGCTGCCGAAGATGTCCTGCAAGATATGGGGGTCTTCTCCATGACCTCTTCGGATTCGCAGGCTATGGGACGAGTTGGTGAGGTTATTATGCGAACCTGGCAGGTGGCGGATTCGATGAAACGTCAGCGCGGAAAACTAGCAGAAGACCAAAATAGCCTGGGGGACAACTTCCGCATTAAACGCTACATTTCAAAGTACACCATCAATCCAGCCTTAGCCCAAGGTATTGCCCACGCGGTAGGTTCGGTAGAGGTAGGAAAATTTGCTGATCTAGTGCTCTGGGAGCCCAAGTTTTTTGGAGTTAAACCCGACCTCATTATTAAGGGCGGCCAAATGGTTAACAGCGTCATGGGCGATCCTAATGCTTCCATACCGACGCCGCAGCCGCGCACCTACCGGATGGCCTGGGGAGCCTATGGATCTGCTGTTTCCCGGTCGTCTATTACCTTTATGTCCCGAACCTCCATTCTTGGTGGGGTTCCTTATCAGCTAGGACTGACTAAGCTGGTGAGGGCTTGTAAAGATATTAGAAATATTAGAAAATCAGACCTGAAATTTAATGGGCAGACCCCTCAGATTAAGGTTGACCCAGAAACCTACGAGGTCAGGGTAGATGGAGAGCTGATTGCCGCCCAGGCACAGGAACGCCTTGCCATGGCACAGCGATACTTTATGTTTTAGGGGTAAGAATGATTGTTCATAAAATTCTTGGCAACATTTATGCTAGCGACTGTGTTTGGGCCCAGAAACCCCACCAAGAAGAGAAGGTAATTCTGACTAGCCAGGATTTAGTCAAACGGATCCAGCGGCTTCGCAGTGAGCGGGGCCGAGAGCTGGGACTGCGCCTGAGCGCCCAGGCCCCGGATCTTAAGGACGGCGATATTTTAGCTGTTGATGAGTCCGGGGAGCTGCCCCGGGTTCTGCTGGTTTCGGTAGAAAAGAGCGATGTCTTGGTTATTGCTGCCAAGAGCATTGTTCAGATGGCTTTTGTAGCCCACAGCTTAGGCAACCGTCATCTGCAGGCCCAGTTTTTTGACCGGGACAGCGAGTATGGTCAAGAAGTCATGGTTGTTCAGTACGATCACACCGTTTCAGATTTTTTGCAGCAGCATGGGGTACCGTACAGCCGGCAGCAGCGGCTGATGCCGGTTCCCTTCCGGCATGCAGAGCATACCCACTAAGATGGGGCAGATTTTTAACCCGCAGCTGCAGAGCCTCTTGGCCATGATGCAGCTGACAGATTCTGCTTTGCCGACGGGGGCTTTTAGCCATTCTTTAGGTTTTGAATCCTACCTAGAGCGCGGTTTAGTGAGTGACCAGGCTTCCTTCGCCAACTGGCTGCAGATGTTTGTTGAGCAGCAGCTGACCTTTACGGATGCCCTGGCCATTCGCTGCCTCTATGCAGCTAGTGATTTTGCTGACTTAGTGGACCTGGATGAGCTAATCACCGCCCAGGCCCTACCTGCTCAGATACGAAATAGCGGTATCACCATGGGAAAACGCCTGCTTGACTTGGGGGCACAGTCTTATCCGGGAGACTGGATACTGGGCTACCAAGAGCAGGTTAAGCAGGGCAGGATGTATGCCCACCAAGCCCTGGTCTGGGCTGTCTTGGCTCGGTCTTTACAGATAGACCTGGAAGAGGCTATTGCCAGTAACCTCTATAGCACCGTGATATCGCTGACGCAAAACGCTGTTCGAGCTATTCCGCTGGGACAAAATGCTGGGCAGGTGATTATTCGGCAGGCTCAGGTCTGGGTGCAGCAGGCAGTACTGGACTCTGCAGAGTTAGGTTATCAGGATCTAGGGGCTATATCGCCCGGTTTGGAAATTGCCCAAATGAATCATGAGGTTCAGCGGGCCAGACTTTTTATGAGTTAAGCAGCGAGGAGAAAGAATATGGATAGGCAGAACAGAGTGGATGCGGACCCGGTTATCATCGGTATTGGCGGGCCGGTAGGTTCCGGTAAAACCCAGTTGATTGAACGAATCACACGGGCCCTGCATCGGGATATATCTATGGCGGCTATTACCAACGATATATACACCATTGAGGATGCCAAGATTTTGGCGCGGAATTCTGTGCTTGAGCAGGAACGCATTATTGGGATTGAGACCGGAGGCTGCCCTCACACAGCTATTCGTGAAGATACCTCAATGAATGCGGCTGCAATTGAGCAGCTTAAAGAAAAATTTCCCGAACTACAGCTTATTTTTGTGGAGTCCGGTGGGGACAATCTTTCGGCAACCTTTAGCCCGGAATTAGTTGATTTTTCTATTTATATTATTGATGTTGCTCAGGGGGAAAAGATCCCTAGAAAAGCTGGTCAGGGTATGATCAAGTCGGATCTTTTTATCATCAATAAGACCGACTTGGCTCCGTTTGTTGGGGCCGATCTTGCTGTTATGGAAAAGGATTCTAAGGTTTTTCGGAAAGATAAACCTTTTGCGATGACTAACTTGCAAACAGATGAAGGTTTAGATGCCGTGCTGGACTGGATTAAGCGGGAGGTTCTCCTGCTTGATTTGGTGTAACGATGCTCGCTCAGACTAGTCGGTTAGCCGGTCAACTTCAGCTGACGATCGCTCAGCGTCAAGGGCGTTCTGTGGCAACTGCCCAGTACCATCAGGGTGCCTTACGGATTCTGCGTCCACATTATTTAGATCATGGATCGCAGGTGACTTACACCCTCATTAACCCTGGTGGAGCTTATTTTGGTGCAGATCGTTACCAGCTGTCTTTAAAGGTGGAAACTGCTGCTGCTCTGGGGCTGACCACTCAATCTGCTACCAAGGTTTATAAGACACCCCAGGGGCCGGCTGTCCAAGAGATGGAGGTTGATCTTGCTTGCGATAGCGCTTTTGAGTACTTGCCGGATCAGCTCATCGTTTATCGCGGTGGATCTTATCGGCAGCAGACTCGGGTGCGCATGAGGCCCTCTTCTTGCCTGACCTTAGCAGAAGTGATTACTCCGGGCTGGTCACCCCAGGGCCAGGAATTTGCTTACCGGGCAATTTCAGCCCGCACTGAGATTTTAGTGCTTGATGAGGCGGGCAAGGAGCGCCGTCTGGCCTTGGACCAGATCCGCCTGCACCCGGCTGCCGGTACTTCCTTGCAGTCTTTGGGCTTACTTGAGAATTACAGCCATACCGGCCAGCTCTTTTTTGCCGCTGCTGCTGTAGACCAAAGCTTGATTGACCAGCTGCGCCAGCTCCTTGAGGAGCCGGATACCTATAGCGGGCTTAGTACAACTCTGTCGGTTGCTGGAGTTCAGGGAATAACGGTTCGCACCTTAGGGCAGACAACGGAAGCCGTCGTTCGGGTACAGCACCGCTTAATTAATTGTTTCCGAGCTAAGACGAGAGGTCTTGGCCAGCTTAATGTACGTAAGTAGTTAACCGGATTCGGTTCGGTGAGCCAGTTTTTTGTTTGGGTTAGCAGCCAGATTAAATAAGAACAGGAAAAGAAGCATGAAAGAGTATGTTTTGCCGGTTTTACGGGGTATTTCGCAAATATTTTTTATTAATAACCCCTGGTGCGGCTTAATAATTGTCCTAGCAGCAGCTTGGGCTCATCCGCTCCTTGCAGTCTGTATGCTGCTTGGTAGCGGGGTGCAAACTTGGCTGGCTCAGCTCTTGGGCTGGAAGGAGCAGGCCAGGGAAGGCTTGATGGGTTATAACGGGGCTTTAGTGGGAGCTGCTGCTGGTTTTCAGCTCCAGAGCTTCCCAGAGGCCCTGCTCTTTAGCCTGCTGGGTGCCTGTGCCTGCCTGCCAGTGCATCGCTTCTATGAAAAACTGTTTTTAACCCCCTTACTAGCCCCTCTTAAGCTGCCGGTGTTAACGGCTCCTTTCTGCACCGTGGCTGGATTGCTGACTCTTTTGGTTGCGTCTTTGAGCCATCCGGGCCAGGTTAGTAGCAGTAGCCAGATCCTAGAGGGTTCTCTCTTAGGGGTTTTTAATGGTTTTTCAGAGGTAATCCTTGCAGACGGTTTAATCGCAGGTGTTCTTATTTTTATCGGGCTGGTCATAGGGAGCTGGAAAGTTGCTCTATACGGTCTTTTTGGGAATATCCTCAGCCTGCTCTGTGCCGGACTGTTAATGGGTATTGAAAATGTATCCTCAGGGCTTTATGGTTATTCTGCATTGTTGGCGGCAGCTGGCTTGGGGGCAGTTTTTTGGAATGAAAAAACTAAAACAAAACGGTGGTTAGGCGCCGGTATAGCTTCTTTAGTCACTCTGCCGATATATACTGCTTTAGTTCATACCGAAATTCCAGTATTTACCTGGCCCTTTGTACTGGCTTTGTGGATAGTAATGGGCCTGGAGTATCTGTTAACGGTTAAAAATAAAGGATAGGGAGAGACTGTGCAGACTACCGGTAAAAAAATGATTCGGCACAGTCTAGCTGTCTGGATTGCTGGCTTAGTAGTCATCTATTGTCTGGCCATTTATCTTGCTATCTGGGTGGGCCCTTATCCGATAGCTGCCGGCGACGTGATGCAGATTCTGGGCCATCATGTCTTGGGTTTTCCTCAGGGGACTAGCTGGTCTAAAACTTTTGATGCCATTATTTGGCAGGTGAGGGTTCCACGTGTCCTTTTAGCTAGCAGTCTCGGGGCGGGCTTAGCTTTATCTGGCATAGTTATTCAGTCCATGATTCGTAATATATTGGCAGAGCCTTATCTTTTAGGTATTAGTTCGGGGGCTTCAACAGGGGCTGCGCTAGCTATTTTATTGGGCTTGGGTACTGGAATTTTAGGCCACTATGCTCTGCAAGCTATGGCCTTTGCCGGCGCTATGCTGGCCTGTCTTCTTGTTTTTTCACTGGCCTATACGGGCGGGCGTTTTACCTCTCTGAGACTACTTTTAGCCGGGGTAGCGGTGGGTTATGCTCTTAATTCCTTAACCAGTTTTATTATTTTTGCTGCAGGCGATGCTGAAGGGGCCCGGTCGGTTATGTTCTGGTTACTGGGATCCTTATCCTTAGCCAGCTGGGACGTTCCCTTATTTTCTTCTCTTGCCGCCGTTCTGTTTGCTGCTATTTTATTTACCCTGCTCAGTAAACAATTAGATATTCTGGCTCTCGGCGATGAGACCGCTTTGACGATGGGAATTTCTGCCGGCAAGCTACGCATTATCTTTCTTATCCTTGTATCTCTATGTATCGGTATTTTTGTTTCGGCTGCTGGAAGTATTGGTTTTGTTGGATTGATGATTCCGCATCTTGCACGGTGGTGTGTGGGAGAAAGTCATCGTAGGGCAATCCCGGTGGCAGCTTTGCTGGGAGCAATTTTATTAGTCATAGCAGACCTCTTTTCCCGTACTATCTTAGCTCCTCAAGAGATTCCTATTGGTGTGCTTACTGCACTGTTGGGGGCCCCTTTTCTTGTTATCCTTATTCGTTCATCACGCATTGTGGAAAGTTAATTCTATGGCTTCATCTTCTTCTTTTTATCGCGCACGTTTTACTGCGCTAAGTCTTGTTTCCTTGCTTTTAGTTTCAGGTTGTGCAGCCCAATCCGACCAGCAGCAGACCGATGCCGCTGGTTATCCGGTGACCGTTAGTAACTGTGGGCAGGACCTTACCTTTTATCGGGAGCCCCAGCGGGTGGTGTTGCTTAAATCTGCCGCTGTTCCGGCTTTACACTCACTGGGCGTCATGGATCGGGTGGTTGCCCGGGCCGGCGCCTACCCGGAAGAATACTATGATCAAGCTACTCGTGAAGAGCTAGCTAAGATTACTCAACTTTCGGATGATCTTGATTCCAGTGGCCACCTACATATTTCTAAGGACATTGTTATTGGTCAGGAGCCAGATTTGGTCTTAGGCGAAGTAGAGAACCTGGATAGATCTGTTTTGGCCAGTGTCGATATACCTTTAATTGAGGAATCTATCCTGTGCAAAACGGGCCAGGAGGGTAGGGCTTCGTTTGAAACGGTTTATTCTCAGCTAGAGACCTATGGGGAAATTTTTCAGAAGCAGGACCGGGCCCAGCAGACTATTAATGAGCTCAAAGAGCGAGTAGAGGCTGTCCGCCATAAGACGGCCTCTCAGAAAGAACGGACTGCGGCGGTACTTTATCCAACGGTTGGGGGATCCACAACTTTTGCTTACGGTACCGAATCTATGGCCCAACCTCAGCTTGAAGCAGCTGGTTTTAAAAATGTTTTTGATGACGTGGATCAGCGCGTTTTTGAGGTGACTCCAGAAGAGTTAATTTCTAGGAATCCAGATGTACTTATTCTTTTGTATTCCAGCGGTTCTGCCCAAGAAGTTAAAAAAACTCTTACTCAGTTGCCGGGTGCTTCTGCCCTGACTGCCGTTAAGGATGACCAAATATTAGTGCAACTTATGAACTATACCGAACCGGGTACTCCTTTAGCGGTCACGGGATTAGAAAAAATTGTTGATAGGTTTTATCAATGATAGAGGCGGATAATATCTCCTTTTCCTACGGAAAAAAATTAGTTATTTCGCAGGTATCCTTGCAGGGTCAGGAGCATCGGGTAACGGGGCTTATTGGTCCTAATGGCAGCGGTAAATCAACTCTTTTGCGCCTGCTTTATGCTGCTTTAAAACCTGCTAGCGGTCACCTCTATTTTAGGGGACAAAATATGGCTGCTTTTGATCGAAAAAAATTGGCCCAAAGTATGGCGGTTGTTACTCAAGAAGGCAGCCTTACTACTGGGCTCACGGCAAGAGAGCTTGTTCTCCTGGGGCGTTATCCTCATCTTAAATACTTGCAGCAGCCCACTGCTGCCGATCGAGAAATAGCTGAGCAGGCCTTGCAGCAGATGAATGCCCTAAGTCTGGCTCAACGTCCTTTTGCTGATCTTTCTGGGGGAGAGAAGCAAAGGGTGCTTATTGCCCGGGCTCTGGCTCAAAGCCAAGACTATTTACTCTTGGATGAGCCAACTAACCATCTTGATATTCGTTACCAGCATGAGCTGCTGACCATTCTTAAAAGTAGTGGCCGCAGCGTTGTGGTAGTGCTACACGACCTTAACCTTGCTGCCCAATACTGTGATGATATTTACCTGCTCGATGCCGGGCAGATTGTTGATTCTGGTCCTGCTGATCGGGTTCTTACTGCTGAAAATCTTGAAGGGGTATACGGGGTTAAAGTGGAGCAAGTTTATCTAAATGGCCAGCTGCACCTGCTGTTTGCCCGGCAGCAACCCGCTTAATGCCCACAAAGTAAGGGGTAGGGCCAATTCTTTTACTGGCAAAAATCCACTATAGAAAGGAAAATTGCAGAAAATGGTGGACAAGCAGGCCGGCATTAACAGCTACTGGGATCAGCGGGCGGAGAGCTACCATCGGGATCAGCAGCTCAGGGTAGGTAAGGGGTCTATTGAAAATTTTTGGTACGGTCAACTGCTGAGAGTTTTACCTGATAGCCCCCTTAAAATCCTGGATGTCGGCACCGGGAACGGTTCCTGGGCTATGATCCTTGCCACATTGGGCCATCGGGTTACGGGTATTGATTTGTCAGCTGGCATGCTTAAACAGGCAGGTGCAGCACGGCAGAAAGCTCAAGAGCAGGGGCATAAATTTTGCTATCCTCCCCTCTTTCAGCAAGGGGATGCGATGGCCCCAGCCTATGCTCCTGAACAGTTTGATCTTGTCACCAATCGCTACCTCATGTGGACCCTTCTTGACCCTGCCTTGGCCTTGAGAAATTGGTACCGTCTGCTTAAGCCCGGTGGCATGCTGCTGCTGGTCGATGCCCCCTGGTTTAAGGCCGGAATAGCAGCTCAGGCTAGCAAAAAATTTGCCCGCTTCTACCACGAGCAAGTGCGGGCTGCCCTGCCCCTGGCGGAAGCAAAAAGTTTGGATCCTTTGCTGCAGTTTGTGCAGGATAGCCCCTTCCAGAATGTGGAGGTCTCTGCCCTGCCTGAATTGCTTAAGCTGGACCGCCGTCTGGGAGTGGCTGCCGGGCATGAACCCGAGTTGCAGTACCTATTGACTGCTCATAAGCCAAGTAGATACTAAGCCCCGGTTTCTAAATCTGGTAAGAATAGATTATTATGTTAGTACGTGCTTGTACATAGTTGAATTTTTTCTAACGATCAGGAATCATGGTTGCTGAAGCTCAGCATTGCCCAAAAAGTACATTTGACTTTGAGGAACTGATGAGTAACATGGAAGATGCTAGCTTCATCTTTGAAGATAAGTTCATATCCCCTATTCAAGAAACCCTATTTATAAATTTTGTATAAAGGCTTGGGCACGTAAAATAGCTCCTTGCTTTCGGCCAATGAAGCAGTTTTTATTGCTGCTCATCTATATAAAAATTTAAGATAAAGTGTGTATTTTGCTTAAAGTAAAGTATGTTCACTAAAGTTTTAAAGGTATTAAATCAGTCCAATTATATGTATCCTAAGTTGAGGTACTTTCATATGAAAAAGAACATATACGCTGTTGCTGCCATTGTTACCGCAGTGTTGACCGGAAGTTTTGTTCCAGCAAGTGCAAATGATATTCATCCTACCCAATCTGATGCCCAGAAAAGGTGCATAACCAGCTACTATAAGTCTGGGTTAGGTTGCGCAGAATTTGCGGATGAATTTAATGGAAATACCCTCAACGAGAGTAACTGGGAAATTCGTTCCGGTTACCGTGCCCCCAGCGATCTGGGTATTTACGATAAAAAGAATTTAAAGGTTTCCAATGGAACACTAAAACTTAATACAAAAGTTGAAAGTGCTCCTTGGGGAGCCCAAGGCACCGGAATGGAAATTGCGACACATCGCAAGGTTGCCTACGAGCGTTTCTATAGCGAGATCAAGCTTAAGATTAAAAACAGTGAGTGGTCGGGGGTCTATTTTTATAATGAAGGAAATGTCTCCGGACCGCGTCTGGGCGAAATAGACGTTGCTGAGGGCTTTGGCCGCACGAAGGACGGTACCGGTGTTGTCCACCAACACGAGCGGGAAGGTCGCTATACGGCTCCAGAGACCAGTGAAAAAACTCAGTCCTTGGTCCACTTCTCCCAGCACGCTCTGAATTCACATGGAGTTGATGAGTCAGAGACTGGTACCGAGCAAATCTTTGTTGATCATCCGGCCTATCAGTGGCGAACCTATGGTGTTCTTAAGGATAAGAGTGGGGTGCGAATCTACCAGAATGGTAAGCAGATTAACTATATTCCCGCTTCAGAGTCCTTGTACAAGATGAGCTTCCCCAGCGGAACCCCTATGCACTTGGTCCTTGCTGCCCACGTTGGAAACAAATACTGGGGCATGCCTAACCAGAATACCGGGGGTATCGAGGTTGACTATGTAAGAACCTGGAGCTTTTCCTCCTGAGTCTAGGCTAAGCTTTAGGCAGGCTAGGGCCTTAGCCCTATAGCAGCTTAGCCCCTTACGCAGAAAAATTCCCTTGCACTGTCCGGATCTTATCTGGCCCAGTGCAGGGGAATTTTTTTGAAGTTTTTCTCCTCTTATTTTCTGGACGAGCCAGTACTGGTTTGCTGATAACGCGAGGCCTGCTCTGCATCAGCTAGCACGATGCTAGGAGAGTGGCTCAAGGCCGCGCAAATAAGTTCAAATTGCGATAGGTTAAGTACAGATTCATTGCGAAATATTGATTTTGAAATAACTCCTTGACTGACCCCGCACAAGCTTTCTAGCTGGCGCTGCGATAGGTTTTGATTCATAATTAGGGTTTTTAACTGTTCGTGTGTAGCTTCCACCAGGGGCGTAATAGTGGAAGTAGTCTTCCTTCCCATGGAATGATACTATCAGATCCTGTATGGCATAAACGGCGGACCTTATGCTTGATCATATTTGAACTCACGTTAATTTTACTTTCGGTCGGTTCTTAACGTGAAAATTGGGCCTTAAGGGCTCATTTTTTTAGTAAAATTGAGTCTATTTAAACTCACACTTTATGTTCAGAGATGAACGTAAAGCTTGCTGAGTTTAATCTGCTTTATTCCTATTCAAAAACTGTATAAAAGATGAAAGAGAAGCAAATGTATACCCCCATACCTTGCAAAAGAAATCCCCTGGCCCTCTATAGCCAAGAAAAAATAACCGGGAGTAAAGTAGGTGAGTTCCTTGTTTGACTACGGCCAAGACAATAGACTCCTAGGTTCTCTAGAACGGCAAGAAATTCTGGTCACTGCTAGGGACGCTTTGACCCTGCTTGTTCTTGATCACCCCAGCTATGAGGCTCTGCCCTTGGGATCCGATACTCCGCTGGAGTATGCTCTACTTACTCAGCTTAAGCTGGCAAGGCGGCACTCGGCTTCACCTCAAAAAACCGCTAGTTCCGCTGGAGGGTCAACCCTGCCTTTTGATATAGCTGCATCGGACATGTATTCCAGGTTTACTAAGGCATTGCACGCCGATGCAGTGCAAGCTCAAGTGGTGAGGCCGGATTCAAAGCCCAATTATATTGGTGATGGCCAGGCTCTGCTGGCTGGCCTTAAGGGCCTGGATCTTGCCTGGCTGAAGGGGCGCTCTCTAAAGTGGCGGAGCTGGACCAGCCAGATTATGGCTTATCTTAATCCGCAACGACGGAGTCCTATTCAGGGGCGCTGCCCCAAGCCGGATTGTGGGGCAGAGTTTGTTACCTATCAGGACGGGGCTGGTGCCCTCATTAAAACTTCAGCGCTTACGGTTCTTTGGGCTGATAACAGGGTTGATTGCCTGCTCTGCCAGTCCTGTCTGACTGTTTGGCCTCGCAGCCAGCTCTGGGAAGTTGCAGAACTTATCCAACACATTTGACCAAACTGTTTGACAATAAAAGTTTTTGCTGTATTGTAGATACAAGCGTCGCACAAGTGTATCTAAACTCAGTGAAAGCCTAAAACCTCAACGGATATCCGTTGAGGTTTTTTAGTGCCCGGCGTTTTAAAAAACCGGAAATTTTCCCAAGTGATTCCGGTTTTATTCTAGTAATCAAGTATGAGCCTGCGTCGTTTGGCTTTGTATCTCTGTACTGGCCTACCCTTCCTCTAAGGATAAGGTATACCCGGTACTGCCCAAAAGTTGAATTATCGCTGTGCTCTATGACGGAGGAAATATGTCTACCGAGACACAGGTTGTAACAACCGATAGCAATGGACGAATTATTGGGGCCCCCTTAACCCATATTCGTGAAGAAATTAAACAAGAAATTGACAAAGTATATGCAGACCTAGCGGAACACAATAGCGCTATTAGGGATCTTGAAACGCAGCTTACTGCAAAACTGGATGCCAGTATTTTTACGGCCTATGCCCAACAAAATAATGCCGGTTCCCTGACGAAAGCTCCCAGGTTGGTTCCCTTGGCTCTTACCCTGGGACAGGGGGATATGAGCTGGTATACCAAAACAACAGATTACTTTCGTATCCCCCTTCAGTTTAATGCTCCTATTTCCCGCTGGCGGCTGCATCTTCAAAATATTAACCCTCGAACTAATAGTAAAAAAACCGGTGCTGTGCCTTTTGTGGGCATTGCCTTGGGCAACCATAAAGGTGATGGACGCTATACTTCTCCTCCTGAGCAGATTCACGGGGCTTTTACTAGTCCAGCAAATGCGGATGAGTGGGTTTCGCCCTGGTTCACCCATAATATTGGCGATAACCAGCAAAAGCTCTTGGAGTTGGGTTTTAAGGGTGCTCCAACGGCTCCGGTTATTTTGGCCGGTGGCGGTTTTCAGGCATCTGCAGAAGCTGGTTTTATGAATACGCAGGTCACGCCCTGGTCAGTCAATTCCCTACCTTTTTCGATGTGGATTGAAGCTCAGAGCCCGGCAACAACTCCTGTTTATGCGGTTTTTGGTGATTCCTTGTCCGTGGGCATCGGTGCTAAATTACCGGTTTTTCAGTCGCCTTTGTCTCTGTATATGCGCCAGCAGGGTGGCTTACCCATCCACTATGCTGCCTCGGGCGATACCATGACCGATTGGATTACTGCTGGGGAGACAGGCTACAAGGTTAATCGTTGGGATGGACTGACCAAAGCGGATCTACTTCTGTTTTCTATGGGGTCAAATGATGTTTTTGCCGGCTTAAGTTTAGCGAGCTTGCAGGAGCGGTTTAAGGCTGCTCTGGCTCTTATGAGCAAGCGGGTTGCTAGCTCTGCTCCAATTTACTTGACCACTATCTATCCACGAAATAACGTGACGGGCAGTCTTGAAAATACTCGCCGTTCCTATAATTCATGGTTAAAAACCCAGTTAGGTAGCGGCAATATCCAAGATATTTTTGATACTTCGGTTACGGTCTCGGCTGATGATGAAAATCTTAAGGCAGAGTTTGCAGATCGTGATGGGGTTCATCTTAATGAGGCAGCCTATAGCGCTATTAGCAGCACCCTATCCCAGCAATTAGCACAGCAGCTAAGCTCTATCGGCCAAGGTGGCTCACCTATTCTTTCTGCTGGAATGAGCTTTATAGATAACGGCGACGGGACAGTTACGCTCACTTCCTAGCCTAGGTAGTCACGTCGGGGGTTTGGGGTGCGTTAATGACCGATAACGCACCCCAAACTGCGGGGATATATCAAAAAAGATAAGGGTTAAAGTGGAGAGGAGCAAAATAATAAAATGTATATTCCCCAAGAGACAGGTATTGTTTGGCTGGATTCAGCCATGATCGTTTTAATTGCTTTTGTGAGCACTATTTCAATTATGATTTCTATTTTTTATCGAGTGGCTTATCATCCATTAATAGAGATGAGAAAAGGGTTGAAAAAAATTGATCAGCAGCAAATTGCTGCCCAAAAAATATTAGATTCAACCTCTACTTATGCCCAGACTGCGGCTCAGGATGCAGCAGCCGTCAGTCTTGATGTAAAGAGTGGACAATTCCAACAGGTTGTCCATATCTTGGAGAGGATATTGACTGAAATTAAGATTATTTCTGCAGAGCAAGATAGGTTAGAAAAAATACAGTCCAGCTATTTTACTGATATTAAAAGTCAACGCATTAAGCGGGAAAATGACTATAGAGACCTGCTGGATCTGGCAAACAATATGGCAAAGGTGGAGCAGGCAGAGAAGCAGGCAGAGCTCCGCTTATTGCAGTTAGAAAATTTAGTGAAAAAACATAAAAAAATTTTAAGTGAGGAAAAAAATGATTGTTCGCGTTCCTAAAATTGATGAGCAAGGAAACTTTGTAGATGCTGGCAAGGATGCTGTAGCAAAAGTGCACTTAGGCATTACGGTTAATGTTTGTTCGCCGGAGTTTGGTGCTGATCCTTCCGGTAAGCAGGATTCTACCGAAGCTATTCAGACTGCGGTTGACCATGTGGCTGATCTAGGTGGTGGCACTGTTGTGGTGCCCGGCGGCGTTTACCGGGTTTCTCCACCCTTTATTGCCTTACGGGGTTATGTTACGGTGCGAGGCGATGGCATTGGCTCAACCATTTTTGTGATTGATTCAGCACAAGTTACTACTGCTACAGAAGAAACCGGTGTTTTCCATACGGGAACCTACCGGAAGGCAGTCACAGATAAGACTCTCTTCCGTACAACCTTACGGGATTTCTCCATTTATACCTCCTACGCTAACGGGAATATTGCCCGGTCGGGGCTGGGAGCGTATCAGCACATTGCTCTTGAACACATGAATTCTCGGGTTTGGGGCGTTGTCTATAACACCTATTTAGGGGAGCATCCTGCAGAACCGGATGCGGTACACACGGTAGAAAATCTAGAGATCTGGGATACTGCCGGTGGTATGGCTTTGCTGGGCTTGGATGACCAGGGCTGTAAGGTTAACAATCTGCGGGTACGCCGGACTCTTAAACAGGGTTTGCTGGTGGGTAAGCCTTTTGACCATCCTGAATCTGCTAGCAGCAGCACGGGTGGCCGGGCAATTGGTGCAGCTGATAATAAGTTTTTGCATGCCGATATTTCCGATGCAAATCTGGGTCAGGTAGGTTGCGCCGGTATTGAGGTTTATACGTCGCAAACTAAGTTTGTTAATTCAACTTCCTGGTATAACCGCCGGCATCAGCAGGATATCTATAGTCCCGTTACTTACGCCCAACGGGCTCAGTCTAGTTATGACCGTTTTGATCGGTTACGCGATGGGGCCGGTTGGTATATTTTTGGTACCCGCAATATTTTTTCTGGCTGCACTGCCCAGGAAAACGGCGGCCACGGTTTTGTGGTGGTGGGATCCCAAACCCAGCTCATGGGCTGTATTGGGGAGTCATCCTCCTACTACGATACGGCTGGCACAAAAGACAGCCAGAACCTGGGTATTTTTGTTAATACGGCAGCTAATTTCTATATAACTAATTGGGCTCAGCTAACGCAAATGTGGGGTTGCCGGGCTCAGAATGTTTATGAACTGGGACAGGGCGCTAAGTACGGTTTCTATATTGAGAATTATATTAAAAAGTTCCGGCTCCGTGATGGTTTGACCTTCCAATCGAAGGATTCGTCGGCTCAAACCAATGTTGTTCCTGTCGGCAGTATGTTGGGTGAAGGGAGCCTGATCGAGATTGATAATCGGGTCTATGGTGCTGACCGTGTGGCTAGCTAGTGTTGAGCTGGCTACAGTGAGTGGTCCTTTTATTGATCCTACTGCCTTGCTTACTTTTGGTTTGCTGCTGGTAGTTCTTGCTGCTGGTTTGCTCCTCTATTGGGTGGGTTATAAGCCGCTAAAATCCTTGTTTGAACAGATGCGTCACCTGTTAGAGAACCAGGTTTATGCGCAGCAGGTTTTGGAGTCAGCTTACAGCTCGGTGGAGGCTGCTGCTCGCAGTGTTGGTGATGTTAGCCAGCAGATGCGGAACCAGCGTTCAGACGCAGCTGATGATGACTTAGCGGCTATCCTGGCAGAGATTAAAGGGATTCATCAATCTCAAAAAAGATTGGAGGACATGCAGCAGGCTAACCCGGATAAGGGGGGAGAGGATGCTGAGTTATCTCGTTTGACTGCCCGCCAGCTTAGCCGGCTTAAGCAACGGTTTAGCCAGCATGATTTCTTAGCTGCCGATATAGAGCCCCGCTTGGCTGCTTTAGAACAGGAACTTCAATAAATTGTTGGGTTGTCCCGGTCAGCTCCTTGGCCGGGACAACCTCCTATGAGAGAGGGGACAGTAATGCCTATGCTTACCGATTTAGCGCAGGCGCTGAGGTCTTACCGTGCTCCGGATGGGTCTGCCTTAAGTGTTGAGGAGGTATCTGGCTGGGCGGGACGAGGCTATGCTGGTCAGGGGCTGGCCGGTGTAGCTGGGGCTATGTGGCATCATACGGCGACTGCTAGCTCTGCTTTTGACTACGCGGATTGTCCGACACTCAATATTTTGGTTAATGGCCATTCAAGTTTACCTGGCCCTTTATGCAATCTTGCTTTTGGGCGTTCGGGAAAGGTGTATGTAGTTGCTGCTGGCCTGGCTAATCATGCTGGAGCCGGTTCGGTGCAGGGCGCTTATCAGAATATTGCTAACTACTGGTTTATTGGTGTTGAGATGGAGTCCTCGGGTGTGAGCAATGATTGGACGCCAGCCCAGCTGCGGGTTATGCCCCACGTTTATGCCGCTTTAGAAGCCTGGTATGGTGATGCTTCTTTTATGCAGCTAGCTCACCGGGAGTATTCGTCTATGGGAAAGATCGATCCAGCTTTTATTGATATGGACGGGATGCGATCAGAAATCAACAGCATTTTGTATGGAGGTGTTAGTGGGTCAGCTGCTGCACCGCAGGTTTATGAGGAGGATGAGTTGGCTGGGAAAGCTGATGAAATTTTAAATCTTTTAAAACAAACTAAAAATCGGGTAGATATTTTGTGGGGAGGTATGTTTACTGAATTTTCTTATTCGGGCACACCCGATACCCAGGAGCCGGGTGTTATACCTAGGCTTAAGGAGCTTAAACGTCGGCAGGATATTATTTGGGGCAGTCTTTTTCAGTCGTATTCGATGACTGGACGTCAGCAGGATCTTCGTCCGGGGGTTTTTGCCCGCTTGGACACTATTGAAAACGACCTTAAAGTTTTGCGTTCTGCCTTGCAGGATAAGGCTGGGGGTGATCGGCTATGAGCAAGCATGCTGAAAGGTCTGCTGCCGCTGAAAAAACGGTAGAGCAGCTCAGCGTTGAACGCCGTTTTGGAAATCTTTCAAAGCTGGTGCTTATTACTGTTCCTGCTACTGCTATTGCGCTTGCTTTTGTGATTGTGGTGGTTAACGGGGGTGATTATGCTTCTTTACTTGATGCTCTGCTGCTGATTGCCGGGGGAGTGGGAGCCGGGGTGACGGCTTCGGCTACCACCTATTTTGGTAGGTCCCAGACTCAACTGGATTTGGCGGCACAAAGCGCTGGGCAGACGGTAGCGGTTGCTACTGAGTCAGCTCTTACGGTGGATGCTTTACCGGCAGATTCGCCTCTTTTGCAAGGCCAATGGGAGCCTGCAATAGGCCAGGATAGCCTGGATCCGAACCAAGACTTATCACCCTGGATTAACCGGTCCGTTGTTGATGCATCTTCCTAGTAGCTGCTTAGAGGCCTGGCCAGCCACGATAGGTTGCGGCTAGCTGCTAGCAAGCACATAAAAATAAGCCCCCGGCTCAGGTTTACAAACCTAAGCCGGGGGCTTATTGTGTGCCCAAGGTGGGACTTGAACCCACACTCCGAAGAACCGCATTTTGAGTGCGTGTCATCTAGTACGGCCCTGGCCACGTAGAACACGATGACCAACCCGCCACCGGGAAAGTGGCGGGTCCTTCTGCTTATCGGACTACAGGGATAAAGGCATTCATGATGTTTGAGTTAGCAAACCATTTTTTGCCGTCTTTAAATATAAGGCCAAGCTGAGAAAGCTTATTCAAGTCCCTCGTAACTGCCCGGTCTTGCATGGTTGCGTAAGCCTCAGCCAGCATAGGGGTGAGATACCTGATCTGTTTCTTCTCGACTCCGCTCTGCTTTTGTGACAACGCCAAGACAAGCTGATTCTGCCTATCTCGTGTCTTGCCAGCGTTCTCATGCGAAAGAATTTCATGCACGTAGCTTTCCCAAGCAATGCAGCGTTGGTAGTACTGTACCGTCTCAATCTGCTCTCGTAGCTGATCTACCAGACCTTCTGCTGCATAAAGGATGAACCCATCAACATCGTCTTCCTTCGAAGCCTTATCGAGCTTGTCGTAGTAGTGGGTACGAGTCTTGTTGTAGTGATCAGACAAGAGATTGCTTGCAACCCAAGGTACTACACCTGAATTGGCTAAGATTGCGACCTCAACGAGGCGGGCGGTGCGGCCGTTGCCGTCACCGAAGGGATGTATCCAAGCAGTGTAGAGGTGGGCGAGAGCCGCACCGAAGAAAGCTAGATAGAATCGCTGATCTTTATCGAGCTCAGGGTTTTGGGATGGGATAATGAACTCTCTGTTGAGCCACTGGCACATGGTATCGACAAGGTAGGGTACGTCCTCAGGAGGGGCTGCGCGGTACACGTTACCCACAACAAGCTGGCGGGTGGTGAACTTGCCGGGAGTAACGTCTTCCTTCCCCGGCAGCGACTTTAGTACCTTGGCATTCTGTTCTTTGAGCCACTGGACACTGAGCTGGAAGGGGTCACTATGAGGAGTGCCAAAATTGATATCCTCCAAAGCAGCTGCAACATTGCGGATTTCCTGCTCTAAGTATTCCTGGGAAGGTGGTAATTTCTTGCCTTTGCTGAGAATCTCGTTAGCCTCTTCTTCAGTCAGGGTATTGCCTTCAATGGCAGCTGTTGCGAGCGCTCCCTTGTTCATAATGAAGGCGGAAATCTCTTCTGCGACTGCTGGCTGCAGGGGAATGCCTGAGAGGTGCTGGCACTTTGAGAATGCCTCGCCTAGTTTGGCCCAGAGGGGGTTGAGTTGGGCTCGGTGTGTGAATTTAATCCATCGGTGGGTTTCTGTGTATCGTCTGGTCTCCATACTGTGCCTTCTAGTCGTGGAATCTAACTTTGCTCTATTTTGGCATATTTTTTGGCAGGTTCTTGTCGTTTTTTCGGCCTAGACAATGTGGTCTACAGTGAGCTTGACTATCTTCGTTGTACTTTCTGCCAGGTTGGAGCCTTACAGGCCCAGAATGGGTTGTTTGTCGTAGGAGTTTCCATCTCGGTGGGGTGAACGTCAGTGGGCGGTATTTACTCGATTTCACGGTTGAGGTTAGTGACGGCAAATATCGATGAAATCTGTTAATTGTATTGGTTTTCGCTGATAATGAGGGTATGGAATTTGTAGATATTGTTTTGACAGTCTTGAGCATGGTCGGGGCTGTGTTTGCCTGGTATCAGGCTACTGGATCGAAGAAGGCCCGTGATGAGGCAGCTGCTGCTGTGGAGCGAGCTGAAGTGGGGGCTAAGAGCGCTCAAGCTCAGGCGTATGAGGCTAGGAAACAGGCGGAGGCTACCCAGCAGCTAGTAGATTCGTTGAAGGCTCAAGTTGATGCGGCTGAACGAGCTGCATCCGAGGCTGGGCGTTTAGCTTCGGCTGCTGAGTCTTCGAACCAGCTAGCTGAGGGGCATCTTTCTGAGTTCAGACGGATCGCTGACTCTCTGCGAGGCCCAGTGTTCAAGCTTAACCCGGTTGGTGAGAATCATTTTGATTTGACTTACTCTGGTGATACTCCTGTGCAAGTGACAGTGGATAATTTTGCTGATTTTCTGAGGCTGAGTGATCTTAAAGAGTCTTTTGACTTGCAACCTGATCAAACTGTTTCTTTCCGTGCCTTGGGGAGTGCGCAAAAGCCTGTTCCGAGTGACCTTGTGCTGAGAGTTGCTGGTCGTGATGAACCTGTGCGGCTGGCATTGATTAGGTCTTCATAGGTTTTTCCTTTCAGCCGTTGGTTGGCCTCCTACCCCGTGGGGGGGGGGGTTGTTTGTTGGTGGGGCTACTAGTTCGTGAACTAGAAATCACAGAAATTCTGGGTGCTCTCTAGAACGCACTGAACCTGCTCAAGTGGCTCTTTACCTCGTCTGGAACTGTCTCGCTTGATGAATGCTGTGAGCACACCTGAAAATCAAGTAGGGTTAGGGGTGTTTTAGGGGATAAAGAAAGCCCCCGGCTTAGGTTTATAAACCTAGCCGGGGGCTTATTTTGTGCCCAAGGTGGGACTTGAACCCACACTCCGAAGAACCGCATTTTGAGTGCGGCGCGTCTGCCAATTCCGCCACTTGGGCTAGCTCCTAGGCCAGCTCGATTAGCCCGGAACGAGTCTACACTCTACACCGAGTAGCACAAAAAATAAAATTACACGTGGTCAGCCTGCCAAGTCGTGTTTAACATTACGGAGAACTGTAGATAGCTAAGGTATCCAGCGTCTACAAGAACATGAAACAATAGCAGAAAGGATAAAACTAAGTCAATGCAGACCCTAGGAGTCAAGAATGTCAGAGCAGACAGCTCCAGATTCCGTGATTGAAGAAGAAACAACGAGCCGCACCGTTGTGGTAGCCGAAGACGAAGCGCTTATTCGCCTGGACATTGTTGAAATTCTGCGCGATCAAGGATTCACTGTTGTTGCCGAAGCAGATAATGGAAAGACAGCTCTGGAACTGGTAGAAGAGCATAAGCCAGACCTTGTCCTCATGGACGTCAAAATGCCCATCATGGACGGTATCACGGCCGCCGAAGAAATCAGTCAGCAGCAGCTAGCCCCCGTTGTCCTGCTCACTGCCTTCAGCCAGAAAGAGCTAGTTGACCGTGCCGCCGAAGCGGGGGCCATGGCCTATATTGTTAAACCCTTTACACCAAACGAGCTTATCCCCGCCATCGAAGTAGCTATTAGCCGGTATGAACAGATCAAAGCCCTGCAAGCAGAAGTAAGCTCCATTAAAGAACAGTTTGAAACCCGCAAACTTGTTGACCGCGCCAAATCGCTCCTGATCACCAAAATGGGCTTAAGCGAACCAGAAGCATTTCGTTGGATTCAAAAAACCTCCATGGATCGGCGGCTCTCCATGCGTGAAGTCGCCGAAACCATTGTTAACCAGGTCTCCTAAAAGCCCTATTTTTGAGCGGAATCCCTGCCCGAGCCTGTAGCCCAAAGGGTCAGCGCACTGGCCAGCGTCACCAGCAGCCAGTAGAACCCGCCATCCCGTAAAGCCAGGACAAGACCCAAAAGGGTCAGGCACAAAAAGAAATAACCCAGCTTTCTACGCGCCGGCACCTAAAGCTCACCTTCAAGGGTTTGCTGCGCCGGCTTCTGCTGCCGGTACTGGCCGCTCAAGCGCTCCGTTATCGCTGCAATAGTGGCATCGCCGGTCACATTGGTTGCGGTACCAAAAGAATCCTGGGCAAGATAGAGGGCAATCATGAGGGCAATCATGGACTCATCAAAACCGAGCATAGATTCCAGGAGCCCCAAAGCCGTCATCACTGCACCACCGGGAACTCCCGGGGCTGCCACCATCATGACCCCCAACATCAGAACCATAGGAATCATAGCAGTAAAAGAGACCCCTCCAGAGGTCATAAAGACCACCGCTACAGAACAAGAAGTAATGGTGATCATAGAGCCAGACAGGTGAATTGTGGCGCATAGGGGAATAGCAAAATCCGCAATTCGAGGGGAGATGCCCGCCTGCTTAGCAGCTTTAAGGGTCACCGGTATAGTAGCCGCAGATGACTGAGTACCCAAAGCCGTGAAATAAGCCGGTAGCATTTTTTTAAGCATAGTGACAGGGTTACGCTGGCTGATAGCCCCCGCTGTGCAATACTGCAAGACCAGCATAAGCCAGTGCAGCAAAATAACCATAATAAACACCTTGCCAAAAACAGCCAGGATCATGACAACCTCACCGGCAAGGGTCATATTGGCAAAAACACCAATAATGTGGATGGGCAGCAGGGGAATAATGACGTAAGCAAGCAGCTTTTCAATAATAGTTTGAAAATCAATAAAAAGATCCAGCATATTTCTGGTCTTAAGCGCGGTAATTCCCAGCCCCAAAACAAAAGAAAGAACCAGAGCAGTCATGACCGTCAACGGCGGGTCCAAACTGAATTCCAGGTAGCCGGTTGAGAGCTTCTCTTCCGGATTATCAAAGGCAGTAAGCTGCTGGCCTTTAAGGAGTACCGGGTATAAAAAGTAGGCGGCAGTTAAGGCTAAAAAGCCGGCCACAATACTGGAAAGATAAGACAAACCAACGGTTGTTCCCAGCATTCTGCCAGCCCCGCTGGCTAATGAGCCAATGCCGGGAACAATGAAACCCAGAATAATCAGTGGAATAGCAAAACTTAAAAAGGCACTAAAAATAGTTGAGAAAGAAACAAACAGCTGGACAACCACATCGGTTGGAATTGACCAGCCAAACAAGCCGTTGCTGCCGCTAATAATCCCCGGTGTCAGGGAACCGACCAGAATGCCGGTAATAATTGCAAAAACAATCCAAACCAGCAGAGGTACTTTCTTCATTGCCCCACCCTTTTCAACGCCACAGCGCACTAAGAAATGAAGCGCAGCACCCTGGTGAACTGCGCTTAGTCTACAACACCATACTACAGCCCCAGACCAAACCGGTAATTCTTATTTTAGGACCTTATGCTAGCCGGGCCTGTGCTTCTACTGCTAGAGCCTCATCTTTCATTAGGGCCTTAAATATGCCTTATCCTTGTGACAAGGCTGCGTACAATGGTGGGCATGAAACTTATTTCCTGGAATATTGACTCCCTTAATGCCGCCTTGACCAGTGAGTCTAGCCGCGCTCTAGCTTCCCGTGCCGTCTTGGACACGCTTTCAGCTCATAAACCTGAGGTGCTGGCCATCCAGGAAACTAAACTTCCAGCTCAGGGACCCACAAAAAAGCATGAGCAGATCCTCGAGCATTACTTTCCCGGCTACAGCCTGGCCTGGGTATCTTCGGTGGAACCAGCACGAAAAGGCTACGCCGGCACCCTCTTTCTTTACCGGAGCGAAGGCCAGCCTCAGGTGACCTATCCCCGCATTTCAGCACCGGGCAGTATGGATGCTGAGGGCCGTATGATCACCCTAGAATATGCTGACTTTTTTGTTACCCAGGTTTACACCCCTAACGCCTCCGAAGGTTTGCGGCGCTTAGAGGACCGTCAGGTATGGGATCGTTGCTACGCCGCCTACCTAGTTGAGCTGGATGCACAAAAACCGGTGCTTGCCAGTGGAGACTTCAACGTTGCCCATACCGAGATTGATCTAGCAAATCCCGGGCCCAATCGGCGTTCTCCCGGCTTTACCGATGAAGAAAGGGCTGGCTTTAGTCACCTGCTAGAGCAGGGTTTTACCGATACCTTTCGGCATATTCACGGCGATGTGCGCGGGGCCTATAGCTGGTGGGCGCAACGGTCAAAAACCAGCAAAATCAACAACACAGGCTGGCGTATTGACTACTGGCTGGTCAGTAACCGTGTAGCCGATAAGGTGCAGGCCTCAGAAATGATTGACTCCGGTCCGCGCCAGGACCACACCCCTATTATGCTCAAAATTGACCTTTAAACTCTGCTACTTCAGGCCAGCTCGTGCCACCAGCATATTGGTCATCCTGCCAGTTGAGATCAGCCTATCCTTTTCATCCCTGACTTCCAACTGGTGAATGCAGAGGGTACGCCCCAGCTTAAGGGCCCAGGCTCTTGCGGTTACCAGGCCGCTTCTTGCCGGCCGTAGGTGGCTTAGATTCAGTTCCGTTCCCAAAGCTACCGTCTCTTCAGTGCCGGCCATGCTACTGGCAAAGGATCCTACTGTCTCCATAAGAGCAGCACTAGCCCCACCGTGTAGTAGCCCTGCCGGTTGGGTATTGCCAGCAACAGGCATGCTGGCCAGGGTCTCTTGGGCGCTTAAACGAATGAAAGTGATACCAAGCTTTGGAATAAGGCTTCCTAGCCTTAAATCTTTGAAACGAGCTAGATCAGCGGCTGGAATACCGGCAGCCAGTAATTCCTCTTGAGCGGGTGAATACCCGGCTGGATTGGAATCCTTCATAGCTTATAAGACCTTTCCTTATTTTTCCTGCCTGGCGGGGCCCCGATGAATAACCCTCACAGTCTGCTGGCTAGGTTCAGCTCTTTGAGGGTACTACCCTTTAGGATAGTGGATGTGAGTAAAACTAATGCAGCAAACGGTTCGCACAAACTCCTGATTATTGATGGACATTCCCTGGCTTTTCGTTCCTTTTATGGAACTCCGGCTGATATTTTTGTAACTCAAAGCGGCCAGCACACTAATGCCGTCCACGGCTTTCTTTCCACACTTTTAAGCCTGATTAAAAGTGAGCAGCCCACTCACGTAGCCGCGGCCTTTGACCTGCCCGGTGGCACCTTCCGCACCCAAGAGTACCCCGAATATAAAGGGGGAAGGGCAGAAACCCCTCCGGAATTTTTTGGTCAAATTGAATTAATTCAACGGCTTCTAGGAGCCCTTGAGATACCCGCTATTACTCTTGCCAATTACGAAGCAGACGATATTGTGGCAACCTTAACTAAAATGGGCCGGCAGGCAGGGATGCAGGTGCGTATTGTCTCCGGGGATAGGGACGCTTTCCAGCTCGTCAGCGAGGATGTAACGGTGTTGTACCCGGTCACGACCGGCCCGGCTAAGGGGATTCGACCCATGGACCCGGCGGCAGTGCTAGAAAAATACAAGGTTGCCCCTGAGCAGTACCCAGATCTAGCCGCTCTGACCGGGGAGCAAGCTGATAACCTGCCCGGAGTACCCGGCGTCGGCCCCGGTTACGCTGCCAAATGGATTAACGAATACGGCAGCCTTGAGGCAATTATCGAACAGCAGGAGAGTATTAAAGGTAAAAAAGGGCAGGCTCTGCGCGACCATATTGACGATGTCCTGCGCAACAGACGTCTCAATCGGCTGGTTGACGATCTTGAACTTCCTCTTGGCTTGGACCAGGCGGCAGAATACGGACCTAAGGATCCACAGGCACTCTCCGACCTTTTTGACGAGCTAGAATTTAGGAGTATTCGGAGCCGGACGGCTGAAGTCTTTGCCGAGCTAACCGAGCTTGCTGCAGTCTCAGTGGATTTTGACCATGAACCCGTGCAAACCATCAATACGGCTCAAGAATTTCAGGACTTTTTGCTGGAATCTTTGCACCAGGCTGGGCAGCTGGAACGGCCCAGCCCCCTGCCAGAACGTCTTAAAGACGCCCACCTCCTTTACCCGGTAGCGGATCCTGCTGCCTCAACTTTCGGCCTAGCCGGCGAGGAAGACCTCCTGGGCCTGCTCATTATGGCAGGCAAACGAGTTGCCTGGCTCGACTTTGCCAGCCTGGACGCGCCAACAGAGCAGGCCTGTGCCAGCTGGCTCGCCGATACAAAGGCTCCTAAAATTGTTTTTGATGTAAAGCAGCAATATAAGTCTCTTGCTGCTCGCGGCTTTAATCTGGCTGCTGTTGTTGAGGACCCACTTTTGAGCTCCTACATCTGCGGTCACGTTCCCAGTATCCGCCGCCGTAGTCAGCAGGCAATCTTGGAAGACTTAGCCGAAATCTACCTGCACACCAAACTGCCTGCTGCACCACACGAAGACCAGCAGGAACTTTTTAGCCTAGATAGTTCGGTAGACCTTGACTATCTGGCTAGCCAGGCCCGCTATATTCAAGAGCTGGCCTACGCCTTGGACCGTGATTTGATTCAACAGGAGCAGTTGAAGCTTTACCAAGAGATCGAGCTCCCCCTGGCAACCGTGCTGGCAAAGATGGAGCAGCGAGGTGTCGCCGTTAACGCCCAGGTGCTGCAAGAGCTAAAAGACCACTATGAAAGCAAGATTAAGCAGGCCAAAGACCAGGCCTACAGCATCATTAATCATGAAGTAAATCTGGGTTCGCCAAAACAATTGCAGGGCGTTTTATTTGATGAGCTCAAACTACCCACAACGCGCAAACTAAAGTCTGGCTATTCTACCGATGCCGAGGCCATGGCGGATCTGCTCAGCAAGGTTGATCCAGATTCACCCGGAGCTCAATTTTTACTTGCCCTCCAGATGTACCGGGACTTTAGCAAACTAAAACAAACCGTTGAAGGCCTGCAAAAAGCAAGAAAGGCTGACGGGCGCATCCACACTACTTTTCAACAGAATGTTGCAGCTACCGGGCGGCTATCCTCCATTGACCCTAACCTGCAAAATATTCCGATTCGCAGCCAAGAAGGGCGCAAGATACGCCAGGCTTTTGTGGTGGATCCCTCTCCAGTGGCTGGCCAGCTGTATACGAGTTTGCTGACGGCAGATTATTCCCAGATTGAAATGCGCATTATGGTGCACTTAGCTCAGGATCAAAAACTTATCGACGCCTACCACCAGGGTGAAGATCTGCACCGCTTTGTGGGCTCGGAGGTTTTTGGGGTGGCTCCCGAGCAGGTGAGCCCCGCCATGCGGGCCAAGGTTAAGGCTATGTCCTACGGGTTAGCCTATGGGCTTTCTCGTTTTGGCCTATCCAAGCAATTGGGGATACCGGTAGAAGAAGCTGGCGAATTAACCGTCAACTACTTTAAGCGTTTTGGAAATGTGGGCCGCTTTTTACGGGGAATTGTTAAAGAAGCCCACCGGGACGGCTACACCCAGACTATGTTTGGCCGGCGTCGTAGCTTAAGCGATTTAAACAGTTCAAATCGTCAGCGTCGAGAAGCTGCCGAGAGGGCAGCCTTAAACGCCCCTATTCAAGGTAGCGCCGCAGACATTATAAAAATTGCCATGATTAATATTGAGCAGCGCCTGGCAGAGCAGGGGTTAAAGTCCCGGATGCTCCTGCAGATCCATGATGAACTCATTGTTGAACTCGCTCCCGGAGAAGAAGAAATGGCGGAAAAGATTGTTACCCAGGAAATGGGTAAAGCTCTTGAACTGAGCGTGCCCTTGGACGTTCAGGTAGGGCACGGTCAATCCTGGTATCAGGCAGGGCACTAGCATGGGTCAGAATCGGGGGCAGACCATATCTTGTGGTAGCGAGGCAGAGCTGCGCCCGGTAACAATAAGCTACCTGCAGATGCTGCAAGCACCTATAAGCTTGGCCCCGCCGCTGGCTGCTGATTTTGAGATTAAGCAGGCCGAACTGGTGACTCCCGAGTTAGTGCGCTGGCTTTATAGCGTTGTTGGTGGGCCTTACCATTGGACGGGCAGGCTAGGCTGGAGCAGGCAAGAATGGTTGCAGGAACTGGCTGACGTTGGCTGCGAGGTCTGGCTGCTCTACTGGCGGGGAACTCCGGCTGGCTACTGCCAGCTTCAGGCTGCGGTAGATTATCACCCGGACGGTAGCGCCCGTAGCCAAACCGAGATCCTGTATTTTGGTTTGATGGAGTGGGCTCAAGGGAGGGGAGCAGGATCTTTTTTCTTAGAGCACATGGTCCGCCAGGCCTGGACCATTAACCTGCGTCAACCCCTACCGCCGGTGCATCGAATCTGGGTACACACCTGTAGTTTAGACGGGCCCCGAGCTCTGACTAACTACCGGGCTCGGGGCTTTAGAGTTTATCGGACTGAAGTACAGGAGGAAATTGTATTAAAACAAGCCCTGACTTCTTGGGACACTATGTTCTGCCGTTAGGGTCCAGCCGGAGGGCCTGCCAGCTAAAATTTCACGAATTTATCTTGATTTTTGTGCGCCAGCCATTGACCGCTTCTGCTTCGGAACATTAGACTTTATTGATGCGTGCTTTTGTGCGCACAAAAATTGTCCGAATAAACGCTCGATACAGAGCGAACCGCTTACGGCGATACCGTATCAAGAAACGTTTTATCTATGTCCATGGTGCGGGAGAAACTGTGACTGTATCGACCTACCATAACTATCCATAACGGAGCCCTATACTATATGAGCACCAACACTCCACAGGTTGCAATCAACGATATTGGCACTGAAGAAGATTTTCTTGCAGCTATCGACGCAACCATTAAGTACTTCAATGATGGCGATCTTGTCTCAGGTGAAGTTGTCAAGGTTGATCGCGACGAGGTCTTGCTTGATATTGGTTATAAAACTGAAGGTGTAATTCCTTCTCGCGAGCTTTCGATCAAGCATGACGTAGATCCTGGTGAAGTCGTCTCCGTTGGTGACGAAATTGAGGCTCTGGTTCTGACCAAAGAAGACAAAGAAGGCCGTCTTATCCTCTCTAAGAAGCGTGCCCAGTACGAGCGAGCTTGGGGAGATATCGAGCAGGTTAAAGAAAATGATGGTGTCGTCACCGGTACCGTCATTGAGGTTGTTAAGGGCGGTCTGATTCTAGACATCGGCCTGCGCGGCTTCTTGCCGGCTTCTCTGGTTGAGATGCGGCGGGTACGAGATCTTGCCCCCTATATTGGCCAGGAAATCGAAGCTAAAATTATTGAGCTGGATAAGAACCGCAACAATGTTGTGCTGTCGCGTCGTGCCTGGCTTGAGCAGACCCAGTCTGAGGTTCGTTCCACCTTCCTTAACCAGCTGGAGAAGGGACAGGTGCGCTCCGGTGTGGTCTCCTCGATTGTTAACTTTGGTTCCTTTGTGGATCTTGGTGGTGTGGACGGCCTTGTTCACGTTTCTGAGCTGTCCTGGAAGCACATTGATCACCCCTCTGAAGTTGTTGAAGTTGGCCAAGAGGTAACTGTTGAGGTTCTTGAGGTTGATCTTGACCGTGAGCGTGTTTCCCTGTCCTTAAAGGCTACTCAGGAAGATCCTTGGCAGGCTTTTGCCCGTACTCACGCCCTGGGCCAGGTTGTTCCCGGTAAAGTGACCAAGCTTGTTCCCTTTGGTGCTTTTGTGCGCGTTGAAGACGGTATTGAAGGCCTGGTTCATATCTCTGAACTTGCTGTGCGCCATGTTGACCTGGCTGAGCAGGTTGTTTCCGTTGGAGATGAACTCTTTGTTAAGGTTATTGATATTGACCTTGACCGTCGTCGGATCTCCCTCTCGCTTAAGCAGGCCAATGAAGGTGTAGATCCTGAAGGCAGCGAATTTGATCCTGCCCTCTACGGCATGGTTGCTGAATACGACGAAGAGGGCAACTACAAGTACCCTGAAGGCTTTGATCCCGAAACCAATGAATGGCTTGAAGGATTTGAGACTCAGCGTGCCGCCTGGGAGCAGCAGTATGCTGATGCGCAGACTCGCTGGGAGGCTCACAAGGTTCAGGTTGCTAAGGCCTTAGAGGCAGACGCTGAGGCTGCTGCCAGTGCTGACCCTGCTGCCGATGCTGAGAGCACAGAGGCTGCGCCAACTTCCTATTCTTCAGATAACAAGCCGGCTGAATCGGGCACTTTAGCCTCAGACGAAGCCTTGGCTGAACTTCGTAAAAAGTTGACTGGCAACTAAGCTGTATTCCAAGCAGCTGTAAAGGCCCGGGAGAATCTACAGATTCTCCCGGGCCTTGTCTTATGCGCTGGGCAATTTTTTATCCTGCCAGCTGTAGTCACCCCAGCTGATCTGCTTTTGTCCTGCCGTGAGTTCGGCAAGTTTAAGCTGGGCCTGATCCTTTGCTGTTTGGTTAGCCGGCACTGCAAAACTTAAGAGGGCCTGATCTGGCTGGTAACTGCTGGCCAGAAGCGGGTAGCCCAGTTTTCTGAATTCGTTTTCGACCCGGCCGCTACTGCTAAGGTCCACGGCGATCTTCCCCTCCTGATAAGCCGATCGTAGACTGTAGTTCACCTGGTCTAGCAGCTGGCTTAAGGCCTGGGAATAGGCACGGATAAGCCCGTTAGCACCGAGCTTAATGCCTCCAAAATAACGGACAACGACGGCACAAACATCGGATAGCTGGCCGCTGCCCGTGGGGCAGTTTTTGGGCTGGTAGTGCAGGAGGGTCTGAAGCATGGGCAGGCCAGCTGTCCCGGCCGGTTCACCGTCGTCATTGGAGCGTTGAATGTTTCGTTGTGGGCCAAGGAGGAAGGCACTGCAGACATGCCGGGCAGCATGGTGGGCTTTGGCTAGGCTTTTGATATGATCACGGGCTGCTTCCGTATTTTCACATCGAAGGAGGTAGGCTATAAATTCGCTGCGTTTAATCTCTAATCTAGCTGTGTTTTTACTGTAGTCTGTGAGAACAATATAGCTGGTGCTGCTAGGTTGGATAGTAGTCATTGATCCAGTTTATGACTTTTTGGTCCGAGGCTGCTTAACTGCTAGCACAGTTGCTGACGAATCAGGAGGGGGTACTGATGATACGGCTGGGGTTGACCGGGGGGATTGGTTCTGGAAAGTCTACGGTGGCGCAGATGTTTGCAGATCTGGGAGCTACCGTTATTGATGCTGATGCCATAGCTCGTGAGCTGCTGAGCCCGGGCAGTCAACTATTAAAGAAAGTTGCCGCTGAGTTTGGCGATCGGGTGCTGGACGATCAGGGCCAGCTACGCCGGGCTGTCTTGGCAGATATTATTTTTACTGATTTTGCCGCCAGGCAGAAGCTTAACCGGCTGATGCATCCGGCTGTACGGCAGCGGGCTGCAGATTTAGCTCAGCAGGCTGCCGGAGAGGCAGCCCCCTTGGGGGTTGTGGTAGAAGACATTCCCTTGCTGGTAGAGACTGACCAGTTAGAACGTTTTGACCACATCGTGGTGGTCTTTGCCAACCTTAAGGTTCGTTTACAACGTCTTAAGGAGCAGCGGGGAATGAGCCCTACTGCCGCATTAGCCCGTATAGATGCCCAAGCCAGCGACGAACAGCGGGCTGCAGCCGCCACCTGGATTATTGATAACTCCGGTAGTTTGGTTAGTGCACAGGTTCAAGTTGATGATATTTGGCGTTTAGTAACTGCCGCAGAATAGTTTGATTTCTTTTGAATAATTTTGCTAATAATGGGTAGTTAAAGTTACCTTTGTTGTCTGTAGTTAGATTATTGTAGAGACAGATTAGTGTTTTTTTAATTATTTTTTAATGTTGTTTGCGGGAAAATTTCAGCTTTTTTGTGCAAGAATTATGGAATGATTAACAATAAATTTACGGCTAGCCGACGGTCCTTCTTGTACGCAGCTGCAGCCAGCACTGCTGGCCTAGGGTTGGGGATAACGCCGTCAAAAGCAGCGGAAGAAAGCCCTCTTACTGTCGCTACAACAACACAAAGTACGATAACGCTTAATGAACTAGTTACCAACACTAAACCCCAATTTACTCAAAAAGTATATACAGACCCTGTATCTGGAAAAAAACTATCATATAATATTTTTCTTCCCCAGAATTATTCACCCCAGAAGAAATATCCTTTAGTGCATTTTGTGGGAGATATTAGTACTGTTGGCCAGGATGTTAGCCTGCCCTTGAACCAGTACGGGGCCCTCATCTGGGCAGATCCGAGTGATCAAGCTAGGCATGAGGCCATCGTGGTGGTGCCTAGTTTTCCAGACATTATTATTCTTGATACCTGGAACTACTGGGTGTCGGCCTGGCTGGAGGTGCTGGAACGTTTTATCGCCTGGTTGCCTTGGCAATATTCTATTGATCCGCACCGTGTATACGGTACCGGCCAGTCCATGGGTTGCATGGCCAGCATGTATCTTGCCAACCGTAATCCGTCCATTTTTCGGGCCATGATGCTGGTAGGGGGGCAGTGGCGTACCGACCAGTTAAGAAGGTTAAAAGAGTCAACGTTTGTGTACCTGGCTGCAGAAGGAGACGGCCGAGCCCTCCAGGGGCAAAAAGAGGTCAAAGCCATGTTTGATCAGGAAGGTGTAGCTTACGGCCAGCTTGCTAGCAGCTGGGACGCCCGTTCAGGGGCGGACTCCCTTAACCAGCGGGGACTCAATCTGTTTGGCCAGAAGGAACGCCGTAATTTTGTGACCTTTACCCAGGGTTCTGTTCTTGCTGCCAATCCTGGCGCTGATAATGAGCATGTGGCTTCTTTTGAAGTTTCCTATCGGATACGAACGATGCGTCGCTGGCTTTTGGCCCAATAAAGTTAGCTTTCTTTTCTGGAAGCCTGTTCAGCTTAAGGTGACGTGGGCCGGTATGCTGGAGGCATGAGTTCTGCCCATAATATTCAGCGTCTCGTTGCCCCCTTTGAAGTAGTATCTGACTATCAGCCCTCTGGAGATCAGCCGCGGGCTATCGCCGAGCTCACCCAGCGTCTTGAGGCTGGGGAAAAAGATATTGTTTTGTTGGGTGCAACGGGGACCGGTAAATCTGCCACTGCTGCCTGGCTTATTGAGGCCGTACAGCGTCCGACTCTGGTCATGGTACAGAATAAAACCCTGGCTGCCCAGCTGGCCAATGAGTTACGCCAGCTCTTACCCAAGAACGCCGTGGAATATTTTGTGTCCTACTACGACTACTATCAGCCTGAGGCTTACGTGCCTCAGACCGATACCTTTATTGAAAAGGACTCCTCCATTAATGAGGAGGTAGAGCGCTTGCGTCACTCGGCCACTAACTCTCTGCTGACCCGCCGGGACGTGGTTGTTGTTGCCACCGTTTCCTGTATTTACGGTTTGGGTACGCCGGAAGAGTACGTCAAGCAGATGGTCACCCTCCGGGAAGGCCAGGAGTATGAGCGAGACGAGCTGCTTCGCCAGTTTGTTAATATGCAGTATGTCCGCAATGATCTTGACTTTCATCGGGGGACTTTTCGAGTTCGGGGCGATACGGTAGAGATTATCCCGACCTATGAAGAAAATGCGGTGCGTTTAGAATTTTTTGGTGATGAAATTGAGGCTATTTATACGCTGCATCCGCTGACGGGTGAGGTAATTCGGCAAGAACAGGAAATGTATGTTTTTCCGGCCTCACACTATGTTGCCGGTGCTGAGCGTATGAAGCGGGCTATTACTGATATTGAGGATGAGCTCAGGCAGCGGCTAGAAGAGCTTGAATCGCAGAACAAACTATTAGAAGCCCAGCGTTTAAGGATGCGCACCCAGTATGATCTGGAGATGCTGGAGCAGATAGGCTTCTGCACCGGAGTTGAGAATTATTCTCGTCATTTTGATGGGCGGGCCCAGGGCTCTGCACCCTACTGCCTGCTGGATTATTTTCCAGAGGATTTTTTGCTTATTATTGACGAATCGCATGTTACCGTTCCGCAGATTGGGGCTATGTACGAGGGGGATATGAGTCGTAAGCGTACCCTGGTAGATTTTGGTTTTCGCCTGCCTTCAGCTATGGATAATCGTCCTCTTAAATGGCAGGAGTTTTTGGAGCGGATTGGGCAGACGGTTTATCTTTCAGCGACGCCGGGTAAGTATGAGCTTGAGAAGGCTGACGGGTATGTGGAGCAGATTATCCGGCCTACAGGCCTGGTTGATCCAGAAATTATTATTAAACCTACGGCCGGTCAGATAGATGATTTGTTAGAGGAGGTTCGCCGCCGGGTGCAGGCGGATGAACGTGTTTTGGTGACGACTTTAACAAAGCGTATGGCTGAGGATCTTACCGATTATCTGGCAGAGCACGGGGTTAAAGTGGAGTATTTACACTCGGATGTGGATACTCTGAGGCGGGTTGAGCTTTTGAGAGAGCTGCGGCTGGGTAGTTTTGATGTTTTGGTGGGTATTAACCTGCTTCGGGAGGGTTTGGATCTGCCGGAGGTTTCGCTGGTTGCTATTTTGGATGCAGATAAGGAAGGTTTCTTACGTTCAACAACCTCACTGATTCAAACTATTGGCCGTGCAGCACGTAATGTGTCCGGGCAAGTTCACATGTATGCCGATAGGGTGACCGATTCTATGCAGACAGCAATTGATGAGACCAACCGGCGGCGGCAGATTCAGCTGGATTACAATAGGCAGCACGGTATTGATCCCCAGCCCTTGCGTAAAAAGATTGCTGATATTACGGATCAGTTGGCCAGGGAGGAAGAAGATACCCGCCAGATCTTGCAGCTGCGCCAGGGTCCCGGCAGATCGCAGGCTTCTAAAAAGGCAGGGGCTGCTTTAAGATCTGGCGGTAGCGAGCGCCCGGCTGAACCTGTTGATGCTGATGCCGATAGTTTGGCTCAGGCAGCTAGCCGGGTTCGGGCTGACGGTTTGGCGGCTGCCCCAGCAGAAGATTTAATAGAGTTGATTGAAGAGCTTAGTGAGCAGATGATGCAGGCTGCTCAGGACCTCCAATTTGAGCTTGCGGCCAGGTTACGAGACGAGCTGGCTGAGCTGAAGAAGGAATTGCGGCAGATGCAGGCTGCCGGCCATGCCTAAAAGTTAAGAAGGTTACCCTGGTGATGCCAGTGTTTTTCAAAGCTGCTAGAAAAATTTTCCGGTAAAGTAGCTGCTTGAGCAGGGGAGTATCCCTAAATTTTCTTCCGTCAGCACGAAGGCAAGGTCTGCCTCTCCGGAAGGGGATGCCTATGGTAGTGGGCGGGAGAGACTTGTGGTTTTTGGCTTACCCAACCCACAAGAAAGGTTTTTCCCTATGGAAATTACGGGTTTTCAGTGGAGTATCACGCTGATCCTTATTTTAGGGCTTCTTGCCTACGATTTTTTCTTCCATGTCCGTCAGGCCCATGAACCCACTATTAAAGAAGCGGCCATATGGTCCAGTGTTTATGTGGGCATAGCTTTACTGTTTGGCCTTGTGATTCTGGGGCTAGACGGGAGCCAATTTGCTGCAGAATACTATGGTGGCTACATCACCGAGAAAGCTCTTTCGGTGGATAATCTTTTTGTTTTTTTGATTATCATGGCCTCTTTTAAGGTTCCCAGGGCGGACCAGCAGAAGGTGCTACTGTTTGGCATTATTTTTGCCATGCTTGCCCGCGCTGTCTTTATTTTTATTGGTGCTGCCGCCATTGAGCGTTGGAGTGCGGTTTTTTATCTCTTTGGGTTAATCCTTATTTATACTGCTGGCAAGCTGATTAAGGAAGAGGTCAGCGAGCAAGAAGAGGATGAGCAGGCTAATAACGTGGTCATCCGCCTGGCTAAAAAACTTTTCCATACGACCGACTACTACGATGGGGATAAACTTTTTACCATTGAGAATGGTAAAAAAGTGATGACTCCGATGCTGCTGGTCATGGTGGCTATCGGTGGTACCGATATTCTGTTTGCCTTGGATTCTATTCCGGCTATCTTTGGCCTGACGCAGTCTCCCTATATTGTTTTTACTGCTACAGCTTTCTCCCTTATGGGTTTGCGTCAGCTTTACTTCCTCATTGATGGTTTGCTGGACCGGTTAATCTACCTGTCCTGGGGGCTTTCACTGATTCTTGCCTTTATTGGGGTTAAGTTACTTTTGCATGCCCTGCACGAGAACAATCTTTTCTTTATTAATGATGGTCAGCCGGTTGCGGTTACTGAAATTACTATTGGCATGTCTTTGACCTTTATTATTGGGGTTCTTGTTCTGACCGTTGTGGCTTCCCTGTATACGCCCAAGGGCCGGGCTTTGGCCACTATTCAAAAGGTGCAGAGTCTTTCACGTCAGTATTTGGAATTGCCCGATGATGCCGGTAGCCGGGAACGTGAGGATATTCAGCGGCAGCTTGATATTTATACGGCTAAGTCCCGCCAGATTAAGAAGAAATACCGGGATGAGCTTATTGCTTCTGAGAGCGAATATCAGGATCTTGTGGCTAGAGCTCGGGGAGAGCATCAAGAATTTTTGGCAGATTGAGCCCGGCTTAAGGCTGGTAGGGTTTTGGGCCTGCCAGCCTTAAGCTGAGCCTGGTCGCCGGCCGGCTAGATTAGATTAGAGGCCCTGTTGGCTTAGCCGGTATTGTGGGATTCAAGAACATTTTTGCGTTGTTGGTTAAGCTTGCCGTTCAGGGAAGAGTGACGGGTGTTGGCAAAGGCAGAGCCGATGACGGTTACCTCGGTGTTGGCTTCGTGGATCCAAAACCCGATAGATTGACCGGGGTTTTCTTTGACTCTGTTAAAGGATTGGCAACCGATGAGTTGGGTTCCTTGTGCATTTTTGCTGATGTGGAAACCGTGGGCTTCCGATGGTCGGGCTGCTCCGGAGACATTATCAGCGTAGCCGTTGGAGTCTGCTATACAGTTGACCAGCGAGTTATTGCCTAGATTGAGGACAAACCCGTGGCCGCCGTTATCTTGAGCATCGCACTGGTTAAAGGTATTGCGGGTTCCTTTAACATAGAAGCCGGCGCCTGCCTTTTCGGCTTCGCTAAAGGCCAGGGAGCGTTTGGAGTACCAGCTTTTAACCTGGGAGAAGGCACAGTTGGAGGTGTAGATTTCGATATTTGCTGAGTCTGCTCCGCTGAGGTTGGCTGAGGAGAAGTCAATCATGGAGAAGGTGTTATCTGCCGCTGAGTTTTCTTTAACATCACCAATGGTGAGGGCTGAGCGCAGGAAACGTCGGCCGCGTATGTGGGAGACCATGCAGCCTTGGTCATCTTTGCCTTTAATTTTGATGCCCATATCCAAGTCCCAGAGGGAGATGCCGGATATGCGGTGGGCGGCGTCGGGGTCTGCCGGTTTGTCGCCGTTAAAGGTGTTATAGAGGATGCCCACGGTGTTGGGGATGGGCTCTACGTGCATGAGCGGGTTGTCCGAGGGTTTGATACTAAAATCGTGCAGGCCTGTTCGGTAGACGGGTTGGGAGGAAGGGCTGGTGTCGCTGCCAATACGAAAGACGCCGCTGAGTTCATCCCAGGTGCCGATGGGCCGGAACTGGGTTGCTTCTCCCATCCCTATGATGCTTACCTGGTTGCTCAGCTGGATGCCCTGGGAGTCTACGTTATACATTCCGGGTGGGAAGATAATGCTTCCACCACCTTGGTCTGCAAGTTTTTTAATGAGTTCGTTGATTTTTTGGTTGACCGGTGAGTCTTTACTGGCTGTGATACCGTGCTCGGTGGCTATGAGCATTCGTGAGTTTTGCTCTGCCTGTGTTGGTGTGGCTGCTCTGCTTGCTGCCAAGATCCCTAGTGTGGTTCCACCCAAAAATTGGGCACGACTGATCATTATTTTCCTCTCTACGGTGCATGTCCCTTGGGTGAAGACCGTCTACTGTGGAGGTGGACTACACGGTGAGGGCTGCTGTTTTGGTTCTTGCTTGAAGTGTGTGTGCTTTGGCCAGTAAGTACCATATGCTATCTCATGTTTGCTAAGAGATTCTTGAGGTGTTCAAGAATTGTTGTGCTGTCGGCACTTAAGCCATCATGATGGTGGGTTTGGGAAGTCCAAACACTGCTGTTTTTGACCCACTGGGCTGTTTGCATAGAGTGGTCATAATCGACGTAGATATCGGGGGTGTAGGCAGCTGCGGCCAGGGGGACGGGATTGTTTTTAAGCTGTTCATGATCGTAGAGCCTGCCCCAGTCCTTTTTTTCGGCTAGGAGATGGGCTACATCCTGCAGGGGTCTTAAGGCTGGGTCTTCTTGGTAGTACCAGGGGAAGATGTGTTCTCCGGTGAAGAGGAGGGTCTCTGCCTGAGGGCAGAATTCAGGGCGTTGGGCTGCCATGCGGGCTGCTGACCAGTTTGTTGGCGCCGGTGAGGGTGTCAGCTGCTGGCCGGGGATATCTGTGAGTTGACCGTCCTGGGGGCCATCGGCATAGATGCTCTCGTGGAGCAGGGCATAGAGAGGGGCTGACTCATAGCTGACTCTGCTGCTGACAGCTGCCAGGAATTGGGAGGACAGCCGGTTTGGCCCTTCAGCGAAGGCTGATTCTAGGATGTAGTGCAGACTGTGAATTCGTGAGTTTGCCCCCAGGCAGACTCCTAGCATTTGAAAGCGGTGATCTGTAAGGCGTTCTCCGGTGGGGAGTATAACCTTATGGTCTCTGAGGAATTGGCTGATTTTTTGAGCTTGTTTGATGTCTTCGGGGTAGTAGCTGTAGTATTGCCGATTTCTCTTGGCAGTTTGGGTTAGGGTGTGCTGGTAGACCCGGTCAATATGGCTACGGATGGGAGCTAGCCCGGCTGTGATCCGGCAGTCTTTGAGGCCCTGGGGAGCAAAGCTGAGGTAGGAGAGGGTTAAAAAACCGCCGTAGCTTTGGCCCAGTGTGGACCAGCGCTGGTCCTGGCGTTCGGATAAGAGGATCTGCCGGATCTTTTCGGCGTCGGCGATGATGGAATCGGCTCGGAAGAGTTCTAAGTACTGGGCCTGCTGTTCAGGTGTGCCCTGGGCGGTGATGGTTGCTGCGCTGAGCGGGGTGGAGTTTCCTGTACCGCGTTGGTCTAGCAGGATCAGTCGGTGGCTTTTGGCTAATTCCGCGACCCACCCGGATTCTGTGACAGGTCTAGGGCCCATGCCACCGGGGCCACCTTGAAGGTAGATAAGGTAGGGGCGTTTCTCGGGAGGGTAGGTTAATTGGGCTGAGGTGTCAACTACTTCTCGGGCAAAGACAGTGATTGTATCTTGGGCATAGGGGCAATCCTGGCTGGCCTCCTGCCCCTTACCGTAGCTCAGCCCGTGGGTCAGGGGCAGCTTAAACCAGTGATCCGTTAACCGTAAGTTTTTGATGGTATGGACCGCTCCTTTGCGGTACGAGGCCTCTGGCAGGGCGGGCACGAACTTCCTCCTGATGCTGTACTGGTTCCTTCTCCTTCGAGCTTATCGCCTTGAGGGAGCCTTTGGGGCAAAAAACCGGGGATTAGCTTATTTTCTTTGCTTGCTGCTCCAGCTCAGGGGACAAGCAGCCCAGTCTCGCAGCGGGCGGGGTGGATAACCTTATAAAAGCTACTTTTCCCAGGAGAAGGAAGGGAATTTATTAAAAGAATAAAAAATAATATTGAGATAGAGAGAAGAAATTTTATTTGAATATTAAAAACTAATTAACTATTTAAAATCGGGTAGAAAATTTTTTTCTTCTGCTGGGTAAATTGGGCAAAGAAGGCTTAAGCTCCCCCCTAAATAACGCTAAAAATTGCTGTTCTTGCCCAGTTACCCGCATGGCAACTAGTGAGAGAGACTTAGTCGCAAAAATACATATATTTTATATATATCGTGTTGACACAACCAGTTGTCTAGCTTTAGACTAACAACTGTAGTTGACAACACAAAAATACGAAAAGGGTATTTCCACATGTCAAAGGCCACTCGCTTTCTCAAGACCATGAGCACCCTGGCGCTCCTGCCCGCTTTTTTGGGCGCCGGCACACTCCCGGCGGCATCCGCCCAAGAACAGATCACGGCAGAAAAATTTGTCACCCAGCTTGACTCACAATCTCAGGCCCAGTGGGGCACTCTCAACGCCCAGCAGCGTCAAGAAGTCATCAAAACCGTCAATGACCCCAGGTTCCGCCCCGGCCTCAGCCAAAAAGAAGCACAGACCATCTCGGCAGACATCAAAGTGAGCCCCGTCAAAACCGGCGCTAAAACCGGTGCAGGGCAAACCCCACAGTTTGGGGCAATCTTCTTCCCTAAAATCACCTACGTCGGCAGCGCCTTCTATGAAGTAGATACCAGCCTCTACGGCATCAAACTAGGATCCAATAGACTGGACTACAGTTTCTACCTGCGCTCAGGCAAGGTAACCTCCAACAAATCCTGCGTTGCCACCTACAAGCAAGTAGTTCCCAACCGCAGCGTCAGTGTTAAAGCCAGCAACAGCGTCAAAGACGGACTAGGAACCTGCAAGGCAGACTGGACCATCTCAACAACCAAGGGCCAGGCACAAAAAGAAGTGTGGGAACAGGGTCTAACCGTCAAAGACAGCAAAATTCAGAAAACATGGATCACAAAAAAGTAGCCGGATAAACCGAGCAACCCGCGCCCCATTGCTAACCTAGTGACGAGCCCTGGCTACAACCAAAACCCCTGGTGCAGCCAGGGCTCAACCAAACCAGCTGGCCGCAAGCCCCAATAAATCTTAGTGGTGTATAGTGGCAAGGACATAAAAACACGGCAAAAGGGAAGCTATGTCCGCAGTCAATCTGAGTAAAGAGAACCCAGACCTCTATCAAAAAATTTCTGAACTAGACACCGCAGTTCACCAGGCGGCACAGGAGGCAGGCTTAAGCTCCACCCTAGTTGAACTCGTTAAACTGCGCATATCACAAATAAATGGTTGCGCCTTCTGCCTACGGCTGCACACCCAAGAAGCAATCAAAGGCGGAGAAAGCACCGACCGCCTAGCAGTACTTGCCGCCTGGCAAGAATCCCAATACTTCTCCGAACAAGAAATGGCAGCGCTAAGCCTAGCCGAAAACGTCAACGCCATCAAAGCAGAACAAACGGACTACCCACCACTTACTCAAGGACAGGTAGCAGCCATCAGCTGGATCGTTATTCTCATGAACTCCTGGAACCGTATTGCCATCCACAGCCACTACCCGGTAGCTCCTAGCCGCCAGCAAAAAGTCAGCGACTAAGCCCCAGGGGGCCCACCGCCTTAACAATGAGAACCACGGCCCCCTGCTCATTACTAGCCTGAAGATCAAGCAAAGCCTCAATACCAAAATCATGATGATCCAAAGGGTCTGAAAAAGTCTGTCTCACCAACCAAAACCCTGGATGAGACCCGCTATCTTCATCAATAGAAACCAGCTGCGGCGAACGAGCCTGCGCATCCGTATAGATATCGTCATACTCATCAAAATACTCGTCCATAGCAGCAGCCCAACGATCCCGATCCCAACCACAACCGGCATCAAGCTCAGCTAAAGCCCGCTCATCCTCCCGGGCAAAAAGCTCAACCCGTCGAAACAAAGCATTACGAACCATGACCCGTAAGGCCCGCCGATTATCGGTCAAAACCGGCGCAGAAACAGGGCCGGTCGGCTCAGCAGAATCCTGCTGACTCGGACCATCAGAACCCAGACGCTCCCACTCATCCAGCAGAGAGGAATCAGTCTGCCGAACAAGCTCACCTAGCCACTCCATAAGATCTACAAGCTGCTCCCTCAAGGCAGAGACCGGCACCGTCTGCCGCAAAGCCTTATAGGCATCCGAAAGATAACGTAGCAGAATACCCTCTGAACGCTCCAAAGAATAAAACTGCACGTAAGAACTAAAATCCATGGCCCGCTCATACATGTCCCGCACAATAGACTTAGGTTCAAGCTCAAACTGGCCAACCCAAGGAGCAGCACGGCGGTAGCTCGCAAAAGCTTCTTCTAAGAGCTCAGCCAAAGGCTGAGGATAGGTAACTTTATCCAGTTCATTCATGCGCTCGCTATAGTCCATGCCCTCAGCCTTCATCCTGGCTAAGGCCTCAGCCTTGGTCTTCTTCTCTACCATGCGTAAAACCTGCCGCGGGTTCTCTAGAGTTGACTCCAGTATGGACAGAAGATCAAGCCCATAGGAGGCATCCTCAGGGTCTAGCAGCTCTATGGCCGCTAAGGCAAAAGGAGAAAGCGGCTGATTAAGGGCAAAATTATCCTGTAATTGAACCGTAAGGCCCACTCTGCGGCCCGCTTCGTCAGGCTTGGCAAACTTTTGAACCACTCCAGCTGCAACTAACTCCCGATAGATACCGATAGCCTTGCGCATCAGCTGATACTTCTTGGCCCGGGGTTCATGACAGCTGCTCAACAAATGGTGGGCAACCTTAAACTGGTCCTGCTCCCGCTGCAAAATATTGAGGATCATAGCATGAGATACATCAAAAGAACTTGTTAAAGCCTCCGGCTTAGCCTGGACCAGCTGCTCAAAAGTTGACCGAGACCAGGAGACAAAACCTTCCGGTGCCTTCTTTCGTTTACTTCGTAAAGACTGAGCAATTTTTTTCTGGTCACCGCCGAACTTTGCATGAGCCTTCTGCTCTAGACGTTGATTCTCAATTTCATGTTCGGGGGCCTGGACAACCACAGTACCGGCAGTATCAAATCCTGCCCGCCCTGCCCGACCAGCAATCTGATGAAACTCCCGGGCTTTAAGGCGGCGGGTACGCTGCCCATCAAACTTAGAAAGAGCCGTTAAAAGCACGGTCCGAATAGGGACATTAATTCCAACACCCAAGGTGTCCGTACCGCAAATAACCTTGAGTAAGCCTGCCTGCGCTAGCTGCTCCACCAGACGCCGGTATTTGGGGAGCATACCTGCATGATGAACCCCAATCCCGTTTTTAACTAAACGCTGCAGGACTTTACCAAAACCGGCAGAAAACCGAAAATTCTGAGTCATAGCGGCAATGCGTTCCCTATCATCCGAGGAAGCAATCTTAAGACTCATGAGAGCTGTTGCAGCTTCTATAGCCTGCAACTGGGAAAAATAGACAAGATAGACCGGGCTTTGTTTGGTCTGCACCAGTTCAGTGATGGTCTCCTGCACCGGTGTTGACGAATAATAAAAATGCAGCGGGATAGGGCGGGTGCTGCTGCTAATAAGTGCGGTGGGATGGCCGGTGAGCTCGCTGATGCCCTCCTCAAAACGAGAGGTGTCCCCCAAGGTAGCACTCATGAGCACAAAGCGAGCCTGGGGCAGTTCAAGCAGGGGAGTCTGCCAAGCCCAACCACGTTGGGGGTCTGAATAAAAATGAAACTCATCCATGACCACATGCAACAGATCAGCCCCCGGGCCCTGGCGTAAGGCAATATTAGCCAGAATCTCAGCGGTACAGCAGATAAGAGGAGCGCCAGGATTAATAGAACTGTCTCCGGTCATCATGCCAACATTCTGCGCCCCAAAAATCTCTACTAGATCAAAAAATTTTTCACTGACAAGAGCCTTGATAGGGGCTGTATAGTAGGAGCGTTGGCCGCGAGCTAAGCTAGCAAAATGTGCCGCCACAGCCACCGTTGACTTACCCGATCCGGTGGGGGTAGAAACAATAAGGTTTGCATCCTGAGCAATTTCCAGCAAAGCTTCATCCTGAGCCGGGTAGAGCTCCATACCGCGAGAAGAAATCCAATCCTGAAAGGAATCATATATTTCGTCGGGACTTAGAGGGTTACCCGCAAAATCGGCACGCCTGTACTCCCCGGTGCCGGCGGCAAGATCTGAAGAAAGATACTGGAGAATAGTGTTCATGATGCTATCCAGTGTAGCGAGCTAGCACAGCTGAGAAAACCGCTGCCAGCCTTAAGCACAAATCTTTGAAAGGCTAGCAAAGACGGCGCTATGATAGAGAAGGCATACAGCAGCAAACACTAAGGACTCAAGGATGAGCAAGCCCATACCTTCGGATCTAGAAATAGCCCAGAACGCCACGCTCTGGCCTATTAGCCAGATTGCCCAAGAAAGTTCAATCTCCACAGACCGGCTTGAACCCTACGGCAAGTATGTGGCCAAAGTCCTGCTCGACGAGCAAAGCACAGCTCAGAAGGCCCTAGCCAAAGGCAGCAAATACGTTGTTGTTACAGCAGTCACCCCCACCCCGCTAGGGGAAGGAAAAACCGCCACCTCAGTCTCCCTGGCCCAAGGCATGGCCCACATCGGTCAATCAGCCATCCTAACCCTACGCCAGCCCTCCATGGGACCAACCTTCGGTATCAAGGGCGGAGCAGCCGGCGGAGGCTACTCACAAATTGTCCCCATGGAAAAACTGAATCTCCACCTGACCGGAGACTTTCACGCCGTTACAGCAGCCCACAACCTGCTAGCCGCCATGATCGATAACCACCTGCACCACGGCAATGCTCTAGGCATTAACCCCCACAGTATCTCCTGGCGTCGAGTTCTTGACGTTAACGACCGTTCCCTGCGCAACATCGTCATTGGCCTAGGAGAACCTATGGACGGCATCCCGCGCCAAACTGGCTTTGATATCACCAGCGCCTCCGAAATCATGGTTATCCTCTCGCTAGCCAGCAGCTTTGCAGACCTACGCCAGCGTCTAGCAAAAATTGTTATCGGCTACAACTTCGACGGCGAACCCATTACAGCCCAAGACCTTAAAGCAGACGGCTCACTAGCAGTCATCCTGGCCGACGCCATCCACCCCAACCTACTGCAAACCCTAGAACACACCCCGGCCCTCATCCACGCCGGCCCCTTCGGCAACATCGCTACCGGAAACTCCTCCGTCGTAGCAGACTACGTTGGCCTAGAACACGCCGACTACGTCATTACCGAAGCAGGCTTCGGGGCCGACATGGGAGCAGAACGTTTCTTCAACGTAAAATGCCGAGTCTCCGGACTTAAACCCGACGCCGCCGTCCTTGTTGCCACCGTCCGTTCCCTCAAAGCACACTCAGGAAAATACACCATCAAACCCGGCAAGCCCCTACCCCAAGAGCTCATGGCCGAAAACCCCCAAGACGTCAGCGCCGGAGCAGCCAACCTGAAAAAACACATCGAAATCGTCCGCAACTTTGGAGTACAACCGGTCGTAGCCATCAACGCCTTCCCCACAGACCACCCCAGCGAACATCAGGTTATCCAAGAAATAGCCAGCGCAGCCGGAGCCCGAGTAGCCATCCACCACGGCGTCGCCCAAGGAGGAGCCGGAGCCAGCCAGCTAGCCCAAGTCCTCACCGAAGCCTGCCAAGACAGCAGCCAACTCAACTACACCTACCAGGACGAAGACAGCCTCGAAACAAAACTGAACAAAGTCGCAACACAGGTCTACGGGGCAGAAGGCATAGACATCAGCCCCACCGCAGCACGACAACTTAAAACCTACCAAGACCTAGGCTACACAAACCTACCGGTCGTGATCGCAAAAACCCACCTATCCATCTCAGCAGACCCCAGCCTCAAAGGCGCCCCCACCGGATGGACACTACCGGTCAACCAAGTCCGACTAGCAGCAGGAGCAGGCTACGTTTACGCCATCTGCGGCAACATGCGCACCATGCCCGGACTAGCAAAAGAACCAGCAGCAGAAAGAATTGGCTTTAACTCAGCAGGAACCATGATCGGCCTCTTCTAAACTCTCACCCAAAAAATCACCAACCCCGCTGCTGCCACTCATCTAAACTTCCGCGCTCGCTACCTAAGCTGGTAGACCTACCGTGACCGGGCAAAATAAGGGTGTCGTCAGCAAAAACATCAAAAATTTTAGACTTAACATCGGCAAACAAGCTCTGAAAATCCTCAGCAGAGTTAGTTTTACCGACCCCACCAGGAAATAAAGAATCACCGGTAAAAATCAAAACACCACCGGCATGACGGACAGCAAAAGCCAGCGAACCGGGAGTATGACCGCGCAAAGAAATAACCTCAAGGCTGAAACCAACAAAATGAAGCACCTGGCCCGCAGCCAAAGCACTATCAACCTTGACCCCCTCCAAACGCTCAATCTCTGCCAGATCGGCAGCACCGGCAAAAGAACGGGCCCGAAAAGTCGCAAGAACCGCAGGCAAAGCACGCACATGATCCCAATGCCCATGAGTCGTTAACACCGCAATAACTCCAGCACCCGAGCCCGAACCCAAAAAATCCTCTTCCAAGGCCGCACGGGCAGCAGCAACAATAGCCTCACTGTCAGCAGCAGCATCTATCACAACCTGCTGACCACTAACACGTCCTGTCAAAATATAAACATTATTGTCCATCTCTGAAACAGACAACACACGAACCGTAAAATCATCGTCCGCAAAAATTAGCTCAGTCACACCAATACTCATACCAGCCATTCTAAAACCACACCCCACAAAAACCAGCCCCAGCACCCATGCTGACAACCAAGAACACAACAAACATGACAAAAATAAGCGGCATAACAAAAGAGAAAAGCATAGAATATATATTCGACCCACCTACAACAAGGAAGACCATGGCACACCCCAGCACCTCCCCAGCCCAAGACTCCACCCACATCCAGGTACAAGGGGCCAGAGAAAACAACCTCAAAAACATCAACCTCACCATCCCCCGCAACGCAATGGTCGTCTTCACCGGACTCTCCGGATCCGGCAAATCATCCCTAGCCTTCGACACCATCTTTGCCGAAGGCCAACGCCGCTACGTCGAATCCCTCTCCTCCTACGCCCGCATGTTCCTAGGCCAAGTAGACAAACCCGACGTTGACTTTATCGAAGGCCTATCCCCAGCAGTATCCATCGACCAAAAATCAACCTCCAAAAACCCCCGCTCCACCGTAGGAACCATCACAGAAATCTACGACTACATGCGCCTACTCTGGGCACGCATCGGCCAAGCACACTGCCCAGAATGCCACGAAAAAATAGCCAAACAAACACCACAAGACATCGTCGACCAACTCCTCAACCAACCCCAAGGAACCAGACTCCAAGTCCTAGCCCCCGTCGTAACCGCCCGCAAAGGAGAATTCACCGACCTTATCCAAGAACTTTCAGCCCAAGGCTACTCCCGCGCCAAAATCGACGGCAAACAAACCCAACTCACCGAAGCACCCAAACTAAACAAACAATACAAACACACCATCCAAGTCATCATCGACCGCATCGTCATCAAAAAAACCAGCCAAAACCGACTAACAGACTCCATCGAAACAGCCCTCAACCTAGCCGACGGCAAAGTCCAAATCGAATACGTCGACCAAGAAGAAAACTCCCCCCAAAGAATCCAAAACTTCAGCCAACACCTAGCCTGCCCCAACAACCACCCCATCCAAACAGAAGAAATCGAACCACGCGCCTTCTCCTTTAACTCACCCTTCGGCGCCTGCAACGCCTGCGACGGCATCGGCTTCACCCTCCAAGTAGACCAAGACCTCATCATCCCCAACCCCAACCTCTCCCTAGCCCAAGGAGCCATAGCCCCCTGGTCCCAAGGCAAAGCCACCAGCCAATACTGGCTACGCCTCCTAGCCGGCCTAGCAGAAGAACTCAAGTTCGACCTCAACACCCCCTTCAACAAACTAAGCAAACCAGTCCAAAAAGCCATCCTCAACGGAAAAGACTTCCAAGTCACCGTCTCCTACCGCAACAGATTCGGACGAGAACGAAAATACACCTCCGGATTCGAAGGCGTCTACGCCTACATCAAACGCAAACACGAAGAAACCGAATCCGACTGGTCCAAAGACCGCTACGAACAATACATGCGCAACATCCCCTGCAAAAGCTGCCAAGGCAACCGCCTCAACCCCACCATCCTGGCCGTCACCCTCAACAACCACTCCATAGCAGACGTCACCAACCTGCCCATCCGCCAAGCCCTCACCTTCATCCGCAGCCTCACCCTCAGCCCACGCCAGCAGCAAATAGCAGAACTTGTCCTCAAAGAAATCGACGCCAGACTGCAATTCCTCCTAGACGTAGGCCTAGACTACCTCACCCTCTCCAGACCAGCAGCCACCCTATCCGGCGGCGAAGCACAAAGAATCCGCCTGGCCACCCAAATAGGATCCGGCCTTGTCGGCGTCCTCTACGTCCTCGACGAACCCTCCATCGGCCTCCACCAACGCGACAACCGCAGACTCATCGAAACCCTCACCAAACTTCGCGACATGGGCAACACCCTCATCGTCGTCGAACACGACGAAGACACCATCAAAGAAGCAGACTGGATCGTTGACGTAGGCCCAGGAGCAGGAGAACACGGCGGCAGCATCATCCACAGCGGCACATATCGAGAACTACTCAAAAACACCCAATCCATCACCGGCGACTACCTAGCCCACCGCCGCACCATCCCAACCCCCACCCAACGACGCCCCATCAACAAAAAACGCCGACTCAAAGTCACAGGAGCCCGCGAAAACAACCTCAAAAACATTGACGTCTACTTTCCCCTAGGAACCTTCACCGCCGTAACCGGCGTCTCCGGCTCCGGAAAATCCACCCTAGTCAACGAAATCCTCTACACAGCCCTAGCCAACAAACTCAACGGCGCCAAACAAGTCCCCGGCCGACACACCAGCATCGAAGGCCTAGACCAGCTAGATAAAATCATCCACGTAGACCAGTCTCCCATCGGACGAACACCACGCTCAAACCCCGCAACCTACACCGGCGTATTCGACCACATCAGAAAACTATTCGCCGAAACCAACGAAGCCAAACTACGCGGATACCTCCCCGGCAGATTTAGCTTTAACGTCAAAGGCGGCCGATGCGAAAACTGCTCCGGAGACGGCACACTCAAAATCGAAATGAACTTCCTACCCGACGTCTACGTCCCCTGCGAAACCTGCCACGGCAAACGCTACAACAGAGAAACCCTCGAAGTAAAATACAAAGGCAAAACCATCGCCGACGTCCTAGAAATGCCCGTCGAAGAAGCAGCAGAATTCTTCGCCGCCTTCTCACCCATCGCCCGCCACCTCAACACCCTCGTCGACGTAGGACTAGGCTATATCCGACTAGGACAACCAGCAACAACCCTCTCCGGCGGAGAAGCCCAACGAGTCAAACTCGCCTCAGAACTACAAAAACGCTCAAACGGCAGATCCATCTACGTACTGGACGAACCAACAACCGGCCTACACCTAGAAGACATCCGAAAACTACTCATCGTACTCAACGGCCTCGTCGACAAAGGAAACACCGTCATCAGCATCGAACACAACCTCGACGTCATCAAATCCGCCGACTGGATCATCGACCTGGGCCCCGAAGGCGGAGACAAAGGAGGCACCCTACTAGCCGAAGGAACCCCCGAACAAATAGCAGCATTTAAAAAATCACACACAGGAACCTTCCTACGAGAACTACTCTAAACCCAACACACCACAGCACCCAACAAAAACAGCAAGCCCACCCACCAGCAAACAAAAGAAAGGAGGACAAACACCCATGGCCGACCCCGCCAGCTACCGGCCCGCCCCCGGCCAGCTACCCACCCTGCCCGGAGTCTACCGCTTCCGAGACGACACCGGCCGAATCATCTACGTAGGCAAAGCAAAAAACCTAAGAAACCGACTCAACTCCTACTTTCACAAAGCCAGCAACCTAGCACCCAAAACCTACGCAATGGTGCACGCAGCCTCCTCAGTCGAATGGACCATCGTCGGCAGCGAACTAGAATCCCTACAACTGGAATACACCTGGATCAAAGAATACAAACCCCGATACAACATAGCCTTCCGCGACGACAAATCCTACCCCTACTTCGCCGTCACCATGAACGAAACCTTCCCTAGAGCCCAACTAATGCGCGGAGAAAAGAAAAAAGGAGTACGCTACTTCGGCCCCTACAGCCAGGTATGGGCCATCCGAGAAACCATAGACATCCTCCTACGAGTCTTCCCCATACGCACCTGTTCCCCCAGCGTCTTTAAACGGGCTCAGAAGAGCGCTCGCCCCTGCTTACTTGGCTATATTGCTAAGTGCTCAGCACCGTGCACCGCTGCAATTTCTCAAGAGGATCATTATCAGTTGGCCCAGGATCTATGCCGTTTTATGGGTGGGGGAGCAGAGCAATTTATCGCTGACTTAACAGAGCAGATGCAGCGGGCCTCTGCTGATCTTAACTTTGAAAAAGCGGCACGGCTACGGGATGATCTTACGGCGCTCAAAACGGTATTTGAGCGTAATTCTGTGGTGCTTTCTGACAAAACCGATGCAGACTTGTTTGCTTTTGCTGAGGACCAGCTCGAGACCGCTGTTCAGGTTTTTTATGTACGGTCCGGTAGGATCCGCGGGCAACGCGGTTGGATTGTGGAGAAGGTTCAGGACGATAAACCTTCTAGGCTGGTTGAACAGCTTTTAATTCAAATCTATGGCGAGATTGCTACGAGATCTGGTCAAGTCAGCCAGGACCATGAAATAGAAGAAAATTTGCATGAGATCCCCCGGGAGATTATTGTTCCTTCGCTTCCAGAGAATCAGGAGAAGCTGGAACAGTGGCTCAGCGGTTTAAGGGGAGCCAAAACTTCTATTAGGCTAGCTCAACGGGGGGATAAGTCTGCTCTGATGCAGACCCTCGTTGAAAACGCTGGTCAAGCCCTGAAACTGCATAAGTCTAAAAGAGCCGGTGACCTAACGACACGTTCCGCTTCATTACTGGAGCTGCAAGAAGCTTTGGGGATTTCGCAGCCTCTTTTACGCATTGAGTGTTTTGATATTTCACACGTTCAGGGTAGCCACGTGGTTGCCTCCATGGTTGTTTTTGAAGACGGGTTGCCTAAAAAAAGCGCCTACCGCAAATTCTCTGTGACAGGCCAGGCTGCCAGAGACGATACCGCCAGTATGTATCACGTTATTTTCCGGCGGTTTAAGCGTTATCTGCAGGAACAGGCGCAACAGCCAGCGGCCTACTCAAGCGGGGAAATCTCGGACCAAGAGCTCAACCGTGATCAGCAGAAGCAGTTTGCCTACCCGCCTAACCTATTGCTGGTCGACGGGGGCCCCGCTCAGGTGGCGGCTGCTGAGCGGGCCTTAGCAGACTTGGCTATCAAAGATATTTCTGTTGCTGGAATAGCAAAAAGGCTGGAGGAATTATGGCTGGCAGGTGAAGATTTTCCAGTCGTCCTGCCTCGCAGCTCACCGGCCCTTTTTCTGGTACAGCGTATCCGCGATGAAGCCCACCGGTTTGCTCTTACCTTTCACCGTTCTAAACGGGGTAAGGCAATGCTTAAATCTGCCCTGGACGGTGTCCCTGGACTAGGGCCTAGAAAACGCGAAGCCCTGGTTAAACATTTTGGTTCTTTTCAGGAAATTAGTCAGGCTTCGCAGCAGCAGCTGGAACAGGTGCCCGGTATAGGCCCAGCCTTGGCCACTAAAATTATGGAGCACTGCCGTCAGCAGCAGGATAAGTCTGAGCAGGATTCTATCCCCGCTTTTAATCCCACGACCGGAGAAATCCTACCTTAGGGCGTTCAGCTCTGAGCAATCATAGGCAAAAGCTAGGTGCATTAAGGCTGACTACTTTAGTATTGAGGTAACTGTTCGCAGCAGTAGAAGAGGAAGATAATGACGCAGAGCCAGCGTTTGGAGTCTGTTAAAGAAAAAAAGCCAGAGATTTTGGTGATAACCGGGATCTCTGGGGCAGGGCGCAGTACTGCCGCTAATACCCTTGAGGACGAGGGCTGGTATGTTGTAGACAACATTCCACCGCAGATGCTGCAAGCTTTAGCCGAGCTGGTAACTAGGGCGCCAGAGTCCATGCCTAAATTAGCGGTAGGTATCGATGTACGCGCCAGGGCCCTCTTCCATGATCTACCGGCGGCAATTGATACTTTAAGAAAATCAGATGTTGAGTTTTCTATGCTCTTTATTGATGCCAAGGATGAAGATATCATCGCCCGCTATGAGGCTCAGCGTCGACCTCATCCTCTGCAAGGTAGTGGCCGGGTCTTGGACGGTATTGAGCGTGAGCGAAAGCTCTTTGCAGAGCTTAAGGAAAGAGCCGATACCGTTCTTGAAACCTCAGGGATGAACGTGCACCAGCTGGCTAGGACCATGCGGGAGATGTACTCATCGAACGGTCCTAAGCTGCTTAACCTGACGGTCATGAGTTTTGGCTTTAAATACGGTGCCCCCACCGACGCTAATTTTATGGCGGACATGCGTTTTATTCCCAATCCACATTGGATCCCTGACTTACGGCCCTTTACCGGTAGGGATGCCCCTGTTCGGGACTATGTTTTTGATAATCCCGGTACGCAGGAGTTTGTGGATAATTTTATTAAGGCCTTACAGCCTGTGCTAGCAGGATACCGGCAAGAAGGTAAGCATTACGCTACGATCGCTATCGGTTGTACGGGGGGTAAGCACCGCTCCGTTGCGGTAACAGAGGAGCTTGGCCGTCGCCTAAAACTATTTCCCGATATGCACGTTAACATCCAGCATCGGGATATGGGGCGTGAGTAACTGTGTCTGAACCCACTGCACGTTCTGTCCATATCACTGCTGAGGGTTTACGTAACTATACTGCGGTGCCGGCGCGCCCACAACCTACTCGGGTAGCAGCCTTGGGCGGTGGGCATGGTCTTTATGGTTCTTTATCGGCCTTACGGCTGGTAACTTCTGCCTTAACTGCTGTGGTAACTGTAGCTGATGATGGTGGTTCTTCGGGCCGGTTACGGCAGGATTTTGCTGTGGTGCCTCCGGGAGATCTCCGGATGGCCCTTTCGGCCTTATGCGATGATACTGATTGGGGTCGTACCTGGCGGGATGTGCTTCAGCATCGGTTTGCTTCTGCTACTGAGCAGTCTTCGCGGGCCCTGGACCAGCATGCCCTGGGTAATTTATTGATCGTTTCCCTCTGGCAGCTGCTGGGGGATACGGTTGCAGGCCTGGATTGGGTGGCTAGCCTGCTTAATGCCAGGGGCCGTGTCTTACCCATGGCTTGTGAGCCTTTGGTTATTGAGGGAAACTCTATTACCTATGCCGCTGACGGTTCTCGGCAGGTGCAGCAGTTACAGGGCCAGTGCAAGCTGGCTAAGGCTCAGCTGGTTGAGCAGGTGAGATTGCTGCCGGCCCAGGCCCAGGCAACCCCGGAGGCTGTAGCTGCCATTATGGAGGCTGACTGGGTTATTTTAGGGCCGGGCTCTTGGTATACTTCAGTTTTACCGCACTTATTACTGCCGGGTATACGTGATGCTTTATTAAAGACAGAAGCTAAAATTTGTGTAGTAATGAATCTTCAATTGGAGGATACCGAAACAAAAGGAATGAGTGCAGCTGAACATCTGCAAATTTTGCAGAAATACGTTCCAGAATTTAAGCTTAATGCTGTTATTGCAGATCGTGACGGTATGGGATCCCATACGGAGCTGGAGAAGGTGGCTGAAAATATGGGAGCTGCTGTAACCTGGGCACAGGTAAGAGACAGCATTAACGTCAATGTCCATGACCCCTTGAAATTAGGGGCAGCTTATGAGGAAGTCTTTCGGAAATTTCGTTAGAACACCCCCAGGTTTTACCTTAGTTTTAACGAAAGCGATCGGCACACAAATTATTTTGGAGGAAGCACCGTATGGCTCTGACGGCATCGGTTAAAGAAGAGCTTGCACGTTTTGAATCAACAAAATCGTCAGTTCGTAAAGCTGAAGTATCAACAATATTGCGTTTTACTGGTGGGTTACACCTGGTTTCTGGCCGTATTGTCATTGAGTCTGAGGTTGATTTGGAATCAACCGCTCTCAGGCTTCAGTTTAATATTGGCGAAATGTATGGGCATGAGTCAGAAATTACTTCGGTTTCCGGGGGAGGGCTGCGCCGAGGTGGGCGCTACATAGTCCGAGTTGATCAGGGCGGAGAGGCCTTAGCGCGGCAGACAGGGCTTCTGGATGGTCGCGGACGTCCGGTGCGGGGCCTACCCCCGGCTGTGGTTAACGGTTCTTTAGCCGATGCTGAGGCAGTGATGCGAGGGGCCTTCTTGGCGCACGGCTCACTGACCGAGCCGGGCCGGTCTTCTGCCTTAGAATTCACCTGCCCCGGTCCAGAAGCCGCCCTAGCCTTAGTGGGGGCTGCCCGTCGTCTGGATGTTATTGCCAAGGCCCGTGAAGTACGCGGAGTAGACCGTGTGGTTGTTCGAGACGGTGAGACCATTGGCATGCTACTTGAACGGATGGGAGCTACCGACACCCTGGGTAGCTGGCGGGAGCGCAGAGCCCGCAAGGAAGTCCGGGCGACAGCTAATCGGTTGGCTAATTTTGATGACGCTAATTTACGTCGATCTGCTCAGGCTGCTGTGGCGGCCGGAGCCCGGGTAGAGCGAGCCCTAGAGATTCTGGGTGAGCAGGTGCCCGAACATCTTCGGTACGCCGGAGAACTGCGGGTTGCCCATAAGCAGGCGTCCTTGGATGAGTTGGGCAGACTGGCTGATCCGCCGATGACTAAAGACGCTATTGCTGGCCGGATTCGACGCCTGCTAGCTATGGCGGATAAAAGGGCAGCAGAGCTCGGTGTCCCCGGTACCGATATGGGCAGCAATATTGATTATTGATGGTTAGCCTGGGTGAGCTGGCGTAACACAAGCTAATGTGGGCTTATGTGGGATTTTTCTGTTTTGGTTAAGGTTAGAATGAAAACAAGCTCAAATCCAACTTAAAATCAGGGTAAACCCACTTTAAAAGCCGAATTTTGTGTTATTTGCCACAATTTCAGCCAATAAAAAACACAAAATCACACCCAAACTCACACAATCTATCGTAGGATAGAGGTAGAACCGGACGGAAGCCCGCAACTCGAGGGCTGAACCCAGTAAGGGTTGGTTCTTGAGGCAGTATTTTGGAACCCTCTAATCGTCCAAGGCATAACCACTGATATACAACGAGGAGTTTGATTCACAGTGACTGTACGCGTAGCAATCAACGGTTTTGGTCGTATTGGCCGCACCTTCTTCCGGGCAGCTGCACAGCATGGGGAAGGTTTTCAGATCGTAGCCATTAACGATCTTACCGATGCAGCAACCCTGGCTCACCTGCTTAAGTACGACTCCATCATGGGTCGCTTGGATCAGGAAGTTGCCGTTAAGGACGGTAACCTGCTGGTGGGTGACCAGGAAATCAAGATCCTTGCTGAGCGCGATCCGGCACAGCTGCCTTGGAAGGATCTAGGTATTGACGTTGTTCTTGAATCTACCGGCTTCTTTACCGATGGTAGTAAGGCTAAGGCACACCTTGATGCCGGTGCTAAGAAGGTTATCCTCTCTGCTCCAGGTAAAAATATTGACGGCACCTTTGTGATGGGTGTTAACGATGATCAGTATGATTCTTCCAGCATGCACATTGTTTCTAACGCATCCTGCACCACCAACTGCCTAGCACCTTTAGCTAAGGCCCTCAACGACAAAATTGGTATTGAGCGCGGTTTGATGACCACCATTCACGCTTACACCGCCGATCAGCGTCTGCAGGACGCACCCCATTCAGACCTGCGCCGTGCCCGGGCAGCAGCTCTTAACATGGTTCCCACTTCAACCGGTGCAGCCGCTGCTGTTGGTCTAGTACTGCCAGAGCTTAAGGGTAAGTTGGATGGTTTTGCTGTTCGCGTTCCCACCCCTACCGGCTCCCTGGTAGACCTGACCTTTGAGGCTGCACAGGAAACCAGCGTTGAAGAAGTCAACGCAGCGGTTAAGGAAGCAGCTGAAGGCGCCATGAAGGGCATTATCAACTACTCAACCGATCCTATTGTTTCCAAGGATATTGAGGGTGAGCCTGTTTCTACCGTATTTGATGCTCCTCTGACTAAGGTTATTGGCAATCAGGTTAAGGTTATTGCCTGGTACGACAACGAATACGGCTACGTATCACGCTTGGTAATGTTCACCAACAAGGTTGTATCTGCTCTCTAAGTCTGAATAGACTTTGTGGCAGCTACACTTTATTTCTTGAGGGGGAGGTGAACACCGTGGCACAAGCTCTTGAAGAGCTCCTTGCTGAAGGTGTCTCCGGCCGGTATGTTCTGGTTCGTTCGGATCTTAACGTTCCGCTTAAGGATGGCACCGTAACCGATGATGGCCGGATCAAGGCGTCGCTACCGGTATTGACTAAGCTTGCTCATGCCGGTGCCCGTGTTATTGTGACAGCCCATCTTGGTAGGCCTAAAGGCCAGGTGGATCCGCAGTATTCTATTGCTCCGGCAGCTCGCCGACTAGCTGAGCTAGCCGATTTTAGTGTTGTCGTAGCCGAGGATCTTGTGGGCAGTGACGCGCAGAGCAAGGCAGAATCTTTACAAAATGGTGAGGTTCTTGTTCTTGAAAACGTACGCTTTGATGCCAGGGAAACATCCAAGGATCAGGCTGAACGTGGCGAGTTTGCCGATGAGCTAGTGGCCCTGACCGGTCAAGGCGGCGCCTACGTCAACGATGCTTTTGGGGCGGTGCACCGTCAGCACGCATCGGTTTATGATGTGGCCAAACGTCTGCCGGCCTACCTGGGGGATCTGGTAAAGACTGAGGTGGATGTCTTAGCAAAAACTTTGAATTCACCGGAGCGTCCCTTTGTTGTGATCATGGGCGGCGCAAAAGTCTCCGATAAACTGGCCGTTATTAAAAACCTATTGGGTAAGGCCGATACCTTGCTGATTGGCGGTGGCATGGGTTACACCTTTGCTGCTGCGGCTGGTTATCGTGTGGGTAACTCCATTTTAGAAGAGGACCAGATCGAAACTGTTCGTGGTTATCTGGCTCAGGCCGCCCAGCTAGGAACGGAGATCATTACACCCGTTGATGCCCTGTACGCAGCGTCTTTCTCTAACGACGCCCAGTATGAGGTACGCCCGATAGATGATCTTGAAGGCGGTCAGCTTGGCAGCAATGGTGAAGGTTTAGATATTGGACCCGAAACCATTAAGCTATTCACGCAGACAATTCAGAAGGCAAAAACTATCTTCTGGAACGGGCCGGTAGGAGTTGCAGAATTTTCACATTTTGCCCAAGGTACTCGTGCCGTTGCTCAGGCTATTGTTGATTCTGCTGCCTTCTCTATTATCGGTGGGGGAGACTCCGCGGCAGCGGTCAGACAAATGGGCTACTCTGATGACCAGTTTGGTCATATCTCAACCGGTGGAGGTGCCTCTTTAGAATATATTGAAGGCAAAACCTTACCCGGGTTAGAGGTATTGGGTGCTTAGATTTTAAGATAAGTATGGCGGGTTACTTGTAAAGCAGGTGACCCGCCATCCCCGTACCGGGCTACCTATAACAAAGTCTGAGGGAAGGTTCTAGCAAAGAGGATTGCCTCAGCAAGATACATATAAGGATAAAAAATGACAGGTAAACCCTTAATCGCCGGCAACTGGAAAATGAATATGGATCATGCCCAGGCTGTAACTCTGCTACAGAAGCTAGCTTGGACCCTAGAGGATAGCAACTTTAACTATGACAAGACAGAAGTTACTGTCTTTCCTCCCTTTACAGACCTGCGTTCGGTACAAACCTTAGTTGATGCGGATAAACTAAAAATTTCTTACGGTGGGCAGGACCTGTCTGAGCAAGATAGCGGTGCCTACACCGGCGATATCTCCGGCCAATTTCTAGCTAAGCTCGGTGCCAGCTATGTTTTGGTAGGCCATTCTGAGCGCCGTAGCATCCATGCAGAGAGCAGCAGCGTCTGTGATCAAAAGGTGCAGGCCGCTTACCGCCACGGCTTAACCCCTGTACTCTGTGTCGGTGAAGGTTTGGACGTGCGTGAAGCGGGGGAACAGGTAAGCTTTACCTTGGATCAGCTGCGGCAGTCTCTGGTCTCCTTAAGCCCTGAACAGGCCCAAACCCTTGTTATCGCCTACGAACCGGTCTGGGCTATTGGTACGGGCAAGGTGGCAACCGCCGCAGACGCCCAAGAAATGTCTGCTGCTATTCGGGCAGAAATCCAGGAGCTCTTTGGAGCAGAAGCCGCACAAAAGGTACGCATTCTTTACGGTGGCTCGGTTAAGGCCGCTTCAGCCCCAGAAATTCTTGCCCAGGAAGATGTAGACGGCGTTTTGGTTGGCGGTGCATCCTTGGATGCTCATGAATTTGCCAATATTGCTCGTTTTGACTCCTAAGAGTTTTTAAAAGATCCGAAAGGAAGCATCCCAGGCTGTTTTGGCGTATAGTTTGTTGTGCTAAAAATACTTGGGTGATAAAGCGGAAGAGGCAGTCATGGATACTCTGAAAATTGTTCTTATGGTAGCTATTGCGGTGAGCAGCGTTTTGACCATACTGCTGGTTTTGCTTAACCGTGGTAAGGGCGGAGGCCTTTCTGACATGTTTGGAGGCGGCATGACCACCTCTCTTAACTCGTCGGCTTCAGCCTCTAAAAATCTTATTCGCCTGACTATTACCATTGTTCTACTGTGGGTGCTCTCCGTTGTTTCTTACGGTCTTGTGCTTCGTTTTGAAACGACGATGGTCTAAAAGCTTTATGAAAAATGTGGGGTCCACTTCCTGAAAGCAGGAAGTGGACCCCACATCTTTAAGCCCTAGATTTACGGGTGGGTCAGAGCATCTGCCGTGGCAAAAATAAGAGTTTCCTGCCGAGCACGGGCACCGGCCGCAGGGATCTTGTCCAGCAGCTGACTGGTCAACTCGTCCTCCCGCAGCTTAGCCGCTTCTAAGAGCTGGGCCAGGGCGTCAGCCTTGTCCTGGCCGGAAAGAAGAAACCAGATGCGCTCAGATCGGTTAATGACCGGCAGCAGCAGAGTCACCCGCTCGGGTGGAGGCTTTGGAGAATCCAGAACGGCCTGAGCAATGCTATCGGAACGATCCTGTATGTGGGGGCGGCCGGGAAAGAGGGAGGCAATATGACCGTCAGGTCCCATACCCAGCAAGGTAAGATCAAAGACGGGAAGTTTCCCTTGCCCTCCGGCAGCTTTAAGCTCGGCAGCGTAGGCTGCGGCTGCCTCAGCTGCAGAAGCAAACTGATCACTAGCTCCCATAGTGTGTAAATTTGAAGCGGGCATTGACAAGGAATTAAGCAAAACATCTTTAGCCTGCTGTTCATTACGCTGCTGGTCGCCACGACTAAGGAATCTTTCGTCAGACCACCAGAAATGAACTCGAGAAAAATCTAGGCTGCGTAAGGTAGGCAGCTGCGCAAAGGCTGCAAGAGTTGCGATACCCATGCTTCCCCCGGTTAAAGAAAGATGGGCGTAGCCCTTATCCGCTAAAGTCTGTTCAAGGCAACGAAACATTCGCTCGGCCACGTGTTGGGTGAGCTCTTCAGGGCTTTGGTGGGGATGTAGAAGGGGTTTAGGCATCAAAGACCTCCGTGAATTGTACGTCATCTGCAAAAGTTTCAGAATCATTGAGGTCTACAACAATATTACCGCTGTGCAGGCCCTGGGTTAAGACTTCACCGTAGACTTGATCGGGATCCAATCGGCGCAGCTCTTCAGCTAAGCACTCAGCAAGGGTCCTCACCGGCAGGGCTAGCTGCTGATCCGGCTGCCCTGGGATGGACAGCCGTGCAAGGTTGTGATCGGGCCGATCAATAATAATTTTGCCATCAGCTCGTTCCAATATGACCCGGTAGAGCCCCCGTTCGAGGCTGGTGGTTGACAAGTGGACCTGAGCGTCAAGGCGCTGGCCAAGCCAGGCACCGAGCAAAACAACAGAAGGAGATTTGGAAGAGCCAGCTACAACAACCCGTTCTACGGGGGAGTAGTCCAGCTGATCGAGGAGGGCAGCTAGCTGAATCCGCCATAAGGTTAAGCGTATCCAGGCCAAATCAGTATCACCGGCCCGGTAATTTTTACTGAGCTGATCCAAAATCACCATCGGGTCGTCCGCCCGGGCAGAATCTGTGATTCTCCGCTGGGCAATTTTACCAATAGAGTGCTCGGAGGGAATCTGCGGCACCGAATGCGGCCACCAGGCTACGATGGGTGAATCCGGTAAAAGTAAACCGGAAATAAGTGATTCAGTTGCCTCAGCTGCCCTGCCCCAACCGTTGAGCAGAATTACTTCAGAGGCCCCGGCATCGCCGCCAATTTCTAGTTCAGCATCAAGGCGATCCGGCGCAGCACTATCTTGGGAAATATGAACAATAATCCGGCAAGGATGCTCATAAGAGGCTAGCTGAGCCGCCTTTCGTGCGGCAGAGGAATGACCAGCGTCAGCTAAGATGACTAAGGTTAGTACCCGTCCGGACAGCATGTTGCCGGTATCTTCACGTAGACGTGAAATTTCTTTTTCAATAGTGATGGTATCAGTATGGTGTAGCTGGTATCTCACGGTCGTCTCCAAACACGGTTATCGAGCCCCAATAGGTGATGAGCGCTTGCTGGCCCCCAAGAGCCTGGAGCATAAGGCTCAGGGGTAATCATGTTTTCTTGCCAGTACTGTTCAAAGGGGTCAAGAATCTTCCAGGAGAGCTCAACTTCTTCATGGCGGGGAAAGAGTGGCGGTTCGCCCAGGAGAACATCTAGGATGAGCCGTTCGTAAGCTTCTGGAGACTCTTCGGTAAAAGAATGAGTGTACTCAAAATCCATATTGACGTTGCGTAGCTCCATCTGAGTACCCGGAACTTTAGAGGCAAAGCGTATAGTCATACCCTCATGAGGCTGCACCCTAATGACAATGGCATTTGGCTCTGGGGAAGCATCGTGTTCAAAGAGTAGGTTAGGAGACTTCTTAAAAACTAAAGCGATTTCAGTAACTCGCCTGCCCAGTCGCTTGCCAGTGCGTAAATAAAAGGGGACGCCAGCCCAACGCCTGGTATTGATGTCAAGTTTGATCGCTGCAAAGGTTTCTGTTCGTGAATCGGCAGGAATATCGTCTTCCTCTAAGAAGCCTTTTACCTCTTCGCCTCCCTGGTAGCCTGCCCTGTATTGGCCCAGAGCAAAAGATTGGGAAAGATCCTTGGGCAGTTCAATAGCCTCTAAAACTTTTTCCTTTTCTGCCCGCAAATGGCCGGCATTAAAACTGACGGGCTCTTCCATAGCGGTTAAGGCCAGCAGCTGAAGTAGGTGGTTTTGAATGACGTCACGGGCAGCCCCAACACCGTCGTAATAACCGGCACGGGAGCCAATACCAAAGGGTTCCGCCATGGTGATCTGAACATGGTCTATGTAATGGGCATTCCACAGAGGCTCAAACATTTGGTTGGCAAAGCGCATAGCTAGCAGGTTCTGCACCGTTTCCTTACCCAGGTAATGGTCAATACGGAAGACGGAATCGGCAGGAAAGACATCCTCTACAATAGCGTTCAGTTCACGAGCAGAAGCTAAATCGTGGCCAAAGGGTTTTTCAATGACCACTCTGCGGAAACCAGATTGGGGGCCTTGCTGGGCAAGTTGGTGCTGCGAGAGCTTTTTAAGAACCTGTTCAAAGGCTTTAGGGGGAATGGAGAGATAGAAGGCATTATTGTCTTGGGTTCCTTGGTTTTGGTTCAACTCAGCCAGAACCTCTTTAAGGTTCTCATAGGCTTGGTCGTCGTCGAAGGCGCCCTGAACAAAACGGATACCGGCAGAGAACTGTCTCCAGACATCTTCACGAAAGGTAGTACGGCAGTATTTTTCAACGGACTGGCGTACCTGCTGGCAAAACTCCTGGTTAGTCCAATCTCTACGGCCAAAACCTACTAAACCAAAACTGGGGGGAAGTAAACCTCGATTGGCTAGGTCGTAGACCGCAGGGAGTAATTTTTTGCGGGCAAGGTCACCGGTGACACCAAAAAATACTAGGGTGCTTGGTCCGGCAACGCGAGAAAGTCTACGATCTCGGGGGTCTCTGAGGGGATTATTATTTTTACTTTCTGACACAGACCTATCCTTATTACAGTTAATGCTGGCGGCAGCGGTCACCTAGGTGTAAAGCCACCGATAGGTAGCACTGCCGCCAGCCTGATCAGCCTTAGCTCAGGGGGCTGACAAGCCCTCTACTGCTAGTTGTTGTGGAGGGATTGACCTACGGTTTGCAGGAGTTCTTCCCAGGAGGCATCAAATTTTTGCAGCCCTTCCACTTCCAGTTTTTCTACAACTTCCCGATAGGAGATTCCTAAGCCTTCAATAGCGTTAAGAAGCTCTTCAGCCCGGTCGTAGCTGCCAGAAATGGTGTCTGCCTGTACCTGACCTTCTTGGGCAAAGTAGGCAAGAGTCTTTTCGGGAATTGTATTGACGGTTTGAGCTGCAACCAGTTCACGAATATAAAGGTCCTGCGGTAAGGATGGATCCTTAGTGCCGGTTGATGCCCACAGCGGACGCTGAATATTTGCCCCGGCGGCCTGCAGGCGCTGCCAGCGTTCACTAGCAAACTCTTCTTCAAAGGCCCGGTAAGCCAGTCGAGCATTGGCAATACCTGCCTGCCCCGTCAGCTTAAGGGCCTGGTCTGTGCCAATAGTTTTAAGCCGCTGATCAACCTCTGTATCAACACGGGAGATAAAGAAAGAAGCTACGGAATGAATCTTTGACAGATCTTTACCGTCTTCTAAGGCTTGCTCTAGACCCAGCATAAAGGCATTAATGACGGCCCGGTAACGCTCTAAGGAGAAAATGAGGGTGACGTTAACGGAAATACCGGCCGCCAGGGTCTGCGCAATGGGTTCAAGACCTTCCTGGGTGGCGGGTATCTTGATCATAAGGTTTTCTCGATCAATCTGAGCTGCCAGCTGCTGAGCCATTTCAACTGTCTGCGCCGGTTTTCGAGCTAGTCGGGGGTCCACTTCAATAGAGACTCTCCCGTCCCTGCCCTGAGAACTAGCATAGATAGGGGCAAAAATATCGCAGGCGTCGCGTACGTCATCAGCCATAATGGCAAAGACAGCCTGGTCAAGCTCGGTATTGGCAGCAGCAAGCTGGCTAATTTGCTCGGCATAGGCCTGCCCCTGGGAGAGGGCGGCAGCAAAGATTGTGGGGTTGGTGGTAACACCTACCACGTTTTTTTCAGCGATCAGCTGCTCCAGGTTGCCGGAGGTGATCCGCTCCCGAGAGAGATCATCAAACCAGATCGAAACCCCGGCATCACTGAGTTTTTGCGTAGACTGTGTCATATTCGGTTTCTATTCCTTACTTAAATTTATTGCGGGAATGACTACTGGTTTTGTGCGGCCGCCAAGGATTCGTGGGCGGCGGTAACGACTGCTTCTGCAGTGATGCCAAACCGCTGATAGAGCTCTTGGGCTGCTGCTGAGGCCCCAAAGTGTTCTAGGCTAACCGCCCTACCGGCCTGGCCAAGGATCTTATACCAGCTCATAGCTGATCCTGCTTCTACGCTTACGCGTGCTTTGACAGCCGAAGGTAGCACCGATTCCCGGTATTCTTCAGATTCTTGCATAAACCACTCTTGAGAAGGCATGGATACCACTCGGGTTTTAATACCCTGGTCAAGCAGGCTATTGCGAGCTTCTAGAGCAATCTCAACCTCGGAGCCACTGGCAATGAGAATTAAGTCGGGCACGGTGTCGCTATCGGCCAAGATATAAGCTCCGTGGGCAGCCCCCTGGGCAGAAGCATAGTGAGGCCCAGCTGCTTGCGGATGGAGGTCTTCACGGGTGATGACTGGTAAGTTCTGGCGGGAGAGGACAAGACCCACCGGACGGTCTTTGGTTTCTAGAATTTTTTGCCAGGCAACAGAGGTTTCGTTGGCATCTGCTGGCCGGACAATGTCCAGGTTGGGGATAGCCCTGAGGGAAGAAAGATGCTCTACCGGCTGGTGGGTTGGGCCGTCTTCTCCCAGACCAATAGAATCATGGGTCCAAATAAAAATGTTAGGGACGCCCATGAGGGCTGCAAGGCGTACTGCCGGTCGCTGGTAGTCGGAGAAGACAAAGAAGGTAGCGTTAAAGGCACGGGTGGGGGAGGAAAGCACAATACCGTTGGTGATGGCTGCAGCAGCATGCTCACGAACACCAAAGTGCAGTACTCTGCCGTGGGGACTGGCTTGCCAGCTTCCGGTGCCCCGGGATGCCGGATTAAAAGATCGGTCCGATTCAATAGTGCTGTTGTTGGAGCCGGCTAGATCCGCTGAGCCGCCCCAAAGCTCGGGAAAGGTTTGGGCTATGGCGTTGATAACCATACCCGAAGCAGCTCGGGTTGCCAGGGAGCTGCCTGCCTCAAAGGTTGGGAAAGCAGCGGCATAGTCTTGGGGAAGTTCTCCGGCAATAAGCCTGCGGTATAGTTCGGCCTTTTCTGGGTTGGCCTGCTGCCATTTTTTAAAGTCTTCCTCCCACTGCCCATGCATTGTAGCGCCCCGATCCAGCGCCTGACGGGTGTAGTCCAGAATTTCTGCTTCAATCTGGAAGGATTGCTGCGGATCAAAGTTGAGTAGCTCTTTGGTGGCGGCTACTTCTTCTGCCCCTAGCTTGGAGCCGTGGGCGGCAGCGGTGTTTTGTTTCTTGGGTGAGGGCCAGCCAATAATAGTGCGTAGTTCGATAATGGACGGTTTGTCGGTCACCTTTTGAGCGGCAAGAATAGCTGTGTGCAATTCTTCCAGGTCTTCAAGGTAGTTACCTGTTTTTGTCCAGTCAACCCGGGCAGTATCCCAGCCGTAAGCCTTATAGCGAGCCAGGACATCTTCAGTGAAAGCAACGTCTGTGTCATCTTCGATGGAAATATGGTTGCGGTCAAAGATAACAATCAAATTGCCAAGTTCCTGGTGTCCGGCTAAAGCACAAGCTTCTGCGGTAACACCTTCTTGAACATCGCCTTCAGAAGCAATGGTGTAGATCCTGTGGTCAAAGGGGGAGGTTCCCTCCGGAGCCTGCGGGTCAAAGAGGCCTCTCATGCGACGCTGAGCATAGGCAAAACCTACCGCAGATGCCAGTCCCTGCCCCAAGGGACCGGTTGTAATTTCTATGCCCTTGGTGTGGCCATACTCGGGATGTCCTGGGGTGAGAGAACCCCAAGTGCGCAAGGACTTTAGATCTTCCATTTCCAGACCGTAGCCGTTGAGGAAAAGCTGGATATAGGCTGTTAGCGAGCTATGTCCAGGGGAAAGGATAAATCTATCCCGGCCTTCCCAGCCAGCATCCTTGGGGTCGTGCCGCATAACTTTTTGGTACAAAAGATGGGCAACCGGTGCCAGGCTCATAGCGGTTCCTGGATGGCCGGAGCCAACTTTTTCTACCGCATCGGCGGCAAGGATCCTGGCAGTATCTACGGCTCGCTGGTCTTGCTCGGTCCAGTGCAGCGTATCTTTAGCGTTCGGCACGGGTAGGCCCTTTCTGCTGGTGACTTGTTTTTGCTGACCTCAAGCTAGCTTAACTTTTGGCTAGTCTTTTCTTTATACCTTCCTACCACTAAGAATAGTTGAAATCTGCTTGTGACAATATAGCTGGCGCAGTTTGGACCGTGCCGAGTTGCTTTGCTACCACCTATTAGGAATGCAAGCCTAAAAGGTATAGCATTGAGGGTGACTGTCTCTCATGTTTCGCTTGCAAGTATTTGTAGCCAGTTATTCCTTTAAACACACAGAGGTCAGCAGAGACCATGCCACCTCCCATCTGACGAGGAGCCCAGAGTTAGTGAAGAGTTATAAGGCCCAGGGCCTACTCGAAGCTCAGGACTCAGCCAGCCCTGAGCTCAGTCCGATGCGAAAGAAAGTTAGTTTAGCTCAGAAGCTGAAGGCCTACCTTCATCTGACTAAACCACAGGTTATTGAGCTGCTGCTGGTGACCACTGCTCCAACCATGATCTTTGCTGCTCGTGGAATACCGGATGCCTGGCTTATTTTTAATACGATGATCGGCGGAGCTATGGCCGCCGGTGCTTCGGGTGCTTTTAACTGTTATATAGATCGTGAAGCCGATCGTTTAATGAAACGAACAGAAAAGCGTCCCTTAGTGACCGGAGAGCTAACGGATCGTCAGGCCCTTATCTTTGCCTGGGTGCTTGCCCTTATTTCTATCATCTACCTTTGGGTTTTGGTTAACCCCTTAGCTAGTATCCTGGGTTTGCTGGCAATTTTGCTCTACGTTGTTTTTTACTCACTCTTTCTTAAGCGTCGTACCGCTCAAAATATTGTCTGGGGAGGCCTGGCTGGCTGCATGCCGGTTTTTATTGCCTGGGCTGCAGTAGAGAACACCATCAGCTTGGAGGCAGTAGTACTTTTTACCGTGATCTTTCTATGGACTCCACCGCACTACTGGCCTCTGTCCATGAAGTACGCCGAAGACTATCAGCGGGCCGGCATCCCCATGCTGGGGGCTATTGCTAGTGCAAAAAGCGTGGCTGTCCAGGTGGTACTCTACGCCTGGGCTATGGTCATTTGTTCACTCTTGCTGGTTACTTTAGGCCAGGCCGGCTGGGTTTATACCTTAACGGCCTTGGGGGCAGGGGCCTGGTTCCTGTACCACTGCCATAAACTGCACTATTTAGCCTTGGCCGGGCAGGCCACTAGCCGGACGGCTATGGTGGTTTTCCACGGATCTATTACCTACCTCACTCTTATTTTTGTGGCTTTAGCTATTGATCCTTTTGTTGGTTCGGCGGTGCTAGCTTTTTAAGCTGATACGTGTCAGGGCCTTAGCTCTGGCATTTTTGCTAGCCAAGACTAACTGCTTCTCGCCTAATGCTGTAGCTGCCCAAATAAAGAGTCCCGATCCGATCAGGTGGAGCTCTACCAGCCAAACGGGCAGTCCGTTAAAGAATTGAAGGTAGCCCACAAGTCCCTGGAAGAGCATAATCACAGCAAGGTAGGCCAGCTGCCTTTTCATAGAGGCTGGCCAGGCATACTTTTTAAGAAGGAAAAAGCTGGCCAGAGTCAGGAGCGCGTAAGCCCAGACAGCCAGAGAATGCATACGGGTTACTAGCCAGGGATCAAAGGCATGCCGATGGGCAGCCGGATCACCTGCATGGGGGCCGGTTCCGGTGGTTACCGTTCCCATAAAGACCAGGAAAGCCAGCAGGAGCAGCGAAGTGAGACCTAAAAATTTGAGGGTGGAGCTGGCCTCCAAATCATGAACTTCTAGTTCCTTGCGCTGCTGATCCTGGCTAAAAAAGTAACGTAAAACACGGTTGAGGTAGATGCTTGCCAGGGCAATCATAATAGCGGAGAGATAATAGTGGGCTGTTATCATCCAGGGGTTAAGTTTGAGCCAGACCGATATTCCACCAACAACTGCCTGGAGGGGAATACCCCAGAGCAGAAGCAGCGTGAGGTTAAAAAGATCGGCATACCGGTGTTGGCTGGCCCTAAGTCCGGTTAAAAGTTTGGGGAGTAATTCTTTAAAACTTCCCATCTCGGGAAGAACAAGACGAACAATGGAAAGAAAGGTCAAGACGGTAATAGCGGTCAAGACGAAGGTGAGCAGTCTGTTACCAAATTCCACTACGCCGTGTATTCCCATTTCTGGCGTTGTTGTCCAAGAGCCTTCCGAAGTGCAGCGGGGCCAGGTGTCGCAGCCCAAGCCGGAGCCGGTTAAACGGACGATGCCTCCAGAAATGATGAGCCCAATATTGGCTATGACTATTGCATAGGCCATGTATTTAACCCAGTTGTTTGCCTGGGTTGGTAAAAGCTTTTGCTGCCAAGTTAAAGAGGTCATGGATTACCTTCTGTGTGTGTTTAAGAGGACCATTTAAAATAGCGCCGGGCGAGTAGCCCACAGGCTAAGGTCCAGATCATTAAAATCAGGTGTGGTCCCATCATAAATTCTTGGCTACTGAACTCAGCCCGAAAAGCTGTTCCCAGAGCTCCCGACGGAAGAATGCTAGCGAGCTGTTCTAGCGGGGCAGGGTAGTGGCTGACCGGCAAAAGAGTTCCGCCCCCCGCTGCTAGAAGGACCCAGGCCATATTGACAATAGCCAGGGTTGCTTCTGCTCGGACAGTTCCTGCAATGAGTAAACCAAGTGCGGTAAAGGCTGCAGCACCCAAGAGCATGGTGGGGATGGAGAGGAGGATGCTGATAAAATTGGGCCGCCACCCCAGCAGAAGGGCAGCACTTCCTATCACCAGGAACTGAAGCATCAGTACCGCTAAGACGGCTAGGATTTTACCAAGGATAAGCCCCGTTTGGCCCAGTGGCGTAGTGGAGAGGAAACGTAAGACCCCGTATCTTCGGTCAAAACCTGTGGCAATGCCCTGTCCTGAAAGTGCAGTAGAAATAAGGCAGAGGGCCAGTACTCCGGGCACAGCAGCATCAACTCTGCTGCTATTAATCTCTTGGGCGTAGGAGTCAATAAAGCTGGTCCAGACCATGGCAAACAGGGCCATGACAGGAAAGGCAATATTGAGCATGAGTTGCTCGGCGTTTTTTAACATGGCAACAAGCTCGTACCTGCCTTGAGCAACTAGTCTTTTAAGGACCGGCGCTGCCCTATCTGCTTCTACATTCGGGTTCATCGAATATCACGACCTGCCACATCAAAGAAAACGTCCTCCAGGGTTCGGGGAGCTAATTCCATTCTGTCGGGTAGGAGCCTCAAATGGTTAAGAGAGTCCATAAGATCTAGCAGTAGCTCGCTGGTAAATTGACCGGTCAGAACGTAAGTATTTGCGTCTTCTTTGGTCAGACTAAGGGTGTTGCTGGTTTGTTTAGGCAGTAGGTCTGCCAGACTTAGATCCGTCCTTTTAAGGGTGAGGGTTAATCGTGTGCTGCTAGCATCTGAGGCACTCAGGAGTTGACTGACCGTGCCCTGTAAGACGTTTTTTCCTTTCTCAAGAATGTAGACGTAATCTGCCAGCTGCTGGGCATCATCAAGAAGGTGCGTGGTCAGAATAATGGTGACTCCTCGCTCTTTTTCTTCATTGATTAGGTCAAAAACTACCTTGCGTGATTGCGGATCTAGACCGGCAGAGGGCTCATCAAGAAAGAGAAGGTCTGGCTGGCCAACGAGGGCAGCTGCCAGGGCAACGCGCTGCTTTTGTCCGCCGGAGAGTCTGCGGATATTGCTGCCGTTAAAGCCAGCGATCCCTAGTCGTGTGATTAGCTGATCTATGTTTGCGGGGTGCCGATACATAGAGGCGATATGTTTAAGGAGCGGTATGGGTTTGATGGACTGGGGTAGGCCACCATCTTGGAGCATAATACCTACTCGGGCCCGCAGCTGCGGGTCTGCCAGCCAGGGATCTTGACCAAGTAAGCTCACCCGGCCAGCATCGGGCTTAAGTAAACCCTGTGCACAAGCTAGGGTGGATGTTTTGCCGGCCCCGTTTGCGCCCAGTAGGACAGTTACCTCTCCGGGGTAGGCGCTAAGAGAGATTCCCCTCACAGCTTCGACAGCAGTATGCACTCGTCCAGGAGCTGAGGTGGATCTTGGCGGTTTTCGCAGGGAGTAGCTTTTTCTGAGGTCACTAATGTCTAGAGCAGCTTCCGCATGGTTGCGGACTGGATCTGGGTCTTGGTTACAGGGCACCGTTACATTCTACGTTGTTTTAGAAAAGAAATATTTGAAGTTTGTTTTTTTGCTTAGTTACTGGCCTGGGAGGATCTTTCTTGTTTTCTGAGGGTGAAGCAAGGCTAGCCTTACTAGCCTGATCCGCATAATTAGGACATACTTTACTTGTGTATTCCGTCCATAAGGCCCCAAAGAAGCTGGTTACTGGCCAGCACAGCGTGGAAACAGAGGAGAGGACCCGAGATAGGGTTCTTCACGGAGTTCTTACCCACGGCCCTGTTTCTGCGGCTAATTTAGGTGAAGAGCTGAATCTGACACCGGCAGCGGTGCGACGTCATCTTGATGCTTTAGAGGCCGAGAAAATGATCACCGTAGTGCCGCTTAAGCAGCACGGTGCCGGGGCTGGGCGGCCGGCTCGACGCTATGTTGTTGCCCAGCAGGGGCACTCACAGCTTGGCAATGACTATTTGGATATTGCTCGCGATGCTCTCAATATGCTACGCCGGACTGTGGGGGAGGAGGCCTTACGCTCCTTTGCTTCAGCTAGGGCTGAACAGATGGAAGAAAAATACCGGCCTCTTGTTGAAGCTGCTGGGGATAACCTTGCAGACCGTGCCGCTGCCCTGGCTGAGGCTATGACCAAGGATGGTTTTGTTGCCAGTACTCAGGTGATGGAACCGGCAGCCTCGCAGCAGCTATCTCAACCTCTTCTTGCAAGCATTCAACTTTGTCAAGGACACTGTCCGGTGAGAGATCTAGCAGAAGAATTTCAGGTTTTTTGTGAACAGGAGACAGAGGTTATTGCCGACCTGCTAGGTGTTGATGTTCGCAGACTTTCCAGCATGGCAGCTGGATCGCACGTGTGCACCACACACATTCCTCTGGTGCGGAATACGGAGCAAGATCTCAATAAGACACAGGAATAAAACAACCGGGACTTGTATATCAAAATTTCCATTAAAGAAAGGCTAAAATGACTGAACAAGTTGAGCACAAGGCCAACGAGACCGTCATTTCAGAAATTCTCGAGGCCAACCCCGAGCTTGAAGGGATCGGCACCTATGAATATGGCTGGGTAGATTCCGATGAAGCTGGCCAGTCTGCCCGACGCGGGCTGAATGAAGAAGTCGTTCGAGATATCTCAGCAAAAAAGAATGAGCCGGAGTGGATGCTTAACATGCGTCTTAAAGCGCTCAAATTTTTTGACCGTAAGCCTATGCCCACCTGGGGTGCAGACCTATCTGAGATTGATTTTGACAATATCAAATATTTTGTACGTTCCACAGAAGGTCAGGCGCAAACCTGGGAAGACCTGCCAGAAGATATTCGCAATACCTACGAAAAGTTGGGTATTCCCGAAGCTGAGCGTGAGAGACTGGTAGCCGGTGTTGCTGCCCAATATGAATCTGAAGTGGTTTATCACCAGATCCGTGAAGACCTTGAAAAGCAGGGCGTTATCTTTGTTGATACTGATACCGCCTTGCGTGAATACGAGGATATTTTTCGAGAGTATTTTGGGACGGTAATTCCTACGGGTGACAATAAGTTTGCGGCCCTTAATACCGCCGTTTGGTCCGGTGGCTCCTTTGTCTACGTCCCGCCGGGTGTACACGTTGAGATACCGCTGCAGGCCTACTTTAGGATTAATACCGAAAACATGGGCCAGTTTGAGCGAACCCTGATTATTGCTGATGAAGGGTCATACGTTCACTATATCGAGGGCTGTACTGCACCTATCTATAAATCAGATTCATTGCATTCGGCGGTTGTTGAAATCATTGTTAAAAAGAATGCCCGAGTTCGATATACCACTATTCAGAACTGGTCTACCAACGTCTATAACCTGGTGACTAAGCGCACTATCTGTGAAGAGGGCGCCACGATGGAGTGGGTAGATGGCAATATCGGTTCCAAAGTTACCCAAAAATATCCGGCTGTTTATATGGTTGGTGAGCACGCTAAGGGTGAGACCTTATCTATTGCCTTTGCGGGGGAGGGCCAGCACCAAGATACCGGGTCCAAGATGGTTCATATTGCTCCGCACACGTCTTCAAGCATTGTTTCAAAATCTATTGCCCGCAATGGGGGCCGCTCTGCCTACCGGGGCTTGGTGCAGGTTCGTGAAGGAGCCTCCCACGCTAAATCAAATGTGGTCTGTGATGCCTTGCTTGTAGACACTATTTCCCGTTCTGACACCTATCCTTACGTAGATATCCGTGAGGACGATGTCAGCATGGGCCACGAGGCTACTGTTTCTAGGGTTTCGGAAGAGCAGCTTTTCTACCTTATGCAACGCGGTTTAACCGAGGAGGAAGCTATGGCTATGATTGTGCGCGGCTTTGTAGAGCCCATTGCCCGTGAGCTACCTATGGAGTACGCTCTTGAACTTAATCGCCTGATTGAACTTCAGATGGAAGGATCCGTAGGCTAACTATGTCCCAGCCTGAAAACATTAGTCATAATGGCCCGGCTATCCCGGGAATGACCGACGAGGGTGAAAAGCTCGCAACAGAGCATGTTCATGATGACACTGTCCGTGTGGAGAAAAAACAATTTGATTCTTCCCGGGCCGGGCGTCCCACCTCATATCGGGTAGAAGATTTTGCTGAATTAACTGGACGAGAGGAGGACTGGCGTTTTACTCCCTTGGCTCGCCTCAAGGGCCTGCACCAGGTGGCTTTAACCGGGCCAGCTCCAGCTGTGCTGCTTAAGGCCGGTCCAGCAGCAGATCGGGTAAAAATGGAGACCGTTGGCCGCGATGATCAGCGAATTGGCCAAGCCGGTGTTCCCGAGGACCGGGTTGCAGCTAATGCCTGGAGCCATTTTGAACAGGCCACTATACTAACGATTCCGCAGAACCTAGAGCTAGAGCAGAGCCTGGAACTGGATGTTAGTGGTTTATCGGATGAACCCGCTGCCCAGCACCTGGTGGTTGAAGCTCAGCCTTTTTCACGTTCAGTACTGGTTATTAGGCATACCGGGCAGGTTGTGCTGGGGCAAAATATTGAGTTCCTTGTGCATGATTCTGCTTCCTTAACGGTTATTAGCCTGCAGCAATGGGATGATCAGGCCGTACATGCAGCAGCCCACTATGCCCGCTTAGGCAGGGATTCCTATTTTAAGCACGTCAATATTTCTTTGGGCGGTCAAACTGTTCGCATAACGCCGACTACTCGGTTTACTGCCCCCGGTGCCCAGACTGAGATGTACGGTCTTTACTTTGCAGATGCGGGCCAGCATCTTGAGTCTCGACTTTTTGTTAATCATTCTGTGCCTCACTGTAAATCTCGGGTAACCTACAAGGGCGTTTTACAGGGTAAACAGGCCCACTCTGTTTGGGTGGGAGATGTGCTCATTGGTAAGGATGCGCTAGGAACAGATACCTACGAACTTAACCGTAACCTGATCTTAGAAGACGGGCCACGAGCAGATTCTGTTCCTAATCTTGAGATCGAAACCGGTTTAATTGAGGGCGCCGGGCATGCCTCTACGACCGGTCAGCTCGATGAACAGCATCTGTGGTATTTGCAGGCTCGGGGAATCCCAGAGGATGAGGCACGCCGTTTGGTGGTGCGGGGTTTCTTAAACGAAATTATTCAGCAGGTCCGTATTCCCGAGCTTGAAGAGCAGCTTACTCAGGCTCTTGAACTAGAACTGGCTATTGGTAATAACTAGCGCCTTGGCGTCTTAAATTTTTTTTTGTAGGAGAATAATGTCAACTCTTGAAATTAAGGATCTACACGTTAGCGTCCTCTTGGACGATGAGAATGCTAAGAGCATTCTTAAGGGTGTGAACCTTCGTATTAATTCGGGCGAGATTCACGCCATCATGGGTCCTAACGGCTCGGGTAAGTCTACCCTGGCGGCAACTATTGCCGGTCATCCCAAGTACCGGGTAGATTCTGGCCAGATTTTGCTCGATGGCCAGGACCTTATTGAGATGTCTGTTGATGAGCGAGCCCGTGCTGGCCTCTTTTTAGCCATGCAGTACCCGGTAGAGATTCCCGGTGTAACCATGTCCAACTTTCTGCGTTCAGCCAAGACTGCTGTTGATGGACAGGCCCCTTCTTTGCGTACTTGGACAAAAGATGTTAAAGCGGCCATGGAACAGCTCAAGATTGACCCGGATTTTACGGCCCGGAACGTCAACGAGGGTTTTTCCGGCGGTGAGAAGAAACGGCATGAAATTCTCCAGCTAGAGTTGCTTAAACCTAAGTTTGGTATTTTGGATGAAACCGATTCTGGCCTGGATGTTGATGCCTTAAAGATTGTTTCTGAAGGTGTTAACCGGGCTCAGCAGGATAACCAGATGGGTGTTATGCTCATTACTCACTACACCCGTATTCTTCGCTACATCAAACCCGAGTTTGTGCACGTTTTTGTTGGCGGTCGTATGGTAGACCAGGGGGGACCTGAGCTGGCTGACCGGCTAGAAGAAGAAGGCTACGTAGCTTATGCTTAAGCCTCTTAACAGCTTTGTAAGGAGTAAGAATGAATGATCAGTCTGACGGATCCGGCCAGCTGACCCAGGAGGAAATCGAAGAAGCTCTCAAGAATGTTATTGACCCAGAGCTTGGTGTTAACATTGTTGATCTTGGCTTACTTTACGGCTTGCGCTGGGATCAAGACGGTGCTTTGATCCTGGATATGACTCTGACAACGGCAGCTTGCCCCTTGCAGGATGTTATTGAGGAGCAGGTTAAGCAAAATCTGGAAACTATGCTGGATGATTGGCATGTTAATTGGGTCTGGATGCCGCCCTGGGGGCCGGAGCGCATTACCGAAGACGGTCGTGAAATGATGCGGGCCCTGGGTTTTAATATCTAGTAACTCAGGTATATTTTTGGGCTGCCCCCGACTCTCATAAGGTTGGTGGGCAGCCTCTTGCTAAGAATTTAGGGCTGGTTGAGGTCTGCTGATTCAAAGGTGTTGCAGCGTTTCATGTCCCCGGATTCGTAACCGGCCATAAACCAGGCTGTGCGCTGTGCACTGGTTCCGTGTGTGTAGGTAGACGAATCGGTATGTCCTTGGGAAGTCATCTGAATATGATCGTCTCCAATAACTTCTGTAGCGTTGACGATACGTTTGATTTCGTCCTGGGTAAAGGGCTCAAGCTGTACTGCGCTCTGGCTGTCTTGACTGGCGTGGTGGGCCCAGAGGCCGGCGTAGCAGTCTGCCTGAAGTTCAACTCGGACGGCCCCGGAGTTAGCCCCCTTGGGGTCTGTTTGGGAGTATTTAAGATCACCCAAAAGGTTTTGCACGTGATGACCATACTCGTGGGCCAGGACATACTGTTCCGCTGACTGGCCGCCGCTAGCACCTAGTTGGGTCTGCATCACTTGAAAAAAGCTGGTATCGACGTACCCCTTCTGATCGGCTGGACAGTAGAAGGGGCCAACGGCGCTGCTGGCACGGCCACAGGCAGAATCTGTGCTCCCAGAAAAAAGGCGTAGCCTGGGCGACTGGTAGTCTACGCCAGCTGCTGTAGGTAAAAAGCTAGACCAAAAATTGTCTAGAGAATTAGCGGTGCCCACCATATTGCAGTCAGAGTTGCTGTTAGCGTCGGTCCCGGTTTTGCACTCGGTAAGGGTCTCACCGGCGTTTTCTTGCTCGATATTAGAGAAAGAATAGTCAGCGCCTGCTACCTGATTGAGCAGGTTGACCCCATCTTGGCCAAAAAATACAGCAACAAGAAGGAGTAAGGCCGCTCCTCCTAAGCCGCCTCCCAGGGCGGCACCCTTGCCGCTTCTGGTTGATCCTGTTCGTTCAATACGGCTGGAGTCAAGCCGGGAGTCATCTTTAAAAGCCATAGCACAAGCATACTCTGCGGTCCTTCAAATATATACAAGGAGATTGCTCAAAAAATGTTTAGTTCTCCCGCTTCTGAGGCTTGTGCTCACGGGAATCTAGACCGCGTGCTGCCAAGGCATCAGCAGTATCTTGGGCATAGCTGACGGTATGAATTATCAAAGGGGTAAAAAGCAGGAAGGGAGATTTTTTAAGGCCCCTGGCCAGTACTGCTGTATCGAGCAGGATCCAGCGATCCATGATAGCCGGAATAGATCTGAGCATAATTGCGAATGCTAGACCAAGCCAGCGCGGATTAAGACCTAAAAACTTTAGGGGGCTCCAGGCAGTAATAAAACCATCTACCAATACTGTGACAGGGGTTGTGTAGAGAAGAATTTTAGAGGCAAAGAGCAGGGTTAGCAGTCCTAGGATCAGGTCTAAGCCCTGAAGAATTTTATTAAAAATAAGATAGTAGACACTCATGGCTAGTAGGAGCCAAATAATACTTTTGACTGCTGCATACCAGTCTTTAAAACCGAGTCCTGCCAGTCTGCCAATGAGGACGACTAGGACAAGAAAAAGGGCGGGAACCAGCCAGTCCCTGCTGATATTAATAGCAAGAGCTGTCATAAAAATAAAGGCCCATTTAGCCGCTAAAGGCAGCCGGTGGATGGGAGTCTGTTCATCTCGATAGATACTAAAAAGTTGATTAAGCACGGTATTTTAAACCTGCTGTCTTGAGGTTGGATTGGGAAAGCCGCTGCTACACCAGTGACGGTATTGGGTTAGCATATCCTCTGCCGGCCCCTGGGCAAGGAGCTGACCGGCGTTAAGAATGAGCAGCTGATCGCACTGCTGAGCCAGATCCAGATCGTGGGTGCTTATGAGTAACTGTTGTGGCAAAGTTTTAATAAGATCTATAAATTTGATTTTATTGCGCAGATCAAGCAGGGTTGTTGGCTCATCTAAGAGCAGGATTTTAGGTTCTACGGCCAGAAGGGTTAACAAGGCAGTGAGCTGACGTTCTCCACCAGAAATGTGGTAGATGCTGTGGTGGGCTCGGTCTGCTAGACCGCGGCTAGCCAGTAATTCTAAGGCCTGCTTCCGTCGCTGCTGCTTGTTGGGGATGGAAGACTGTAAAGAAAGCTCAATATCTTCTAGCGGTGTGGGCATAATCAGCTGGGTTAGTGGATCAGCAAATAAAAAACCAACTCTGCGCCGGATCGCCTGGGGATAGTGGTCTAGGCGGACTCCATCCACCTGGATGCTGCCGCTGCTGGGGGTGACTAAACCATTAAAGAGTTTAAGAAAACTGGTTTTGCCGCTGCCGTTAAGGCCTAGGATGCCCGTACACTGTGCCCGTATGTCTACGTTAATATTCTTTAGAATAGGCTCTTTTTGAGGCATATCCTGGCCTTGAAGATAAACTTCTTGGGCGCAGAGTCCAGCCCCTTCCTCAAAAAGAGGTTCTTTGCTGCTGCTCGATTTTTTTCTGCGGAGCATGACCGTTCTACTTTTCTGCAAGCTGAGGAAAGGCGCGGTGAACAGCTTGAGAGATAAAAATAGCGATGATGGATTTAATAAGATCACCGGGCAGATAGATAGCTGCTGCAAGGCAGGCTGCGGTCAGGGATAAACCGGCGTTGAGCATCATGCCCAGTACGCCGGTGGCGGTTATGAGCATAAATCCTGCCAGCACCGCTAGTAACTGACTAACCCACTGGGCCTTGCCGGGTTGGGGAAAGCTACGTCGTCCCCGATAAGCTAACCAGCCAGCAAGAAAAGCGCCCAGGGGGAAGCCTAAAAGATAGCCAGCTGCAGGCATGGCCAGGACGGCCGGGCCCGCGCCACCACCAGCAAAAATTGGTAGGCCAAGTAACCCTACAACAAGATAAAGCAGGGTGGCTAAACCTGCTCGTCGGCCGCCTAAAACAAGGCTAGTAATGTAAATACCGAGAGTCTGGAAGGTAAGGGGAACTCCTGCCGGGCCTAGCGGGAAAGCTGGCAGGAGGGCACAGACAGCAATAAAAGCTGCAAAAATCGAAATTAGGGCCAGATCTTGGGTTGCATGCCTCGAAGATGTCTTGGTCATAGAGCTAATATAGCCGTAATTGAACGCTGTTCAAAACTGAAGCAGTTTGCTGAGCCCTGCCATGCACTAGAATGGGTTCCTGTGCCTGAGTGCTGTTGAAAGGTATTTTCTTTGATATCCGTTAAAGATCTTGAGTTGCGTGCCGGTGCCCGTTTACTGATGGAAGAAGTGAACTTTAGGATTGACCGGGGTGATAAAATCGGTTTAGTTGGCCGTAATGGCGCCGGTAAAACTAGTCTAACCAAGGTACTGGTCGGGCAGGCTTTGGCTGCCTCAGGTAGGGTGGAGACTGAGGGTAAAATTGCCTATCTAGCCCAGGATCCTCAGGTTGAGGATATGAGTCAGCTGGCCCAGGACCGTATCCTTTCTGCCCGAGGCCTAGCCGGGGCAGTTCAGGCTATGCGGCAGGCACAGGAGAATATGGCCAGCCAGGATGCTAACCTTCGTCAGAAGGCAATGCGGCGTTATGACAGGTTTGAGGCTGAATTTATAGCCGGTGGGGGTTATGCTGCTGAAGCGCAAGCAGCTACCATCACCCATAATCTTAACCTACCTGAGCGGCTGCTTAAACAGCCACTGGCTACCCTTTCTGGTGGGCAGAGACGGCGTGTAGAGCTGGCACGTATCCTTTTTTCTCAGGCAGAGACCATGATCTTGGACGAACCCACAAACCACCTTGACGCAGATTCTATTGTCTGGCTGCGGGATTTTTTAAAGAACTTTAGTGGTGGGCTACTCGTTATCAGCCACGACGTTGACCTCATGGAACTGGTTGTTAATAAAGTTTTGTACCTAGATGCTAATCGCTGCCTTATTGATGTTTATAACATGGGTTGGAAGAACTACTTAAAACAGCGTGAGCAAGACCAGGCCCGCCGAAGCAGGGAAAGAGCTAACGCCAAGAAAAAAGCTGATGCACTGCTAGCCCAAGCAGAAAAGATGCGAGCTAAAGCAAGTAAGGCAGTTGCCGCACAGCAAATGTTTAAGCGGGCTGAGCGTCTTATGCGAGGTCTGGAGGAAGAACGAGTTGCAGATAAGGTGGCTGCTATCCGGTTTCCTTCCCCAAAACCCTGCGGCAAAACTCCTTTATCGGCACAGGGGCTAGGGAAATTTTACGGTTCCTTAGAAATCTTTAGTGGGGTTGATTTAGCTATTGACCGTGCTAGTCGTGTAGTGATACTTGGTCTTAACGGTGCAGGTAAAACTACCCTCTTACGTTTGCTGGCCGGCGTTACGACCCCCGACACTGGCCAGGTAAGCTATGGACATGCAGCTAAGATAGGCTATTTTGCCCAAGAGCATGAGATTTTGGATAAGTCTCGGACTGTTCTTGAGAACATGCAGTCAGCCGCTCCAGATCTTGAAGTGGGTAGTTGCCGTAGCATCCTGGGCTCCTTTCTCTTCTCTGGAGACGATGTTGATAAACCTGCCGGGGTCCTTTCTGGTGGAGAAAAAACTCGTTTATCTTTGGCGACGCTGGTGGCCTCTCAGGCCAATGTGCTGCTTTTGGATGAGCCAACGAACAACCTGGATCCTGCTTCTCGACAGGAAATTCTCAAGGCCTTAAAGAGCTATCAAGGTGCCATCGTCATGGTATCTCACGATGAGGGTGCGGTTGCAGCCTTAAACCCCGAGCGGGTGCTGCTTTTGCCGGATGCAGTTGAGGATTTTTGGTCCCAGGACTACCAGGACCTCATCACCCTTGCCTGATTCTGCCCAAGATAAGCCTATTGGTAGCTACCAATAGGCTTATGTTTCTTTCCTTAACACGAGAGCCAAGAAAGTTTTCTTTAAAACTGTGGGTATATTCTGGCGCTGACAACTTAGATTACCGATTAAGGGGCTGCTGGTAGGTTTTTGCTCATTGAAGATAAGGCCTTGTCTCAATAAACTGGTGGGCGTATTCCAAAGGAATACCTTGCTGTTACAGTGTCCGGGGCAATGAGGCCCTGGACTGTGGCTGGCCGGTACACAGGCGTGCTGGCCGGCTGTAAGAGAAGAGGAGATCAATGTTTAACTCACCTTATCCTATGTACCCAGCTTTGCAGGCAGAGAACGTCGAGGTTGATGTTTTCTGGCCGGAAGCGAGGACCGAATCCTAGCCAGTACCTAGGTTTCGAGGACGGTGGTAGATGCCCTGCGCTCTACCACCGTTTTTATGCTATAGATACCAGGAATTATTGGTTACTGATCCTTTTCTAACCGATCCAGGTAGGCATCTTCTACTTCCTCATCGCTTGGCTGTGACCTTTTTTTACTGAGCTTAGGCCTAACAATAGCCTTCATATGAGCGGGCATATCGTCTACCATTTCCATCTTACGAAGGATCAGATCCTCATCTTCTAGGCCAATATAGTTTCCTTGCTGGTCGTAGAATTGGGCGTAGTAGCTCTCTAACTCAGCGGCAACTTGGGCGTCTAAATGATCATTACGAACCTTCTGTCGGGCTAGCCAAAAGTAGGCGACGTAGCATAGCAGGGCAAAAACATACCACTGGACTGAGTAAGACAAATTAGGGCCGGTATCTAAATCAGGTTCTAGGGCCAGGGCGGGGGTCTTTACTGCCGGTTTTTCGCTCGCCAACTGCCCGTAGGCTCCCTGAGCCAGAGGTAGCCCGGTCTCACTGGCAATAGCAGCTAAATCAATGGAGGAGACTTGGCCTGGCGGGGCTGACTTTCCACTAGGGGATTCACCCTGATGAACCCTAGCCGTTACTTCTACCTGACCTTGAGGTGGGGCAGGAATATCTCCAGCAACCTGGGCCGCATCCATGGCTTCTGCCGGGAGCCAGCCACGGTCAATGAGAACATACTCACCCTGTTCGGTGGCAAAGGGGACAAGCACATCAAAGCCGTTAACACCTTCATAAGGACGATTTCTTACCAGCAGTTGCTGCTGGGGCAGGTAGTGTCCCTGCATGCGCACCGGCAACCACTGCTGTCCAAAGTTAAAGTCTGTAAAGATAGTGGGTTGAGATGAAAAATCTAAAGGTTCAGCCCTGTAATTATTGGTAATGAGGGAATTGCGGTAATCAAGATCTTCTTTTCGGCTCATCTGCCAGTTGCCTAAGTAAAGGCAGATGAGAGAAAAAATAATTGTTAGTACAAAACCGGCAATCCACTTGCCGCTTAAAAGAAAACGGTACACACAGACCTTTCTGAGGCGTTGCTAGCTCTATCTCATCTTATCCTGCCCAGGCCTGTCTTCTTGTTCTAAGTCCTCGAAGGGAAGAGTTTCTTTCCAAAAGCCGCGGGCCTGTAAAAATTCCTCCAGAAATTGACGGTGCTCAGGGCAGGCAAGCCAGGTTTTGCGCCGCTGCGCGCTGTGTATTCTTGGGTTATTCCAGAGGACTTTCCAGGCAGCCAGGCTGCTGCAGCCTTTGCGTGAACAAGGGTGGCAGCCTGGACTCTCCTCTTTCTTTAGTAGATCCAACCTTCTGCCTGCCTAGGTTCTTGTGCTGTGCTCATCGGTAGGGTCAGCAAGGCAGCCGTCAATAATAATTTCTTCCTGCTGCCGGTTTGCCTCTTGCCTGGCTGCCTGCTGGCCCTGTGAGGCTAACTGGAGTTGTTGGTGTGGATTGAGATAGGCGGAAAAATCAGCAGTGCGGGCTCTGTCTGTTCCGTTGGCATAGACCACAGCAACCCAAGGCAGTACACCTGCCCCCAGGATGCAGACCCACATGAGCCAGCCGTCAGTAAAGAGGGCACAGACAATGCAGACCACACGTAGAAGCATTTTTAGGGCGTAGCTTTTAAAACGATAATCGATGCTTTCGGAATGAGGAGCAGCAGCATTTGTGATGGAGTAGAGCTCTGGCTGCTCTTGAGTAAAACCGTAGGCCTGTAAGTCCTCTGCCGTCCAAATTTTTTGAGCCATTTTCCCTCCTCTGCAGTCCCGCTGGTAAACCTATCAAGACCAGTCTAAGCTTTCTTGTTTTCTAAGTGCTACTAGATCAACCCACCTCACAACAAATCGCGTAAGATAAGCTGAAGAATAGTTGGTTTGACAGAGGAAAATAATGACACAAAACCAAGGTAAGGTTGTCCTGGTAACCGGTGGTAACAGAGGGATTGGTTATGCCATTGCCCAACAATTTAAAAAGGAAGGCTACCGGGTATGTGTCACCTACCGTAGCGGTCAGGCCCCTTCGGAATTTTATGCAGTGCGTGCAGACGTTCGTGATGCGGCTTCTATTGATCAGGCTTTTAAAGAAATAGAAGCAGAGCTGGGTCCGGTGGAAATTCTGGTAGCTAATGCCGGTATTACCAAGGACACCTTGCTGCTACGGATGAAAGAAGAAGATTTTACTGATGTGGTAGATACTAACCTCACCGGTTCCTTTCGAGTCGTTCAGCGGGCTAGCAAGGGTATGCTCAAGCTCAAGCGCGGTCGAATAATCCTCATCTCTTCCGTTGTTGGTCTCTACGGTGGGGCAGGCCAGGTTAACTATGCTTCTTCCAAGGCAGCTTTGGTAGGAATGGCCCGCTCGATAACAAGAGAGTTGGGTGCTAGGAACATTACGGCCAATGTGCTGGCCCCGGGTTTTATTGATACAGAAATGACTGCTGTTCTGGAAGAAGAAACAAAAAAACAGTACCTAGCCGCAATTCCTGCTGGACGCTTTGCCCAGCCGGAGGAGGTGGCAGCGGTTGCTAGCTGGCTGGCCTCTGAGGCTGCCTCCTACATTAGTGGTGCAGTGATTCCTGTTGACGGTGGCCTGGGTATGGGCCACTAAAGTGAGACAGAATACGGATGACAGATAGGAAGATCATGAATAGTTTGACCGGTAAAACAGTTGTGGTGACAGGGTCCTCACGCGGTGTGGGGGCGGATACTGGCAAAATTTTGGCAGCTGCGGGAGCAAAGGTTGTTATTAATTATCGCTCCAAAGCGCCGCGGGCAGAAAAAGTTGTTGCCGCTATTAAAGAAGCTGGGGGAGAAGCCATTGCTGTTGGTGCCGATATTACCCAGGCTGACCAGGCAGAAAATCTAGTTAATGCTGCCTTAGAGGCCTTTGGTTCCCTGGACTACCTGGTTCTTAACGCATCGGGGGGCATGGAAAAAGGAATGGTTGAAGACTACGCCATGATCCTTAATCGTGATTCCCAGCTGGCCCTGGCAAAGTTGGCAGCCCAGAAAATGCCTGCCGGAGGAAGAATTGTTTTTGTTACCAGTCATCAGGCTCACTTTATTGACCGAGTAGAAACCATGGATGAGTATAGGCCGGTTGCTTTGTCTAAAAAGGCGGGTGAACAGGCTCTCCTGGAGCAGGTTCCGGCTTTTAAAGAGCGAGGTATTTCCCTCGTTGTGGTTTCAGCAGACATGATCGAAGGCACCGTGACCGCCTCCTTGCTTAATCGTTTGCACCCGGGCGCTCTTGAGGCCCGCAGGCAGGAGGCGGGAAAACTGTATACGGTTGCCGAGTTTGCGCAAGAGGTTGCTCGGATGCTAACTGCTCAGGTTCCCAGCGGTCACATTGAGCTAGTTGGTGGAGCAAAAGGTTTTATCAGTTAACCGCGGTGAACCTGCCTCAAGGGCGCTGCCAGGCAGGGGCGTCTTCCTAGGCGTTAGCTAGGGGTTCATAAAATGCCCTACGGCATCGAGTCGGGGCAGATCCAGGCGGGCGTCCGCCGCTTTACGCAGGGCAGGTTTTGCGCAGAAGGCAATACCTAGACCGGCCTGCTTAAGCATCAGCAGGTCGTTGGCGCCATCACCAACTGCTACGGTGTCGGCTAGAGTTAGGTTTTCTTTCTCTGCCCAGAGCCGGAGCATTTCTTCTTTGACTTCGGCGGTTACGATAGCACCGCTAACCCTTCCGGTGAGCAGGCCGGCTTCGACTTCTAATTGATTAGCTCTACTGTAGGCCAGCTTTAAACGGGTAGCTAGGGGAGTGAGGATTTGCTCAAACCCCCCTGAAACGGCAGCGACTACGTGGCCCTCTGCTTGAAGGCCTTGAATAAGCTGCTGGGCGCCGGGGCTGAGGGTAATTTCTTGGCTTACTTGTTCAAGAAGGCTGAGGGGTAGGCCGGCTAGTTGGCTGACCCTTGAGGTGAGTGACTGAGCAAAGTCAAGCTCTCCGCGCATAGCCCGCTCCGTTACCTGGGCAACTTCTGCTCCCTTGCCCGCTTTAAGCGCTAAAAGATCAATAACTTCTTCCTGAATAAGAGTGGAATCAACGTCCATGACCAGTAGTTTTTTCTGCTGGGCTTCTTGCCCAGAGAAAGCAACTGCGTTGAGGCTGAGACCTAACTGTTTTTCCTGTGAGAGCTGGGCCAGCCTATGCCTAAGGTCGGGCAGGGACTCAGCGTAGCTACACCTTGCTGTGACCAGCCAGTAGGCCGGGCCTTCTTGCTGGCCCTCTTCTGGAGCAAGGGGGCTGATGTACTGCTTATCTAGGTTCTGCCAACTGAGGGTTTTGATGCCGGCTAGGGCGTGGTTAAGCTGGTCAAGGTCGGGCTCTTGTGCTGGGTCCCTATGAGAAATAGCTACGATACCTGCGCTTATGTTCATGCTGACTATTGTACGGAGGGCGGGCCAAACTCAACCAGGTTGACAAGCAAGGCAAGATAAGTTGCTTTTAAAAGGCTGGCTAGATTTTTTCCCGCCCGGTGATCGTTATAAAGTGTCATGTATGAGTGCAGTACTAGATTTTGTGCAAGTTAGCTTAGTTCGCCAGGGCAAGAAGTTGCTTGATCGGATTAACTGGAAAGTTGAGGAAGGGCAGAAGTGGATTGTTTTAGGTCCTAACGGTGCCGGAAAAACAACCCTGCTAGCCCTTGCTGCTGCCCGCTTGCACCCTACGAGCGGTACGGTTGATATTTTGGATGAGGTTCTAGGCGCTGTTGATGTTTTTGAGCTTCGCCCCAGGATTGGGGTTTCTTCGGCTGCCTTGGCGCAGACTATTCCAGCGCAGGAAAAAGTGCGCAATGTGGTTTTAACCGCGGCCTATGCTGTTGCCGGTCGCTGGAAGGAACAGTACGAGGGGCTGGATGATCAGCGAGCCGTAGATTTGCTGGCACAGTGGGGTGTGGCGGATCTAGCTGAGAGGGCTTTTGCTACGCTTTCGGAGGGTGAGCGTAAACGAGTCTTAATAGCCCGGGCTTTAATGACTGATCCAGAATTGCTTTTGCTGGATGAGCCGGCAGCCGGCTTAGACATTGCTGGCCGAGAAGATCTTGTGTCCAGGCTTACGCGGCTTACCGAGGATCCTGCGGCGCCAGTAACAGTACTGGTAACCCACCATTTGGAAGAAATACCTAGTGGGTTTACCCATATTTTGCTGCTCCGTGCAGGGCAGGTGGTGGCTTCTGGCCCCTTAGCACAAACCCTTACCCAGGAAAATCTTAAGGCTACCTACGGTATGGATTTTGACTTGACCGTTAACGATCGAGGGCGTTACTCAGCTTTTGCGCACCCCTCTGCTAAGTAGGCTCTGTGCCTCAAAAACAGTTAAATTCGCAGGACCTTGCTGCCCGTAGACAACGGGTCTACGCGCTGCCATCAGTCTTAGAGCTAAGCTGCTGTCCCCGGCAGCATCGTGACTATTTTTACGCTATGACTGACGTAAAACTGCGCAGCTTGCAGGAACCTCGCTGGGGAATATACCTGGCTGAATCAAGTAAGGTTATTCGTCGGGCCTTAGCCGCTGGGGACCGCCCCCTCGCTTTTTTGGCTAGCGAAAAATGGGCTGATGATTTGCGGGATATTTTTCTGGCTTACCCTCAGGTTCCGGTTTACCTTGCGCAGGAATCAGAGTTAGAGAAACTTACTGGCTATAGGGTTCACCGTGGAGCCCTGGCCGCTATGCAGAGGCCTGCTCCTCGAACCTTGGCAGAGATTGTCAGCGGTTCTTCTCGTTTAGCTGTTCTTGAAGATATTGTGGACCATGCTAATCTGGGCGCTATCTTTCGTTCTGCTGCAGGGTTAGGTTTTGACGCTATTATTCTCAGTCCCAGCTGTGCGGATCCCTTGTATCGTCGGTCTATTAAGGTTTCTATGGGCGCTGTTTTTAGTCTGCCTTGGGTAAGATCAACAGACTGGGGTAAGGATCTGCAGACCTTACGAGAGCAAGGTTTTGTGCTTGCTGCAATGGCTTTAGCAGATTCTGCTATGGACCTGCGTCACCTGGGCCAAAGGCAGGAGGATAAGCTTGCCTTGCTTCTGGGCTCAGAGGGGCCCGGCTTAAGCCGGTCTAGTCTTGCGGCAGCAGATTTTCTGGTTAAGATACCCATGTTCTGGCAGGTTGATTCCCTCAACGTTGCTACGGCTGCAGCCCTTGCTTTTTGGGAAACTGGCCCAAGAACGTGACCAATCTTTAGCCGGTGGTGGTGGAGTGGTTTGTCTAACAGTGCTAAGGTTGACTTTTGGTTTATTAAACTGTGCGGGTTGCCGCTCCCTTATTTATCCAAAATCCTAGGTCACTGGCAAAATCCAGGACAGAAGAAGGTACGTATTATGAAGGCAGATATCCATCCGGATTATCACCCAGTTTTGTTTCGCGATCTGGCCTCGGGCAAAACAATTCTAACTAATTCCACCATGTCATCGGCTAAGACCGAAGTGTGGGAAGACGGCAATGAATACCCACTGGTAGAGGTTGAAATTTCGTCAGAATCTCATCCTTTCTATACCGGTAAGCAGCGCATTATGGACTCCGCAGGCCGTGTTGAGCGTTTTAATGCCCGCTTTAAGAATTTTGGTAAAGCTTCCTAAGTTTTAGCTTGGAGGGGAAATACGGCTGACACTGGCCCTTAGGCTAGGATATTGCGGGTATTTACTCCAAAACTAGGTAAAATAGCAGGGATTTGCCACCATAAATGGTGGCAAATCCCTGCTTGTTTTTAGAAGGAGTTCCCCCATGTCCCCTACAGCTCAGGCCGATCAGCAGAGCCCCCGGCGAAAAAGAAAAATTATACTTATCAGCATCTTGTCCTTGGTATTAGTCTTAGGGGCTGGTGCTGCCATCTATTTAGGAGTTATCAGTCAGGCCTGGAACGGTGGGACTAATAAGTTTTCCTCTGCTTTTCCCGATGAGTCTGGAAAGACGGGGAGCAGCATGGATGGTTTTAATCAGGGACTTTCGGGTAATCTCGTTAACTCTAAAGGCCTAGATAACAGTTCTGTGAATGATAAGAACGGTAATGGGATTCCGGATCATCTAGAATACGGTGTTGTTACAGCGAGGCCGTCTGAAACCGGATCAACGGATATTTTGCTTTTGGGTTCTGATTCTCGAGCCGGTACGGCGGAGGCAAGTAATGTCTCAGGGCAGCGGGCAGACAGTATTATGCTCCTGCATATTCCTGCCTCGGGTGGTGACCCTTATTTGATTTCATTGATGCGCGATAGCTGGGTTAATATTCCCGGATACGGGGCAGCAAAAATAAATGCTGCTCTTAACTACGGTGGAGTTGACTTACAGGTGGCAACTATTGAGCAACTGCTTAATGTGCGTATTGACCATGTTGCGGAGATAGATTTCTCTGGTTTTAAGAGCATGACTGATGCTTTGGGTGGGGTTACTGTCCAGGTGCCGGTTTCTTTTTCGTCGAATAACTACACCTTTACTGCGGGTGAGCAAACGATGAGTGGTGGTGAGGCTCTTGTCTTTGTGCGGGAACGTTATTCTTTTGCTGATGGTGACTATCAGCGGGTAAGGAATCAGCGGGCCTATATGAATGGTTTGCTTAATACGATTAAAAGTCAGGGGGTTTTTGAGAATATCGGAAACTTTAAAAACCTTATTGATTCCATTACTCCCTACGTCACCGTTGATAGCGGTTTAACCGCTGCTACTATAGCTTCCTTGGCGCTGCCTTACCTGAGTAGCGGGGGCCCAAATCTGCAGATGTTGACGATGCCTAACGCAGGACCTGACTGGTCTATGGACGGGCAGTCTATTGTGGTGCTTAATGTAGATGCCACGGCAGAGCTGTCTAATGCCTTACGCGAGGGCACTATGGACAGCTACGTCAGTAAGCACGGTACGGACTAAACTAACTGGATGTTCGTCCCATGTAGAGGGCCAGGGCAAGAAAGCAAACGCCGAAGGCTAGGGATACTACCCCGAGCAGGGCTTTCCAGAAGACAAGCCCGAGTCCAGCGAGGATAAAGATAAGTCCAAGGATGGCTAGCAAAACAGCTAGTCGCCGGTCGGGAGTGTCTGGGGCCCGGCGTCGGCTTGGTGTGCTGGACTCTGTGTCATAACGGTTTTGATGGGCCGCAATGGATTCCACCAGATCCTGTTTTTTCCTAAGGTAGGCTTCTCTGTCTACTTCACCTTCGGCGGGGGCAAAAGAAGTGGTGACAGTGTAGGCGCTGGCTATAGGAAGTAACTCAGGGACATTGTTGGGGAGTTCCTCAAACCATTCAGCGGGTATGTCTTGGGTTCTTAGAGCCTGCACTGTCAGGGAGATTTCGAGGGCATTCCCGCGAATGGTGCCCCAGGCACTGGTGAGTTTGTTGCGTTCTCTAGCGTACCTGATGAGTGGAGCCAGTTGCTCGGACATCTGGGTGCTCAGGCGGCCAACAAGCTTACGGTCGTGGAGGACGTCTACCATATCAACGGTGTCTTGCCCTACTTGCTTCTGCTGGTTAATTTCTAGTGTAAGAATGACTCTGGCTTCACCGCTAGGTGGCAGGATGCTGTGCAGATATTCTGAATGGTCCTTTTCGTCAAGAACCTTCATGGAGGGCCCTTGCGGTAGCAAGGTGGAGTGGGCTGGTGTGTGGTTGAGCGGGAAGAGCGTACTCGGTGGGCTTAAGGATAGGAGGCCTTGGCTTTCAATGATGTTTTCTCCGCTGATTCTGCGAAGTACCGCAAGGAGCTGAAGGTGAACAATAGCATCGTAACCTGAGGCAATAACCCGGGTGATGGGCTGCCAGTACTGGGCCGACAGCTCTGGGGACATTCTGCCCACCTTGTAGTCGTCAATATAGACGGCAATACTGCTGGGTTCATAGGGGTTGTCGGGTTCCGGTACTAGCCGAGCTTCACCATTCCAGATACGTTCTCTGTCTACTTGGAGCTCTTCAAAGACCTGGAGGATTTCAGCATCATAAAAGTCGTTGGTGATGACTTCTACGGTGCCACGATCACCCAAAACATAGTCGGTCAAAGTTTACTCCTTAAGCGCTGGCGAAATTCTCATGATATAGCTTCTCACGAAAAACTAGTTTGGCAGCGCTTTTGGGCTGCCAAACTAGTTGGCAGTTTTGTGGCCTTTCTTGGCTCAGTTAACTGGACATTATGGCTGGGATTGCTGGGCTCAACTGTTAAATTGCTGGCCCGTGAGGCTGCGCTCCAGGCCGGCAAGTTCTTCACGAACTAGTCGGATCAGAGCACTGGGTGCCTGAGGGTGTTCTTGCAGCCAGTCAGCTACAGCCCGGTAGGAGGGGTGCTGGTTGACGGGGAGTTCGGCCCGGTAGTCTTCCTGGGGGAAGAGGCCGCTAATAAGGCGGGTTGCCATGCCTATAGAACGGTTCTGCCAGATTTCCTCTAGGTCAGCTAGCAGCGGTGCAGTATAGTCGCTGCGCAGCTCTTGGGGCCCGGTCTGGAATCCTTGGGCTGTGGCAGTAAGGATCTCGTTGGAGATACTGTTATCGTAGAGGATCTTGCTGAAGGCGGCTTGTTTGGTCTGCGCCTGCGGGAAGGCGGCGCTTGCGTAGGCGTAACCTCGTTCAGCAATTGATGAGGGGTAGTTCTTTCGGGCTTGATCGAGTTCTTCTTGACTAATACTGTTCCTAGCTGCCAGGGCGATTAGGGCAGACCAGCCTAGGCTTTGGTGGTGGGGTAGGCCGGGGGTAAGAGCAATGTCGCCGGTATTTTTTTCTTGGGCGCCGCTGGCGATATCTTTGAGGTCTGCTAGGCCCTCGTGGGTGTGCAGGCTGATAGCTAGGAGTGCACGCAGCAGAATGAGTTGGGTGTCGCTGCCGGGTTGAGCCTGGCGCAGACTTGTGTAACAAGCTTGGTAGAGCTGCTGCCAGAGTTGGGGGCGTTTATGGGCAGGAGTGTAGAGGGAAATGGCGCTTTGGCCCTGGTCTAGGATGTTGGACAGTATCGTTGCTGACTGCTCACCGGATAGGTGTTGGGCTACCGCTTGCACAAAGGTGGAGCTGGTCAGGCTGGCATCACGTACCTGGTTCCAGAGGCTACCCCAGATCAAGCCGCGACTGAGTGGATTTTTTATGCTAGAGACGGATTTAAGGGCGCTAGCTAAGCCGTCTTCTGGGCTGAGCAGCACTTTGGCGTAGGTGAGGTCCTGTGCGTTAACAAGTAGTAGGTCTGCCTCTTCAAGTTTTGCTAGTTGTTCTGGCTTTAAATTTAGCTGGGTTTTTGGGTTTGGCCCGGCCGGTATCTCTACTTTAAAGTTTTCTGTTACGGCTAGTTCTTGCCCGGACCAGCGGTAGGTTTCCAGCTCTAGCCGGTGTGGGCGCCCTAGCTGGGAGGGCTTTCCCTGCGGTAGGAGCTGGTTGAGGTAGAACTCTTTGAGTTGGCCGTCGCTGCTGTAGCTGCGTTCTGTTTGGATGCTGGAAAGGCCGCTGGTTTGTAGCCAGGCGGTGGCCCAACTAAAAATATCTCGGCTGGTTGTTTGGTCAAGAGCTGTCAAGAAGTCTTCTAGGCTGGTATTTGACCAAGCGTGACGCTGAAAGTAGAGGCGGATTGCGGCTATAAAATCGGTAAAGCCAAGGTAGGCTACCAGTTGTTTGATAACGGAGGAGCCTTTGGCGTAGGTTATACCGTCAAAATTTTGCCGTGCTGCTTCTAGGTGGGGAACATCGCCAACAATTGGGTGGCTGCTGGGGAGTTGGTCTTGTTTGTAGGCCCAGGATTTACGGCGATGAGCAAAGGTAACCCAGGATTCTTTAAAACCAGCTGCTTCTGCCGCAGCCAGGGTGCCCATATATTCGGCAAAAGATTCTTTAAGCCAGAGGTCGTTCCACCATTTCATGGTGACTAAATCACCGAACCACATGTGGCTCATTTCGTGGTAGATGACGTTGGCACGTGATTCTAGTTGGGCTTGGGTTGCTCCCGATTCAAAGAGGTAGGCTTCGGTGAAGGTTACCAGGCCGGGGTTTTCCATGGCACCGAGGTTGTATTCGGGAACAAAAGCCTGATCGTATTTGGGGTAGGGGTAGGGGTAGGCGAAGAGGTCTTGAAAGTAGTCGAGTCCTGCTTTGCTGACTTTAAAAATGTTACTGGCGTCTAGGTGGTCGCGTAGGGATTGCCGGCAGAAAAGTCTGAGCGTGAGGGGCCCGGAGTTGTGCTGAGCGGTGGGCTGGTAGCTATCTTCGAGGCTGTAGTATTGGCCGGCTAGGATGCTGGTGATGTAGGTTGAGATTTTTTGGGTGGGGGCAAAGATTCTTTTACTGATGTTTGAATCTGCCGGGTCTGGGACTGTGCTTTGGAGGGGGGCGTTTGATTCAACAACCCAGTCTTTGTGTGCGGTGACACAAAAATTAAAAACTGCTTTGAGGTCTGGTTGTTCAAAGTTGGGGAAGACTCTGCGGCAGTCTGCGGGTTCGTATTGGGTGTAGAGGTAGACCTTGCCGTCGTGGGGGTCAAAGTAGCGGTGTAGGCCTTCTCCTGACTGGGAGTAGTAGGAGCGTCCCATGATGGTTAGGGTGTTTTGGGCGGCTAGCTGGGGTAGGTGGATGCGTGAGCCTTGGGTTAGTTTGGCATGGTCCAGGGTGGTGCCGTTGAGTTTTACCAGGTCAAGGCTGTGGTGAATGTAGTCGATAAAGGTTTCTGATCCGGCTGCTGCGCTGAAGCGGACGGTTGTTGTGGTGGGGTAGGTTTTTATGGTCTGGTCTGCAGCGTGGGTAAGATCGATGTGAACATCGTAGCTGGATACGGTGAGCAGCTCTGAGCGGCGGGCGGCTTCTGCCTGGGTTAGATTTTCCTTCTTCACCTTGCCTATTTAACAACAGTCTGTCCCTGCTATCCAAGCCCTTACCTGGAGTCAAGCGGGTGATGTTTGTGATATAAGATACTGAAAATTGTGGGGTTTGGATTTGCGCCCTGCAGGTGGCCAGTGTAGATTATTACCTGTTGCCACGGGATCTTCACGTCAGCTTCCGTGCTGCTACCTGCGCGGGTGGCGGAATAGGCAGACGCGCTAGCTTGAGGTGCTAGTCCTCATATTACGAGGGTGGGGGTTCAAGTCCCCCTCCGCGCACAGGGGTTCAGTTGTAGGGCTCAGAAATGTGGGTTCTACACAAGGGACATCGTGAAGCCCGGTTCATCCTTTTGATGAATCGGGCTAAATTTTTACAAGTTCTGGCGGGGTCGTCACACTGCCCTGAGTACAAGCATAAAGCCTTCGCGGTCTTTCGACTGCTTGAGCTTCACCTGATACTTCTTACGGCGTTCGATACGCTTCGGGTCATTCTTTTCACGGTTCAAATAGTCGATTGAAGCGTTGATGAGATCTTCTGGCATAGACGGAGAGTAGAACTGGCCCTCAACCAGGATGAACCCAAGGTAGCCGCCAGTGCGCTGCTGGCCGAGTTCCTTCTTGCCGTAGTCCATGACCAGTTTGAAGCCCATCGTTTGCAATGAGAGCTGGAACTCTTCCGGTTTCAGACCTGGCAGGTATGCCCTGTCGGTAACAAAATACCCTGGCCTAAAACCGCGTTCAAGCAAAGTTTCGATAGCAAATATTGCGTTCTTACGCAGGTTTTACCTGGTGCTTTAAATGACGTGGTGTGAATAAGATGCGGGAAATCAACGAGGTTGAAGTTGATGAGGGTATGAGCCTCACGTCCCCGTCGTTGTAGTCCTGGTGTGCCATTAGGAGTATCCTTGGTGCAGGTATGCTTCTCTAGCTTGAATATCGAATGAAACATTCGTTCTGTAGGTATAGATAAAGTATAGAAGTAATAATAATTTGGAAATTACCAAAATGACTATGGATAATCAGCGAGGCGCAATGGAAATATTCGACACGGACGTAAACCCAACAAAACGTGAAGAACTCATCAAAATTATTCGATGGGCTGCTAAGCTAGGCGATGAGGCCGAATCACAAAGCCTAGAACTTAAAAGCCAGCTTTCCTTTGAACGTACTGGTGGCGCTAGAACTAAATCATTTGCAAAAATCATAAAGTTCATACTTGGCGCAAGCAACCGCGACGAATACAAAGCCGCCAAAGCATTTCAGGGCTACGGTGTCATGCTTATCGGAGTAAGCAAAGAGGGAATTATTGGGAACGAATCTGAGTTCCCAGAAGAGCATGAGTTCCGTGAGCATGCTGAAGATTATTTTGGCTCTGACGTACCTAAGTTTTCTTTTTACCCTGTTGAGGTTGAGGGTAAAAAGATTCTCGCTATTGTGGTTTATCCTCCGAAGAATGGGCAGCCTATCTATATTTGTTCCAAAGACTTCAACCCTCAAGATGAAAAGGACGAAAAAGGCAAGCCTAGGAAAAGCCCGGATGCTTTGAAAGATGGGGCCGTCTATTATCGAGAGTCCTCAAGTACAAAAGCTGCCACCAGCTACCTGCTTAGGGAACTAATCAAACGATATAAACAAGGAAACAGAGCTGTGAGGGTGGGCTCCGAAGGCTCATTGGCCTGTCAACTGGCACTTAGCCAGGATCTAATTGAGTATTACAGACCCTTAGCCGAAGCTCATGCGACTACTCTGGAAGAAAAAATAAGAGTGGATCAGGAACAACAAATACGCGAAAGCTCGCAGGTCGTAACACCTCCAGTTTTTTACAGCTATGACGAGAAACCTAGCCTAGAAAAGCAACTCAAAGCTGCGCAGAATTATCAGGATCGAATTGAGGAATCTCTTCTTACTTTGAAGGGTTTGGTGCTGCCGCTGTTCGAGATTACAGTTACTAACTGCGGTACGGAGTCCCTGGTAAATCCGCGTTTTAAGATTGATTTTGGGCGGAAAGTAAATGTTCAGCAGTGTGTTGATGCTGGCTATGAGTCTGAGGTTTACCCGTACCTTCCAACTCCAGTAGGGCCAGCTGATTGCAGGTATAGAACTGTCGATGTAACTAGTTACAAGGAGTTTGATCTTCCAGAAGTGCTTTACTCAGGGGATTCACATTTATTGGAGAAAATGGTAGTTTATTCGTCTGATCTTCCCGAAAGTATTTCAGTTGGTTGGACTTTGAAGGATCAGAATTTGTCAAAGCCCTTAAGTGGTTCGTTTGAATTGCCTGTATTTTCAGTCGATGATGTTGGTAATTTGTATGATGCTTATGAACAGAAAAGACGCTTGGGTGATGAATAACTTCATCAACTTTTTGCTTATTTTGTAACACGGATACATCAAACCAGCGCAGCACCCCAACATATTGGCGCGGTTTGCAGCAAGCTGGCGTGATTTGCATCCACCCTGGCCTTTTCTCTCGCGTAGAGTATGTAGTCATAAGGCAGGCTAAGCCCACCGAAACGGGTACTGCTTCTACTACAATCATTACTCTTTAGGAAAAAACCTCATGGCACTCGCACTTATCACTGGTTCTTACGGCGGCCTGGGCACCGAATTTGCAAACATCCACGCAGCCAGGGGCGGCGATCTCATTCTGGTAGGCCGCAGCCAGGACAAGCTGGACGCCCAGAAAACCCAGCTTGAAGCCGACTACCGCATCAGAGTTGACACCATCGCCGTGGACCTCTCAACCGAAGAATCTTCCCAGTTCATTTACGATTCCTGCAAAAACCTGGGTCTGCTGCCCGACTACTTTATCAACAACGCAGGCTTTGGTGGACAAGGAGACTTCGCCCGCGAACGCTCCATGGAGCAGGACATGACCATGATCAAAGTCAACATTGAATCACCCACCCGCCTGCTCAAGCTCTTCCTCCCCGACATGATCGAACGCGGCTCCGGCAAGGTGCTCAACGTTTCATCTACCGCCGCCACCATGGCCGGGCCCCTCCAGGCCGTCTACTACGCCAGCAAAGCCTATGTCACCAGCTGGTCTAACGCCCTGTGGCGCGAGGTGCAGGGAAGCGGCGTGTCCGTCTCCTGCCTGATGCCCGGCGCTATGGCTACCGGTTTTGCCGCAGCAGGCGGCCTAGACGACACCAAGCTCTTTGCCAATGCCGTCTCACCAACCAAGGTAGCTCAGGAAGGCTACGATGGCATGCGCAAAGGAAAAATCAACGTGATCTCAGGCCTGGTAGCCTGGCAAAAACCCATGGTGTCGCTGGCCCCAATCATGCCCCGCAAGAGCATGCTCAACTTCGTCTACGACCAGCAGGTCGCTGGCAGCGCAGGCAAATAAAAACCCGGTAGGTACACGGCTAGATTCATGAAAACCTATCTGCTTTCTGCCCAGTTTCCTCAGCTTTTTACGGCCGCCGGCATGGACGCTGGAGAGGTGCTTCGTCTAGCTCAGCTACCCGAAGACCTTTTCAGCAAACCTGAGCCAGCCGTCACCGGGGAGGGCTATCTAAACCTGATTGAGGCTATCGGCCAGTTAGCTCCTAGCGACCATACGGCCGTAACTTTTGCCACCATGCAAGGCATCGAGCAGTTTAGCCCGCCCATCTTTGCCGCCTACTGCTCCCGCAACGGGGCAGCCTGCATTAAAAGAATCGCTAAGCTTAAACCCCTCATTGGCCCGATCCACTACAGGCTTGAAACCCTGGGGCCAGAGGCCACCCTTTACCTTGAAGGTGAGGAAGCCGGAATGCGGCTACCGGCCTTTGCAGTTGAGGCAGAGATCGCCTTTATCCTGCATGTGCTGCGTTCCGCTAGCAAACAGACCATTACCCCGCTGCGGGCAGAGTCGGTTTACCCGGTAAGCGATAGTTTGGTTCAACTAGCTGGGGTTCCGATTCAAACAAGCGGAGTTAATGCGGTTACTTTTGCTAAGGCTGACCTTGAGATAACCTTCATCTCGCACAATGAAGCCATGTGGTCCTACTTTGAACCTGAGCTGCGGCGGCGCCTGTCCCAGCTAGAGGTTGATGACTCCAGCTCTGCCCGCGTCCGTGCTGCCCTAGTAGAGCTTCTACCCGCCGGTGAGGCCACGATTGACGATGTAGCTCGTAAGCTGGCTAGCAGTTCCCGCACACTACAGCGACAACTGGCTGAGGAGGACACAACCTTCCGTAAACAGCTCAACCATGTGCGCCAGCTACTGGCCCAGCAGTACCTGAGCACCAGCGACATGAGCATGGACACTATCGCCTTTATGCTCGGCTACACCGAAGCCGGAAGCTTCGTGCGGGCCTTTACGCTCTGGACGGGCCTAAACCCTACAACCTACCGAGCAAAGAACAAGTCACTGAGCCAGTAGCCCTTGCTGTGTTCCGTCGGGGTGTCGCATTTGCTTGGGAGTAGCTCCCGAGTAGTTAAATAGACGCTGTCTAGTACTTCTTAAAGAGAGAAAAGAGAGCATGATGCTTAATGCCTTAACCATGTCTAACGGCTACTCAATCCCTGCCCAGGGTTTTGGTGTCTTCCAGATTCCCGCAGAGCAGACAGCCACCGCCGTAGCCCAAGCAATTGAGGCAGGCTACCGGCATACTTGATCTGATGCTGCTGCACCAGCCCTTCCATTTACGGGAGTGCGGCATGGGCATTGAGCAGATGCGCCAGTACATGCAGCTATGCCTGCTGGGGGAGGAGAGCATAGCTCAACGTGAAGTCATGCTGCAGAAGCAGAACAAGATAAGCAGCCTACTGGTAGTCTGGTGTTTATGACTGAATTTCATCCCTATATTTCTTTCCCCGGGAACGGCAAACAGGCCTTCGATTTTTATCAAAGCATTTTTGGCGGCGAGCTGCAGGCCATGTACTACGATGACTTCTCCCAAGAAGCAGCCGAGCAATTTCCCTTTGAGCTCCCCACCGGCAAACTAGCCCACGCCACCTTACGCGGGGGAATGGTAGCACTTTCTGGCGGAGACGCTATCGAGCAGCAGCCAGCAGCCTTAACCAGTGACGTCTACTCTTTCCTGCTCTACTGCAACAGCCTAGAGCAGGCCCAAGAAATCGCAGATAGCCTAGCCCAGGCGGACGGCAAGGTCATCGCCCCGGTTGAGCTGGCTCCTTGGGGACAATACTATGGGCAGGTACGTGACCAGTTCGGAGTCTTATGGGCTCTGAACGTAGTGTGCCCAGAGCAGCGCATCAACAAATAGGGCAGCAAACAAGCAACTTGATTGAGGGCCAGTTTTACCCTCATAGAGAAGGTAAAACTGGCCCTCAGCTGTCTTTCTACTAAACAGCTCCCGGGTCTAGAAGAAATGTACCGTTTTACTAACTTTAATGACCCGGCGCCGTAACAGGTAGCGGCGTCTACCCCCGTAAAGAATAACGGAACGAACCAGTTCCCAGCGTCCATACTCAGAATGATCGTTGAGTCTTGACCGGGCATCATGAAGATTCTCTGCCGGCTCAACAGTGAGCATCAGATACTCAAACCGCTGATCAAAGCCGGTAACTTGAAGGTTTGTGCTGTCAACTTCTTGTTCTCGCAAAATTTTTCCTCCAATGTGTTTCCAGACTGAGCCCTTTACCGATAATCTCTATTACATGAGTAATGATCCTCGCTTAGCACTTAACACTTTCATCAATGCTCTTGAGGAGCATCTTACCGCGATTGTTAATCGGCGTGGTGATTACGATCCCGCCGTTGACCACGCCTACGTGGCAGTGGCTAACGCCTTTGAGCGTTACGAAGAGGTCCTCTTTGACCAGTTTGAAGAGGTAACACCCCTGGAAGTTTATATCGACGATGCTGATGCTGACGAGGATGAGGACGCTGACGATATTGAGTACGACGAGCCTACCCTAGAAGCTGGTCGTCAGAACTAAGTTTTGTCCCTAAAATTATGGGTGTTATACCCAACACAGTTGGCACAATGTACTCGCCGTCTGGGACACAAACGAGTAGAGTTCCCTAAGTGGAATGGATACAAGCAATTATTTTGGGTCTGGTGCAGGGGCTAACAGAGTTTCTGCCCATTTCGTCCTCCGGTCATATTCGTATCGTTAGCCAGTTTCTGCCAAATAACGAGGATCCCGGGGCGGCTTTTACCGCGATTACTCAACTTGGCACCGAAACAGCCGTTTTAGTCTTCTTCTGGCGTGACATCGTGCGCATTATCAAAAGCTGGTTTGGCTCTTTGATCGGGCGAGTCGACAAAAAAGATCCCGATGCTCGCATGGGTTGGTTCATCATTTTAGGCTCTTTGCCTATCAGCATCCTGGGGTTACTGCTAGAGAACTATATTGACAGCAGCTTCAGGTCCCTGTGGATCGTAGCCACCATGCTCATTGTCTTCGCAGTCTTTATTGCAATAGCGGATAAAATTGGCAAAGAACAGCGTGACCTCAGCGATCTTAATATCAAGCACGGGCTTATTTTTGGTTGCGCCCAGGCCTTAGCCCTGGTTCCCGGTGTTTCTCGCTCCGGCGGCACCATTATGGCCGGCCTACTGATGGGGTATACCCGGGTAGCTGCTGCCCGCTACTCTTTCCTGCTTGCTGTTCCGGCAGTTTTTGCTTCCGGCCTCTATAAGCTGGCCAGCAGCCTTTCTGAAGGTTTTAACGGCTACTATGGGTTAGGTTCTACCGCTCTGGCAACCTTGGTTGCTTTTGCTAGCGGCTACGTCATCATTGGCTGGTTCCTCAAGTATGTTTCTACAAACAGCTACAGCCTCTTTGTCTGGTACCGGATTTTGCTGGGAGTCCTTGTTTACATTCTGCTTGGCACCGGTGTTCTGGCGGCTAGTAGCTAAGGCTAGTTGCCCGTTACCCAAAAATTATTCTTACCCGCTCACCATAAAGATTGTGGGCGGGTATCCTTTTAAAAAACACTTTGTTGTACGGTAAGGAATTTTATGCGCGCCTGGGATGCCCCGCTGCTGCCCCCACTACCCGGTCAGGGTCCACTTCCCACTATTTTTGATACAGCGAGACAAACCTTGGTTCAAACAGTGGCTTCTCAGCAGGCTAGTCTCTATGTCTGTGGTATTACTCCCTATGATGCGACGCACATGGGCCATGCCTCTACCTACCTATGTTTTGATCTGCTCATCCGGGCCTGGTTAGATGCCGGGCTGAGAGTAGATTATGTTCAGAATGTTACCGATATTGATGATCCGCTCTTAGAGCGAGCCCAACGGGACGGACGTAACTGGCAGCAACTAGCCCTAGAACAAACGGACCTCTTCCGCGCTGACATGCAGGCTCTTGCTGTCATTCCACCGACTCACTATCTGGGTGCCGTAGAGTCGATCCCACTTGTTATTGCCGCCGTTGAAGACTTACTGGACCAAGGCTTGGCCTACACTGTACCGGGTTACCAAGACCAGCAGGGCACGGTCCACCCTGCCGGAGACATCTATTTTGATACTTCGCAAGCGAGCCTGCTCAACCCTGATGATAAAAACCATTGGGTCTTAGGGAAAATCTGCCATTTGGACCGGGAGCAAATGCTAGAGCTCTTTGGCCAGCGTGGGGGAGATCCTGCTCGGCCCGGTAAAAGGGATCCGCTTGACCCCCTGCTATGGCGGGTTGCCCGGGAGGGTGAGCCCGCTTGGGATGGCGCCACCCTAGGAAAGGGGCGGCCGGGCTGGCATATTGAGTGCACAAGCATAGCCCAAAAATTTTTACCCCAGCCCTTTACAGTTCAAGGCGGTGGCTCAGACTTGCGTTTCCCCCACCACGATATGGGAGCTGGGCACGCCTATGCCTTGACAAAAAAACCTATGGCCGAGCATTACATGCATACCGGTATGGTTGGCTTAGACGGCAAAAAAATGAGTAAGTCGCTGGGCAATTTGGTTTTAGTCTCACAATTGCGTGCCCAGGGGATTAAGCCAGCTGTTATTCGCCTAGCTGTTATGGATCACCACTACCGGCAGGACTGGTTTTGGACTCAAGACTTAGTCAAAAAGGCTCAAAATCGCTATCTAAAGTACCGGCAAGCACTCAGTCTTGACTCTTCAGAGGATCAGCAGTCAGCTCGTGAGCTCCTTGACCGGGTCCGAAACCTACTGGCCCAGGATCTTAATACGCCGCAAGCCCTTGTTGCCATCGACCGGTGGGCTGAGCAGACCATAAACCGCGGTGGTCAAGAGAAGAGCCAGCAGGGTCCGCATCTTGTACGCGATCTGCTAGGTGCTCGACTTGGCCTTGAATTCTAAGCCGTAGCTGGGTTTTATTGGTCTCTACGTTTAAGAAAGCGTTCTAGCTCAGCAGCAATATCTTCGCCAGAGATTCCTTGCAGGGGATCGCTGTCTGTTTCTTCCTCAAGCTGGGCAACGTATTCAGCCAATTCCGGCTCCTCTTCCATGAGCTCTACAGCACCGCGTTCCCAGGCATGAACTTCCTCCTCTAAAGGATCTAAAAGCAGGCTGATGTCTAAGACGGCTTCTAATGCTTGCAGTAGCGCAAAACTGGCTTTAGGGTGCGGTGGGTGGCCAGCATAGTGGGGAACCGATACCCAGATACTCAGATCAGTCAGCTGGTGCTGAGCAGCTTGTAGAGCCAGGACTCCGGTAATTCCGGTAGGCCCGGTGTAGGTTTGTCTTTCTATGCCAGGTTGCCCCTGTAAGTCCGCTGAGAAACTGCTAATTCCTACTGGAAAAGCGCGAGTGTGGGGGACTTCTGCCAGTAAGGCTCCCAAAAGAATCAGATGATCTACTTGCTGTGACCTGGTAAAGGTAAAGATCTGCCCCAGTAGAGCCTTCCAACGGTAAGTTGGTTCGGGACCGCTTAAAAGCAGAATTCTCAGATTGTGCTGGCTCAGTGCCAGTTCAGAAACAGTCAGCTGCGGCCAGGTTAATTGGCTACTGCCATCTTCCTGGCTGGTCAGGACCGGTCTCATCTGCGTCAGGTCGTAAAAATCCTCCGTGGCAAAGTTCTCCACCGGGCTAGCGGCAAAGGTGCGTTCTAAAAAAGAAATACTTTCTGAAGCCGCTGCTCCTGCATCATTCCAGCCTTCAAAAGCGCAAATCATCACTGTTTTTTGTGCAGAACCCGCGGCAGGTAAGCCATAGACATTGTGCGGAAGTTTTTTAGCTTTGCTCACTGTTACATCCTAAGCGTATCTTTGGGGTTGCGGTAAGCCTTTTCGCCCAGTGCGTTTAAGAAAGCTAGAAGAGGCTCTTGTCAGGCTAAAGGAGTAAGGTACAGGTGGGTGCAGAATTTTTGCACCCTAGCCGGTAGGGATTATAAGGATTAAGGGGCAGGATGACGAAGGAACTTGGCTTATACGCAGGCAGGATTGCCGGTGTGCCCCTCTACCTTAAACAGTCATGGTTTGTCCTCCTTGCGCTCCTTGGCCTTGGCTACGGACTCTACCTGAGTAGACTCGGTTATTTTGGTTCGGGAGCAGCCTTTGGCATTTCCATGACTTTGGCCTGTTTTATTGCCTTAGGGGTTCTTGTTCACGAGCTGGGCCATGCTCTTGCCGGCAGAATGTTCCGCTTAGAGGTTAAACACATCTCCTTAACTTTCTGGGGCGGCCAAACCAAGCTTTCTGCTGCTGCCCCTTTGGCGTCCTGCATTGTTTCGCTTGCAGGGCCGGTCATTAACCTTCTGTATGCCTGCCTACTTTATGGTCTTGCCCAGCTTTTTTCTGCTTCACCTTTTAAGCTGGGACTTAACCTGGCTGCAGAAATTAATGTTTACCTGACCCTTTTTAACATGCTGCCCAGTTATCCCTTAGACGGAGGGCATACTCTAGAGGCTTTTCTGGCGGCCTTAGGGGCAAAACGTTCTAAGGCCGCCAGCCTAACTGCCTGGACAGGCCTATCTTTGGTTCCCATACTGGCTGGTCTGACTTTCTATAACGGTTTATGGACCAACGGGTGGGCACTGGTCCTCCTGCTTTTGCTGGCCTGGTTTAGCTGGCGGGCTAATGTGCCGGTGTTAGCGGCTCTTTACCGGCAACGTCATGGAAATGATCCCCTGGCCGCTACTCGGTTAACTCAAGCAGTAAATACTTTTTCTATTCAGGCCAGCATCGCAGATCTTAGAACCAGCTGGGATCGGGTTAGTCCGGTACTTTTACTCGATCAAGGAAAGGCTGTGGGCTGGATAAGTAGCCAGCGGCTGAATTCCTTGCAAGCCACCGAGCCGGATCATGTTTTACTGTCCAGCCTGGCTTACCCACTCGCGCCTGAGGAAATTAGCCTTGATATGCTTCGCTTGGATTTGCTGGATTATTTTAAGGGCTATCGCTACGAGCAGTTACCTGAAGAGTTACGTGAAGGAAAATTCTCTCTTGCCTGGGCAGTTACAGCAGCTAGAGGCCCCGGGTCTAGTAAGGAGTACCTGGGGCTGCTAACCTATCAAGATCTAGCTGAACGCATGAGTTATCAGGGGAAGCCAGGCTAAGTTGTTAGGTAAGCCTTAGAAAGAGCTGTGGAGCAGCATAAGCGCAAGATTTTTGAGAGAATGGCTGGGGAGAGATGCTCGTTTTATCCCCGAAGAGTTAGAGATACGGATTTTGATGACAGATTATATTCCAACCGGCAGCATCAATAGACGCGGACCTTTTCGGGTAGGGGAGAGGGTTCAACTCACCGATGAAAAGGGAAAAATAACAACCATCACCCTGGTTGAGGGGGGCCAATACCATTCGCACCGCGGGTTTTTTGATCATGAGCAGCTGATTGGACAGCCAGAAGGTACCGTTATTACTAATTCTGAAGGCCTTAAGATTCAAGGGTTCCGCCCACTATACCGTGATTTTGTCCTGTCCATGCCGCGGGGCGCCGCTGTGGTTTATCCCAAGGATGCCGGTCAAATTGTCACGATGGCAGATATCTTTCCGGGAGCCAGAGTGGTTGAGGCAGGCGTCGGTTCCGGGGCTTTGTCGATTGCTCTGCTGAGGGCAATCGGTGATTTTGGGACTCTTCACTCCTTTGAGAGACGGGAAGAGTTTGCCCAGATTGCTCAAGGAAACGTAGAAACAATGTTTGGTGGTCCTCACCCGGGGTGGACCATTACCTTGGGGGATCTGGCTGAAACCCTCACAGACCTGGAAGAAAAAGCCAGTGTTGATCGGGCAGTGCTGGACATGCTGGCCCCCTGGGAGTGTATTGATGCTGTGGGTCATGTTCTAAGACCGGGGGGTGTGCTCATTGCCTATGTAGCTACCGTTACTCAGTTGTCTCGCATGGCCGAGGCTTTGCGGGCCGATGGCCGGTTTACTGAACCAGAGTCGCATGAGACTATGGTGCGTGGCTGGCATGTTGAGGGGTTGGCGGTACGGCCCGATCATCGCATGGTAGCCCATACCGGGTTTTTGATTCTTGCCCGCAGGCTGGCCGATGGTATGCAGCGCCTACTTCCCCAGCGGCGGGCTTCAAAATCAGATTACTCACCAGAGGACGTCGAGGCCTGGGCGCCAATGGCCCTAGGTGAGCGTCATGTCTCAGACCGCAAACTACGTCGTGCTGCTCGAGATGCTCAGTCTTTAGCAGAAAAAGCTGCCGAATCTAGTGCCGCTATAGGTCGGGAGGAAGGATGACCGGGATGGATTCAAGTGAGCAGGCTAGGGTTAGTCAGGCAGACTACGAACGTTTGCTGCGCCAGCTTAATCTAGCCAACGACACCCGGAGGAACCTGGATCGGCAGCTGCGTATTGCGGGGCAAAAAAATCAAAAACTAGTCTTAGCTTTAGAAAAAACTAAGGTGGAAATTGAGCGGCTTCGCTTAGCCCTATCGCAGGAAGTAAGTCCGCCGCTTAACTCTGCACTAGTTATGGCCGTCGGGCTGGGAAAAACAAGCTATCAGGATCTTTCACAGGGTCGGACTCCTGCTGAAACGGAGCCTCACCTGGACGTCTTTTTATCCGGTCGTAGAGTTCGGATTACCTGTTCTCCTCTGCTGGATATTAATCAGGTTAAGCCAGGTATGACCATTTTTCTCAACGACCAGAATCAGGCAGTATTTTGTTTAGGTTACGACTCGGTAGGGGATCTTGTTACGGTTCGTGAGGTTTTAGATCAGCAGCGAGTGCTGGTGGATCTTGCAAATCAGTCACGGGTTGTTGCCCGGCTATCTGGGGCTTTAGAAGCTGATTCATTGGCTATGGGAGATACACTGACCTACGACAGCCGCAGTGGCATCCTTCTTGATCGGGTACCCCGTAGTGAGGTGCAGGAGCTGGTGCTGGAGGAAGTCCCAGATATAACCTACGCTAACATTGGTGGTCTGGCCTCGCAGATCGATCAGATTCGTGATGCTGTTGAGTTACCCTTTTTACACCCAGAAGTTTTCAGAGAGTACCGCTTAACCCCACCCAAAGGAATCCTCTTATACGGTCCACCCGGTAACGGTAAAACTTTAATTGCTAAAGCGGTGGCAAATTCTTTAGCAACCCGGGTAGAAGCGCTTAACCCGGGGGGTAAGAAGACTGGCTATTTTCTTAATATTAAGGGGCCGGAATTACTGGATAAGTATGTGGGGGAGACAGAGCGGCAGATCCGGGATATTTTTAGCGCTGCACGTGAAAAAGCTGAAAACGGTAATCCTGTTGTGGTTTTTTTTGATGAGATGGAATCTTTATTTCGGACACGGGGGACTGGCCGGAGCTCGGATATAGAAACAACTATTGTTCCTCAGCTCTTAGCCGAAATTGATGGAGTTGAATCACTGGATAATGTCATCGTCATTGGGGCAACAAACCGTGAGGATATGATTGATCCCGCTGTTTTGCGTCCGGGCAGGCTGGACATTAAGATTCGGATCAACCGGCCTGATCAAGCAGGTGCCCGGGAAATCTTTGCCCTTTACCTTGCCGATGAGTTGCCCTTAGCGGCTGAAGAGCTGGAAGCCGCCGGTTCCCCCGGTGCAGCTATCAATCGGATGATTGATGCTGCTTTAGACCATCTTTTTGCCGATCAAATCCGCAATAAGTACCTAAAAATTAGTCTTGCCGATGGTTCAACCCACTGGCTCAATCGCGGTGATTTTCTCTCGGGTGCTGTGATACGCAATATTGTTGATACAGCCAAAAAGTATGCTATTAAAAGTCAGCTCACTGGAGGAAGCCGGGGTCTTAGGACAGCGCATCTGCTCGAAGCTATCCGGGCTGAATTTGAAGACCAGGTGGAGACGCCGCAGGCTGCAGAAATTGAGGATGTTCTTGCAACCTTAGATATTCGTCAAAAAATATCAGCTGTTGCGCCAGCTAAAACGGCGTATCTTTTGCCAGAACCTAAGATTAGGGGTGCCGATAGTGACCGTTAGACGACTCATGGGTTCTGAAACTGAGTACGGGGTGATTGCTCCAGCCAGCCCGCAAGCCAATCCTACTGTGCTTTCCGCTGCTGTCGTCAATACCTACACAAGGATTGTTCAGCGCACATTACAGAAAAAAACCCATTCTGATTGGGAATACGGGTCAGAATCTCCCCTGCAAGATTCTCGTGGCAAGCTAGTGGATGCAGACCAGGCCCATCCCAGCCAGCTGACCCATCGCTTTGCTGTCTTAACCAGCGAAGAAATTGCTGCTGAGGCCCTACAGGAGGCAGGGCTTTATGCGGAAAGGCTAGATTGGGACTCGGTAAGTATGAACTCCGTATTGCCTAATGGGGCCAGATTTTATGTAGACCATGCCCATCCTGAGTATGCCTCGCCCGAGTCGATGTACCCGCAAGAGGCTCTCCTCTGGGATCTAGCTGGAGACTATATTTGTGCCCAAACGGTTGCAGAGATTGCCGAACATGCTAACGAACAAGGGCTTCCCGTCATTAATCTTTATAAAAATAATACGGATTCTAAGGGGCAGTCCTATGGGGCGCACGAAAACTATTTACTGAGCCGGGAAACAAACTTTGACGATGTTATCGCAGGCCTGCTCCCATTTTTTGCCACCCGCCATATTATGATCGGTGCCGGTAGGGTAGGTATCGGTCGAAATGGGCAGTATGCCGGTTTTCAGATTAGTCAGCGGGCCGACTTTTTTGAGCGGACAGTCGGGTTAGAAACTACGCTGCGTCGGCCCATGGTTAATACACGCGATGAGCCTCATGCAGATAACTCTAAGTATCGTAGACTGCACGTCATTAGTGGCGACGCGAACATGTCCCAGTACTCTAATCTCTTAAAATTTGGTACTGCTGCCCTTGTGCTAGAACTTATCGAAAAGGGAGCTTGCCCACGAATCCTTCTTAAGGACCCCGTAGAGGCTATGCACACGGTAAGTCACGATCTGACTTTGAGTGCACGGTTACCGTTAACAAATGGTCAGAGTATGACAGCGCTGGAGATTCAAGAAAGCTACCTTAAGGCTGCTTGGGAACTGGAAGCCCAGGCCGATCAGCAGACTCATGAGGTCCTTTCCCTGTGGCAGCAGACCCTGCAAGGCCTACGAACTGATCTTTTCTCTTTGGCCGACCGCCTAGACTGGGTGGCAAAATACCAGCTTTTGGGACACTACCTGAATCAGGGCCTCGACTGGAAAGATCCTAAATTAGCTGCCATCGACTTGCAGTACGCAGATATTCGCCCGCAGAAAGGACTTTACTTTAAGCTGGTAGAGCGGGGGCGGATGCAAACTATTTTTTCACAGCAAGAGATTCAAGCTGCTAGCTGGAAGCCTCCTACCGATACCAGAGCATTTTTACGGGGCATGATGGTTCGGCAATGGCCGGAGGAACTTGTTAGTGTTAATTGGGATACGATCGTTACACGGGATCTTGCAACTGGTCATTTGTGCCGGTTTTTAATGCCTGAACCAGATCAGTTTACCCGTGATCAGGTTAAAAAGTTTTTGAGTTACGCTAAAGCCTCTGATGTGCTGGCAGAACTTAAGGAGAGTAGTTAGGAGCCTTAGATGGAACGTAAACAGGTTCAAGCTCAGCAGGGACCTGCTGAACTGCATCAGGAGGAGACCCTTGAATTAGTACAGCAGCCCCAGGATGTTGATCATGCCTTGGTTGGGCAGACCGACGATCTTTTAGCCGAAATTGATGGTCTCTTGGAAGAAAACGCAGAAGATTTTGTGAAAGGGTTTGTACAAAAAGGTGGCCAGTAGGGCTGGTACGGGCTTATGAAACAGAGAATTTTTGGTATTGAAACAGAGTACGGTATTAGCTACGTCCCTCGGGGACTGGGCCGTATTGGGCCTGAAGAAGCCGCCCGTATTCTCTTTAAGCCTGTCATAGATTCTTGGCGTTCAACCAATGTTTTTCTTCCCAATGGAGCCAGACTGTATCTTGATGTCGGATCTCATCCCGAATATGCGACTGCTGAAGCTGCTACAATGCGAGATCTTCTTGCACAGGATAAAGCCGGTGAACTACTCTTCGCTGATCTTCTTAACCAGGCTCACGACTTTTTAGAAGCAGAAGGTAAAAAGGGTAAACTCTACCTCTTTAAAAATAATGTTGATTCAGCCGGTAACTCTTTTGGGTCGCACGAGAATTATATGATTGCTCGTAAAGTTGAGTTTTCTCAGCTGGTTCGCTCTCTTATTCCTTTTTTGATTACCCGGCAAATTATGGTTGGTGCAGGCAAAACGCACCCGCAGGGACCGGCACACGCTAGGCAGGCTCAGCGGGCTAGCTATTCCTTTTCGCAACGGGCTGATTATATTTGGGAAGGCTCATCAACGGCAACCACACGTTCACGACCTCTGATTAATACCAGGGATGAACCCCATGCAGACCCCTCACGTTACCGTCGTTTACACGTTATTAATGGCGATTCCAATATGTCTCAGGCAACAACCTTGCTTAAAATTGGAGCAACTGACTTGGTCCTACGCATGATCGAAGACCATTTTTTGCAGGTTAATTTTGAGATTAAAGATACGGCCGGAGCTCTTCGGACTGTCTCCCATGATTTGACGGGAAAGGCTCGGTTCACCTTAGCTGATGGTTCCAGCCGTTCCGCCTTGGATCTGCAGCAGTACTATGTGCAAGCGGGACGAGAATACGTTAAACGTGAGGGGGCACATCATCAGGATCTTTCCTATGTCCTTGACCTGTGGCAGCGAGCTTTAGATGCCGTTGATAGCGCTGACTATTCTTTGGTGGATACAGAACTGGACTGGGCCATTAAAAAACAGCTCCTAGACTCCTACCTGGAACGGGGAGCCGCTGACTATGCTGATCCTAAAATTCAGCAATTAGATTTGGCTTATCACGATATAGATCCTGAAAGGGGAATTTTTGCCACCTTGGAGGGAGCCGGCCGAGTCAAGACCCTCCTGAACCGGGAAGACATTAGCTGGGCAACAACAAACCCGCCAGCAACCCGGGCTAAGATTCGTGGTGAATTTATAGCGGCTGCCCGAGCGGCGGGAGAGCCTTTTACCGTTGACTGGGTGCACCTGCGACTCAATAATAAACCACAGTTTAATCTTGTGTGTCAGGATCCTTTTGCTACCCATAACGATCAGGCGCACATGTTACTTAACGCTATGCGCCAGGGCAGGGATAAACACCCTGCACCACCTTTTATTTGATACATTCACACGGGAAACACAGAAAATGTAGCTATTATTGCTCAGAGTTAATTTTACGATCCGGCGATTATCCAGAGAAAGAGTCCTGCACCATGCCAAAAAAACTGATCCTGACAGCTTCTAGTATTGTCTTAGTCCTTACTGCTTCTGGCTGTTCAGCCCTTACGGGGCAGGATTCATCCCTGGACGATGTCACCTACCACATGAACGATGCAACAGCCAGCCCCTCGATTGACGTAACAACACCCTTTGCTGCCAACGAAACGCAGACTCACGTTATTGAAGCTGGAGATGGTGAAAAGATTGAAGCCGGCGACGAAGTTATTCTGGACGTAACAACTTTCAGCGGTGAAGATGGTGAATCCAAGTCAACCACATACGGCCAGCAGCCCTTGCTTATTCCTGTCAATGATGAGGTTAAGAAAAACATTCCAGAAGTATACGATCTTTTAATAAATAACAAGGTTGGTACTTCCTTCTCTTTTACAACCAATGAAGCTCAGACAGAACCAAGTGCAGAGCCCTCTGTGATGGAGAAGGGAAGCCCTACCAACATTGAGGTATATACCATCAAGGAAAAACTGCTTAAAACTGCCCAAGGTAGTGAGGTTGCCCAAGATAAGTTACCCAAGAGCCTAGAGTCCTTTACTCTTTCGGAAGACGGCCAGGCAGAAATTAAGCTAGCGCAAGACCGTGGAGATGCACCCACGGACTTAATCGCTGAGGATATGATCAAAGGCGAAGGAGCCACCGTTAAAGAAACTGACACCCTGTATGTTCGTTATCAAGGGGTGCAGTGGAGCGACGGCAAAGCCTTTGACGGAAATTACGGCAATGACAAGGTTGCCGCCGCTATTTCGCTTGATCAAGTTATTGAAGGCTGGAAAAAAGGTCTGACAGGTAAAACGGTTGGTTCCAGGGTTCTGCTTATCATCCCTGCTGACCAAGCCTATGGGGATCAAGAGGGAAGCTCCGATCAGACACCAACGGGTGCTTTGGTTTTTGTGGTTGATATTTTAGCTAGTACTGAAACTCCTGCAGCTGCTTCTAGTAGCCAGGCCCAGGAGAGCTCTGCCCCAGCAGAGTCGTCACAGGCTGCAGATCCTTCCGTATCGGCCAGCGCCACGGCTAGCGCTAGTCAAAAAGCTGAATAGATTTCTAAGATCGTTAAAATCTAGTGCAAAGGTAGTTTTGTATGTCGTTTGGAGAACGTAGGCTCGATAGAGTGAAACCAGAAATTGATTTTCCCGATTCTGGAGTTCCTGATCAATTGCGTATTATTGATGAGATTCAGGGGCGCGGTAATCCGGTCACTGCGGGGGATAGGATTTGCTGCCACTATGTTGGTGTTGCATTTTCCACGGGGGAGGAATTTGATGCCTCCTGGAACCGAGGCGCGCCGCTGACCTTTAAAGTAGGTAGTGGACAGGTTATTCAAGGCTGGGATCAAGGTTTGCTCGGTATGCGGGTCGGAGGTAGGCGACGACTAGAAATTCCTGCTGAGCTCGCCTACGGTAAGGAGGGGGCCGGTACTACTATTGCCCCCAATGAAGCCTTGATCTTTGTGGTTGATCTTCTAGAAATCATCCCGGACTAAGGATAGGCCGCATATGTCCTGGTGGTTCTGGGTTCTTCTTTGGTTATGCTTACTGCTTGTTTCCTTTGGCTTTCTGGGCTGGCTGCTCTACCGGGTCATCCTTAAGGGAGCAAGAACATACGGTGAATTCTTAAGGTTTACCGAGGGTTTTGCCGATCTTTGGGATCAAGCTATGGCTAGCCATACCCAGCAGATTTCCTCAAAACAGCAGGGGGGAATTTTTGTACCGATTTCACAGGCATATGCTCAGTACGAACAAGGTAAAAAAGAACGTGAGAACGATAGAATCTCACGTAGAATACTAAAACGAGATTTACTAGGACAACCTCAACGACTGGGGGATCTCAGATACAACGCGCGGAAAGGTTCTTCTCATGGGTAGACTTTTTGACAATCCGGTTATGCTGGTTGTTTTACTAATTATTATCATCCTTCTTTTTGGTGCACCTAAGCTTCCGGGCATGGCCCGCAGCCTGGGCCAGTCCATGCGGATCTTTAAGAGCGAGGTGGACGGCATGAAGAAAGACAAGGGGAAGGAAGCTGCAGCTAAGAGCGAATCTTCCTCGGATGAGACTGTTGTGACCGGTGAGGTCGTTGACAATACTCCGCCTTCCACGGCATCCGACAGGACAGAGCCTTCAGGAGAGGCAAAATAGTTTAGTTATTAAGCTTAGTGTTCTTCTCGGGGCTAAGCGTCGTAACTATAGAATTTTTGGTTGAAGGCAAAGATGGCTAAGGGAACGAGTCGCAAGAATAATCCAGAAGCAAATATGGCGCTTAAGGAGCACTTGCGTGAGTTTAAAAATCGTGTCATAAAGTCCGCGGTTGCAACCGTTATTGGCGCTATCGGTGGGTTCTTTCTTTATATGCCATTTATTAATGCTATTAAAGAGCCCCTGGTACGCCTGAACAGTATCGAGGGCCGAGAAGCTATGATGAACTTCTCCAATGTGCAGTCACCTTTTAGCATTCTTGTGATGGTCTCTCTTTACATTGGGCTGGTTCTTGCGGCTCCGGTCTGGCTTTATCAGCTATGGGCTTTCATTACTCCTGCCCTCTACAAGAGGGAGCGCAGGTACGCACTGGGGTTTATCTTTAGTGCTATTCCAATGTTTGTCATTGGTCTTATTACAGCTTGGATATGTTTACCCACAGCAGTTCTTGCGCTGACATCCTTTAACCCAGAACAAACTTCAAACTTAATCTCCGCTGAAGTCTATATACCTTTTGTGGTTAAGTTTCTTGTTTCCTTTGCATTTTCCTTTGTCATACCGGTTATTCTGGTGGGCTTAAACTTCATGGGTATCCTGCCTGGCCGAACTGTTCTTAAGTCCTGGCGTTGGGTTGTCGTGTTTGTAGCAACCATTGCTGCTATGACGGCACCGGGTACTGACGTCATGACAATGTTTTACCTGGCTGCGCCGCTGCTGTTTTTCTTTTTTGTGGCTATCGCTATTTGCCTTCTCAACGATAAACGTAAGGCAAAGAAGCAGGCCAAGCTTGCAGAAGGACTCAGCGACGAAGAAATTGAGCGCAGTACCTCCAGCCAAGAGCTTGATGCCTTAGGTCATTTTGAGGATAATTCGGGTACGAGATCTGGAAGGTTCACTCAAGAATCGTCATAGGCTTCGACAAGTATCTGTGACTCTACTTAAAATTGTTCTATGTCTAGTTATGTGCAAAAGGATCGAGCTGCTCAGGAGGTTTTTTCTCGGGAGCAGTCCGATCTTGCTGGCTTTCTTGCAACCCTAGATTTTGATCTTGATGATTTTCAGCTTAAGGCCTGCCGGATAGTTGAGCGGGACCGTTCAATTCTGGTTGCTGCCCCCACGGGTGCCGGGAAAACCCTTGTCGGTGAGTATGCGATTTTTTTGGCTTTACACCGGGGGAAGAAGGTTTTTTACACCACTCCCATTAAGGCTTTAAGCAACCAAAAATACCACGATTTAGTAGACCGATATGGGCAAGAGCAGGTAGGTCTGCTGACCGGAGACAGCTCTATCAATCCGGAAGCAGCCATTGTGGTGATGACCACTGAGGTTCTGCGTAACATGCTGTATGCGGATTCGCCAGCACTGTTAAATCTTGCTTGGGTCATTATGGATGAGGTCCACTACCTTGCTGATAGGTTTCGCGGTGCTGTCTGGGAAGAAGTTATTATTCATCTTCCTGAACACATTAATATTGTGGCTTTGTCTGCAACTATTTCAAATGCAGAAGAATTTGGAGCCTGGTTAGACACCGTTCGTGGGCAAACGGACGTTATCGTCTCTGAGGTGCGGCCGGTACCCTTGTGGCAGCATATGTTGGTTGGTAAACAGCTCTATGACCTTTTTGCTGACTGCCCGCCCAACCAGGAACCGCCTATTAATAAAAGCCTTCTTACCGCAGTGGCTGGGGGAACTAACCGTGCTAGACACAGCCCTTATCGAAGGAAAAGGTCGGGGCGAGAACATGCCCGGCAGATTTCTGGAGCTTCTAGGGCACATCCTAAGCAAGGCGCAGGCACTACTGTAGCGCGACCAGCGCTTGTAACACGTTTAGATAGAGCAGCTCTGCTGCCTGCCATTTATTTTATCTTTTCGCGAGCTGGCTGCGATGCTGCGGTACTGCAGTGCCTTGACGCGAATTTACGCTTAACAACCCCAACTGAGCGATCCCAGATTCAGGAGTATATTCAGCAGGCTACTTTAGGTTTAGAAGCAAAGGATTTAAGCGTACTGGGGTTTTATGAGTGGCGGGAGGGCCTGCTGCGCGGTATAGCGGCCCACCATGCTGGCCTGCTTCCCACTTTTAAAGAGATCGTAGAAGAACTTTTTTCTCGAGGTTTAGTAAAAATTGTTTTTGCTACCGAAACCTTGGCTCTAGGGATTAATATGCCGGCCAGGTCAGTTGTTCTGGAAAAAATGACTAAATTTAATGGTCAGTCTCATGTAGATATTACAGCGGGGGAGTACACCCAACTGACCGGACGGGCAGGGCGGCGCGGCATTGACGTTGAAGGCCATGCGGTGGTTGTTTGGCGGCCGGGGCTGGAACCCGAGTATGTTGCTGGCTTAGCAGCAAAGCGAAGCTACCCGCTGAACTCCTCATTTCGACCAACCTATAATATGAGTGCTAACCTGGTAGCTCAATTTGGGGTTGAGCATACCAAAAAAATTCTTGAGTCTTCTTTTGCCCAATTTCAGGCGGATAAATCTGTGGTTGGTCTGGCGCAAAGGGTTCGAAAAAATGAGAATGCCCTCAGGGGATATGCCCAGTCTATGGACTGTCATTTGGGTGATTTTACGGCCTATACTCAACTCACCCGGCGGTTGGCCGAACTAGAGAAAAAGGCCGGTAAACGCCATAGGCGCCTGGAACTTTCGCAAGCTCTTGCTTCGCTTCAGCAGCTGAGGGCTGGAGACATTATTGATATTCCTGCCGGTAAGTATCGTGGCCTTGCTCTGGTGCTTTCCTCTTCCGAACATCAGCAAGAACCGCGGCCAGCAATTCTGACTGCGGCTGCTCAGCTACGCAGGTTAACCCTCCAGGATTTGGAGGGGCCCATTCTGCCTCTCTCCTATGTTAAAGTTCCCAAAAAATTTCAGGCCAAAACCCCTAAAGACCGCCGTGACATGGCTGCACGAATGCGGCAGGCGGTTCGTGACCACAGACCAGCTAGAAGGGGAGCTAGAAACTTTTCTTTGCCGCAGAAGGACTTCTACGGCAAAGAGGAGATAAGCAAAATAAGGAAGAAAATACAGGAGCATCCCTGCCATGCTTGTGCTGAGCTGGAGGACCACAATCGTTGGGCCGCACGCTGGTGGAAGCTTAAAGGGGAGACCGACGGCTTGCGGCGTCAAATTGATCGCCGCACCAACACTATAGCCCAGGTTTTTGAGCGTATTTGCAGTTTGCTAACCTCTTATGGTTATCTTGCCCAGGATTCCGAAGGTAAGGTAGAGCTGACCGCTCGTGGCCAAGGTCTGCGTAAAATCTATGGGGAGAAAGATTTGCTGCTGTCCTTATGTTTGGAGCAGAACCTACTGGCAGGAGCTGATCCTGCCGCCGCTGCCGCGATTGTATCAGCCGTGGTTTATCAACCGAAGCGAGCTGAGGGCCTGCTTGACTTAAATCCGTATCCTCATGCAAGAGTCGAAGCAGCTCTTGCAGTGATTATTAACCAGTGGCGCCAGCTTTGTGCTGCTGAATTGGACCTTAAACTCACCGCTACAGCCGCCCCTGATTTAGGTATGGTTTGGCCAATTTATCGCTGGGCACGCGGTTGTTCCCTAGCACAGGCTTTAGAGGACAGTGAGCTTGCAGCCGGTGATTTTGTCCGTTGGGTTAAGCAGGTTATTGATGCTCTGGAGCAGATTAGCCATGCTGCTCACGATCGCGCAGATTTAATAACCCTGTGCCAGGCGGCAACTGGGCTTTTACGTCGCGGTGTTGTTTCAAGTCAAATCTGAAGTTGAATTAAAGAGAGAGTGGATAGAATGTCTGGCGCACTCATATTTTTTAATGGTTCGGTCTATAGCCCGGCAGATCCATTTGCTACGGCAGCTTTATGCCAGCAAGACAAGATCGCCTGGGTCGGTTCTGATGCCGGTGCTAGTTCCCTCCATGATTCCACTAGTCATAGCGTTGATTTGCAGGGTTTGCTTATGACACCTGCCTTTGTTGCCGGGGGAATTTATATTAACTCTCAATCACAGGGTGAAAGTTTTATTTCTCAACTTAAAGCAGAAGGTTATACTGCTGCCTGTCTTTTTTGCCCTGCGGATCAGGCGTCAGCCTTAGAATCTCTTTTTGAGGCTAGCGGTATCAGCCCCTATATATATCTCGACGCAAGCAACCTACCTGCTGTGCTGCCTAACTGTGCTCACGGTGTCTACCTTAATCCTGTGCAGACCGAGGCAGCTCAAGTAGCTGAGGCTCTTGATCGAGCAGTAGGTTTAGGGCTTCGCGTTTCCCTGTATGCAGGTAGCCCCCAGGCCTTAACGGCAAGCTTGGCTTTGGCTGCCCACTACCGGCAGGAGACAGACTACAGGCAAGGTTTCCGTTTGGAAGCTGTCAGCTATCTTTCTGACCATGATCTTGAACAGGCAGTGAGCACGGCTAGTTTAGTGGGTTTTTCTAGGGCAGCTGCTGGCAGCGACACGATTGTACGGGCTAGCAGGGCCGGGTTAGCCTTCTACCTAGGCTCAGATATTTACTCTGATGAGTCAGCTGCTTGTTTTGGCTGGAAATTAGCACAGTCTTTTGTGCTAGCCGCTCGGGACGAATGGCGGGTCTCAGCCCGGTCTGTCTTTAATGCAATGACCAGGGGAGTCTACCGTGCTTTAGGAAGTCAACCGGACTACGGGCAGTTGCTACCCGGAGCAGTAGCGGATTTTTCGCTCTGGCAAGTTGATCAACTGATGGTACAGGTTCCCGATTCTCGTCTTCTTGCCTGGAGTACGGACCCTAGAGCTCGTATTCCCTTGCTCCCTGCTCTGGATACGGAGAATCTTCCCAGCCTGTGTGGGCTTTATCGGGCAGGTAGCCCGATAAATGGCCTTGACTCATAAGAATTTTCTGACAGCTGGTCCCGGGAAAGAGTTAACGCCACCGGGGCGTGAATATATACTGGAGTTTGGTTTATTGTGATGAGCCGGAGGCCTCCTTCGGCTTCGGAGGAGTTTTCATGCGTGTTTTGACGGTTATCCCTACCTACAATGAAAAGGAAAATCTGCCCCTGGTAGCGGAACGTCTTCGTGCAGCGGTACCTGAAGCCGATATTTTGGTTGTGGACGATAATAGCCCCGACGGTACCGGCCAGATTGCTGATCAGTTAGCGGAAAAAGACCAGCATATTCATGTTTTGCACCGGACAGTTAAGGACGGTCTGGGAGCCGCCTATCTTGCCGGCTTTGATTGGGGTATTAACCACGACTATGAGGTCTTGGTTGAAATGGACGCCGATGGCTCCCACCAGCCTGAGCAGCTACCCCTCTTGCTTAAAGCTATCGAGGATGGTGCCGACTTAGCCATTGGGTCTCGGTATGTTCCTGGAGGTAAAACCCAGAACTGGCCTGTGCATCGTCAGGTGCTCTCGCGGGGGGCAAATTTTTATACGCGTATGATTCTTGGAACCCGTATTAACGATATTACGGCCGGCTTTCGAGCATATCGGCGTCAGGCTTTGCAGTCGCTTAACCTTGAAGGAATCGATTCTAAAGGCTACGTCTTCCAAGTTGATCTTGCCTGGCGTTCCGAGCAGGCTCAGCTGAAAATTGTGGAGGTTCCTATCACCTTTATTGAGCGTGAAGTAGGAGACTCTAAGATGGACGGGAACATTATTTTTGATTCTATGACCAAAGTTACCCGTTGGGGTATCTCTTCTCGGCTTGGTCAGGCCAAGAAACTTATCCAAAAAGTTCGTAGTTAGGTAAAAAGTGTGGCCTTAGCTTCTAGAAGCTAAGGCCACACTTTTATAGGTCCTGCTAGAGTGCATGACGCTTTCGATAGTAATCAAGTCGCTGCTGGAGGGCGTCTTCAAGCTCTTCGACACTGCGCCGTTCCATCAGCATATCCCAATGAGTTCGAGCCGGTTTTTCAGAGAGATCTTCCTGCTCATTGTCACCATTAACTAAAAAGGCTTCCTTACCGGACTTAGCAATCCAGGACTGGGGAATTTCAGCTTCCTGCGCAAAAGTAACAATGACACGTTCACCATCGTCTGTGCGATATTCAACCCGTTGACGAGGCGCTGGTTCTACACCGGCTTCGGTCTCCATCGATTGCGAACCTAGCCGCATGCCACGTAGGCTGCGATCGCTCATACATACCCTCCGGTCAGCATAAATAAATCAAGATTTCTCATTATAAACCACACCAGCCGGTCTTACTTTTCGGAGGCGGGCGAATTATCCGAGTCTAACGGTATTTCAATGCCGGTATCAAGCTTGTCCAGATTGGGGTTAAGATCGTCCGGTGTCACTTTAATGATACCGGTATCAAGAATACTTTCATCCTCACTTGAGGTACTGGTTGAATCGCTATCTTCTTGGACGGGGGAGAGCGGAGCATTGGGATCAAAAGCCTTACCCAGCCCGCGTAGCGCTTCCCCCAATTCTGTAGGAATAAACCACAGTTTATTGGCATCGCCCTCTGCTAGTTTAGGCAGGGTCTGGAGGTACTGGTAAGTGAGCAGTTTCTGGGATGGATTTGCTTTATGGATAGCAGTAAAGACCTTGTGGACGGCTTGAGCCTCACCATCGGCACGTAAAATAGCAGATTTTGCATCACCTTCAGCGGTAAGAATCTGAGACTGCTTTTCACCTTCGGCTCGCAAAATAGCGGCACGGGAGTCACCTTCAGCGGTAAGGATCTGGGCCTGTTTTTGTCCTTCGGCGGTAAGAATTGCTGCTCGGCGGTCCCGTTCGGCCCGCATTTGCTTTTCCATCGAGTCTTGAATAGAAGTGGGCGGTTGTATTTCTTTAATATCAACACGCGAGACCCGGATACCCCAGCGACCGGTAGTGTTATCCAGTACTCCACGTAGCTCTGCATTGATTTGATCTCGTGAGGTCAGGGTTTCTTCTAGGTTAAGACCACCAACAACGTTTCTCAGGGTTGCAGAGGTCAGCTCGTCGACAGCATGAATATAGTTGGTAATTTCGTAGGTTGCGTCCTTGGGGTCCGTTACCTGAAAGTAGACCACGGTATCTATGCCAACAACCAGGTTATCTTCGGTAATCACTGACTGGGCAGGAAAGGAAACAACCTGCTCTCTTAGGTCTATGAGGGGTAGTACCCGATCGATAAAGGGAACCGTCAGATGTAGGCCAGGATTGAGCGTGGCGTGGTACTTGCCCAGTCTTTCGACGATTCCGGCACGGGCCTGAGGAATAATACGTATCGATTTAAAGAGGATGACTGCTATAAAGATAATTAAGACGAGTAGTACTAATAGACCAGACATAAATAATCCGTTCGGTTTGTTTCGAGTGAGTGTATATGGATAAAGACTATGGATTTGTTATTAAGGGTTCGACGTAGGCGGTGGCACCATCAATCCGGGCAACGCGCACATCCAGCCCTGGTGGGATGTCTTTCTGTCCGGCGAGAACCCTGGCTGTCCACGTATCACCGGCTAGTTGGATGAGTCCTGTGCGTTGGGTAACAGCTTCAAGGGAGACTGCTTGCTGACCTAAAAGCGCTTGCGTGTTAGTTTCAATCTGTGGAGTGTTTTTATGCAGTCTGCCGATAATTTTAGGGCGGATTAAGAGTAGTAACAGCAGGCTAGCTAAGGTAAAAGTAAGAACTTGCAGGGTAAACGAGTCTGTGAAAAAGCTACTGGCAGCTGCAGCAAGAGAAGCAAGCGATAACATGAGACAAAAAAAATCCAGCAGGACCACTTCAATCAATGCCAGTAGCAAAAAAGCTACAAACCACAGGGCAAAGAGATTATCTGCAAACCAGCTAAACATCGTGTCTCCTTCAATCTTTTAATCAATTTTGCCTAAGTTCTTTATAAATTGCCAGTGTTTGACCTTTGTTGCGCTCATAAAAGACTACATAGAACCCTCTGCTAAATAGCCGATAATCTACATTATGTAAAGTTAATTGAAACCTGCCCCCCCGTTCACCGTGGTTAGTTAGCCATGAGGTATCTTGGTGAAGACCCCTCGTGAATTAGGTAAGGCAGGGATCTTGCATGTTAAAAACCGGTCGCCCCAGGGCTAGCCTGGCTTTTGTTCTTGATATCTTGTGTGTGTTTCTCTTTGTTTTCTTAGGTAGAAACGCTCACGGTGAGTCTTTGCTGGGCGGTTTTGTAACGGCGATTCCTTTTGTCGCCGCCACCGTGCTGGCCTGGTTGCTACCTGTAGTGCAGCGCACACCCTATCAAGTTTGGCCGGCAGGCCTAACGGTATGGCTGGCAGCATCCTTGGGTGGACAGGCCTTACGCCTTGCTTTTGCTGCTGGCTCTGCCCTCAGCTTTGTCATTGTCACCGTGTGTGTAACCGGGTTTTTACTTCTGGGCTGGCGTCTAGTTGTCTTATTCACGCTAAAGTTCAAGCGCGCCAGATCAAAAACTTCCTTAACCTGAAAGTTTTTGACTGATTTTAATCCAGCGGTCAAGTTTCTCTTTAGCTTGCCCACCTTCTAAACACTGGTTGGCCAGGGTGTAGGCGGCAGCTAAGCGGTCGGTAAATTTCTTTTCAGCGGCGGGCCAGTAGGCTGCTATGCCGGCGGCCGCATTCAGCAAAACGGCATCCCGGATAGGGCCGGTTAGTTCGTTATTGATGACGGCCCGAAAGATAGCGGCGTTATAGCTGGCATCTCCCCCACGCAGATCTGCCAAATCTGCTCGTTCTATACCGTAGTCACTTGGATCTATGACTCCACGGCTGATCTGACCGTCAGCAACTTCCCAGTAGTCAGATAGGTCTGTAACGGTAAGCTCATCGAGGCCATCTCTACCCCGAAAAATTAAGGCGTGCTGATCCGGCCTAGCCTGAAAAACCTGTGCATATTTTTCTGCCACTGGCAGGTGAGCAACTCCTATAGCGCTGTGGCGAACCTTAGCCGGGTTGGTGAGGGGCCCCAAATAGTTAAAAGCTGTTGGCACAGAAAGCTCCTTCCGTACACCTGCTACAAAACGCATGGCGGGATGGAAAACTTGTGCAAAGAGAAAGGCAATGCCGGTTTCATCAAAGCAGGCTTTGATCTGCTCTACCTTAAGATCAAGATGAATTCCAAGTTTTTCCAGTACATCCGCAGAGCCACTAGAGGAAGAAGAAGAACGATTGCCGTGCTTAATAACCGGAATACCGGCTGAGGCAATCACTACGGCGCTCATACTGGAAATATTGACAGTATTATGCTGGTCTCCGCCTGTTCCAACGATGTCGACCGCAGCGGCCGGAAGATCGATATCCAAGGAGTGCTTGAGCATGCCCTCCGCTAGATAGGTCAGCTCTTGGGCGCTCTCAGTTTTACTGTGGAGGCCCATCAAGAAGGCCGCCATTATGACTGAAGACGCTTGTCCGGACATGATTTGATCCATAGCCCAGGATAATTGCTCCTGCCCAAGTTCCTGACCTTGCTGGACCTTGGTCAGAATCGATTTCCAGGTAATCTTAACTGCTGCTGCACACATAGGATCATTGTAGAGGCAGATGCTCTCTCATCCATGGGAGATTAACCTGGTGTGTACAGCTTCTTCTTCTAGTAGGGTTGCTTAGGGCATCAATTACGTATTTTTTACAGACATCGTGTCGGCATCCTGCAAAAAAATTCAAAGCAAATCCGCAGGAAAGAAGGGTAATTTTCAACACGCTAGAGCTTTATTGCTCACGGTAGTTGGATGTGCAGTGCTTTTACAGACATAATGTCTATGTGACAACTGCAACCCATATCCCAAGTAAGTCGGTACATCCTACTGTGAATCGACCCAACCCCGTTGCCGTCGGTACGATCGTTTGGTTGGCTTCAGAGTTGATGTTTTTTGCCGGCCTGTTCGCAATGTACTTTACTTTGAGGGCTTCTCGTCCCGATATCTGGGCTGAGAATGTAGCTCATCTGGAAGTACCGCTAGCCACCTTGAACACCATTGTTCTGGTGGCAAGTTCTGTGACCTGTCAGTTTGGTGTCTTTAAAGCTGAGCAGCTCAAACCGCGTCGTACCGGTTCACTCTTAAACTTTAAAGAGTGGGGCATGATCGAGTGGTTCTTACTAACCTTCCTGATGGGTGCGTTCTTTGTATCGGTTCAGGCCTACGAGTATGCCAATCTAGTCTCCGAAGGGATGACTATCGCTGCCAGCGCCTATGGCTCAGCCTTTTATATCACTACTGGTTTCCACGCACTGCACGTGACTGCTGGGCTTGTGGCCTTCCTCTTTATTATTGGCCGTGCCTATGTGGCTAAGCGCTTTGGCCACTACGAGGCGACCAGTGCGATTGTTGTCTCTTACTATTGGCACTTCGTGGACGTCGTATGGATTCTTCTCTTCTTCATCGTTTACTTCTTGAAGTAAGAGTAGAAGCCTAAGCTTAAACAAATTTAGACCAGATAGCACACACAATAAGGAAACATCCAACGTGAAGGCAATTTCTCAGAAGCGGCGTCATCCGCTAGCAGCTGTTCTGTTGCTTGCTCTGGCTTTGCTCCTTACCGGTGGCCTCTATGCAGTTGCCACAGCAGCCAACGAGGCAAAAGCAGAGTCAAGTACCTCCTACACATCAAACGATGTGGAATCCGGTGAAAAACTTTTTATCGCCAACTGCGCAACCTGCCATGGGGCTAATGCAGAAGGAACTGCCGATGGCCCTTCCTTGATCGGTGTTGGAGCTGCAGCAGTTGACTTTCAAGTAGGTACTGGGCGGATGCCGATGCAGGCGCAGGGTACTCAGGCTCAGATTAAGCCCGGACAGTTCAACGATGAGCAGACCAAACAGCTAGCAGCCTATGTCGCCTCCTTGGGTGCAGGTCCTGCCCTGCCTGAGGAAGAGTATTTGGATGTTTCCAAGGGTGACTCAGCCAATGGTGCAAAGGTTTTTTTGGCTAACTGTGCTATGTGCCATAACGCAGCCGGTGTCGGTGGTGCACTCACCCGCGGTAAGTACGCCCCGACTCTGATGGGAGTTTCTGAGAAGCACATCTACGAGGCTATGGAGACCGGTCCGCAGAATATGCCTGTTTTTAGCGATGCAAATATTACTCCTGAGGAAAAGCGAGATGTAATTACTTATCTCAAGGCGCAGGAGTACAACAGCTCCCCCGGCGGATTTGCCTTGGGGTCTTTAGGACCTGTAGCTGAGGGCCTGCTGATCTGGACTCTTGGGCTCGGTATCGTTATGGTCTTTACCGTTTGGTTGACCTCACGATCAGCATAAAATACCACACACATAAAGATTTCGTACTAAGGAAGATTTGAGGCAACATGGGTAACCATAAAGACGGTAGTCAGGAGCATTCCTCGGCCGTAGTTACCTCTCTAGAGGAAAGTAGGGAGAAATTCCCAGACCCGGGTCTACCTCCCCATGCTCCGCGTCTAACCGATGTGGATCCAGGTAAGGCTAAGTCAGCAGAACGGCAAGTTGTCCTGCTTTTTGTCATCTCAATCTTGGGTGCACTGCTGTTTTGGTTTGCCTACTTTGGCGTAAAAATTGGTGGGGACTACTTTGATGTCCTTAATCCAGAACCAACCAACACACTCAGATTGCAGAACCTCCTGCTAGGCTTGGGGATTTCCTTCTCCATGTTTGGTATCGGTATTGGTATTGTGCACTGGGCACGTACCCTGATGCCTGACCATGAAATGGTGGAAAACCGCCATCCAGTCCGTACCGAAGAAGATCGGGCTCAAGCACAGGAGATTATGGAAACAATCCTTGATGAATCGGGGATTAAGCGCCGGCCTCTGCTGCGAAGTACCCTCATCGGTGCTGTCATTCTGGCTCCGCTGCCCTTTCTTACCTTCCTTAGGGATCTGGGGCCAGCTGATCCGTCAGTTCTTAAATATACTCTCTGGGATAAAGGCGTTCGCCTGGTTCGTGATCCTTCTGGAACACCCATTAAAGCTGCAGACGTCACTCTTGGATCGGCTTATCACGTTTTGCCTGAGAGCCTATCTACCTTAAGCCACGAGAACGGCTACATAGAAGAAAAAGCTAAAGCGGTTGTACTTCTCATGCGCCTGGATCCCCAGGACTTAAAAGATCAATCTGCTCCGGGTGAGACCTGGAACGTGGACGGTATTGTTGCCTACTCTAAGGTGTGCACCCACGTTGGCTGCCCTATCGCCCTCTACGAACAGCGTACCCACCACTTACTTTGCCCCTGTCACCAGTCCACCTTTGATGCCACCAACAAATGTGAAGTTATTTTTGGGCCTGCGGGCCATGCCCTTCCCCAGCTTCCCATCACCGTGGACTCAGAAGGTTATCTTGTGGCTCAGAGCGACTTTAGGGAACCTGTTGGCCCCGGTTACTGGGAACGTGGCAAGCACGTTGAAGAAATGAAGAGTGAGGCTTAAAGGATCATGTCCCATACTTCAGTTGAACAAGAGTACCAAGCTAAGACCAATACCGGACGCATAGCTAACTATGTTGACAATAGGGTTGGGCTTTCCGGGATTGTCCGCGAATTTGGACGTAAAATATTTCCCGATCACTGGTCCTTTATGTTTGGTGAGGTTGCCCTGTACAGCCTGGTCATTTTGATCATTTCGGGTACTTTCCTCACCTTCTGGTTTAATCCTTCAATGGCTCCCACTGCCTACGACGGTTCTTATTTGCCCATGAAGGGAACCGAGATGTCGGTTGCCTACGCCTCCACCTTGGATATTTCCTTTGATATTCGCGGTGGTTTGCTCCTGCGCCAAATTCATCACTGGTCTGCTCTGCTCTTTATGCTTGCGCTGACGGTACACATGCTTCGTGTTTTCTTTACTGGCGCATTTAGGCGGCCTCGTGAGCTTAACTGGCTAGTAGGCTGTGCTCTCCTGATTATTGGAATTCTGGCTGGTTTTACCGGTTATTCCTTGCCCGATGATGTTCTTTCCGGTAATGGATTGCGGATTATCGATGGAATTTTTAAGTCGATTCCCCTCGTAGGAACCTATATTTCGCTTTTCTTCTTCGGTGGTGAATTCCCCGGTAGCCAGTTGATTAGCCGGCTTTATTCCTTACACATTATGGTGATCCCGGCTATGCTGCTTCTTTTGGTAGCGATTCACATGTTCATGGTGGTTATCCATAAGCATACCCAGTACCCCGGACCCGGCCGGCGTGAAGATAACGTTGTTGGTTTCCCCGTTGGCCCCGTTTATGCGGCTAAAGCCGGTGGTTTCTTCTTCATTGTTTTTGGAATTATTGCCTTCCTGGCATCTACTTTTACCATCAATGCTATCTGGAACTACGGTCCTTATGACCCTTCACCGGTTCAGGCGGGTACCCAGCCAGACTGGTACGTTGGTTTTGGCGACGGTGCTCTTAGGCTTTGGCCGGGTGTCTGGCCCTTCCCCTGGGAGTTTAACTTCTTAGGCGGTACCTGGGTGCTTAGCGTGCTGCTCCCCTTCGCCCTGATGGCCGGTAGCGTTATGCTGGCTATGACTTTTTGGCCCTGGATCGAACGCTGGGTGACTAAGGATACTAGGGAGCACCATATCCTTGATCGGCCCCGAAACGCCCCTTTCCGTACCGGTATTGGTGTCTCCGGCATTATTGGCTACGGGGTTCTCATGATTGCTGCTAGCTCTGATTTGATTGCAACGCACTTCCATATGTCCCTCAATGACGTAGCCTACTGGCTGCGTACCGGGTTTATTCTTGGTCCCCTGCTTGGCTTCATTATCACCTATAGGCTATGTTTATCCTTGCAGCGTAAGGACCGGGAACTGGTCTTACACGGCGTTGAGTCTGGCCAAGTGGTGCAGCTTCCTCACGGCGAGTTTATTGAGGTTCATAAGCCCCTCGATGACTACCGGCGTTACAAGTTGGTTGCTTTTGATAACCATGAGGTTATTCCAGCTCAGCCTAATAAGAAAGGCAAAATATCTCTCCTTGAGAAGACCCGTGCTGGTTTATCCAAAATCTGGTTCCAGGATCGTGTACTGCCAGTTACACCGGCAGAGCTAGAGGCAGCGCATCATGCTCATGCTGACCACGATGCTTTAGGCACTCAGAATCATGACCAGATAGACAAATAAAAGAGTCTCTTCACTATCGAAGCGGTCCTTTCCCACGGTATCAATGTGGGAAAGGACCGCTTCTTACTTTATGTTAAATCAATAACCCTGTGACCCACCCATCCACAAAAACAACAGATTTTACAAGCCCTGCTCTCTCTTCTCTTCTCCTCCCCCAAGTAAAAGGCCAGTAGAGAGGGCCAGGGCTGTGTGTTTTGAGACCCTGTTCTATCTGTCCTATGAATAAGATGCCGTGCAGATGGAGCCACTAGCAAATTGTCAGCCACCCGTGGGTAGAGGGAAAAGCGGCTTTTTAAACAGCGCTCCTGGCGGGGTGGTTACAATATAAAAAACCTTTTTATCTTTTATTTTGCGCTGCTTTCTTCTGATGCTGGGGTGAAGAGCAAGGCACATAACGAGAAGACTCTACCCTACCTCAGAGGAGAGCGGGCACTAGGTTTTTATCCTTAGCAGATTTTTATAATGTTCCCTATTAACTCCATGGCATCCACAGTAGTACCGAATCGTAATGCGACTATGCTTATGGCTGCGGCAGGTGTAGCAGAATCTTATAAAATTGATGAAGTATGGACCGCTGTACATTAAGGCCTACCCTCAGCCCGATGGGACTATCATCGAGACAGACCTGTGGGTATTAGAGCGCACTATGCTTGTATCTGATCTGCCCCAACCGTATTTAGATATCGAAGTATTCCGATGAAAAATTTCAACGCTATATCATCCGTTTGGAGAAATCGCGCACTTATGCCTCTAGCTATTGCAACAGTAGCTACTGGTTTTTCGTTCTACGTACCAGTAAGTGCGCTGTTTCTTACTTCTCGAGGTTTATCTTTAGGAGATATTTTCCTTCTAGAAAGTGTTCTCCTTGCTAGCATCCTTGTTGCTGAAATTCCTTCTGGCCTTATCGCAGATAAAGTAGACCGCCGATGGATAATTTTTTTAGGATTTGTTTTCAATGCAGTAGCTGAAGTAATCTTTGCCACCGGACAGTGCTTCGGGGTTTTTGTCGTATCGTTCGTACTCAGTGGGTTTGGGATCGCGATGCTGACAGGTGTACAGGACTCCTACATATACGATTCCCTCGGGGAAGAAGCCGATAAAATTTCCGTCGGTGTTTGGGGACACCTGAGTTCTTTGGAGCTGGGGGCTGGAGTTGTAGGGGCTATTGGCGGAGGTCTGATGGCAGCCCATGATATTTCGTTACCTGCAATTGTCAGCGCATTTTTTGCGTTATTTGCCGCTATAGCCGCAGTTTTTTTGCCAGGACAGCGCCCACAATGCAACCTAGAAGGGGAGGTTGAGACACTCTGGACAAGTTTGAAACGAGGGGCAGGATTGCTTTTTACGACCCCCATTTTGCTGTATACCGCGGTAGCTTCCAGTGCAGCTTTCGTAATTTTTAATGCTGTATTTACGCTTAATCAACCTTTATTTGAAGCTGTAACAATACCAGTTGCACTCTGGGGTTTCATAGGCGGTGGAGCCCAGTTGATAGCAGCGTTTTACAATAACTTTGCCAGTTCAATTGTTGACCGTTTCGGGAAAAAATACAGCCTCCTCTTAGCTATGGGATACGGTGTCGTGGGTTTTTATTTAATGGTTGTTCCAAATCCTGTGGCTGTTGTTATTGGCTTCCTCCTTGTTGTGGTTGGCATGCACGCCAGAGGACCTATTACAAGAGCAGTTGCCAATAGAGTTATTCCCTCATATCGTCGTGCAACGGTATTAAATGTTGCCAGCAGTGTTGGCACTTTGGTGGGCATAGCTTTAAACCCGCTCATTGGTTGGGGGGCAGATGCTAGTGCTAGGGGTACTGTTGCTGCGATTGCATTTTTCTTGATGGTTATGACTGTTATATGGATTCCAATAGCTAATCGTTATCTTGAAGATGAAGAGAATAACGACTTGGAAACTGAAAAAATAGTATAAATTGATATTTGAGATACAGAAAGAAAAATAATGGATAATAGTGTAAAAATGTAGCTGTTCTTCTAAGCGGAGGTCTCGATTCTACAGCTGCTATGGCTATGGCGGCTCAAGACTATATATAACCTTAAATTAGCCATCTCCGTTGACTATGGACAACGACACTTGCGAGAAATTGATTCAGCACGTACAACGGGATAGCCGAACACAAAGACATAAAAAATAGGCTCCCTCCCCCGCTTGACGGGAAAGGGAGCCTACAAAAAGGTTTAGTCACAAGAAGCTTATAAAGCTAGTGTGAGTGATCACCGCGGCTGTATTCGTAGACCCAACCAACGCAGGCAAATACTGCCAGCACACCGGCTACAAGGGCCAGCCACCACTGTGTCATGGCAATGGATGTTACGAGGATAGAACAAATAAAACCAATAGTAAGTGGCCACCAGGACCAGGGTGAGTAAAACCCATAGTCTCCAGCACCCTGAACGATTTCACCCTCTAAGGAATCGTTGGGCTGGTCCGGGTGCTTCTTCTCAGTAAAGAAGAGAAAGAAGCCCAGGAAGAAACACATAACAGCGGTTGCTAGAATCGCGGGAAAACCTGCCCATTCGCCAAAGTCAGTCATAAATCCGTAGACCACTCCAACGGGGACAAGAAAAATTCCAATTGAGGTGAATAACCAACCAAGAATTTTCAATGAACTATCTCCTATCGGGTGCTAACTTTGCGAGCAGCTTCAGCAACATCAAAGTTGGTGGAGAGCTCTGGATGATGCAGGTCCAAGGCTGGACGTTCTGATCGAATACGAGGTAGAGCCGTGAAGTTGTGGCGCGGAGGCGGACAAGAAGTTGCCCACTCCAAGGATCCACCAAATCCCCAAGGATCATCCACTTCAACCTTGCTGGCGTACCGAGCAGTGGCATAGACATTCCAGAAGAAAGGAATCATGGAGATTGCAAGAATCATGGACCCAAAGGTTGATAGCTGATTCATCCAGGTAAAGCCATCCTCCGGCATGTAATCAGCGTAGCGACGCGGCATACCGTCTACACCCAGCCAGTGCTGGATCAAGAAGGTAACGTGGAAGCCGATAAAGAGCAACCAAAAATGGATTTTACCCAGGCGCTCATTAAGCATTTTCCCGGTCCACTTAGGCCACCAGAAGTAGAAGCCACCAAACATAGCAAACACAATGGTTCCAAAGATAACGTAGTGGAAGTGAGCTACCACAAAATACGTATCTGAAACGTGGAAATCAAGAGGTGGTGTTGCCAGAATAACTCCGGTGATACCTCCAAAGAGGAAGGTAACCAGGAAGCCTAGAACCCAAATAATGGGTGTCTCAAAAGTTATGGACCCCTGCCACATAGTACCGATCCAGTTAAAGAACTTCATGCCGGTTGGTACACCAATCATCATGGTCATAAAGGAGAAGAAAGGTAGCATGACGGCACCGGTAACGTACATGTGGTGTGCCCAAACGGTAACCGATAGGGCTGCAATAGAGATTGTCGCAAAGACAAGGCCCTTGTAACCAAAAATTGGTTTTCGTGAGAATACCGGTATTATCTCGGAGACAATACCAAAGAAGGGCAAGGCTAAGACGTAAACCTCTGGGTGACCAAAGAACCAGAAAAGATGCTGCCAGAGTATAGCTCCACCGTTTTCCGGGTCAAAAATATGCCCGCCTAAGCGACGATCCATGCCCAAGGCAAAGAGGGCCGAAGCCAGGGGCGGAAAGATCATGATAATAAGGATGGCGGTAATTAGAGTGGTCCAGGTAAAGACAGACATACGCCACATGGTCATACCAGGTGCCCGCATACAAAGGATGGTAGCAATAAAGTTAACGCCACCCATGATGGTTCCAAAACCCTGCAAGGCTAGACCAAAGACCCAAAGATCTCCACCGACGCTGGGTGAATAAGTAGTGCTATTGAGCGGAGCATAAGCAAACCAACCAAAGGATGCGGCACCCTGTGGGGTGAGGAATCCGGCGATAGCGACTAAAGATCCAAAGAGGAAGAACCAGAAGGCTAGGGAGTTAAGCCTTGGGAAAGCCACATCGGGGGCGCCAATTTGCAGAGGTACCAGCACATTAGCGAAGCCTGTAAAAGCTGGTGTACCAAACATCAGTAGCATCAGGGTGCCGTGCATGGTAAAGAGCTGATTAAACTGCTCTTTGGTTGTCAAGATCTGCATGCCCGGGCTGAAGAGCTCCATGCGCATGAGCAAGGCCATAATGCCAGCAATGCAGAAGAAGATCATGCAGGCAATCAGATACATGTATCCGATAGTTTTATGATCGGTAGAGGTCAGCCAGCTGACGAGGATACGTCCCTTGGATTTGGGGACCACACGTGCAGGCAGCTGCGCCGGTGAGTCCGCCGTATATTCTAAATTAGACACGGTCACCTCTTAGTTTGATTCGTGTTGGTTAGGATTGCGGTTATACTCATCGCCCAGACGTCCTTCGTTACCCTGGTCTCTAAGCGACTCAATATACTTGTCGTACTCCTCTTGTGAAACAACCTTCACGTTAAAGAGCATCTCTGAGTGAAACTCACCGCAGAGTTCGGCGCACTTGCCAAAATAAGTTGCTTCCTCTGCACCGGTGGTGAAATACATGTGGTTCGTCATGCCCGGAATGGTGTCTCGCTTCTCCAAGAAAGCAGGAACCCAGAAGGAATGGATAACGTCGCGAGATTTGAGCTGTATGTCAACAGTAGAGTTGGTTGGTAGATAGAGCGTAGGCTGCTCTTCAGCCTTGCCTGCACTACCATCCAGTTGAGCCTGCACACCCGAGAAGTAAACGTTTTCATCGAGGTAGTTAAAGTCCCAGGACCACTGTTTGCCGTAGACCTCCACCGTAACAGCAGCTTCCTCTGCCTTGGGAGCAGTAATGTCTCGCTCAGCCCGGTCAGAAAAACTAAAGAGGCTGACAATCATAATGATCGGGATAATAGTGTAGAAGATCTCCAAGGGAGCGTGATAACTCAGTTGGCGGGGATAACCGGTTTCGTTCTTGCGACGGCGGTAAGCAACGATGCACCACAGCATCAGCCCCCAAGTGATAAGACCAACAACCAAAGCAGCTACCCATGAACCAACCCAGAGATCCATGATGGTATCAGCGTTATCGGTAGTACCACGCTTAGTGGGCAGCCAACCTACCGCTGCCTTATCCGAACAACCAGTCATAAGCAGCGTAGAAGCAATGGTAATGCTCGCAACGGCAATACTTTTTAGCCTGCGGCTGCTGGTTCGATGCTGCGAACTCACAGACGGACCTTCCTTTAACGGTGTGCGTGCTTTTGAGGGCTTCTGCACCGGGGCAGGCACAAAAACACCTTAAAAATCTTTCAATACGAGCTTACCCTTATTCACAGGATTCTGCTGACACTGTGTCATCGAAACTTTGGCTATTTCTTAACTATTTCGTCATTTTCTCCCCCACAAAAAGGTGGTGGATCCGGTTCTATCAACCGGATCCACCACCTTACCTGAGGGCTTATCCCCTAGTGAAAAGAATCTCCACAGGCGCAGGACCCCTGTGCGTTAGGGTTATCTATCGAGAAACCCTGCTTCTCAATGGTATCTTCAAAATCAATGGTCGATCCGTCTAGATAAGGCACGCTCATCCGGTCAACAATAACCTCAACCCCATCAAAATCGCGCACAGCATCTCCATCGAGCAGGCGTTCATCAAAATACAGCTGATAGATGAGACCCGAGCATCCTCCTGGCTGAACGGCAACCCGTAGCCGGAGATCGGTGCGCCCCTCCTGTTCCAGTAACGCACGCACTTTATCGGATGCAACCTGCGTCAGCTCAACACCGTGACTAGGAAGCTCAGTAGTTGCTGTTTCTGCCATCACAACACCTTTCTTTCTTAGGAAAATTCCTCAACTACCTCTAAAGTAGCATAGGCGGCTTATCCTCGTATCCACTGCCTTGTAAGAACACTCAGCGAGAAGAAAATATTCCTTGCTACACACATTTTAGGACTAAAAAAGCTACTTGCCAGCACTGAGTGCACTGAGCATCAGGGCTTCTGTGAGGATTGCCCGCTCAAAATCGGGTAGGTAGAGGGATTCATTCGGGCTGTGAGCTCGCGTATCCGGATCCTCAATACCTGTAATGAGGATCTGCGCCTGGGGAAAGACTGCTTTAAGATCAGCAATAAAAGGGATAGAACCTCCCAAGCCGGTTTCCACAGGATCCTGACCCCAGGCCTGCTTCATGGCTGCTAAAGCTAGCTGTGCAGCCGGTGCACTGCTGTCTGTGCTAAAAGCTTGTCCGCTTTCTTGCGGCCGATAGCTCAATTTAGCCCCCCAAGGCAGGTGCTGGTGCAAATGTTTTTTGAGCAGCTCATGAGCCTGAGCAGGATCCTGGCCCGGAGCCAAGCGCATACTAACTTTTGCCCTAGAAGTCGCAGCAATTGTGTTAGAGGAATTTTCTATTGACGGGATATCCATGCCAATGACAGAAAGAGCCGGTTGCGCCCATAGGCGGGAGGCTATACTGCCCTGCCCCGCTAAAACATAAGAATCCAAAACTCCCGAATCTTGCCGGAAAGCCTGCTCACTATAGGCAACCGTAGGCTCTGGAGCGGATTTTAACCCCTGAATGGCTGGCGACCCCTTGTCATCGTGGAGGCTTGCTAGCAGCCGTATCAAAACGGTGTGAGCATCAAGTATGGGCCCACCAAAGACCCCGGAGTGTAGGTCATGCTTGCCAACCTCAACCTGGATAATTCCGCTGATCATGCCCCGTAAGGAAGTGGTCAAGGCTGGTGTACCTGCCTGCCAATTGGCGGAATCTGCAACAACAATAATATCGCTTTTGAGCTTATGCGAGTACTGCTGAATAAAAGTAGAGAAGCTGGGAGAACCGGCTTCCTCTTCCCCTTCAATAAAAAGAGCAACACCGGCTTTAAAGGCAGAACCTAATACTTTCTGCACCGCTGAAAAAGCAGCCAAGTGAGCTAGCACGCCAGCCTTATCATCGGCAGTTCCTCGACCGTAGAGGCGCTCCCCCTTCACTGTTGCAGTGAAAGGATCCGTCTCCCATAAGCTTCTGTCTCCTACAGGCTGAACATCATGATGAGCATAGAACAAGACCGTAGGAAAACCGGGAGCCGGATCTTTGCGGGCAATAACGGCCGGCATGCCGGCCTTCTGATTGGGACCGTAGTGCGCGCGTAAGATCTCCACGTTATCAAAACCTGCCTCAAGGGCAAATTTGCTGACCAGGGTAGCGCTGCGATCAAGTTGGCTGAGGTCAAAGGATTCCCAGGCGATCGAAGGGATAGCAACAAGCTTGCTGAGCTTGTCAACTGTCCTGGGAAAGTTGCTAGAGACCTCCTGGGCCAATTGCTGATAGTGGGTAAAGAGGTAATCTTGTGTATCACTCATACTTCTAACCATACGTTGAAGTTAACAGAAGCAACATATATCAGATATTCTTAGGGGGTGTTTGGTCGTAAAAAGAAACTTGTAGAACCCCCGGAACAGGCTCAAGCAGCACAGGAGCAAGAGCAGCATAAACCAGCGGGTTACACCGCTCCCAAAGGTAGGCCCACTCCCTCCCGTAAAGAACAAGAGGCTGCACGACGCCAACCGCTTGTTCCCAAAGATCGAAAAGCCGCAAAAGAAGCAAACCGGCAGGCCATGCGCGAACAACGTCTTAGGGAGCAAGAAGCTCTTCAGTCTGGGGATGAACGTTATCTACCTGCTCGAGATAAGGGTCCCCAGCGGCGCTACGTTCGTGATTACATTGACGCCCGCTTTAACATTGGTGACTACATGATATTTATTATCCTTGGCGTCTTTGTTTTTGGACTCTTCTCTAGCAGTATGCAGGCTATTTCAGCTGTCCTGATGTGGGTCATCATCCTTGTCTGGGTTTTAGACACCTGGTTTATGTGGCGCAGGCTGAAGAAAAAAATGACTCTAGCCTTTGGCCAGCTGGAACCGGGATTAACTATGTACGCTATTAACCGAGTACTCATGATTCGACGATTCCGGCTGCCCAAACCACAGGTTAAGCGCGGAGACTACCCCAGAGCCTAAAAACGAGCAGCCCCGGAGTTTAGCAGACTTCGGGGTGGGGTACAGCCCCTAGTCCACATCACCTTGTGCAAGTTCCTTATTGATTCTTGCCGCCCACAAGGGACCCTCGTAGAGAAAGCCGGTATAACCCTGTACCAGGTCAGCTCCTGCCGCTAAACTTTGGCGGACATCCTGGGCCGAAAAAACTCCACCCACCGAAATAATGGCCAGCCTATCCCCCACAAGTTGACGCAGTAGGCGGGTGATCTCTAGAGACCGCTTGCGTAAAGGTTTACCGGATATGCCCCCGTCCCCTAAATCTGCTAATTTTTGCTGGTCAGTGAGCAAGCCCAAGCCGCTGCGGGCAATGGTGGTATTGGTAGCGATAATGCCATCCAGGCCAAGATCAAGCGCCAGATGAGCAAGAGAAGTGATATCTTCATCAGCAAGATCGGGAGCAATTTTAACGAGTAGAGGAAGCCGGCGATCCTTGACCGCACGGTCGGCTTCATCACGAACCGCTCGTAAAAGGGGCTCAAGGCTTTCGATGGCCTGTAGACTGCGCAAGCCGGGGGTATTGGGAGAACTCACGTTAACGGCTAAATAGTCGGCGTGAGGGGCCAGCAGTCGGGTTGAGGCCCGGTAGTCAGCAACAGCATCGGCCAGCTCGACAGCCTTAGTTTTGCCAATATTAACTCCAATAATTGGCCGAACGGCAGTGCTGGAAGCGTAGCTTTGCACTAGCCTCTTGCGGGCCTGGGCTAAACGGTTGGCTACGGCAGCGGCACCGTCATTGTTAAAACCCATTCGATTCAGTACCGCCCGGTCAGCAAGGAGTCGAAATAAGCGTGGTTTAGGATTTCCGGGCTGGCCCATAGCCGTGATTGTACCCACTTCTATATGGCCAAAGCCCAAATCCATCAAGGCTTCAATCGCTTTACCTTCTTTGTCAAAACCGGCAGCTAACCCAAAAGGAGAGGGGAATTTAAGTCCCATGACCTCCCGCGCCAGGGCTGAATCTGGGGCTAGTCGAGGAGCAAATAAGCGGCTCAGTCCTAAGCGACGCAAGCTATTAATAGCTAAATATCCACACCGATGCGCCAACTCGGCATCCATGGGTACAAAGACGATTTTAAAAATGGTGGGATAAAAACGCATTAGGTGCCTCCGCAGCTCAAAGCATACTACTTGCTAGTAATCATATCGACCGCACCACCATAACGCCTATCGCGCCGGGCATATTCTTCTACCGCCGCCCATAAAGTACGCCTATCGACATCTGGCCATAAGACATCTAGAAAGACAAGCTCAGCATAGGCGCTCTCCCAGAGCAAAAAATTAGAGGTACGGAGTTCACCAGAAGACCGAAGAAAAAGATCTACATCCGGAACCTGCGGATGGTACAAAAACTGTGAAAACACCTCTTCATCAATGGACTCAGGTTCCAGTAGACCAGCCTGGGCCTGCTGCGCAATCTTTATGGCAGCATCGGCAATCTCTGCCCGCCCCCCGTAGTTAACACACATAATTAAAGTGCATACAGTGTTGTTTTTGGTCTGCTCCTCAGAGGACTCCAGCTCGTTGATAACGGATTCCCATAGTTTAGGCTTACGGCCAGACCATAAGATACGGACACCCCACTTTTGCAAAGTCTCAATCTGCCGGCCCAAAACATCTACCATAAAATCCATCAAAAAGCTGACTTCATCTTGGCTACGCTTCCAATTCTCTGTTGAGAAAGCGTAGGCAGAAACATAAGGGATACCGAGCTCAATGGCACCGGCAACAACATCAACCAGGGCCTGTTCACCGGCCCGGTGCCCTTCATTGCGAGCTAGACCCCGTTCATTAGCCCAGCGGCCATTGCCGTCCATAACTGCTGCAACATGGCGAGGAATAAATTCAGCCGGGATCTGCGGTGGCTTAGCTCCAGAAGGGTGTGGATCGGGTGCTACAGGATTCATTTATATTTCCTTCTCAAAAAGGGACAAAGATTTGAGGGGTATCTCTAGCTGCCACTGCGCAAATTGAGTTAAGACAAGAAAGGCTTTTCTGGCTGTCTCAACCGCATGGGGCTGACTAGCTAGCTGCTGGAAACGCCCCGCTCGAACCAGCCACAGGTAATACTGTAGCTGCGGATCAATGCGGGAGCTAACCTGCCACTGGCCCTTTTGAGCACAGGCCGAACATACTAAACCGTGCTCTCGAGAGAACCAACCACCGACGGTCTTCCGGGAGCAGACTGCACAGGTAGTAACCGAGAACTCCCACCCAGCTAACATCATAGACCGCAATGCAAAAGCATTAAAAACGTGGCTCGGTAAAACCTGAGCCCGGGTTAACTCCGTCAAAGCAGCAACAAGAAGATCAAAAAAGTCAGAAACCCTGTCTACTTCATACTTCAGCAGAGCTTCACTCAGTTCAGCCAAGAGCAGGGCAGTACTGTAGGCCTCAAAATGTGACATAAGTGACGCAGTAAAGGGAGTCTTAGTCTGTACCTGCGTAACTGTGTAGAGGCTCTTACCACCGGCCAGGGAGAGGTCAACCAGCATAAAGGGCTGCAACCTGCCCCCAAAACGAGAACTACTTTTGCGTATTCCCCGGGCAACGGCATGAATCAGGCCACGCTCAGGCGAAAGCAAAACAATAATCCGATCAGTCTCACCCAGATCCTGAGTGCGTAAGACAAGCCCTTGATCAGAAAAGGAAGGCGACTGAGACTTTACAATGCTCACCAAACTATTCTGACACAGAAGTCAGCCCAGACAGATGGACAGGCAGCTAGCCCGGCCGGAAAGTCACCTTATCTCAGTGCCCTATTTACTGCCGATGTCATAGCCTTTAAAGCAGCCCAGGTTGTTGAAGAGTCAATACCAATCCCCCACAAGACCCTGCTGCCTACCGCAGCCTCAATATAACTGGCTGCCTGCGCATCCGATGTAGAAGCCAGCGTATGTTCAGAATAATCGAGCAAACGCAGGTCCACACCTTCCTGCTGGAAAATAGACTGCATAGCATCAAGGGGGCCGTTGCCCACGCCTAAACGGTCAAAACTACGACCAGCTACATTAAGCACAACGGCTAATCTAGTTTGCTCCCCTTCTTGAGAATCAATCTTTAGTGATTCAATCCTAAATTTACCCCACCGCAGGTCCTGATCTTGAGCCGGTAAATATTCGTCGGTAAAAACCTGCCACAAGTTTTCACTGGTTACTTCACCGCCCTGGCTATCGGTACGAGCCTGAACGATGCTAGAAAACTCCATCTGGGCCCGACGCGGCAGGTCAAGACCGTAATCTTTTTTAAGGAGATAGGCTACGCCCCCCTTACCAGACTGGGAGTTAACCCTAATAACCGCTTCGTAGGTTCGTCCTAAATCGTTAGGATCAATCGGTAGATAAGGAACCTGCCACAGCAGCTGACTACTGTCAGTTCCTTCTGCCTTGGCCTGGGCTTCCATGGCTTCAAAGCCTTTCTTAATAGCGTCCTGATGGGAGCCAGAAAAGGCTGTGAACACAAGATCACCGCCGTAAGGGGAGCGTTCATGGACCGGGAGCTGATTGCAGTACTCCACCGTACGTCGGATTTGATCAATATTGGAAAAATCAATTTGTGGATCAATGCCCTGGGTCAGCAGGTTTAGCCCTAAGGTAACCAGGTCTACGTTGCCGGTACGTTCACCGTTCCCAAAAAGACAGCCTTCAATGCGGTCAGCACCTGCCAGGTAACCCAGCTCAGCTGCTGCCACACCGGTACCGCGATCGTTGTGGGGATGGAGTGAAAGAATAACTTGATCCCTATGGTTCAGGTTCTGGCTCATCCATTCCACTGAATCTGCATATACGTTGGGAGTAGCCATCTCAACAGTAGCTGGAAGATTAATAATGACGTTTTGCTCCGTGGAAATCCCCAGCTCATCCGTCACGGCATTACAAACACGTAGCGCGTACTCCAACTCGGTGCCTGTAAAAGATTCTGGAGAATACTCATAGGTTAGGTCAATGCCACCGGCTAGTTGCTCCTCGTATTTTTTGCAGAGACGGGCCCCGGAAAGTGCAATATCTAAGATGCCATCTTCATCCCGGTTAAAGACAACACGACGTTGCAAAATAGAGGTTGAATTATAGAAATGAACAATGGCCCGCTTTGCACCGGCTATGGCCTCAAAGGTACGTTCGATCAAGTGCTCCCTGCACTGAACCAAAACCTGAATGGTCACATCATCAGGAATATGGCCAGCCTCAATAAGGGTTCGCACAAAATTAAAATCTGTTTGTGATGCTGAGGGAAAGCCAACCTCAATTTCCTTGTAACCCATGTTAACAAGAAGTTTAAACATGGCCAGCTTACGTTCAGAATCCATGGGATCAATCAGAGCTTGGTTGCCATCTCGCAGGTCAACAGCACACCAGCGTGGCGCCTGCCTTATCTGCTGATTGGGCCAGGTACGTTGTGGAAGCTCAACCTTAATCTGATCTGAAAAGGGCCGGTACCTGTGGGTGGGCATTGTCGAAGGACGCTGGAGATTTTTCACGGTGTCTTGCCTATCTACTGGTGGATGCTGGACCGATCGGCAGCAGCATTTCCCGCAGTGAAGTACCGATCGTTATAAAAACTACCCTCCACTGCGGCAGATAAGGAGCAGAAGCAAAATAAGCTTAAACACACAGTGAAGGTACCACAGGATAGGGCCAGACTGGCTAGCCATTTTCACAATGTGGAATACTGGCTTAACTAATCTGGAAATTCTGCTTGTGACCACTACCTAGAATTCAAAAGATTGCTGACAGGTTACCTGCTCAGCAGTCTGGCCACTGGCATTGCCGGCAATAGCACTAGACTCTTGATTTAGCTTATCTCCCTGGGAAAAATCAGTGCCGATAACAAGATGTATTGAAGGGTAGCTAGCCGAAACTTGAACTTGACTAATACCCAATTGGTCGGCAAGGGCCTGAGCTTCTGCCTCAAATCCTGCCGGGTAATAGATGGCCGAGGCGCTGTACTGGCTTTTTGAGTCTTCTGCCTCAACCTGAGTGAAACCTGCGTCGCTGAGCAGCTCGGAGATTTCTTGCCCACGCCCTTCTTTGCCTGAGCCATTAACAATGGTCACAGAAATAGAATGGTCAACCAGGCTAGTCTCTTGCTCAGCTTGAGCAGTGGTAGAAGCTGAAGCGCTGGGCTCTGAACTATCAGATTCATCGGTTAAACCCTTGTCTTCGCGCATGAGCTTAAATACTTCCTGGGCTGAATCAGATAGCTGCAGCTTGTTCTCATCGTAGTCGTAAGGCTCGTTAGGCACAGTAGCAAAAACAACCTTGCTTAGATCCACTCCCGCAAACATGGAACCAATGTTAACAAGGGTCGCTGGGTTGGTTAATCCGTCGTCAACGGTTGCATTCTGCGTTATTGCCTCAGCAATGTTCATCATCTTCGAGGGATTGGCCAGGGTGCCTTCGGTCTGGGCTTTTCGCAAAAGGGAGGCCAAAAAACTTTGCTGGGCAGAAATTCTGCTGGTATCGCTACCGTCACCGTAGCCGTGGCGAGACCGTAAGAATGCTAGGGCCTGCTCCCCTTCAACGGTTGAGACACCGGCTGGCAGCTTAAGACCACTGTAGGAGTCATCGATTTCTTCGCTGACACAAACCTCAACACCACCGACAGCATTGCTCAGGGCCTTAACCGCGTTAAAATCAGCTAGCACAAAGTGGTCAATATTAATTCCGGTGATAGAGCTGATCGTAGCAACCGTGCACCCTGGCCCACCGTGGGATAAGGACTCATTAATTTGTGTGTCTTGACTAGCTGGGTAAACATCTCCTGTGTCGGGGTCGGTGCATTTAGGGATGCTGACCATAAGGTCCCGAGGGAAGGAAAGCACCGTGACCTTCTGCTTGTCCTGGCTAACCTGTAAGAGCATCATCACATCGGAGCGTGCACTGGAGAGCGCATCTTGGGCGTCCCCGTAATTAGCGTTTTCCCCCTGCCTGGTATCCGAACCAATAACCAAGATATCCAAGGGTCCATCAACCAAATTGCCGTCGGAATACTGGCCAATATTCAAGGAAGCAGTTTGGACGTTGCTGCGTAAACGCAGCAGGCCGACACCGGCAACAGCCACAACAAAAAGTAGAGCACCAATACAGGAGAAGACAAGCCACTTGTATCGCTTAGACTTAACCGGCGACTGACGCATATGCCGGCCAAAACCTATTAAATTACTTTCTGAGGAATGAGGGCTTGCAGAATCAGCCACTACGGCTCCCATCACATGATCGCAAAGGTACAGGGTGAATCATAGAGAACTATACTTGTTCTTGACCTACAATCGGTTCAAGATTTACTGGCAAAATTAGAATCCAAGACGGCCCAAAGCCCGGGGGTCCCGCTGCCAATCCTTGGCAACCTTAACTCTGATATCTAAATAAACCCTAGTCCCCAGCATACGTTCTATACTTTGACGGGCCTGAGAACCAATAGCTTTGAGCCTGGATCCTCCTCGGCCAATAATAATAGCTTTCTGTGAATCACGCTCAACAAAGAGATTAATATAAACCTCAAGTAGAGGGTCTTTTTCATCTCTGCCTTCCCGAAACTGCATCTGCTCAACGGTAGCAGCTAAAGAATGCGGCAGTTCCTGGTGGACTCCCTCCAGAGCAGCTTCACGGACCAGTTCTGCAACCAGGGTAGCTTCTGGCTCATCGGTGAGTTCTCCATCCGGGTAAAGTGGCATAGAAGCAGGTAAATAGCCAGCAAAAACCTGGGACAGCTTTTCAACCTGGTAGTCCTGCACAGCCGAGACAGGAATAATATCTGCCCACCCATGTGCCAGTTTCTGGCTCTGTGAACCTTTAAGGCTGTTTGTCCGTAATTCTCGCTCAGCCTTAAAAACCTCCCGCCCCAAAGCTTCAAGGTTCAGCAGCTGTTGGGCTAGCTGAGCGGAGGGAACCGTATCGGCTTTAGTGACAATAGCCACAATGGGTTTATGGCCCAGAGCAGCAAGCTGAGCGGCAATATAGCGATCTCCTGGCCCAATTTTCTCGTTAGCTGGAAGACAAAAACCTACGACATCTACCTCGGCTAGAGTTTGAGCCACCAAATCGTTGAGACGTTCGCCCAGTAAAGTGCGGGGGCGGTGTAAACCAGGGGTATCAACAATAATGAGCTGAAATTTTTCCCGGTGGACTATACCACGAATTGTGTGGCGGGTTGTTTGTGGGCGATTAGAAGTGATAGCAACCTTCTGGCCTACCAAAGCATTGGTCAGGGTAGATTTTCCTGCATTAGGTCTGCCAACCAAGACAGCAAATCCAGCCGAAAAATTTTTGGCTAAGGAAGGGCTCGAATTCAAAAATCCTCCTGGGGTAAGAAAGGGCTGCCTTCCACTGTACCTGCTGAATGGAAAGGAGCCAGAAAAATTACAGAGGCTTGTTCAAAGGACAGCCAGGGATACGTATCACACCGGTCATGACAAATGTGGCTGCTGTCCTTCTGGCCAGACCAGCAAACGGTTGATCCTATTACGCCTGCCCTGAGTCCCGATAGCACGAATATGAATACCGGCCACCGTTACCTGACTGCCTACCACGGCTACTTTACCTAAATGCTTTGCCAACAAACCGCCGACAGTGTCAACATCTTCATCACTCATGTCCATCCCAAATAGTTCACCAAAATCTTCTAAGCTTAAACGAGAACTAATTTTAAAGGTGCCGTCTTCCTGGGCAACAACTTCGGTTTTATCTTGATCAAATTCGTCAGAAATATCGCCGACCAGCTCTTCAATAAGGTCTTCTAAGGTGACCAGGCCCGCCGTACCACCGTATTCATCAACCACAATAGCTACATGGGTCGATTCCCGCTGCATTTCCTTAAGAAGATCCATGACTCGCTTTGATTCAGGCTCAAACCGGGCAGGACGCAGGAACCCTTCTAGGTTTACCTGCCGCCCATCCGAAGAAGAGGTTAACAGAACTTCCAGCAGATCTTTAAGATAAAGGAAACCTTGGATATCATCAAAATCTTTCCCCAGCACAGGGATGCGAGAATAGCCTGAGCGCACAAAAAGGTTAAGGGCAGCCTCCAAAGAGTCGGCAACCTCCAAGGTGACCATATCCGTTCTCGGTACCATTACGGAGCGGATGCGAGTTTCATCGAGCTCAAAAATAGAATGGACCATTTGAGCTTCATCATCTTCGATAACTTCTGAAGTATTGGCTCGATTAACAAACTCTCTGAGCTCTTCTTCCGTAAAAGAGGCCTCGGAGGTGCTCTGAGTACTATCTTGGCCTTCTCTGCTGACGATGAGCTGAGGCAGGGGACCAAGAACTCTGCCCAGCCAGTAGATGATAGGCCGGGTAAGCTTGACATAGTTCTCGGGATTTTTTCTACCGCTTCTACGGGGGTAATAGCCAAAGACCGTCAGGCCTATCGGGGAAAGCACAATAACGGTCAGCAGGGCACTGACCCAGAGCAGGCCAGTCAGCTGGTACAGGGCAGAAAAGAAAAAAACAAGGGCTAAATTTTCGCTGATAACCCGCCACAGCCGGATAGCAAACATATGGGCCGGCAGGTTGGTAAGAATATGGTTAAGTTCCGGTCCGGTTTGCTGTCCCAGCAGACGTTCTGCTTCCAGGCCTGGCAGATAGATAAGGGCTGCCTCAGCAGCCGTTAAAATATAGCAGAGAAAAACAGCAAGAACGAAGATGCTCAGTAGCAAAAGAAGGATAAGCATTGCTTTAACCGTGACGGGTTTCTACAGGTGCTGGTCTGCCTAAAAATTCCTCCAGGATACTGCGTTGTAAGCCAAACATGGCTTTTTCTTCCTCAGCAGTGGCGTGGTCGTAACCAAGACAGTGTAGGATGCCGTGCACGGTTAATAAGCACAGCTCATCAGCTGTACTATGCCCGGCTTCTTGAGCCTGGCGGGCCGCTACCGGTGGGCATAAAACGATATCGCCAAGAACACCGGTTATAGGCAGGTCTCCACCGCCAGGTTTTAATTCGTCCATGGGAAAAGACATAACGTCGGTAGGGCCGGGTAGGTCCATCCACTCTAGGTGGAGCCGTTCCATCTCTTCCAGGCCAACGAGCATCAGGGAAAGTTCACAGTCTTGGCTGAGATTTAGGGACTTAAAGCAGTATTCAACAAGCTTGCTTAACTGCTTTTGGTCTACCGCTGCAAAGGCAGCACGGGTAAAATCATCCCAGTCTGCAGCTGGCTCTTCACTAGTAAAATCAAGATTCATGGTCAGTACTTCCACTCCCAGAGCCCTGCTGATCTAGCAGGGCCTGAGCCGCCGCCTTAATCACTTGGTCTTTACTCCTACTTTTCTTAGCCCTACTACGCTGGCTTTGGTCCCATTGGTGGTAAGCGGAAACAATATCCGATACCAGCTTATGCCGCACGACATCACTGGCCTGCAAAAAACAGAAGCTGATATCCGGAACTCCGGCTAAGACCTGCTGAACCTGCTGCAAACCTGAAGGCTGCTTGCCGGGCAGATCAACCTGGGTGACGTCTCCGGTGATGACCATCTTCGAAGAAAAGCCGAGGCGGGTAAGAAACATCTTCATCTGTTCTACCGTAGTATTCTGGGCTTCATCTAAAATAATGAAAGCATCGTTGAGGGTTCTACCCCTCATATAGGCAAGCGGAGCCACCTCAATGGTGCCCGCTTCTAGCAGTTTGGGAATAGACTCTGGGTCCATCATGTCGTGTAAAGCATCGTAGAGTGGGCGTAGATAAGGGTCTATTTTTTCATGTAAGGACCCCGGTAAAAACCCTAGCCTCTCCCCCGCTTCTACAGCAGGGCGGGTAAGAATAATGCGTGAGACTTCTCTATTCTGAAGCTGTTGCACTGCTTTAGCCATAGCAAGATAGGTTTTACCGGTACCCGCTGGCCCAATACTAAAAACAATGGTGTGCTGGTCAATAGCTTCAACATAGCTTTTTTGGTTGTGGGTCTTAGGACGAATACTTCTCCCGCGAGAGCTAAGAATACTCTGATCAAAGCTTGCGGCAGAAACAGATAATTCTTTTGTGAGTAGATCCAGTAAACGGGTGACGGTCTCGGGGCCGGTGCTACTGCCCTGTTGAGCTAGAAGGCAGAGTTCCTTGAGCAGGCTTAGGACAAGCGTAACCGAGGCGGAAGGGCCCGTTACCAGTAGTTCTAAATCTTTAGGGCGAATGCTTAAAGCAGGAAAACTGGATTCTAGTAAGGCAATATTGGCATCAGCAGGGCCTAAGACAGCAATCATTTGAGCCCGGGAAGAAAAAGTAAATGTTCTGGCGATAGAAAGAGGACGGTGGTCGTCCGAAACTAGGGTTGTCATATCTGGCCTAAGCCTAACCAGAGCTCCTTAACGCTGAGCAGATATCTATTTGACAGGTTAGCCCACCGGCAGGACTTATTCAAAGGTTTAGTCCTCATTCTTACCAAAGTTCTAGCACAGTTTTGAGGCTGGCAAGGGCAGCGCTACCGGCCGTGGAAGAACGTAAAATGTGTTTACCTAGTCCTACTATCGCAGCACCACAGCTGTCTAGGGCCTGAATTTCCTGGGGGCTAATTCCTCCTTCGGGACCAACCAGCAAATAAATTTTTTGGTGGCAGGAAGGCTTAAGACGTGTTTGGGCAAAATCTACTAAACTGCTGCTTGCGTTTTCATCCAGGACCAGAACCGCGCTCCCCTGCTGGAGTTGCTGCTCTAGCATAGGAACTAGCTGCTGACTGTAGTAAAGCTGGTCGACGCTAGGAATAAGGGCCCGTCTGGCTTGTTTTGCTGCGGCCCTTACCGTGTTTTCCCATTTTGTTTGCTGTTTAGCGACACGTTCCGGTTTCCAACGCACAATACTGCGGTCGCTAGCCCAGGGAATGAGTCCTCGTACGCCCAACTCTGTGGCTGTTTCGATACCCAATAGATCTCGATCGTGTTTAGCCAGAGCCTGAACCAGGTAGATTTCAGGCAGGCTCACCTCCTGGCTGCGCTCTAGGACCTCTACTCGAAGGCCGCCGGCTAGTAGGGCTACTACCTGGCCACTAAAACGTTGGCCTTTACCATCGCCTAAATCTATCTCTTGACCGGGCTGTAAACGAACAACATTTTTAGCGTGGTGGCCCTCGCTGCCGGTCAGCTCAACCAGGTCCGAAGCTTGAAGCTGACTTACCTCCTGCTGGGAGAGATAAAAAATGGGTGCAGTCACAAGGCTTACCTCAGATTTCTGATGGGTAACATCTGCTACTTCTCAAATTTTTCTTTAAAGCGTGAGAAGAAACCGTGTTTTTCGGTAACGGTTTCACTCAGCTGTAGATCTTCCTTACGATCTTGGGCAAAAGCAAGGAGCATCTGACGCTGTTCTTCGGTCAAATTTTCGGGTGTTTTGACCTGAATATGGAACTGAAGATCCCCTCTTTCTGAGCCACGCAAACGGGCAACACCTAGCTTCTTTAGTGTGTAGGTATCACCGGATTGAGTGCCCGCTTTAATATGGAGTTCACGCTGGCCATCATAGGTAGCAACGGTGATGGTAGTGCCTAAGGCAGCGGCAGCCATTGAGATGCTGATTCTGGCGTGCAGGTCATCCCCATCGCGGGTAAAGGTTGGGTCACTGTTGATTCGTAATTCGACGTAGAGATCGCCATTGGGTCCGCCGGCTACACCGGCTTCTCCCTGGCCGGCTAGACGGATGCGGGTACCGTTAGAAACTCCGGCAGGAACCTTGATAGTTAAAGGTTTACGTTCACGAACCCGTCCTTCGCCGTAGCATTCGGTACAGGGATTTTTAATAACGGTTCCGTAGCCCTGGCAGGAGGGGCATTCAACCTGCTGAACCACTGGACCCAAAATAGACTGAACCTGCCTGGTTCTATATCCTTGACCATTACAAACATCACAGGTTTCCGGGTGGGTTCCCTGGGCTGTTCCTTCACCTTTACAGAGCTTGCAGGTTACCGCGGTATCAACGGTAATGGGTTTATTAACACCAAAAACAGCATCTTTAAGGTCAATGCGCACATTAATAAGTGCATCCTGGCCTTGACGAGTTCTACTGGCCGGTCCAGAAGGAGACTGGTTAAAGAAAGACTCAAAAATATCGCTAAAACCGCCAAAGCCAGCAAAGCCTCCGGCGCCGCCAAAGCCTGCCTGGGCCTGGCCATTTTCATTGCCGGTCTGATCGTAAATATGACGTTTCTCTGGGTCAGAAAGAACATCGTGAGCGTGAGAGACACGCTTAAACTCTTCGGCAGCCTCAGCAGTGGGATTAATATCCGGATGAAGTTTACGTGCCTTTTTACGGTAGGCCTTCTTAATTTCTTCAGGGCTGGCGTCTCGAGAAACACCTAAAGTTTGATAGTGATCGCTCACTCAAGTTCTTCTTTCTGTTGGTTTACATAAACTATTGCTTGAAATTCTAATGATGATCTATGTGCTACCCAAAATCTTTGAAACGTAGCGTGCAACACCTCGTACCGCAGAGGTCGCGGTTAAATAATCCATGCGTGTTGGCCCAATAACACCAACTCGCGATGACTCCTCAGCAGCATAAATACTGGTTACAATCGACGTTTCACTGAGGGGAACGGCGGTATTTTCTGTGCCAATACGCACAGCAAATCCACGTGCATCTTCTGCCATCTCTGAGAGAAGGCGTAGCATGGTTACCTGTTCTTCTAAAGCATCAAGAATTGGAGCAATGCTGGAGGAAAAATCCGCGGTGGATTGGGCAAGAAAAGAAGTACCAGCAATAATGAGCCGGGATGTATCGTCAGCTTGACCAAAAGCCGCTAGCGCTTCTAAGACCTGCTGCCGAAGCTGGTCAGTTTCTGGACCAGTGGCTGATTCCTGATTCTTTTGCTGTAGGGCCGTTACCGGTTTACCCACAAATTCCTGCAGCAGTTGACGATGCAGAAGATCCAGCATAGGTTGACTATATTCTGGCAGAGAGACCAGTCGTTGCAAGACCCGTCCTGAATCGCTAATAAGAACCACGCTTATCTGCTGCTGGGTAAGAGGGATGAGCTCGATACGGCGAATAGTGCTCACCGGAGCAACCGGATATTGGAGGACGGCAACCTGATGTGTTAAATGCGAAAGAACTTTCACCGTTCTTTCATACACTTCTTCAACAGTTTCAGAACTGTCCAAAAGTCGATGGATAGCCCGCTTTTCTGCCGGTGAAAGCGGACCGGGGGCAGTGATCTCATCCACAAAATACCGATAACCTTTTTCGGTGGGAATTCGGCCAGCGCTGGCATGGGGCGCAGTAATAAGACCTTCTTCCTCGAGGGCTGCCATATCATTGCGGATCGTTGCGCTTGAGACCTTAAGATTATGACGCTGAATAAGAGCCTTGGATCCAACAGGCTCATGAGAATTTACATAGTCTTCGATAATAGCTCGAAGAACTTGCCGTCTCCGTGTCTGCGTCACATCCTGCTCCGAAAATTGACTACCTACAGTTAGCACCTGTTCAGGCCAAGTGCTAATTACAACTCTAATAGTAAAAGCCCTCTAGCAGCTGCTAGTACGCTGTGGGCTAAGGTGGACTATAGCAGCTAGTCCTAACCCAAGAGGATAAGAAGACAATGGCAGATTACTTGACCTGGGGCGCCCAGGAACTTAATAAATTATCCAAACCTAGCAGGCAAAAGCCACAGGTTAGGCTTGTCCCCGGTATGCTTCTTGAGGACCAGGCAAGTGGGTGGGTTGGGGTAGCAGTTTCTTGTCAAAAAATTTCCGGCGTAGAAGTTGTTGGTCTTGAGGATGCTGCTGGCCGCGTTAAGTCCTTTCCCTTGGGGGACGGTTTCCTTTTTGAAGGCCAAGCTGTTAAAGTGCTTGCTCCTGCCCGCACTCCGTCCCAGAGAAAACCAAAAATTAGCCCTTCCGGTTCCCGGCAGGTAGAGAATTTAACAGCTCGAGTTGCTAGAGCTAGCCGACTGTGGGTGGAGGGAATACACGACGCTGAACTCATTGAGAAGGTTTGGGGTCATGATCTGCGAGTTGAAGGAATTGTGGTTGAGCCCTTACACGGAATCGACGATCTCGTATCAGCAATTACCGCCTTTAACCCCGGTCCGCAGCGTAGGTTAGGCATCATTGTTGATCACCTACTCCAAGGAAGTAAAGAGAGCAAGATTGCAGACCAGGCCCAGCAACTCCCCGGTTATCGGGGCAATGTTTTACTGGTAGGCCATCCCTACGTCGATATTTGGCAGGCAGTCAAACCCAGAGTCTTGGGTTTAAAAACCTGGCCACGGATCGGTCGAGACCAGGAATGGAAAAAAGGCATTCTTGACCACCTCGGTTGGCCGCATCAGAGCCAAGCCGATATTGCCCACGGCTGGAAAAGAATTTTAGCTTCCGTCAACACTTATGCAGACTTGGAACCAAGTTTGCTGGGCCCGGTTGAACAAGTTATTGATTTTTTAACAGAAAACTCCTAGCTGTGCTCAAAATCTCGCTTATTGAGGGGGCTTGAAGACTGGGGATCGCTCTTCTCAGAGGCGGCTGGACTTCTACAATAAGAGGAAGCATTTTCACCGCAGGTGAAGACTATAATAAACTGACAGTGACAGCCAGCTAAGGAAGAGTTGAGTATTTTTGAAAACAGCCTCCTCACCCGATTCTAAATTTGAAGGGTCTTCTCCTCATGCCAGCAGGCTTACGGTGCATGAAGACCGTAATATCGCTACCCTGGCTCACTTTGGTGGTGTGCTAGGTTGTATTTCCTCCGGTGTTATTTTCTATCTTTACCGTGGACGGGGCCCTTTTACCGAGCAGGAATCTAGGGAAGCCTTCAATTTTACCCTGCTGCCTAGCATCATTATCTTGCTATCCGTCTTTTTAGCTATGCTGCCTACTATTGGCTGGTTTTTTGGGTTGATTGCTGCCCTCTTATGGACCTACCTTGCCTTTATGTCCCTTGTCGCTGGCATCAAAGTGAACAAGGGCCACCCTTACCAGTACAAGTTTAACACTGCATTTTTTGACAAGTTAGCCGCCCGAAAGAAGTAGTGCTGGACATCTTTGCAGGGCTCATAGGTCGGGTACAAGCTGCCGGGCCACAGCGTCTGCAAGCAGTCTTCCCTGTCTTGTCAGTATGACCCGTTGCTGCTGATCCAGTAGAGCTTCTTCTATAAGCCCCTGCTGACTTAAGAGGTTAAGCCGCTGCCATAGTTTTTTCTGCGGGTGCGCACGGCCCAGTTTTTTAACCGAGACTCCCTCAACCGTACGTAAGGCCAGCATAATGTCTTCGAATAACCGGGTTGCTGGAGCCAGAACTTCCCGTGCGGCCGCCGGGGACTGGCCGGCAGCTAGTCGCTGAGAGTAAGCTAAGGGATGTTTTACATTCCACCAGCGGGTACCTGCAATATGGGAATGGGCGCCGGGCCCTATCCCCCACCAATCCTGGTTCTTCCAGTAGGCCTTATTGTGTTGGCTTTGACTAGAACTAGAGTTGGCAAAATTAGAGACTTCATACCAGTGGTAGCCTGAGGACTCCAGGAGCTGATCAGCCAAGAGGTACATATCGGCCAGCAGGTCATCATCGGGCCAGCTGTAGTAACCCTGCTGAATTTGTTTCCACAGCTTGGTACCTTCTTCCACAATTAAAGAATAGGCAGAAATGTGGTCAGGCTGATAAGACAGAGCAGTCTCAAGGCTTTCTTGCCATTGACCCAAGCTTTCCTGAGGTGCACCGTAGATAAGATCAAGGGAAGTCTGCAAGCCGGCTTTTTTGGCCCAGTTGATAACTTGCTCAACATTGCTAGGTTGATGGGTCCGATCCAAAACTGCTAGCACCGTACTGACCGCTGATTGCATTCCGAAAGAGACCCTAGTAAAACCTGCCTCTGCTAGCTGGGCTAAGTCTTCGGCGGTCACGGAGTCAGGATTAGCTTCAACGGTAATCTCTGCACCGGCTTTAAGGCCAAAAAGATCAAGGGCGTGCTCTAAGATTTTTGTTAAATCTGTCGTTTTAAGCTGTGTGGGGGTTCCGCCGCCAAAAAAAATGGAATGTAAAGACCGTGCTGGAACCTGTGAACCTTCCAAAACAGCTACAGCAAAATCTAACTCTGCTAAGGCATCGTTAGCATAGGTATCTTTACCAACACCTTGACCAAAATCCTCAACAGCATAGGTATTAAAGTCGCAGTAGCCGCAACGAACCGAACAATAAGGAATATGAACGTATAAGCTCAGGCTACGCTGAGCGGCCTGCTCAGCAGAAGAGGCAGGTATTGTGCCGGCTATAGGGGCTGGATTACCTAGAGGCTGGGCAGGACTCACTTTTTAGCTTTATCTTTTGTAGTTTCCGCTGATGATAGAGCCGCAATGAAGGCTTCCTGGGGTACCTCAACACGGCCCACCATCTTCATGCGCTTCTTACCTTCTTTCTGCTTTTCGAGCAGCTTACGTTTGCGCGAGATGTCTCCGCCATAACACTTAGAGAGAACATCTTTACGGATAGCTCTAATGTTTTCGCGGGCAATAATACGGGATCCGATGGCGGCTTGAATTGGAACCTCAAACTGCTGCCTGGGGATGAGCTCACGCAATTTGCCGGTCATGAGCAGACCGTAGGCATAAGCTTTTTCGCGGTGTGTAATAGCAGAGAAGGCATCAACCTTTTCCCCTTGTAGAAGAATATCGACCTTTACTAGGTCAGCTTCCTCGTCACCGTCAAGCTTCCAGTCCAGGGACGCATACCCTTTAGTCCGGGATTTAAGCTGGTCAAAAAAGTCAAAAACAATCTCTGCCAGGGGAAGCCGGTAATGAATTTCTACCCGATCTTGAGAAAGATAGTCCATACCGCCCATGACGCCGCGCCGAGACTGGCATAAATCCATGATGGCACCAATATAATCGCTGGGCGCGATAATGGTGCAAGCTACCATAGGCTCTTTAATGCTGGCTACTTTACCGTCTGGAAACTCGCTAGGGTTTGTAACGCGGCGAGTTTTCCCCTGATCATCCAAGACCTCGTAAATAACGTTGGGGGCGGTTGAAATTAAATCTAATCCAAACTCACGTTCAAGGCGTTCTCGGACAATTTCAAGGTGTAGCAGCCCTAAGAAGCCGCAGCGAAAGCCAAAGCCTAGGGCTGCCGAGGTCTCCGGCTCATAAACCAGAGCAGCATCATTGAGTTTCAGCTTGTCCAGTGCATCTCGCAGGGCCGGGTAGTCAGATCCGTCAAGGGGAAAGAGGCCAGAAAATACCATGGGTTTAGGGTCTTCGTAGCCCCCTAAGGAATCGTGCGCAGGTTTTTGGGCGGCGGTTACCGTGTCACCAACACGAGACTGGCGTACATCCTTAACTCCGGTGATGAGATACCCTACTTCACCAACGCCTAAACCTTCTGAGCGAAGAGGTTCGGGTGAAATGACTCCTATCTCAAGCAGGTCGTGTTCGGCTGAGGTAGACATCATCTTGATACGTTGTCGTGGACTAAGACGTCCATCAACAACCCGTACATAGGTAACGACACCCCGATAGGAATCGTAGACAGAGTCAAAGATCATGGCCCGGGCCGGTGCTTGGGGATCCCCTTGAGGGGCCGGTATGAGTTCAACAATGTGATCAAGAAGTTCTTGGACACCCTGACCTGTTTTACCTGAAACCCGTAGGACATCTTCTGGCTCCCCTCCCAAGAGGTTAGCCAGCTCCTGGGCGTACTTGTCCGGAGTAGCCGCTGGTAGATCGATCTTGTTAAGTACAGGAATAATGGTGAGCTCATTCTCCATGGCCAGATATAGATTTGCCAAAGTTTGGGCCTCAATCCCCTGGGCTGCATCAACCAGCAGCAGGGCCCCCTCACAGGCGGCGAGAGAACGGGAAACTTCGTAGGTAAAGTCTACGTGTCCGGGGGTATCAATCATATTAAGAGCAAAGGTTTTTCCCTTGACTTCCCAAGGCATTCGGACAGCCTGTGACTTAATGGTAATACCGCGTTCACGCTCAATATCCATGCGATCTAGGTATTGATCTTTCATTTGTCGAGCGGTAAGAACACCGGTGGCCTGCAACATGCGGTCAGCTAAGGTGGATTTACCGTGATCAATATGGGCAATAATGCAAAAGTTACGGATCAGCTCTGGGTCTGTTGCTGCGGGCACAGGCGCTTGATTCGCCATAGGTGACACGGACATTTATCCTTTCGGGCGCACAATGCGACATGAACAATAAGGTAGTACTCTAGTTTCCCATGTTTTTGAATTTTCTGCTTCGATATTGGCTGGCGCCTTATTCACAAAGCCAGCACCTTTCGATAGGTTAAGGGCCATGAAGTTTAATATCGGCACCTTACGCCAGGCACTCAACCTTGCTCAGCGGGCTTACCGGGAGTACAAAAAAATTCAGGGACCAGCGGATGCAAAGCAGGAAAACCCTACCATAAGACAGGCAGCAAAAGATTTATCTGTTTACCCAGGAGACTATCGAGGACAAGTAAACTTTACCTACTCTCCCGACCCTGACGGAGACCCTGATCCCGGTGAAATAGTCTGGACCTGGGTTCCCTACGAAGAAGACCATAGTCAGGGTAAAGACCGGCCGGTTATTTTAATTGGACGAGACGGGCCCTATTTACTTGCCCTGATGCTGACCAGCAAGGATCACAACAATTCGGCACAGCGGGATCGACACTACCTGGATATTGGGACCGGAAGCTGGGATAAAGAAGGACGTCCCTCAGAAGTAAAACTGAATCGTATTATTCGGGTGGATCCGACGCAGGTTCGCAGGGAAGGGGCCGTGCTGGATCGAGCAACTTTTGACCGTATTCAAGATGCGCTATCCTAGCAGAATAAGTTGGAATGTTAGCTAGATCTGAGGATAAAACCCGGGATCTTCTGCTACAATGACATGATGTGTGTCCGATGGTCATCGGGCACTGCTGGCTGGTTGCCATAGGTGCCCCACGCCGCTCAGTCAATAAACCGGTCAGCGTAGCCCTCACCGACCAATAAGACAAAAGAAAGTTTTAACCTTGGCTAATATCAAGTCTCAGAAAAAGCGTATCCTTACCAACGAGAAGGCACGCCTTCGCAATAATTCTTATAAATCAGAACTCAAAACTTTGATCCGTAAGGTTAACGAGGCTGTTGAGGCACAGGACAAAGAAGCTGCGGTGCAAGCTCTGCGCTCTGCTAGCCGCAAGCTGGACAAAGCTGTTTCTAAAGGTGTTATTCACAAGAAGAATGCTGCCAACAAAAAATCCGGTCTCGCAGCCCGGGTCAATAAACTTTCCTAATTTTCTACTCTAGGTAGAGGTCTTTAGCGAGAAGTGGTGGTTCTGGCTCGGGGAATTCCCCGAGCCAGAACCATTTAAGGTTAACCTTTCTTAGCGTCCGCCAGCAGCCTGAGAAATTGTTAGAACCGCTTGCTCAACTGCATAGGCAGGGTAGGAGGCTTCTCCCTTAAGCTGGGCATCAGCTTGAGCCAGGGCCTTAAAGATGCGGGCAAAATCATCCTGTGAGAATCGACGAGAATCACGCATAGCCTGTTCAACCTGCCAGGGAGCCAGTTTAAGATCGGCTGCCAGTTCTTTGGCCGGGCCGCTTCTACCGTGGACCCTAGCAATGGTGCGCATCCTTGAAGCCAAGGCTCCGATAAGAGGTATCGGCTCAACCGATGTATCCAAAGCCTGGCGTAGCAGTTGAAGAGCCGCTCTACTATTGCCTTGAACAGCTTGATCGCTGACCTTAAAAGCAGTAACCTCAATTCGGCCGGCATAGTAGCGGTGAGTAAAATCTTCAGTAATATGATCCGGGCCATCAGCAATGAGTTGCTGACATGCTGCAGCTAATTCGGCAGTATCCGATCCGGCAGCTGCCAGAAGAAGAGTCGCGGCTGAGGGATCAATTTTTTTATTGTGTTCTGCAAATTCATCTCTAATGAAGTTAAGCTTGTCCTGGTCCCGCTTGATCTCCTTACAGTCCAGGACGTTAAAGCCTGACTCCGCTCTGAGCACATCAAGTAATTTTTTACCCCGATTACCGCCGCTATGGCGCAAAATTAAGCAGTTCTGCGTATCAAAGTTGTTAAGATAAGCCAGCATATCCTCTAAAAAAGCAGCACTCATCTGAGCTAGGTCAGTCACATAAACCAGCTTGGCTAATCCAAAGAGCGAAGGGCTGGTCAGAGTGAGCAGCTCCGCCCGTTTGTAATCCTTTGCGCTGACTTCAATTCGTTCTATCTCACCGTGAGCTTGCCGAAATTGGGCCCGCAGCTTTTCGCTGGCCCGCTGAGCTAGGTAATCATTATTACCGTAGAGCAGAGTGACCGGGGCAAGCTTAACTCTGCGCCAGGCATTAACATCCGTTGTCGCCTTGGCTCGCTTCATAGGAGGCACTAAAACTCACTTTTCTTTGTAGGATAACAGCAGGCTAGGCTAGCTTGTTACTTGTCAACGACTTTATTGTAGTCTGCCTCTTATTGTTTCTGGGTCAGCATATGGAGGGAATATTCCTGACGGTAGAGGGCGCAGTGTCCTTGATCCAGAGTGCTAACTACCCGAATCCCATGCTCCTGTAACTGTCTGACTACTTGAGTATGAGGATGCCCGTAGGGATTATTTTTACCGGCTGAGATAAGGGCTAAAGGTGTGGAAAGGAGGTTTAAATAGGAAGAACCAGAAGTTTTTGATCCGTGATGCGGCACTACTAAGGCATCTATCTTGATTTTATCGCCACCGGCTTTTTGCTTTAAGGCAGTCTCTAAGGCTAACTGCTCAGCATCGCCCGGTAAAAGAACCGTTAAATCTTCTTGTTCAGAATCACCCTTGAGTGTGCACAGCAAGATTAAGGAGGTATTGTTCTTATTCTCAAAGTCGATACCGGGATAGCTATCTTGATCAGTTGGCCACAAACTCTCAATACGAATACCAGTACTAGTGATTATCTGTCCCTGCTCAAGAGGCTGAGCTGATCTTTCCCCCAATTCTTGCTTAGATAAACCACAATCTGATCCCATCTGAGCAGGACAGAAAATCTGTGCCTGCCCTGCCGGCTCTAGATAGGTCAAGGCCAGCTCAAGATTGCCGGTATGATCTGCATGATCGTGAGAGAGCAGAATCCCCTCTAAAGTATGGATACCCGCCCAGTCTAGGCAGGCTCCCAAATCAGAGTTTTCCGGCCCGGTATCAACCAGAATAGCTCGGTGCTCACCTGTTCTGAGCAGGGTGCCCGAACCTTGGCCAAGATCGCAGACAAGGGCCTGCCACTGCTGAGGCGCTGCCTGCTTGCCTGAGTTCAGCCACCATAAAAGCAGTACAAAAAGTACTGCAATAAGTAATAGGCTAAGCCACATTTTTAGGGTGAATCGACTCTTTTTCATACGGCTATCTCACGAGTAAAAGGGCTTTTCTCTGCCGCTGTCGTCAGCTTAAGATCAAGAATGAGAATGAGAGCTGAAATAAGCAGTAGCAGAAAAAGAGCGCAGATAATGGGATAGGGTCCTGGATCTACCTGTAGTACTGCACCGGGTAGATGGGCAAAAAAACTGGCAATACCTAAGAGCGCTTCAGCTAAAAATTGTGCACAATAGATCAGGGGCAGGGCCAGGGTTGTTAATCCGAGCAAGGTGAGCATAAAGATAATCAGCCCAAGCACTGTCAGCAAAGGTACCAGAGGTACAGCACACAGATTGGCGGCAACACTGTACAGGCCGATCCGCTGGTTAATGCATAGCAGTAGCGGAGAACACCAGAGGCTAGCTGAGCAGGCTACCGCGCACAGATCTGCGCAGGTGCTGGGCAGTAAGAAACCTAGCAGTCTAGCTAAGGATCTAGCAAGAAAAATAAGACTGGCTGTTGCCACAGCGGAAAGCTGAAAACCGAGGTTAAAACATAACTCGGGCAAGAAGAGCAAGAGAAGCAGAAGAGCAGAAAAATAGCTAGCTGATACGTGCTGGCCACGCCCTAGGACTAAAGCTAAGGCTCCCAGAAGCCCCATGGTCCAGGCCCGGATCACAGAACCTTCCCAACCGACAAAGCTGGCATAAAGGTAGGTTCCTAACAAGCCCATAAAAATAGCCCACCGCCTTGGGCAGCGTAGATAGCTAGCTGCCCGGTAGCACAGTATAAAAATCAAGGTAATATTAGAACCGCTCACCGCCGTCAGATGGCTAAGACCAGCAAGTTTAAAATCATCACGACTGCTACTATCCAGCCCTGAATCATCCCCGTAGGCTAGGCCTAGGATGAGGGCAGCTTGTTCGGCAGTGACATGCTCAGTTAGCCGGTGTGCTACCAGATCTTTGCGCTCACTAGCTGACTGACTGGGCTGGCTGGTATGAGTTCTTAGCACCGCTTGCTTAAGGATAAGTCGGGGACCCTCATGACTGACTTTCCCCAGGAATTCAACCTGATCGCCGGCTTCCAGGGCAAGTCCCCGCCAAAATACACTCACACTACCGGCTACTTCATAGCTGCTCTGGCGATAGGTTACCCCCTGGCTGGCAACTTCTAAGAGGTACTCTTGCTCTGCAATTTTTTTACTTGTTTTGACCTCAGCAACCAGGCTGATTTGCTTTCCCTCAAGCTGCCCAAAAAGATGAGAGGAAGCCGGTATTGCCCTGAGCTGGATCAGAGCTAATTGTAGGGCCGTCACAAGGACCACCAGAAGCAAAGCCAAAGCTAACTGGGGAAAAATTCCCCAGCAGCGTGCAGCATAGCTAGATAAAGCCAGTAAAGCCAAGACCAGCCAGCTCAGCCCTAGAAAACGATTACTCCAGCCCGCAAGAAAACCACAATAGGTGACTGCCCAGACAATCAAAAGACTTAAAAGCAACCTAAGATCGCTATGAAACCTGCTTAATAAGCTGTGCTCAAAACGCTGACGATCTTCCCGCCAAAAGAGCCTGAGCCGCTCAATAGCCTTACCACCACCGACTACCCCCACGACTAGACGGTCACCAAAGGAGTGAGGGTTTGCATCATGGCAGGACCAATTCCAGAGACTGCATCCAGGTCTGCAACGCTTTTAAAGCCACCGTTTTCTTCTCGCCAATCAACAATACGCTGGGCAAGCACAGGCCCCACCTTAGGCAGCTGCTCTAACTCCTGGACACTGGCGGTATTGAGATTGATAAGGTCAGACTGGGCTGTTTCTTGCCCCGCTGCTGCTGTGCTAGCAGCGGAAGTAGCTGTGCTAGCTTTATCGGACAATACAGGGGGATCTTCACCTTGAGAGGGAACATAGATTTGAGAACCATCTACCGCCGGAGCAGCAATATTAATTAAATTTAAATCAGCCTCAGGCTTTACTCCCCCAGCCTGGTCAATAGCTTGCGAAATTCTAGCCTGAGCCGGGAGCTCATATAAACCGGGCCTTTTAACAGCACCGGTAACGTGAACCCACAAGCTGGCAGCTGCCGTAGACTCCGATACAGCGGATTGACTATTACCGGCCGCCTGCTGAGTGGGCAAACTAGCCTGATTCTGTGAACTAGCCGAGGGGCTTTCTAGCGTCAAAACACTTTCTTGAGCCGAACCTCCTGGAAACAGCATAGTTTTTGCCCAGGATGCAGTTAAAGTCACTAGCAGAAGGAGGGCCACTACCGCTAGCACTTGTGGGCTTGGCTTCCAGCGGATAACCCGATTCTTGCTCAGCTGCTCCTGCTTATCCCAGCCAGCTCTTGGAAGCTGGCTGGTTTCACCGCTATCGGCTTGCAAGAGCTGATCATCTATCTCTTCATAACCGACCCCAAACCGGCTACTTTCCATGCGCTCCATAGAAGACACCCTAAAAGAACACGGCTTACTCTCGGCCACCGGGGCAGGAATCTGTGGATAAGTAGACCCCTATAGGAGTCATCCACAGGCTCAGGGTGTACAGCTAGCCCATAAATTCTAATAAATAACCGCTGCTAAAGCACCGGGACCGGTATGAGCCGAAAGAACCGCAGGCAAGGGAAGTAGAGCAGCGCCCTTACTAGCAGCACCAAACTGCCCAGCAAAAGAAGCAGCCTGATCCGCTTTACCACAATACTGAACAGCAAGAATAGCCCCTTCAGGGCTGGGAGTATCGGCAGACTCCATCTGAGCCAGCTCCCGACGCCGACGTTGCGATTCAGCAGCTACACGTTCAATTAAAACCTCTAAGGCCCTCTGACTTGATCGTGGCCGCTCAAGATAGATCAACCTACCATCGCTAATAGTGCCGACAGGACGGATCTGCAGCAACTGGCCAACTCTAGCCAAAGCAGGATGGACCCGCCCTCCCCTCCGGAGGGCATCCAAGCTTGGAATCATAAACAAAAGCTCTGTATTCTCACACATTTCCAAGGCAATAGCGGCAAGCCTTTGGGCAGCAATACCCCGGTGAGCAAGACGGTGAATAGCCAGGGCTACATGCCCATAAGCCATACCAACCGTTTTTGAATCAAGTACGTAAACTGCAATGTCCATCTGACGGGCGGCAATTCTTGCGCTAGCGACCGTCGCAGAAAGCTCCGAAGCCAGATGAAGAGAGATAATACTTTCGTAGCCGGCAGCAGCAAGCTCTCGATAGACCTGCTCAAAAGCACCCGGACTAGGACTAGAGGTTAAAACCTGCTCACCGAGCGCATGGGCAAGAGTAATAGCCTGATCAAGAGGTAAACCTTGATCCCGATGACTTTGACCAGCAATAGTAACGGGCATAGGAACAATGACAAACCCCTCCGCCTGAGCTAGATAAGCAAGCTCAGGACCCACTAACCCCGAACCACTATCCGTCACTATCGCAGTCTTGCCCAACGAAACAACTCCTCGTTAACAGCACCCGCCAGCAGGCCAAACCCTACCGCTACTTAAATTTAGATGACAATATTAACAAGTTTGGGTGCTTTACTAATGATCTTACGAATCTGCGAACGATCCACTGCCTGGCGTTGACTAAGAGCCAGCAAAGCACGTTCTGTCAGCTGATCAGCAGAAATATCTTGCGGGACCTCAAACTTCTCCTTCAACTTACCGTTGACCTGCACAATCGCCGTCACAGTATCCTCACGCAGCTGATCCTCATCCACCCGGGGCCAACCAGCAGTAAGCACCGGATTATCGTGCCCAAGCATATGCCACATATCCTCAGCCGTATACGGTGCATAAAGAGAAAGCAAAATCGCAATAGCCTCGGCCGCTTCACGAACAGCAGCATCAGCGGGACCAGCACCAGTATCAATACTCTTACGAGTAGCATTAACAAGTTCCATAGTCTTGGCTACCAAAACATTAAACTTACCGTTTTCCACGCAGGTCGCTGCCTCGGAAACAGTACGGTGTACCAGGCGGTGAAGCTTGCTATCCCCGCGCGAAAAATCAAGACCGGGCTGGCTGCTAACATCCTGGCCAATACGCCAGGCCCGAGCCAAAAACTTTTGAGCAGCAGCAGGACTCACATCGGCCCAGTCAACATCGTCCTCAGGCGGAGAAGCAAAAATCATGGTTGTACGCACAGCATCTACCCCAAACTGAGACAGCTGCTCCCCCAAATTAACACCGTTACCCAGGGATTTAGACATAGCCTTACCACCGTTAATAACCTGCCCCTGATTCATCAAAGCCTTAAAGGGCTCCCGGTGCTTAATTAAACCCAAATCCGCAATAACCTTAGTAAAAAACCTGGCATAGAGCAGATGCAAAATAGCGTGCTCAACTCCGCCAACATACAGATCCACCTGTCCCCACTTCTCCAGAGCCTCTGGATCAAAAGGCCTCTGATCATCATGAGGAGACAAATACCGTAAGAAATACCAGGACGAATCAACAAAAGTATCCATGGTATCGGTATCCCGCTGAGCAGCCCCGCCACATTCTGGGCAGCTAACGTTAACCCACTGCTGAGCCGCAGCCAGAGGAGAACGCCCCTTAGGAGCTAGCTGCTCACCCTTAAGATCCTCCGGCAAAGTAACGGGAAGCTGATCCTCTGGAACAAGAACTTCACCACAATGCTCACAATGAATGACAGGAATAGGAGTACCCCAAAAACGCTGGCGAGAGAGCAGCCAGTCACGTAAGCGATAAATAGTTTTAGCGCGACCACAGCCGGCTTCTTCTAAAAGATCAATAGCCTTGCCTATAGCCTCTTCCTTAGTCAGACCGTTCAGAGGACCAGAATTAATCAACCGACCCTCACCCGTGCCAGCAAGGCCGCTCACACCAGGATCCTCCTCCCCCGTATCCACAACAGAGACAACAGGAAGATCAAACTTCTGAGCAAACTCAAGGTCCCGCTGATCATGGGCAGGAACCGCCATAATAGCTCCAGTACCATAATCCGCAAGCACATAATCAGCTGCCCAAATAGGCAGGCGATCCCCGGTCAGAGGATTAATAGCATAGCGCCCCGTAAAAACACCGGTCTTTTCCCGCTCAGTAGACTGCCGTTCAATATCAGAAAAAACCTTAATACTTTCACGATAGTCTTCTAAAGCTTGGCGCTGCTGCGGGCTCACCAAGTCTAAAGCCAGATCAGAATCAGCAGCCAGAACAAAAAAAGTTACACCATAAAGAGTATCGGGCCTCGTTGTAAAAACCTCAATCTGGCGGGCCTCCTGCTCCGCCTCAGCAGCCACCGTAAAGCTGACCTGAGCACCCTCAGAACGTCCAATCCAATTCTTTTGCATAGCCAGCACACGTTCTGGCCACAGGCCCTCAAGCTGCTGCATATCATCAAGCAACTCTTGGGCATAGTCGGTAATCCTGAAATACCACTGGTTTAAGGCCTTTTTGCTGACAGGTGTGTGGCAGCGCTCGCAGGCACCGTTAACGACCTGTTCATTGGCTAGTACCGTCTGATCTTGGGGACACCAGTTAACCATGGAATATTTACGGTAGGCCAGCCCTTTTTTATAGAATTGCTGGAAGAGCCACTGAGTCCACTTATAGTACTCAGGGTCAGAGGTATGTATCCGCCGAGACCAATCAACCATAATCCCGTAGCGTTTAAAGGACTCTGCCTGAGTCTGGATATTTTTATAGGTCCATTCCTTAGGGTGAGAATTATTTTTAATAGCCGCGTTTTCTGCCGGTAAACCAAAGGAATCCCAGCCAATAGGATGCAGAACATTGTAGCCAAGCTGCTTCCAGTAGCGGGCTGTCACATCGCCAATAGCAAAAGCTTCTGCGTGGCCCATGTGGAGGTCTCCCGATGGGTAAGGAAACATATCAAGAACATAGCGCCCTTCTTTTGAATCGGTATCAAGGGGCTCAAAAACTTTTGTCTCCTCCCAAAAAGGCAGCCACTTTGCCTCAATATGAGCAAAATCGTAGGACTTGGCTTGAGCTTGTGTGGGTTCTACCTCAGCTGGCACAGCGGTGTTTCCTTTATCAGTCGTCAGGTACATAGAGTGTTCTTCAGCTACGAAGTACAGTAGAAAAATCGTGGTGAAAACAATTGCTTATCAGTCTATCGCGAAATTCTAGTGCTCGGATTAGTTTTCTTCGTAAGTAGTGCCATAGTAAAGGATAAGATAGGCGCAGGCTACAACCGACGGGAGTAATCAGTGAAGCAGCAAGTAAGCAGCAAAGAACCGATTTTTGAACCGGTTCTTAAAAACTACTCGTCCGGTAGTCAAAAAGTACTTTTTTGGCAGGGAAGCCGCTGCCGTTACTGGGAATACGGTAATAGCCAGGCCGATCCGATACTGCTGATCCATGGATTTAGGGGGGATCACCACGGCCTGGAACTCATCGGACAGGGGCTGAAGCAATACCGAGTTATCATTCCAGATCTACCGGGTTTTGGAAAATCAGAGCCTTTTCTGCAAGGAAAACACAGCCTGGAACAGTACGGTCAGTGGTTAAGTAACCTAATCAGCCAACTGGGTATAGGAGGTCAAGTACACCTGGTGGGACATAGTTTTGGCAGTATTATTTGCTCCTATGCAGTCCAGCAAAACCCCGATCTAGTAGAGCGGATGAGCCTTATTAACCCAATCTGCCGGCCCCCCTTGACCGGTATAGCTAGTTCCTGCGTCAGCCTTTACTACCGATGTGCAGCCCTCTTGCCCAAAAAGTTAGGTGTCCCCTTGCTCAAATCCGCCCTGCTTACTAGACTCACCAGCCAATTTATGATGAAAAACTCTTCTCCAGAACTTATTAACTTTATCAACGGTCAGCATGCAGCCTATTTTAGTTCCTTTGGTTCTGTTCAGGTCTTGTATGAGGCCTTTGAAGCCTCAACGAAGCATACCGCCGCCGAATTCATTGGTGAGGTCAGCCAGCCTGTGCAGATGATTGTAGCTGCAGAAGATGATCTAGGCAGTGTGCCAGACCAAGAGCGGATGTTTAGCAAGGTAAAAACCGGCTGCTTTGATGTATTGGCTGACGTTGGCCACCTGATCCACTACGAGACTCCCAGGCAAGCCGCCAGCCTCATTAACCTTTTCCACGGCGAAAGAAGCTAAGATGAGACTGCTCTTTGATGCACGCTATATTCGGCAGGGAATGCACGATGGGATTAGCCGTTATACCGTTTCACTGTTACAGGCCTTAAGGCAGCTCCAGAAAAGTAATCACCCTCAAGCTCATGATCTTGATCTTGTGATGCTTATTTGCGACCAGAAACAGTTAAGAGTGCTGCCAGATTTTGAGCACATCCTGCTTTCTTCCCCCACCAGCATTGCCGAACCTTTTCTTGCTTTAAAAATTAACCGCTTTCGCCCAGATGTTCTTTTCTCTCCTATGCAAACCATTGGCAGCTGGGGGCGCAAATATAAGCTAGTACTTACCCTGCACGACCTGATCTATTATGACGATCCCCGGGCACCAGAATTTTTACCCGCTCCTGTGCGCTGGGGCTGGCGCCTCTTCCACCAAAGCTACCTACCGCAACGATTGTTACTTAACCGAGCAGATGCCGTTGTGACTGTATCGCAAACAAGCCGCCAGCAAATTGAGCAGCACCGGTTAACGCATCAAAAAGTTGAAGTTATTCCCAATGCACCTCCAGCCGTCAACTGGCAGCCTCAAGCTCATAAGCCGCTTTCTACACGAGATAAAAAACTCATCTATATGGGTTCCTTTATGCCCTATAAAAATGTGGAAACCTTGCTAGCTGCTATGAAAATGTTGCCAGATTACAAGCTGCACCTTCTCTCACCCATAAGTCTGGCCAGAGAAGCTGAACTTGCTCAACTAGCTGGCAGTAATGTTTATTTTGAGCACGGCGTAAGCGATAAAAAATACCGGCAGTTCTTGGCAGAAAGTACAGCCCTGCTCACTGCCTCCCGCAATGAAGGATACGGTTTACCCGTGGTAGAGGCACAAGCTGCAAGCTGTCCTACCGTTATTAGTGATATAGCAATCTTTCGGGAAATTGCACCCCATGCTTTACATTGCCACCCTGACCGACCCCAAGAATTTGCCCAGGCTGTCCGCCAACTGGAGGACAAAGATGTGCGGCAATATATCTGCCGCAAAGCGCGCCAAGATGCTACTGCCTACTCCTGGCAGGAATCTGCGCTTAAACTACTGCAGCTTACTAAAAACGTGGGTGAGTAGTTTACTCTCAATTAAAGTACATCTAACCCATCACAACGGATATTAACAGCATCTATCTTGAGGGCAGCCGTCGCAGCGCGTACTGCCCTCAACTCGGAGGTAACCTGGGCCGCCTGACCGTAGCTAAAGAAAAGAAGAATTCGAAAAATTTCTTCTTCCCCCTCCTGAAATTCTTTTACTTCTACCGGGCCGCGTAGCAGAACCTGCTCAGGTAAGCTCAGCATAGCGGCAAACCGAGTAACCGCCTGTTCCTTGCCTGTGATTGCAGCGGTCCTTACCGCCGGAGGCAACCCTAGCTCAGCTCTTTCTTCTAATTCACGCATAGCAAACTGGGCTGGAACCCACCGGCTCAGTGCATTAAGAGCCGGCGAAGAAGCCGCGGTAATAACAACAATGCCCCCCTGACTCCTAGGCCGGACAAGGGCGGCAGCATTAAGCCAGGTACGCACTGCATTTTCTGGAGCTCGCAAAGAATCCCGGTAAAGCATAGAATTGGCATCTAGCAGTAAAGCCGCCGCGTAGCCGGCAGCTGCCCTTGGCTCAGCTCCAGGGGTTGCCACAACCAGGGCAGGCTGGTCAGAGACATTGTCAATAATATGGTCGCCACTTGAAGAGATAACCGAAATATTAGGAAAGGCCCTACCCAGTTCTTCTGCTGTACGTAAGGCACCCGCTGCAGCAATGCGCCAACTTTTACCTTGGCACTGCGGGCAAACCCAGTCCTGAACAATTCTGCCGCACCAGCGACAATGCGGACTGCTCTGCTGACTACTGAAGGCTACAGGGCCCCTACACTCACCGCAGCGAACGGGCATCCGGCACTGCTGACAACTTAAGGAAGGGATATAACCACTGCGGCTAACCTGAACTAAAACGGGGCCACGTTCCAGAGCCTGCCTTGCTTGTTCAAAGGCCAACTGGGGAATACGGGCAAAAGCAGCCAAAGGGTCTCGGGCTAACTCAAAACTATTACCTGTTGAACGGACTAAGGGAGTTTTCTCTTTCACAAGCTCTGCCGGGGCTGTAAGAAGCTGGGCCCAGCCAGATCGAACCAGCCGAGCCGCTTCGGTGCTTAAGGCATAACCGGCTAGCAGCAGAGAGGATTTATGTTGGCTGGCCCGCAAAAGCAAGATTTCACGAGCATGGCAGTAGGGCGACTGGCGTTCAAGGAGGTTAGAATCCCCGTCATCCCAGCAGATCAGTAAACCAATATTCTTAAGCGGTGCAAATGCTGCTGTCCTTGTTCCAATAACGATACTAACCTGACCGTAGAGCACCTTTAAAAAAGCACTGTACTGTTCGGCAGGCTTTTGCTGACTTGTCAGTATGGCAAAATCTGCTTTTGTTACCAACTGTTCTAAGGCAAATTCAAGTTTTTTGACGTCCCTCACGTCGGGCAGGACAGCAAGGGCTCCCCGTCCTTGACTGGCAGCGGCAAGTAAGGCTCTGGCAAGCAGATCTTCCCAGCTAGTATGGGCAGCGGCAGGTAAAACTGGTAACACTGCCCGTACCGGGCGGCCAGCCTTAAGATCGGCAAAAAACTGGCCTGCCCCCCGATAACTTAAAAAAGCAGAAAGATCTGCCTCCGACGGATAGCTAGGATTTTCCGGCTGGCCAGCAGGTGCGGCCAGATAAGCTTGCTCAAGGCTCATAAGGCGCCGAGGAATAGCTAGACGCAAGACATTAGCAAGCGGACTTGCATAACGCTGAGCCAGCATCTCTGCCAGCTCAAAGGTCTGTTCGTTTACCACGACAAGGGGGGAAATAACCTGCTCCAAAGGTTTAAAGGAACCGGTGTAAGAGCTGTGTTTAATCCGCCGGCGAATATAACCATTGACCTTTTGGCCAGAAAAATCAACGCGGACCCTTGTGCCCGGCTGGGCTAGATCCGCCAGTTCTTGAGGCACTTGATAATCAAAAAGACGGTCTAAAAGGGGAACATCGGAATCAATGACTACCTGGGCAATAGGTAGCTGATCGGCTAAAGCAGCACCAGGCGGCTGCTGCTGTGCTACGGACAGTTGATCGAAGAGAGCTGCCTGCTCAGAGACTGATTCAGATGAAGACATAAGCCTAGTTTAGGTTTAAATGACTGATAAAAGATCTGCTACCCGGTTTGTCCGCTCCCACGTAAAATTTTTCTCTTCTCGACCAAAATGACCATTGGCAGCAGTTTGAGCATAGATAGGACGACGCAATTCAAGATCACGAATGATGGCTAGCGGCCTAAGATCAAAGACTTCTTTGATGGCCCGCTCAATGGATAAGGGTGCCACTTTTTCGGTAGCAAAGGTCTCAACGTAGAGACCGACCGGGGCCGCTTTACCAATGGCGTAAGCTACCTGGACTTCAGCCCGGTCAGCTAATCCAGCAGCAACTATATTTTTAGCAACCCAGCGCATGGCGTAAGCGGCGGAGCGATCAACCTTGGAGGGATCCTTGCCAGAGAAGGCCCCCCCACCATGCCGGGCAAACCCACCGTAGGTATCAACAATAATTTTTCGTCCAGTAAGGCCGGCATCTCCTACGGGGCCCCCCTGCACAAACTGGCCAGCTGGATTAATAATGTAGTTGGTTGCCGATGTATCCAGATCCAGATCTGCCAGCACTGGGCTGATAACCTGATCGTAGATATCGGCCTTAAGCTGTGCCTGGTCATACCCCCGTACATGCTGACTAGAGACAACGACTGTTTCTACAGAAACCGGTTTTTGGCCATCGTAGCCTAGGGTGACTTGGGTTTTACCATCGGGACGTAAGTCTGGGAGCAGCCCTTCTTTTCGAGCTAAGGTCAACTGTTCAGAGAGCCGGTGCGCCAACCAGATGGGGGCGGGCATCAATGCTGGGGTTTCCCTTGAGGCGTAACCAAACATGATGCCTTGGTCTCCGGCTCCTTGCTGGTCTAATTCGTCCAGGGAGCCGTCTCTTGATTCTAATGAGCGGTACACTCCGGCATTAATATCTGGCGATTGTTCCCCGATAGAAACAGATACGCCACAAAATTCGCCGTCAAAGCCGTGCGTGGATGAATTGTAGCCAATATCTAAAATCTTTTGCCGCACGATAGAAGGGATCTCCACGTAGGCCTGAGTGGTGACTTCACCCGCAACATGAACCTGACCGGTGGTTACCATCGTTTCGACGGCAACGTTAGAATAAGGATCCTTTTCTATGAGGGCATCTAAGATTGCGTCCGAGATTTGGTCACAGATTTTATCGGGATGACCTTCGGTCACGGATTCACTGGTGAAAAGGCGAAGATGCGATGAGTTTACTTGAGTCACGTAACTACTTTACTGTTTTAGATCCTGCCTGCTAGCAGACATTAACTTTTGCTAAGGTGTTGCGCAAGATGAAGTAATAAATTGAGGGATAGGTCATCCTTGCTGCCGGTAAATTCTACGGGGGCTGAGCCGGCTTGATCAAGAAGAAGCAGCCTATTGTGATCGCTTCCAAAACCTAGGTGAGCCCCAACCTGATTAAGGGCTAGAAAGTCGCAGCCCTTGCTCATAATTTTAGCCCGGCCTAACTCTAAAATACTTTGCTGTGCAGACCCAGTCTCTGCTGCAAAACCAAGAATAAGCTGCGGTAGTAGCTGCTTCCCTTGCCGACGTCTGCTGACAACTTCCTTTAAAATGTCGGGGTTTTTAACCAAGGAAAGCTCTTGGATGTCTGAGTCTTGTTCGCTCTTTTTAATCTTGTATTGCTCATAATGCTGGGGTCTAAAATCTGCCACTGCAGCAGCCATGATCAGCAGGTCTGCATCGGTAGAATAACGATAGACCTGCTCAGCCAGCTGCTGAGCTGTTGATACCGCTATTGTTTTTATACCTGCTGGAGGCTCAACTTCAATATGGGCGTGCACCAGAGTAACCTGGCCCCCTAGCCGCTGAGCAGCTTTAGCCAGGGCTATACCCTGTTTTCCCGAAGAACGGTTGGCCAGATAACGAACGGGATCTAGCGGTTCACGGGTACCCCCGGCGGTTACTAAAATCTTACTGCCAGAAAGGGGAAGATCTTTAATCTGGTTTTTAGTCTTTGACCATGACTGAAGGTAGTCTAAGGCAGCAGTAAAAATATCTTCTGGCTCGGGCAATCTTCCCATACCAGAATCAGGACCTGTGAGAGGGCCAACTACCGGTTCAATAATATGATACCCGTAGGCTTTAAGCCGCTGTATATTAGCCTGTGTAGCCGGATGCTCCCACATCTGCGTATGCATGGCTGGTGCCACGATGACGGGGGCCTTGGTGGTTAAGACCGTTGCTGTGAGCAAATCATTTGCTCTGCCCGAGGCAAGTCTGGCTAAGAGATCTGCGGTGGCAGGTGCAATAAGCAAAGCGTCAGCCTGCTCCCCCTGCCGGACATGATTGACATCCGAAACCTGATCAAAAACTGAGGTGAAAACTGGCTGTCCACTCAAAGCCTCTAAGGTAGGGGCACCAATAAATTGCAGGGCAGACTCAGTTGGTATAGCAATCACCCGGTGACCGGCTTTGCTAAAAAGTCGAAGAAGCATTGCGGCCTTATAAGCGGCAATGCCCCCTCCTATGCCAAGAACGATGCGCATAATCGGCAGCAATAACCCTTATAGATTACTGGTCACGGTCAGTTTGAACGTCGATAAATTCCACAACGGGCTCGTCGGAAAATTCATCGGTATAGAAATCTCCGGTAAGAAAAGCAGAAGGTTCTTCATCGTGGATGAGATCCCCGTTTTCGTCAAAAGTGCCGTCCTTGATATGACGAGCCTCGATCAGTCCGTCATGGATTTCGCGCATGGCAACCGAGAGTGACTTTTCGTTTGGCTCACTATCAACCAGGGGACCAACATGGTCAAAAAGGTTGTCGTGAAGCTGGGAATAATAAGCATTGATCTGACGGGCACGGCGGGCACCAAAAATCACCAGGCCATATTTGGACTCAGCTTTCTCGATTAAAGAGTCCGCGCTGGGGTTGATGATTCCTTGTTCAATGTGTGCGTTGGCCACGAATACTCCAATTAGGTTGATCAATTACAATCAGGTAAAAACCCTGGGATTGCACAAGACAAGTCCACATTATATCCAATATGGCTGAAAAAATCACCTAAGAACAAGAACTTCTTATGAGCTCGCGGCATTCATCAGTTTAACAATCTGCTCGGCAGCCTTCTTCACCGAATCGTTAACTACGGTATGGTCAAACTCCGGTTCGGCGGCCAGTTCTACTTTTGCTGTCTCTAGCCGCTGCTGCTGCTCCTGAACTGATTCGGTTCCCCTGGCCTGCAAGCGGCGTACTAGTTCTTCCCAACTAGGGGGGGCCAAGAAAATAAGATTGGCCTCAGGCATGGCGTTGCGTACCTGACGTGCTCCCTGCAAATCAATTTCTAAAAGCACGTTTTTTCCCGCAGCCAAGGCCTGCTCAACCATAGAGCGCATCGTACCGTAGCGGTAGTTATTGTGGACCAGAGCCCACTCTAAAAGTTGGCGATTATTAATCATGGCATCAAACTCTTCGTCAGAAACGAAATAATAGTGGATGCCTTCTTCTTCTCCGGGGCGGCGGCCCCGGGTGGTGGCCGAGACCGAGAACCAAACGTGCGGGTAATGTTCCCTAATATATTGGGAAACGGTACCTTTACCAACAGCAGTGGGACCTGCCAGTACAGTAAGTTTTGCCCGTCCGTTCTCGGTCATTTTAAACCACCCTCGGCTTATCGTTCGAGATGCTCAATCAAGGCCCGTCGTTGGTGGATGCCCAAGCCACGAAGGCGTCGAGAAGAAGCAATGTTTAGCTGTTTAAGAATTGCTTCGGCCCGAACTTCCCCGATACTAGGAAGAGCCATCAGCAAGTCTGTTACCTTCAGTCTACTCACAGCCTCTTCGGTTTCCGAGCGTTTCAAAACTTCCGAAATGGTAGTTTCCCTCTTTTTGAGAGATTCCTTAACCTCGGCGCGGATAGTACGAGCAACCTTAGCCTTTTCGCGAGCTGCTGCACGTTCTTCCTCAGTAAGCGGACGCAATGCCATGATTTTCCCCTTTATTGTTTATAGCGAAGTGATTTTGAATTAGGTGCGAACCTTAAACCAGCGTTGGCGCAACAAGTAGCATCAAGGCTACTAGTCACACCAACCGTGGCAGATATAAATTTATCAGTTAGACAGGTAGAAAATGGCAATACCAGAAGGTAATTATTATTTTTTTTATAAATTGCTATTTTAATTTACACATTGTCTAGCAATTGTTGGGAAAATTCTTTTATAACCCCTTGCTTAGATCTTTTATGACACGATCAATCTCGTCAGCAAGGTTAAGTGCCTGAGGGCCTTGCTCTAGGATTGCCCTACCAGAATTGACAAGAACTTGGCCGGGGCACTGGGTAAAGAGCTCAAAGAGGTCGGCAGCCTTCCCTCCTTGCTGCCCGTAACCCGGTACCAGTAACGGTCCATTAAATCGGGAAATATCAATATTAAGCGTATTTAAAGCAGAAGCAACCGTAGCACCGATCACCAAGCCGCAAGAACCCATAAGGTCAAAATTCTGCTTTTTATTCTCAGCCTCCGCCGCATCAATAATAGACCCAGCTACCGATTGAGGTGCTCCTAGATGTTGCAGGCTTGCCCCCTCTGGGTTAGAAGTAAGCCCTAAAACAAAGAGCCCGCGCTGCTGCCGCTGGCACACCTCAAGAGCCGGCCGTAAAGACTCAAACCCTAAATAAGGGCTCACGGTAAGAGCATCACTGGCCAGCGGGGAATCGGGGCTTAACCAGGCAGCAGCGTAGGCAGCCATGGTAGAACCAATATCACCGCGTTTTGCATCAGCAATCATGAGGATATTACGTTTTCGCCCCTCAGCCAGGAAGGTCTCCAGCACTCGGAAACCTGCTGCACCGTGCCGTTCATAGAGGGCGATTTGAGGTTTGATAGCAGCAACCCGGCCAGTTGCAGCCTCCAAGACCCGCTCCCCCATTCTTTCTAATCCTTGAGCTGTATCGGGTAATTCCCAAGCTTCTAAAAGATAAGGATGCGGATCCATCCCCAAACATAGGGGGCCGTGCTGGCCAATGGCAGCCGCCAGTAAATCTCCAAAACCAGGTGACACAGGTTTACCTTCCCTCTTGTACTTGGCTCAGCCTGGCGCTGTGTTCCTGCAAACTTAAAACAGACCAAATCTGCTGACGTAAGGCAGTGATAGCCTGTACCGCTGCACCAAATTCTGAAACAGTTGTCATCACAGGGCAGCCTACCGAGGTAGCGGCTGCCCTAATCTGATAGCCATCTCCCCTAGCCTGTCCACCAGAAGGGGTGTTAAGTATAAGGTTGATTTCAGCATCTGTGATCATATCAACAATGGACCGTTGTCCACTATTTGTTTGGGCAATCTTACTGACAACCTCTGAATTAATACCATTACGTTTTAGAACGTCTGCTGTTCCTCCTGTAGATACAATCTCAAACCCTAGTTGCTGCAGCATTTTTACATAAATGATGGCATTACGCTTGTCACGATTTGCTACCGAAACAAAAACCTTTCCTTCTGTGGGCAGTTTTACCCCAACCGCTGTTTCTGCTTTAGCAAATGCACCAGCAAAATAGGGGTCAAGCCCCATAACTTCACCGGTGGAACGCATCTCGGGCCCAAGCAAGGAGTCAACCACAACTCCTTGAGGGGTACGAAACCGGCTGAAAGGCAGCACGGCTTCTTTAACAGCAATTGCTGTGTCATCCGGTAGATGGGCCCCATCCATATGAGAGGGCAAAATGCCCTGCTTCTTCAGCTGTGAAATAGTCCAGCCTACTCCGATCAAGGCAGCAGCCTTTGCTAGCTGAACACCCGTAGCCTTTGAAACAAAGGGAACTGTTCGAGAAGCCCGAGGATTTGCTTCGATAACGTAGAGAATTTCTGATGCCACCGCAAATTGAATGTTGATAAGCCCCTGGACTCCAACACCGGCAGCAATTTTACCGGTAGCTTCAACCACCCGGTCAATCAGGTCACGGCTAAGTGTTATAGGCGGAAGTGTACAGGCTGAATCGCCGGAGTGAATACCAGCCTCCTCAATATGCTCCATAATTCCACCAAGATAAAGTTCTTTTCCGTCAAAGAGAGCGTCCACGTCTATCTCAACGGCATCTTCAAGAAACTTATCGATTAGCGCTGGCTGGGCAGAAGAAACCTCTGTGGCATGGGCAAGATAGTTGGCTAGTTGCTGCTGGTCATAGACAATCTCCATGCCCCGTCCACCCAGAACATAGGAAGGACGAACCAAGACAGGGTAACCAATATCTGTGGCAATCCTGCGGGCACCTTCAAAAGTAGCGGCCGTGCCATTTTTAGGGGAAATAAGCTGGGCCTCTTCTAGCACCCTGGCAAATTCACCTCGATCTTCAGCCAGATCAATGGCTTCAGGGCTGGTCCCCAGAATAGGGATGCCGGCCCGCTTGAGGCTTTGGGCAAGCTTAAGCGGAGTCTGCCCACCCAGCTGTACCAAAACGCCAAGGAGGGGACCACTACGTCTTTCGGACTCAATAACTTCTAAAACATCTTCCAAGGTTAAAGGCTCAAAATAAAGTCGTGTCGAAACATCGTAGTCTGTAGAAACTGTTTCCGGATTGCAGTTAACCATCACGGTCTCAAAACCGGCAGCACGTAAAGCCATAGACGCATGCACACAGGAGTAATCAAACTCGATACCCTGACCAATCCTATTGGGCCCCGAACCTAGGATAATAATTGCAGGCTGCTCGTGGGGAGCTACCTCATCCTCAAGATCGTAAGACGAATAATGATAGGGGGTATAGGCCTCAAACTCTGCTGCACAGGTATCCACCGTCTTAAAGACAGGTCTAATACCAAAAGCATGACGAATACCCCGAACCACTTCTTCGCTATAACCGCTGATCTGGCCTAGCTGAGCATCAGAAAAACCGTGCCCTTTAGCACGTTGAAGAAGTTGCTGGTTAAGGGTTTTATGCTGAGCAACCTCCTGAGCAACCTGGTTAATCAGCACAAGCTGCTCTAAAAACCAGGGATCAATTTTAGTTGCTTCATAAAGCTGTTCAACAGATGCACCAGCCAGCAGGGCCTGCTGTACCTGGTGAATACGTTGGCTGGTGGGGGTCTTTGTCTGCTCTATTAAAGCTGCTAACTCCTGCCCAGACAGATCGGGAAGAGAGAAAGAAAACTCAGCATTTTTTTGCTCAAGTGACCTCATCGCCTTTTGTAGGGCCTGAGTAAAGTTGCGTCCCACAGCCATGGCTTCCCCCACCGATTTCATGGTGGTTGTTAAAGTTGGATCTGCGGCCGGGAACTTTTCAAAAGCAAACCGGGGTACTTTAACAACAACATAATCTAAGGTTGGTTCAAAAGAGGCCGGAGTTTGCTGGGTAATATCATTGGGAATCTCATCTAAGGTGTAACCCAAGGACAGCTTGGTGGCAATCTTTGCGATCGGAAAACCGGTTGCCTTGGACGCTAGCGCAGAGGAACGCGAAACCCGCGGATTCATTTCAATAACAACAACCCGACCCGTTGTGGGTTCTACAGCAAACTGGATATTACAGCCACCCGTATCTACGCCAACCTCACGAATAATCTGTATGGCAATATCACGAAGGTTTTGAAATTCGCGGTCAGTTAAAGTCATAGCTGGAGCGACGGTGATGGAGTCACCGGTATGAACCCCTACGGGGTCAAAATTCTCGATAGAACAGACAACCACAACGTTATCCTTCTTATCGCGCATCATTTCCAGCTCGTACTCTTTCCAGCCTAAAATAGACTCTTCCAAAAGTACTTCGCTCGTAGGGCTGTACTGTAGGCCGGCACCAGCAATCCTCTGCAGATCTGACTCGTTATAGGCCATACCCGAACCTAGGCCACCCATGGTAAAAGAAGGGCGAACGACCAGGGGGTAACCTAGCTTCTTAGCCGCGTTAAGAGCCTCCTGCATGGAGTGCACAACTTCAGATCGGGCTGAATGGGCTCCGGCACGCTCAACAACTCCCTTAAAGGCTTCGCGATCTTCACCAAGATTAATAGCCTCAATATTTGCACCGATAAGTTCAACACCGTAACGAGAGAGAATACCGGCCTCATCTAAGGCAATAGCCAGATTAAGGGCTGTTTGCCCCCCCAGGGTAGGTAGTATTGCCTCCGGTCTCTCACGTTCAATAACCTTTTCTAAGATTTCGGTGGTGAGAGGCTCAATATAGGTGGCATCAGCAAATTCTGGGTCTGTCATAATAGTTGCCGGATTTGAGTTAACCAGGATGACACGCACCCCTTCCTCCTTAAGCACTCTCAATGCTTGAGTGCCGGAGTAGTCAAATTCAGCGGCCTGCCCAATAACAATAGGGCCAGAGCCAATAACCAAAACAGAATTAATATCTTTCCTACGGGGCATCGTTCTAGAGTCCTTTGCTAGCCTGAGTGCGGTGTTCCATCATCAGGCTGATAAAACGGTCAAAAAGGTAGGTGGCGTCATGCGGACCGGCTGCAGCCTCCGGATGATATTGGACTGAAAAAGCTGGTATATCTAAACAAGCTAGGCCTTCCACTACCCTGTCGTTAAGACACAGGTGCGAAACTTCTACCCTGCCAAACTCTGCTCTTGGGGCGGTAACCGGCCCGTCAAGTGGGGCTTTAACGGCAAACCCGTGGTTATGAGCTGTAATCTGAACCCGTCCAGTTGACCGATCTAAAACCGGTTGATTAATGCCCCGGTGCCCAAATTTAAGTTTGTAGGTTTCAAAGCCTAGGGCCCGGCCCAAGAGCTGCTGGCCAAAACAGATACCAAAAAAAGGGATACGACGTCGCAGAATATTTTGAAGTAAGTCAACCTGCTGATCAGCCGTAATAGGATCCCCCGGTCCATTAGAGAAGAAAACACCGTCTGGTTGTAAAGCCAGGATCTCGTCCAGGCTAGATTCTAGATTCAGGACATGAACCCTCACGCCACGTTGGGCAAACTGAATGGGGGTCATAGCTTTAATACCTAAATCTATGGCAACCAAGGTAGCTCTAAGAGGCTCTTTCCAGCCGTGATCAGCTGGTTCTAGGCTGTAGCTTTGACCGGTCGATACTTGGTTCGCTAGCTGCCGACCGGTCATATGGGCAGAATTTTTAACCTCAGCCAGCAGATCTTGCTCAGATCGTTTTCCCATTTGACCTGAGAAAATACCGGCCCGCATAGAACCGTGTTTGCGTAGGCGCCGTGTTAAGGCCCGGGTATCTATCCCGCTGATTCCTACGATCCCTGCCGCTAAAAGTTCCTCTTCTAAAGAACCTTGACTACGCCAGTTAGAAGGTCTTGGCGATGCGTCCCGGATAACGTAACCGGAGACCCAGATTTTTGCCGACTCAGCATCCTGAGAATTAACTCCGGTATTACCAATATGAGGCGCTGTTTGAACAACAATTTGACCGGCATATGAGGGATCCGTCAGTGTCTCCTGATAACCTGTCATTCCGGTTGAGAATACAGCCTCACCTAAGGTTTTCCCCTCAGCACCGTAGGAAATACCGTGATAAAAAGTTCCATCCTCAAGGACTAATACCGCTGGGACTTGCGGATCTGTTAAAGCCATTGTTAAATACTTTCTTTACTTGTCTGGCGGGCACTACCCGGGGCACAGAGACCCTTAAGATCATCAACCAACTGAGATTTCTGGCCTGCATAACGAGTTCGAAAACCCGAATCAAGCTCAACACCGTTCAAATTCCAGGTCAGAACAACAAGGCCGTCTTTTTCTACAAATTTTCCATTAATACCTGCCTCAGTACGAACGGCCACAAGTTGCTGCTTCCATATCAAAATATCTTTTGCTCCCTGCCGGGCAATAATGACTGCTTGGTCAAACACAAAAAATTGTGCTTCTGCCTTGTACCCCAGGGAGGCTACACCTACTCTGTCTAGCCAATCCCCGGCTACGGTACTGCTAACGTACACCCCTTCATAGACAGCACGGGGCTCTTGCTGATCAAAATAAGCAGGTACCGGCGGCAGGGATAGTCCTAAAGATTTTTGTCGCTCTAATCGGGAACGCCACCCCCGCAGCATCAAGCTAAAAAAGATAAGCAGCAAAATAATACTGACCAAAGCCGTGATAAGTTTAGCGTCCATAACTGCCTCCCTCTAGCTAGCTTCTAGAAGAAGGAGAGGCAAGTTTACCGTCTAAAACGGTTGGTTTCCCAGCATAAAAAACAGCCTTAACCGCACCCGGCAGCTCCAGGTTACGGTAGGGATTGTTTTTACCTTTAGTTGCCTGCTGCTGTGGGTCAATAACACGTTTGGCTTGCGGATCTACTAGCGTAATGTGGGCTGGTTCTCCGGGTGCAAGCGGTCTACCCTGCTTGGTCAACCCGCCAATCTTAGCTGGCCGTTCACTCATCACTTGGGCAAGGTCAGCCCAGGTCAGCAACCCTGTATCAATAAGAGTCTGCTGGGCAATAGAAAGTGCCTGTTCCAAGCCCGTCATGCCGTGAGCAGCACAGGCCCACTCACAGTCTTTGGACTCTAAGGGATGAGGGGCATGATCGGTGGCAATGATATCGATAACTCCCTCTGCCAGCCCCTGTCTCAGGGCTAAAACATCGGCCTGGGTCCGCAGCGGGGGATTAACCTTATAGACCGGATCATAGCTCCGTACCAAATCATCGGTTAAGAGTAGATGGTGCGGTGTAACCTCAGCCGTTACAGCAATACCGCGCTCCTTAGCCCAGCGGATCAAAGCAACCGAACCGCGGGTAGAAACGTGGCAAACATGTAGGCGTGAACCAACGTGTTCAGCTAACAAAATATCCCTGGCGATAATAGATTCTTCAGCAACAGCTGGCCAGCCTCTTAGGCCAAGTTCTGCAGAGACAAGCCCCTCATTCATTTGGGCGCCCTCGGTCAGTCTAGGATCCTGGGCATGCTGTGCGATGACGCCATCAAAAGCTTTGACATATTCTAAAGCCCGCCGCATCAGGGCTGAGTCCCACACGCAAAAGCCGTCATCGGAAAAGACCTTAACCTGAGCCTGCGAGTTTGCCATGGCACCGATCTCTGCTAAGCCCTGGCCCTGCGAGCCAACGGTAACAGCTCCAATAGGCTGTACCTGTACCCAACCCGATTCAAGTCCCAGCCGATGAACCTGTTCAACTACACCGGCAGTGTCTGCCACCGGCTTTGAATTAGGCATAGCAAAAACTGCCGTATACCCGCCCAGGGCCGCTGCCTGACTTGCTGTCTCGATGGTCTCTGCGTCTTCAAAACCCGGTTCTCGCATATGAGTATGGAGATCCACTAACCCGGGTAAAGCAATAAGACCCTGGGCATCAATACTGTGGTCTGCAGAAGGGATCAGTCCCTGGCCAAGTTCCTTGATGAGTCCGTCTTCGATCAGAATATCTGTTTGCTGCTGGCCAAGGAGGGAAACATTTTTAATAAGATAGGTTTTTTTATTCATGGTCACTTTCATTCTTACCTGTCAGCATAAAAATCTGCTGAGCTGCCACCGGTCATCAGCAAGTAGAGTACTGCCATGCGGACCGCGACACCGTTATTGACCTGACGTAGCACCCAGGACTGGGCAGAATCAGCAGCAACAGAACTAATTTCAAGCCCCCTATTCATGGGGCCCGGATGCAAAATAGCGCTATCGCGCCCGCTCGCTTCCAAGGCGGCAAAACGCGCTGGATTTAATCCCCATAAGCGGGAATACTCCTCGCTACTGGGAAAAAAGGCATCTTGCATTCTTTCAGTTTGAATGCGCAAAAGCATGATGGCATCAAGATCCTGCTCTAAAGCTTGATCCAAATTGTAGTAGACCTTGCAGGGCCATTGCTCAATGCCAACCGGTAGCAGCGTAGGGGGTGCTATAAAAATAACCTCGGCTCCTAAAGTATTCAGAAGCCAGAGGTTAGAACGGGCAACCCGGGAATGCAGAATATCGCCAACAATACCTATGCGCATACCTTCTAGGTCACTAGACAAGCTGGCAGTGCCTCGTTCTTGACTCCTAAACTGCCGTAGCGTCATTGCATCTAGGAGGGCCTGGGTAGGATGGGCATGGGTGCCATCCCCAGCGTTAAGAATAGGCGCATCAATCCAACCCGCCTCTGCCAGACGCTGCGGTGCACCGGAGGCACTATGCCGAATAACAATAGCGTCGGCATTAATAGCAGCTAAGGTCTGAGCAGTGTCCTTCAGGGATTCTCCTTTAGAGACAGAGGATCCTTTTGCTGCAAAATTAATGACATCTGCTGAGAGTCTTTTCTCTGCTGTTTCAAAGGAGAGCCGGGTTCGAGTAGAATCCTCAAAGAAAAGATTAACAACGGTTCTACCTTGTAAAACGGGAAGTTTTTTGACCTCCCGTAAACCTACCTGGCGCATAAAATCTGCTATATCCAGAATCTCGATAGCCTCAGCGCGGCTAAGATCTCGAGTATCTAGGAGATGCTGCACGGTTACTGATCCGCCTCCTCGTGCTGAACTATTTCTACCCTATCCTGAGGAGAATGGCTCTCTTCTAAGCTAACCACGACCTTCTCTAGAGAAGATGTTGGTAAATTTTTTCCCACATGATCAGCCCTAATGGGTAACTGCCGGTGTCCTCGATCAATCAAAACCGCCAGGCGTACTAGGGCAGGACGGCCCAGGCCGTTCAGGGCGTCCAGGGCAGCCCGGACGGTACGACCCGAATACAAGACATCGTCAACGAGCAGGAGATTCTTACCGTCAAGACCTTGATTGGGAAGCTGGGTAAGAACCAAAGAACGGCCCGGATTATTCCTCAAGTCGTCCCGGTACATGGTGACATCTAGCTGGCCAACAGACTGTTTGGGATCAAACTGAGCATCACTCGCCGCTATTTTTTGACCAAGCCGATGAGCCAGGGGAATGCCTTTATGGGCGATTCCCATCAAAATAAGCCGATCTGAACCACGGTTAGACTCAAGAATTTCGTGAGCTATTCTGGTTAAAACCCGGTCGATATCGGCCGAATTTAATATAGTGCGGCGCCTAGAAGGTGTCTTCTCTGACACGGTGCCGGCCTCCTTCCCCGCCTCACAGGACGAACTTAAAGGTTGCTTGCTTGTCAATAATCTACCACGTCAATAGGGCTTCGTCCCGGCAGATAAGCCTCCATGTTGCCGGGTTGATTCCTAGTAGAGGGCAGGGCAGGTAGCAGAGAAATCTCTGAGCTTTAGCCAAGACAGGAGGGGAGCAAACAATCTTGCTCCCCTCCTGTCTTATGCTAAGAGTGTCGGTTTTACCTGGCGCAGCCTGTCCAGTAACCCATTCACAAATTTTGGTGAATCGTCGGTCGATAGCAGTCTGGCTAAGCCTGTTGCCTCAGAAATTGCCACGGGATCGGGTACTTCATCATTAAAGAGTAGCTCCCAGCTGCCTATTCTTAGGACCGCGCGGTCAACGCTGGGCATCCTATCCATAGTCCAACCCTGTGAATAAGTTTCCAGGTATTCACGAATCTCCTGATCGTGATCACGTACACCACGAACAATGAGCTCAGAATAAGGCGAAATCTGAGCACTGGTGTACAGCCGCCGACGCTCAAGAGTTGCTATCACATCGTCTTTTCTTTGCTCCGCCTCAAAGAGAACTTCAAGTGCTCGCAGGCGAGCTTTAGTGCGTGAGTTCACTGTCTTCTAAGAACCTACTAGTCGTTAACCCGACCAAGATAATCACCCGTACGAGTATCAATCTTTACCTTAGTCCCCTGCTCTAAAAATAGCGGAACCTGCACCTCATACCCTGTTTCTAAAGTAGCCGGTTTAGTACCACCGGTGGAGCGATCTCCCTGCAGTCCCGGTTCAGTGTAGGTAATTTCCAGGACAACTGCCGCCGGGAGCTCAATATAAAGTGGCTCGCCTTCGTGCATAGCAATAGTTGCCAGGTTTGATTCAAGCATAAAGTGTGCAGCATCTCCGACAACGGCTGCTGGCACATTAATTTGATCGTAGGTTTTAGTATCCATAAAGATATAGTCATCGCCATCTTGGTACAGATACTGATAATCGGAACGGTCCACAGTGGCGGTTTCAACCTTGGCACCGGCGTTAAAGGTACGGTCTACCACCTTAGACGAGGTAACATTACGCAGCTTCGTGCGAACAAAAGCACCGCCCTTACCTGGTTTGACATGCTGAAACTCAATTACAGACCAAAGTTGGCCATCAATTTTAAGAACAGTACCGTTTTTGATGTCGTTGGTAGTTGCCAACAGACTCTCCTCACATGTGCGATTTTCAAGAAGCCTAAAGATTCTCAGTAATTCTAACCTGCTTCCCCCTCAAAAGGAGCCTAGTTTTACCTAGATCACGCAAAATAAAGCCGTATCACAGCAGTAAGCGGCCTCGTCAAAAAATATTTAGGCTGCAATCTCTAAGTAAGTTGACATCAAGATTGCTTCATCGGGTACTTCAAAAATTCTAGGCTTTGCTAGCCGATCAAGGATAACAAAACGAAGTTGACTCCCCCGGGTTTTTTTGTCCCTACGCATGGTTTCTAGCAGTTGCGGCCAGCGGTCAGCCCGGTAGGTGACGGGTAAGCCTAAAGACTGGCAAAGATTTCTCGTTCTGTCCACACTCGCTTCGTCTAAGTATCCAGCTGCTAAGGACAGCTCAGCAGCATAAACCATGCCGACAGAAACGGCAGCTCCGTGACGCCATTGATAGCGTTCAACCTTTTCAATAGCATGAGCCAGCGTATGACCATAGTTTAAAAACTCTCTTTGCCCGCTCTCACGTAAATCAGCGGAAACAATGGCCGCTTTAACAGCGATCGAACGCTCAATTAATTGACGAATCAAGCTTGATTGAGAATCTTTAAGCTGTTCGGGCTGGGACTCTATCAAATTAAGAATCTGAGGATCACTAATGAACCCGCATTTAATAACCTCAGCCAAACCGGTTAAAAGCTCGTACTGGCCTAGGGTACGCAAGGCGCCTAGTTCACACAGAACTGCCGCAGGAGGATAGAAAGTACCCACCAGATTCTTGCCCTCAGCCGTATTAATGCCTGTCTTTCCTCCGATTGCTGCATCAACCATGGCCAGCAAAGTGGTTGGAATATGAATTATTTTCACACCGCGTAACCAGGTAGAAGCTACAAAACCGGCCAGATCGGTGACCGCCCCACCGCCAACCGAAATAATAGCGTCACTGCGCGTAAAATTATTTTGCCCAAGAACTTGCCAGCAAAAGCTAGCAACCTGAATATGTTTTCCTTCTTCGGCATCCGGGATCTCGGCACTCAAGGAGGTATAACCCACCTGTTTAAGGTTCTCCATGACCAATTCGCCCGTAGCCCTTAAAGCCCGTGGATGAATCACCAAGACACGTTGGACAGCTGATCCCAGTAGGCTAGGCAGCTCTTTGAGGAGGTTATGGCCAACCAGTACCGGATAGTTCTCCGAAGGCTGCTGACCTTTGACAGCTATGGTAGTTGGCTCTTCATCCGGGCTCATCCTGCTCCCTTTCGTGTTTGGATAATAAAACGCTGAATTTCTGCAGTCATCGCGCTGATTGTTCGGTGACTACCCGCGTCGAGGGTATAACTAGCTAACTGTTCGTATCGGCCGGTTCGGGCCCGGGTAATTTCCTGCCAGCGTTGCACCGGGTCTGGCTGTAGCAAGGGGCGTGTTGTACTTGCTTCAATTCGGGGGCGAACAGTTTCCAGATCGACTTTAATATAAATAACGGTTTCTTCCTGAAGTAATTCTGCAACAGAATCCGTCATAGGAGCTCCCCCGCCCAGCGAAAAAATACTGTTTCGGCAGGACGATGACTCTAAAACCTCTGCAACAACCTTAGCCTCCGCTGCCCTAAAATCAGCCTGGCCGTACTTCTCAAAAAAGTCCGGAATAGGACCATAGCGCCGCGTAAAGTACTGATCAGCATCAATAAAACGATAACCGTAAAAACGAGCTAAATGCCAGCCAATGTAGGATTTACCGGCTGCCATAGGACCAATGAGGACAACAGGCCGTTGCCGGTTCAAATAATTTTCTTGAATCTGGCGTACCTGGCTAGGGTCCGGTATAAAGTCATGCATCATCAGAGTGCCTGCCGCTACTCAAAGATCATTAGGGTTGCTCCCAGCCAGCTACACCCGGCTGCCAAGCCAAGGAATCAGGAATATGGGCAAGATAGGAATCCATATTTCTGCGCGTTTCTGCCATAGAGTCTCCCCCAAATTTTTCCAAGGCAGCCTCAGCCAAGACAAGGGCAACCATAGCCTCCGCTACCACGCCGGCTGCAGGAACAGCACAAACATCGGAACGTTGATGGTGGGCCCGGGCTGGCTCACCCTTGGAGGTATCAAGAGTACGCAAGGCCTTAGGAACGGTAGCAATAGGTTTCATGGCTGCCCGCACTCGCAGCAAATCGCCAATGCTCATACCACCTTCAATACCACCGGCCCGATTCGATAGACGGCGAACCCCTCCCGGGCCAGGCTGCATTTCATCGTGGGCTTTTGTTCCCGGTCTAGTCGCCGTCAAAAACCCGTCCCCTACCTCAACCCCTTTAATGGCCTGGATACCCATCAGAGCTGCTGCCAGCCTAGCGTCTAAACGCCGATCCCAGTGGACGTAAGAACCAAGTCCGGGAGGAAGGCCGTAGGCTAGAACTTCTACTACCCCTCCCAGCGTTTCGCCTTCTTTATGGGCACGGTCAATCCTACCCACCATGCGCTCAGAGGTTTTAGGGTCAAAACAGCGCAAAGGGTCGGCGTCTAAGACCATAAGATCTTCTGGCTGAGGCAGGGCAGCCCCTTCTGGAACAGCTACCTCAGCAATAGCGTTTGTATGGCTGACAAGATTAATATCCAAAGCCTTAAGGACCTGTGCAGCAGCAACACCCAAGGCAACCCTGGTGGCAGTTTCCCGTGCTGAAGCCCTCTCTAAAACTGGTCTGGCTTCAGTAAACCCATATTTTTGCATACCCGTGAAATCTGCATGACCGGGCCGAGGTCTGGTTAAAGGAGCATTTCGTGCCCGGCCAGCCAGCAGCTCAGGATCAACCGGATCCGGGCTCATGACCTCCTGCCATTTGGGCCATTCTGAATTGGCGATTTCGATGGCAAGCGGACCACCCAAAGTGTAGCCATGGCGTACTCCACCAAGAATTTTTACCCGGTCCTCTTCAAACTTCATGCGAGCTCCGCGCCCGTAGCCAAGACGACGTCGGGCTAAGGCATCTTCTACCTGCTTGGAAGTAAAGGCAACACCGGCTGGAAGCCCTTCAATGATACCCACTAAAGCTTCACCGTGAGATTCGCCTGCAGTAAGCCAACGCACTGTATCCTACTTTCTCTGTCAATTAAGGCTTGCCAAATCGCCTGGTCCCCCAATGGTACACAGAAGTTCTAGCTGTCAGCAGCGATTTCTTGTACTGAGTACACAAGATGTGCTGGCTGACTCCTGGGTTCCAGTCCAATAGCTGAACACATGGCGTTCATAACCTGTAGCTCATCCGGTAGGGCCTGTTCAAGATCAAACCCTAAAAAGAGTTTAACCTGGTCGATGGCCTGGTACATGAGCATATCTTTACCAGAAACAACCCTTCCGCCCTGCCTTTGCCAGGCACGAGCCAAGACCGAAGGCCAAGGATCATAGCTAACATCAAGCAAGATAGCCGAGGTTGGCTCCCTCAGCTCAGGACCAAGAAAATCTGCGGCACCGGAGGGTAGGGTCGAAACAAGGCAGGAGTAGCCGCGGTAGTGCTGAGCAAAGGTTGCTAACCTATAAAAATTAAGAGCAAGTCCAAGTTTAGAAGCTACTTTGCTGAGATTCTGCCCGCGATCTAGGTGGCGGATATAGACATCAACGGAGTCAGCACCCAGGTAGCGTGCCGCCGCTAAAGCAGCGGTAGCCGTTCCTCCACCTCCCAGTAAAGCGAAGGATCCGACAGAGCCGGGACGGGCCCCAGCCCAGCATAAGGCATTAACAATTCCTGAAACATCGGTATTATGGCCCAGGCTAATGCCGCTACCCGGTCCCTGAGGCCAGCAAACCGTATTGACAACTCCCAGTAGCGCCGCGCAGTCGCTAAGCCGGTCAAGATACTGGACTACAGCAGTTTTAAGGGGCATAGTGCAGGAAAAACCACAAACGTTAGCGGCCTGCTCTGCCATAGCAAAACGCTGGGCAAGCTGGTCTACATCAGTAGGAAGCTTTCCATAGCTAACCTCTTGACCTAAATAACTATAGGCTGCGCTGTGTAAAGCAGGTGAAAGCGAATGGTCTACGGGCTGGCCTAAAACAAAAGCTTGCCAGGCCAGGCCCCCACCACCCTTAGGTACACTTACCTTCGTTTTCGCTACACCATTTATCATAAATTTCTACATTCTTTAGATGCTCTTCATAGGTATCGGCAAACAGTGTTTCACCGGTATCTAGATTAACCGTAACCCAGAAATAGTAATTATTTTTTTCTGGATTAGCAGCTGCCTTAATGGAATCCAGCGCAGGTGAACCAATTGGCCCTACCGGCAGTCCCTTGTAGTAAAAAGTATTGTACTTGTTACTGGCGTCAAGTTTCTGCTCTTCCGTCAAATGGTAGGTTTTTTCACCTAAACCATAGGCCACGGTTGCATCAGACTGAATATAGCCGCTAGTCTCCCCATCGGGGTTGTTCATACGGTTTTCAATGGCACCGGCAATAGGTCCATAATCCTTGGGCAAACCCTCGAATTCTAGGATAGAAGCAACCGTAATAACGTGAAAAATATGTTCATCACCTTCTACACCGGCTTCTTTAAGATCCTTCTTGGTTTGATCCACCAAAGTTTGAATAACTTCTTTAGCCGTTACACCTTTCTCAAACCGGTATTCACCAGGATGCAGCCAGCCCTCAAGATTAGGGAATTTATCGGGTATTCCAAACTGGGTAACATTGGCATTAAGTGCGTCTAACTCTGCATAGGGTATGTTTGTTGCATTAGCTATGTTCTGCAAGGTTTCATCCATACGCAGGGTCTGATCAATAGCGATGTAGACCTTATTTTCGTTTTCTCTATCCAGCAAGACGTTAAGCGCTGCCTCACTACTCATCTGCTCTTCCAAGGAGTACTCACCGGGCTGGAAAAACAGATCTGTATTCATCTCATCGTAGGTATCTAGAAAACGTTTTGCATCGGCAATGATTCCTTTTTCCTCTAAATCAGCAGCAATCTGATAGTTAGTGGAACCCGTTTGTACCGTATAGCTTATCTGCGTGCCGTTGCCGTCTCCCCTGTAATCTTTCCGCTTAAACCATCCCATTTGAGGGCTAAGAATAGCAACAATCATGACCAAGGCAAGACCAAAAACTAGGATAGCCGTAAAAAGGGTATTACGGCGCCGGACACGAACTCGCTGGCGTTCAGCCGCTCTAATCTCGTCGTCCTCAGCCGCAGCAATACCTAAAATATGGTCCTCCGGCCTTGGCTCTTCTAGGAGGGACCGAAAATTATCTGGTTCGTGATGCGGTGGCCGCGAATGTCTCAAGTTAGTGTTATCGCTCACTCGGGTTCTCCGTATCCTTGTTCTCTAGTCCATAGCGAGAATTATCTGAACTAGTTCTTGCAGTGTAAGCAGCCAGAGACTGCCCCACCTGTGGGTTCCCAGCCTTTAAGGCATCCAAGGCAATTTGTAAAATATTGACAGCCGCAACTTGATCCACCATAGCTTTAAAGTGGCGTGAGGAAACTCCAGCTTCATGTAAAGTCCGCTTGGCCTTGACTGTCGTTAATCGTTCGTCTATAAGCCATAAGGGTATGCTTAGCTGCTGTTCAAGCGTGTGAGCGTAGTCTAACGCCATGCGAGTGGACTGGCTCTGGCCACCTCTCATAGTCATAGGTAACCCAAGAAAGATCTCTACTACAGAATGCACTTCTACTAATTTCAAGAGTACCCTTATGTCGGAATTATTCTTGCTGTCCCGACGTAAGGTCTTAAGCGGAGTAGCCAGAATACCCTCACGATCGCACAGGGCAACTCCGACGCGGGCCTGGCCCACGTCGACTCCCATGCGAACTCCTGGCAAAAAGACCACCGGCTACTGTGCCTCCGCCACAGCAGCCTTGAGGGCTGCCAGCGCCGTAGGAATTTTACTGGCATCTTGGCCGCCACCCTGAGCGAGATCATCTTTGCCGCCGCCGCCGCCACCTAGAACAGCAGCAGCAAGTCGCACTAGGGCACCAGCCTTAACACCTAGCTGCCTAGCTTCCTGATTGGTTGCTACGAGAAGCATAGGCCGGCCTTTAACAAGGCCAACTATCGCTACCACGGCAGCCTCTGACCCAAACCTCTGCCGCAAATCGATGGCAAGCTGACGCATGTCATTGGCCTCCAGCTCATCCACCTGGTGGAAGAGAGCACGCACCTTACCAATATTTTCTGCCTTCTCCAGTAGCTGACCAGCCTGGGCCTGGAGTTTCTCTTTGCGGAGTTTCTCCAGCTCCTTTTCTGCTGCCTTGAGCTTATGCAGTGTCTGTTCAATTTTTTCAGGAAGCTCTGTAGACTTCTGAACCTTAAGCAGACCGGTTAGCTGGTTAACTAAGGTTCTTTCTGCAGCAAGGTGGCTAAAAGAATCTAAACCAACCAGGGCCTCAACTCGACGATTACCGGATCCAACAGACTGTTCAGAGATCAGAGTTAAAGAACCAATTTCTGCTGAAGAATCCACGTGAGTACCGCCGCATAGTTCACGGGAAAAATCGCCACCAATTTCAACAACTCGCACTGTTTGGCCATATTTTTCGCCAAAAAGGCTCATAGCTCCCAGCTGCTGCGCCTCTTTAAGAGACATGGTAGAGGTGACAGTAGTGTAGTTTTGGCTAATGGCCTGATTAGCAACAGCTTCTATGTCCGCCTGTACAGAATCGGACAGAGCCTCGTTCCAGGCAAAATCAAAGCGTAGATAACCTTCCTTGTTAAAGGAACCACGCTGGTTTGCCTGTTTACCTAGAATCTGGTGTAAAGCTGCGTGAACAATATGTGTACCCGAATGGGCTTTTTCACCATCGTGACGGCGCTGCTGATCAACCTGGGCCAGCACTGTAGTCCCGGTCAGGGCTTCTCCCTCTAAAACCTGCGCCCGGTGTACGCTCAAGCCCTGCACCGGCTGCTGGACGTCACTGACTTCAATCTTAAAACCGTTGCCAATGATCAGACCCGTATCTGCCGCCTGCCCACCAGCTTCAGCATAAAAAGGAGTCTCTTCCAGAACAAGCTCCACCTTCTGGCCAGCTGTAGCCGCTGGAACACTTACCCCGTCAACCAGCAGGGCCCTTAGCTGAGTCTCGGTTGTCAGTTCCTGGTAGCCGGTGAAGATACTAGGGCTCTCATCTGCAAGTTGGCGCAAGACCGATAAGTCGGCAAAAGCACCCTTTTTAGCCTTGGCATCTGCCTGGGCCCGCTGGCGCTGCTCGGCCATTAACTGCCTAAAGGCAGTTTCGTCCACCTTGACCCCGGCTTCCTGGGCCATTTCTAAGGTCAGGTCAATAGGAAATCCGTAGGTATCGTGCAAAGTAAAAGCATCTGCACCGCTAACCTGCTTATTGACGGTTAGCTGGGCCTGCTGAACAGCCTCTTCCAAACGCTGGGTGCCGGATTCAATAGTCCGCAGGAAGGCTCGTTCTTCAGCATAAGCTATGCGGCTGATGCGCTCAAAGTCTTGCACAACGACGGGAAAGGCACCACCCATAGCATCGCGTGAGGCCGGCAGCAGCACCGGTAAGCAGGGTTCGGTAACGCCCAGCAAACGCATGGATCGGATAGCCCTGCGCATAAGCCGGCGCAGGATGTAGCCCCTGCCCTCATTGGAAGGGCTCACTCCGTCTGCAATCAGCATCAGTGCTGATCTAACGTGGTCGGCGACAACACGCATTCGCACGTCGTCTTCGTAGCCAGCATCCTGGGCAGACTCAGAGCCACAGTACTTTTTACCGGCTAAACGGGCTGCAGCGTCCAAAACGGGACGGACCTGATCTGTTTCATAAAAATTTTCAACACCCTGCAAGATCATGGCCATACGCTCAATACCTAAACCGGTATCAATGTTCTTTTTGGGTAGCTCACCAAGGATTTCAAAGGAGTCTTTACCGGTACCTTCGCCACGCTGGTACTGCATAAAGACAAGATTCCAAATCTCGATATAACGGTCATCGTCAACAGCAGGTCCGCCTTCTTGGCCATAGGCCGGACCACGATCATAAAATATTTCTGAGTCCGGCCCAGCAGGACCGGGCTGGCCTGTTGACCAGTAGTTCTCTTCCATGCCCATACGCTGGACACGTTCAGCGGGAAGTCCCACCACCTCAGTCCAAAGACGGTAGGCTTCATCATCACCTTCAAAAACAGTAACCCACAGCCGCTCTGGGTCCAGGCCATAGCCGCCCTTGTCCAGATCGGTTGTCAGCAGCTCCCAGGCCCAGGGAATAACTTCCTTTTTAAAATAGTCACCAAAGGAGAAATTTCCAGCCATCTGAAAAAAGGTACCGTGCCGAGCGGTCTTGCCCACCTCGTCGATATCAAGAGTTCTGATGCATTTCTGTACAGAGGTGGCCCTGGTATAAGGCGGAATCTCCCGACCCAAGAAATAAGGGATAAAAGGAACCATACCTGCAATGGTGAACATCGCCCCGGGCTCGTGAGAAACCAGCGATGTGCTGGGTACAACCGTATGACCCCGGTCTCTAAAGAAATCAAGCCAGCGCTTTGATATTTCCTGTGAAAGCATCGAGCTATACGTCCTTTTCTATGGTGGTTAGTTTTAAATCTGGTAGGCGCCTGATTCTAGATAAAAAAATCATCACCAAGTTCTTTATCGCGGGCAATCCTCGCCGCTACCGCTTGCTGGTTGCGATCCAGTTCTTCCCGATCCTGATCACTGGATGAACTTGCCAAGGGGCGATCCCAAGTATCAAGAGATCCAGGGCGCATATCTTCTTTTTGTTTTTCGAAGCGTTCCTTAAGTTCAGCTTCTTTTTCGTCCATACCGCTCTTTACAGCAGCAGCAAACTTAAGTGCACGAAGAACTACCGGTTGTAGGGTTGCTCCTAGAGGCGTATTAAAAAACTTAGCCACCGCCTGCTCCCCCTGATCCACAGGTTTGATCTTCTTTGCCGTATCACTCATTCTAAGTTGCAGCTGCTGCGAAGGACGCGAAAAACGTGACGCCAAGTAACCTATGCTAGCTCCACCCACCACTAAAGCAAAATTTTTCCAGCTGCTCATAAAATATTAAGCCTCGTCTCGCTGACTTGACCGTTCGCTCTCCGAACGCATAGCCTTACGCACCCCGTGGGAAAAGGAAGCCACTTTGATAATAGGCTGGCCAACGGTGGAGGTGAGCAGTGAGGACAGGGCAGAAACATTGGCAGAAGCGTCGGAAACGTTACTGGTGATATCATCCACCTTTGCCAACTGCGTATTGGTAGTGCTAACGGTTTTTGTTACCTCATCGAGCAGAGGGGTTGCGCCTTCATTAACCGAGCGGATGGCCAGAGTAAGCTCATCAAAAACCTTGCCCAATTTAAGAATAGGCAGTGCCAGCAGAGCAACCAGTATTGCGAACACCGCTGCGGCTAGCAAGCCAGCAATATCTGCTCCCGTCATAGCCTATCTTCTCCCAACCTATCCAGTGCTAACCACAAATTTTATATAACGATTTGCTAACAAGTTTACTGCAAGGGGTCAAGGATCAGAGAAATTAACCCCTCCAGCCAGTCTGCCCGGCATTGCGCAAAAGAGTGTACAACCAGCTCTTGTCAAGCTTATCTGTTCTGGGCCCCTGCAAAAAGACCCGCACTCTTTGAAAGTGCGGGTCTTTAAGGTTTTACTTACGCGCGACGCGAATAGTATTCAACAACGAGCTGCTCTTCGCAGGTTACCGGAATTTCTTCACGCTTTGGAGCCCGCTCCAAAGTAGCCTGAAGCTTTTCAATCTCAACCTTGAGGTAGCCTGGAACATCCGGCAAGACAGCCTGGTGTTCACCGGCAGCAGCAACCTGAAATGGAAAAGTCTTCTCAGACTTAGGGTGAACATGGATCAGCTGCCCGGGAGTAACTCGGTAGGATGGCCGGTCTACCCGAACACCGTCTACCATAATGTGACGGTGAACAACCATCTGACGTGCCTGGGCAATAGTGCGGGCAAATCCGGCCCGAAGTACCAGGGCGTCAAGGCGAGTCTCAAGGATCTCGACCATGTTTTTACCGGTCTGACCTTCAATTCGCTTAGCTTCTAGATAGGCCCGACGAATCTGCGCTTCACGAACATTGTATTGTGCACGCAAACGCTGCTTTTCACGAAGCTGAACAGCGTAGTTTGAATCGGCTTTCTTACGAGCCCGCCCATGCTGGCCCGGCCCGTAAGGACGACGCTCAAAATATTTTTCTGCCTTAGGAGTCAGTGCAATGCCCAGTGCACGGGACTGACGTACCGTCCGGCGGGTGCGGTTTTTACTAGCCACAATCTACCTTTCATAGCGGTTGGCCCTGGCTTCCCAGAGGAAGAGAACCATTTATTCTGTATTGGCTTGGCCTCCTGTGACCGATAAAAATCGGCGGAGAGCTCGGAGCAGCCGCACTCCTTGCTACAACAACCTACTGCTTATTTCTTAGCTATCCTCGTAGTTTGCTTGCCAGCCAAAGACCAACACTACCCTACTGAGTTTCTTTTTGTTGACCTTAATCCATAAAAATAGATGGCCTTACTCACAAAGTCCGACCTAAAATAGCCTTAATGGCGTTCAGGCGGCTTTTAAGGGTTTTTTCTGCCCCATAATTACTAGGCTTATAGTATTGTGCACTTCGATGTAGATCCGGTAAATATTGCTGCGCAGCAAGGGCATGCGGCTCGTGATGAGGGTAAATATAACCCCGACCGTGCCCGTATTGGGCTGCACCGCCGTAGTGGCCATCACGCAGATGTAAAGGAATCTCACCCGCTCCAGATTTTTTGATATCGGCAAGGGCTTGATCAATTCCGCTCAAGACTGCATTTGATTTAGGAGCAAGGGCCAGATGTATAGTAGCTTGTGCAAGATTGATACGAGCCTCGGGCAGGCCTATCAGCTGCACCGCTTGAGCAGCATTAATGGCAGCAGTCAAAGCGGTCGGATCCGCCAGGCCAATATCTTCGCTGGCATGAACTACCAGGCGGCGAGCAATATAGCGGGGATCTTCTCCGGCATGAATCATCCGCGCCAAGTAGTGCAGGGCAGCATCTGGATCTGACCCCCGAATAGATTTAATGAAGGCACTAATGACATCGTAGTGCTGATCCCCCTGGCGGTCATAGCGTACTGCCGCCTGATCAATCGCTTCTTCAGCATGATGACGCTCCACGAGAATAGGCTGCCCAGCTATTTTTTTCTCCGCATCACCGTCAGCGGCCGCAACAGCTGCTTCCAGGCTACTCAAAACCTTACGTGCATCACCGCCGGCAAGTTTAACCAGGTGCTCTTTTGCCTGCTTGCTGACCTTAACCCGGCCAGCAAAGCCGCGCTGATCCTCAAGCGTTAAGTCCACTAAGCGCTCAAGATCTGCTTCTTCTAAAGCCTGCAAAGTTAGCAGGAGTGACCGTGAGAGAAGGGGGGAAATAACAGAGAAAGAAGGGTTCTCTGTTGTTGCTGCAATCAAAACAACCCATCGGTTTTCCACCCCCGGTAGGAGAGCATCTTGCTGAGCCTTGTTAAAGCGGTGAATTTCATCCAAAAAAAGCACTGTCGTTAGGCCCTTTAAGTCTCGATCGATCAGGGCCTGATCCATGACAGCTCGCACATCTTTGACCCCGGCGGTAATGGCCGAGAGCTCAACAAACTTTTTATGATGTCCTTTGGATATCACGTGGGCCAGGGTGGTTTTGCCACTGCCCGGAGGTCCCCAGAGAATAAGAGACTGTGGGCCGGCCAGCCCAGTCCCTTCACCCGCTAAAACCCGCAGCGGCGAACCCGGCTGAAGCAGATGCTGCTGCCCAATGACTTGGTCGAGAGAGCGTGGACGCATCCTTACTGCCAGTGGGCTCAAAGGCCGGTTAGGCTCTTGAGCCCACTTCTTAGGGTCAGAATCAGCAGCATCAAAAAGAGTTTGGCTCACCTTTCTATAGTAACCGGCACAAGGAGAAGACCCGCTCCGCCATAGAAGATGTTCGCTATCAAGAGGGGGTTAGCCTTCCTTAACCACTGCATCTACGCCCGCTTCTTTACGCTGCTGTGCCGTAATAGGAGCGGGTGCTGCAGTCAGCGGGTCAAAGCCGTTACCTGTCTTAGGAAAGGCAATTACTTCCCGAATCGATTCAGCACCACCCAGTAACTGGATAATACGGTCCCAGCCAAAAGCAATTCCACCCATGGGCGGGGCTCCGTAAGAAAAAGCATCCAGGAGAAAACCAAATTTTTCTTGCGCTTCCTCCGGGCCAATGCCCATGACCTTAAAGACTCGTTGCTGCACCTCTTGCTGGTGAATACGGATAGAACCTCCACCAATTTCATTACCGTTACAGACCAAATCATAGGCATAAGCTAAGGCCTGGGCCGGGTCTTGGTCAAAGCTGGCACGGTACTCTGCCTTGGGGGCCGTAAAAGCGTGATGGACGGCGGTCCAGGCAGAGTGGCCCAGGGCTACGTCCCCTGCTGCCTTAGCTTCTGTGCTGGGTTCAAACATAGGTGCATCGACAACCCAGACGAAGGACCACTGGTCATCTTTGATTAATCCGGTCCGCTGAGCAATTTCAACCCTGGCAGCTCCCAGCAGAGCCCGAGCTGTTTTTGCTTGTCCAGCGGCAAAAAAGATACAGTCACCTGGGCTGGCAGCAACTTTTTGTGTAAGTCCAGCTCGCTCTTGTTCTGTCAGGTTTTTAGCAACGGGACCTGTCAGCTGGCCATCCTCTTGAACCAGTACATAGGCTAGGCCCTTGGCGCCGCGTTGTTTAGCCCACTCCTGCCAGGCATCGAGGGTGCGCCGGGGCTGGGAGGCGCCACCGGGCATGACCACAGCACCAACATAGTCTGCTTTAAAGACCCTAAAATTTGTGTCCTTAAAGTAGTCTGTTAGTTCCGTTAATTCTAGGCCAAAACGAAGATCAGGTTTATCGGTGCCGTATTTTTCCATAGCCCGCCAGTAGCTGATCCGCTCAATAGGCCTGGGTAGCTTAACGTCAATCAGAGTCCAGATTTCTTCTACAAGCCGCTCAGCTAAATCAATGATATCGTCCTGCTCCACAAAAGAAGCTTCAATATCTAATTGAGTAAATTCTGGCTGACGGTCTGCCCGGAAATCCTCGTCCCGGTAGCAGCGGGCAAGCTGGTAGTATTTTTCAATTCCGCCTACCTGTAACAGTTGTTTAAAAAGCTGCGGCGACTGGGGCAGAGCGTACCAGGAGCCGGGAGCAAGCCGGGCAGGCACCAAAAAATCGCGGGCTCCCTCTGGGGTGGAACGCGTTAAGGTTGGTGTCTCTACCTCTGTGTATCCCTCCTTAGCCAGCAGGTTACGAGCTAGTCTGTTAGCCTCCGAGCGTAAACGGATCAGCCGTGCTGGTTCAGGCCTGCGTAAATCAAGATAACGGTAACGAAGCCGGGCTTCCTCCCCCACATCAACGTGTTCGTCAATCTGGAATGGAAGCGCAGCTGCAGTGTTCAGAACCTCGACGGAGCTGACCTCAACCTCAATGTCTCCCGTGGCCAACTGAGGATTCTCGTTACCCTGAGGACGGCGACATACCTGGCCCTTTACCTGCAAAACATATTCATTTCTGAGGTGGTCAAAGTCAGCTTCATCGTGAAAGACACACTGAGTTATCCCCTCTTGGTCCCGTAAGTCAACAAAGGCAACGCCACCGTGGTCTCGGCGCCGGGCTACCCAACCAGCTAATGTAACGTTTTCTCCAATGTTCTTGGTGGTTAATTCACCAAGAGTATGTGTGCGTAGCACTCTTTTCCTTTCCAGGATGTGCAGCTATGAGCAAAACTCAAGCTAGCTCATCGTCCTCTGTGACTAGCTGATAATATCTGCGGTCATTCAAGCTTAACTCTTTAAAGCTTGAATGCTTACTTTAAGGTCTTCCTCGGGGGGAAACCAAGATTGGGGGGTAACGGCCTGCTGCTGTCCCGAGCGGATATCTTTGACCTCGTGGCTTAGGTTCCCCCGATCGTCCTCCTGAATAAACCATACAAAAGGAATACCCCGTTTTTCTGCATGCTTAATCTGTTTGCCAAATTTTGCTGCTGTTGCCGAAACCTCACAGGCTATATCCCGCTGGCGCAGCTGCCGGGCAAGATCCTGAGCAGCACCCCACATCTCATCGTGCGCAAGAGCAATAAAAACGACCGACGGTACCTTGCGGGAGGCCTGGGCCAGGCCCTGTCCTACTATCCGGGAAACCAGGCGGGTTACCCCTATGGAAAGGCCAACCCCCGGAAAAGTTTGTTTGCCCTTGCTAGCTAGTGATTCATAACGTCCACCTGAACAGATAGAGCCCAGCTGCTCGTGCCCAACAAGAACAGTCTCATAGACGGTTCCCGTATAGTAATCCAGGCCGCGAGCAATAGAGAGATCTGCACAAATCCGCCCTGGCGCCTGCGCGGCCGCATGGCTAACCACTTCTTCAAGCTCCTTTAAGCCCTGCTCCAGTAACTCATTGCTTACCCCCAGTTGCCTGACCTGAGCAACAAAGCTGGTATCGGAGGACTGGATAGCTGCCAAATCTAAGGCAAGCTGGGCTTGTTTCTCTGTCGCTCCTAGCTCTGTTATCAGTAGTTGGGCAACCGCGGTAGAACCAATCTTCTCTAACTTATCGATAGTGCGTAGTACTGCGGCTGTGTCATGTAAACCAATTGCTTGATAGAAACCTTCTGAAAGTTTTCTATTGTTGACCCTCAGTTTAAATTCACCGATATCCAGGTTGGATAAAGCAGCTACCACTACCAGCGCCAGTTCTACGTCGTAATGAAAGGGCAGGCTGCCTTGACCAACCACGTCGACATCTGCCTGCGTGAATTCACGAAAACGCCCTTCTTGGGGCCGCTCTCCTCGCCAGACTTTCTGGATTTGATAACGCATAAAGGGAAAGTCCAGGTAACCAGCGTTCTCTACAACATAACGGGAAAAAGGTACGGTGAGGTCAAAGTGAAGAGCCAGTTTTTCTTTACCTGCTGTTTGTTTATCTTCCTGGTCCAAGAGTCGGGAAATACCGTAGACTTCTTTGTCAATTTCTCCCTTGCGCAGCAGCTGCTGAACGGTTTCAATGGAGCGGGTCTCGATGGAGGAAAAGCCGTGTAACTCAAAGGTATGGCGCAGCGTGTCAAGTACATGATTTTCGATAAGGCGCTCCTGTGGAAGCAGCTCTGGAAATCCTGACAGTGAAGCCTTACGTGCCATGTATTTTTCTCCTTGAATCTTCCCTGTTGTCTGGGCTCTGGCCCTTAGGTCCTAGCCTGCCGAAACCATATTAAGCCTACTCGCTTGTCAGCTAATCCCCAAGAACCTGCAGTCTGTGGGGCAGGATCCAGAAGGAACAGGTATAAACCGGAGCCCGGAGCCTTAATCCTAGGAGGATATTTTGATAAAACTGAAAGAAAATTTAAATTTTTTCCTAGACACACTTGCACATTACCACTGTTTAGTGGACAATAAGTGATGTGTTGTTGACTTGGTATAGCAGATTATGCAACCAAGGAAAAGTGGACTTTGTCCCCCATACAGTTTGATCCCCTAGATAACTGTATAGAAGAGCTTCGGATTCGTTTCCCCTAAAGGAATCCGAAGCTCTTTGCTTTAAAAAGACTGCCGGCAATAGATAATCCACTCATAAGAAGGTATCCTGGGTAAACCAGCGCATTATTTCAGTATTCGATGCCCTTGAAACGCAAGGGGTACGGTAGGAAATGTGCCGCTTTTTTCTTTGTTTAACGGTATCAACGCGCACAGGCGCCCTAGGTGAAAGAGTTATAGCGGTGACCAGTAAATCCGACGACACCACCACAGTTAACCTCGAAAAAGCCCGTCAGTTTGGACGTGTCTCTGAAGATGGCCATGTTTTTGTCATCGTTGAAGGTGAAGAATACGCTGTTGGCCAGCTACCTGATGCTAGTGAAGAAGAGGCTCTGGCTTACTTCGCCCGCAAATTTGAAAGCGTCGAGGCTCAGGTTTCCCTCTTAGAGTCTCGAGTTCTCCACGGTGCTCCCTCAGCAGATTTGCAAAAATCCGTTGAGCAGCTAGGGGCTCAAGTGGCTGTCAGAAATATGGTAGGTGACTACGCTAACCTACAGGAGCGCCTTATTACTATCACCGGTCAGATTGCTGAATTGGCAGAAACTGAAAAGCAGGCGCAATCGGCCGCCCGCGAAGCAGCCTTAGCGGCCCGCGAAAATATTGTTCGTGAGGCTGAGACGATTGCCGGTCAAGATCCGGAAAAAACACACTGGAAAAATTCTCATACCCGGATGAACGAGCTCTTTGAGCTGTGGAAAACTACCCAGCGTGAACACCATCTGCCCAAATCTATCGAAGACGATTTCTGGAAGCGATTTCGGACTGCACGAACTACTTTTGATAAACACCGCAGAGCACATTTCTCTTCTCTTGACGAAGCTAATGCCCAAGCAAAGCGTGCCAAAGAAGCCCTGATCGCTGAAGCTGAAGAGCTAGCTACTTCCACGGACTGGGCAGCAACTGCCGGTAAATACCGCAGCCTGATGGACCGATGGAAGGCAGCTCCTAGGGCATCCCGTAAAGAAGATGACGCTCTTTGGGCTCGTTTCCGCGCTGCTCAAGACAAGTTTTTTGCTGCCCGTAAGGCAGCAAATGCGGAGTTAGATAAGGAATATGAAGCTAATCTTGCCGTTAAGGAAGACTTGCTCAAACAAGCTCGCGCCCTTCTTCCTGTAAAAAATATTAAAGAGGCCAAAAAGCAGCTTGACAGTATTCTGGATCGCTGGGATGCCGCCGGCCGTGTGCCTAGACAGGATATGCGTCGGATCGAAGGAGAACTTAAAAAAGTTCAGGACGCTATCCACCAGGCAGAGAATGCTAAGTGGACTAAAACAGATCCAGAGAAAAAAGCTCGCGCCAACTCTATGCTAACGCAGCTTGAAGAAACCATCGCTTCCTTGGAAGAGGATCTTGCCCAGGCTCAAGCTAGTGGCGATGCCAAAAAGATTGCTCAGGCCCAGGAAGCTCTGACTGCCCGCCGGCAGTGGTTAAGCACACTTCAGCAGTCATCGGCTGATTTCACTGCCTAGCAGTCATCATGCGTCATAAAGCGGCATCTTTGCTATGAGTGCCGATTTACAGCCTCTTGGGGCGCCTGGTTATCCACAGTTAACCGGGCGCCCCTTTTTCCTGCCTTGGGCGGCGGCACAATAAGACTATGAAAACAAGACACCCCAGTTTGCTAGAAATTTTGCCCTACCCACTACTGCCACCCCATCGAAAATATAATCAAGTTTTCTACGGTCACTGTGCCGGTCCCGGTCCCGGTAAGAAACCGGCTTATACCAGCTACAGTGTGCAGGAAGAATCGCATTTTATCTGGCAACGGTGCCGGCAGGAAATTGTTAAACCGGCTGACTTCCTTTCTAGCGAGGGAGAAATCCAGATCTTTATTCGCCAAAACCAGTTGACGGAAATCTGCTTTGACATGTACTGCCACCGCAGTATCGCGCAGACTCCCCTGCTTAAAGCAACGGCTATTAGTCTCTATCTAAGCAGTAATTATCTCAAACGAGGCCGGCTTTCCCGCAACAGTGCGGCCTGGATCTGGGGCTACAACCCGGAAAAACCGGGTACCTTACATATTGATTTTGATCGGAATCAACGCATTAACATCACCCGGGCAAAAAGAAAAAATATTACCTGCCATCAGGTGCGAGTACTGCCCTATGATTTTATAAGTCTAGGGGCACTTAAAGTTACCACGCCTTTGAGAACTGCTATTGATCTTTTACTTAACGACCATAGCGACCTGGGCCAGCAGACAATCAAAAATATTCTGTCGGATCGGGACAACCAGTGTTCGGTACAGCAAATTCAGGCTACCTTGGATCATTTACCCTACGTCAAGCATAAAAAGCAGGCCTTAGAGCGGCTTAAAGACTTAGAAAAAGATAGGCTGCCTTGTGACCCGTCTAAGACTGAGCTCCCTGTAGGGGTTTAGCTCCCGTTAAACGGTAGGCCTTATAGACTCCTTCTACGTTCTGGAGGACATTTAAAAGATGGTCAAGCATAAATCTATCGCGTAATTCGAGGGTGAACCGATTAATGGCAAAGCGGTGATCGTTTGTTAACACTCTGGCATCAACAATATTGGTGTGGTTTTCGGCAATAACTTTTACCAAGTCCATGAGTAAAGACTTTCTGTCTAGCCCTTCCACCTGAATAATAGCCCGGTAGAGGGCTGTAGAGGACTGCGCCCACTCCACCTGAGTTGCCCTGGGTTCCTGGTCAATATGGCGCATGTTTGGGCAGTCCGTTCGGTGGACAGAGATTCCGTGTGAACGAGTAACTAAGCCAATAATCTCATCCGGTGGAACGGGGTTACAGCATTGGGCGATATGGGTTAACACCCCTTCGGCACCGGGAACAACAATTCCCGTATCGCTAAAGGAGCTGGGAGAAGAGAACATGTCTTGATCAAAGTCAGAAACAGCTGAAACGGCGTCGTCCTGTTCCCCATAATAAATTCGGACGAAAGTGTCGATAACGTCCTGGGGTTTGACCTCATGCTCACCTATTGCATGGTACAAAGAAGCACCATCATTTTTGTGGAACTCATGGGCAACCTGGTTAAGAAGCTGGGCAGTCAGCATCTTGGTCAGCGGTAACTCATGATTACGCATAGCCTTAGTGAGGGCTTCACGGCCCTTGTCGATTGCTTCAAGTCGACGCCCCTTAGCAAAATACTGCCTAATTTTGGTGCGAGCTTTTGACGAGCGAACAAACTTGAGCCAGTCCTCGCTGGGACCCTGATTCTGGTCCCTGGTTGTTAAAATTTCAACAACATCACCAGAATTAAGAATGGAGTGTAAGGGAACTAAACGCCCGTTAACCTTTGCCCCGATGGTTTTATCCCCCACTTCGGAGTGGATAGCATAGGCAAAATCAACCGTCGTAGAATCAACGGGCAGTGTAATGGGCTTACCTTGCGGGCTGAGAACAACAATTTCGTCAGACTCTAAGGTGTCTGCCAATAGTTCGTAAAATTTCTCAGACTCGGGATTAGAGCTAGAAATCTCTGCAATATTTTGCAGGACCCCAAGGCTCATAGCAGTAGTCTGATTGCTTGGCTCTTTTTTACTAGCTTGTCCGTCCGGCTGTTTTTCCCCTCGGGAAGCAGCCTTGTAGCGCCAGTGGGCAGCTACACCGTACTCTGCTTCCTCGTGCATCTTGTAGGTGCGAATTTGAATTTCTAGGGGTAGTCTGCCGGGCCCATTAACCGTCAAATGCAGGGACTGATAGTGGTTGTTTTTGGGAGATTTAATATAATCTTTAAACCTGCCCGGCACTGAAGTCCACAGGCTCATAACGTGCCCTAGCACTGCATAACAGGTATCTTCTTCCTCAACCATAATTCGAACAGCCAGGATATCGTTGATCTCATCAAAACTCTTATTTTTGGCCTTCATTTTTTGGTGAATAGAGTAGTAATGCTTTGGTCGACCGGTTACGGAAGCTTCAATACCTACCTTTTTAAGGCGATCCTCTATAGTATGTTTAGCCTCGTTAAGATAGTTCTCTAATTTAGGGGTTCGCTCCCCTACCATACGCACTATCTCACGGTAAATGTCCGGAGACATCGCAGCAAAAGATAAATCTTCAAGTTCCCATTTAATAGTATTCAGGCCTAGGCGATGAGCTAGCGGAGCATAAATTTTAAGCGTTTCTTCTGCCTTTTTTGCCGCAGAAGCCGCCGGTACAAAACGCCAGGTTCTAGCATTGTGTAACCGGTCTGCAAGTTTAATAAGTAGTACCCGGATATCTTTACTCATGGAAAGAACCAGTTTACGAATAGTCTCTATAGGGGCTGTTTCCCCGTACTCAACCTTATCCAGCTTGGTGACCCCGTCAACCAGGTAGGCTACTTCTTCACCAAAATCTTGGGCTAGCTGCTCTCTGGTGTAATCCGTATCTTCAACGGTGTCATGCAGTAAACCCGCTACTAAAACCGGGCCAGTAGCACCGATTTCAGCAAGGATAGTAGTAACAGCAACCGGATGAGTAATGTAGGGGTCACCGCTTTTTCGTTTTTGACCCTGGTGATACTTATTGGCAACGGTGAAGGCACGCTGCAGGACATGTAAATCTTCATCGGGGTGGTATTTTTTAACAGTTCGCACGACGGGGGCTAAAACCGGTGAGAAGCGAAGGGGCTGAACCTTTTCATCGGGATTATCCCGACGAAAAACAAGACGGGTAGGCACGCGCTCAGAGGCAGCCATCACCCGGTGAGAGCCGCGAAGAACCCGGTGGGGAATGTTTCCCATGACCTTCTGAGAAACGACTTTTTTAACCGGATCATCTGAGTCAGCCATAACGCCCATCTTCCTTCCCTATCTGAATGGGCTTAATTGTAACTCTGTTACCGGTTTTCTTAAAAGTTAAAGCGACCAACCAGGCTTATAACCCTCCTCCTAGTTTCCATCTAGGTAGACGCTGTTAATGGATACCTGGATAGGCCTCTTCGGCTGGTCAGCACCTTGATCTTGCCCATCCTTATCCTGCGAAGCTTCAGCAGCTCTAAGCTTTTTAACCTGGGCAGTATGCTCCTTGATCTCTGCCTCTCCTAGGCGCAGCAGGCCATAAAGGGGGGCGGAAACGAAAAGAGTGCCTAGGGTTCCTACGATGATACCCACAAAGAGAGCTAAGGAAAGATCCCGCAGAGTGCCTGCCCCCAGCAGAAAGGCCCCAATAAAAAGAATTGCTCCAACAGGCAACACACCAACAACCGATGTATTAATAGAACGAACTAGGGTTTGGTTAACCGCAAGGTTGATCTGCTCGCCGTAAGTCGTATCTTTTCTTGTAAAAATATCTCGAGTATTCTCACGGATTTTATCAAACACCACAACGGAGTCATAAAGCGAGTAGCTAAGAATCGTTAAAAAGCCAATAATAGCGCTGGGGGTGATTTCAAAATCAACGAGGGCGTAAATGCCAACGGTGACAACCACCGTAAAGACAAGACCAGCAATTGCCGCTAGGGACATCTTCCAGGTTCGGAAATATAGGGCCATACCCAGCAGAGCCAGCACAACAAAAGCAACCAAGCCATAAACTGCCTGCCTGGTCACGTCTGCTCCCCAGGTGGGACCGACGTAGGAAGATGTCACGTCGTCTTGACCAACACCGTAAGCTTGCTGTAGGGCCTCTTTAACCGCTAAGGTTTCGTCGTCAGAAAGTTGACTCATCTGCGCCCGAACGGTGTTGGCGGCAATATTGGTGACCCGAACGTCAGAGGCCTCAGCAGCCTTATCTGTTATTGCTTTCTGCCCTAGGCTAATATCTGGGTTGCTGACCTGAGAGACGGTAAATTCCGAGCCGCCTCGAAAGTCAATTCCCAGATTAAAACCACCTTTAGCAATGGGAATGTAGACAGAAAGACCTATGAGAATCAGTGCTAACAGCAGCCATAGAATACGTAAAGAGATAAACCGGTAGGATCTCTTACCGGAATGAAGATCATTACCGAACCGAGCTAAAGGACCTGGAGAAGCCATAACTAGGCCTTCCTTTCTGAGGCGGTAGTTGCTGCTGTGGAAGCATCCTGGGATTGGGCGGCAAGGCGGGCGGCATGACGGCGCTGGGCCATACTCAGGCCGGACTGCTCTTTGTCCTCTGGGGTACGTATTCTACCGGCTCCACGATACAGGGGTAGGGCGCCCAAAGATTCTGGGTCTAGCCCAGAATTTTTTTGGCCGCCCCCAAAATAATCGGTACGTGCCAAGATGGTTAGGATGGGATGGGTGAAGAGGAAAACAACGATGAGGTCTGCTATAGCGGTTAAACCTAGGGTGAAAGCAAAGCCCCGCACTGAACCCACCGAGACTAGATAAAGAACTACTGAGGCCAGCAGATTGACTGCCTTAGAAGCTAAAATGGTCTTTTTGGCGCTGGCCCAGCCGTGATCAACAGCAGCTGGAATAGTTCGTCCCTTGCGGATCTCATCTCTAATACGCTCAAAGTAGACGATAAAGGAGTCAGCGGTTTGCCCCACCGCTACGATCAAACCGGCTATACCGGCCAGGGAGAGTCGGTAGTTCATTGACCAGCCTAGAAGTACAATAGCCAGGTAGGAGATAATTCCGGCAATAATCAAAGACGCAATGGTCACAAATCCCAAAAGTCGATACTGGAGCAGAGAGTAGATAAAGACTAGGATGAGGCCAATAATGCCGGCAATTAAACCCATCTTAAGCTGGTTAGAACCCAAGGTTGCAGAAATTTGCTGCTCTGATTGAATAGTAAAGCTGATGGGTAGAGCCCCATATTTAAGCTGTTCCGAGAGGGATTTGGCCGTTTCTTCGTCAAAATTACCGGTAATTTGTGGCCTTCCATCGGTAATAACCGCCTGGGCAGCCGGGGAAGAAAGCACATCGCCGTCAAGCATGATGGCAAATCGGGCACGGGAATCGTTTTGGTTCTGTCCGTAGATAGCGTATAAGCGAGTTGTTATTTCTTTAAATGTTTCTTTAGCAGAATCAGTAAAGCTAATATTGACGCCCCATTGGCCGGTGGAGACTCCGGTGCTATTAGTGACCTGCGAATAGCTGGCGTCGGCGATATCGTTACCGGAAAGTTCTACGGGGCCAAGAATATACTTTTCTGAACCATCGGCAGCGCAGGCGACGACAGCCTTATCAGGATTTTGATCCTTGGCATCTTCTCGGTCAGTACTTGTACAGTCGGTAGCTTCAAATTCTCGCCATAGTTCAGCAGTAATCCAGTTCTCATCCGAGCCGTTTTGAGGCTCTTGGCTGGGGTTTGGCAAATCTTTTTCTGGTGTTGCCTGTTCGGCGCTAACTTTTTGGGGTTGGGCAGCTACCAGAACAGCCCTAAAGTCCATCTGGGCAGAAGCCTGAATAAGTTCGCGGGTGGCCTGGTCAATGGTTCCAGGAACAGAAACCACAACATTAGAACCAGATTGAGTGGTCACTTCGGCCTCTGCTACACCCGAACCGTCAACACGCTGGCGAATAATTTCGACAGCCTGGTTGAGCTGTTCTTCATTCACAGCTTGTGAATCAGAACCATTCACACGAGGCGATAGGATCATCTGGGTACCGCCGGAGAGATCTAGAGCTAACTTAGCGCCCCAGCTTCCGCCAGCAAACGTTGATGCTATAACTCCAGCAATCAAAGCGATGGTTAGCACAATCATGCCTACCAATGCACCCTTCGATTTTGCTAGTTGGCTGCGCTTAGCCATGCTACCCCTTTTATCTTTATCAGCAAGTACTACCGCTTATCCGGCAGTACACCCAAAAACTGTATACCCTACTGGTCTTTTTCCTCTGCATCCGGTACAGAATTATCAGCGGTTTTTGCTTCCTGCTCATCAATAATTGTGCTAACGGTTTGCAGGTGTACCCTAATTTCTGTGCCCGGTGCGATCTCTAGATAGGCCAGGTTTTTATCCTGGTCGACGCTGACTACCTTGCCGTAAAGACCAAAGTTGGTCATCACTTCTGTACCAGCTTTCATGTTTTCTTGCCGTTCTTTCAGCTGTGCCTGCATTTTTTTCTGACGGCGGGCAGGCAAAATGAGCAAAAAAACGATGGCAAAAACCATGAGGAGCAGCATCAGCAGACTGCCACCGCTTCCGCCGGTGGCTTCTGCAGCGAGTAGGGACTGTGCGTGTATTGGGGAGGATGCAGTAAACATATATGCCTTAGCTCAGTAAAATATTCCATCGTCCATAGTAATTGACCAGGACCATTGTACGCAGTTTCTTAAAGAGGTTTTATGACCAATTCCACGAGAAAAGTTTGTTTAACGAAGTTTTTCTTCAGAGAAGAGTGAACAAAAAAAATTCCTCCCGTTTCAGGTATCCAAAGAGTACGCATAAGGTATTCCCAGCCGCAAAAAACACCAATCCCTGCACTAGAAGAAAACATCTGCCATGCATCCAGTAACCCGAATCCAATATGTAGGACACACCGAGGCTTATTCATAAAGGGTGAAACCAACCAGCCAACCCCAACTAGGCAGCGGCCCCACCGAAAGCAAAAATAAGGATAGAACGCCAGTAATACTCTCATACTAAACCCGGAAAAGACCGCTACAAAACTAGCCTACAAGCGCCGCTTACTCAGGCACAATTGGTCACCCTTACCGCAGTCCTAGATAAGAACCTCACCTGGAATCAGCCAGTAACCAGACCAATAAAACTATTCCTGACCCAAACTCTAAATATCAGCCTCCTCTATCTGTGCGCCAGAACCTCATTGAAGAGCTCCTGACCGATACCTTCGGACTCTGGCAGCTCACGATTTCCAGAACCATTCACCGCATCGAAAACGCTCTGTCTCAGCTGGCGGATCTAACAAAGTCCAAAACTCGAATCTCTCAAGACCATCCCCGACCCTCTCATAACCGATGGCACCTTAATTCCGGTCTGGAACTGGCCTTCACGAGGGTGAACACTTTACTCTGGCAAACATAAAAGAACCGGTCTCAATCAGCAAAGCATCTGCACCATCGATGGGGATCGCTAGCTATCACCGATCCGGTGACAGGAGCTATCCATGATGTGTATGCTTACCGGTTTTACCCGCTAGAGAAATTTCTCGATAAATCCACCCTGGCAGATAAAGGTTATATCGGGTTAGGGTGTCACTGACATCGACTAGGTGCAAAGCATCAGTGAGGATGAGGGCTACGATGAAAGAAAATAACCATTGAAGACCCGACCGGTGTTGCGTACGGGATTTCGGCCTCCGTCAAGTTCCTACGGGACCATATTTACGACGGTGCGAGCTTTGGCGTTTTTCACAGCTTCAGACCCCATAATAGATAAACCTCACAGGATCTTAATCTGAGTAAGTATCCGTTCTTCCTGCGAAACCGAGTTATTGGCCCGATCACCCCTATCTACTATGAGAATCAGCCGCTACCAGAGTCAAAAGACCTAGCCCAATATAGTCTTTGTCTGCCAGATTTGAAGCATCTATCAACTGAGTAGCGGGTACTGAGTCGTGCTGGGGTGGGCCGGTTACTTACACTTCTAGTTTCACCTGTTTTGGGGTGACTGTGCAGCGCTCTTAAAAGGTAACGGGGCAGCTTTGACCACTTGGGCCAGGATGAACCTACAGGGTTTTTGGACCGGTTTGACCTATGTAAAGAGGCTTATTCAAAAGTAGACACGCACCCCACACCCACCAACTAGACAACGGCC
>JAUNHE010000002.1 GCA_030524105.1 Rothia sp. (in: high G+C Gram-positive bacteria)
TTATGAGTCTCGTGAGCCGGTTGGAGCTTGACGAAAACTATAGAAGCACCCCCCTTTACTTTTCTTTGCCTTGGCGCTGGCCCTTAGCCCAGGAGGTCGTTGTGATGCCTGCACTGGCGACTGTCAGTAAGACGATGGCGGCCCAGCGCAGAGAGCTGGTGGGCTGGGCCAGCAGGATCCAGCCACCCATGGCTGCGATTGCCGGCTCCAGGCTGAGCAGAATCGAAAAAACCTTCTTGGGCAGGCGGCGCAAGGCCGCCAGCTCAAAGGTATAGGGAAGGACCGAGGCCAGCAGAGCCGTTCCCACCGCCAGCGGCAGGATGCCCGGGTCAGTAAAGGCACGCGCAGCACCTGCCCCGCCCAAGGGTAGAGTAATGAGCGTGGCCATTACCAGAGCCGCCCCCAGGCCGCCCGCCCCGTCAAAGAGCTGGCCTAGGCGGGAACTAGCCAAGATATAACAGGCCCAGAAAAAACCTGCGGCGAGGGAAAAGACCAGGCCGAGAGATGAAATGTCCTGGGCCCAGAAGGCCTTCTCAATGCCGATGAGCGTCATACCTGCCGCTGCCAAAGCAATCCAGAGCGCGTCTATGCGCTGGCGGGAAAGCAGCGCGGCCAGCAGCAGCGGACCAACAAACTCCACCGCTACGGCTAACCCCAGAGGCAGCAGCTCAATGGCATGGTAAAAAAAGCCGTTCATGAAGGCAAAAGAAGCGCCGAGCAGGAGTACAGCCAGCCACTGCGAGGCATTCCAGCGCCAGAAGGCGGGACGGGCTAGCAGACAAATGACCAGGGCAGCTAGGCCCAGGCGCAAGGTCGTGACACCCCAGGCACCCAGCTGCGGAAAGAGCTGCATCGCAAAGGCAGCCCCTACTTGCAGGCAGATGCAGGAGCCAAGAACCAATAGCAGGCCGCTTGCTGGGTGAGGACCGGTGAGGCGGGATTGAATCATCTGTACTCAGACTACGTTATTTACCTTGAAAATTTGATGGTTGGACACCGGTGTCTAGCTTCCGGCCAGAGGCCCTAGCCGTCCCCTGCTTATCGCTATGATTGTCTTCGACCTTATTTTTTATCAAGGACTTTTAAATAAGCCTCACCGATAGAACCCATCCAAGAGCTCTACTAGCTACAGGCTAAATCTTATACTCAATGACAGCGCCTTCGCGCACAAATTCGGCCAGCCTATAAGATTCCTGCTCAGAGATACTCCCGCCATTATCACGAAAAACAGAAAGTATCAGGGGCTTAATCATCGCCACCGGCTGTCCAGCGCACTCCTTAGCCAGCCTCTCAAATTCCTTATTATAAGTATCCACTACCGTGTGAAGACGGAGCTCCATTAGATTTCTGAGCTCAGCTTCATTAATCCATACCTCACCCATGAGCAAACTCTCTGTCAATAACTAACCAAAACATCAAATAAGCAACTGTTATAACCAAAAACCATGACCACGCCCTTAAAGAATATGTATAAACAATTAATAGCAGGTGCCGGCCCGTGAAATACAGTAGCTAACGCAGCGCCAATGCACCTCTACCATACATTTACAGATAACTTACCCGCAGGAAATTTTTAACGTCCGTTAATAAGTTACCTATGGGTAGGATACCTTAAATAAATCTTAAAAATGCAAGATTTATTTAAATAAAAAAAATTATTTCAGCAGAAAGTTTCAACCTGTTGTTTATTGTTCACAATGAGGTTTATTTATAGGGTCTTTACCCTACTTCAAGACCCATTCCGGGAGCTGTTACAGCTGTCGCATACCTACCGCGGCCCCGCAAACCCTCCGTTAAAGCCTGCGCGTCCTCCCAAGACTCCATCAAATAAACACAGGTAGGGCCAGAACCAGAAACAAAGGAAGTAACAAGACCCCCAGCTTGACAAGCTAAAACCTTAGCTAAGTCGGGAGCCAAGCGGCAGGCCGGCTCCGCCAAATCATTACGCACATACCGGGCCAGCTCGTGAAGGCGGGCCACCGGAGCCACCGGAGCCACTAAAGCCTCCAATAAAGCAGCAGGAACCTGCACATCAGCAGCCGCCACAAAATCACCGGCAGCCCTACCAGCATCAAGCTGGCCAAAAACCTCTGGTGTAGACAAGCCGTAGTCCGCAAAAACTAAAACCAAAAATAGCTGCTGTCCACCGGCAGGAAAGTCTAGCGGCTGCACAATATCCCCCACGCCCCGTCCCACAGCAAACCCACCGGTCAAAGCAAAAGGAACATCCGCGCCCAACCGGCTAGCCAGCTCCAATAACCGCTGCTGCCCCACCGCCTGGTCCAGCAAACCGGCCCGCAGCACAAAGTTATTTACTGCCAGCAAAGCAGCCGCTGCATCAGCAGAACCCCCGCCCATACCGCCAGCCACCGGAACAGCCTTAACAATGCGCATCCGCAGACCCAAACCAGCCAAACCAAGCTCCTCTAAAAGCAAGGTAGCCGCCTTAACCGCTAAATTACTAGAATCCAAGGGAACAGAAGCAGGATCAAAAACACCCCTAGCAGCCATAGCCGCCAGAGGAGAATCATCTGCCAACCCAAGCGAAAGCTCTATCCCAGCAGTGTCTTTGCCGCTAACCTCAACCATCTCCCGTAGGGAAGTTGCCGCATAGAGGCTAGCCACCGGGTGATAACCATCCGGCTGCACCTGCCCCACCGCAAGAAATAAATTAACCTTTCCAGGAGCCCAAGCCCGCACCTTCACAGCTAACACACCCTCGTTCACTCACTCATCTTCGCCTGCGCAGCACGCGCAATAGCAACAAAATCCCCAACAGACAGGGTCTCTCCCCTAGCAGACGGATCTAGACCAGCCCCTGCCACAAGCTCGCCGGCCAGCTTAGCCGACCCAGCCCAAGAGGCAAGTGCCGCCCTCAAGGTCTTACGCCGCTGCGCAAAAGCCGCATCAACCACCGCAAAGACCCTCTCCCTCGAAACACCGGTAAAAGGCTGCGCATGCCGACGCAGCTGCACCAGGCCAGACTTAATCTTAGGGGCAGGCCAAAAAACCTGGGTTCCCACCACACCAACCTTAGAGACCTCACCAAACCAGCCAGCCTTAACCGAAGGCACCCCATACACTTTAGAACCGGGACGGGCAGCCAGCCTATCGGCAACCTCGTCCTGAACCATAACCAGCGCAGACTCCAAAGAAGGAAAACGCCCCAAAAGATGCAGTAAAACCGGAACAGCAACATTGTAAGGAAGGTTAGCCACCAAAACCCTAGGCTGCGCCGGCAGTTCCACCACCTTAAGCGCATCGGCATGCAGCAGCTCACAGCGGGCCAGAGCCCCGGGCCGAAACTTCTCAATGGTCTGCGGCAATTGAGCCGCCAAAACCGGATCAATCTCAAGAGCCAGCACCCGGTGGGCGGCATCCAACAAACCTAAGGTCAAAGAACCCAAACCCGGCCCCACCTCAAGTACCGTATCTTCCGGGCTAAGTTGAGCCAAACCAACAATACGACGAATCGTATTGGGATCAATCACAAAATTCTGCCCCAAAGTCTTTGTAGGCCGCAGCCCCAAAGAACTGGCAAGATCACGAACCTCAAGCGGGCCCAAGAGCTGTTCAAAAGTCACCCCCATATTTTACCGCCTTCACAGAGCCAGCAAAGACCCTGCCGGCTTTAAAACCAGGGCCCGTAGACAGCCTCTGAATTAGCCGCAAGCTGCCGGCAGAAGCCCTCCAGATCCCGGCCCAAAAAATCTGCCATAAACCGCACCGTATAGTTGGCCATATAAGAAGCATTAGGCCGGCCCCTAAAAGGATGGGGAGTCAAAAAAGGAGCATCGGTCTCCACCAGCAGCAGGCTAGGATCTGCCAGCCGCAAGGCCCGCTGCAAACCCGCAGAATTCTTAAAAGTTACCGTGCCAGAAAAGCTCATCATCCAGCCCCGCTCATTGCAGACCTGCGCTAGCTGCTCATCCCCAGAAAAACAGTGAAAAACAGTGACCTCCGGTGCACCCTCACTCTCAAGAATAGCTAGCACATCCTCATGAGCCTGCCGATCATGAATCTGCAAGGCCTTGCCTAGCCGCTTAGCCAGCCTCATATGCTCCCTAAAACTATGCTGCTGGGCAGCCCGGCCTTCCGGGCCGGTACGGAAATAATCTAGGCCCGTCTCCCCCACAGCCCGAACCCGTTCATCAGCAGCCAGCCGCCCAATCACATCCAGGCTAGCCTCCAATTGGCCAGCCTCAGCTAAAGCAGGTGCCTCATTAGGGTGCAAGGCCACCGCAGCCAGGACCCGCCTATCAGCCCGGGCAGCAGCCACCGCAAACACCGACGAAGGCAGATCACAGCCCACCTGCACAACCCTATCGATACCTACAGCCTGCCCCACATCCAAAGCATCCCGAACACTAACGGCAACATCGCCATCCAACAAATCCATGTGGGTATGGTTATCCGGCACAGCAACAGGTAAGGCCTGAGGTGCCGGTGGAAAAACCAGGTTACGCGAGCGCCCGTCCTGGCCCACCGTAGCCCGCCGTGTGCCTGCCTGGCCGCTGGGCTCATCCCCAGCAAACCGGTAGCACTCTGCCCGATAAGCCTGAGGTACCTGGCCAGCTACAAGAGGACCGGGTCCAATGCTGCTTTTGAGCTGGTCTCTACTGGGTAGCTGGTAACCAAATCTAGCTGCCAGCTGGGTCAGTTCTTCTCCTGTCAGGGCCTGTGTTTCTTCACTCATGGGTTTTCTTTCACCTGTCTTATGTCTCATTTTGACGGGCAGCCAGGGTTGTCTGGTAAAGCTGCCGGCTTGATAAGCCCGGATACTGTTTGGCCACCTGGGTGCTAGCCTCTTTGAGCCGGATCCCCTCTTGGGTAAGGTTTTCTACCTCCGCTACCAGCTGCTCGGGCTCGGGTGCTGTTGGGCTGTCTGCTCCAGCTAAGACCAGAACTATTTCACCGCGTAGCGTTTGGCCCTGGGCCCAGTCGGCTAATTCTTCCAGGGGGCCTCGGATAACTTCTTCGTGTATTTTGGTTAGTTCACGGCAGACAGCTGCCTGGCGTTGTGGGCCAAAAGCTGCCACAAAATCGGACAAGGTCTTGGCTGTCCTATGGGGGGATTCGTAGAAGACCATGGTGCGCTCTTCCTGGGCTAAAGCGGCCAGTCTCCTGCTGCGTTCGCTGCCTTTTCTGGCTAAAAAGCCCTCAAAGCAGAAGCGGGCGCTGGCTAACCCGCTGAGGGCTAGGGCGGTGGTAACAGCGCTAGGACCCGGGGCCACCGTAACCGGTAGCTGGGCCCGGGTGACGGCTTGGACGGTCACTAGTCCCGGGTCTGAGATGGTGGGCATGCCCGCGTCAGAGAGGATAAGGACCAGCTGTCCGGCTGCTACTGCCTTGATAATTTGCTCTTGCCGCTGAACCTCATTGTGGTCGTGGTGGCTGATTATTTTTGCCCTGCTCCTAATGCCGAGCCCGGCGGTCAGTTTACGAAAGGTACGGGTGTCTTCAACGGCGATGAGGTCTGCCCGGGTTAGGAGATCTTTGAGCCGGCTGCTGGCATCGGCTAGGTTGCCGATGGGAGTGGCGGCTAATACCAGTTGTCCGGTCTTGGGCTCGTTCTGGGTTTGCTTATTTTTCACGGCCTGCTACTGCCTTGACTCGGAGGGTTTTGTGTTTTTTGGCTGGCAAAGTATTTTTCGGCAAGGATAACTAGAACTACCAGGATAAATCCGGCTATGCAGACCATTAGTGCCGCCAGCGCCTGATCGCCAGCCGGCTCTAGCTGGTTATGCTCTGTCGTCCAGGGCCAGAGGGCCCGCAGGGCCCCTAGCATGAGGCCGGTTAGCAGCACCAGGGTGATATGGCGGTGGTGTTCTAGCAGCCATTCCAGGCCCTTAACGATGGTGGCTAGGCCAATGAGGGCGCCGATCATAAAGAAACCCAGGTAGGCAAAGTCCATGTCCTTAACTGCCTTGAGCGTTACCTGGTATAACCCAAAGGTTAGCAGTAGGAAGGAGCCGGAAAGGCCCGGTAAGAGGAGGGCAGAGACGGCTATAGCTGCTGCAGCAATAATGAGGAGAGGGCCGGGGTCCCTGACGTCTGTGGCCGCTGCGGGCAGGGAGACTATAGTGTAGACCAGTCCCGCTGCGAGCAGGGCCCAGATAAGGTCACTGGCCCGCCATCTGCCCGCCAGCTGGTAGGGCACGTAGAGGGAGGCTAGCACCATGCCAAAGAAGGCGGCTGAGGTGAGAATAGGTTGGGTTTGCACCAGGGCGCTCATGATATGGGACATGACCACAAGGGCCAGAACCATTCCTAGCAGAATTGCTGCCAGCAGGGCCCAGGGTAGCTCCTTAAATTTTTGCCTGCCGGCCAGTTGTAGCTGGCCATCTTTTTTAATGGTTCCTGCCAGGATTTCTTTAAAGCCGGTGACGGCTGAGCTGGCTGCGCTAATGAGCCTCTCGTACACTCCTAGGACCAGGGCCACCGTTCCGCCCGAAACACCGGGAACGGTTTCGACCGTGCCAATGAGTGCACCGCGAACAATGTTCAGAGCCAGGTTTGCCGGCTTAAGATCGGGATTTTTGCTCACAGGTCATCCTTAGTGGGAAAGGGGATATAAAACCTCATTCTCTCACCTGTTCTAGTAGCGGCCAAGGGCAGGCTAGTGCAGGTGAGAAATTATTTTTAATTCTTAGCTAGTTTCTAGATCCAGGCATCAAACCACATGCGCCAACGCCAGTGCTCATAGGGTATGGTTTGTCCGGTCCAGATAGGCCAGTAGAAGATGCTGATCAAAAGCAGGGCCAGCATAAAGCTAGCAACCACTGCCAGCCCCCATTTTCTGCGTCTAATGCTCTGGTTAGGTCTGCCCAAGGCCAGGCCTAGCAGCCCTGCCAGCATGAGGATCAGATAGGGTTCAAAAGAGAGGGCATAAAAGAAAAACATGGTCCGGCTGGGGTAGGCAAACCAGGGTAGGTAGCCGGCAGCAAAGACCAGCAGTAGGCAGATAAAACGCCAGTCCCGCCGGACAAGGACGATAACCAGGCTAAAAAGTATGACGAGCAGAAAGGACCACCAGAGGAGGGGGTTACCAATATTGAGTATGGCTTGAGAGCACCTATTAACCGTGCAGCCTGCCTGGCCCTTGTCCAGAGATTCATAGTAGTAGGAGGTGGGTTTGCCCAGTAGCAGCCACTGCCAGGCTGCTGACTGGTAGGTGTGTGGGGAGTCAAGGCCGCTATGAAAGGTATAGGCCGAACGGTGGTACTCCCAGAGGGAACGTAAAGCCGGAGGTAACCATTGCAGGCCCTCCGAAGGGTGGTTAGCCGCCCACTGCCGGTCGTAGGCAAACTGGGAGCGGAACCAGCCGGTCCAGGTTGCCAGATAAACCCCTAACCCTAGAACGATTAGGCTGGCAAAGGCTGGGATGCCGTCTTTAAAGGTTGCGGCTAGTAGCCAGTTTTTAATACCGACTAGCCGGCGGGCGTTAAGATCCCAGAAGAGGCTCATCAACCCAAAAATGGCAATAAAGAATAGGGCATTCCATTTGACTCCCACGGCCAGGCCGGCGCAGATTCCCGCTAGAATCCGCCAGTAGCGTAGGCCCAGCCAGGGCCCGTAGTTGAGATAGTCCTGCTGGGGTAGGCCAGAATTTTTTTGGCTGTGAGCACAGACTTTTTGAGCCAGGGTTCGTCTGGACTGCTGCCTATCAAGCAGGAGGCAGACAAAAGTAGCCAGCAGCCAGAACATAAGAAAAATATCCAGCAGGGCAAACCGGGACTGAACCAGATGCAGGCCGTCCACGGCCATGATGAGACCGGCCAGACTGGCTACTGAGATAGAGCGAAAAAGCAGCCAGGCAGCTAGCATAAGCAAGCCTACTGAGAGGCTGCCTATCAGGGCGGCAGAAAAACGCCAGCCAAACGGGTTATTGTCTCCAAAGAGGAACATGCCAAAGGCGATCATCCATTTACCCACCGGTGGATGCACCACGTACTCGGGGCTATCTGAAATCCCCGTAGGGTTACCGGCTACAAAAGAATCGTTTGCCTGGTCTGACCAGTTTTTCTCGTAGCCAAAGTGGAGCATAGAGTAGGCGTCTTTGGCGTAGTAGGTTTCGTCAAAAACAATGGCATTGGGGTGGGCCAGATTCCAGAACCTCAGCAGAGTGGCCACAAGAGTGAGCAGCAGTGGAGCTAACCAGCCATAAGGGGGTAGGGTAACGGTACTCACGCCTAGCCGCTGGTAGAGAGCCGGCAGGCTAAAGGCTTCGCGAACAGTGTGCACTCTTACCTGGGGGTGGGCAACGGTATCTTTCACGCTAGCAATAGTAGTAGACATAGCTGTTTTCTTAGGGATAGGACTCAAGAGCGCCGCCGCATCCGGGTATCTTGCCTGCGGCTACGACGCGGCCGCTCTTGACTGTGCCTGCTGCGGCTTGGGCCAGTAGCAGAGCTTCTTGTGCCAGCCTGACGGGCTCTTCTAGCAGCGCGGCTGACTTCGGTTTTCTGCTCTGGCTGCCGGTTTTTTCTGCCGACCGGCTTTAAGGATTTTAGACCCGCCCTAGGTCGGTCAAGAAGCTGCTGCGGCGCAGAACGATAACGTCCCGGCCAGCTGGCAACAGCCAGGGCCAGAGCCAGACAGCCGGTCAGCAGGGCAAGGGCTAGGGCTGCATCAACCCAGAAACGGGGCGGGTAAAGCCTAATCAAGGTATCCGATATCTTAAACTCCCAGTTACCTTGAGGAAAGAGCAGCTGATGAAAGCCCGTAAAGAAGGACTCCCAGCCCAATACCGCCAACAAAGCCAAAATCACAAGAATAATACCGGTACTGATGGCACCGGCAAACAGCGCCTGCCGAGCCGCCTGGGCCGAGCGGGATCTCAAGAGGAGCAAACAGAGAAGGCCTAACAGAAAAATAATGAAACTAACAAAGCTATACCAGAACAGCACTTGCTTCACGTCGCTGAGGTGCTGCACTTCCTGTGCCAGAAAAAGCGAGGTATTTTTATCTGTTTTTAAGCCGCTGATAAATTCTTGGGGCGCAAAATTGCGAATGTAGTCCATCCCGTAGGAGCCATAGATCATGCGGTCCTCTGTTGAAAAACCGTATATGTCTTTGGGAAAACCGGGCCGATGGTACTCCAACCAAAGGAAGGTAGAGCTGGCAACCATACGAACGGCCAGCAGCAGCAAGGTACACGGCACCGCTAGGGCAGTGATCAGGGAGGTTATGCCAAACTTGGTGGGGTCTTTAGTTTCCTGGGCTGCAGCCCGACGCGCTGCCGCCCGCGAGGGTAACTCTGGTTCAAAATCTGTCTGCCGGCTGGCAGAGATGCTCTCTTGAGCCTGGCTTGTCTTCTGCCTGCCAGCCTGTCCGCTGCTTCTTGCAGGCTCCGGTTCTGCTAGGTCACCCAAATAGTCTAAAGTAGGGGTGCTGGACCTAGCTTTCCTATTTTGACGGCTGCTAGCAGCTGAGCGCCTGCTAGCCTGCTCAGCTGCTTCCCGTCTACGCCGCCGATCCCGCCGGGACATAAAGAGGTCGTCATCGGGGTGAGGGGCGCGTGCAGGTATAGCTGGAGACAGCTTTTCCCACTCATTACCGGATCTGCTGCTTATCGGTGCCACCTTACGTAACTAACTCCTTTGCAGACGGGCAGGAAGCTGCTAGCAGAGCCCTCACCGCCACATCTGCAGCTTTACCAGTTGCCACGCCAGTTTTCATCGGCGTAGTTCTTAAAGGGAATGTTCCAGTCTCCGTAGCCGTCATCGGGATCGGCCTGCAGATAACCGGTATGCTGTGTTTCAACAATATCGCCCACAGAAAATAAGTCAAAGAAGAACTTGGCATCCTCAGGAAGCATACCAATACAACCGTGAGAAACGTTTGCAATACCAATAGACCCAAAAGCGGTAGGTAGGGCCTGGTGAACAAAGACTCCTGCCTGGGTCAACCTGGATACATTAGTGGCCCAGAAAGGCTCATAATAGTGGGGATCGTTTTTTTCCAGGTTAAGGCTAGAAGGGTTAAAGTAATAGGACTCCGCCTGCTCCATGATGACAAGCTGGCCCACCACCGAAGGCCATTCATCATTGCCCAGGGTAATAGGGTTTTCACGAACAAGCTTGTCATTAACGTAGAGTTTAATGGTTTTTGTATTGTTGTCGGCAAAGGCGTAGCGCTTATCCCCCGTCCTGAAGGTGCGGGTGACATTGGCATTACCAATCATGCCGTTGCCAATATCCAGGCCTAGCATTTTAACCTGCACTTTAACCGAAGAATTTGCTGCCCAGTAGTTTTGTGGCCGGTAGCGTAGCATGTAGTCGGAGTACCAGCGAAATTTTCCAGCCTGGTTGCCACCGCCGCTAATACTGATCGCTTTTTCCAGGTTTGCCTTATTGACCACAGGCTCAGAGAAATTAAACTGAATGATCTGCCCCACCCCGTACTGGGCACCGTCAACAATGTTTAAGACAACGTCAGCCTCATAGGCGGCACTAACTGTAGAGAAGGTTAAGGAGTCCGTTCCCTTGCCCCCCGCCGGATCGCTGGCATGCCAGGTCAGCGTGTACTCAGAGTTAAAAAATAGCGGCTCGGTAGAAGTCCACTGGCTCTTATCTTCATTAAATTCCCCTACCGCTTTAACGGTTTTACCCGCTGCGTCCAGGGTTTGCAGCTCCACGCTGTCGAGCTTACTGTCTTTGGCCTGCACGGTAACCGGATCCACAGGATTAAACTCAAGGGTTTGCCCCTTAGGGATCACGCTCACACTCCCCCGGTATTTGGGAGCTTTCGTTGGGCTTGGGCTAGCTGATGTTTGCTCTGGCGCAGCCTCATCGGTGTTTGCCTCGCTCTGTGAGCTAGCGCAGGCATTCAAGAAGGAGATACCGGTCAGAGAAGCCGCCGCGGCTAAAAACGGACGGCGTGACAAAGTACGGTCTGCAGAATGAGAATTCTCCGACTGGCCCACAGGTGTTTCCCTACCTTTACTCAATGGTTGCACGTAACTTAAAACCAAACATATGGAACACCACTCTATACGATTGCCGCCACGGAACACAGAGCAGCAAAGAATTTCCAGGTTTTACCGAGTTTCGCACCGGCCTAGCCCTCTGTCAGCAAACCTTAATCAACACTGTGCAGACGGGGGTAGGCAGGGCCGCTGCCGGGTTGATCCTTGCCGGCTGCCCGCTCTGCCTGGGCCAAGGCAGCTGCCTGCTGGGCCACTCCCACCCGGACCATCTGCCACCCCTGCGGGGCGGTCAGACGGCCGGCATGGAACTCACACAGGTCGTAGGCGTGCGGTTCACGCTGATGTGAGAGTGGCCCAACCACAGCCATCGACTCGCTGTAGGCGTAGGTGAGTGTATAAATAGCCTCCCGAGTGCAGGTTTGGCGTGAACACAAACGAGCTTTAGCCATTTTCTAACAATCCTTCACTCTAGATTGCTTGTTTACGCAACCTACGGCGTTCACGTTCTGAGAGCCCGCCCCAGATGCCAAAACGTTCGTCGTTTTCCATAGCGTAATCCAAGCAGGCCTCACGCACAGGGCATTCATTACAGACTCTCTTAGCATCCCGGGTTGACCCACCCTTTTCTGGGAAAAAGGCTTCCGGGTCTGTCTGGGCGCAGAGAGCATCGGCCTGCCAGGCCAGCTCGCCGTCATCGCCGTCGGTGCTGTAGAGCCCAGCTGCTGCCTCCCAGAGCGAAAGCGCTTCAGGGTCTGATGAAAAAAGATCGATTGCTTTCTTGGGGGGAGCAGCGGCCTTTGCTGCCTTTTCTTTTGCGTCAGCTGCCGCCAAAAATGCGTTTGCCTGATCTTCGAGGTATTGAGCGGATTGCATAGTGTAGATCTGGGCTTGCCTCGAACCAACGCCGGCGGCGCTCACCTGATCACGATGAGCATAGGAACCCATAGTCTTCCCTTCCATATCCCTAATTGTGGAGGATGTACTTCTTGCGGGTTTTTCTCCGGGGGAGAGAAGAAACTCTGGTTACAAGAACCGTACACATCCTCAAATGCGAACCAGTAGAGTATGTTACACGGATCTGAGCCAGAATAGTTAAAACCCTGAACCTAATTACACGCGTGTAAACCCCATTTCGTCAAGCTGAGATTAAAACCTTAAAGATTTTGGCCCGTAATTCTAGCGAAACTTAGGTATTTTTGTGGTATAAAACCCAAACTGTTGCTTAAATCCCCAACACAGGATAAAGCCAGCATCTTAAGCCCTGTACTGCTACAGCCGCTGCCCGTCCACGGGCCAGCTGGCCGCCCGTTCAGCAGCAATAATTTTCTCCCGTTCTGGCTTTGACCACTGCAGGCTAGGATCAAGAATTAACAGCCCTTTACCGGCCGCTAAGAGCCCCAAAAAATTTACTAAGGTGGCGGCCTCAAGGTCAGTGAAGCCAGGGTAAACAATCGACCCAGGCAGGCCAGCTCCTCGGTCTCTGGCTCCTTCCAGCAGCCCAGGAAGATCCCGGTAGTTTAAGTCCTGATCAGCAAAAACCTGGCCGGCAGAATCTGGTAATTCCAAGGCCGTATACTGATCCGCATAGGAAGAAACCAGGGCACAGTAGTCCAGCATGTCTGCCCCTAGTTTCTCGGTAAACCCGGTAGAAAAAACTGCCCGATCCACCGCCACTGTATAGTCGGCAGTAGAAGCAGACAAGATCCCCAACTGATCAGAAAAAATAAGACCGGCCTCGGCCCGCTGCCCCGCAAGATCCAGCACGGCCCCCACCCGCAAGGCTGTTGCAGCAAGCAGTAGGGACCTCCAGTGCAGGCCCATTCTCAGCTGTAGTACTTCACCAGCCACAAACTCGCACTCTTCCACCAAAAAATTAGCGGATTTACTAACCCAGTTCTCCAGCACCCGTCCAGAGAGTTCCACCCGCTCGCCGGCCGCTGAGTACCAGATCAGAGCTGGGCTGCTCTGACCAGCTAGGGCTCTAAAAACCCCTTCCAGGTAAGAAAATTCTGAAGCCATCGGGCCTGCTCCTCATCTGCCTCGACTGCCATTAAGCTTGCTCACAATGCTGCTAGGCGGCACTTGCCTACGCATCAGGCCGGCTGCCCCCAACGATTTTACCGGCACGTGAGACTTAAGCGGTGACAGCCCACTGGCTTAAGCAAGCAAGCTAAGAAATACTAGGAAACATTGGGCTAGCTTGGCTACGGTCCCATTCAGCTGGCCCCGGCAAGGTTTGGTAGCCTAGGTGGGTGACTTATCCAATAACCGGACCGGTCCTTGGCGTTATCGGTGGAGGACAGCTAGCTCGTATGCTAGCCCAACCAGCACACGAATTAGGGGTCAATCTTAAAGTTTTGGCCGAATCTGATCATGTTTGTGCCAGAGCCGTTGTTCCCCAAGCCCCGGTAGGCAGCTACACCGACCTAAAAACCCTCAGAGAATTTGCTCAAACTGTAGATGTACTCACCTTTGACCACGAGCACGTGCCCAGCGAGCACTTAGCGGCCCTAGCTGCCGAGGGAATCAATCTACAGCCAAATCCAGCGGCCCTCATCTACGCTCAAGATAAGCTGCGTATGCGCCAGGCTGTCCAAGAGCTAGGGCTGGCAAATCCACGCTGGGCAGCAGTTAGCACCCCGCAGCAGGTGCTGGCTTTTGGCCAGGAAACCGGCTGGCCCTTGGTCATTAAAACCGCACGCGGTGGTTACGACGGCAAAGGCGTTCTTATTCTCGACCACCCCGATCAGCTAGACAGTCCAGAGCTAACCAGCTGGTTTGCTCAGCTGGCCGCTGACGCCAACAATAACCAGCTCTTAGTTGAAGAAAAAGTGGACTTCAGCCGCGAGTTGGCTGCCCTGGTAGCACGCAATCCTTCCGGAGAAATGCAAACCTGGGTTGTTGCCCAATCCATTCAGGTTAATTCAATCTGTGACGAGGTTATTGCCCCGGCCCCCTTCTTAGAGCAAGACCTGGCAGAGCGCATCCAAGAAACCGCCCAGCTGCTGGCCAGCCAGCTAGGAGTCACCGGAGTCATGGCTCTAGAACTCTTTGAGGTTCCCTCCCATCCGGCAGGCTTTTTGATCAACGAATTGGCCATGCGCCCCCATAACTCTGGGCATTGGACCCAGGACGGCTCTGTGACCAGCCAATTTGAGCAGCATATACGCGCTGTCTTAGACTTGCCTTTGGGCGCTACCAGCCCCCTAGCTCAGGTGACCCTTATGAAGAATTTTCTCGGTGGCAGCAATCAGGACATCTTTGCCAGCTACCGGCAGGTGCTGGCAAGTGACGCCAGGATCAAATTGCATTTTTACGGCAAGGAGCCGCGGCCAGGACGCAAAATTGGTCACCTGAATATCAGCGGCCCACAAGAAGAAACTCAGCAGCTACGGCAGCTTCTTGCCCAGACTGCCAACCTATTGACCCAAGCAGATCACTCACGTCAGCTATAGAGTAAGGACAGCACGGATGACTTCCCCCTTTGCAGCAGATCAACCCCTGGTAGGTATCGTCATGGGTTCAGATTCAGACTGGCCCGTCATGGAAGCGGCCGCCCAGGTTTTGGATGAGTTTGGCGTAGCCTACGAGGCAGACGTTGTTTCTGCCCATCGTATGCCTGAAGACATGGTCAGCTACGGCAGACAGGCGCATAAGCGGGGGCTGCGGCTCATTATTGCCGGCGCCGGAGGGGCTGCCCACCTACCGGGCATGTTAGCTTCCTTGACTCCCCTACCCGTTATTGGTGTTCCCATTCGGCTTAAAAATCTTGAGGGCTTGGACTCCCTCCTGTCCATTGTGCAGATGCCGGCCGGGGTGCCGGTAGCCACTGTCTCCATTAACGGGGCCCGTAATGCCGGCCTGCTAGCCCTACGAATTTTAGGCTGCGCCCAGGACGATTTTGCCCAGCAAATTCAAGAAGATTTAGTCCAGTTTGCTGGTGAGCTGCGCCAAAGTGCCATCGATAAGGGGGCCAGTCTACGGTCCAAAACCCAGGAGCGTTACCAGCATCACGACGAGCCCAGCCTTGAGCAAGATATGGGGGATAAAACCGCCAGCCACAGCGGCGGCACTGCCAGAAACACACCCTACGCGCCTTAGAAAACCTGTGAAAAATACTTCAAATTACAAATTCTTTGCAAACCTTCACAGATTAGTTAGCTACAGTAATTAAAATCTTGTATGGTCAGACAGTCCGGATGACCAAAATGACGGGGTTTATCGTAGTTTTACGGGAGAACTAAGGCCAGGAGGCACAGTGTACCAGGAGGGTTTTGACGAACGTCAACCCAGTATTAGCGCAACCCGAATCGGTGGGCAGCGGCTTGGGAGCGCAAAGATTACCGATCCCATCAACTACCCCGAGTTCATCTCTGACGGCGGTAAAGTAAAGAGGGCCTGGGTTCTGCTTTTGCTGACCTTTCTTGCCCCCGGCTCTGTCCAGCTCATTTCAGACCGTAAGACTCTGGGCAAAAGAGCCCTGACTGCTACTATTTGCCTCTGGCTAGCCTTAGCCGCACTGGTGATCCTTTGGTTTATCCGCCGTACCTTTGTGCTCTGGCTTTTTACCAGTAACCTATTTTTGCTCTGCTTAACCTGCGCCCTGATTGTGCTGGCCCTTGGCTGGCTTTTTATCTTCTTTGATACTTTACGGATCATCCAGGTGCGCTACCTGCCCAGCAAGGCCAGAACTCCCCTCATTTTTGCCATGCTAGCCATGCTCATTATGGTGACTGGCTCTCTAGGCTATGGCTCCTATCTGGCCAATACCGGGCGCGGGGCCCTGGGCAATGTCTTTGCTGACGGTACTCAGCTAGAAGAGGTTGATGGCCGTTACAATATCCTCCTCATGGGTGGAGACGCCGGGGCAGACCGGGTTGGCCGCCGTCCGGACTCCATGACCGTTTTCTCCATTGATGCTAATACCGGCCAGGCCGTTACCATTTCGGTGCCCCGCAATACTCAGAACGCTATCTTCTCGGCAGATTCTCCCCTATGGCAGGTCTATCCTGAAGGTTTTAACTGCGGCGACGAGTGCATTATTAATGCTCTCTACACCGATGTCACTCAAAACTATTCTTACCTCTACCCTCAGGCAGCAGACCCCGGGGCAGAGGCCACTATGGATGCTGTCTCCGGTGTGCTGGGCCTAGAAATTCACAACTATGTCTTGATTGATATGTCCGGCTTTGAACAGTTGGTGGACGCCCTGGGCGGTATCACCATCGACGTGGGCGGTTACGTTCCTATCGGTGGCGGAACGGACCTGGTCACCGGCCTGAAAAACCCTATCGACGGCTACATTGAACCCGGTATTCAAAAGCTAGATGGCTACCACGCTCTCTGGTATGCCCGTTCCCGTGAAGGGGCCTCCGACTATGACAGGCAGGCTCGGCAGCGCTGTGTTCAGGCAGCCATGCTTAAACAGTTAGATCCTTATAACGTGCTCACTAAGTTTGCCGATATCACGGCAGCCGGTGAACAGGTCATCGAAACAAATATTCCCCAGGATTCCCTCAGCGGCCTGGCTGACATTGCTTTAAAGTCAAAGAACTTTGAACTCGTCCAGTATGCAGCTGGACCACCCTATTACGAAGATCTCTTTCCTACCTACCCCGACTTTGATCAGCTTCATAGTGACGTTGCCCGAGTGATTGAAGATTCTAAAAACGGTATTACTCCTAGTGGATCGGCTGATGCAGCTGGTTTCCTGGCCACAGGCCAGAGGCAGCAAAGTCAGCCCTTTGCTTCAAGCATCAGCATAGAAACGGTGTCTGAGCTGACAGATAACGGCACCTGTTCCGTTCCTTAAAGGAAATAAGCTAGCAAGTATCCCCATATGTTCCGGTGCAGGCCGCTGCAGCCTCTGCATTGAGGCTGTCTTTAGGTAAGCTGTGATGCATGAGTAATATTCTTCAGTCAGATATCTGGGCACAATTTCAAGAATCCAACGGTCACAAGGTTTTCCGTGGTTCCGGTGAGGGATTTAGTTTTTTGGCTACTCTAGAGGGGGGTAAGACCGGCCGCTATCTTTATAGTCCCTACGGGCCGGAGGCAGAATCTGCCCAGGCCTTTGATGCGGCTATTGCCCAGATGTCCAGGATTGCTACTGAGAATAAGTGCTGGTTCCTCCGGGTGGAACCTACCAATGCAGCTATTTGGGAACCGGGTTCGGGCCAGGATTTCTTAAGCAGCCGCGGTTTTAAGCTAGCGCCCCGGCAGATTCAACCTGCCCACACTCAGATTATTGATCTAGAGCTTTCTGAAGAAGAATTGCTGCAGCAAATGCAGTCAACCAACCGTAACCTGCACCGCAATATCCATAAGAAGGGAGTCAGTTTTGAGGTCTCCCATAATCCCGACGATATTGATATTTTGACGACCTACCTGGAAGAGACTGCCCAGCGTAACCATTTTAATAGACAGCAGGATAGCTACCTCAAGCAGGTAGCCCGGGTGCTTATGCCTGAGGATGCGGCACGCCTGATTATTGTCCGCGCAGAGGACGGCCAGGCTATTGGTGCTACTTTTGTCTATGATTCTGATGACACCCGTACCTACGCGCATACGGGTACCTCCTGGGAACACCGTAAGCTAAGGATTAATAAACCCCTCGTGTCCTGGATGATTATGGATGCTAAGGCTAAGGGGCTCAAATATGTGGATCTCTTTGGTATTGCCCCCAATGATGATCCCAACCACGAGTGGGCTGGCTTTACAGAGTTTAAAAAATCCTTTGGTGGCCGTTCGGTTGCCTACCCTGGCACCTGGGATCTTGCAGTCAGCAAACAGGGCTACCGGCTCTACCAGGGCATTCGAGCCGGTAGGGAAACTCTTGGCCAAGGCAAGGCACTTTTGACGGAGAAAGTGGCGCCAAAGGCCCAAGAAACCCTCGGTAAACTTCGCACAAAAATCGGCAAATAGAAGCGAAAATACCTCTGGCAGAAAGAGAGGGTGCCCGCGCTGGAATACATCCAGCTGCGAGCACCCTCTCTGTGGTCTTAGTTCTAGGGTTTTACCTTTTAGCTTAAGCGAGCATCGGTGCTTCGAGCTAAGATACCTTCCCAGCGGTGCAGGTTATGTTCTGCTTCAACGGTGCGCACCGTACCAGAACGAGAGCGCATGACCAGGGACTGGGTGGTCACAGTATTGTTATTGCGGCCATAGCGTACTCCCCGGAGTAACTTGCCGTCGGTAATACCGGTGGCCGCAAAGAAGCAGTCGTCGGAGGTAACTAGGTCATCGGTGGTCAGAACCTGGTCTAGATCGTGGCCAGCGTCAAGGGCTTTTTGGCGTTCGGCATCGTCTGTGGGGGCTAATCTGCCCTGGATGAGTCCGCCGGTTGCCTTAATGGCACAGGCTGCCACGATTCCTTCGGGTGTTCCCCCGGTACCGAGCATAATGTCCACACCGGTGCCTTGCCTGACTGCAGCAATTGCTCCGGCAACGTCACCGTCAAGGATCATCCGGGTGCGGGCACCCGTGCTACGAATATCGTCGATAAGCTGGGAATGCCGCGGTCTGTCAAGGACGCAGACGGTTAGCTGGTTGATGGGTTTGCCAAGAGCCTTGGCGGTAAGGTAGAGGTTCTGTTTGACCGGTAGCCGCAAATCAACCAGGTCTGCAGCCTCCGGGCCCACAACGAGTTTTTCCATGTAGAAAACGGCTGAGGGGTCAAACATGGAGCCTCCCTCTGCCACGGCCAAAACGGAGAGGGCGTTGTCCATGCCCAGGGCCGTCAGGCGTGTTCCGTCGATAGGATCAACCGCCACGTCTAGAGAGGGGCCGGAGCTATTTCCCACTCTTTCACCGTTAAAGAGCATGGGGGCTTCGTCTTTTTCGCCCTCACCAATAACAACGGTGCCGTTAAAGCTGACGGTGGATAATCTGTATCGCATAGCATCTACTGCTGCCCCATCAGCCTTGTTTTTTTGACCGGCCCCCACCCAGGGGCCCGCTGCGATGGCCGCTGCCTCTGTCGCTCGTACAAGCTCTAATGCTAGGTTACGATCGCCATGAACATTAGCTGCCTCTGCCAGTTTTTCTGACATCTACCCTCACCTTCGAGTTCTAGCGCGTGTTTGCTGCTAACAAGCCGCCTGCCTTCTCTGCAGACTGCACGCTTAACAAGCCTAGTTGCTTGGCTGAATTTCGCTCAACATATATGCAATTCTGCAAACTCTATTTCTGTCTATTACCAACCATTTTTAGTGTTTTTGGCGTCGACTGTTTTCATTTTTGACCCCTGATGCTGGAAAATATAGGAGTGAGTAAGAGTCTATCTAATCCCGATGATGCCGCTGATTCTGCCGGCAAACAGCAGCAGTCAGATGAGGCTGCCCCTGTCAAGCCCCAGATTACCGTCCGCCAAGCCCAGCGGATTCATGCTCCGGCGCGCAACATGATTATTTCCATGGCTGTGATGATTGCCATACTTATTCCTATTTTGTGGCTGGCCCCTCAGCTAACCAATACCAAGAATTATTACGAGCCCAGGGTTGATCTGCCAGCTATTGCGGTTCAGGCTAGCCAGGCTGCCGGCTATCCGGTAGCTGCCCCTGAGTTAGAGGGCTGGACCTATAATTTTGCCCGTTGGAACAGCAACCAGCCGGATGGGGTAGATTTTTGGAACACAGGCATGCTAACTGCCCAGCAACAATATATTGAGCTTATTCAGGCCAAGGATGCCAACCCAACCTGGGTTGCCCAAAAAACCCAGAATGCTCCCGTTTCTGAGACCAGGCACATTGCCGGCCTTGACTGGGAGGTGAGGGTTTTTACCGATCAGAAGGATGCCAGCACAAAAACCTACTACATAGGTAAACTCAGCAGCAGTACCCTTATTTTGGCCGGCCAGGCAGATCCAGAAGTTTTTGAACAACTAGCCCAGGCTGTCCTCACCTATAACAAGAACCCCACCTACACACCGGCTCCTAGCCAGAGCGGAACGAGCGGTATCCTCTAAGAGGATTGAGGCCTAGCAGCTCTGAAGGCAGCCCGTAGAGAGCGTAGAGATGACCTAACAGCGCTGAAATCTTCGGGCTACCCACCAGCACAGTCCGGCAAAGAGTACTATGAATAACCCTCTTTAATTTTCTCTAAAATTTTTTGAAGATACAGCTAATAATATACTCGCTATCAGAGTTGCTGATAAGACCCCTAGCCCTCCATCGCCTCGTAAAACTGATGGCACCATCATAATAGCAACACTTCCCAAAATAGCTGCTACTAGAATTAATGCAGGAAATAAATATCTATTTTTCATAGTATCCTACTTGAGACAAGGAGCCAGGGCTGCAATAGAAGCTCCAGGCTGATAATCTACTGACCTTAAACCATTATCTGTCCTATAAGGATTAAGAATTATTCCATCGTTACCAGCAATCCAATCATACCGCCTCCTGGGTGCAAACCAGCAGTATTCCCTATAATGGGGGTAGCTTTCCGGCAAATTTAGTGATAGGAGCAGCATGACGCTTACACCAAAGCAGGCGCTTGAAAAACTCATCCAGGGTAACCAACGTTTTATTTCGGGAGAGCCAGAGCATCCAAACCAGAATGCCGAACGCCGGGCTCATCTGACCGGTGGACAGAACCCTTTTGCCACTATCTTTGGTTGCTCAGACTCCCGCCTAGCCGCTGAAGTCATTTTTGATCAGGGCCTGGGCGATATGTTTGTGGTTCGCACGGCCGGCCAGGTCATGGAATCCACCACGCTGGGTTCCCTGGAATTCGGGGTTGAAGGTCTTTCCACCCCCCTGATTGTTGTCCTAGGCCACGATTCCTGCGGTGCAGTTAAGGCTACTAAGCAGTCTCTGCAAACCGGCCAGCTACCCGGGGGTTTCCAGCGCAACCTTGTTGAGCGCATTATTCCGGCAGCAATTTCTGCCAACCTACCCGCTGATTGCAGCATCAACGATGTAGTCCGTGAGCACACCAGGTACACGGTAGAGAGTATCCTGGAGCAATCATCCATTATTGCCCAGGCTGTACAAGACAATAGGACAGCCGTGGTAGGACTCTTCTACCACCTTGCCGGCGGCATGGTAGAACGGGTATGTTCTTCGGACAATATCTAGAACTTCAGGCCCTTACTTCAAAAAAATTCAGGCCGCTTCTGCCGCAGAAGACCGTTAATGAGACACAGTTCACCAATTTTGACTAAGCTATGATGTATGGCTGAAAACACTGAATACCGCATTGAACACGACACCATGGGCGAGGTCCGAGTACCGGCCCAAGCTCTCTACCGGGCACAGACCCAGCGTGCTGTAGAAAATTTCCCCATCTCCGGACAGAGGCTTGAATCTGCCCACATCAAGGCCCTGGCCCTGATCAAAAAAGCCGCCGCACAAGCTAACGAAGAGCTGGGAGTCCTGGACTCACAGCGGGCCCAGGCAATCCGCCAGGCTGCTGATCTGGTAGCCAGCGGCGACTACGATGAGCATTTTCCCATTGATATTTTTCAAACTGGCTCCGGAACCTCCTCCAATATGAACACCAACGAGGTTTTAGCCAGCTTAGCCAGCCAGGCCTTGCAGGCAGAAAAAATCGAAGTTCATCCTAACGATCACGTTAACGCCTCCCAGTCCTCCAACGATGTTTTTCCCACCTCTGTTCACCTTGCCGCCAGCGACGCACTCATCAACACCCTCCAGCCGGCTTTGGACAAACTGGCCACTGCCCTTGAAAACAAGGCCGAGCAGTTTAAAGATGTTGTGAAATCGGGGCGTACCCATTTAATGGATGCCACCCCGGTTACCCTAGGCCAGGAATTTTCTGGTTACGCCGCTCAAGTACGCTACGGCATCGAAAGAATTACCGCATCCCTACCCCGAGTAGCTGAAGTACCGCTGGGAGGTACAGCAGTAGGTACCGGCATCAACACCCCTGCAGGATTCTCAGCCCGGGTTATCGAGCTACTGGCCCAGGAAACCGGTCTACCCCTTACGGAAGCCCGCAACCACTTTGAGGCCCAGGCCAACCGGGACGGGCTGGTTGAGATCTCCGGACAACTAAGAACCCTTGCCTACTCGCTGATGAAGATCTGCAACGATATCCGCTGGATGGGCTCAGGCCCCAACACCGGCTTGGCAGAGCTACACATCCCGGATCTACAACCGGGCTCCTCCATTATGCCCGGTAAAGTTAACCCGGTGATCTGCGAGGCCGTCATTCAGGTGGCTGCCCAGGTGATCGGAAACGATACCACTATTGCCCTTTCCTCCACTAACGGCGCTTTTGAGCTTAATGTGGGCATTCCTGTGATGGCAGCGAATCTTCTGCAATCAATCCGCTTACTGGCTAACGCTTCAAGCGTCATGTCAGATAAGATGATCGACGGCCTTGAAGCTAATGTTGAGCGTGCCCGTTTCTTAGCTGAGGCATCCCCATCAACCGTGACCCCTATGAATAAACTGATCGGTTATGAGGCTGCAGCCAAGATTGCCAAATACTCTGTGGCTCATAAAACCACGGTGCGTGAGGCAGTGCTAGCCCTTGGGTACGTTGAAAACGGCCAGGTAACCGAAGAAGAGCTAGATCAAGCACTAGACGTTACCAAAATGCTCGGCAACTACTAGAAGCCCTTATTCCCCCTTATATCCCCCATACACTCCCCAATTCTCGTGGATGTTTACCCAGCACCCGACCCCAGCGGTTGACCTGGATAAACATCCACGAGAAGTTTGTGTGGACCTAAGGTTAGGAATTTATCGTGAGCGAAAACTGTATAAGAACCTTAGAGGACGGTAGAAGACAGTTTCAGTACTCTGAAGCAGAGACTCTCAACGCCGTTGAGCAGCATAGCCAGATGGCAGAGGAGCCTATCAGCCACCCAGACAGGAGGTGGCTAGACGCCTCTGAGATCTTTAAACTGGCAACCTTCCTGCTGGCTAACCTGCTGCTAAGCATCCTGAATCTCTTGCCTGGCGTGCTGATCTATTCATTCATCACTGAGAATATGCTGCATCCGCAATCCTCAGCACAGGGCCTGGTTAATGACAGTTCCCGCGGCTACTTTATTATTATTCCGCTTGTCCTGGCCTATCTTGTGATCTGGTCCATTCTCAATGTTCTGATGATTAACTCTATGCGCTATCGGCGCAGCGCCTATTGGATTGCTGCCGTTGTCATCAACCTCTCCCCCACGGCTCTTTTCTTCACCTATACACTCGTGATTTACCCCACTTAAGCCGGGAAAAAGTCACAATATTAAGCCAGTCCCCTAAACTGTCTCAAAATTAAATCGTGCACCAGCTTGCCAGTGCAAGGCAGCATCAATCCGGTCCTGCATGCGTTCATTACAGAGCTGGCCCACCTGCTCCAAGCTGGCCCAAAGAACCTCCGAAGATTCTTCGTCATTAACCCTTGCTTGACCAGAAACCCAGCGGCAGTAAAAAGTATGGTCCAAGAACTGGCAGCGGTCACCGTTAACAAATTTCTGGGCAGGATCAGCCTTTACCTGCGCCAGGGCAACCACCTCAATCCTTACATTTGCCTCCTCCATAGCCTCCCGCACCACCGTCAGGGCAGGGTTCTCTCCAGGGTCAACAATGCCGGTAATGGGAGTCCACAAACCGTTATCAGACCGGCGTACCAGCAAAATTTTGCCATCCTCCTGGCGCTGAATAACCGCCGTTGCCCCCGACAACCACAGTAAGTCATGGCCAATTTTTGACCTCAGCTTAAGAATAAATTCCGGTGTAGGCATGTTTTATTTTCCCTTGTAATTCCTGAAAAGATTTCTTTGCTTAAGAAAAGCCTACCTAGGAGCCAGCCCTTTAAGGGCTAGGGCCACTAGGCCGGAAAAAAGATAGCCAGGCTTGCCCCCATAAGCATAAAGGGGCCAAAAGCAAGCTGAGTTTTAGCCGAAGCCCGGCCTGTCACCATCAGGGACACAGCAAAAAGACCACCCAAGACAAAAGCCAGCAAGGTCGCCCACAAAATATGCGGGGCTGAAAAGAAGCCACACAGCATGCCGATCACCCCGGCAAGCTTGACGTCTCCCAGGCCCAGGGCCCGCCCAGAAACCAGCCGTAGCAGCCAATAGACCCCAGCTAAAAAGACAGCACCGTAGGCCGTCTGCCTGATCCGCAATCCATCATGGGCAAGGAGTAAAACCAAAAATAAGGGAAGACCGATACCGGCGTACATGGGCAAAACAATCTTATCCGGCAGGCGATGCTGGCTTACATCAATCTTCCACAGCCTTCGGGCACACAGCAAAAAGTAGACTAAGACACCCAGTAGTAGGATGGCTTGAACCAGAGCGCGCATACTGCCCCTATGGGCCAGCAGCAGATAGCCAAGAATCTCTTGTGCGATCACGGCAGCAAATAATCCTTATCCTCTAAGAACCAAAACGGCGTTGCCGCTTGGCGTAGTCCTGCAAGGCCCGTAAAAATTCAACCCGGGAAAAATCGGGCCACAAAACCTGCGAAAAATAAAATTCGGAGTAAGCGGACTGCCAGGTTAGAAAACCGGAAAGTCGCTGTTCACCGGAGGTCCTAATCAGTAAGTCTGGGTCAGGCATACCGCAGGTATAAAGATACTGGTCTATATCCTCTACCTTCAGGTTATTCATAAGGTCAGCCATAGTCTGGCCATTTTTCTGGGCTTCTAAGAGCAGCTGGCGCATAGCATCAACAATTTCTTGCCGGCCATCGTAACCAACAGCAATATTAACCTGCACCTGCTTAACCTGGCTGGTTGCAGTCGCAGCCTGACTAAAGCTGGCTGCTAAAGACGCTGGCAAGCGCCAAAGCTGACCTACCGGATAGATTTTTGCCACCTTGCTATCGGCAAGAGCCAGTACCAGCCCCTCAATGACTTCTAGCAAATCTGCTAACTCAGCGGCGCTACGCTTCAGGTTTTCTGTTGAAAGCATGTACAAGGTGACCATAGGAATATCTAAGTCCTTACACCACCGCAAAAAATCGGCAACACGTTCTGCCCCAGCCTGGTGGCCGTGTTTTGTACTTTTACCTAATTGAGCGGCCCAGCGGCGGTTACCGTCCATCAGCACACCAATATGGCGCGGCAAACGCCCGGGTGCAATAGAGCCCAAAAGGGACTTCTCGTAGTCAGTATAGAGAGGCTGAGCAAGCTTCACTGATCGGGCTCCTTTGCAGTGCTGGCTGCTGGTGTTGTCCTAGTTTTTGGGCAGTATCTACCCTGAAAGCGATACCTCTAATCGTAACGCGCCAAAAGAACTTTGGTGAACGTAAAATAGGGATCCGGGCAGCTTCTGTTCCCGAGGAGCTAATCAATAGCAACTTTTTTACTAGCAATTTTTTTGCAGTCATTATTAATATAGACAGGTAGGCCAGTGCTTAATCGCACAAGCAGAACGAAGAAAGTTTAGATATGTCAGCCAGCTACGCGGTAGAGAAAAAACCGCTTCTACGTGGATGGATACACGCCTGCTTTGCCCCCATTGTCTTTATTGCCGGTATTGTCCTTATTGTTCTCTCTGGAGGGGGAAAACTAGGTTTAGCCTGCGCAGTTTTCTGCCTAACCGGTGTCTTACTTTTTGGGGTATCAGGCATGTACCATCGGGCCTACTGGCCTGAGCCGGTACGGCTACTCTTTAAACGCCTGGACCACGCCAACATCGCCATGGTCATTGCCGGAACCTATACCCCGGTAGCCCTAACTCTTCTGCAAGGTCAGCGCCAGCTGATCCTGCTTTACTCCATCTGGATCTGTGCGGCAGCTGTCGTTCTCTTTCGAGTTTTCTGGACTCATGCACCCCGCTGGCTCTACACCCCCATCTACGTATTGATGGGACTCATGGCTGTCTTTTACCTCAAAGATTTCTGGGAAGTTTGCCCAGTAGCTATGATCCTTATTAGCTGTGGTGGAGGCTTCTATATTGTAGGTGCCATCTTCTACGGCACTAAAAAACCAGAGCTAGCACCCACAGTTTTTGGTTTTCACGAGCTTTTTCATGTCTGCACGGTCATTGGTTTTATTCTGCACTATATTGCCGTCATGTTCGCTATTTTTGCCTAAGCAGGCCGGTTCCACCCGCTCGCTAGTGGGCCCGGCGGATGTGTTCGGCTAGCCCTGCCTCAGCGCTTGGCGGACTCGGCACACCGTCGGCCGTAGGAGAAGGAGCCTGCTGCCTGCCGGCAGTGGAAGCCGACGGATCCTGGCTTGATCCCTTCTGCCGGGCTGCCTCTTCCTGGGCCTCCCTAGCCAAGGCGTACTCATTGCGATACCGCATGCGTCTAGCCCGACGGCTCATATCCAGCATCAAAAAAATAATAAAAACACCCAAGATTAAGGTCATGACAAAGCCCAGGAATCCGGGAGATCCAAGGGGCGTGCCGTCCTCGGCAAACTTGGTGGGCACAGCGGATTCAGCACGAAGAAGAGCCTGGGTAAGCAAAGCTGACATCACATCTTTCTCGCTCTGGTCTGGACATAAGCTGCTAAAAACTAGCGCACTGAACCATTGTACGCTGCCCTAGGAGCAGACTCAGCGATACTGATCGATACCGGCCGCTAAAGACCATTCTGGTAGCTGAGACGGAACCCGTGACTGAACCAATACGTAATCCTCCCAGGGCCAAATAGCGCGCTGCTGCTGGGCAGAAATAGCAAAAAAAAGATCGTCGGGTGAAACCTGGGAGCGGTGGGCCAGCAGGGCCTGGTCCCGTAGCGGAAAATAGTCTGCGCAGCTAATCCTCGTGGTAGTTTGATGCCGAGAAACCGGGGCTGTTTTACCTTTATCCGATTCAAGCTCCATAGCAACCCAACGAGCAAAGGGACTCTCAAGGCCAGCATCAAGAAGGTACTGGTGAAAAGCTAGCATCCGTTCAGGGTTAAAGGCGCGGTCATAATAAAGCTTAAGGGGCTCCCAGGGCCGGCCTTCCCGGGGGTAGGCCTGGCTGTCTCCAGCCTTTTCAAAGGCCTCAACGGCTACCCGGTGGCTCATAATATGGTCCGGATGAGGATAGCCTCCCATCTCGTCGTAGCTAAGAATAATGTGAGGCCTGAAGCTGCGTACCAGAGCCACCAGGGGCGCTGCTGCCCGCTCAAGAGGCTGCAGGGCAAAACAACCCCAGGGTAGGGGCGGAGTAGGATCTCCCTCGGGCAGCCCCGAATCAACAAAACCTATCCAGCGGTGCTCAATACCCAGGATCTTCTGGGCCTGAGCCATCTCAACCCGGCGCAGCCCGGCTAGGTCCCGGGAGGCAGCAGGATCAGACTGAACCTCCTTATTAAGGATGTCCCCTCGCTGTCCCCCGGTCATGCTAGCCACCATCACCCGGGCACCGCGCTGAGCGTAGGCAGCCATTGTTGCAGCCCCCTTGGAGGACTCATCATCGGGGTGAGCATGCACTGCCAGGATTCGTAGCCCACTATAGTCTTGCGCTAAAGGAACCTCTTCCAGAGAGGCTGGATCTTGAGCTGGCACCTCAGACGAATCCTGCACATGTTTAGCGTTGCTCACGTTATTACTCCGGTGTTCTTGGCTACAGTTAAAAAGGTTTGGCTGACCGGGCCTGCATACTCTGGTTTCTCAGGCCAGCATCCTAGTAATATTAGCCAAACACTAGTTAAACTTTACAACGATATTAACCACCATGAATTGAGACTTTGTGACTACTTCCCTGGAAGAACGCTACGGTACCGCTAGAAAGGCCAAAAATCTTCCCTCAGCTTTTTGGGTGGCCCTAGTTAGTATAGCTGCCCTGGCCGCTGCAGCCTTCCTGTGGTGGGTTCAAGTAGACAGTTCTCAGACCCGGCCAGAATTTAAAGATATTGGGCACAGCATCCTCAGCGCTGATCGTGTCTCCTTAACCTTTGAAGTAGTCAAAGCCCCACAAGACAGTGCGGTTTGTGCAGTCAAGGCACTCAATGAGGCCCGGGCTCCGGTAGGATGGACGGAAGTGTCCATTGGCCCTAACTCGCCGCAGCAGGGTGACTCCCGAGTTCGGCAGGAAACTGTAACCTTTCGGGTACTGCAAGAAGCTACCGCAGTAACAGTGGATTCCTGCTGGTCAGTACCAGAGTCTTAGGGTCTGGCTACGACAGGTAGTAGCAGAAAAATATATCAACGGACTTAAGGAGAAAAGTTGACTTCAGAGAATAAGGGTGCCTGGCTTACTCAAGAAGCCTACGACCGGCTCAGCAAGGAACTAGAATACCTTTCTGGCCCCTACCGGCAAGAGATTGTTGACCGGATTGCAGCTGCCCGCGACGAAGGCGACCTCAAAGAAAACGGGGGATACCACGCCGCCCGAGAAGAGCAGGGCAAAAATGAAGGACGTATTGCCCAGCTTAAGAGTTTGCTTGATAACGCCTATATTGGTGAAGCAGTCAAAGACGACGGCATCGTGGAACCGGGCATGGTAGTAGACGCAGAGATTGCCGGAAAAGCCATGAAATTTTTACTCGGCTCCCGCGAAGTAGCCGACTCCTTGGTAGGAGACAGCCAACTCCAGGTTTTTTCAGAAAAGTCCCCTATGGGTGCAGCTATCAACGGCCATAAGGTTGGTGAAGAAGTCTCTTACCAGGCTCCCAATGGCCAGTCCATCACCGTTAAAATTACTGCAGCCGAACCCTTTTCTGGCTAAGGGCCTGCCTCCTAGCTTCCCTGACCAGAAAAATCAGTAGACAACAATAGGCTGATAACCTGCATCGGTGAGCCCTGCCAGTACCTGCTGGCAGTGCTCATTACCCTTGGTCTCCATATCAATGGTGATCGAGACATCCCCCATAGACAGGGCACCACCCACCCTGGTATGGTCCACCCCGGTGACGTTGGCATCCAGGGACGAAATAATGGACGATATTCTGGTTAGCTCACCGGGGCGATCGTTAAGCATGAGTTTAATGGTCAGGTAACGTCCTGCAGCTGAGAGGCCCCGCTGAATAACCTTAAGCATCAGCATAGGGTCGATATTTCCACCTGAGAGCAGGCACACCGTGGTCCCCAGATTGCCGTAGGTTTTCTTTAAGGTCTGATCAAGCAGGGCAGCAACCGGCACCGAACCTGCCGGTTCAACTACCAGCTTATTTCGCTCCATCAAAAAGATGAGGGCCCGGGCAATGTCGTCTTCAGAGACCGTATGAACGTCATCAACTAACTCTTTGATGATAGAAAACGGCATTTGTCCGGGACGGCCAACGGCAATACCGTCGGCAATGGTGGCAACTTTTTTTAAGGGCACCAGGGCGTCAGCTGCCAGGGAGGGAGGGTAGGCTGCCGCGTGCTCAGCCTGAACTCCAATAATGCGAATCTTTCGGCCGGTCTGTTCAGCTATAGCCCGTACTGCCACTGAGATGCCGGCCAGCAGTCCACCACCGCCAACACCAACAATAATGGTGTCGACCGTGGGCACCTGCTCCATAATCTCCAAACCGATAGTGCCCTGACCGGCTATGATATCGGGGTTATCAAAGGGGTGCACAAAAACAGCTGAATGTTCTTGGGCATAGCGGTTAGCCTCAGCTAAGGCCTGATCAACGGTGGCCCCGTGCAGCACTACCTCCGCCCCACGGGATTTTGTGGCCGCAACCTTGGGCAGGGCCGCCCCCAGGGGCATATAGATTCTGGCCTTAATACCAAGTTTGGCAGCCGCCAGTGCAACCCCCTGAGCATGATTACCCGCAGAAGCAGCCACCACACCGCGAGCTTTTTGCTCGGGAGAAAGCCTGGCCATTCTCACGTAGGCGCCGCGAACCTTAAAAGAACCCGAACGCTGCAGGTTCTCACATTTAAGGTAAACCTCTGAGCCTAGCCGGGACGAAAGCTCCCGGGAATGGTCCATAGGGGTGTGCTCAATAACGGCCTCTAAAAGCTTAGCTGCCTGCTGAATATCGGCAAGCCCAACCGGTAGATTTTCCAAAGCCCCTTGCTTATGCATGATTTTCTTCTTGCACCTCACTCTTTTGGGCAGAATCGGCTTTTTCTTCGTCTTCTTTAATACGCTTGAGCCGTTCTTTAACCTTTTCAGCCAGGGCTTTCTTCTTTTTTCGTTCAATTTCGTGAGGGTAAAGGAACTCTTCGGTACGGATCTGGGGGTCCCCTTCCCATTCACGTTGAGCAAGGTAACGGACCACCGTATTAACAACGGCCAGCAGGGGAACGGCAAAGAGGGCTCCCACAATACCGTAAAGCATAGAACCCATAGCCACGGCCAGTACGACAGCCAGGGGGTGTAGGGATACCGCCTTGCCCATTACCAGTGGCTGCAAAATGTGGGATTCCACCTGCTGAACCACCAGTACCATAACCAGCATAAGCACCGCATTAATAAAACCGTTGGCTACCAGAGCCAGCAAGACGGCAACAGCGCCGGTCAGTAAGGCTCCGACCACTGGAATAAAGGAACCCAAAAAGACCAGCACCCCCAGAGGGAAAGCCAGAGGCACCCCCAGAAAGAAGGCTGATAACCCAATTCCTAAGGCATCAACAAAGGCAACAAAAACCTGGACGTGAACGTAACTAACCAGTGATTTCCAACCCCGTCGACCGGCACCGTTGACGGCTCTGCGGGCTTTTTGCGGAAAAAGTTTAACAATAAAGAGCCAGATCTTCTCCCCTTCAAGTAAGAAAAAGATCAGGGTAAAGAGGACAATCACCAGGCCGGTGCCAAAGTTTCCTGCCGTCGCTCCAACAGAAGCCACCCCAGAGAGTATGGAACCGGAATTGTTTTTTACCCAGTTTGTAATCTCAAGGATATAAGAATCAATTTGGTCGGTTCCGATGTCAAAAGGCAGGTTGTTTAACCAGGCAAGAATCTGCTGGTAGCCGGCAACAACCTGATTAGACAGCGAGGAGAATCCCGACGCCAGCTGCTGGCCAACCAAGGCCAGCAGGCCCAGGACCAGCACAATAAGACCCAGCTCCGCTATAGCGGTGGCAATACCTGCCGGGAGCTTGTGCTGACGAAAAAAATAAACAACCGGGGCAATGAGACCGGCCAGTAAAGCTGCAATGGCAACAGAAATAAGCAGCAAGCTCACCTGGGAGAAAGCCCAGTAGAGGCAGTAGCCGGCAGCGGCAACAACAAGTAGCCGCCAGGACCAGGCGGCAGCAGTACGCAGGGCAAAAGGAAGCTCTGCCTGCAAGGCCTGCGAAGAGTAAGCACTGGTCTGCTCCGCTGGTAGCAGCTCGTCCGGTTTTTTATTCATAGCAACCATCATGTCATACCTAGCCGCTCATATAGGGCAGCAGACCAAAACTGACCAGCACAAATACTGCCATGAGCCATTTTCTGCTGGATTAGGCAGCAGCTGCGGGATAAGTCTGCGCCGGCTGCTGCCTCCAGCTCCTAGTTATCGGCCATACTACGCAGGTAAGAAAGTACCCGAAGAATTTCGATGTAGAGCCAGACAAGGGTAACAATCAGCCCAAAGGCCATACGCCAGGACTCACGTTCAGCAGCGCCATAACGAATAGCCTCACCAATATTGGTGAAGTCCAGTACCAAAGAGTAGGAAGCCATGACAATGGCTAGCAGGCCAATAATGAAGCCTAGCGGAATACCCATAAACTCAAGGCTGCGCATATTGTTGCCGGCAAAGAGCATGGTACCTAGGTTGACTAGGCAAAAAACAAGGTAGGCCAGAGAGGCCACCATAAAAATCTTGGTGGCTTTTGCAGATGCCCGCACCTTACCGCTACGGAAAAGGACCAAGATAGTAGCAAAAACAATGACTGTCCCTAGCACAGCCTGAGAAACGATGCCCGGATAGCTGGCTTCAAAACTGGCAGAAATACCGCCCAGCAGCAGCCCTTCAGCAAAGGAATAGGCCAGCACCAAAGCGGGAGAAACCTGTTTTTTGAAGGCATTAACCAGCCCCAGAACAAGCCCCGCTATTAACCCAACAAAAACTAATGCCGGTACAAACCAACCAATGACGGCTGCCAGGACCAGCAGGCCAAGGTTAAGCCCGGTTTTAACGATGACATCGTTAATGGTCAGCTGGCCGGTCTGAAGCGGGCCAGCGCTAGGAGCCTGGTACATGCGGTTAAGCTCTTCAGCACTGGCTTGTGTATAGCCGGGCTGCTGCCCATACTGGCCCTGCTGCGACGAACCTGCATAGGCGCCGCCGGCGCCAAACTGACCAAAACGGGACTGGCTCTGATTCGGCTGGGTCATGGAATTGATAAGGGGGTTGCCTGCCACGGCTAGGTTCTCCTTGTCTATGAAGCTATATGTTCAGAACAGAATATCGAAAATGAGCCCGTTTATAAAGCTATTTAGCCCTAAGCATGAGAGGACCAGCTTTTACCCTTGCTTTTCTAGCTCAGCTAACTTTGCTGCTAGGTAGGTCAAAACCGCCCCATCATGATTTGTTCCAATGACTGTCTGCGCAGCAGCCTTAACGGCGGGTATTGCATTGTCTACGGCGACTCCCTCTCCCACCAGCTGTAACATCTCTAAATCGTTAGAGTTATCGCCAAAGGCAAGCATGTCGGCTGGATCAATACCCCGCTGCTGCCCAAACCACTTGAGGGCGGAGCCCTTATTAACCCCCCGGCTGACCAAATCAATAGCACCAAATCCGGAAGCAACCGGCACCGCTTGCTTAGGTAGCCGGTCTACAAGCTGCTCTAGAACCACATCAAGATCTCTCCTACGGGTTTGTAGGGCAAATTTAACCACCAGGTCTTGGCCGATATCTTCTAAGGAGTCGATCACCTGGACACCGGGGTAAAACTGGTTAATAAAGCTGACATAGTTAAGGTCTCGGGGAAATTCAGCCCCCAAAAAATCCAGGTGCTCACGCATCAGGGCCGTGATGGGCTCTGCCCGCTCCCGGGGCAGGTAGGAACCTTGGTGCCCCGAAATAAGGTAGCCAATATGGGGAAAGTCAGCAAGAACAGCAACAATCTCTCCCACCGTTTCCGGGTTAAAACCAGAAAGAAGGATGTCTCCCTCATCGTCGGCAATATAGGCACCGTTTTCTGCAATATAAGAGATACCTCGGCCGTGAAAGCCGTCCATGTACTGCCGTAGTTTCTGGTACTGGTTTCCGCTGGCAACAACAAACATAATACCTAGCCGATTCATCTGGCTAAGCAGCTGATCAAAAAGCTGCCGGTCAAAACTTTTATCCTCGTCGGTCAGCAGAGTGCCGTCCATATCCGTTGCAATGAGTTTTAAGGCCATGCAACCCAGCCTAACAGCAGCACAGAACAGGCCGGTAACCAGCAGCTGGCAAAAGGATGAATCTAGGTGGACAGTTCCGCCAGCAGTAAACTTTTACCCCTGCTAAGGACCAAAAAACCCGGTTGGCCTAGGCCAACCGGGGCGGATATACAATGGCGGTGCTCCCACTGGGACTCGAACCCAGAACACAAGGATTTTAAGTCCTCTGCCTCTGCCAATTGGGCTATGGGAGCAAATCTGTGCCTACCATTAGAGGTAGGCACATATATTTATACCAGAAATTTCCTAAAGTTTCGCCTTGACCTTCTCCGGAGCGGTCCCGGTTGCTGTCTGGAAGGCCCGGCGCGGTGAACGCTGATGGCGAATGGTGGAGGTATCCCGGCCAAAAATCTGATTTAAGGCCCAAATACTCATGACACGAACGGTACGTTCCGTTGTGGGAATAGCCATGCCGTGATACCCACGGTGCATTAACCAAGCCAAGGGCCCACCAATGGTCTTACCCTTAAAGTTGGCAACCCCCTTCCAGAGGCCCATACCAGCAACAACACCAATAGTCTCGTGGTAGTAATCGCTCAGAGCCTCACCATTACGGGCAGCCAGGAGGTTCTGGGCAATCTTAAGAGCCTGGCGGCTGGCATGCTGGGCATTAGGAACGCAGAAGCCGCCAACTCCGCCTCCGGAAAGATCCGGAACAGCAGCATTATCGCCGGCAGCCCAGGCGCCCTCAACAACACCGTCGTCTCCGGTAACGCGTAGATCTGCCCCTACCCGTACCCGGCCACGCTCATCCAGCGGCAAATCGCTATTCTTCAGCATGGGTGAGGCAGCAACGCCAGCAGTCCAAATCAAGGTGTCCGTATCCAACTCACCGGCAGCGGACTTATCCCCCATGTTAATAAGCTGCAGATGGCCGTCGGTAGCGTCTGCCAAAGAGGTATTGAGCAGCACCTCAACACCGCGGGCCCGTAGGTCAGCAACAACCTTCTCGGCCCGCTCTGCCGGAACTTCCGGCATAACCCGAGGGGCGGCTTCAACCAGGACAAAACGTAGGTCTGTTACCCGCAGGCGGTTATTACGCTCAACGGCAACCCGGGCCATGTCCTCCAGCTCCGAGATGGTTTCGATACCGGCAAAGCCTCCACCAACAATGACAAAGGTCAAAGCCCGGCGGCGCGCATCTTCATCGTCCAGCAGGGAAGCAACCTCAATGCGCTCTAGAACCCAGTTACGCACAGAAACTGCCTCTTCAACAGTTTTCATGCCAATAGCGGCCTCTGCTAGACCTGGAATAGGGAAGGCCCGGGTTACCGAACCGGCACCAACCACAATCTCATCGTAGGTAATTTCAAAGGGTTCGCCCTTGTCGATGGGTTCTACCGTGGCCACCCGCTGAGCGTGATTAATGGCAATAACCCGGCCCCCAACAATTTCGCTAGCACGCAGGTGCTGGCGCAGCGGGACGGTTGCATTACGCCCTTCCATAGAGCCAGCAGCAACCTCCGGCAGGAAGGGCTGGTAGGTCATGTAGGGGTTAGGGTCTACTACGGTAACAACACCGCCAGATTCTTTAATAACTTTCTGAATCTTTTTTGCAACAGTAAAGCCCACGTAGCCGCCGCCAACGATAAGTACGCGCGGGCGGTCCTGAGCGAGTTTGGTGAATGCCATATTTTTTAACTCTTCCTTGTTCGAGGTACGAGCATCTGACGCTGATCAATGCCCCGTCCTGCATGCCAATGAACGCGCGCCTTCGAGGCCAGCTCAAGAAATACTGACTTAAACGCACAGCTCAGATGGTGAGGATAATTGCTCATAAGCTATGATGCCACTTTAAAGCTAATTTGCCCATTTTGGAGAGCCCGGTTTCAGCCTGGATTCGACAGGATACGTCCACATATATACCTACATATTAGCTGGCTTAAGGGGCTAACTCTAGCGGCTAATCTTTTTTAAGCGAATAACTGCACGAGCGGTAATAATCACAACCCACAGAGCAAAAAGACCAATTATGACCGGAGCTAACCAGCCAGTCTGTTGACCAGATTGAGCGGAGATAGGACCAGCCAGCTCTGCATCCCCATCGGTGCCGCTGGCCTGACTGGCAGAAACTTCTTCAGCAGGGACGGGCTCCTGCTCAGCTGCCTGCTCGACAGGCTGACCAGCCTGAGACTGATTTTCCCGGTGTACCTTAATCCACTCACTGACAGAACCCAGCGGATTAGTCTCGGTATCATCGGCAGTGTCGGCGGCCATGGCCCGCTGCGGATTAATAATTCCGTAGCCGTAAATAGCATCCCGCCCCGCAGGCCCCCGATCGTCGGCAGAACTTATGATACGCTCAATAATTTGGTTGGCGCTCAGCTCTGGGTAGGCTTCCTTGATCAGGGCAGCCAAGCCAGAAACAATCGGAGCCGCCGCAGAGGTGCCGGACCACATGGCATAGTCATTACCGGGCACCGCCCCTACCAAGTACTCGGCCGGTGCTGTAACGGCAATAGAAATACCCTGTGATGACGAAGACCAAGAATCCTTTCGGCTCCTATCAACTCCACCAACACTTAGCACCCCCGGGATAGTAGCCGGGGCACCCACCTGAATCAGCCCAGAGCTGCGATTACCGGCTGAAGCAACCACCAGCACCCCCCGCTCCTGGGCATAGGCAAAAGCCTTATCCCAGCTTTTAGGCCAAGTCGGTTTATTAGAACCTACCGAAAGATTAATAATGTCCGCCCCTTTATTGACGGCGCACTCTACGGCCTCGGGGATCTGCTGTTCAATATCTTTACTGCCGGCCGTGACCGTGCCCATCTCCAAGGAAATAGGCAAAATTTTAGCTTGAGGAGCAATACCTAACATACCTGCCGGTTTGCCCGGCTGCCCCTGATCCGCTGTCTGACCGTCGTCGTGGCCATGCCCGGCAATAACAGAGGCAGCTAAAGTACCGTGCTCGGGTTCTAGCCCCAAACCCTGCCAGCCCTTAGCATCTCCCACCCCGGAGGCATCCCACCCAGCCAGAACATTGTTTTTAAGGTCCTGATGGTTTTTGTCCACCCCGGTATCGATAACAGCAACCGTCACCCCCTTACCGGTAGCCTGCTTCCAGAGCTGATCAAACCCGTAGTCGCTTAACCAATACTCACGAGCCCGAATACTGTCACCCTGGGGGGTGGCAACCGTCGGAATCGAGGGCAGCACAGAGGGACTTGGGGCCGCAGGAACGGGTTCTGCCCAGGCAGACTGCCCAGAGCCGGCCAGGGCAGAAACCAAAAAAAGACAGCAGAGGAATAGGACTCCTTGAGCACGCATGGGGCTTCTTTCCACGGAAGAACGGCAAATTAGAGGGCTAGAGACAGCGCCAGCCCGTCTAGAATATCGAACTCACTCACCCGTACCGTCTTAATTGCTCCTCCGGTGGCTGCATTAACTTCTGTGACAATCTGTGACCAGATACAGGCACCAGTTCCGATGACATCGACTCTGCCCGGGTGCATAAAGCCCAGGGCTGCTCTTTCCTGCACAGACATATTTGCCAGCTGCTCTGCTGCCCGCTGAACCTGCTCAAGACTGAGCTCTGCCCCATTAATAGCCTCAGGATCATAGGAGTCCAATGCTAAGGCTTGAGCACAGACTGTGGTAATAGTTCCCGCTACACCAACAAGCCGGTCTACCTTGCTGAAATCAACCACCTGCCTGACCTGGCTTAGAGCCTGCTCAACTTCATCCCGGATCTGCTGCCGTTGCTGGGCGGTCAGCGGGGCACTTACTGCACAGCGTTCGCTTAAACGTACACAGCCAATATCAGCCGAATAGGCCGCCTGCACCTGCTGCTGGCCTAAGACAAATTCGGTGGAGCCTCCCCCTAAATCAACCAGCATGCTAGAGCCGTCTATAGGTTCCAGGGCTGAAATTGCTCCGGCAAAAGAGAGCTGAGCTTCTTCCTGGCCAGAGATTACCTCCGGTTTGACCCCAAGAATCTCTTCAATGCCGGCGATAAAAAGGTCTCGATTTTTAGCGTCCCGGCTAGCGCTCGTTGCCCCAAAACGGATCTGTTCCACCGCGTATTCGTCCAGCAGCTGCTTAAAACCGCGGGTAGCAGCAAAGGTGCGTTCTAAAGCTTGGGGGGCAAATTCACCCCTGGCATCCACCCCCTGCCCTAGCCGGACGACTTCCATCCGGCGAAGAAGCTGGCGTAAGCGGGTAGAACCCTCTTCTCGCTCAGCAATGAGTAGTCGAATCGAATTAGTACCGCAATCAATAGCAGCAATACGCACGAATGCGCCCTCCTTAGCTACTGCTTCTTAAGCAGATTCTGGATCGGTTTCCGCTAGGCGCCAGGCTGGGTCGCAGCTACACTGCTCGACAGACCAGCTGGTTTTAATAAGGTCAAGAACCCGGTCCCCGATGGGATTAACTCCCCGGCCAACAGCCAGCGTATGGGCTAGTAGTGCGTGTAAACACTTAACCCGCTCGGGCATACCCCCAGCCGAAATACCCTCAATTTCCCTGACAGTTTCTAGGCCAGCCAGCTGGCCAATCCGCTCTCGCTGAGCCAGGTAGTCCCGGTGAGCTAACCGATACTGCTGCGCCAGGTGCTCATCCTGACCTAGTTGGGCTGTCATCTGGGCCATCAGCCCTTGAGCCTCCAGCCTGCTGACAGCGGTCGTTATAACCGGGTGGGACAGGTAAAAGACTGTAGGGAAGGGGCTAGCGTTAGACAGCCGAGGAGCTGTGGCTGCCACCAGGGGGTTAGCGCAGCGGCAGCGGGCCGGTATCTGCACCACATCTCTTACCGGTCGACCCAGCTGCCTGGTCAGTACACGAATATCTAAAGGACTGGGCTCTAGGGTCTCTCCACAGCCATCGGAGTCTTGTTCAGGGGTCATTTTATCCTTACATAAGCTGGCACAGAGCCTCTTTACCTAGTTGCTACCGCTGCTTGCTGAGCCTTCAGTCTGCTGCCCGTCCAAGGCCGAGCGTTGAAAAGAGTTCCAGAGCTGAATAGTCCAGCTCTTCTGCGGTGCAGTTTTTGCAGCGGCAGAGGTGTCGTCGGCTACCTCGGAAGTATGGTCCTGACCCACCACAAGGTAGGCGGTTTCCCCTTCGGTGACGTAGTAAAGCCGGTTTCTGGCCTGCTGTTTAACGTAGTTATCATCATTCCACCAGTCCAGCTGAGTCTGCAAATCCTTATTTTCTGCCTCAAGCTGGCTGATATGGGCCTTGACCTGGTTAATTTCGGCCTGCTGCTTCAAAAAAGTAGACAGGGGCGCGTAGGCGGCAATAGCAATAAAGGCTAGCACCGCTACAGCCAGTAAAAACCGACCCGAAAAAACGTGGGCAGCTACCGGTTCAGCCCTCTGCTGCTCCACCGAGCCCTGGTTCTGCCGGGGCTCGGTAAACCCGGCTAAAAGATGTGGAATCCGCCCCCGGCCGGATGATCTTCTGGGGTCTTGCTCTTTACCTGCCATGTTTTAGCTACCTCTACTAGCCTATCCTTCTGTGCCAGACTATAGATTCTACCGCCTGCAAACCCACAGCGACCGCTAAAAACAGGTCAGAACCTAAGATGCACCTGCCGGAAAAGGAGGGACGGGCGCCCACCCCGCTTACAGGAGTGGACGCCCAATCAGCCTAGTTGGAGCCGCTAAAGCGCGGGAAGGCAGCGGTGCCGGCGTATACGGCGGCGTCTGCCAGCTCTTCTTCAATGCGTAGTAGCTGGTTGTACTTTGCAACTCGCTCGGAACGGGCCGGCGCACCGGTCTTAATCTGGCCGGCATTGGTAGCAACGGCCAGGTCAGCGATGGTAACGTCCTCTGTTTCACCGGAACGATGTGACACCATGCAGCGGTACTGGTGGCGCTGGGCCAGCTCCATAGCATCTAAGGTTTCGGTTAAGGAGCCAATCTGGTTAACCTTAACCAGCAGGGCGTTAGCTGCCCCGTTCTCAATACCCTGGCTTAGTCGAGCAGGATTGGTAACAAAGAGGTCGTCACCAACAATTTGCACCTTATCGCCAATCTGAGCGGTCAGTGTCTTGTAGCCTTCCCAGTCGTTTTCGTCCAGGGGATCCTCAATGGAAACCAGAGGATACTTGGCAACTAGCTCAGCGTAGTAGCTGGACATCTCTTCAGCGGTCTTGGACTGGCCTTCGAAGGTGTAGGCACCGTCCTGGTAGAACTCGGAAGAAGCCACATCCAAGGCTAGGGCAATCTGCTCACCGGGGGTGTAGCCGGCCTTCTGGATAGCTTCAAGAATCAGGTCCAGGGCAGCAGCATTGGACTCAAGGTTGGGAGCAAACCCGCCCTCATCACCTAGGCCGGTTGACAGGCCACGATCGTGAAGGACAGCCTTGAGGGCATGGTAAACCTCAACCCCTGCCTGCAGGGCAGCAGAATAGGTTGAAAAACCAATAGGAGCAATCATAAATTCCTGGATGTCAACGTTAGAATCTGCGTGGGAACCACCGTTGAGGATATTCATCATAGGTACCGGCAAAACGTGGGCATTGGGGCCACCCAGGTACTTGTAGAGGGGTAGTTCAGCCGATTCGGCAGCAGCCTTTGCCACAGCCAAGGAAACACCCAAGATAGCGTTAGCACCCAGCTTACCCTTATTGTTGGTAGAGTCCAGGCTGATCATAGCCGCATCAATAGCGCGCTGATCGGTGGCGTCCATGCCAACAATTTCTTCTGCGATCTGGTCGTTTACTGCTGCAACGGCGTCAAGCACACCCTTGCCCAGGTAGGTTCCCTTATCGCCGTCGCGGCGTTCCACAGCTTCCCACTCGCCTGTTGAGGCACCCGAGGGCACGGCTGCCCGGCCAAAGGCGTCATCGTCCAGTAATACCTCAACTTCTACGGTAGGGTTACCCCGGGAATCAAGAATTTGACGTGCGTGTACAGCGGTAATGATAGCCATGAAACTGCTCCTTGAAGCTTAAATGTAGATTGGCCGGTTATTCCCGGGCTGACTCTAGCAGAGCAACAGCCGGGCTTCTTCCACTAGCATTTTACCAATCTTTCCCACATAAGCACACAGGTTTTTTGGTTCTGTAGCTAAGAACTTTGCCAACTATCCCCTCCCAATCCCAATTTTCCCACCTATAACCACATATTTTTGCCTAACTTTGGATAAGGTCACGAGTAAAACTACGTAATGCCCGCTCAGCATCCAAGCCTTCCTGTTCAGCAGAAACAACCAGATTAAAGAGGAGAGCCCCTAGCTGCCGCTCATCCTTGACCCCTGCAGACTGCTGCTCCAGCGCAAGATCCACCCCGTGCTTACGGGCCCTAGCCGCCGTCTTCTGAGCCAGGGCTAGAGCCGGCAAGTGCGGTGGAATACCGTCAAAGGGCTGGCGTCGTTGCGGTTTCTCCTGCTCCTTAATGCGCTCCCAACGCTGATGGTCGTCCTCCTGCTGGCCCTGCTGGTCAGAAAAAACCTGCGGGTGACGACGCAGCAGCTTCTCGTTAAGGGCAGTAATAACCTCCAACATGCTAAAGCCACCCTGCCGATCAGAGACTTCACTGGCAATCCTGGCCTGAAAAACGACATGCAAGAGCAGGTCCCCCAGCTCTTCTGCCAGCAGGCCATAATCTACCTGAGCTGTCGCCTCGATAGCTTCGACCACCTCGTAGGTCTCCTCAATAAGGTAAGGGAGCAAGGAGCGGTGGGTCTGCTTCCTATCCCAGCTACATCCCCCCGGCGAGCGCAAGCGATCCATAAGCTTAAGAAGTTTAATAAACTCTGTTCCGACCTGCTCTTGGTTTTGCTCTCCAGTCATGTCTTAGCTGCCTTTCTCACTTGTCTGCTGCTGTATCAACTGTAGATAGGTTTGCTCTAGTGAGCTAAGCAGTGCCCCTTTTTGTTCTAGAGGTATAAAGGCTCCCTCAAGAGCGTTAACGGTGAGTTCAAAAAATTCTGCCGGCCCGTAGTTAAAGTTTTGGGCGAGCAGGGCAAACTCTTTGCTTAAGCTGGTGGAGCTCATAAGTCGGTTATCGGGGTTGACGGTGATACTAAAGCCTGCCTGTCGCATGATCTCTATAGGGTACTCTCTTAGCTGGCTTGCGGGTCGACTAAAATCTAGTTTTCCCTTACTCCATCGGGGTGCTGCTCCGGTGTGCAGGTTTGACTGGGGGCAAAGTTCTAGGGTAATTCTGCGGTCCTTGATCCAGGTGGCCAGCGGTCCTAGGCGGATGCTGGCTGGGCCTTGCCCGGTCTTATCCTGGCGGTTTGGCTCTAGGGTCACGTCTTTGAGCAGGCTAATTCCGTGCCCTAGGCGTAGGGGGTGGCCGGCCAGGAGGGCATCCTGGATAGAGTCCAGCCCCGTTCCTTCTCCAACGTGCAAGGTGACGGGCATAAAATGCTGGGCTAGGTAGTCCAAGGCTGGCTGGTGGTCAGAGGCAGGATAACCCTGCTCGGGTCCTGCTAGGTCAAAGCCAACCACGCCGAGCTTGCGACAGGCTAGGGCAAGTTCTGCCACGGCTAGGGAGTCTGTTTGCTGACGCATAGCGCATAGAATCTGTTGGACCATGATGGGCCTGCCGGCCTGGCTGACCCTATCCATGCCGTCGTGCAGGCCATCAGCAACGGCCCTGACGGCTTCTTCCATAGTCAGCCCAGCCTGCCTGTGCAGTTGCGGGGCCCAGCGTACCTCTGCGTAGACCACTCCGTCAGCGGCTAAAGCTAGTACGTGTTCGTAGGCAACCCGGCGAAGCTGATAGGGTTCTTGCATAAGTGCCAGGGTGTGCCTGAATTTTTGGAGGTAGGCTTCCAGCGAGGGCCTCTGCCCGGTTTCTGCCTGCCCTAGGGGGGAAAACCAGGCAGTTAAGGCGCTGGCAGTCTGGGCCGGTAGCTGCCACTTGGCCTGCTGGGCTAAGTCCAGCAGGGTATCTATCTGCAGGCCACCGTCCAGGTGATCGTGCAGACTAATCTTGGGTAGGCTTTGTATCCACTGTAGATCTGAGCTAGTGTTCGACATTTTTCCTCTTTATCTGCCTAGCCGGATGTTTTGCTTATGTCGATCCTAAAATAAGAGAGCCGGGTTACCGTCACGGCAACCCGGCTACTGAGCTCATTCTTAGAAGGTCCAGGAAGTAAGGGCCTGGTTCATGTGCTCGGGGATGTTAGCCCCGGTGCGGGGGAACATGCGCAGCTCTTCGATGTACTGCTGGGCCGGAAGCTGATCCTTGTACTTAACGAAGGCTTCTTCGTTGGAGTAGTCGAAGGCGGCAACCGGAGGAATTCCCGGGGTAAAGTGCAGGCTCATAGCCAGAGGAGAGCCCGAGCCCTCCACATAGGAGTCAGACTTAAGCTGCAGAATATCCAGGACTTCTTCTGAGACAAGGTCAAAAGTTCTACGCTGATCCCAGAAGCCCCCGGTACGCACGTGGGTTAGGGCGTCATAGTAGGATCCCAGGGAACGGATTCTAATCAGAACCGTGGAAACATCTCGGGCACTTCCATTGGGGCCAAAGAGGGCCTCGTGGGCTGCGCTCAGGCGGGAGACGATGTCTGCCTCGGTAAGAACCAAGTTGCCATCTGCCAGCTCACTTTCTTGGGACTGTTCCGGCGGCTCAGTGTAGGAAGGAGGGACGTCGTACTCTTCTGCGCTGGCCGGGATATCGCTGGACTGGCCAAATTGATCGTAGCTGCTCGACTCGTAGCTGCTTGACCCGTAGCTGGGCTGGTCCTGGGCTGTTTGCCCGTAGTCCGACTGATCATAGTCAGCCTGCTCATAGCCGGACTCTTCCTGGCCTAGCGAGCCCTCTTCCTGCTGGCTGGACTCGTAGCTTACCTGGCTTACCTGCTGGTCTGCTTCCTCAGCGCTGTAGTCCTTTACAGGGGAAGAGCTAGCGGAAGTCTGCTCTAGCTTTTCTTCCTGTAACTGGCTGGTAGCGCTAGGATCAGCCTGATCCTGCTGAGCTGCTTCTGGCTGCCCTGCTGGATCTTCCTGCTGCCCGTTAGACTCAGCCAACTGGTCCTGCTGATCAGCAGGGTCAACCAGGGTAGCTGACGCAATAGAAATATCGCTTGCCGATGTGTAGGAGGCAGAGGAATAGAAACTGGAACCGCTGCTGCTCTGCGGGGAGCTGACTGAGTCGGCTTCGGGCTGCTGGGAATTCATGTCCAGAACCTGATCCGAGACAGGGTACTGGCTAACCCGGCCCTGACTACTCTGGTCTTCTTCTACCCGGGAGCTGGCAGCAGTTTGAGCAGCCTGGTCCTGCTCGTTAGCGGCAGCCCGGGATTTAGCGACAAAGTAGCTGGCGGCCCCTCCTGCAGCTAGACCACCGGCAAGGCCGGCCCCGGCAGCGGTAGTAGTAGTGGTAGAGGTCTGCTGACTCTGCTCAGATAGAGAATCCTGGCCTAGCTGGTCTTGGGCTAGCTGGTCCTGACTTAGCTGGTCCTGGGCGGCGTCTTTCTCCTCTTGGTCAAGCTGGGTAGAAGAGAGCTCAGCAGGGCTGCTTTCTGTAGTCTGATCGCTGCTGTACTGCAAGCTGCTTGGCTCTTGCTCACTGCTCTGAGCGTCAGCTTCAGCTTCAGCGACAAGGCTGCTAGCAGTAAAGTCCTTGGAATCAGCCTCGCCTTGGTCTTGGTCAGCTTCTTCAGTGGGTTCAGAGCGGTCCTGCCGATCAGCCAGCGGGCTGCTGCCCTCCTGATCGTCCAGCTCTGCCAGCTCAGCCTGATCCCGATCCGGGTAGGCTCCAGGCTGCGTCAGACTATCCTGATCAGCAGGCTGGTCCTGCAGGGGTGAAGCCTGCGCGGGCTGATGATCCGCAGCAGGCCTGTCAGCGGCACGGTTTGCCTTGCTGCCAAAGGCAACTTCAGAAAAACTTTCTTCTCGCTGTGCCTCGTCAAGGGAATTAACCCTCTCACCAATACGGACAAACCTCTCGCTGGGGTCTTCCATATGGTTTTCTGATCCAAGGGCAGGACTAGCAGCCAGGCCCGCACTGACCGCTCCCAGGCCGGCGCTGGCTGACGCTGTCCGCTCAGAAGCTGCTGCCTGCTCAGTCTGGGCCGCTAGGTCAGTATTCTGCTCTTGAGTCGTCAGGAAGCTACTGGGCTGGTCAGCCGCTTGACGTGCTTGAGCACTGGCGGGAGCCCTGTACTGCAAATTACTGGTTGAATTAGTCTCGTTGTTGAGGTACGAAGCCTGCACCAGGTAGTCAGACTTCTCAGCAAAATTGACGGCAATGAGAGCCCGGTTCCAGGCCCCCCGCTTACTTTTTTCTTCTTCCGTGTAGAGCCGGGCAACACCATCAAACCACTCATTACCGGGTACAACGGTCATTGACTCAGCTTCGATACCGTTCTTAAAAAAGGCCAGGTGCATGTCGTTGCCGGACTGCTTGAGTTCCAGAGTAAGTTGGCCCTTGCCCTTAGTCCGCATAAGCTCTACAAGCTCATGCAGGCCACTGCCCTCTTGGAGTTCTTCTTCTACCCCAGCAACCGCTGAAGCCTTGGTCTCATCTGAAGCAAATTTCTTAAGAGGTGACTCAGTCGCCTCATCGGACTCGTCCTTCTTATGGCGATTGAAAATTCCCATACCACTCTCTTTTCTAACACTTGTATATACTTGCATGTCAGCTTCGAGGTTACCGACAAAGCTAGTTAGACTCAACCCTACCTAGAATAAGTGGTTGTCTTTGGTAATGCTCGCCCACACTGAAGGCATTTTCTAAAGAATTTAAGGCTCTTTCCAGCCGCTGCGGCTGATCGGTCTCCAAAGTCAGCAAAGGCTGGCCGCGCTGGACCCTGTCCCCCGGCTTAGCGTGCAACCTTACACCGGCAGCCGCTAAGACCTGCTCCTCTTTGCGGGCCCGGCCTGCACCCAGCCTCCAGGCGCAGACCCCCACAGCTAAAGCGTCCAGGCGGGTAAGAATCCCAGAAGACTCGGCGTAGACAGTCTGGCTTTCTTGCGGCCGCGGCAGCGGGGCATCTGGGTCTCCGCCTTGAGCCCGGATCATCTGCCGCCAAGAATCCATAGCTCTGCCGTCAGCTAAAGCGGCAGCCGGATCCTCATCCACCCCGCAGGCTCTGAGCATGTGCTCAGCCAAGGCCAAAGTTAACTCCACCACATCGGCCGGGCCGGCCCCGGATAAGACCTCTACCGCCTCCTGCACCTCGCAGGCGTTGCCTACCGTCAGCCCCAGAGGAGTATCCATATTGGTCAGTAAGGCGGAGGTCTTTAAGCCAGCGTCCTGACCCAGGTCAACCATCTTTTCAGCCAGAATTCGGCCCTGGTCAAGATCCTTCATAAAAGCCCCCGAACCCACCTTGACATCTAAGATCAAAAAATCTGTTCCTTCAGCAATTTTCTTAGACATGATGGAACTGGCAATCAGGTCGGTAGATTCCACGGTAGCGGTCACGTCGCGTAAGGCATACAGTTTTTTATCGGCAGGGGCCAGCTGATCTGAAGCAGCACAAATGACTGCACCACTGGTCGCCAGGATCTCCTTAAGCCGCTGCTCCGACAGGTTAGCCTGCCAGCCAGGGATGGCCTCCAATTTATCCAAGGTACCGCCGGTGTGGCCTAAGCCCCTCCCGCTTAACTGGGGAACAATCACCCCAAAAACCGAAAGCAGCGCCGCTAAAACCAGGGTGATCTTATCCCCTACCCCGCCGGTTGAATGCTTGTCGCAGCTGGCAATTTTTCCGGCAGGCCCAACCAAAGAAGAAAAATCCATACGCTGGCCCGAAGCGATCATAGCCTGCGTCCAACGGCTCAATTCTGCCCGGCTCATGCCCCTAAAATAGATGGCCATAGCCAGGGCACTCATCTGCTCATCGGCCACCAGCCCCCGGGTATAGGCATCAATCACCCAGTCAATCTGGGCATCCTGCAACTGCTGCCCTTCTCGTTTACAGCGGATAATATCCACCGCATCAAACTGAGCATCTGTCATCTCTGCTGCTGCCTCCTTGTCAGTGCACCCTGCTCATTCAGTCTACCCGGCCGAGGACTTCAAATCCTCCGGCCCAAAGGCCTGCGGCAGTAAGTGCTCCAAGGGGGTGTTACCAGCAGGGCCAGCAAGCAGCATTCCCGGCAGGCTATGTTCACTGAGCAGCTGCCGGCAACGTCCGCAGGGCAGCAATAGCTGCCCTTGACCGTCCACACAGACAAAAGCCAGCAGCTTACCGGCCTCCAGTCTAAAAAGATCACTGATCAAAGAGCACTCTGCGCACAGCGTTAAGCCAAGGGAAGCATTTTCGATATTGCAGCCACTAACTATCTGACCAGAGCTGGTTAGGGCGGCCGCCCCTACCGCATACCCCGAATAAGGGCAGTAGGCCTGCCGCATAGCAGCAACTGCCCGGTCACGAAGCAGCTGCCAGTCAATCCGGCCCGGATCCACCGCAGGCTCCCGACCCTTATCGATTGCTGCCATAAAACTAACCTTTCAGGTAGGGTTTACCGGCTGCAGCCGGGCCACGGGAACGCCCCACTAAACCGGCAACAGCAAGAATTGTAATCAGGTAAGGCAGCATAGCCAGCAACTCCGTGGGAATCGAAGCACCTAGGAGCGCAAGAATATACTGAACCTGTAAAGAAAAACCAAAGAGAAGCGAAGCAGCCAGGGCACCCAGGGGTTTCCAACGACCAAAAATCAGGGCAGCCAGGGCGATATATCCCTGACCAGCAGTCATATTGGTGTTAAAGGAAGAAACCGACACCAGGGTAAAAAAGGCCCCGCCCATGCCCGCAACACAGCCAGCCAGCAGTACGTTTGTAGAGCGTAACCGGTTGACAGCAACACCTAAGGTATCGGCAGCCTGCGGATGCTCACCAACGGCCCGGGTACGCAAACCCCAGGCAGTTTTACGCAGGGCCCACCAGATCAAGCCCACCACCAGGTACATAAGGTACACAAGAAGAGACTGGTTAAAAAGCACCGGTCCCAACAGCGGAATCTGAGACAGAACAGGAATCTCAATAAGGGGAAGCTTAGGGGCAGAATTAAGCGTCTGCGCATTGGGTTCTAAAAGCCGGACAAAAAGGAAACCCGTCAAGCCAGAAACCAAAACGTTAACAACCACACCTACAATAGTTTGGTCAACCGCGTACTTGATAGAGAAGACAGCTAAAACTAGGGAAACCAAAGCTCCCCCAGCCATAGCAGCCAGCAGGCCCACCCAAGCATTACCGGTCATAGAACCAACCAGGGCTGCTGAAAAAGCCCCAAAAAGAAGCTGCCCTTCAATGGCAATATTAATAATGCCAGACTTCTCACACAGCAAACCCCCCATCGACCCAAAAATCATGGGGATAGACAGGGCTAAGGCTCCCGAAAACAGATTAACCAAAGAAATATCCGAGCTCCGGGCAGAACCAATTGCCCAAACCAGCAAACCGCTCACCAGCCCAGCCCAAAAAATCAGGGTATAAACAAGGGGTAATTTTCTGCCCCGATACAGCAGAAAACAAGAATAAAGAGCTATAGCCAGTAGCAGCAGGGACAGCAACCAACCGGTTACTCCTGCCGAAAGCACCAGATCCGGTAGCTTAATCCAGTCTAGGCCGTCATTCAGTCGAAAGGTAACCTGGCCGCTAGGGGCCCGCACTCCCAAGAGGAAAACTGCCAGCAAGGCCAGCAGCAGCAGGCTAAGGGGCTCCTTTTTTTTGACGGCAGCTGAGCCAGCAGAGGAGGCTGTTCGATCAAGTACAGGGCTTGTCATTGGGTTACCTCCTGAAGAACCGGGGTAGTTTTCTTTTTCTTCCGAGCGGCCCCGTCCACATCCGGTAGACGGAAAATAGCTCGAATAAGGGGCGGCGCAGCAATAAAAAGAACGGTCAGGGCCTGAACAACCAGCACAAGGTCAACCGGAGTGCCGGTGTCTACTTGCATGGTTGATCCACCCGCACGAAAAGCCCCGTAGAGCAGGGCAGCCCAAAAGGTAGCCCAGGGTTTAGAACGGCCCAGCAGGGCCACCGTGATAGCGTCAAAGCCAATAGAAGAAGCAACCCCGGTATTAAGCACCTTCTCTGTACCGGCCACCTGAACCGCACCGGCCAGCCCTGCCAGGGCACCGGCTAGGGCCATGACCAGGACGTAGCTAGCGGTCACCGACATACCTGCCCTAGTGGCCGCCCGTGGATTAGCACCAACAGCCCGTAACTGAAAGCCCAGAGTGGAACGATTAAGCAACCAAGAAATAAAAATAACAGCCAGACAGGCCAGCACAAAGCCCCAATGTAGGCGGAAAGGCTGGCCCAGGATCAGTGGAAACAGGGCTCCCTCCGGCAAAGGAGGAGAAATAGGGTGGGTATTGCCGGGGCGCTGTAAGAGTGGAGTTTTAAGTAAATACAGCAACAGATTCAAGGCAATATAGTTGAGCATAATCGAAAGGATGACCTCGTGGGCACCGGTCTTTGCCTTAAGCAGCCCCACCAAACCACCCCAAATGGCTCCGCCAAGGCCAGCAGCTAAAACCACCATTGCCAAGAGTAGTACCGGCGGCAGCTGCCAGCTAATAGCTACGTAGGTGCCCAATAAGGCCCCCACAATAATCTGGCCCTGGGCACCAATATTAAACAAACCCGTTCTAAAAGCGATTGCTACCGCAAGACCGGCAAAGATAAGAGGGGTGGAAACGGTGAGGGTTTCCAGCAGCGGATAGATAGCATTGGCCAGCGTATCGGCCTCATAGTTAAAAATTGCCCCTCGAAAGAGGGCGGCATAGGCCTCGGACGCAGCCTGCCAAGCCGCCTGAAAGGTAGCACTAGGCCGGGCAAAAAAGTAGGTGATAGCCCGGTGCACTGCACTATCTGTTACTGCAATCAGCAGCCCTCCCACCAGCAAAGAAGCCAGCAAGGCCCCCAAGGACAAGACAAAGCTACCTCCAAGAATCCTAACCGGCCAGGAAGGCTGGCCAGGCTCTTGGTCTGCTTCAACCGTTTTATTGTGCTCTTCACTCACGAACCTGCTCCTCCTGCCCAAGGTAACCGCTCTGCCTTATGCTCACCCGATTTTTGCTGCTGCTCCTGCAAAGACAAGTCCGCCATAATCTGCTCATAGCTGTGGCCGGCCATCATCTGACCTACAATAGAGCGCGGTGTATCGGCTGGGACAAGGCCCATCAGCTGGCCATGGAAAAAAACGGCAATTCTATCCGCTAAGGCATAAATTTCGTCGAGCTCTGTTGAAATGATCAGCAGAGGAAGACCCCGATCCCGTTCGGCAATAAGCCGCTTATGGATAAATTCAATAGAGCCCACATCCACCCCTCGGGTAGGTTGGGCAGCAAGCAGTAGTTTAAGCTGGCCACTGATCTCTCGCGCCACTACAATTTTTTGCTGGTTTCCACCGGAGAGGGTGGCAGCAGCAACATCTTTGCCACCTGCCCTAATATCAAACTCTTCGATAGCCCGCTCAGCATTTTTGCTGACGATACGGGGCCTCAAACTTGCTGCTCGGGAGAATTCTTTTGTATGAAACTGATCCAGAATCAAGTTTTCTGCCACGGAGAAAGAGCCAATCAAGCCATCCCTAGACCGGTCCTCAGGAATAAAACCAACCCCTGCCCGTAAGATATCCCGGGTTTTTTTACCCAGCAGCTGCTGGCCGTTCAGCTTCAAAGAACCTCTTGCTCCCGGCCGCAACCCCATAATGGTCTCGGCCAGCTCGGTCTGACCGTTACCTTGCACCCCGGCCACTGCCACTATTTCTCCGCCCCGCACTGTCAGATTAATATCTTTTAGCAGGGGCAGGCCGGTCTCGGACTCCAAAGACAGGTCAGCTATCTCAAAACAGGACTGCTGAAGCTGGGCCGGTTTTTTCTCCACAACCAGCTGCACCTCTTTGCCAACCATGAGACTGGCTAATTGCTCGCTGCTAGCCGAAGGATCTGCCTGGCCCACCACCTTGCCGCGGCGAATGACCGTAATCGTATCCGAGATAGCCTTAACCTCACGCAGCTTGTGCGAGATAAAGAGCAGGGACTTACCGTCGCTGCGCAGCTGATCCATAATAGCCAGCAGCTGGTCTGTTTCTGCCGGAGTTAACATGGCAGTTGGTTCGTCCAAGATCAGAATCTGCGCCTGGCGTACCAGCGCCTTAATAATCTCTACCCGCTGCTGCACCCCCACCGGCAGATCCTCTACCAGAGCGTCTGGATCAACCTCAAAACCATAACGCTGGGATATTTCCCGAATTTTTATGCGGGTTTGTTCCAGGTCAAGGACGGCCCCAGAAAGATCTTCGGCCCCTAGGGCAACATTTTCTGCCACGGTAAAAACCGGCACCAACATAAAATGCTGATGCACCATGCCAATGCCCGCCTGCATAGCAGCAGCTGGGCCGCTAAACTCTACGGGCTGATCATCCAGGAGAATCTGCCCCTGACTAGGCTGATAAAGACCGTAAATGATATTCATCAGCGTTGACTTACCGGCACCGTTCTCTCCCAGTACCGTATGGACTGTACCCGGTTCAACTAGCAGGTCAATCCGGTCATTTGCGGTAAAGTTAGCAAACCTTTTGCTAACCTGACGCAGCTCCAGTTTCATCGATGCGCTTTCTCTTATAACGGAATCTGTCCTCGATGCCCAGGTGAAGAGCGGCTCAGAGCCCAGGCTACTGAACCGCCACCCCTGATTAACTTGAACTTGTACTACTAGGGTTACCCTCTGTATCTACCGTGATCTGCCCAGAAATAATCTTGTCTTTAATCTGCTCTAGCTCAGTCTTGGTTTCAGCGGATACTTTATCGTCAAAATTATGGAAAGGAGCCAGGCTCACCCCACCGTTTTCTAAAGTACCGATGTATTTCTGGTTGCTAAACTTGCCGTCAATATCGTCCTTGATCGTTGACTCAACAGCTTCTTTCATTTTCTTCTGCACAGAAGTGAGAATAATGTCCTGATAATTAGGGTTGGTCTCGTACCCGTCAGAATCTACCCAAATAACGGAGGCGGCAGAATCTGAATTCTTGGCGTTATGTTCACTGACCGCCTCCAGGGTTCCACCGCCTACCGGGCCCGCTACGGGCATAATGACGTCGGCCCCCTGGTTAAGAAAATTCTGGGTATTGGTTTTACCTTTGGTTTGGTCAGTAAAATTGCCGATAAAGGTACCTGACTGGGATTTGTTATCCCAGCCCAGCAACTCTACATCGGCATTTTTCTCTTTGTTGTAGTAGTCAACCCCCTGAGCAAACCCATCCATAAAGATAGTGACAGTGGGCATCTGGGCACCGCCGTAGGTGGCCACCTTTCCAGTCTTAGACTGAGCAGCAGCTAGATAACCAGCCTGGAAAGCTGCCTGGGCTGTGTCATAGACAATAGGACGAACGTTATCTAGCTCAATAGAACCGTCGTCAACAATGGCAAAATGTACGTCGCTATTGGCCTGAGCTACCTCTTTAGTGGTATCTGCCAGGGCAAAGCCAACAGTGATGATGCTGTCACAGCCGGCTTGAACCATACCGTTAACGTGCGGGCCGTACTGATCGGCCGAACTTGATTCTGCCTCTGCAATCTGAATACCGTAATCCTTCTCAGCGGCCTTTAAGCCCTGGTAGGAATTCTCGTTAAAGGATTTGTCTGCAAAACCTCCTTCGTCAGAGACAATGCAGGACTTGTAGTCCCGCTGTTCTGCACTGGTGCCGGACTCTTCGGGGGCAGCACCGCAGCCAGCAAGCAAAAGAACAGTCATACTAACCATAGAACCGGCTAGCAGCAAACGTGAATGAGTAGCCATGAAGCTATCCCTTCGTCAAAGTATGGGTTAGACGGTTGGAAAGGCCCCTCGCTAGAAGCAATAGAAACCAAACCAGCCAATAGTGTGTTTTGAGATACTGTTTAATATTACTGCCTAGCATAGGCAGCGCCCACTCAAAACCGGTAGTGGCAAGCATACAGTCTTAAGTAAAAGCCAAAAAATTTTTGCAACTAGCTCCTAGCCGTAGTTGCTGCTAGAGCGAAACTGCTGAGCCGAAAGCTTAGCTTGCTCCCAACGCACCGCCCGTAAGGCAGCTGTGGCCATAACCTGCACCCCGTAGCCAATAGCCCGCTCATCGGGAATAAAATCCCCCTGATGCAGGTCATAGGTGGGCCCACCGGGGGTTCTGGTACCCAGCCGAATCATAGCGCCGGGCACCTCCTGCAGCATCCAGGCAAAATCCTCTCCCCCCATGGACTGCTCCACAAGCTGCACGGCGTCTTCACCCAGCTCCGTACGGGCAGCGCTTTCTACCATGGCTGTCTCTTCCTCGGTATTAACGACCGGTGGGACCCCCCGCACATGCTCTAGTTCAACTCTTACACCGTAGGGAGCAGCAACCTGTTCAATAACATCGTCAAGAATTTCACCAGCCCGATACCAGGCATCAGCGTCTAAACAACGTAAAGTACCGGCCAAAAAGCCCTCCGCCGGTATAGCGTTAGGAGTTACTCCCGCAGAAATTTGCCCCCAGGTCAATAAAATACCCGACCGGGCATCCATGCGGCGGGACAGGACCGCAGGAACACCTACCGCAAGCTGCCCCATGGCGTAGATCAAATCCTCGGTTAGGTGCGGCCGGGAAGTATGGCCCCCGTGGCCGTGCAAACGAATCTTAATAGTGTCTGTAGCTGAGGTAATGGCCCCAATGCGGCTGGCAATTTTACCGACATCTACCTTAGGTTCACAGTGGAGGGCAAAGGCTCGCGGGATACCCCTGAGAGCCCCTTGACCAATCACATCAACTGCCCCACCGGGTAGCTGCTCCTCGGCCGGCTGAAAAATAATTCGGACAGACCGATCCAGGCTGAGCTGCCGGTCTAAGTCCTTTAAAGCCAAGGCCACCCCCAGCATCACCGTCTGATGAATGTCGTGACCGCAGGCATGCATGACCCCGGGCACCTGGGAGGCGTAAGGTAGCCCGGTTTTCTCTTGCAAAGGTAGGGCATCAATATCGGCCCGCAAGGCTAAGGCGAAAGGACCACGCCCAATGTCAACAAAACAGCCGGTTCCCTCAAATAAGGTAGGGTGCATGCCAGCTTGTTCCAGGTGCTGCACAATACGCTTGGTGCTCTCTTTTTCCTGAAAACTCAACTCTGGGTTGCGGTGCACCTGCCGGCGAAACTCAATGAGCTCGGGTAAGAGAGCAGCAACACGAGGACCCATCAAGGGCCCCGGTGAATCCAGCAAAGACGCAATCGATGTATGAACCATAGCTTCTAACTTAGCCTGTACTGTACGCTACAGCCAGTGCCATCAGTCATGAGTGGGCAAACCCGGGCTGGGACAGAAGCTCAGCCCGGGATCTTACCAAACTAGAAGGCGCTAGCTACAATGGCTTGCTTAACCTCGGCAATTGCCTTAGTAATCTGAATACCCCGCGGGCAGGCCTCCGTGCAGTTAAAGGTGGTGCGGCAACGCCAGACCCCTTCTTTATCGTTAAGAATTTCTAGGCGCATATCCCCCGCATCGTCACGGGAATCAAAGATAAAGCGGTGAGCATTAACAATAGCTGCCGGCCCAAAATACTGGCCATCGGTCCAAAAAACCGGGCAGGAAGTGGTGCAGGCAGCACACAGGATACACTTGGTGGTGTCGTCAAAACGCTCCCGGTCCTCTTGAGACTGGTAGCGCTCACGTTCTGGCTCATGATCACCGTTAATGAGGAAGGGCATTACCTCTCGGTAGGCCTGGAAAAAGGGTTCCATATCCACAATTAAATCTTTTTCACAGGGCAGGCCCTTAATGGGTTCAACCGTGATGGGTTTGGACAGGTCTAGGTCTTTGAGCAAGGTTTTGCAGGCCAGCCGGTTGCGCCCGTTAATGCGCATGGCATCCGAACCGCAGATACCGTGGGCACAGGAACGCCTGAAGGACAGGGAACCGTCCAACTCCCATTTAATCTTGTGCAAAATATCTAGAACACGGTCCGTGCCGTACATGCTGACCCGATACTCATCCCAGTGAGCCTCTGCCGAAACCTCCGGGTTATAGCGCCGGATTTTAACGGTCACATCAAAGGTGGTGATCCCTTGGGCCCCAGCCTGTTCAGAAGCCAGGGCAACCTTTGATTCTGGTTCGCGTGCTTCAAAATCTGCCATTTTAATACTTACGCTCCATCGGTTCGTAACGGGTGAAGACAACAGGTTTGGTGGCAAAGCGCAGCCCGGCAACACCCTCGGTTTGTGCAGCTGGGTCCAAATAGACCATAGAGTGCTTCATAAATTTGTCGTCATCGCGCTTGGGGAAGTCTTCCCGGAAGTGCCCACCGCGAGATTCTTCCCGGTGCAGGGCAGCAACGGACATGACCTTGGCTAACTCCAGCAAGAAGCCCAGCTCAACGGCTTCTAGCAGATCCAGGTTAAAGCGTTTGCCCTTATCTTGAATAGAAATCTGACGGTAACGCTCTTCTAGCTCTGCAATCTTATTCAGGGCATTGTGAATGGTTTCAGCTGTCCGAAAGACCTGCATGTCTGCATCCATGACATCCTGCAATTCTTTGCGGATCTGCCCTACCTTCTCGCTACCTTGGCCAGAGCGCAGGCTGTTGAGCAAAGTGAGGGTGGCTTCAGCTGCATCTTCTGGAATGTCCAAGAAGTCTGCACCGGCAGCGTAGTCGGCAGCCTTAATTCCGGCTCGTTTACCAAAAACGTTGATGTCTAGCAGCGAATTGGTGCCCAGGCGGTTAGAGCCGTGTACGGAGACGCAGGCCACTTCACCGGCGGCGTAGAGACCGGGAATGGTTTCTTGCGAATCGGCAAAAACTTCGGCATCTATATTGGTGGGGATCCCGCCCATAGCGTAGTGGGCTGTGGGGAAAACCGGCACCGGCTCTGTGTAAGGCTCTACGCCTAGGTAGGTACGGGCAAACTCAGTGATATCGGGCAGCTTTGCATCAATGTGAGCCGGTTCTAGGTGGGTCAAATCCAGCAGAACGTAGTCTTTGTTCGGCCCGCAGCCGCGCCCTTCACGCACTTCGTTGGCCATCGACCGGGCTACAATATCGCGCGGGGCCAGATCTTTAATGGTGGGGGCGTAGCGTTCCATAAAGCGCTCACCGTCAGCATTGCGCAGGATGCCACCCTCACCGCGGGCTGCCTCCGAAACCAGGATGCCCAGGCCGGCTAAACCTGTGGGATGGAACTGAACAAATTCCATGTCCTCCAGGGGAATACCGTTTCGCAGTGCAATGGCCATACCATCACCGGTCAGGGTATGGGCATTGGAGGTTGTCTTAAAGATCTTGCCACATCCACCAGAGGCAAAGATCACCGACTTAGCCTGGAAAACATGAACGTCTCCGCTGGCTAGATCGTAGGTCACTACCCCGGCCGGACGGCGTTTACCGTGCTCATCCTCCACCATTATTAGGTCGAGCACATAGTACTCGTTAAAAAATTCAACGTTATGCTTAACGCAGTTCTGGTAGAGGGTTTGCAAAATCATATGGCCGGTCCGGTCGGCGGCATAGCAGGCCCGGCGTACCGGGGCCTTACCGTGATCGCGGGTATGGCCACCAAAACGACGCTGGTCAATACGGCCCTCTGGGGTGCGGTTGAAGGGTAGGCCCATCTTTTCGAGGTCAAGCACCGCTTCAATGGCTTCTTTAGCCATTACTTCAGCGGCGTCCTGATCAACCAGGTAGTCCCCACCCTTGATAGTGTCAAAAGTGTGCCATTCCCAGTTGTCTTCTTCTACGTTAGCTAGGGCAGCACACATACCACCCTGAGCTGCACCCGTGTGGGAACGGGTGGGGTATAGCTTGGTTAAGACGGCAGTGCGAACCCGCTGGCCAGCCTCAATTGCTGCCCGCATGCCCGCGCCACCGGCTCCAACGATTACTACATCGTACTTATGTACCTGCATGTGCTTTAATGCTCTTTTCTCGTTCTCGATAATGCTTTACGGGGCTGAGCAGAAGGAGGGCAAAAGGTCCTCCGGAGCTCCAGCCGGGCAGGGATCAAAGGTAAAGATCACCAGGGTACCAACCAAAAGCACAAAGGCCGCGGCTATGTAGAGGATAGCTTTGAGGGCAATCCGGCTTCGGTCTTTTTCGGCGTAATCCATGATGATGGTGCGGATACCGTTGGTGCCGTGTAGCATGGCAAGCCACAGGAGCAAAAGATCCCAAATCTGCCAGAAGGGGTTAGCCAGTTTTCCACCGACAAAACCAAAATCAATGCGGTGCACACCGCCCGGCTGCATGAGATTAACAAAAAGATGGCCAAAGATGAGCACGACAAGCAGCACACCCGAACAGCGCATAAAGAGCCAGGCCAGCATTTCAAAGTTGTTGCGCTTAGAGGAGGACCGGTTATACTTCACGCCAGCCACGGTATTGTCCCGGCTGCGGGGAAGGGATACTTTAGCTTTGAGAGGAGTAGCCATTATTTTTTAGCCTCCAAAAACGTTCATCAGGTGGCGGATCATGAAGGGCAGCATCACCAGTACCCAAAGAACCAGAACACCCCAGAGCATGGCCCTGTGGTTCTTGGCCCCGTCTTTCCAGAAATCAACAAGAATGATGCGGATACCGTTAAAAGCGTGGTAGACAATAGCGGCTACCAGCACGGCCTCTCCCAAGCCCATGATGGGATTTTTGTAAACATCCATCACCGCATTGTAGGCCTCCGGCGAAACCCGCACCATTGCGGTGTCCAGCACGTGTACCAGTAGAAAGAAAAAGATAGCTATACCCGTGATGCGATGGGCCACCCAGGACCACATGCCTTCCCGGCCGCGGTAAAGGGTGCCTTTAGAGTTGTTCGGCACTGAATAACCTCCTGGTTAGCACCTGGTGAGTACCCTCCATAGGTCAGGGTACAGTCTTGCACCAAAGTGGCTTAAATGAGTGTTCATCTACCCAAAAGACTACCAGGTTACTTAAACCTTTACTGACACCTTGTGGCTAGCTCCTGACCTCATATTGTCTTGAAATTAGCGTAAATTTTTGTAGCCAAATACAATTTTTTCCCGCGGTCTTGCGGGAGAGCAGTCCGACTCACTAAAAAATAAAGGGATTTTCTGTGGGCTTTAAAGACAAGTTTTCCGAAATATGACATGGGAAACTGTATTCTATTACATGATGAAAACACCAAACGAACGGTTCTACCCCTTGATTCCGGCCGGCGGGGTCGGTTCCCGCCTCTGGCCCCTTTCTCGGGCGCAGGCACCTAAGTTCTTACTTGATCTTACGGGCAACGGTTCCTCTTTACTCCGCCAAACCTACGATCGGCTGCTTGATCTTTCCAGCGGTTCGGTCATGGTGGTTACCGGCGAAGACCATCAGAAAGCCGTTATGCAACAGTTGGATCAATTAGCTGCTCAAGACTTAGTGCTAGAGCCATCCCCCAGAGACTCAGCAGCAGCAATTGGTTTGGCCTGTGCCATCTTATACAGCCGGGATCCAGACGCTATCATCGGCTCCTTTGCCGCAGATCATGTGATTGACCCGGTAGCAGAGTTTCATCAGGTAGTGCGGGAGGCTATTGAAACTGCCGCTAGTGGAAAAATCGTTACCATCGGTATAACCCCCACCGAGCCCTCTACCGCCTTTGGTTATATCAAGGCAACCGAACCCCTAGGTCTTGCTAAGGCACCCAGCGCGCTGGCCGTGGAATCTTTTGTGGAAAAACCGGATTACGCTACAGCCTCTGCCTATGTGGCTTCTGGGGAGTACACCTGGAATGCCGGCATGTTTGTTGCCCCGGCTGAGCTCATGTTAAGTCACCTTAAGGCTAATCAGCCCAAACTCTACGAAGGCATTACACAGCTTGCCCAGGCTTGGGGTGGGCCCCGGCAGGCAGAGCTGATGCAGCAGATTTGGCCGCGACTGCCCAAGATTGCCATCGACTATGCGGTTGCTGAGCCTGCGGCTGCCGCCGGCGATGTTGCCATGGTGCCCGGTTCTTTCAGCTGGGATGATGTGGGAGATTTTGATGCCGTTGCCCGCCTCAACCAGGAGAAAACCGACGAGAAGCTTACCCTGCTCGGGGATAGAGAAAACATCTTATCCCAGGATGCTACCGGTCTTATCTCAAGCGGCAGCGGCCGCAAGATATCTGTGGTCGGTCTAGAAGATATCGTAGTCATTGACACCGATGACGCCCTTCTGGTGACCAGTCGCAGCCAGGCCCAGCGGGTTAAGGATACCGTTGGCCAGCTCAAGGAGTTGGGCTTAACCCAGCTACTCTAGCAAAACACCTTCTACTGCCCGCCCCACTGTTGGAGCGGGCAGTTTTTTGGGGCCTGTCAACCGGTGTTAATGATAATGAATCTCATTTAAGATATATTGATTTTCATGACGAAATACGGCCCCCTAACCAGCACACTGACAGTCCTCTGCCTAGCCAGCCTAACTTTGACTGCCTGCAGCACAAAAAACAGCCAAGAAAACCAGATCCAAGCCTCACCCAGTAGCAGTCCGGCAGCAATCACCGAAGCCAGTACCCTCTCCCCCCGCCTGGCCATCACCTATGAAGGCGGACTGATGGTTATTGACGGCAGAAGCATGGAAGTCCTCAGCACCTTTGATAAAGAAGGTTTTCTTCGGCTTAACCCAGCCGGAGACAACCGCCACATGATCGTGGCAGACGGATCAAGCTACAGTGTTCTTGACCTAGGCAGCTGGGAACAAGCCCACGGAGACCACAGCCACATCTATAGCAGCACACCCAGCCTAAGCCAGCTACACTTTGCAGCAGACCATACCGGGCATGTCATCAGCAATCTGGGTAAAACAGCCCTCTTCTCGGACGGTACGGCCAGTTTTGAAACCTATCGGGTTGCTGACCTCACCGGAGCAGACCAGCGCACTGCCAGCAGCATTGAGACCCAAAAAATCAGCCTGCCCCAAGCTCACCACGGTTTTGCCATCCCCCTAGCCAATAACCGCTACCTGGTCTCGGTAGGAGACCAGGAAAAACGAAGCGGTGCAGCCGTCATTGATGACCAGGCAAAGATCATCACAGAAAATAAAGACTGCCCAGGAATACACGGCGAAGCTAAAGCCGCCCACCAGGTATACACCCTTGGCTGCGAAGACGGCGCCCTCATCTACCGTGCCGGCCAGTTTACCAAGGTCACTACCAGCAAAGACTCCTACTCCCGCCTGGGCAATCAGGCCGGATCCGAAAAATCTGCCATCGTCCTGACAGACTATAAAACAGATCCTAACGCCAGCCTGGAACGCCCAGAACAGTTTTCCCTCATCAACACCACAACAGCCAGCATCAGCACCGTAGCCCTACCCCAGGGAGTCTCCTACACCTTCCGCTCCCTAGCCCGCGGTCCAGCTGGCGAAGCCTTAGTACTGACAACCGACGGCAAGCTACGCTACTATGACGAGCAAACCGGTAAAGAACTTGGCTCACTGACACTCATGGACCCCTGGCAGGAATCCGAAACCTGGCAGGACCCCAGACCCGCTATCTGGGTTAACGAAAACACCGCCTACGTAAGCGACCCAAGCAGCAAAAAATTACTGGCCGTCTCCCTCAAAGACCTCAAAGCTGGCAAAGCAGAAATCTTTGCCCAGCTTGACCTACCCCATACCCCTAACGAAATAAACGGCGTCAGCGGCAAGACCAGCTAGATCAGCGGGGCTGAGCTAGCATGAACTGGCGCAGGTAGGTCCAGTTCTGGCCCCGGTAACGGTAGACCAAAAGCCGATCCAGACTAAACTGCCTTAACTCCTTGGGCAGGGCGGCAAACCGCTGCAAAGAATCCGCCAAGGCAGGTTCTGGCAAGTGCATCCCTAAGGTAAGATGCGGCACATAGGCAAAGGGAGAGGCAGAGGCACCGAGCAGCTGCTGGCACCTTGTGTGTAAGTCGGTTAGTTCTTCTGCCCCGATCTGCACACTCAAAAAGCTAACCGATGAGGCTGGCAAGAAGGTTTGGGGCTCACCTAAAAGAATGTCAACCGGTGCCTGAGAAGCCAAGGCATCTTCCAGTCGATCAAGAACAGAATAATTGTCAGGGGCACGACAAATAAGTACCGTAATATGGCTGTGCAGCTCACTATGATGCACTCCCTGCTGCTTCTGCCAGCCAAGAATAAGCTGGCTAAGCTGGCCGGGAATAGGGGCAACCACACTCCAATAGGTCTCAATCCCAGCCAAGGTGGGCGAACTGTGCCTCATCGCAACCTACCCTGCGCCCGGTCCTACTGCACTACAGCGGGCATAAAGCCCACACGCTCATAGACTGCCGTCATGGTTTGCCCGGCAAGCTCACGAGCTTGGGCTGCACCCAAAGCCAAAAGCCTATCCAACTCCGCTGGATCATCCAGCAATTCCAAGGCACGCTGGCGGATAGGGCCCAAGGTTTCGGTGAGCACCTGGGCTAGGTCCAGCTTAAGGTGACCGTACATTTTACCCTCATACTCCTCAAGCAGCTCCTGAATCGTCCGATTTGTTAAAGCAGAATAGATGGTCAGCAAATTAGAGATGCCGGGCTTATTCTCACGGTCAAAACGAATCTCTTGCCCCGCATCGGTCACCGCAGACTTTACCTTTTTAACCACGGTATCCGGCTCATCCAAGAGCCAAATAATGCCCTTATCGTTCTGGGCTGACTTACTCATTTTTGACCTAGGGTCCTGCAGGTCAAAAATCTTAGCAGCTTCTCTAAACTGCAGGGGTTCAGGCTCAACAAAGGTGCTGCCAAAGCGGGCATTAAAGCGCTGGGCCAGGTTACGCGTTAGTTCCAGATGCTGGCGCTGGTCTTCACCAACGGGCACCCTATCTGCCTGGTAAAGCAAAATATCGGCAGCCATGAGCACCGGGTAGGTAAAAAGTCCAACCGTAGTCTGATCAGCCCCCTGTTTAGAAGACTTATCTTTAAACTGGGTCATCCTGGAAGCTTCCCCAAAACCCGTTATGCAGTTAAGCACCCAGGCTAACTGAGCGTGCTCGGGCACATGAGACTGGACAAAAAGTGGGCTCCGCTGCGGGTCAATACCGGCGGCAATGTACTGGGCAATCATGGTTCGCGTGCGCTCGCGTAGCTGCTGAGGATCCTGGCTGACCGTGATAGCGTGCATATCCGGAATAAAAAAGAGGCAATCGTGATCGTCCTGCATGCCTACCCAGTTGCCAATAGCACCTAGATAGTTGCCCAGATGAAGCGAATCGGACGAGGGCTGAGCACCGGAAAAGGCCCGGGGTTTACCCTGGGAAGCATTGGGGATTGGCTGAGCTTCTGCAGTGTGGTTCATTATTTAGCCTCTGCATCCTTGATCATGCCCATACCGTTGTGGGCGGTGGTGTTGATGGTGTCCAAAGCCCGGTCAATCAGCTCCTTGGCTTCTGAGCCAGGCTGCTGTCTTTGCTCGGCAATCACTTTAGCCTGAACCAGAATAATCTGAAAACTGTGGGCCAATTTTTGGTCCAGCATGGATTGCCCAGCCTCGGGCTGCTCCTGGCTGACTTGGCGGTAGGCTGCCTGAGAGCTCTTATACTGGCCCACCACAAAACGGGTTACATAGGCGGCTAGAGCTAACCAGGCCAGAATAATACCGGCAAGAATCCAACCAAGAACAGATTCTTCTTTGCCAGCTTGGTAGATAGCTAGGAGCAGGAATAGAAAAAGGAGAGCCACCCCTAGATAGCTGGCAATGAGTCCCTGACGGTAATTTTTTGCCCTTGGATGAGATGAACCGGAAAATTGCATAGTCTCCATTATGCCAAAGCTCTAGCCCTGCACTAGTCAAGAGGGTAGGTTCTCAAGACCACACCAAAAATTTGCTTTTTTCAGTCGGCCTGTCAGCAAAACTCGTTACCATAAGCATTCTCAGAGTCAAGCAACTACATTTGGTCACGTTTTGATGAATCTCTCGGTATACCCCTCAGTTTTTAAAAGCTCTCAACCGCTAATTAGGATTGGATAAGCGGCTATTTCTTGGAATATCCATCTCACAAAGAATCTACTCGGCCAGAATTTTTAATCTTTTTTCCAAAATAATGACCCCGGTAACTTCACAATTCTACAAAAAAGAAGCCTTGTTCGTACCAATTTTTGAGCCAGGGGTTAGACTAACTCTTATGACTATCAAAAATCCCTCAAGACCGCCCCTACCCCACGACCTTAGCCAGCAAAGCCCCATACCCAAATACAAGCGACTGGCTAAAAATCTAGAAGAAAAATTTATTTCACCCGGAGCCGCCCACGATATCTTACCCACCGAACGAGAACTCCAAAAAAATTACGGCGTCAGCAGAGACACGGTCCGCCGCGCCCTAGCCCTTCTGGCCCAACGCGGATTGATCTATAACATTCAAGGTTCGGGCAGCTATATTGCAGATCGAGGCACTATCCGCAAGGTACCGAGACTAACCTCCTTTACCGAGGACATGACTATGCGCGGCTCTAAACCTGCCTCCACCACCATCAGCTGCGTCATGATTGCCGCCCCCATTAACATAGCCCGGGATCTAGCCATAGAACCGGGCGCCCAGGTGCTGCGCATTATCCGTCTACGTAAGGCAGACGGGGCGCCCATGGCCTACGAACGGGCCCACTTTTTACCGCAGTCTTTTGCTCATGTTGAACCAAAACCATCCGGTTCCCTGGACGAGCAGCTTGCCAGAAACGGTTATCGGATTATGACAGCAGAGCAGCGCATTAGCGCCACCAACCTCACCGCAGAAGAAGCAAGGGCCCTGGCGGTACCCACCAATACAGCGGCCCTTAAGGTAGAACGACTGGGCTTCACCGAGTATGGCTTGGCTGTTGAAAGTACCCAGACCCTCTACCGGGCAGACCGCTACGACTACGTACTCAAAATCAACAGAGAAGGGCAAATATGACCGGTCCTGTACTCTACTCCCAGGCTAAGGCCACCGGCCTAGCCCAGCCCTACCGTCACAGCAACTGGTTCTTACTCCAAGACACCTCAATTATTGATCACGGTTCCGACCCGGCCCCCCAGCTGGCGGCAGTAGAGCACGCCAGCCAACCCGTATTCATCTGCCCGGGCCTGACCGATATTCACTGCCATGGAGGCCGGGGTGTCTCCTTTGACGAGCCCGACCGGGCCGCTGGGGCTCTTAAGGTTCACCGACAGTCCGGTACACTCTACATGCTTGCTTCCCTGGTCAGTGCAGAGCTGCCAACCATGCTCTCCAGGGCCTCTGCCCTAGCCCAGCTCTGCCAAAAGTACAGCCAGCCAAGCCAGCTCACCAGTGCCCTCATTGGAATCCACGCTGAAGGACCTTTTTTAGCAGCGAGCCATAAAGGGGCCCACCGGGCCGACTACCTTAAAAGAGCCAACCTAGCAGACGCCCAGGCCCTGCTAGAAGCCTCCCAGGGCTGGCTAAAACAGGTCACCCTAGCCCCCGAACTCGACAAAGACCTGCTGGTTACCAAATTTTTTGTAGCCCACGGGGTTAAAGTTGCCCTGGGCCACACCAATGCCAGCTACCGCCAGGCTAAGGAAGCTTTTGCCGCCGGGGCCTCTATTCTGACCCACACCTTTAACGCTATGAATCCCTTACAGCACCGAGCTCCGGGCCCCGTAGCAGCAGCCCTTGAGGAGAAAGAAGTCAGCTTAGAGGTCATCAGCGACGGAGTGCACCTGCATCCTGCCATAGTTCGAATGCTTTTTAGCCTAGCGGCAGAAAGAATCGTCCTCATTACCGATGCTATGGCCGCTACCGGTTGCCCCGACGGAAATTATCTGCTCGGTGATCTAGCGGTAGAAGTCAGCGATTCTGTGGCCCGGCTGGCCCAGAACGGAGCCATCGCCGGCAGTACCGTCACTCTCGGTACTGCCGTACAGCGGGCTATCTCCTACGGGGTAGACCCTGAGTCTGCGATTGCAGCTGCCAGTCGCCTGGCCAACCGAGCTATTGGGTACACCCCCCAGCAAGAACACTATCTGGCGCTACCAGCCTCACCCCGCTAGGCTTCTGAGGCTGCCAGACTTTCGGCACGTTCAACCACGTTCCACAGGAGCATGGCCCGAGTCATAGGCCCTACCCCACCAGGGTTAGGTGAAACCCAGCTGGCCTTAGCTGCCGCTTCAGGGCTAATGTCACCCCGAAGCTGCTTTTTACCGGTCTTGGGATCCTCTACCCTGCTGACGCCAACATCAATCAGGATAGCCCCCTCTTTAACCTGCTCTGGCCCAACAATATGAGCCTGGCCTACAGCGGCAACAATAACGTCTGCTTCTTTAAGGGCGGCAGTCACATCAGCAGTGCCGGTATGAACCAGAGTGGGGGTTGCATTAATATCCTTACGGGTAAGCAGTAACCCCAGAGGCCTACCAACAGTTACACCCCGACCAAAAACGGCAACTCTCTTACCCCGAAGACTGATACCGTGCCGGCTCAGCAACTGAATGATTCCGTTGGGTGTGCAGGGCAGCGGTGAGTCTAAGTCCCCCGCTGTTTTAAGGACAAGCTGGCCAAGATTAGTTGGGTGCAAACCATCAGCGTCCTTGGCAGGGTCAATTTTGGCCAGAATACGGTTTGTGTCCAGATGCTTGGGCAAAGGAAGCTGAACAATATAGGCGGTGCAGGCCGGATCCTGGTTAAGCCGATCTAAGACCGCCTCAAGTTCCTGCTGACTAATGGATTCGGGCAGATCCTTACGGATTGAGGCAATACCAACCTCCGCGCAGTCCCGGTGTTTGCCGGCAACATAAGATTGTGAAGCCGGATCCTGTCCCACCAGCACGGTGGCCAAGCCGGGAGTGATCCCCCGGTCTTTAAGCACCTGAACCCGCTGGCTCAACTCACTTTTGATGGCAGCAGCCGTTGCTTTTCCATCCAATAGCTGCGGCACTTTTACCAGCCCTCAATTCCCTGGTAAAGCGGAAACTGCTGGCAGAGCTGGTTCACCCGCTGGCTTAAGGCTTGGATGTCTGCGCCGGGTTTAAGAACCTGGGCAATAATCTCCGCTACCTGCCTGAAGGCTTCTTGGTCAAAACCACGGGTTGCTAGGGCTGGTGTACCAATACGCAAGCCAGAAGTTATCATAGGCGGGCGCGGATCATCGGGCACCGCGTTGCGGTTAACGGTAATACCCACCTCGTGCAGCAGATCTTCGGCTTCCTTACCGTTGAGGGCTGAATCACGCAAATCTACCAGGACCAGGTGGACGTCGGTTCCGGAGGAAACTAGCTTAACCCCGGCCTCTGCTAGATCCGGCTGGCTGAGCCGCTCCGCCAGGATCTTTGCCCCCTCCAGGGTTCTTTGCTGCCTTTCCTTAAACTCCTGGCTGGCAGCAAGCTTAAAGGCGGTAGCCTTGGCCGCAATGACGTGCATCAAGGGCCCACCCTGCTGGCCGGGAAAAACGGCCGAATCTATTCGTTTTTTGAGGTCCTGAGTGCACAGGATAAAGCCGGAGCGTGGCCCACCGATGGTCTTATGCACTGTAGAAGAAACAACGTGGGCGTGGGGCACGGGGTTAGGGTGCAGCCCGGCCGCTACTAACCCGGCAAAATGGGCCATATCAACCCAGAGGTAGGCCCCTACCTCGTCGGTAATCTGACGGAAGTGGGCAAAATCCAGTTGGCGGGTATAGGCAGACCAGCCGGCGATAATGACCTTGGGCCGCTCTTGCAGGGCCAGCTGGCGAACCTGTTCCATATCAACCTGGCCGGTTTCCTGATGAACACCGTAGGCAACCACCCTATACAGTTTGCCAGAAACATTGATTTTCATGCCGTGGGTCAGGTGCCCACCGTGAGCTAGAGACAGGCCCATCAGGGTTTCGCCGGGTTGGAGCAAGGCGTGCATGACCGCGTTATTAGCCTGGGCGCCGGAGTGGGGCTGAACGTTGGCATGCTCGGCCCCAAAAAGTTCTTTGGCTCGGTCAATAGCTAGCTGCTCAACAATGTCTACATACTCGCAGCCGCCGTAGTAGCGGCGGCCAGGGTAACCTTCAGCGTATTTATTGGTTAAAACCGAACCCTGTGCCTCAAGGATAGAGCGGGGAACAAAATTTTCTGAAGCAATCATCTCTAGGGTTTCTTGCTGGCGTTTTTCTTCCAGCCTGATTGCCTGGGCAACTTCCGGATCCACCTGGGCTAGGGGCAGATCAGTTAGCGGTTGTGTATTGGCCATATGTTAGTCCTTCCGTAGCTGGAGGCTCATCGCCGACTACCTCCGTCATCAAGTCTAAGTGAGATAGGCCCGGCATGAGCAGCAGCAGCCCTAGCTTTCTTAGCTCAATCTCCATCAGGTAGAGCATATAAACAGCACCTGTTGGTAGAAACAATACAACTTTGATCCTAAAATCTAATTAACTTGTTAGCTATACCTCAAGAAAAGCTAATCGCAAGAAGTCGGCCTCAATGGAGGCTTCAGAACTTTTCCAACTCAACTCACCTTACCCATCGGTTCAGCCTCGCCCATAGGCAGGCTAACGGAAGAGATAGCAATAGACTCTCCGTAAACTGGGGTTCACTTTTTGGACAGCTCTTTACCCACCTCCAAAAAACCTATACCGGCTAAAACCCTGCTTCTAGAAGGAGGAATACCCTGTCGAAAGGTTGTAAAATTTTCCCAAGCGCACTAGCATATCAATTAAAATTTATTCTCGTATCCACACAGCTTTCTTCCGCTAAGCAGCCCCATTAAAAATGTGAATTTGCATAAGGTAACCCTTACTTAAGCGTAAAAGTGTTTGAGGGGCAAAACACATAGACAATATTCAAAAAAGTGACCGAACTTGGTAAACTAAAGCGGCACATTTGTATAGGTAAATACAAAAGCAAGTAACAACACACAGACAGCCTAGAACATCAACCGTGGGAAAGGTTTAAACATGGGGAGCGAGCAATCGCGTCGACAAGCACGCGAGAGCCAGCGGAAGAACACCTTCCGCAAACGTCTAGGGTTAGGCGGCGTTGGCTTAATCATGCTCAGCGGGGGAATTTTAGTTTTTAACCTGGCTGGCAGCCAACCTCAGCCCGGACCAACCCAGGCCATCCCTAGCGCCTGTACAACCACCCAACGGGTGACAGTCTCCGCAACAAAAGCTATGGCTCAGGTTCTTGAAAAAATCCCTGTTGACGGGGCAGACTGCATCAGCCTTTCGGTTACAGATACTGCAAATACAGCCCAGGTAGCCCACCAGATTGTCAGCGGCAAATCTGCCCCCAACCTGTGGATTCCAGATTCCTCCCTCCGGGCTGAGCTCACCCTAGCCGGTGAGGCAAACGTCATCACCAAAGCAGATTCGCTAGCGAAAACACCCTCAGTGATCGTTAGTAGCAGCAAGAATAAAAAAACCTACAGCAGCTGGAACGCCTGCGTTGCCGACGCCAGCAAGGTCTCTATGGGAGACCCTAAAACAGACTCAGGAGCCTTCTTCTCCCTCATCAACTCCACAGCAGAAGTAACCGAAGGTATTGCACCGGCCAGTGAACTCACGGCCAGCACAGCCCTACGGGCCCAGACCATTGGAGCAGAAGAGGCCGCCCCTAGCCCACAAGAACAGCTGGACGCTGTAGCCTCCGGCCAAAAAGAATCCGCTTTAGTAACAGAAGCCGACTACATCACCTACCTCAGCAGCCGGCCCGAGGCCGCCCTGACCGCCTACGTCCCCAAAAGCGGCACAGATGAACTCAACTACCCCATGTACCAGCCCACTACCGGCAGCGGAACAAATAAAACCATAGGGACAGCAGCAGACAAAATTACCCAGTTCCTCAAATCTGACCAAGGGAAAAAAGCACTAGAAGAAGCCGGACTTCGCGGCAGCGACGGCAAGGAACTTGCCAACTCCCCCCTTGGCACACCCAGTCCCCTTAACGCCACAGACTCCACCGTCCTGGCAGAAATGTGGACCAGCTACACCGTTCAATCAAGGCCCCTAAACGCCTCTATCATCCTGGACAGCTCTGCAAGCATGGCACAGACCTACAGCCCCGAAGGGGTAACCCGCATGCAGGTTATCCAAGAAGCAGCCCAAAGCGGTATCAAACAATTTAAATCCCGAGATACTGCCAGCCTCTGGTCCTTTGCCAGTAAAAAAAGCAGCAAAGACAGCCAAGAAGAACTAGAGTACCGCCAGCTCCTACCGGGACGTCAACTTTCTGACCAGGTAGATGGCAAGGATCAGCAGCAGCTCCTCCTAGATAGCATCAAGGACGTTAACCCTATACCCGGCTCAAATACCGACCTGCACCAGGCCATCCTCAAAGCTTTTAGAAACACCAAGGGTGAGCTGGCAACAGATGCTACCAATGTGGCCATTATTCTTACCGATGGCGACGAGGCTCAGCAGCCCACACCACCGGCTGCAGAGCTGATCTCCACTATTCAGCGGGAGCAGGATCCAAACAACCCGGTCGTCATTGTTATTATTGGCATCACCGAGGATGCAGATATGGCCACCTTACAAAATATCGCCACCAAGGTTGGCGGCCGAGCCTACGCGGCCAGTTCAGCCCAGGACATTCAAACCATCTTTTACGAGGCGCTGGCAGTCAATAGCCCAGAAGCCAATGACCCAGCCATGACCGGCAGCAGCGACCCAGCAGCTACTGGCGCAGAAGCCGGCCTGACCGATACAAGCTCATTAGCTGGTTAATCTCTAGTGGAAAAAGTGTCGGGTTCCCGTCAGATACATACTGATGCCGGCCTGCTCCGCGGCAGCTATCACCTGGTCGTCCCGGATGGAGCCACCCGGCTGAACAACAGCCTTTACTCCGGCCTTAATAAGAACTTCAAGTCCGTCCGCAAAAGGGAAAAAGGCATCCGAAGCAGCTACCGCCCCTCGGGCACGCTCAGTATCCGCCAGGCTATTAGCGCGCTCAACAGCTAGCTTGCAAGAATCCACCCGGTTGACCTGGCCCATACCAATACCAAGAGCAGCCCCACCACCAGCCAGCAGAATAGCATTTGACTTAGTGGAACGTAAGGCCCGCCAGGCAAAATAGAGGTCGTCCAGCGTCTGCTGGTCGGCAGCTTGACCGGCTACTAGCTGCCAGTTCTCTACCCGGTCACCGGGGCCAGCTATCCTATCGGCCTCCTGCAAAAGGGCTCCTCCAGAGATCAGCCGGCACTCTATCTCTTCCTGGGAAAAATCTTCCGGAAGCTCCAGAATACGCAAATTTTTCTTAGCTTTAAGAATCTCCAAAGCCTGCGGCTCATAGGCTGGGGCAATAATTACTTCGGTAAAAATCTGTGCCACCTTGCTAGCCATAGCGGCAGTTACCGGCCGATTAGCAGCAACAACCCCACCGTAGGCAGAGACCGGATCGCAGGCCTGGGCCTTAGCATAGGCTAGGGCAAGAGGATCCTGCTCCTGGGGGCTGGCTATGGCAATACCGCACGGATTATTGTGTTTAATAATAGCCACTGCCGGCTCAACAAAATCATAGGCTGCCCGCAGAGCGGCATCCCCGTCTACATAGTTGTTATAGCTCATCTCTTTTCCGCCAAGCTGGCGGGCCTGCGCTATACCGGCCGCAGCCGCAGGATCCAGGTAGAGAGCACCGCCCTGGTGGGGGTTCTCCCCGTAACGCAGCTGATGAGAAAGGTTAAAACCCTTTCCCCAGTAGGCAGGCCAGGTCCTGCCCTCTGCTGGAGAAGCAAGAAGATGCTGGGCCGTCCAGGTAGCAACAGCAGCATCGTAGGCTGCCGTATGGGCAAAGGCTGCCGCCGCTAATTCTTGACGTTCCGCCAGACTAAATCCGCCCTCTTGAACAGCCTGAAGAACCCGGTCATAGCGGGCTGGATCAACCACAACGCTCAGGCTACGGTGATTCTTGGCTGCGGCCCGCACCATGGACGGACCGCCAATATCAATCTTCTCGATAATCTCGTCCTGGCCGGCTCCAGACGCAACCGTCTGGCTAAAGGGGTAAAGGTTGACTACCACTAAATCAAAGGGATCGATCTTTAGATCAGCCAAAGTTTTCCGGTGTTCTTCTTTGGTCCGGTCTGCCAAAATTCCGGCATGAACCCGAGGATGCAGGGTCTTGACTCTGCCCTCTAAACACTCAGGAAAACCGGTTAGTTCAGCTACTTCAGTCACCGGAAGGCCTTCCTGGCGAATGGTCTCGGCAGTTGATCCGGTAGAAACCAGGCTCACCCCTGCCCGGTGCAGGCCCTGGGCAAGCTCGGCCAAACCCGTTTTATCAAAAACAGAGATCAGGGCACGCCGAATGGGAAGCCTCTCAAGATTATGCTCGGTCAATACAACTCCTTATATTGTGGGTGTCTGTTCTGCTGCCAAGCGCTTAATGGTTGCCACCAAAAGCTCCCGCTCGCAGGCTTTAATACGTTCGTGCAAACTATCCTGGGTATCTGTCTCTTCCACAGCTACCGCAACCTGGGCCAGAATCTTACCGGTATCAACCCCGGCATCTACATAATGCACCGTTGCCCCGGTAATTTTTACCCCGTAAGCTAAGGCATCCCGTACACCGTGAGCACCGGGAAAGGAAGGCAAAAGGGCCGGATGAGTATTAATAATTTTGTGCTCAAACCTCTGCACCAAATGGGCGTCAACAATACGCATAAAACCCGCAAATACAATCAGATCTGGCCGGTAGGAACCTATTTTTTCTTCTAAGGCCCGGTTCCATAAATCCCGGCTAGCATAAGCTGCCGGCTCCAGCAAAAAAGTAGCAAGTCCGGCCTCTTGGGCCCTCTCTAAGCCCAGACAAGGTTTATCTGCCCCTACGGCCACCAACTGGCAAGGAAGCTTGCCCTCTGCCACCGCATCAATGACGGCTTGCAAATTTGTTCCCGATCCAGAGACCATCAGCAGAATGCGCATAGGCATGAGTTTACACCCCCAGCTCTGGCTTTGCTAAATAGAGTATCCTAGTGCTTATGCTTGCTACTGAACCAGAAAAGCAAAAGACACCCCAGCAGGTCGAGACCGCCCGGGAGCAGGTCCATTTTTACACCAGGCTCACCCTGGCCCTGTCCCTACTGGGTTTTATGCTGCTCATGTACACGGGCTGGCTGCTCCTGGCTGCCCTGGTATTTCTCCTAGCAGCCATAGTGTGTGCCATCATCGCCTTAGTCAAGATGCCTGGCGCTCGCGCCAGTGGTTTTGATATTGCCCTTCTGGTCACCGTTTTACTGGCCTGCTTCTTCTTTAGTTTTAATGCAGTGGTGCAGCTGATCTTTTGGGAGCAAACAAACCAATACGCCAGCTGCATCAGGCAGGCTCTTACCCTAAGCCGCCAGGCCCAGTGCGGCCAGCAGCTGCGCGACAGCTTTTTGGGCAGCCTGCTGGGCTCTTAAGCCTAGGGCAGGCAGCGTCCTCCGGTGACTGTACCCGGCCTCAGTCCTGCCGGTTTCTTCTGGCCTTAGGACGCCGGATGACGGCACCCTGGCTCAGCTGCTGAGATCCAGTATCTGCCCCGGATGCAGCAGCTTCTGTCCTTTGACTCTTAGCCTTAGGCCCGGCCTTAGAGGCCGAACTCGACTCCCTCTGAGGCCTTGCTTTTGGCTGCGATTTAGCTTTGGGCTTTTTTGTAGGTTTGGCCTGCGGCAAATCAAGCACAGCGGCCTGCTGCCGCTTGGTCTCCTTCTTAGCCCGGCCGCCAGTTTGAGGGGCTGGCCGGCTTTTAGCGGTTGCACCGGCTTGCTGCTGCTTTTTAGCTTCTTGACGGCGCCGCTGCCGCTCATCCTGGCGCTGCTGGCGCTGACGTCGACGCTCCTGGGCTGGGTTAAGCCCGGCAAAGCGGTCTAATTCCACACTGGTATCCTGCTCAAAGACGACCGCTAAAGCAGACCCCACAAAGACCCCTAAGGCAACCCAGAGCGCGCTGAATAAACCAAAAATTAGGGGGTGCGGGCCAACATCGGTAAAACGGCCCAAGCCTAAAGAACCGTGGGCAGCCCAACCCAGCATGCTAGTCCAGATTCCGGTCAGTAGACCAATCAGAAGACTCAAACCCAGGGTGGATAGGGGCCAGGAGATCCAGCGAAAAGAAATTTTGAGGCTAAGCCATTCATCGTAGTGGTTCTCCCCCTCCCTAAAAAACCACCAACCAGCCAAGATGCCGGCAATAAGGGGAGCCAGTAAGGCCAGATAAGACCAGGGCTGAACCGGCAGCGGTAGCGCCCCCAAAATAGGTAGGCTTGGCATAGCGCCCACCTGGGTCACCTGAAGATTAACGGCGGTATCCTGGCCAAAGGCAAAGCCAGCCCCGCTGCTCCAGGACATAGCCCAGACCACAAAGTTTGGGATAGCACCCAACTGTAAAAAAGTAATAGCGGCATCGCCAACAAGACCGGCATGCAGGCTCTGGTACAGGGACAGAACATCATTCCAATTATAGAAAGTGCTGCCGGCAAACAGTAGGCCACCCAGGCCTACAAAGGCCAGCAGGCCAACCAGGGACGCCTTGCTAGCTGTCCAAAAGTAGGAGCCTGCCCAACGCGAATATTGACTAAAGTGAGAGACCCAGCGGGCAGCATGAACACCAATCATCCTGGCAAGTGACCTGGATTCAAGCCAGCCGCCGGCCAGTAAGCCCAGGCAGACTACCCAGAGCGGATGCAGGGCAGCCAGCAGGGGGTGAGAAGAAACGCTGTTACCGGTGGATAAGAAACTTATGAAGGCAGAAAGCAAAGAGTAAGTACAGGCACCGCTGAGCATGGGCACCCAGAACTGCCCCTCGTAGGAGGCCCGGGCTAACCGCCGTCCTGAGCGTAAGCACAGGGCTAGGGGGATCAGTGTTAAGCCGAGCGGCACAAAACTGACCCTGCCTGAGATGGCAGCAAAACTGCCGTGGCTAGGGATGTTAAGGTCAAGTGGGACACCGTGCAGCAACTGCCAGATAGCCCCGCCTAGGGCAGCGATATCAAGCATGTCCCTGTTCTCAAAGCCACCGGCAATCCAGACAGCAATGAGCAAGATCAAGACTGCCGTGTAGGAGTAGAAGGCACTGAGAAAGAGTTCAATACAGCCCTGCAACCAGAGCGGCATGGGCAGGGGTGGAGGTGTGGCTTTAACAAGGGGCTTATGGCTGCTGGTTTTCATCGTTTTTATCTTGTCACGAACACAGAAAAGAAGGGAACATGTTGGCCAGCAATTTAGAAAATACCCAGAAATAGCGCTGCCGGCCACAGCTCTTAGGACAAAGCAGCCTACACTGATTGCTATGACAGCTTCTTCTTCAGGATACGCGCTTATCACGGGGGCTTCCTCTGGCATAGGCAGCGAGTTCGCCCGCCTCTGTGCCCGTCAAGGCTACCAGCTGGTTTTGACGGCACGCTCCCGGGAGCGCCTGGAACACCTGGCCCAGGACATAAGAAGAAACTACGGGGTTGAGGTTGAACTTATTTGTGCCGATCTACGCCGCCCGCAAGAGGTGAGTACCGTAGTAGAACGGCTTAAGCGAGAGGACAAGCCGGTTGAACTACTGATTAACAATGCCGGTTTTGGTCTGGGTAAATCCTTTGATGCTGCCCCGGTAGAGGCCCATCTGGATCAGGTTGAAGTACTGGCTAAGGTTCCGCTACAGCTGATGCACACTGCCCTGCACCTTATGCTGGCTCGTGGCCGGGGCAGGATTATCAATGTGGCTTCCGTGGCTGCCTTCCTGTCCGGGGGCACCTATTCTGCGGTCAAGGGTTTTGTGGTCTCTATCAGTAAGTCAGCTAGCAACCAGTACCGGCATAGGGGTGTTAAGGTAAGTGCCCTCTGCCCCGGGTTAACCCGTTCTGACTTCCACAAGAATATGGGTCAGACCGAGCCCAAGGTCCCCCGGTTTTTCTGGCTGGATCCTCAAAAGGTGGCAGCAGAGGCCTTGGCTGCTAATCAGGCTGGTAAGGCTGTGATCGTTCCCTCTCTGACCTACAAGATTTTGGTCTTTGCAGCCCGGCTTGTGCCCAGTAGGCTTAGCTCTGCCCTTATTGCCCGTACTAGAAACTACTAGTCTTCTAGGAAAGGATTTGATGCAGCTACTCCCCAGTCACGGTAGATCTGTGCCTTAGCGGAAACAATTTCTAGCTGGTGTACTCGGGCGGTGGCGCAGATTAAGCCCTCTAGGGCTGCGGTGGGTAAGGGGGTGGCCTGCTCCGAGCCAAGGGCACAGGCACCCGGGGGGGCGGCCTGACCGGCCCAGGCCAGGCTAACTTCTGCATCAATCTCTAGCACATGGTCGGCAAAACGCTCTATGAGCTCAGCCAGCCAGCGTTCTGTTTCGGCATAGGGGTAGAGTCCTTTAAGCTCACCGAGGCTTAAGACCGAAATATAAAGCACTCGATAGGAACGCCGTCGCAAAAATGCTAGGACACCCGGGTGGGGGTTAACCTTGCGGATTTCGGCAAGAACGTCCGAATCCAGGAGCAAACCTACCGTAGCGCTCATGCTGCCTTAAGAAGACCGTACCTCGTGGCCGGAATCCCTGCAGGATTGGGAGTCAGTAGAAAGTCCAGAAATTCTGAACGCTCCTGGCAGATACGGGTGTAGTCCTGAATACTCATGGCTAAGAAACCAGAGCGGGCCGGCACAGCCTTAGCCTGAATACTGCCTTGGATGTTTTCGTGGGGACGAGCTGAAGTAGACATAGCCACTGTGCGCTGTTGCGCTTTCCTTTCCATCTGCTCTTGCCTGTACCGGCCTGCGCAACCGCAATGCCGGTTACGCGAATACAGACCGCTTCGTCATCCGAGCCACCCGTGAACATGGGGTTGGCGTTCAACCAAAGTCGGAGCTTATCGATTGAAACTCTTGAAGCTGCTTTAAAGGGTAGCCTAAAAATTTTAGTTTGCAAACATCGGATAGGCTGTTTATGTTAAACCAGCACGGATAAGGACGGTGAAAATGGCCCAACCCCAGGCCTTTGCTACTCTGCCGGTGACAGCTGCCGAAATCATCCGGCAGGTGGGCCACAAAACCTATTCTCGCGGCCAGGAGTACATGCGTTCTGGGCGGGTAGCCCACTACAGCTACGATCCTGCTTCAGGCAGTCTGACCGGAAGTGTTGAGGGCCATAACCTACAGTCCTACAGCAGCAGAGTTATTTTTCCTCAGCCTAAAACCCAGGATTGCCCTCCTTTTGTAGCCCGCTGTAGCTGTCCGGTGGCTAGCAACTGCAAACACGCTGTGGCCCTCATGCTGACCGCCATCGACCGTGCCGACAAGGCTCGTAAAGCGCTGACCGCTGCCTCTTCTACCTGGGCAGCCGGCGGCAGTAAACAGCTGTCAACACCGCAGGAAGACCCGGCCCCCATAAACCAGCAGAGCCTGCTACCTAGCTGGCGCCGAACCCTGGCACACAGCCTTGCTGCCCGGCCGGATAGGGGGCGAGAGCCCAGAGAGCAGGTTAGTGCAGCCTTGGACCTGAGTTTTACGGTGGCCGGCAGCTATGCCTTGGGCAGGAGAAGCGGCCGTAAGGCAGAACTTAATCTTCAGGCCCGCCCCCTCTTGTTAGGAGCCCAAGACAGATGGATCAAAGGCGGTCTGAGTTGGGAAAGCTTTCAGAGAGACCTGCAGCAGGGTGGGAGTCCAGAGAGCAGGCGTATCTACCCAGAACACGCCCAATGGCTGACCGAATTTTACTCACTCGTCCGGCCCTGGCAGTCGGCCTATACCTCACACCGGGACTGGGTGAGCCTCACCAAGCTTGATTCTGCCCTGATCTGGACAAGCCTGGCTAAAGCACAAGAACTTGGTTTGGCGCTGCTCCTTGATGGCCAGGAGCTAGGGGTGGGCCTGGCTGAGGCTGCCAGCATAGAACTGGAGCTTAAGCCTGACCCCCAGCTAGCGGGGGGCCTAACCCTCACTCCCCTGGTTAAAACCCAGCAGCTCAGTCTGCCGGCTTATTGCTGCCACCGGCTGGGAAACAAGCTGGGTCTGCTGGCCTTGGGGGCAGCCGGCCAGCAGGCCTACCAGCGGGCAGCCGGCCAGGCCCGACGGCAGCAGCTCCTACCGGCCGCCCTAGAATTAGCTAGCGTAGAGGGTGAGCAAGGCCGCCAACTTAGCCAGCTGGATCTGCTCTTTATTCCCTTAGCAGAAGGGATCAGCCCCCTGGTGGATTCCTTCTTGGACCAGCAAGAAATAAAGATACCGGCTGAGGATACCGCTAGCTTTTACCAAGACTTCTACCCCCAGCTGGCACGGAGCCTGCCGGTTTATAGTGGCAGTCCTGAGCTTGAACTGCCCCCTAGCCAAGATCCTGTTCTGGTCTTAGAAATTAGTTTTGACCAGCAAGAAAGCCAGCGAGCCGCTAGCAGGTGGTACTGGGATTATCCTCAAGATCCCCTGGATCCGGCCAGCGAGCGCTGCCAGCTGGATCTTACCGGCCAGGCCGGTGAGCAGGATGGGCTGCGCGATGCCGGCTACGAAGAAAAAATACTGCGTCGTGTCAGAAAAGTCCGCCCTGCGCTGGACCTTAAGCCAGCACACTACCGGGGCTGGCAGACTCAGGCCCTGCTTCAAAAGTACCTGGCCGGCTACCGGCAGCTGGAGGGGGTTCGGGTAGATCTCTTAGGCCCTGTTCCAGATTTTAAGGAAATTAAGGAAAAGCCGGTGCTGGAGGTTACCGTAGCTTCTGGTCAGGACAGAGACTGGTTTGACCTAGGCCTAGTTTTTAAAATAGGCAGCTGGTATTTGCCTTTTTCTCAGATCTTTGAAGCGCTTAATGCTAACAAGAGCCATGTCCTCCTGGGAGACGGCAGCTATTTTTCCCTTAACCAGCCCGAGTTTCTGAAATTACAAGAACTGCTTTATGAGGCCAGCAAGCTGAATAATCAGCAGACAAAAGTCAGGATTTCACCTTATCAGGCCGGCCTTTGGCAGGAGATAGAAGAGTTAGCCAGCAGCACTAATGCCAGCCAAGCCTGGAAAGACCGGGTGGGGGCTTTGCTGGGCAAGAACCAGCTGCCCCCAGCAGCGGTGCCGGCAAGTCTGCAGGCAGAGCTACGGCCTTATCAGTTGGGAGGTTTTCAGTGGCTTTATCTGCTCTGGCAGCAGGAACTGGGCGGAATTTTAGCTGACGATATGGGCCTGGGAAAGACTGTGCAGGTTATTGCCCTTATGGCAGCGGTTAAGGCGGCCTACCCTCCCGAGGAGCACCATCCCTTCCTGATTCTGGCGCCTACCTCTGTTCTGCCCAATTGGGAGGCGGAGATCCGCCGTTTTGCCCCGGACCTTACCGTTAAAACCATTAAGCAATCCCAAGAAAAAGCCGGGCAAGATCTAGCCCACATGATCAGCGGTGCAGACCTTGTTCTTAGCTCCTATACTCTTTTTCGCCTTGATAGCCAGGCCTACCGGGCTCTGGGGCAGCTTAGACGCTGGGAGGGGCTTATTCTGGACGAAGCCCAGTTTGTTAAGAATGCGCAGACCAAGGCCTACCGGGCTGCCAGAGACCTGCCCGCCCGCTTTAAACTGGCGGTAACCGGAACCCCTATGGAGAATAAACTTTTGGAGCTCTGGACCTTATTCTCCATTGTGGCGCCAGGTCTTTTTCCCTCAGCTCGCGCCTTTAAGGATCACTATGCCGGCCCCATTGAAAGCGGTAAAGATCCCCAGGCCCTTCCCCGGCTGCGCCAGCGTATTCGCCCCCTTATGCTGCGTAGGACCAAGGACCTTGTGGCCAGGGAGCTGCCGGCCAAAAACGATATGCGCGTCAATGTTCCCCTAGATCCCGCCCATCGGCAAGCCTACGACACCCTGCTACAGCAGGAGCGCAAAAAGGTCCTAGGACTAATGCAGGACATGGATAAAAACCGTTTTACCGTCTTTCAATCTTTAACCAACCTGCGCCGGATGGCCCTTGATGCCTCCCTGATTGATCAAGACCGGTATGGGCAGCTTGCCTCAGCAAAGATCAACTACCTGCAAGATAAACTAGCTGAGCTGCTAGCGGACGGCCACAAGGCCCTGGTCTTTTCCCAGTTCACCACCTATCTTAAGAAGATAGCCCAGCGTTTAGATCAGCTTAAGATCAACTATCTTTATTTGGATGGCTCAACCCGGGACAGGGCTAGCGTCCTTCAGAGCTTTAAGGACGGTGAGGCTGCGGTCTTTCTCATTTCCCTTAAAGCCGGCGGTTTTGGCCTTAACCTCACCGAGGCCGACTACTGCTTTATCATGGACCCCTGGTGGAATCCGGCAGCGGAAGAGCAGGCCGTGGACCGTCTCCACCGGATAGGTCAGCAACGGCAGGTCATGGTCTATCGGCTGGTTTCTGCTGGAACCATTGAAGAAAAAGTGATGAACCTTAAAGAGTCCAAGGCTGCCCTTTTTGAGGCAGTGATTGAGCAAGAAAAATTTTTTAGCAGTCAGCTGAGCAGCCAGGAAATTCAGCAGCTACTAGCAGATTCAGCAGCTTTTTAGAAGGCTGGCCAGTCAGTGGGATTTACGCCCCGTAAGGTGCAGGATACCCACCAGGATTGAGCCCAGAAGCATGCCAAAGATCATGGAGCACACAGTTTGTGTGCACCAAAGCAGTAGGGCGGCAAATCCACCCGAGACTAGGGTCTCAACCCAGTGTTCTAGGCTGTGCACTAGGCTGTAGGGCCAAGTCCAGCCTAGCTTATCAAAACCTTCGAGGAGAATATGCCCGCCTACCCAAAGCATGGCAAAGGTACCCACAATAGAGATAGTGTTCATCACTGCCGGCATAGCCGCTACCAGCTTTTGACCGAATCTTTGGGCGGCAGCAGATTTTTTGCCCATCAGGGCCAGGCCGAAGTCGTCCATTTTAACCAGTAGAGCTACAGCCCCGTAAACCAGCAAGGTAATAAAGAAGCCAACCACCAGCAGGGTAGCAAGTTTGGTCCAGAACCCGGTTTCGCCGGCTATGGTGTTCATGGAGATCACCATAATTTCGGCTGAAAGAATGAAGTCGGTGCGGATTGCTCCGGCAACCACCTTTTCTTCCGCCTCCTGTCCCTGCACCAGGGCCGGCTCCTTGTCCGTTACCTGGGTGGTAGTGACCATCTCAATCACTTTTTCTGCCCCTTCAAAAGACAGGTAGAGCCCACCCAGCATGAGTAGGGGCGTTAAAGCTGCCGGCAGCAACCAGTCCAGCAGGAGGATAATGGCAAGAATAAACAGTTTGTTTTTAAAAGAGCCCCTGGCAATTTTAAAGACAATAGGGAATTCACGTTTAGGCTCAATGCCGCGGACGTACTGGGGCACCACCGCCGTATCATCAACCACCACTCCAGCTGCTTTAACGCTGGCTCGACCTGCTGCCGCTGCCACGTCGTCAACACTGGCTGCTGTCAGCTTTACCAGGGCAGCAACATCGTCTAAAAGGGCGGCCAATCCACCGGCCATAAGTTTTCTCCCGTTCTGTCTGCTTAAGCTAAGATCGCCTCCTAGCAGGATCCCAAGAAGACCCTACCAGCGGCACAGGGGCTCTTGCCCCCTGTGGCTTCTCTAAGCATACGTGAGTTTAGGATGATTGTTGGTCAAGGCGGTAACGCCAGAGGGAGGGGGCCAGCAAGGTAAAAAGGGTGACAGCCAGGATACAGGCCAGACCTCCTAGGAGGGCAGCCTGAGCGGAGCCCATCAGCTGGGCAATAAAACCCGATACAGCCGCACCCAGGTTTGGTCCCCCCGTTACGGTCAGGATAAAGAGGCCTTGCATTCGGCCGCGTAACCGGTCTGGAACAGCAGTTTGAAGGATGGTGCTTCTGAGGATTGACCCCACAGAGTCGGCCCAGCCGGCCAGAGCTAGCCCCAGGGATCCTAGCACAAGAGCCGGTAGCTGGGCAGGCAACGGGTCGCTAGGATTGTGCTGCAGATAGGCCAGGCCTACCAGCCCAAAAAGTACAAAGCCTAGCCCCCACCCAATATAGGACAGCACCACTAGCCTGCCCCGGGCCTTGATCCTTTTAATCCAGCCAGAAAAGGCCGCCCCCAGGAAGGCTCCTATGGCCGGGGCGGCAAGCAGAATACCGGCGGCAGTATCCCCACCTCCAAAGGAAACAAGGACCAGGGCCGGTATGAGGGGGCGGGCCTGCACCAGGAGCATGCCGATGATATCTACCAGAAAAGTCATCCCTACCACCGGCACCTTTGTCAGGTAACCTATCCCCTCAAGCACAGGGCCTATGCCCTGAGCCTGATCTTTGTTTACTTCTTCCTCTTTTTCAGGCAGGATGGCCGGGAGTTTGTAGAGGGCCCAGATTCCTACCAGCAGGGCAACGATGTTAAGAGAGTAGATCCACTGGTAGCCCATGCTGGCTAGTAGCAGTCCTGCCAGCATGGGGCCCAGGCTCATCCCCAGGGTGCCAACGATCATGCCAAGAGCATTGGCTGCAGGGAGCAGCTCCTGGCCCACTAGCCGGGGAATGATAGCGGCACGGGCAGCCATATTAAGAGGGTGTAGAAGAGACTGGATAAAAATGTAGGCGTACAGCAGGTAGACATTGTTGCCGCCCAGCCAGGCCTGCGCCGCAAGCAGTAACCCGTTAACCCAGGCCCCTAGGGTAGCGCCTAAGGCAACCTTACGCCGGTCGTAGCTGTCGGCAATAACTCCCCCGTACAGCCCTCCTAGGGTTAAAGGTAGCAGGGCTACTATGCCTGTTAGGCCCACGGCAGCTGTTGAGGAGGTCAGGGCAAAAATATTGAGGGCAATAGCGGTGGAGGTAGTAAAAAAACTTAAGGTAGAAAAAATATTGCCGTACCAGATCCGTCGGTATTCAAGACTGACCTTGAGGGGAGTAAAATCCATAAACAGCTGAGCCATAGAATCAGTTTAATGGAATAAAAGGCTTGTCAGAACGTCCTAGCTGGGAGTAAACCGGCCCCGCATTAGGCTTGACCTACCTGAGTTATAGTACAGAGAGGAAAGCAGCATGGCTAAGAGCCCCCTGATCAAACTTAATGATGATCGCCTGATCCCCCAGCTGGGTTTTGGGGTGTGGCAGGTTGCCGATCAAACTGCCCAAGAAGTAGTGGGCTTGGCCTTAGAGGCCGGTTACCGGCATATTGATACCGCCAAGGTATACGAGAATGAGGCCGGTGTGGGCCGGGCCATTAACTCTAGTGCTATAGCGCGCTCCGACCTTTGGGTGACCACAAAAATCTGGAATGACGACCAGGGCTACCAGCAGGCACAGGTAGCCTGCCAGCAGTCGCTAGAGCGCCTTGGCCTTGACTACCTTGACCTGCTGCTCATCCACTGGGTTTCACCCCATCGCCAAAAATACCTGGAAACCTGGCAGGCCCTCATTGAACTGCATAGGCAGGGCCTGGCTAAATCAATCGGAGTCTCTAATTTTCCCCAGCAGCACCTGCAAGAAATTATTGATCAAACCGGTGTTGTTCCTGCCGTCAACCAGGTGGAACTACACCCCTACTTTAACCAGGCTCAGCTACGCCAGCTGCACAAGTCCTTGGGCATTAAAACCGAGGCCTGGTCTCCCTTAGGCCAGGGCGGCCAATTGCTCAGTGATCCGCTGATCAGTGACATTGCGGCAAGACACAAGGCCAGCCCAGCGCAGGTTATTATTGCCTGGCACCTTGCCCAGGGCAATATTGTTTTTCCAAAGTCAGTAACACCGGCTCGCATTAAAGAAAATTTTGCAGCCCTAGACTTATCTCTGAACACAGAAGACATCAAAGCTATTGATGGTCTTAGCCGGCAGGACGGTCGGATTGGCCCGGACCCGCTCTTGGCTGACTTTTAAGAAGACGTGACTGAGCTCTACCAGATCATGGACACCTTTCACAGCTATTTCACACCTGAGAGTGTTATGTTTGGTGTTTAGTGTCGCCATGGCAGCTTAAGAAACTTGGCAGGTGAAGAGGACTCAGCATGACCGCTAGGATCAAAAAACTTCTACGGAACGAGAAGGTTCGTTTCTTGATTGTTGGCGGATTCTGCTTTGTCCTGACCATGGCCATCAACTACGGCCTTAAATATACGATCCTCACCCACAAACCCACCACGGCCCTGCTGATCGCTACTGCCCTGGCATCGGTAGTCTCCTACATCCTTTCCTCCCAATGGACTTGGCGTGAAGCCGGCGGAGACCCCAAACCCAAGGAAGTCATCGGTTTTATTCTGGTCACCATTGGCGGAATTATCCTCAACGCCGCCCCCCAGTGGATCTCCCGCTACATTTTCCACCTAGAGGTTCCTTATGTCAGCTACCTGGTTCAAGAAACAGCTGACTTTATTGCAGGACCTCTGGCGGGCACCCTCTGCGCCATGGTTTTCCGCTTCTGGGCCCTAGACCGCTTTGTCTTCCACGGCAAGAAAGCCAGACAAGAGGCCCAGCTAACAGAAGTAGTTCCCATGACCAGGCCCTCACCCCGCGTCCCCACCGATTCGGGCTCTCTAGATAGGGTTGCCTAAATAAAACCAAGCCCAGCCAGATCATATTGGCTGGTCCTATCTATTTTAAAGAGGATAAAAGCACAAATTTGCTTGTTTTTTACCCAAAAGCTGTCTAATCTTTCAGCCATATGTTCATTATGCCTCAAGGCAAGACCCACTCGGAGGCCGTTACCGGCGGTAATACAACCAAATATATTTGTCCCTGGCAGTTTGGCGGAATAAAGTTTTTATACAGCGTTCCCACGAATATATGATCAGCTACGGGCCTCACACGTACAGCACTGGTCTCAAGCTGAGAAAGAGTTTTAGTGTGATTGAAACTGGTTCTTATGAGGAATTCCTGAATCGATACTCTGAGCTAATTGACTCTCTAGCAGCTGTTGGCTGGACCCCTTCAGAAGCCTTCACCCGGCTAACAACCATCTACCCCCAAGCCTGCCGAGAGCACGTTGTCAGAGCCCTCAACTCCGACCGCTGGACCTTTGTGGGCCGCAAAGAACACCTGATTAGTAACACCATGGTGGCAGCGGCCCTCTGGTACGCAGTGGGAGTAACCCACGACCTTAAACCGGACCCCCAATACACCGCCGTCTGCCTGGATCCTGCCATTATCGAAGACGTCCCCCGCCTCTTTGAAGCAGCCGGCGTCGACCAGCACAAGATCTCCCTGATCCTAAGCCGCATTGGGGCAGCCCTCAAATACCTATCCGAAAACCCCTATACAGGACTGGACCAGGCATCCTACGACGATTTTTTAGCCGACCTGCCCGACGAAGCGCAGAATATCTCTGATGAAGTCATTAACTGGCCCCCCTCTCGATTTCTGGTTGAAGACCGCCTGGGCGACGGCAGCTGGAGCCAGGCCCTACTCCGGGTCGGGATCTGCCCACCAGATTTTGACGAACTAGAACTCAGCCTAGAACAGTCCTCAGTCAGTGACCGCGCCTTCCGCAATGCCCTCGGAGAATTCCTGAGCTACTGCATCCGCTACGACCGCAGACCCACAGTCTTGCTCTACGGTAGCTGGTCTATATCCCGGGCCCAGCTAGGACGGGTCCCGCTGCTGGGGGCGGTACGGGGAAAATACGGGTCCTGGTACCGCGCTCTTAAGCTAGGCCGACGGCTGGTCAACGACGCCCTCAAAATGAGCTCTGCCTCTGCAGTACCGGCTTCTGCACCCAGCATGGACCCTCCTAGCAGCACCGGGGCCCTGCGCATCGAAGATCTTAACGCTCAAGGCATTGGCGTAGTAGAAACACCTATCTCTTTTCACAAAGCCAGCCCGGAAAAAGCCTGGGCCGATTTGGCAGCGGTAATGCTCACCCGCCTTCAAGAGCTACCCTGGACTCAAAGTATGCGCCTCTACTACATCTGCCCGGACGTTGTAGAGGCAGAGGACTACACCCCCTATGTGCGGATCATGCGCTCGCCTTCGGGGTATTTATGTGAGCTGACGGCACTCGATGAGTTTGTGCAGGTTTTTCCGGACTACGACACCTTCTACCTGCTTAATCACGGCTGGGTGGAACCCCGCAAGAACGGTTACCATACCTGGACCCAAAACTTTTTGGACGTTAACAGTGCAACAAGTTCTGTTGTTAATGCCATGCGTTTTGGTATGGGCTGTGACCGTCCTGATTATTTTCAGTCTGATGATCCCGCTAGAACACCCCCTGCCGATGTTCTTGATCCCAGCGCCAACTCCATTCCTATGGTTCCCAGTAAAAGAAGTACAAGAAGCATTTCCATGGACAAAGATTAAGCCGGCGCCAGTGCCCGCTTCTTGTCTGCTGGTCTAGAATGGGGTGTGCCATATGTGAATAGCGGATTTTGAAGGAGTGTTCAGCATTTCTGGCAGCGCGTCCCAAACCCAACAGCACTTAGGCAGCAGGAAGAGAATGGCTCAGCGGGCTGCCCGGGAGCTTGGCAGGCTTCCCCTTAAAATTCGTTTTTGGTTAACGGTGTCCGGTCTTGTTCTCCTTCTTCTCTATGTCCTTTATCTGCTGGCAAGCCACGGCTGGGATCTAGAGAAAGCTTTTGGCCCTCAAACAGAGCCGGGTATTACGGTCGGGACCGGTTTTGCGGGCAGCGGGATGGAGGAGTATTCCACGGCAGCTATTGTGCTAGATACTTTGGAGGTGCGTCGCGCTTCAGACTTCGTAGGCTATAACCGGTCTAACTTTGGTGAGCCTTGGAGCGATATCGACGACAATGGCTGCGATCAGCGTAACGATATTCTGGCACGCGATCTGATGCAGACAGAGCGTAACCGGCACTGTGCGGTGCTATCTGGATCTTTTATTGACCCCTACACCGGCCAGGAGTTGGCCTTTACACGTGGCGCCCATAGCAGCCAGGATGTGCCTATTGACCACGTGGTGGCTTTAGCTAACGCCTGGGTTAGCGGGGCTATGTCTTTGACCGAAGAGGAACGCACTCATCTTGCTAATGATCCGCTTAATCTGCAGGCAACCGGGCAGACACCCAATACCAATAAGTCGAGCAAGGATGCATCCCGCTGGCTGCCCCAGGCTGGTTATCGTTGTGAGTATGTGGCCAGGCAGGTATCTGTTAAAGCTGCCTACGACCTCTGGGTGACCCCGCAGGAGAAGGAGGCTATGGGGCAGGTGCTCAAGACCTGCCCCGAACAGCCAGCCTATCGGTCTACTTATCAGATTCGGTAGTGGACTCTTTGCTGCCGGGCCCTTCTTGGTCCTGCTGGGTAATGACTTCCAGCTGGGAGGTACGGGCCTGTTTGACCGCAGCCTGCTTGGAGAGGTGGGTTGGGTTTTTGCGGACAATAACCCAGCCAATTTGGAGGGCAATAAACCAGAGCGGCATGACCATGAGAGCCTTACGGGTGTCTTCGTAGAAAGCCAGCACTATGATCATGAAGACAAAGAAGGCCAGTACCGTGTAGCAGGCGGGTACGCCTCCGGGCATCTTATAGACCGAGGACCGGTGCCGCTCAGGAAACTGCCTGCGGTAGGAAATGTAGGAGATAAGGATCATAGTCCAGTTAAAGACTGCCAGCACAGCGGCAACAGTGGTTACCAGGGTAAAGGCTTCGATAACAGAGTCTCCTGCGTAGAGCAGGACCAGGGATGAGAGCATGAGCACACTGGTTAGAAAGAGGGCGTTGCGGGGCACCCCGTTTTTGGTGAGTTTGCCGAATACTTTTGGTGCTGATCCTTCTTCGGCTAACCCGTAGACCATACGCGATGTTGAGAAAATTCCTGAGTTAGCCGAGGATGTGGCGGAGGTTAGCACAACAAAGTTAATCAGGGATGCGGCAAAGCCTAAACCGGCCAGGCTAAACATGGTTACAAAGGGGCTGCTGGTGGGGTCTACCTCAGACCAGGGAGTTACCATGAGGATAACAGCCAGTGTGAGGACGTAGAAAACGATAATACGCACCGGTACCGCGTTGATGGCCTTGGGCAGGGTTTTGTAGGGAGCGTGAGTTTCAGCTGCAGCTGTTCCCACCAGTTCAGTGCCCAGGAAGGCAAAGAGGGCAATCTGGAAGGCTCCTAGGAAGCCCACCAGCCCGTGCGGGAACATGCCGCCGTTATTCCAGAGGTTAGAGACCTGGGCTACCTGGCCGGATGGTGAGGTGAAGCTCATGGCCACCATGATGCCACCCACTGCGATGAGGGCTAGGATAGCCACAATTTTGATGAGGGCGAACCAGAATTCGATTTCACCAAAGTTTTTAACCGAGGGCAGGTTGAGGGCTAGCAGGGTGAGAATAACGAGGATGGCCGGTATCCACTTCGGTAGGTCTGGCCACCAGAATTGGGAGTAGCCGGTGATGGCGATAACGTCTGCTACTGCGGTAACCACCCAGGTAAACCAGTAGGACCAGCCCACAAAGAAGCCTGCGCCGGGGCCTAAGATGTCGGATGCAAAGTCTGAGAAGGATTTGTACTGCAGGTTAGAGAGCAGTAGTTCTCCCATGGCCCTGAGAACAAAGAAGATTGCAGCGCCAATAATCATGTAAACAAAGAGTATGGATGGGCCAGTGAGGCTGATTGTTTTACCGGATCCCATAAAGAGTCCGGTTCCAATGGCGCCGCCAATGGCTATGAGCTGTATATGGCGGTTGCTAAGGCCACGCTGTAGCTCTCGACCGCGCGGTATAGCGTCCTGTTGGTGCTTGTTTGACACAAGAATCCCCCCATCGTTATGACACCTGCGCAAGGGGACTGTCCCAGCTCACCGTGTCAATGGTTAGTGCTTGTGTCAATAGTAACTCTTTGAAGCTAAGCCCTCAGCTTCTTACAGTCCACCATTATGTAGATTTTTGTGCGGGTGGGGTCAAAAAGTTGTGCCAGCCGGTTTAGCTGGCAAAGAGCGTGGTGAGCCGGGCTAAATTGTCTTTAAAATCCTTAGCGGTGCAAGCTTTATTCCCTCTTTCCCGGTAGAGTCGGCTTTGACAGAAAATACCTCAATTTCAAGGACAGACCCATGTCATTACTTTCTAATGCAGCTCTTCGCCTCACGTCTGGGGCTCTTATCCTTAACTCGGGTATCGGTAAGCTTTCTTTGGATGAAGAGGGCTACGCCTACCTGCAGCAAATGGCAAAGGTGGGTGTACCGCAGGTAGAGCAGCTGCCAGCCCCTACTTTTGGTAAGGCGCTGGCCTATGGGGAGACCACCCTGGGCGCTGCCTTGCTGCTTCCCCTGGTGCCGGCCAAGCTTGCCGGGCTGGGCTTGACCGTCTTCTCTGCCGGTATGCTGACCATGTATTTTGGGGATGAAAACATGACTCTTGACGATGGCATCCGCCCTTCTCAGGAAGGTCTTGTGCTGGCTAAAGATTTTGTTCTTCTGGGTGCCGGCCTAGCCCTACTCTTCTCCCACAAGGGTAAAAACAAATAAAGAAGCTTACTGTAAAGTTATGAGCCCAGCCGATATGCACCGTATCGACTGGGCTCATAACCTTTAACCTGCCCCTCCCCTACCGGGATGGCACTCCAGTTCCAGCTGGCCTATAAGAAAAGTGTGATCGACGTCTCATAGCAATTCTTGCCGATTTTATCTCGGCCCTGAGTATAGCTCTGCTTGCGGCCATAGGCACCTTTGGGCAGTTATCACCGGCTTGGTTTTTATTATCTGCATTTTTAAGCGGTATTGGCGATATGCCCGCCTGGAATGCCAGGGAAGCAATGATTTACGGGGTGAGCCAAAACTCGCAGCTCCCTATGCAAACACTGGTTGGTTTGCGCGAAACAGTGAGTGCACTAGCTATTGTTTTAGGGCCAACCTGTGCCGCTCTACTCATGAACTTTTTAGATGCTAGAACGGTTCTTTGGGTGACAGCAGTTACTTCACTGATAGCAGCAATTCTTTGCGCCTTGATACCCAAGTCCTACAATACAAACGATGATTCTGAATTATCCAGTTCAAAAGTTACCTACTGGGGATCCTTTATTGCTGGAATTACCTTCCTGGCCCAACACAAGAATGCTGTACTAAGGAAACTTACTAGTCTAAACGTGGCGAGTATTGCCCTCGTGAGTGTTCTTCAATCACTCCTGCTTCCAGTTGTTATGACACTCGCCGGAGCAGGAGCAGCCAATGGTTATGCCCTAGCAGCAATCGGGCTGGGCCTTCTGCTAGGCGGCTTACTCTATGCCCTTCTTGGTACTAGGGTATCTGCCTGGCCCATGACCGTCTTAGCCTCGATCTTTAATATTGTGGGGTTAGTACTTCTAGTGCAGTTTTACTCGGTGGCTTATGTCATCGTTATGTGCTTTGTTTTTGGTGTTACCTCTGCTTTGGTGGGAGCTACAACGGGAGTAGTTTCCTTACAAGTTACCCCCGAGCGCATGCGTGGTCGAATCAATGGACTTCAGAACTCAATAGCAATGCTTGTAGGGCCTCTTGGAATTTTTGTTGTAGCCTTACTCATTTCAAAAAGTTCGGTACATTCTGCCGGCTGGCTGCTAGCAGCCTTCTGGCTCCTGGCCAACCTTGTAATTTTTATGAACTCCGGGGTTCGGCAAGCCATTAAAAATTCGCAGAATTCTCAATAGTGAGGTAAGCGGAGGGGAAGAGAAATCTGCCTCCCATTCAAGAATCATTTGCTTCCCCTCCCATCCCTTAGACTTAAAGGGTCCTTACCCACCTCAGCTAACAAAAGAGAAAACGTGTCCAGTAGTCCACAAAAGTTTTATCGCCAGCCTCTCTCCTTCGTCCGTAGAGGAGACAGACTTACTGGCCGCCGCCTCAAAGCTTGGCAAGAATACGCCCAAGACTACGTGCTGGACATCCCCCGCAAAGACACAGACACCTCCGTGGCACCGGGCAGCAGCTTTGATGCAGCCAGCGTTTTTGGCCGCCAAGCCCCCCTCACCCTAGAAATTGGGTCCGGCCTAGGGGACGCCATCGTCGCCCGGGCCGCAGAAGAACCCGAGACTAACTTTTTAGCCGTTGAAGTCTACACACCCGGCATAGCAGACCTGCTACGCAAAATGGCCAGCGCCCAGATCAGCAATATTCGGGTAGCCCAGGCCAACGCCCCAGAATTTTTAGATAACATGCTACCCGCCCAAACAGTAGACCAACTCTGGGTCTTTTTCCCGGACCCCTGGCACAAAACCCGCCACCACAAACGCCGGCTCATCTCAGCAGAATTTGCCAGCAAGGCCGCCCGCGTCCTTAAACCCGGTGCCCACTGGTACCTAGCCACCGACTGGCAGGAATACGCTCTGCACATGAGGGAGGTCCTCGACGCCCACCCAGACTTTAACAACCTTTACCCCGCCAACCCTGCCGACCTCACAGACCCGGAGCAGGGCTGGGCACCCCGCTGGCAGGGGCGCATCGTCACCTCCTTTGAGGCTAAGGCCAGCAAGGCAGGACGTACCGCCCGAGACCTGGCCTACCAGCGGCAGTAGCTACCTGCCACTCTGCCTATACAGCACCACCGCCTGCGATCTGCGTCTAGGTTCAGGGCGCTCACCGCGAGCTAAATGCACCACATCCCCCCGGGTGCCGGCAGCAAAAACCCGTGAAGACTCCGCCAGCTTAGCCTGGGCCCGCTGTAGCTGGCCCGCCAAGTCATTAATATAAGCCTGCATGTCCTCTAGCTGGTCCTGCAAACTCATAATGCGCTTAATGCCTTCCAAAGACACCCCAGCCTGGGACAGATCCTGAATTTCCTGTAGCTTCTCAACATCACGCTGGGAGTAACGGCGGGCCCGCCCCGGGGCCCGCGAAGGCTGCACCAAACCCATCCGGTCATACTGGCGTAAGGTTTGTGGATGCATGCCAGCCAACTCAGCAGCAACAGATATCACAAATACTGGCTGATCAGATCCAAGTGCCATGACCTATCATCCAGCCTTCTTCAGTAGATCTGCCCGTACATCACCCTGAGGTGCCAGTTCAACAAAACGGTCAAAAGCCTCCCGAGCCTGGGCCGAAAGATCCTTAGGTAACTGCACCTCTGGGATAACCAAAAGGTTACCAGTATGCTTCTTACTGCTAAAGCCCTTACCCTTAGCACGCAGCTTATTTCCTACCGGTAGACCCGGCTTAAGCCGCATTTTAAGCGACTGCCCATCCGGTAGAGGAACCTGCAAGACCGCACCCAGCATGGCCTCCTGCAAGCTAACCGGTAAATGCACCAGCAAGTCATCACCATCGCGTTCAAAGACAGGATGCCGGCCCACCTGCACGGTAGCAATCAGATCCCCCGGCCCACCGGGGCCAGCAAAACCTTTACCCCGCAACTTAAGCTTTTGCCCGTCCCGAACCCCGGCAGGGACCCTCAGACTGGTCTGGTTACCATCCGGGCGAGTCAGAGAAACGGTGGTTCCCGTAAAGGAATCTTCAAAACTAATGCTCAACTTAGCCTGGGCATCAGACCCCTTAGCCGGAGGCTGCGAAAAACCTCCAAAACCAGACTGACTAAAGCTGGAGGATGAAGAACCAGAAAACATGCCACCTAGCAAATCTTCAAGGTTAATGTTGCCCGCACCGCCGCTCTTAGCCGAAAAATGGAGGTTCGGACCGGAGAAGCCGGTGAAGCCGCCGGGAAAACCCTGCCTGCCATCCGCGCCGGCAGCAAACCCAGCTGCGCCATACTGGCGAAGCTGATCGTATTCCTTACGATCCTTAGGATCAGAAAGCACATCGTAAGCCTCAGAAATTTCTTTAAACTTCTTCTCCGCGCTCTGATCCCCCGGGTGCTGATCGGGATGATATTTACGGGCCAACTTGCGGTAAGCCTTCTTAATATCGGCATCTGAGGCAGCCTCAGAGACGCCCAGCACCTTATAAAAGTCTTGATTAAGCCAATTTTCACTAGCCATTGTAACGCCTCCTTTCAAAAGCGTGTCATGTAGTACACCGTGAGACAAAGGGGCGGGCCCGAATACTCCGAGCCCGCCCGCATACTGCCAACCTATTCAGCTACCGCAACCGCAACCTGAGCGGTACGAACCACCCGGTCTTGAACCTTATAGCCATTCCTAAGGACCAAGGCAATCTGGTCTGGTTCAACCTCAGAGGTAGGCTGCTGCAGCACAGCCTCATGGATGGTGGGGTCAAAGGTTTCCCCTACCGTCCCGTAGCGCTGCAAACCCTGTTTGACAAGGATCTCTTCCAGCTTCTTTGCAATAGCTGCAAAGGGTCCCTCGGCAAGGTCACCGTGGTTTCGGGCGGCATCAATATCATCAATAACCGGCAAGAGGGCTGAAATCAGATCCACCTTGATAAAGCTGCCAAGCTGTTCTTTTTCCTTGGCCGTGCGATTCTTGAAATTGGTGAATTCTGCCTGCAAACGCAGGAGGTCATCAAGCCGGTCAGCAGCTAACTGCTCAAAATCCTTAGCTGTTTCCGGCCCCTGGGCCTGCTCAGAGTCCTCAGCATCTACCTGCCGATCAGCCTCTGAAGCAGGGCCCTGCTCAGCCACACCGTCAGCCTCGGGGTGCCCCGGAGCAGCGGGTGCTTCAAAGGCTTCCTCTAAGGGGTCCCTACCCTCTGGTTCTGGGGTGTTATCAGCCATGATTAGTTCTTCTTCTCGTCTTCGTCGTCAATTACTTCTGCATCTTCAACGTCGTCATCAGCAGCGGGCTGTTCAGCCTGGTTGACCTGCTCAGCCTGAGCCTGGGCGTAGATTGCCTCACCCAGTTTGACCTGTGAAGCTTGCAGCTTTTCATAGGCGCTCTTGACGGCCTCGTCATCCTCACCTTCCAGGGCAGTCTTGAGGGCGTCAACATCTGCCTGCACCTCAGTCTTAACCTCTTCGGGCAGCTTGTCCTCGTTCTCCTTGATCAGCTTCTCAATAGAGTAGGCCGTAGCTTCTGCCTGGTTGCGGGTCTCGGCAGCCTCACGGCGAGCCTTATCTTGCTCGGCGTGGGTCTCGGCATCCTTAACCATCCGGTCGATGTCTTCCTTAGACAGGGAGGTACCGCCGGTAATGGTCATGGACTGTTCCTTGCCGGTGCCCTTGTCCTTGGCAGAAACATGCACAATACCGTTAGCGTCAATGTCAAAGGTCACCTCAATTTGAGGCATACCGCGCGGTGCCGGAGCAATACCGGTTAGCTCAAAGGTCCCCAGGTTTTTGTTGTCCCGGGTAAATTCACGCTCACCTTGGAAAACCTGAATGGACACCGAAGGCTGATTGTCTTCAGCGGTCGTAAAGGTTTCACTACGCTTGGTGGGAATAGCGGTGTTACGCTCGATGAGTTTGGTCATCATGCCACCCTTGGTTTCAATACCCAGCGAAAGCGGAGTAACGTCAATGAGCAGGACGTCCTTGCGATCGCCCTTGAGCACACCTGCCTGGATAGCAGCACCCATGGCCACCACCTCGTCAGGATTGACTCCCTTGTTAGCTTCACGCCCACCGGTCAGTTCTTTGACAACCTCAGAAACAGCCGGCATACGGGTGGAACCGCCAACCAAGATGACATGGGCGATATCAGAAATAGAAACACCAGCTTCCTTGATAACGTCCTCAAAGGGCTTCTTCGTGCGCTCCAGCAAGTCAGAGGTCATATCCTGGAACTTTGCCCGGCTTAGTTTCTCATCCAGGTGGATAGGACCTTCGGGGGTAACAGATAGGTACTGTAGCGAGATATTGGTAGAAGTGGCCGAGGACAGTTCTTTTTTAGCCTGCTCAGCAGCTTCACGCAGCCTCTGAAGAGCAATTTTGTCCTTAGAGAGGTCTGCACCGGTCTTAGACTTAACCTGGCTCAGCAGCCAGTCGACAACACGCTGGTCCCAGTCGTCACCACCTAGCCGGTTGTCACCAGCGGTAGCACGAACCTGAATAGTAGAGAAGCCGTCTTCGTCTTTACCAACCTCTAGCAGGGAAACATCGAAGGTACCGCCACCAAGGTCAAAAACCAGAATAAGCTCGTCTTCCTTACCCTTTTCCAGGCCGTAGGCCAGAGCCGCCGCTGTTGGCTCATTCACAATACGCAGTACGTTGAGCCCAGCAATCTCGCCAGCTTCCTTGGTTGCCTGACGCTCGGCATCATTGAAGTAAGCCGGAACCGTAATAACAGCATCGGTCACGGTGTCGTTCAAAAAGGCTTCTGCGTCGCCCTTAAGCTTTTGCAGGATACGGGCAGAGATTTCCTGGGCAGTATATTTTTTACCGTCAATATCTGCCTTCCAGTCTGTGCCCATGTGGCGCTTGACGGAGGAGATGGTCCTATCTACGTTAGTGACAGCCTGACGCTTGGCAACCTCACCAACAAGAACCTCACCATCCTTGGTAAAAGCTACCACGGAGGGGGTGGTACGGGCGCCTTCAGCATTAGAGATAACGGTAGGCTCGCCGCCTTCTAGCACCGATACAACGGAGTTTGTGGTTCCTAGGTCAATACCTACTGCACGTGACATTATTTTTCCTTTCGGTCTGTACTTGTTTTTCAAGACTTTTCTTGGGCTCAGGCTTGTAGCCGGCCCTGCCGGCCTTACCTGTGCCTTTCGCTCTGATACAAGTCTGCCAGGTTTTATGGATATGTCAATAGAGTTGAGCCTATTCAACTCAAGTTTGCTGCCTTTTGAAGAGTAAATTTTCTAGCAAAGGTACCCTATAAGGCTGGCAAAAGCTTGATTTTGCGGGCTTATGCAGTAGCAAACCCGGCCGTGTTCGCCCTTAGTAAACATCCCTCTTTTATGCCGGCAGACGCAAGAAACCCCGCAACCTCAATACAGGTTGCGGGGTTTCAAGACAACTCCGAGTAGATCCGAAGCATTCCGATCGTTACCCGTCAGCACAACGGGCAGTCCCACCGTGGAGACTAAACTTTCAGTAAAATGTGTGTACCGCACTGACTATACACAGTTTGAGTCGCTAAAACGGGATATTTTTGCCATCATGTCAATTTACGACGCCTTGACACGGTTTATCCAGTCAATAAGCCCACTAATTGGCAAAATGGTGGACATTTATCCCTATATTCCGGCATTTGCTGGCTGCAAGGCCTGCTTACCCCGGCTACCCTGCCGGGATAAGCAGACCAGTTAGCAGCTGACGCAGGGCTAGCTGTAGCTTCTTCTGTCGGTTACACCAGCTAAAAGGGGGAAAGTCCAGGTTCCTATGCACATTTACCGGCACAAAAATCAGCTCCTTACTGCCCTTCTGGAGCAGGTCAGCAGCCAGCCAAGCCGGCCCCTGATCATCGGCATAGACGGCCGAAGCGGTTCGGGTAAAACCAGCCTGGCAGCGGAACTGGCCAGCCAGCTGCGCGCAAGAGGCAGCGCTACAGAGATCTTTCACCTTGAAGATCTCTACCTGGGTTGGGAAGGGTTAGCTCAGGCAGTAGAAACCTGGGCTGAGCTCTCTGCCAGCCTTAAAGAAAATAAGCGAGGCAGCTACTACAGCTGGGATTGGCAGCAGCAAGGCAAAACCGGCCCCCATGAGCTCAAACTTCCCTCCCAAGGCCTGCTCATCTGCGAAGGTGTTGGAGCCTGCCTGGGCCGGGTTGATCTGAGCTGCTGGCTAGAGCTACCCGGGCCAATCCGCAAAAAACGTGCCCTAGAGCGGGATGGAAAGCTTTTTGCCGACTACTGGCAGATCTGGGCAGCGCAGGAAGAAAGCCTGCTCAAAAGCCACCACAAGCAGTACGCACAGATAACAAATATTTTACGCCTGCACCATTGACCGTAGTGAGGTCGGTAAAATAAGGCCCTGAAGTCTAGCCGGTACAAACTCGAAAGAAAATCGTGGCCCACATTTCTCCTTCACAGCTGGGGCAAGTACCTTCTCTGCCCAAAGCTGCAATCTTTACCCTAGCTCTGCTGACAGCGGTAGGTCCACTTGCTATTGACATGTACCTGGCAGCTTTGCCGGACATCACCGCAGAACTCAAAACCACAGAATCTTTAACGCAGCTGACCCTTTCTGCTTTTATGGTTGGTATGGCTCTGGGCCAGCTCATCATTGGTCCCCTCTCCGATAAAGTGGGCAGAATCCGCCCCCTCTACCTGGGGGTGATCTTCAGCTGGATCTCTGCCGTAGCCTGTATTTTTGCCCCCACCATTTCTTTTTTGATTGCTGCCCGCTGCCTCATGGGTATAGCCGGTGCCACCGGACTGGTGCTGGCCAGAGCCATTGTTGCCGATAGCACCCAAGGCAAACACACCGCAAAACTCATGGGCCTTCTCATGATGATTAACGGTTTTGCACCCGTACTAGCCCCGGTTTTGGGTGGGCTGATGCTCTCCTTAGGCAGCTGGCGCCTGGTTTTTGTTCTCCTGACCGTCTTCATGACCCTGTCCCTGGTGCTCACCTTCTGCACCCTGCAGGAGAGCCTACCGGAAGAGAAACGCCGCAAGGGCCCCTTACTGGCCAGCTACCGCGGTATTCCAGAAGTGCTGGCCCTTGCTCGTTTTCGGGGTTTTATGCTGACCTCAAATCTTGCTTTTGCCGCCTTCTTTGCCTATATTTCTGGTTCCAGCTATCTGCTCCAGAATGTCCTAGGGCTTACGACTAGACAGTTCACCCTGGTTTTTGCCTTTAACTCGCTGGGTATTGTAGCCATGACCTCACTGGTTACCTACCTGGTGGGCCGGGTAGCCCTGCGCAGTATGCTCACTATCGGGGTTTTCTGCCTGCTGCTGGTTTCAACACTATTAACCATCCACTTTATGGTCGGCCCCTCCTTAGTCCCTACCCTGATCCTGCTCTTGGCAACCACCACCTCTGCCGGCCTTATTTTTAGTAATGCGTCTTCCTTAGCCCTTATAGAAGGCCGGCAAAAGGCAGGAGCTGCCAGTGCCATCATGGGAACCCTGCAGTCTGTTATGGCTGCCATTGCCTCTCCCCTGGCAACCATTGCCGGTTCCCACAACCCCATTCCATTAGCTCTCACCATGCTGGGTTTCTCTGCCCTCTCAGCCCTGGCCCTAGTCAAAACTCCCCACCAGGCAGAAGACTGGAAACCCTAGCTAGTGCCAAATAAAGGTTAAGGAGCCATAAGCCCAGGTCAGTAGGTAAACACCAGCTAGCAGCAAGGCACAGGTAAGACTAAAAAATAGGTCCGCCCAAGAGTAGTGAGGCTGCCTAGCCCAAGTACGCTGGCGGACAGAGCTAAATCCGCGGGCCTGCATGGTTAAAGCCAGCCGGTTACCAAAGCGAATAGCCTGGACCAAGAGGGCAAACACCTGCCCAAAGAGGGTCTTGCCCCGCCTAAGCAGGCTGGTTGAGCCTCCTAATCCCCGGGCCTTACGGGCCATCCCCAAACTCTGCCACTGTTCCAGCAGGAGGCCTACCAAGCGCAAAGCTGCTAGTGCTGCCAGTACAAAAGCTGGCGGCAGCCGCAAGGTCTGGCCCAAAAAATCGGCTATGTCTGTAGGATCGGTTGTGCTCATCAAAAAGAGACCTGCCAGAGTCAGGGCCAGGCCCCGAAGCATGAGGGCACAGCCCAGTTCCAGGGAGCCGGAAGTTACCACAAGAGGACCAAAATCTAGGAGTAACCTGCCCGTTTTCTCTAGCAATAGAGCGCTGGACCAGCCCGTCAATAGGGCGGCAACTAAAACTGGCCAGAACCTGCCCAGCAGCCTGAGTGGCTGCAGGCCTGCCAGGCTTAAGGCAAGCCACTGTACCACAAAAATACCGGCAATAGTCGGCAGATCTTTTACCAGAAGCAAGGCCAGGGTAAAACCTAAGCTGACCAGCAGTTTAACACCGGCATTAAGCCGTGTGATGCTGCTCCTGCCAGCGGTTAAGACCCCCCTTGAATTGACGCCCATCACCCTTACTCCGACCAAGCTAGCCGCTGGCTCTGCTGCCCGCCCCCTGCGGGAGCTGCCAGCTTTAATACCGGCCCACCCACAGCTTCCACAAAATCACTGTCATGAGTTACCGAAACAAGAGCAAGGCCCTGTTCTAGCAGCTCATGGATCAGCAAAACCAGTTGCTGCCAGGTTCTGGCGTCTTGGCCAAAGGTAGGCTCGTCTAAGATGAGTAGCCGGGGTGCACTAGCTAGGGCCGTAGCCACCGAAAGACGCCGTTTTTGCCCACCGGACAGGGTAAAAGGATTAGCCTGGGCCAGTTTGGTTAATGCCAAGCGATCCAGCAAAGAATCCGTCTGCCGGCTTAAGCTAACCTCATCCACTGCACACCCCCGGCTCTTAGCCAGCTGACGGGGGCCAAACTCTAATTCCTCACGCACAGTAGCACAAACAAACTGCTGCTCTGGATTCTGAAAAACCAGCCCAATTCTGCTGACCAGCTCTGCCCCGGTCCAGCCGCTTACCTCCCTTGTCTGCTGTGCTGAACCGTCGGCAGCTAAGTGTTCTGTGGCCAGCACCTGCCCCTTAGCCGGGTAAAGCAGCCCGGCTAAGGTCAGGGCAGCCGTTGTTTTTCCGGATCCGTTAGGGCCCATAATGCTTAGGTGCTGGCCAGCTTTAACCAGGCAGGTAAAACCTGTAGCCGTTAGCGGCAGCTCGAGCTGGGCGGGCTGGCCGGTAGCCAGAGCCTTCTGCCGGCGTCGTAGCTGCCTTCTGCTGGGAGTAGCCCTGGTGAGGCTCAGTTCCTCTGCCTTGAGCAGGGTTGGGCCACTGTGCCAGCTAGGAGCCGGTGTCTGCGGACGGTAGTCGGCCAACCAGATTCCGGCGGCAAGGAGTTCTTGCCGATGCTCGGTCATAATCTTTTCTGCCGGACCGTCATGGCTGAGCCTGCCTTGATCGTCTAAGACTAAGACTCGGTCCATGTGGGGTGCCCAGTTGGCTAGGCGCTGCTCTATGAGCAGCAGGGTGGCCCCGGTTTTTTTCTGCGTCGCCAGCACCGCCTGCTGCACCTGGAGCCTGCCGGCCGGGTCCAGGTTGGCTGTTGGCTCATCTAAAAGAAGCAGCTGCGGCTGCATCGCCAGCAGGCCGGCCAGACCAAGACGCTGTTTTTGGCCCCCAGAAAGAGCAGCAGTGGGGTGGTTTGGGGGTAGGTGGTCTAAACCAACCGCCGCTAAGGCCTGCCCTACCTGCCGCCAGATCTGCTGGCGATCCATGCCCATGTTTTCTGGACCAAAAGCTACATCATCGGCAAGACGGGATAGCACAATGGAAACCTCTGGATCTTGCTGAAGGAGGCCGCTGCTGCCAGCTTCTGCCGCTGGCTGACCGGCCAGCAACAAGGAACCGCTGCTACAACTGTCCTCTTGATCCTCAAGTAAGCCGGCTATGGCCTGTAGGAGAGTTGATTTTCCAGCCCCCGACGGACCCAGCAGTAGAACCTTCTCGCCCGGGTTAATGCAGAAGTTAAGCTGGCGCAGGGTAGGTTCTTTTCTGCCCGGGTAGTGCCAGGAAAAATCCTCCGCATAGACAGCGGCCTTGTGAGTAGGAGCCGGCGCCGGCTTATGCTGCTGCTCTTTAGAGGCTGGCACGTTTAACCCGCCCCGAAGCCAAGGAGTCAAGCACCCCGGTTTTAACCAGGGCACCGGTAAGTAGCCAGGTCAGCAGCCCTGCTAAGACCAGACCAGAGATTACAGAAGAGGTTAGGTAGATCAGGGCCTTGGCCCCTTGCATGCTGGCCGCGTAATAAAGAATTATTTCGGAAGCCCCCATGAACAGGCCAGAAACTGCTCCTGCCAGGAGGGCGGTCCATAGCGTCCATACCCGGTAAAAGAAAAGGAGAAAAACAAGCTCTGCCCCCAGGCCCTGAATGAGCCCCGATAGTACAACCAGCCAGGAGTACTGGGTGCCGATGAGGCCAGAAACCGCCGCAGCCAAAACTTCCGTATAAAGAGCGGCACCGGGTCTACGAATAAGATAGCCGCCTAAAACACCGGCCAGCAGCCAGGTACCGCCCACCAGAGGCAGGTATTCCGGGGTAAGTAGCAGCAGGCTAGCGCAGAGCGGGTAAACCAGGTTGGACCAAATCCAGTACAGCAGCCCGCAGGCAACTGCTAGGACGGATGCCACAAGGATGTCGTTGATCCGCCAGGTAAAAGCAGTTTTTTTAGTCACAATCTTCCTTCCTTTTTTTGGAAGGGGACAGCACAATGAGCAGGCTGTTTGAGAACTCGACTCCCTAGCGCCGGTATGATCCGGATCAGGTTCGAGGGTCTGCCTAAGCACTCTCAGCACCGAAGTGCTCCCCTGTCGTTTTCCACTGCAACTTTCTTTAAGAGCTGCTAAAACTCTACACAGTATAGCTAGCAGCGGCCGGCTTGGGCCACTGTGTCTTGTAGGCCAGTGTGGCGGACCGCCCTGGTTCATATTTAAGACCTAGCTTGCTAGGTTGGGCGCGACATTCAGCCCAATACATCGTAGGATTGCATAGAATACTGCTCTACTTATGGAGGACACCCCATGAATCCTATTCAGCTGGCCGGCACCGCTGCTTCTTTGGCCGGAGTTGCGCTTTCTAATAAGGTTTTGACCGCATCCTGGAAGAAAATTACCGGCAATGAGCCGCCGGCTTCTAATCCGGATTTAGAGGAACGCTGGCGGGATATTATTCTCTGGTCCCTGCTCAGCGGGCTTGTTGCCACCGTCATTAAGGTCTCTATTAGTCGGCAGGCTCAGGCCATTCAGCTTAAGCAGGCCAAAAAACACGGCGGACAAGAAGAAATTTAATTTTTTTTGCTGGCCTACCGGTGAGCTACTGCCTAAAAACCCTAGGATTTTGGCGCCAGCTCACCGGTAGGTTTTATTTTTTTAATCCAGTATTTAGCTTTTGGACTGGCCCGCTGTAAGAGTAGCGGCAAATTTTGTGGTTACTCTAGTAGGCATGGCAACAACTCTACCTACTAACGATTCTGAGCAGTTACCCCCAGCTGGACCACAAACTATCTGCGCCTGGGCTCTCTGGGACGTAGGAGACGCAGCTTTTAACGCGATTATGACAACTTTTGTCTTTTCCGTTTACTTAACTTCCTCCGCTTTTGGGGACAGCACGCTGACTTCACAGACACTGTCGTCCGGTTTAACTATTGCCGGCTTGCTGATTGCTCTGCTTGCTCCGGTGAGCGGTTTACGAACGGATTCTTCGGGCAGACGCACTTTTTGGCTGGGTTTTAATACTTTTGCGACGGCTCTGCTCATGGGTTTGTGCTGGTTTGTGGCCCCCGATCCCTCCTACCTGCTCCTGGGGGTAGTGCTGATCTGCGCAGCTAACGTGGTTAATGAGTTTGCTTTTGTTAATTACAATGCCCTTCTACCAGAAATTTCCACCCCCCTTAATATTGGCCGTATTAGCGGTATTGGCTGGGCTTCAGGCTACTTTGGCGGTATTTTTGCGCTGATCTGTGTACTGCTTGCCTTCATTGGTTTTGGCTCTTCCGGTGGTTTGCTGGGTATTCCAACGGAGCAGTCCCTACATATTAGGGCCATAGCTGTTTTTTCTGCCCTCTGGTGTGCCTGTTTTTCCTTACCGCTGATCTTGGTTTTGCGGCGACGGGACAGGTTAAGCCCGCGCGGTGCAGAGCGGCAGCGGGTGGGCTTTATCCAGAATTACAAGGATTTGTGGCAGACCCTCAAAGATCTTGCCCGACAGGCTCCCCAGACCCTCTATTTTTTGTGCGCTTCAGCAGTTTTTAGGGACGGTTTAACCGGTATTTTTACTTTTGGCGGCATCTTGGCGGCCGGCACTTTTGGTTTTAGCTCAACGCAGGTGATTATTTTTGCTATCACCGGAAATATTGTGGCCGCAATGGGAGCCTTTATCGGCGGCCGCTTAGACGATAGGGTTGGGCCCAAGTGGGTTATTGCTGCCAGTCTGGCGGGTATTCTGCTCTTTTCCCTTCCTCTGCTTTTTGTGCAGGATAGCTCTATTTTTTGGGTCTGTGGTCTGGCTCTGAGTGGCCTGGTGGGCCCGGCTCAGTCGGCTTCACGCACCTATCTGGCTCGTTTGGCGCCGCGGGGTCAGGAGGGTAAGATCTTTGGTCTTTACTCTACGACGGGGCGGGCAAGCTCTTTTTTGGCCCCCGCCTTGTTCACCTTCTTTGTTTCTGTTTTTGGGGAGCAAATCTGGGGTGTACTAGGCATTATGGTGGTGGTTGGGTTTGGCCTGCTGCTGGTGCTACCCCTATCTGCCCAGCCGGAGCGGGTGGATATTAACTAAAGTGGGGGCGTTGTTAGGCCAGTAGCTGCTCTTTTTTGAGTTCTTCTAGTACTCCTATGAGGGCCTGGTCGGGGATGGGGCCGTATTTTTTGCTTAATTCTTGCTGGACTTGCTGCCAGCTTTTGGGCTGTTGGAGGCTGAGCCAGCAGTCTGCGGCAAAGGGTGAGATTTCTAGCAGCTGGTCTTGCTGGTGGATCAGGGCGCGCTGGCCTATCTGGTAGAGGCAGCTGCCTGCTGCCCGTTCTAGTTTTTTGGGTTGGTCTGGGTCTGCCTCTTTGTCTGCTTGTGTCTGTCTGCTTGGGCCCGGGTGCGTTTGGGCTGTATCTGCTAGGGGTTTTGTTTCTGTGGCAAGGATCTCTTGGACTAGGCCTAGGGTTTGGTTAATATCTTGGTAGTTGAGTCTGACTACTCCTGCGCTGTTTTGAATGAGCTGAATCAGGTTGGGGATGCCGTCTTTACTTTGGGCTAGACCGGAGCTCTGCTGCACTATTTCGATCAGGGCGTCGGCTAGCTCCACTGTTTGCAGACTGGCTGGGGTGCTGCTGGCTTCTTCTTGCCGGTTGAGTAGGATGATGCGGTGCAGCCGGTAGCTGTGGTCTTGGGGTTGGGCAGGGTGAAGCCCCAGGCTGGTGGGGTCGTATTGGATTTTGGGTTGCCCAGTTTCTTTGATGATGGACAGGGGTTTGGGGTAGGGGCGGATGCTGCTATTTTTTTCGATGACGGCAGTTTCGTCGCTTAAGTAGGTGAGGTGCTGGCCTAAGTAGCGGGCTGCGGTGGTTTTTCCTCTGCCGGAGGGGCCGATAAGAACCAGTGTTTTTTTGCTGCTAGGATCTGCCAGCGCTGCGGCGTGCAGTAGGGTGAGTTGACCGGACAAGGCTTCTAGCATTTTCATGGTGATATCGACAGCTAGGTGTTCTTGTCCTTTGGCTGAGTCTCGGATTTGCAGTACTCGCACCTGCTGGCCGTAGGTTTCTTTAAGTTTCTGAGCCATGTACATACCGTCTTCAAGGGTTAGGTAAACGGTTTGGCTGAGCTGCTTTCCGGGGCTGAGTTGGGTGTTTTTTTCTTGTGGGTTGTGTGCCCGCCAGATCTTTTGGGTCTCTGCAATAAATTCTGGGCTGATGGTGTGGTCAAAGACCAGGTGTACGTCAACGCCGGCAGGCTGGAGAAGCAGGGAGCGTAGCATGCTTTTATCTTCCTTGGGGGTAGGTAGATCTGACCCGGTAGTTAGTCTTCTGCCTGGTCTTCTGGTATGGGGGTTACATGAAAATTGTGGTAGCTGCGGGAGGCCGTGGGGCCGCGCTGGTTTTGGTAGCGGTTGCCGTAGGGTCCTTGGCCGTAGGGGTGTTCTGTGGGGGTACTCAGGCGGAAGAAGCAGAGTTGGCCTATTTTAGATCCGGGCCAGAGCATAATGGGTAGGGTTGCCATATTGGACAATTCCAGGGTGACATGACCGCAGAAACCGGGGTCGATAAAGCCAGCTGTGGAGTGGGTGAGGAGGCCAAGCCGTCCCAGGGAGGATTTGCCTTCGAGCCGGGCGGCGATATCTGCCGGTAGGCTGACTTTCTCGTAGGTTGAGCCCAGCACAAATTCACCCGGGTGCAAAATAAAGGGTTCGTCTGCTGCTACCTCAACCAGGTGGGTGAGGTCAGGCTGGTCTTGTGAGGGGTCTATGTGGGCATACTTATGGTTATCAAAGAGGCGGAAGTGCCTATCTAGCCTGACGTCGATGGAGGCAGGTTGCAGCATGGCCGGTTCGTAGGGGTCTAAGGTAATTCTGCCGCGGTCAATTTCTTGGCGTATATCCCGATCTGAAATAAGCACTCTCTAAAAATATCGTATTGTTGCATGTGCTGGCTGGTACTACGCGCGGATTCGGTATAGTCTATGGGTGGAGTTTTTCTCTACGCGGCTGTAGCTCAATGGTAGAGCGCACGCTTCCCAAGCCTGATACGCGGGTTCGATTCCCGTCAGCCGCTCCAAGCACCCCTGTTTCAGCGCCTCAGCTAAAACAGCCCTGGCGCCTCCGGTGAAGGCAGGTGTACTCAAAAATTTTTGGGTTGCTTATATTTTTATCTTCACCTTTCTTAGATTTAGGAACTGAACTCGGGTTCCCCTCTAATAATATGTTTCATATGCCAAAGGAATGTTTGGGTTTATAAAATGATAAATATTTCTATCGGAACAGCGCAACGCATAGCTGTAAATGCTCAAGGCCTGGATAGAAGTTCTCCGGGTGCTTCTTTACAAAATGTTTTAGAGCGTCTGGTCTGTGTGCAGATAGAGGCCATACAGGCGGTACGAAGGTCTCATGAAATAGTTTTACTCAGCCGCGGCGTTAAAAAAGAAATTGTAGATAATCTTCACACAGCAGAAAATAACATATTTGAGACCTGGGGGCATGCACATTCAATTTTTCCACGTTCTGCCTGGCCTCTTCTTAAATGGAGACGTGATTTAATTCGCCGGAATGGTCTTTCCGGCCCCCCCGTAGATAAAACTATTGCACATAATGTTCTTTCGCATATCAAACTTAATGGCCCCTGTACGGTGGGTGAAATTTCCTCAACCACGGGGAAAGGCTGGGATCGAGGGGGTCCCGAAAAAACAGCGTGTGAATGGCTGGCTAGCATAGGTGAACTGGTGGTGGTGAACCGAGATGATCGTTGGAGAAGAGTCTACCGAACCCCCGACCAAGCGAATATGGATACCTCTGAGCCACTATCTGGCCAGGAGAGCCTGGTTCACCCCTCGATTCCATGGTCTGGACAAGAAAACGTCAGGCAGAAATTTTTAAAAAGAATTATTTATTTGAGGCCTATAAACCGGTGCAAAAAAGAGAATTTGGCTATTTCTCTATGCCGATTTTTAGAAGCTCCGAAATCATTGGAAGAGTAGCAGTTCGTAAAAATTTAAAGGTAATAACTATTGAAAATATAGAAATAGATGAAAGTTCTGACTACGGTTCAGTTTATGTTCAGGATAGGGTAAAAAGAGTTCTTGAGTCTTGGATTTAATATGACATGTTTATTATGTTCAACTTGGCTTGTTCCAGTAGTCATTCCGGCAGCCCCTTTTCTATAGGAAACTCTTGTAGATTAGATCGATTAATAAACGCACCAATTATTCCTACGAAGCTAGCTAGGGCACCCGCCACCACTAAAGCAAGCCCTGCCTGATCAACAGGGATAAATGCGGACCCAACAAAACCCATAAATACTGCGGTTTGCAGCAGTAAAACATAGGCGGGCATCTGCAAGGCCCGCTTCATCGGGTCTATTCTTTTGATCATGAATGCTGACATGAGAGTGTTCTGCACCCCGTTAGCAACACCAATGAAAGCTGCTGCTACCAACAGTGGCCACACTAGCTGTGTTGCACCTACCACTAGACTACCAAGACCAATAACGGCTGCCCCTAGAGAGGCAGCAGACGCTTCACCGAGTTGTTTGCCTGCAAAACTGGAGAAAAATATGGGTCCTACCACCAGCCCCGTGCTTAAGGTCGCCACAATAAGACCGTAGATTTCAGCGCTTATACCGAGTTCATTACGCACCCGCACCAGAAGAAGAACGTTTAAGGCACTCGTCACCAACACTGTAATGAGCAGCGGCATGAGCGCAAGCAATACACCTTCGCTCCGCAGCAAGCCCGCTACATCGGCACTTCGACCGCCTTCATCGCCTTGTGTTTTGCCCACGTCAAGGCCCAGTAACCGAGCTAGCGACAGTGCAGTACAGGCTAGAGCGACAACCATGAGCATGGCCACATACAAAAACCCTTGACCGCCGGGTAACCAGGCAAAAAAAGTACTGCCCATGAGAGGACCAAGGACGTATCCAAGATTACGCACAGATTGAACTATTCGGTTTGCCTTATCAAGCCCTGCCTCGTCGGTAAATAGGGCAGGTATAGCCAGCATCATCGCGGCCCAGAGCATAGACCCAAGACATCCAAGGACAGCGGAAACTATGAGACACCAGAACAGCCTATCCGTGAAGGCTGCAAGAGCAATAAGCACGGCTTCAGCAATAAATACCATATTAATTACCCGCCGAGCACCAAAGGTTACAAGCATACGAGGGGAAACAAAACCAGCGGATATTCCACCCAAAAGCCCAGCAGCTAGCAAGGCAGATACTTGCGCAGGCGCAGCTTGACCTGTCTGCGAAAAACGTAAGGCAAACATAATCTGTGTTGCCTCATCACCAAAACTTCCCAGGAACAGTGACACACAAGCCACCCCTAAAGCAACAGGAGCTACCTGACGAGTCAAATAGAGCCCCCGGCTTGGATGAGTTGCTGGATTCTTCTACTGTGGCTGGTAAGGGCCAGCAAGCTGACCAACATAGACATCCCTCCAGTCATTTCTTTTTCAACTTTGGAGCAAGTTATCAGGTAAACAAGGCCGTAGGTAACTACAGAAACCAAAGTCATGATAAAACAGACCCCTGCACAGGCCCTTGGCAAGTTATTTTTCATATCGGCCACACCTTCAGCTCGTATGACATACATTACCAATAAGTCCGCATATAGTCGATATACTTGCTATGTTAGATCCCGAAAAAAGCGGATGAGAGGGAGTGCAGGCGGTGAAAATGATAGCGGGTGCCTACTAAGGCCTTGGGTGATATTGCTAGTTACCGCTTTTTCTCTTATTGTAAGATATAGCGGAAATATCTCAATAAGCAGAAAATTTATTCTGTCTTTGATGGTTTTATTTCTTCCGTATGCTGGCTCATTGATTGCTATATTCTCAATTTTGAGAATAAGAAATAGAAAAGCCAAAGATATGATTCCAACTTAGGTTTTTGCTGTTTTCCAGAACTGAAACAACAGGGTATGCGTAGGGGTGTGCTGGTCGTCGTTGCTCGTATTCCTGTTTCATTGCTTGTAGCTTTGTTATTAGAGCATTCGGCTGAGATCCTGCTAGCCTTTTAGCAATTCAGTTTCAGCTGGACTTTACTGCATTACCGTAACAAACCTTTACTGAGATTTGCTCTCTGCAGGAAAATAAGAATTAGTGTTGCAACACAGATAAGTAAAAATATCCCGCTAGCAAGTGCAGGGTAACCAAATCTAGCAACCGCAAAACCGGAACAAATTGAGCTTACACCAGCAACTATATTTATCGAGGTATCTAACCTGCCTTGAAGGGCGATCCTCTGCGATGGGTTAGATACCTTAGAAATCAAGGACGAGGATGTAATCATCCCTACAGACCACCCCAGCCCTACCCCCAAAAGCCCGATGGCAAAAAAGACCAAAGAATCGTGCAGAAAAATAAGTAGACCAATCGATCCGACGAAGATAACTAGGCCAACCGTTACCGTCGTTTTAGATCCAGCCTGATTGAATAAAAAGCTTACCAGAGGACTAAAAGCATACATCCCCAGCAGGTGGGCAGTCATTACAATCCCCGAGCCGGCCGGTCCATACAGGTGATCAGTGTAAATGGGCGCCATAGTCATGAGACTAACCATCGCAGAATGGGCAACTATAGCAATAGCAAAAACGACCGTATAGGACAGGTTCCACACGATCCGCCTGTCCGTGCGGGAAGAGGGCTTGAGCTTTAGCGAATAATTCTCACATCTTTCCCAGGCTAAAGGGACTAACCCTAATGCGAAGACAAGAGCAGAACCTATAAAGACAAACGGCATGGCTGAGCTGGTTCTTGCCGATAAGAAGCCATAGATATTCGGTCCAATAGCTGACCCTAGCGCGGACCCGGTGAGCACTAGGCCTATTGCAGAAGTTTTAGCCCTGTCGGTCTCAACTTTATCTGCCGCAAGAAATCTGGACGTGAGCGCACTTACTGTTCCCCCGCCAAGTAGAAAAGCCCTAGAAACAGTAGCCAGCCCGCTTTCCCCTCCAAAAAAGTAGCAACACTACACACTAAAGATCCGATGACAGCTAAAGCGATAGTGCACCGGAGGCTAGCTAACCTACCGGCATGTGCTGTCAGCCGGGTGGCAACCAAGGTCAGCATCGTAGCACCAATAATGATGCTTGTCTGAGATAATCCTCCAAAAGCTTCCTGCCCGGTAACTTCTACCGCAGCCAGAGAGGCAACCGTCAGGTTAAGCCCAACAGCCGCAGAGACACATACTTGGGTAAGGATTATAGGCCCCACTTTTCTGGCGACAACATACTGGGAACTTTGTGAACTTATCTGCAATATCTAGCCAGCTCCTCAACCGAGCTCGCACGCCCGCTCCCGCTGCTTCCATCCGCTGGTGACTCTTTCCTTGTCAGACCAGTTTTTCTGCTCAAATTTTATTGTACGATATATATGATATTTCTAACACATATGGAGTCTCCACGTTTCAACCCGGCATCCATGAACAGCTGCTGAAACAATCCGAGTACTATGCCTACTTTCGAAGAAAGGATAGATAACAGTTGAGCGCTAGTTTAATCCAAACCAATAACTTGACAAAAACCTACGATAAATTTGAAGTCGTTTCGTCCTTAAATATGACGGTACCCGAAGGGGTTATCTACGGTTTCCTTGGCCGCAACGGTGCCGGTAAAACTACCACCATGAAGATGCTTCTTGGACTAACCCAGCCAAGTAAGGGTGAGTTTCTAATTTTTGGTCGGCGCTTTAACCGTAAATCAGCTCTTAAACAGATAGGTTCTTTGATTGAGCAGCCTTCTTACTACGGACACCTTTCCGGACGGGCAAACCTTGAAATCGTAGCCAAAATTAAGAACGTTGATCCATCACAGGTAGGTGAAATCCTATCGATAGTTAACCTTAAAAATGCAGCCGATAAACCAGCACGCTCCTACTCACTAGGAATGAAACAACGTCTTGGCCTGGCCATGGCCTTAGTAGGCTACCCTAGGCTCCTTGTTCTCGATGAACCTACTAACGGTCTAGACCCCGCAGGTATTCACGAGATGCGAGAACTCATTTGTAGTTTACCCACTACCTTTAACACAACAGTACTCGTTTCAAGCCATATTTTACCTGAAGTGGAGCAAATGGCCGATATTGTCGGAATTATCAATCAAGGAAAACTGGTTTATCAAGGAACCCTCGCAGATTTACAAGATAGCGGACGCATCCACCTTAGGGTAAGTGATGCCATAAAAGCTCAGAATATTATCCAGCAAGTTCTCCCCATTGAGTGCTCACTTATTAATGATCAGGAACTTAGTATTCCTGTCCTTTCTGATTCAGATATTCAACGGCTTGTCCATATTCTCGTTTCACAGTATAGTCTCGGTTTATCTCGAATAGAGTTAGAGCGGGAAACACTCGAATCTATCTTCTTACAGCTAACAACTGGTGGGATTCGGTAATGCCTACATCCATTTTTTTGACTGAACTATGGAAATATCCACGCTCACGATTTGTGATAATAGTCCTCGCCTTAATTGCCTTCGAATCGGCCTGGGTCTTTTCCGCATTAACGGTAGCGTTGTCCCGCCCCACAGAAGTGGATAAAAGTGTTCTCTATGCACTAGTTCCAGCATCACAAATCCACTCACTATTAGCCCCGATTATCCTCACAGTTTTAGCTTCTAAGCTTGCAACTCTTGAACATGACGCTCGAGCATTCAAAACTCTTTTTGCCAATGGAGTTGACCCTCACACACTTTTCTTTTCAAAATCACTTGTACTTTTTATATGTAACACTCTTATTTCTGCAGCTCACTGCTTAACTATTTACGCTGCAATGACTGGACAAGGGATTAATACTGACTCCTTGTACTTAACCTTTTACTTTTTAGGTATTTTAATTGGAGGAATTGCCACTTCTTCAATTCAATTATATTTTGCCCTTTCCTACGAAAAACAACAAGTAACTCTATTCCTGGGCGGATTTGGAGCCTTTATAGGATCCATGACTCTTTTTGTTCCCAAACTGGTAGCTTTATTCCTTCCCTGGCAATACTTTGGGTTACTGTCACCGGCGAAACCAACTTTTGTAGAAGGCACAATGGTTGATTTATCTTTTACTCCAAACTATGCACTACTAGTAGGATTCGTTCTACTCGTTGGACTAGGCATAACTCCTGCACTAGCAGAAGCTTTCAAAAGAAATATTCTTAGATGAGGTTGAGATGATTAAACTACTAACAATCGAAACCACAAAAGCTCGACGGGAATGGGTTTTCTATCTAATAACTGCCGGGTTTATTGTTTTGAACGTTACAAATGGTACTGTAAATTATATTCAGAATAAAGAAATATTTCAGGCAAGCAATGTCACTTGGCTGGCAGTCTGGGGACAAAGCGCGCTCCTCTGGTCAACTATTTTTCTTCCCTTTGGGCTTTCCCTATACTGCGGTATGCTCTCCAGCCTAGATAACACTGACCGAAACTGGCAGCGGCTTATTTCCTATGGGATTGCTTATCAAACCTATCTTGCAAAATTAGGTAAAGCTGCTGCATATTGTCTCTTCTCGCAGCTAGCCTTTTACCTAGCAGTCACACTTATAAGCTTGGTTTTAGGGTTTAGCTTTCAGGGGAGCAGTCTATTTCCTCTCCTTGGCTGGGCACTCCTAGGCTGGTTAGGATCTTTAACGATTGCCTCCCTCCAGCTATTTTTGGGCCTCTATGTTGCCTCATACCCAGTCTTGGTTGGTATTGGCACGATAGGAGCCTTCATGGGACTAGCCCTTTCGATCCTTCTGCCCCTAGGAAACCTCGTTTTTCCCTACTCACAGATAACACTAGGCAACCATGTAAGAGAACTAGCCCCATTTTCTCCGGCAATGCTCATCTTCTTCCTACTTTTTAACAGCATCTGTCTTGTACTACCAACCGGCCTAGCCTTAGCCAGACTACAAAAATTCACCCACTAAATTCCCCACCTCTTGCAAGAACAACCATGAACACACGATCAGCTACTACCACCATGACCGTCCTTACCGCCCCGTAAAGCTCATCACATTTAAAAAATGGCAACAGCCATAGGAAAATCCAGCAAAATACCGTTCCCCCTTGTAGACTTTACAATTACCCAGTCCCCCATGTAGTTGACAATACATAAACCACAAGGACTATAGAGATGAAAAAAATCTCCAGGCGAGACCTCATCGCCGCATCAGGAGCCCTAGCACTTCTTCCAGCAGGGGCCAGCATGGCAGCAGCCGCACCGGATCAAGCATCTGCCCAGCAGATCATTGAACCCAACGGGCTAGATCTTGAACGGGCCCAACATATCCGTAAACTGGTCCAACAGCTTAACAAAACCTTTGTCCTCTCATCCTCACCAGCAGCAGGCAGGGCAGCCGCAACAGAAACCACAGCATCCAACTGGAGCGAAGCAAAAAAACTACTCCTCTCTGAGAAGGCACAAAAAAACCTAGACCAAAAAACCCTCTGGGAAAAACGCACCAGCAAGTACTTTACGCAGCACGGCCGGCCCACAGTAGAAGAAACAAAAGTATCGCTGGGAGAAATCTCTGCCCTAGAACTCAAAGACAGCAAACTACTCTTTGTACCTCTCATGACCGAACGCCGGCTAGACCAGGCCCACGTCTGGTCCGAAGAAGACCCCTTCATCCTCAAAATTGCCAAAAACGACGGTGCTATAGAAAACATCTACCGGCCAGCCGCAGAACCTAACCAGGACTTTAACCACCTAGCAGACAGCCTCAAAGTTTCACGACAAACATTTGCCAGCCTAGCCAAGAAAAAAGCTAGCCCCACCCTAAGCATGACCAGCTACACCGCTGAGGACATGAAGGAAAACGACCAGCAGCTCCTCAGCAAAACCAAAGCCCAAAAGGAAATGGTGCCGCTAGACTACGCCCTAGGTGAAGAAGGCCGCTACCTTGCCGCAGAATACGCCAGAAGGCACTGGACCAACTACAACCCCCAATACCGGGACTACGAAGAAAACGGTGGCGACTGCACCAACTTTGTCTCCCAATCCATGCGCTACGGCGGCTGGCCAGATCAACCCGGCAACTGGGGCAGCACCAACTCCTGGTGGTGCAACGAAAGCACAGAATCCCACTCCTGGATTAGCGTCGAAAAATTCTACTGGTTTGCCCAAACCCATAACCGGGTTACCCGCACAGACCGAGCAACAGACCTAGGCTACGGCAACGTCGTACAGGTACGCCACAGCGACACCTACGGCTGGACCCACAGCGCCGTTGTCACCGGTAGATTCTTTGGCTACCCCACCCTGACCTACCACACCCGGGACACCCTGGACATCCCCTTCTACCGCTTCCGGGCCCGCTACAACGAATTTGAACCAGGCTTTGAATTCGCCTTCTTCCTCAACTAAACCAGGAAGCCAAACAGGCAAAAAGCCAGCCCCATAGCAGCGCTGACCCCGGCTCCTTACAGCCGGGGTCAGCAGCCTTAAAAAGAGAAAAAGCACTAGGGCAAAAAACACAAGCAAACCCTCAAGAAAGAATAAAAGACAAGCGACTAGGCTTATATACAAACCAGTAGAAAAACCCCCAGCCAAACAAAGGAAAGAAACTTGTCCCCCTTGGTTCTTTGCTCCCTGACCATCGTGATTACCCTCTTAGTCAGCGGTATAGCCAAAGCCCGTGACCGCAGCAGCACAGCCACAGCCATTGTCAACTTAAAACTAGACAAATGGCTGGCACTCAAACCCGTCTCACTCATCCTGCCCTGGGCTGAAATAGCCCTAGCCTGCTGGATTCTTGTAGCAGCCGGCCCAGCCGGAACCCTCGGGGCAGCCGCAGCCCTCATCCTCTTTGCCGCCTACTGGATTGTTATAGCCAGAGCCGTCATAACCGGCAACACCGCCAGCTGCAACTGCTTCGGCTCAGACTCCCAGGCCCCCATCTCTGGCTACACCTTGGCCAGAAACACAGCCCTCCTAGCAGCAGCAGTAGCCAACCTGCTAGCCAACCAGGCAGCAGAAAAATCCCCGCTAGGCATGCTATACAGCGCAAGCAAAGAAGACTGGCTCTGGCTACTGGCAGCAGGACTAAGCGCCCTCACCCTCTGGTGCCTCTACCGCTCCGAACTACTAGCCCATAAAAACCCACCAGCACAAGGAATAACCAAAAGCTACCAGCAAGACCAGCCAGAAGACCAACAAGCCGAATACCTACGGCTACCCATCCCCTACGCAGCCCTGCAAAAAGCCGGCAACCAGCAAAACATCAGCCTGCGTGAGCTAGCCCAGCAGCAAGCCAGAATCCTCTTCTGGCTTTCCCCCGACTGCTCCTCCTGCCAGGCAGTTATTGACCGCATAGAAGGCTGGCAGCAAAAACTGCCCGCCCTCAAACTCAACCCAGTCCTAGCCCAGCCCTACCAGCTCCCCCAGCTCAACCTAGCAGCAGACATAGAAGTACTCCTAGACCAAAACCACCGCAGCCAAACCGTCTTTGGCCACGGCACCCCCATGGCGGTAGGATTAGGCAGCGACGGACTTCTAGCCGGTGGCCCCGTACTCGGCGCAGCAGCCGTTCTTAACTTTATGGACGAACTCCTCAAAGAATTTGACGCAGCCTAAAAGACAGGCCCAAGGTAAGGAACTAAGCTACTCTTATGCCAGAAAAATCCCTGTGGCAGCTACAGGTTGAACGCAACCCAGGCCACTCACAATGGTACATTGACCGCTTTAAAAATATGGCCGCCCAAGGTGCAGACCTTGTAGGAGAAGCCCGCCTAGCCCACGCCGTCCTACCACCCAAAGCCAGCATTCTAGACGCCGGCTGTGGCCCCGGCAGACTAGGCAGCTACCTCAGCCAGCAGGGCCACCGGGTAGTGGGTGTAGACGTCGACCCCCTCCTCATTGCAGAAGCCCAAAAAGTCTGCCCACAGGCACAATGGATTACGGCAGACCTAGCAGAACTACCCCAGGCCCTCCAGCAGGCAGAGGCCCCCCACAGCTACGACGGCATCCTCTGCGCCGGCAACGTCATGACCTTTTTAGCCCCCTCCACCCGGCAAACCGTCCTCAGCAACTTTAAACAGGTACTGCGAGAACAAGGACGCGCCCTGGTAGGCTTTGGGGCCGGCCGCGGCTACAGCTTTGACCAATTCTTTACCGATGTCCACCAGGCAGGCTTAAGCCTTGAACACACCTTCTCCAGCTGGGACCTGGAAGCCTACCAGCCAGAATCCAGCTTTTTGCTTGCCTTCCTTAAAGCAGAAACTAGCTAACTCAGCAGCTGCAAACGCTGCAGGGTCTCCTCCGGGAGAAAACTAACAGCAGCCAGCAAAAGCAAGGCCCCAGTAGAAACCGCAGTAAGCGTCGCCGAACGCCAGCCCGGGTGCAACTCATTAAAAGTGATCAAACCTGGATGCTGCTTATTCATCTGCACCACATTAATGCGGGGGTAAACAATAGTCTGCTCAGAAATATCGGCAGCAATAGCGCGCATGGTCTTATGATCCCAAATACGCCCGTCCAAGCGAAGAAGGCTCTTACCCTTATCGTTCAGAACCCACATGGCAGGTAGCCCTTTATGACGCAAGGATTTAGCCCCGCCGTCAGCCATCTTTAAAGTTTTTTTAGCCGCCAAACGCTCCGTAAAAACAGTCTGCTTAACCTGAGCTAGCTCAAGAGCCTTCCACCCAAAGGTACGCCCCCGCAGCACATGGGTCTTAGTCCGCACCACAATGTTAGGTTTAAGCACCGAATAAATAGCGCAGACCGCAGCAAGCGCAAGGCACAGCAAAATCAGGGTAAAAGGTAGCGCAAATCTTCTTCTAGTGAGGAGAAAAAGAATTCCAAGAATAAGCAGAGTGGGAGGAATAACGGTGAGGATTCGCCGGTGATAGGACTGGATACGAGGATGGTAGGCGCCCTGGACTTCTCCATACTTTTCGGGAACCTGATGCACGTGTTCTGCCATAGAATCATCCTAATGAGCTTTGTAGCATTTGTAAGTGATCCAGAGCCAGTGTTCTTCGTGAGCTAGATTAGATAGCATGGGTTTTTCTTTGAGCGTGGAACGTATTTTCACAGTCTGGTTCGCCAGCCTAGCCGCTGCACTCTGCCTAGTTCTTGCCAGCCTAGGACTAGCCAACCAAACTATCTTTACCCCAACCAGCCCCGTTAAAGCCTATTTTAAAGCCCTGGCGGACGGCGATGGTGAGCGGGCCCTGAGCCTGCTCAACACCAGCCTACCTGCAGAAAACACCAGCCTGATCAGCGGCCAACCCCTCAGCGCCTCCCTAGCAGATCTAGAAAATCTAACCATCACAACCAGTCACATAGATGAAACTGGCCAGAAAGCCCTGGTAACAGCAAGCTACCGTTTGGACGGCCAAGAGCTCAGCAGCGACTTTTACCTCAGCAAATCCAGCAGTGCCTGGGGAATCTTTGACCAATGGCAGCTAGAGCCCGTAGAACTACCCACCATAGACCTGGCAGCAAACACAGATAGCCTCATCCTCAACGACCACACACTAGCCCTCAACCAAGGAGAACGCAGCGTCAGGGTCTTCTTTCCCGGCCACTACCGGGCCAGCCTGGACCCAGCCCTCTTCACCGGCCAAGAAAAAAGCCTAACCTTAAGTTCAGCCTCCACCCAAAACCCAGCCATGACTCTTACAGCCAAACCCAGCCAGCAGGCTACAGAAGATATTAAAAAACAAATTGCGGCAGAACTAGACCAATGCGCGGCAGAAAACACCCTCTACCCAACAAACTGCCCCTTCCACTACAGCTTTGAAGGCCGGGTAGAAGGGAAAGTTAACTGGAAGATCAAAGAATACCCAAATCCCAGCCTCAGCCTGGATAATCGGGGCCAGTGGAAACTAACAGCTTCCAAGGCAGTAGCAGAAGTCTCCTTTACCGAGCTAGACCTCTACACCGGTAAAACCTGGCAGGTCAAAGAGGACGTACGCTTTACCTACTCCGCAAACGTCAGTCTGGAACAGGGCCAGCTTGTACTCTCCAACGGTTAAGACCTCAGTCGTTAAGACCCCGCAAATCCAAAACCAAATCCTGGCCCTCACCCTGTCCAGTACCAAGAGCAACAGGAATACCCCAATCCTGCTGGTACAGATGGCAGGCCGCGTGCTCGGCAATAGAATCCTCCGAACCAGAATCACAGGCAGCAGCCCGGGCCGTAATATGTAGCACCGCCTGCTTAATATCCGGGTTAAAAGTCAGCTGCCTCCTTAAACCCTGCCCCGTTCCCCCTCCAGAAACAATAAAATCCTCCGGCGTAGACGAAACCTTCAACTGGGTTGGATCCCCCCAACGAGTATCCAGCTTTTGCCCGCTAGGGGCGGCAAACCGTACCCGCAAAGTCAGCTGACTACCATCAAGTAAGGTTGCCGGCCGGGCAGTTTGACTGGCACCACGGTCAACATGCTGCATACTCTCTGGAATATTCAGACGCACCAGCTGATGGGCATTAGCCTCAACAACCAGCAAACGGGTTCCCTGCTCTGTCTGTTCAACCAAAAGATCAGAAGGCTCTGCCAGCCCCTGGGCAAGGGTAGTCACTTGCTCCGTAACCGGATTGTAATGACGGATAGCACCGTTATAGGTATCGGCAATAGCAATAGAGCCATCGGGCAATACCGTTAAGCCCAGGCAATGCTGTAACCGGGCCTGCTGGCGGTCACCATCCACAAAACCAAAATCAAACAAGCCCACCCCAATAGCCGTCTCAACTCGGGGCCCCTGATCCGTAAACCGAATACAGCGCAGAGCTGAAGTCTCCGAATCGGCCAGCCAAATAGTCCCATCCTGGCCCTGGCAGATCCCCGACGTCTGGGCAAACCAGGCCTGCTCAAGGGGGCCGTCCTTTAACCCCTCATCCCCGGTACCGGCAAAAAGCTCCAGACGGCCAGTTCTGGGATCAAAACTATAAATTTGGTGGGTCCCGGCCATAGCAATCAGCACCGCATCACAGTGATCAGACCAGGTTAGATCCCAGGGTGATGATAGGGCAAGATCCAGGGGATCCTCACTCCCTCTAGCAGCAACTTTTGCAGAGTCAATCAGGGCTTGAACCCCAGAACCCGCCTGGGTAAGCACCTGCCCAGTCTTAAAATTAAGGCTGCGGATGCGGTGATTAACAGAGTCAGCAATGAGAAGGTCGTAACCCACTTCCGCACGTAGCGGGGCCGGTAAGAGGACAAGGCCCTGAGGTTCGTTAAAGCGGGCCAGCTCGGCAGAACCGTCAGCGTAACCTTTTTGCCCGGAACCAAACACGCTGATCACCGTCTCCAAGTCCGAATCGAGCTGGACCAGCCGGTGCCGGGCCGTATCCGTCACCAAAAAAGTAGCGGTTCGGCCAGCAAGATCTTCCGGCAGTTCAAGGGCCTTACCGGGGAAAGCAAGCGGGCCTTGCGGTTTAGGCCTGGGCACGTAGGGCCCCGATCCACGATGCAGGCTACCCTGCCGCTCATGCTTGCTCACCAACTCTCTGATCAAACTGCTTAAGCCCGCAACGTGACCCTCCCCCGATAAATGGGCCACGATGTAGCCTTCCGGGTCAATAACAACCAGGGTTGGCCAGGCCCGGGCCGTGTAGGCCTGCCAGGTCAGTAAGTCTGGGTCGTCAAGCACAGGATGAGTAATGTCGTAGCGGTCAACCGCAGCAGCCAGAGCCTGAGGGTCCGCCTCATGCTCAAACTTAGGAGAATGCACCCCAATGGTAACCAGTACGTCAGCAAATTCTTCTTCTAAAGGACGCAGCTCATCCAGCACATGCAGACAGTTCATGCAGCAAAAAGTCCAGAAATCCAGAATGACAATTTTTCCGCGTAACTGCTGCAAACTCAGCTGCTGGTCCCCAGTATTAAGCCAGGACCGACCCCGCAAATCGGAGGCGCGTACCCGGGTGCTGCCAAACTTATGTGACACGTCATCTGCTCCTGAAGAAAGTTTATACAAGGGCTACAGGAGCTGTTGGCAAGCCACCTGCATTCCTAGCCTACTGAGCGCTTGCTCTTTCCTTAAATATTTCACTGACCCTGCTCATCCGCCGTTACCTAAGGTCATACTAGGTCATCCTGTCATAAACTGCCAGAACGATCCTGCTCATGCAAGCGCTCAAACATTTGGTTATAGGCCCTCAGCTCAGCGTCCCCGTCTCGATCTGCCTTCCGGTCTTCCCGGCGCTGGACCTTTTTATCGTTCATAGACCACTGCACCGCAACAATAACCGCAATAATCATGGTGGGTAGCTCACCGATACCCCACATCAGGGCCCCACCCAGCTGCTGATCTTCTATAGCAGATAAGCCCCAGGGCCTGCCCAGGTTACCAAACCAGGAGGCCGCTAGTAGCGTCTGCATATTCATCATGGCAACACCCACAAAGGCGTGATACCCCAAGGTAGCAATAAGCATAATCAGCCGGATGGGATAAATAGGACGGCGCGGTAGCGGATCAATACCAATCAAAACCAGTGAGAAAATATAACCGGTCATCAAAAAATGAACAATCATAAATTCGTGCCCCACATGGTACCTCAACACAAAATTGAGCATGGGGGTAAAGTAAACCACAATGATGGAGCCGGCAAAGTTAACACCGGCAAAAATAGGGTGAGTCACCACCCGAGACCAGCCCGAATGCACAATGCGTAAAATCCATTCCCGGGGTCCACGGGTACCGTCCTGCCGCGGCTCCAAGGCCTTAAGCAGGAGGGTAATGGGAGCCCCCAGAACCATAAAAATTGGAACAATCATAGTCAAGGACATATGCTCCACCATATGGGCAGAGAATAAGACTCGCCCATAAACAGCCAGGGCTCCAGAGGTCACGTAGGTGAGCAGCAAAAGGCCAAAAAGCCAGGAAACCAGCCGTAAAACCGGCCAGGATCCGCCCCCTTTTTTCACCCGGATAAAGGCCCACAGATAGATATAGGCCAGGAAAACACAGAAAGCCACCCAGAACCAGTCAAAACGCCACTGGGTTAACCACTGCAGGGCAGCAGGTTCCGGGGGCATATCGTACCAGGTAATAATTCGTACCGGTGGGGCGTCAAGAGCCAGAGTCTCGGGCACCGGAGGAGCTGTCCTAGACAGGGAACTAGCCAGGCCGCTAGCAGCACCCATTAAAACCAATTCCACCAGGATAGCGGCCCAAAGCCCCCGCATCAGCCCCAGCTTTCCGCCCTGCATGGCAGGAATTAACCACAAGCGATGCAGGGCACCAAGGGCTCCCAGCAGCACAGTAAGAGCCAGTTTAGAGAGGACCAAGGCGCCATAGGAAGTGGTCAGCAACTCCGACCAATGGTTCATACGAACCCCGGCATTTACCAGGCCCGAGAAAAAAAGCAGACAAAAGCCACCCAGGGCAAGCGCAGAATAACGTTTTAACACGGCTAGCGCTAAAGGTACCTGCCGGTCTTGCAGACTGCCGCTGCCACGCTTTCGCTCCGGTAGGGTGCCATAACCGGCCTGCTCAGAGCTGATCAGCCGAGAAATATAGGCCAAGACAATCAGTCCGCCACACCAGATCATTGCCCCCAGCAGATGCAGGCCCAGGGAGTTGACTGCCCCCATATGGTCTTGTCCACCCGAGGAATGGCCGCCCAAGGCAAGGCTAGCAAGGCCAACCAAGGAGATAGCTAAGGTGAGTAGCAGGCCCATGAGGGAGCGAACCCCAAAAGCCAGCGTCGCCACCAGAGCCGCAACAATAACACTAACGGCCTGCTGCTGACCGGCCTGAATGGTACTGATGTAGCTGGTCAGCTCTGACGTATAACCGCTATCCAGGCTGACTGGCCGGCCAGAAATATCTGCGTAGGATAAAATCAGCCGGGCTAAAGCACTGATAGTCCAGGTGATGGCCGCTACTGCTGCCAGGTTAAGGGTGGCCACAAAGGCTGGATGCTCGGGCCGGTCCAGGTTTTTTTCCCGCTCTTCCTTACTGTATTTATGTGCCATGTTTATATAGTTTTTACCCTGGGCTGAGTCCTGGAAGCGAGGCACAATTCCCACCGCAAAGAGCAGACTGCCCATACTGGTTAGCATGGCAAAGTTATGAATGGTTTCCGCAATAGGCAGGGCCCAGCGCACAAAACTACCGGCATCGGCTAGCTCTGTGGCGGCGCTAGAGCCGGTTATAGCCAGCGAGGCCAGCAAAAAGATCACACTAGCTGCCGGAAAAATCCAGATCCAGCCGGGAGCCAAGGCAGCAGCTAAGGCGGATGCCGGGCTGCTGAGCTGTTTTTTAGCTGTTGGGCGTAAAGAGACTTTCACCAATGAATCCTTCCGGGCTGCATCCGGCTGGAATAGCAAAGACTGCCGAACCGATAGGGACGGTCCAGGTATTGAGCATATCTAAGCTAGCTAGGCGCTGCTGGATGGGTAAAAACTGTTGAAGAGGATCTGCCTGGTAGGAGCAGAAAATAAGACCCGACTGGGAAATACCACCCTGAGTTTGACCGTGTTGAGAGAAGCCCGAAGCGTCACTGACAGGCAGGTCGTAGTTATAGGGGCGGCGCAGAATTGACTCTAGGGGACTTTGGGCACTAGCTCTACGAATGTGGGCATAGGGGGCAATAACGGTGAACCCTAGCTCATTTTTAGCCTCAAGATCGGCAGGGTCTTTTTCATTCTCGCCAGTCAGAGGGGCTCCATTGGAAAGTTTACGGCCAATAGCGTCTTCACGTGCCGGCCTATCGACCTGATCCCAGGTATCCAGATTCATGTGAATACGGCGAATAACAAGAGAAGTACCGCCCTCCTCCCAGGCTTTGAGATCTTGACCTTGACCCCAGACCACCCGATCCATAGAGCCATCTGTGGTTGTGGGATTGATGGTTCCGTCTACTTGCCCAAAAAGGTTGCGGGCAGTAGTACCGGCTTTCTCTGAGCCATAAGAACGCCGAAACCCCTCCTGCACCCAGCGCACGGTTGCAAAGGAACGGCTATCTTTAAGGAGCATGCGTTGGGCGTGGGCCAGAGTCAGGCGATCATCGGCGCAAACCTGCAAAAGCAGGTCCCCGTGACTCCACTTTTCTTGGAGCTGATCTATTTCCGGAAAGGCCGGTAGAGGTTTAAGCCAGCTAGGTTTCTTCTTACTTTTGCTGACCTCAAAGATACGGGGCCCAAAGCCAAAAGTGACGGTAAGATGAGCCGGAACCTGCACTAGTTCTGGTTCTTGATCAACCAGGGGTGCCCTAGCAGCGGTGAGGTCCGCTGCATCCGATGTTAAGATTCTGAGCAGGCGTTTAAGGCCGGTAGCATCCAGATCGCTCTTGAGGTCCAGAGCTATAAAACTGGCAAAGGCCGGTGGCGGGGTATCAATACCGGCCTGACGCTCACCGTAGAAACCAACCCGGGCCTGGGCCAGGGGAGCTTCTTCTTGCTGATTCTGCTTGTCCTGGCCTTTAGCAGCGGCATATTGGCCAGCCAAGGTGCCGGTTACCCCTAGGCCCAAACCCAGGGCTCCTGCCACAACGGTCCGCCGGTTTGTGGCGGTGGTTTTATCCGGTGAATCAGCACTGTTTGGGCTAGTTGCCGCCTGTGCGCTCTGCTCAGAATCTTGACTCATATAGATCTTATTCCTACTTTTTTACTGGGGGCATTCTGGCAGACTTGCCTCTGTGGAACTGTGATTAGAGTGTGCTGAGCTTTGACTCTGATCAGCCTGGGTTGTCTGGGCCTTTCCTCCCTTAACCGCCGTCGTAGGTGTTGCTGTAGCAGACGCCTGCTTGGCCGGATCGTATTCTTCCTGAGCAGCACTGTAGTCTCTTGCTACTGCTTCAAAGTTACTTTCTTGCCCAGAGTCTGTTGTCAAGGTGACGCTAACGTTTGCCCCGGCCTTGAGGGAACACTGCAGGTCCATAATCATCACGTGGTCTTTACCCGGTTCCAGGGTCAGAGTTTGCCCCGGTTCAATGCTGAGCGAGTCTACCTTCTTCATCTGGCTTTGACCTGTAGAAGAATCCAGCTCAGTGGTGTGCAGCTCTGCTGTATCACTTATCGTTGTTGTCACTCCAGTAATGGTTACTTTCTGGTCGCTTGTGTTGCTGACCTTGCCAAAGACAGCTGTCATGCCGCCGTCTGCAGCCTTGGACCAGGCCTCTGTAATAGTCAGGGGCTGCTGACTACTACTGGACTGGCTAGCACTTTCACTGGCCGAGGCCGAGGAGGAGCTGCCTGACGAATCCTGGGAGGCAGAATTTTGCTCCTGGGCACTGCAGCCAGCTAGAGCCAAAGTAACTAGGGCCAGTGCGGCTAGGCTTTTCTTACTGCTTGTTTGCTTTTGCATGCTATTTCCTTTGTCTTAATGCGGGTTTTTCTGGGCAGCATCACCACACCCTTATGGCGGTTCCTTGCCCTAAGTCCTACCCGCTGTACTTATTATTTTTTGGAGGATGACCCTCTTTTGAGCAGGACGGTTACTCCTACTGCCACAATTCCTGCTGCCGCAGTTAAAAAGAGCAGCAGCTTAGCCACTGTAGATGTCTCTTTCTCTGCTTGAGCAGGCTCGGTTTCTTGGTTTGCCACCTGGCTAGCTTGTGAACTAGCAGCAGAGGCTTGCGTAACCTCTTCACTTGTTTTACCTGCCCCGACAGAGAAGCTAAAGCTGCCCTGGATAGGGTGCCCGTCTTCAGAGACAACCCGCCAGGTAACGGTGTAGGTTTCATCCTCTCCCCCGTAGCCTGTCATGGCCTGGCTAATCTGCTTGCCCTCTACCGTGGCCTTTTCTTGACTGAGCTCATTACCCTGCGAATCCGTGACGCGGACCTGGTTGGCACCCTCAAGATCCATTAGCTTGCCGGAGAAGGTCATACTCACTTTTTCCGGTGCCTGGCTGAGGGTTTGGCCTGCTCCCGGGTTGCTAGAGGTAAGTTTATCGTGGGCTAGCGCCGGGCTAAAGACGGCCATCAGCATACTCAACAGCAGTGCCAGCAGGGCTGAGTAAACCCTGCGCAGACGCTGCCGGTCCCGCTTAGTTTTCATAGTTTGTCCTTATCTACCCTTAGGTTAGTTTTGCTTTCTAAACCGGGGTAGATAAGGGCGGCCCCCGGCTAATGGCTGGCCGTTTAAGGAAAGCCTTAGGGCAGAAACTAGGCCCAAAAAATGCCAGCCTTAAAGGGGCGGCGGGTAAACTTGGCAGCCTGGCCGGTAGCTTAAGGAAGAAGGCCAAGCCTAAAGAGAGAGTTTCTAGGGTTCTGTGTGCGCAAACTTGGCCGTATCTGATCAGTAAATAAGTAAGTAAGGCTGCCAAGGTGTGCAGTAGCGCCATCCAGTTGAGCCCAAGCTGCTGGCTGGCTGGCTCAGCCGTCGTCAGCAGCAGCTCTTGCCGGCCAGCATGGTGTGCGCTGTGGGCGGCTCCAGCCAAGCTCTTCTCGGCCTGCACCGAGCCTACAGTGCTAACCCCGCCAGCATGGCTATAGAGAATGTGCAAGATAAACTGCGAACAGCCCACTGATCCGGCTAGGCACAGTTTTGGTAGTTTTCTATCCGTAAAGGCCAAACACACCAGGGCGCTAAGGGAGGTGGCTAGGGCCCAGATTAAGGGGTGGGGCAGGTGCCCACCAGCAAGGCCGTGGGATGCAGCAGCCAGGGAAGTAGCAGTCAAAGCCCTGGCCCAGGCTTTCAGGAGCCGCTCTGCAGGCAAAGCGTTACGGTACTGCATCAAGCCTTCCTCCTTCCCCGCACCTAGGTTTCTGTTGGCTCTAGTTTAGCCCAGAATCAACCATAGATGAGCTATAACTGAGCAGCCCCGCTCCGCTCAGGAGTAAAAGCTATACCGATCAGGTTAAATAAAAGAAACCCTCCACCAGGAAGGGTCTCTTTAATAAAGTCTGTGAACAAGAACTAGTTCTTGCCGGAGACTGCTGCCTTGAGCTTGGAACCAGCGGTTAGCTTAACACCGTGGCCGGCAGGGATCTGAATGGTCTCACCGGTCTGGGGGTTGCGTCCGGTGCGGGCTGCGCGGTCAGTGCGCTCAACAGCCATCCAACCAGGAATAGTGATTTTCTCGCCCTTAGCAACGGACGCCTCGAAAACCTGGAACAGTGCGTCCAACACACCGTTCACTGCCGCCTGACTGGTACCAGCCTTCTCTGCAACCTCTGATACGAGTTCGCTACGGTTCTTAGCCATAGATGTCCCTCCTGAGACTATGTTTATCTAGCCGATTAGTTGATTACTAGACTAATCGTTCTAGCCAAACCTTACCAGCTTGACTTGGTAATACCAGGCAACTCGCCGCGGTGGGCCATTTGGCGAAAGCGCACGCGAGAGATACCAAACTTCTGAAAAGTACCCCGCGGACGGCCGTCAATCTGGTCCCGGTTTCGCACCCGAACGGGAGAAGCGTTGCGGGGCAGTTTCTGCAGCCCCAGGCGGGCAGCTTCACGCTCTTCAACAGAAGCATTCTCATCAACGAGGGTCTTTTTGAGCTCTAGGCGCTTCTGAGCATAGCGGGCAACGATTTCTTTGCGCTGCTCGTTGCGGGCAATCTTTGACTTCTTAGCCATGCGCTTATCGTTCCTCTCGGAAATCAACGTGTTTACGAACCACCGGATCGTACTTCTTTAAGGTAATGCGATCGGGGTTATTGCGGCGGTTCTTCCGGGTAACATAGGTGTACCCGGTACCCGCAGTGGACTTAAGCTTGATAATAGGACGGACGTCCTTAGCCTTTGACGCCATAGTTTAGATCTTCTCCCCGCGTGCAATAATTTCAGAAACCACAGCATCAATACCGCGTACATCAATCACCTTAATACCCTTAGCAGAGACGGTTAAGGTGACATTGCGACGCAGTGAAGGTACGTAATACTTTTTCTTCTGAAGGTTAACGTTAAACCGACGCTTAGTGCGGCGATGCGAGTGGGAAATATTGTGCCCAAAGCCGGGAACAGCTCCGGTCACCTGGCAGACTGCTGCCATAGTTTTCTCCTCCGTTTGTAGACGTAAATGACGGTGCGCAGTGGATGCACACTTGCTTATAACAAGCGGCTTGCGTCCCGTCACCAAGGTAGAGCACCGGGTTATTCTCCGGGCTAGAGTGTTTGAGAGAGAACTTGGGTGAGAGGCCAAGCCCAATCCCCGCCGCGGGATAACGGTGAACAGGTCAAGGTGCCGAGAGGTGTTGCCACCCATGCGACAGCCTTAAATTCTAGGTAAATCCAGGCTTTCTTGCAAGCTGTTTTTAAAACAGGGCAGCACCAGTGGCTGCGGCAAGAACGCAAAACCGGCTCCCAGTCTATCAGAAGCCAGGAGTTGGCCCCTCTTTATTCGGCATCCTGCCGGTATAGGAGGGCAAAAACAAGCCCGGCCAGCCTTGTTTTAGTGACCAATCTCAAATCGAGTGAGCTGGGGGTACTTGGGGCTCAGCCCATCCCCAGAGCTGGTTCCCCGCAGCCGGCGCACCACCCAGGGCACCACAAATTCCCGCGTCCACTTAGCTTCATCAAGAAGGTGCTGAACGGTATTTTTAGGCTGCATCATAGGTAGGGTTTGTGGAGCAACAAGGTCCAGGGGTTCGGCTTCAAGAGCGGCAAGCACCCGTCCGGCCATTTTAATGTGCCCCCTGGTATTCAGGTGCAGTCTATCGCTAGCAAAATAACGTGGATCTGCAAAGTCTTTCATCCGCCAAAAATCTACAATTGTCACCCCATTTTCGGCAGCAATGTCACGCAATAATTCATTGTAGATAGCCGTTTTAGGCCGGGTAGATTTAAAGGCCGTGAAATCTTTAACGTCCATTCCGGTAAAAGTAAAAACCTCAATTTTTTCCGCCCGCAGGGTTTTAAAGGCCCCGTCTAAAAGCAGCATGAGTTTATCAATATCCGTATTGGGACGCAGAATATCGTTGCCTCCGCCGTAGAGACTCACCAAATTGGGCTTAAGCTCAAGGGCTGCCCCCAGCTGTTCATCAAGGATAGGCTCAAGCAACCTGCCGCGAATGGCCAAATTAGCATACAGAGCTCCCGGATCCGCCAGCATAAACTGTTCGGCCACACGATCTGCCCAACCGCGCACCCCATTGGGACGGTCAGCATCGGGATCCCCCACACCTTCCGTAAAGGAATCACCCACAGCAACATAGCGGATACTTTCAACCTCTTGGGGACCAGCCGTCATCTTCCACCCATCTTTAACCGGTTTACTCTACACAGCTCTTGTATGAAGCAGCCTCACCACTTTACTGCCCAAGCCTAAAAATACAAGCTTAAAGAAAAGGCTACCCGTAACTTAAGGACACAGAAGCCCACTTTTATACCCTGTTTAACTTCGGTAGATCCAGCTAAGCTTAACTTTCAGCCCTGCCCTCTTTCCAATATCCCATAAAGGAAATATCGCCACGATCAAAACCGGCCTCAATACAAGCTCGCCGCAGCCTTTTAACCATTAAAGACTCACCGACAATAAAAACATAACGCTCATGATCCTCTGCAGCTAAGCCCCAGACCAGCTCATGGGGCCGATCCTCTTCTGCCAGCTTAAAACTAGCCGTCTCGGGCCGCCCTAGCAGGCGCTGTAACTGCCGGTAAAGTAGGTGGCCACGCTCCTGGCGATGCTGCCCGTCCTGCCTGGCCAGCCAATGTAGTCTCACCTCGGGTGAGGCCTGTCTTAATCCAGCAATACCACCACAATCATCAGCAAGAATATCCGATTTTTGGGGCACCTCTAAACAAAAATCTGCCTTGATTGGGCCCGCCAAAGAACGCGCAATCGAAAGTGCTGCGGGAACGCCCGTTTCATCGGCTAAAACTAGCAGCCGCTGGGCCCGGCCAGCAGCCCAAGAAGACCAGAGCCTAGCACCTCGTACCGGCGCCAAAACAGAAATCTCATCCCCCGGTTGTGCCTGTAAGGCCCAGCTAGCACCCGGGCCCAGCCCACCGTCTTGACTACCGTGGATAACAAAATCAATATCAATCTCAACAGCCAGGTTTGGGTCAGTATTCTCCATGGGTAAAGAGGCCGAATCCACCTGATCAGCAAAGATGGGCTCAGCCGCCACCTTAGGCAGGTTTTTTGCCTCAATCAGCCGTGAGTTGCGCACCGTATAGGTTCGCATCCAGCCCCTGTCCTGTTCAGAAGCCGCCAGATAGTTGCGCCGCCAGTCGGCATCCAAAGGCAGCAGCACCGGCCCAGAATATGCTGGAGGAGGAATAAGTAGCTTAATGTAGGCATCCAAAAGCCGACCGTTGCCACTGCCCATACCCCCTGCCGCAGCAGCTAGGGCAGGAGCAGCTAAAGAAATACGCACAAAATGTGCAGACAGGCGGCAAGACGAAGTAACTACCAAGGGAAATAAACCAAACTGGGCTGGAGCCGGCCTACTAGCCCGCGGTGAAGCTGCCATTAAAGCCCCTCGCCTTGTTCTGCTACAGAAAAATTCTTCCGGTCCGGAGCCCGGCCGCCACCTCGAGCATAAGGAATAACCACCCGTGAGCCATCAGCCAGCGGGTCAGCAACAGCTGCCCGCAAACCAAAAATATGGCTCAGGTTCTGCTCAGTTAAGACCGTATCGGCATCCCCCAGGGCAGCAAGCTGCCCGTCCTTCATAGCCAGCAAGTGATGGGCAACCCGGGCAGCTAAATTCAGCTCATGCAAAACCATGACGATCGTAATACCGTACTGTTCGTTAAGATCGGCCAGTAAATCCAGTAGCTCCACCTGGTGGGCTAAATCCAGGTAGGTAGTAGGTTCATCGAGCAGCATAATATCGGTCTCTTGAGCCAGAACCATAGCAAGCCAAACTCGCTGACGCTGCCCGCCAGAAAGCTGGCTGACCACCTGCTGGGCCAAATCCTGAGTCTTAGTCATCTCTAAGGCCCAGGCCACCACCGCATCATCCTGGGCGCTCTTAGCTAAAAAGAGGCCCTGGTAAGGGTAGCGCCCCCGAGAAACTAGATCTGCCACCGTAATCCCGTCTGGGACCACCGGACTCTGCGGCAGCAGGCTCACCATCCGGGCAAACTTTTTGGCAGGGTAGGAGAATACGCTCTGCCCGTCCACCTCAATAGAGCCCTGCTGCGCCTTAAGCAGGCGGGCTATACCCCGCAAAACCGTTGATTTGCCGCAGCCGTTAGCACCAATAATGGCCGTAATTTTTCCCGGAGGAATAGTGAGGCTAAGATCTTTGACCACAGTATGCTGGCCGTAGCCCAGACTCAATGAATGTAACTCTAGCTGTCTCAGCTGTGCAGTCTGCACCTACCTGCCCTCCTTTTGCGCCTGAACAAGTAACCAGATAAGAATAGGGGCCCCTAAGGCTCCGGTCACCACACCAACCGGTAGGGGCCCTGCCGGAATATAGTTGGCAGCAAAAAAATCTGCCCCCACCAGGATGCTAGCTCCCACTAACCCGGTAGCCAGAAGCGAGTGCGACCCACCCAGCAGACGACGAGCTATGGGCCCAGAAACAAAAGCAAGAAAGGCTACCGGACCGGTAACTGCGGTAGCGAGCGCAGTTAAAAGCACCCCTAAAACAATAAATGTCCAGCGAATCAAGCCCACCGGTAGGCCCAAGCCGTGTGCCAGCTCCTCCCCTACAGCCAGGGCATGCAGCTGTTGGTGGAGCAGGAGCACCCAGGGAAGGATGAGGCCAAGTGCCAGGGCCAGTAAGCCGATTCCTTTCCAGTGGGCGCCAGCCAGCGAGCCGGTCATCCACATAACCGCTGATTGGGCGGAGTTGCTGGACATATGGGCCAGCAGATAGTTGACCGCAGCCCCGGCTAGAGCAGCCAGGGCAATACCCATGAGAATAAAGCGCTGTCCTAGACCATCAGCGCCGGTTGAAAGCATCATGATCAAAAGGGCTACTGCCAAGGCAGCAAGTATGGCTGCTAGTGAAACTGGGAATCCGCTGGCTCCCCAGAAGGCTATGGCTACAACTGCCCCTAGGGAGGCTCCTGAGCTAATGCCGATGATGTCTGGGGAGGCAAGTGGGTTGCGCAGGAGCAGCTGAAAAATTGCGCCGCCCATTCCAAAAGCTAAGCCTGCCAAGACCCCTAAGATAGCCCGGGGTAGTTTATCGGAGAGCACAATAAACCGGGCCGGACGAGCGTGGTCCAGGGTTTCTCCTCCTAGGATGCTCATAAAGTCTGGCAGGGTGACGGTGTAGTTACCCAGTAGCACCCTGGCCAGTACCAGAAGAAGGAGGACTAGGGTGAGGGCTAGCAGCACCAGCTGTGGCCGGCGTCTGGCTTGCCGGCGTAGGTTTTTGATCCGGGCAGCGCCTTTACTTTCTGCCCGTCTTGGGGGGCCCGGTATTATCTCTTCTTGCTGCCTCATTTATAGGTCAACCGCCCTCTGCTGGCGTACCAGGTAGATAAACATGGGTACACCTAGCATAATCATGCTGACTCCAACCGGTATTTCCTCTGGCGGTAGCACAATACGTCCCAGGCTATCTGCCAGGATAAGCAGGCTGGCACCGAGCGGGGCCGCTAGTGGGATGAGGCGGCGGTAGTCTGGGCCGCTCAGGCTGCGCAGCATGTGTGGGACCATAAGTCCAACAAAGGCAATGGGGCCGGCCATGGAGGTGGCGCTACCGCAGAGGAGGGCTACTCCCATAAAGATAAGTGACCGTTTGTAGGTAAGGTTTTCTCCTAGGGCTGCGGCGATGTCGTCGCCGAGGGCAAAGTTGTTGATGGTTCTTGCCTCTAAGAGCAGGATGGCTGCTCCGGCGAGCATGAGTAGGCCTCCCGGTAGGTAGTCGGTCATGCTGCTGGCTGCCACGCTGCCGATTTGCCAGGTGCGTAAGGCGTCAAGGGCAGCGTCCTGGTGCAGGATGAAAGCCGAGGTTAAGGATCCTAGTCCGGCGGATATGGCTGATCCGATCAGGGCTAGTTTAATGGGGGTTGCCCCTGCCGGTCCTAGGGCTGCCAGGCAGTAGACCAGGACGGCGGCACCGCCAGCACCTAGGAGGGCTAAGCTGGCGTAGGAGCCGGGGCCGGCTGCCCCCAAAAAAGTAATTCCAGCGACAACGGCGAAGGCTGCACCGGCGTTAATGCCTAAGATTCCCGGGTCCCCTAGCGGGTTCCGGGTTATTCCCTGCATTCCGGTTCCGGCTAAGGCCAGGGCGGCGCCGATGCTGCCGGCCCAGAGGGTGCGCACCCCGCGCTGTTCTATCACGGCTTCTTCCATGCTAGTTAGGTTTCTGCCCAGGAGGTAATCTGCCAGTCTGGCCGGGTTGAGGGGGCGGGCCCCGAGAAGCATCGAGGCTGCTATGGCCGCAAGCAGCACTAGGGTTAGCAGTAGGGCCAGCTTCTTGCCAGACCTATAGTGCCTTTGTGATGGCGGGGCTGGCAGGGAGGTTGGGGCTGAGGGTTTAGTTTTGATCAAGAGAGTGAATCTGGCTCGTTACTGGGCGGACTGCCTGGTTTTTTCTACTGCCTGAGACATGTTTTTTAGAATGTCAGTTTCTTCTAAGGCCCAGATTAACGATAGTGAAGATGAGGCAGACAGGGCTAAGCCAAAGGTTTTATCAGCTTCAAAAACTAGGGCATCTTTTTTAAGGGCGGGCATGTTGGCAAAGAGTTTATTACTCTTGATCTGCTCTATCATGGATTCTTGGTCTACCCAGGCCCAGACTGCGTCTGCTTGGACGGTGTCGATCACTTCTGCCGAGATATTAATAAAAAAGCTGTCTTTGTCTTCCTTTTCCCGGTCTTTAACGTATGCTGCCTGTTCCATTCCCAGCAGGCTGAAGAAGCGGGGGCGGGTGTCCTGGGAGGTGTAGGCCCCAAAAGTGTTTTCTGCGCTGTTAAAGGCTCCGGCTAAAAAGCTGGCCCCTTTGAGGTTTTGGTATTCGGCGGCCTTTGCCTTAATTTTTTCTTCTGTCTCCTGGATGACTTGCTGAGCTTCTTCCTCTTTGTGCAGCATTTTTCCGGCCATTTCTAGGGCTTGCTGCCAGGAGCTTTCCCAGGAACCGACCCCTTCTGGGGCGGGGACTACTGGCGCTATTTGGCTGAGCTTGTCGTAGACTTCTTGGCTCATCTCGCCGTAGGGGCAAAAGATGGCGTCTGGTTCTAGCTGGGCCAGCTGCTGGTAGTCTGGTCCGTCTGTTTCTTGGTAACGAACCGGTTCTTCTCCTCCGAGTTCTTGCCGTTTGGCGTCAAACCAGGGGGTGGACTGGTTGGCGTTGCCGCCCCAGGTTACAGCGGGAGTTCCGACAGGTATTACGCCCAGAGCTAGCAGGGCATCTGGGTTGATCCAGAACTGCACAACGGCTATGCGCTGCGGTACTGTATCAAAGGTTGTTTGTCCAAAGGCATGTTTGACGGTGTAGCTTTGGCCCTCTTGCGCGGTTCCGTCTGTTTGTGATCCGCTACCGGTGCTACAGCTGGTGAGCATAGCGCCGGCGGTAGCTGCGGCTGCAATTTTCAAAAAGTGCGCGCGTGAGAGGGTAGTCATGGGGTTTCTCCAAGAATCAAGAATGCTGGCTACAGGCCAGAGTGTGTTCGTTTGCTTAGCCTATCCTAAGTACAAGTCTCCAGTCTAGAACTTTTTGCTGCTTGCGGCGGCTAAGACAGGTCGATTTCTACTCTTATCTGCCCAAAATTTTGTTTTCTTGCCCTGGATAAACGGGATCTTTTCTGTGAAGGGATCCTCAATTAGCTGGCTGACGCTCTTTTCTGCTAAGGCTTTCAGAGGCAGCTTCCCAGCCCAGGGGCTAGTCGTGTAAGAATAGAAGCATGTCTGATCCTCACTGTAAAGAAACTCTTTCTTCTGGCCGTCGTTCTCTAGCTGGCAGCGGCCTTGCTCTTGGCCCCTTAGATGGGCGTTATCAAAGTATTAGCCAACCCCTGGTGGACTATCTTTCTGAGGCTGCGCTTAATCGAGATCGCATCCATGTAGAAGTTGAGTGGTTTATCTACCTAACCGAGAAGGAGATTCTGCCGGGTTTGCAGCCGCTCACCGCAGAGCAGCAGGATCGTTTGCGGGCTCTAGTAACAGATTTTGATGCAGGGGCAATTACTGAGCTGAGTAGTATTGAAGCCCGCACGGTTCACGATGTTAAAGCGGTTGAATACTATATTGGGTCTAGGCTAGAGGAGTTGGGCTTATCGGCGCTTAAACCCCTGGTACATTTTGGTTGTACCTCAGAGGATATTAATAACTTGGCTTATGCTCTTGGCATTAAGGGGGCCTTGGAGGAGGTTTGGCTGCCGGCAGCCAGGCAGCTGAGCCAGCAGCTTTTTTCTATGGCGCAGGAGGCGGCTGAACAGCCTATGCTTGCCCGCACTCACGGCCAGCCGGCCACCCCTACTACCGTTGGTAAAGAACTGGCGGTCTTTGTCCACCGGCTCAACCGCCAGTTGCAGGCCATAGCCCAGACGGAGTTTTTGGGTAAGTTTAATGGGGCAACTGCCACTTTTTCTGCCCATGCCGCCGCTGCACCTGAGGTAGATTGGCTGGCTGTCTCCCAGGACTTTGTAACCGGGCTGGGCTTAAGCTGGAATCCCTTAACCACCCAAATTGAAAACCACGACTGGCAGGCAGAGCTTTATAGCCGGATAGCCCACTTTAACCAGGTGCTGCACAATCTCTGTACCGATATCTGGCACTATATCTCTATTGGTTTCTTTCATCAGGTTCCTGTTGCTGGTGCTACGGGTTCATCAACCATGCCGCACAAGGTTAACCCGATCCGTTTTGAAAATGCCGAGGCAAACCTAGAAATCTCTAACGCCCTGTTTAATACGCTCAGTGCTACCCTGGTTCAGTCCCGCTGGCAGCGAGACCTCACCGATTCTTCTTCGCAACGCAATATTGGTACAGCCTTTGGGCACAGCCTGCTGGCTATCTCTAATGTGGCTAAGGGGCTAGCCAGCCTAGATTTGGCCTGTGAGGTTATTGACCGCGATCTGGATCAAAACTGGGAGGTACTGGCGGAGGCTATTCAAACGGTGATGCGGGCCGAGGCCCTAGCCGGTGTTCCCGGAATGGAAGATCCCTACGAGCGGCTTAAGGAGCTGACACGCGGCCAGCGGGTCAATGCCCAAAGCCTGCGGGCCTTCCTGGACGGGCTGGGCTTGTCTTCTTCAGCCTACCAGCGGCTAAGCCAGCTAACCCCGGCTGGCTATACCGGTTTAGCTTCTCAGCTGCTAACCTACGTTCACAAAGACCGGTTGCAAGATTAAGCTTCTAGCTCTCCGGGCTCTGACAAAGAATTTGGTTCCGCCTGATGAGGGTCCCTAAATTTAGGGGCCCGGGGAGTTAAGGACAGCTCGGCAGGGAAAACAGCTGGCGCTGCCCCAAAGGCCTGCCGGGCTGATTCTACAACCTTACGCCCTAAAGCCAGGTTAGCTCCCCCGCCCACAACGGCTCCTATACCAAAGGGAAGGGCTCGCCCTAGCAGGGCGCCAGACTGTCTGGCCAGAAAGCGTTTGACAAACATATTGCGGATGGTTCGTTCAACGCTAAAAAATTTAGCGGAATCCTGCTTGCCTAACATTAGCCCCCACTTGTTGGAGATGCCGGAAGCTTTACCTGTTTGAGACAGAAGGGTGCTCATCAGAACCGCCCCGTCTTCTCCTAGCATAATTCCCATGACCATAGCCCGGGCTGCTTCCGGGTTGACCACGTGTACCCCGTGAAGTTCTGCAAGGGCCTGGGCGTAGATAGCGGTTCGCTCCAGGTAGCCACCAACAGCCAGGGCAGACAGTCCTAGGGAGGTTGCCGTTCCGATTCCAGGAACAAAGGCCGATGCCCCCACGGCTCCTCCACCGACGGTGATGTCCCGCAGGTACTGCTGCTCAAGACGCTGGGCAATCTGGGCTGGGGTTTCCTCAGGATACTTGTGGCGCATCTTTTTTACCATAGAAAGCACCATAGGCCGCTGGACTCGTAGAACCGTGTCCAGCATTTTAGTCAGCGCTGGTTTAGGGTTACCGTCATCATCAAAAGCGTTCTTGAGAGGATCAAACATGATCCTAGTAAATCATTTCCTGGATCATTCTTAAAGTGCTGTACGCCAAGAGCACAGTAACCTTAGTGGGTCAGGGGTATAAGCGTGACTGGCTGGGATAGGGGAACTGCCTTAACTGCCGCTATTAGGGCCTGCCGGCAGGCCTGCACCGAGGGGTGGTTACTTCTGCCCACCCTCACCGAGGTGTAGAGGGTGCGTTCCGGTTTTGTAGTCAAGACAAAACGTTTAATAGCCTGCTGGTGCTGTTCCACAATGATGGCCGGTAAAAAGCCTAACCCAACCCCTTGGCTGATCAGCTCTAACTGTAGTAGTGGGTCGCTGGTTTGGTAGGTAACGGTGGGCTCAAAGCCTGCCTCACGGCATATATTGCGGCTCCATTGTCCTAGAGTGCTGGTAGCTGGCGCCATAACGAAGGGGGCTTGGGCTAAGTCTGCTAGAGATTGGGGGCGCCGGGCTTGGGCTCCGCTTGTGGGTAGGAGTAGCTCCAGTCGATCTTTGCTCAGTGCCTCACGTTCAGTACTAGAACGGACTTGTTCGGGGATGCCGGGGTACTCTTCCCCAAGGATTATGTCTAGCTCATGAGCCAGTAAAGAAGCGTAAACGTGTTGGGTGCTCCCCTGAGTAAATTCTATGGCTATCTCTGGGTGACTTTCTGCCAAAAAGGTTAAAGCTGCCGGTAGTAGGCCAAGTGGGGCCAGCTGAAAGGCAGAGAGTTTAAGCTGGGTTTTGACGCTGCCTGTGGCTAGTTCTGCTTCGGCGAGTTCAAGCTGGGCTAGTACCCTTTCTGTGTGGGATACCAGGGCTAAGGCCGCGTCGGTCAGTTGGACGCGCCGTCCTACCGGCTCTAGCAGTTGTACTCCGGTTTCTTTTTCTAGGACCCCCAGCTGTTGGGATATTGCCGACGGTGTGTAGTTCAGTGTTTCTGCCACCTTTGCCAAGGTCCCCAGGCGGTAGAGTTCACGCAACATCGTTAAGCGGTTCAGATTAAGCATGAATGTTCACTATCGTTTGTTTTTATGTACATGAAGAGAGTAAAACCCTCTACCTCAAGATATTGGAATTACCTTACCTTAGGGTAGGTCTTACTAAAAAATTTACAGCCTGAAAGACCTGGCTGCATGCACTGGCTTCTAACTTTTACGGATAAACTCCAAGTTTGCCAGTTCATAAGTATCGAGTACCGCTGCCGGGTGAGGGCCAGCGGCCAGTAGTTCCTGGCGTATATTTTCTGTCATGGCTCTGCTGCTGCCAGCCAGGATGAGGTTTCCCTCCTGAGTGCCGGTCAGCATAGCCTGCGGGCATAGGCACCATACCTGTTCAAAGACGGCCAGCATATGCCTGCTTTGCTGAGCAAAAAATCTTAAGGATGGATCATCACCGATATTGATGGCCAGCATGCCTTCTGCTGCCAGTAACCCTTTAAGCTGAGTGTAGAATTCTGGCCGACTTAGGTGCTCGGGCGCGTCGGATCCCGAGAAAATATCGACCACTATCAGGTCTATTCCTCCCTCTTCCAGCAGGTCCGGGGCAAGCTGGCTGATGGCCTGGGCTGCGTCCTGACATATGAAGGTCAGCTTGCTGTCCGGGTGCAGGGGCAGATACCTTTGCACAAAACTAGCTAGCTCCCGTTCGATGTCCACCCCCACCTGAACAGAACCTGGCCGGCATGCTTGAATATAGCGGGCTAGGGTTAAGGCGCCAATACCTAGGTGAAGAACCCGAATAGGTTGGGCAGCGGGCGCAAGCACATCAACCAGGTTGGCAATTCTGCCTAGGTATTCGTAGACAAGGTGTTTTGGGTCGGCCAGGTCAACGTGGGATTGAGCGGCGCCACCAATTTCTAGTATGTAGCCCTCTGGAAGAAAACCATCGGGCACAATACGGGCCTGTAGCCCCGAGGCTGAAAGCATAATGCTAGGCGGCTTTTCATGGGCTTCTTTTCTAGGGAAGGTTGGCATAGTGCTCGCTTCCTTGCAGGCTTTGCGGTTCAAGTTGAAAGGTAGAGTGCCGGATACTGACCTCAAAATGCTGGTGAACACAGTGCTGGAGCTCTTTGAGGATTTCTACCGAATGCCCCGAGGTAAAACACTCATCCTTGAGCACAACGTGGGCTGTTAAAACCGGTAAGTCTGAGGCAATCTGGGAGGCATGCAGGTCGTGTACAGCCAGCACATGAGGCTGCGCTTCGAGGTGCTCTTGCAGTTTCTGTAAATCCAGATTTTTAGGGGTAGATTCCAGGAGCACGCTAAGGGTTTCCTGCAGCAGCTTAAGGGTGCGGGGAATTATGAGCCCGGCAATAAGGATGGCTAGCAGCGCATCCGCCCGATACCAGCCAAAAAGGCTAATGAGGCCGGCTGAAATAATGACTGCGCAGGAGCCTAGGGCGTCGTTGATAACTTCAAGGAAGGCGGCCCGCATATTAAAATTCTTGCGGTCTCCACCGGCAAGAATGCAGACCATAGCCACATTGCCTGCCAAACCTACTAGGCCAAAGATCAGAACTTCCCGGCCCGGGATAGGGCTGGGGTTAAAAAATCGTTCTAGGGCCTCTACCAAAATGAAGGCGCCTACTCCCAGTAGGATTGCTGCCTGAAACATGGCTGAAATAACTTCAACACGCTTCCAGCCCCAGGTTCTTTTGTGTGAAGCCGGCCGGGTAGCCAGCCTCGCTGCGATAAAGGCGGCAGTAAGGCCCAAGGCGTCGGTGAGTACGTGCACGGTATCAAAGAGTAAGGCTAGGGAACCGGTGAGTATGGCCCCCACAAACTGCACAAGACATAGGAACCAGGCAATGCCAACCACCAGCAAGAGCCGGCCGCTGTGACCGGCAGAAACCCCCTGCTGGGCCTGGGAATCTTCAGTGGACATGCTGCTACTTTCTATGTGCTGGCCCTGGGCCCCTAGCTCAGGCCTTGAGCGAGCCCAGGCCGGCTGGGGCCGGCAGACTATAGGATGTTAAAGCCACGGTAGCTGGAAACCGGCTGGCCAATATCGGTCTCAAGGGAGCTAATATGACCGGCGGTATCACCCGATTCTAGGGCTTGCACTAGCTTCTGGCAGTTCTGCCGGCTGCCCTGGGCCACTATTTGAACGCTCCCATCATCCATATTTTTAGCATATCCCACTAAACCTAGAGGCTTGGCCTGGCCAGCAACCCACCAGCGAAAACCGACCCCCTGCACCCTACCCTCTACCCGGGCAGTAAGCTGGGCTTGCGGAGCTTCTTTAGCTTTTTCACTGTTGTGGTCAAAAATATCAAAAAACCCCATTGTGCCCTTTCTTGTGCTGCTCAGGTTTTTTCTTGGCTAAGAATACTAGCTAAGATTTCTTTTAGCCGGGGCTGTGGCAAGGGCCTGCACCGGGTCGTCTTTACCATCGGTAAAAGCGATGGTCTTACCGATGGTGGAGTCATCGGCAATACTGGCTACTATGAGCTCTGCCACCAGTTCCCGGGAGGTAAACTCCCCGGCAGGCTGACTCCCCAGGTCAATACCGGTTGCTGGCTCCTCGGACAGCCTCCCCGGCCCCAGAATAGTAAAGTCCAGGTTTGAATCGCGCAGGTAGGCATCAGCAACAGCTTTAGCTCGTTCGTAGGCGTAGAAACCGTGGTCTTCATCCACGGTGTGCCCACGCCCAGAACCCAGGTAGGAGACCATAATGTAGCGTTTAAGCCCTGCCTGCCGGGCCGCCTCCATACTGCAGATAGCGGCGTCTTGATCTATGGCGTAGGTGCGGCTACTGTCGCCCCCACCGGCTCCTGCGGACCATACCAAAACATCAGCCTTGGTTTGCCTGATCAGTTCTTCTATATCCGAGGTAGTGGCCTGCTCTATATCTAGGATGATAGGTTGGGCTCCCCGTTCGCTAATAGCAGCTGCCTGGCTTTCTTTTCTAATAACGGCGTATACCTGATGGCCGGCTGCTACCAGTTTTGGTTCCGCTAGTAGGGCTACTTTTCCGTGCCCACCAATCAGTAAAATATTAGCCATAATAAGACCTTCCTTGCTCCTTTACCTGGGCCAGCAAGTCCGCTTGGCCCTGTTTTTAAGGCAACGGCGGTGTGCCCGCTTTTATTCCGGCAGCGGCTAGGCTTTTTGATAGTTGCGCTCAGGTTCGGCAAGGATGGGAAGCTCCTGAGCTGCCCGCCTCACCTGGTCTAGATCTAGATCTATGAGCTGTAGCTGCGGCTGCGCGTCCAGTTCCAGTAAGGTTTGGCCAAAGGGGGAAACCACCCGGGAGTAGCCTACTCCCAGCGGGGCAGTGTTGTTACTGCTGCTATTAACTGAACCGGGGTCAGCCTGATCAACCGCTACCACAAATGCGTTGGAATCTAGAGCTCTAGCGCTTGTGAGAACCTGCCACTGCCCTATTTTTCCTGGGCCTGCCGCCCAGGATGCGGCAACGATCATGATCTCTGCTCCTGCCCGGCTCAGCTGGGTGTAAAGTTGCCCAAAGCGCACATCGTAGCAGAGGGTCAGCCCAAGAGTTGTGCCGGCCAGCTCAACCGTGACCAGCTGCTTGCCGGGGCAGACTCCATCGGATTCTTTAATGCCGTAGGCATCGTAGAGATGGATTTTGTCATAGACGTATTCTTGACCTGCGGGAGTGTGCAGATACAAAGAATTGATAATCCGGGGCTGGCTAGGGTTTGTCTGCGGTTCTGGCCTAAAACCACCGGCAATGAGGTTGCACCCCGTTTCGCGGGCAATTCTGGCTAGCTCCTGACGCCAAGGCTCATGGCAGGCAAGAACCTGCTGGTACATGCTGCCACCGAAGCTGAGCATGGCAGCTTCTGGAAAAACTACCAGTTGAGCACCGGCTTGTGCTGCCTGCTGGCTGTAATCTTCTATGATTGTCAGATTTTTTCTGAAGTCTTTACTGCTCTGAATTTGGCCTAGGGCAATCTTCATGTTCTTCCCTCTCTAGACCGGCTAGCGTCCCTATGTCTACTAGACATATTAGAGGTTGGCCGCTTTTTTGAAGGCCTCCACCATATCTGCTGCGCTGGTTTGGGAGTCTACATTTTCAAGAGGCTTGCCCTCTACTACAAATTGCGGAGTTCCCTGGACGCCGGCCTCCTGGCCTGCCCGGTGGTCTTCTTCCACTATTTCCTTTACTGCTGTGGAATTGTAGTCGGCCTCAAATTTTTCCATATCCAGCCCGAGTTCTTGAGCGTAACCTTTGAAATGGTCAAAGACTGCTTGTTCTTCTTCCTCTTGAGCCCAGTCGTCTTGGCCCGCAAAGACTTTATTTTGCATTGCCATGTGCTGGCCCTGTTCTTCGGCTGCTTGTACTGCTCTAGCACTTTGCACAGCCCACTGGTGTGATGCTAGGGGAAAATAACGAACCGTAACGTTCATCTGGCCAGCCAGCTGGTTGGCAGCTTCTTGATAGGCCGGCTCAGCATCTTTACAGTAGGGGCATTGTAAGTCGGTGTAAAGGGTAGCAGTGGGGGCGCCCTCTAGGGGCTCTACCAGGTGGTAGCCGGAGGAGTCACGCAGCTTGGTTTCTGTGAAGCTGATGGAAGCGGTACTGCTCTGGCTGGGGCTGGCCGTGGCCGATCCACCCTCCGCGCTGGAGCCCTGATCATTTTGCCCGCTACAGGCGGTGAGTGTTAGGGCAAGAATCAGAAGACTGACGCTTAAGGAGTGGCGGTGATAAGAAGCTGAAGTTGGCACGGTTTTATCTTTCTACTTAAGAAATCCGGTCTGGTGCTATGAGACGATGGTCTCACGAGGTTCAGTATTTTTTAAGTCACAGGCTGTCATCTGGAGGCTCAAGAAACCTAGCCTGCTAAGACCTTAACCGCGCTGAATCATAAACCTGCTAGTCATACTGGCTTGTGCTAACTAAGCCTTCCGTCTGTGAGTTCAATAACCCGGTCACATCGCTCGGCTACCCTGGGATCGTGAGTAGAGACCAATACCGTTCTGCCTTCTTGGCATGATGCTTCAAAGAGCTTCAGAACCTCCCTCGCTGCCTGGGCGTCTAAAGCAGCCGTCGGTTCGTCAGCCAGCAGAACCTGAGGTGTGTTGACCAGGGCTCTTGCTATGGCAACCCTCTGCCTCTGCCCACCTGAAAGCTGGGAGACTTTTCTTTCGTGTAGGTCCGGGCCCAGGCCACATTTTTCTAGGGTGGCAGCTGCTAAAGAACGCATCTGCTTTCTGCTAGGAGGTTTCTCTCGGTACTCAAGAGGGATGGCAGCATTTTTCCAGGTATTCAGGTCTTCAATAACTGCATATTCTTGGTGGACGAAGCCCAGGAAGGAGTTGCGCAGCTTGGCTCTCTCCTTCTCTACTGTCGGTGCAGGTAAACCCATAATCTCTACAGTTCCTGTATCGGGTTCTACCAAAAGCCCAGCGATAAGTAGGGCCGTAGATTTTCCAGAGCCAGACGGCCCCATGAGGGCAACCATTTCGCCTGGGAAAAGATCCAGGCAGAAATCTGTGAGGGCAGCTACTGTTTGAGTACGGCTACGGTAGCAGTAGGAAACAGTACCGATACTCAGCAGGGGTGTTTTCACCGGATAGGTCCTTCCTTTTTTATCCGCCTCAGGGCATAGTAACTTATGCCAAGATAACTAAGCACAATAAGGACTGCCATCACCTGAGCTCCTGCTGAAACCGGCGGCCCTAGGCTGTATAGAACAAGGCAAAGCAGCAAAGGTAAGGCTGCCGTTGTTGCCGCAAGAAAAACGTGCAACCTTACTCCTAGGCGAAGACTGTGCGCCCCACACATACGGCGGATTATAAAAGCCCGTTTTTGCTGGGAAATAATCTCCTGGAGACTGGCTGCGTAGACCAAAGCAGCTAGGGCACTAAATGCCAATAAGCTAAGCAGGTAGATTGCGGCCCGGCTCATCAAGGAGGCAAATTGTTCTGGCTGTTCAAGGCTAAGATCTGCCGGTACCAGGTAGAGTTTGTCCTGCGCGGCTGAGCTTAATAGTTTTTCCAGCTTTTCTGGGGCTGGATTGAGTAAAATAGCGCGGGTAAGCAGCTCTTCTTTTTCGTAGGAATTGAGCAGACCAATATCCTGCGGGCTAAGAAAAAGTAGTTGATATTGATCCAGATTCAAGCCCGAGGCATTTGCATCAAACCAGACACTGCCCTGTTTTAGGCTGCCCGCTACGGGTATGATTCTGCCACGAAAATTAATGTTTAAGGGTTGATCTTGGGCCAGATCGTGGCCTTGGAGTAGGCAAGGGGCGGTGCAGGTTAGGCCAAGTTGAGGAAAAAGAGCAGTAGCAAGGTCACCAATAACGACGATACTTGCCCTATTGTTAAGACTTTCGGGATCTTCTATAGCCAGGTTATTGATAATGGCTGAGTAGGCTTGCTGGTTCTCTAGTTCTTGTGCCAGTAAATCTGTTGTTTGGGCAGAAATACTACTAACCTGGTTGCTGGGGTAGAAGGGGCTCAGGCTGACAGCCTGGGACTGCCGCAATTTTTGTCCTGCCCTCAATGATTCTGCTTGAGTAAGAACGTCGCCTAGGATAAGGGACAGCACCAGGGAAACCGCCGTCATAATAAGCATTATTGCCCCGGCCTGTCGCCAGCGGCGGCAAGCAAGCAGAAAGCCTTCTGCTACATCATAGAGCATGCCAGAACCTCTTGTTTCTCGTGCCAAGGTAGCTGTGTAGTGTTAGGGCATAGATACTGAGCATCCCTAGGCTGCTCAAACTAGTTGCCAGGAACAGAATGAGGCCGGCCTGAGAATCTAGGGGCGTTCTCGCTATCCAGTGCACTATAGGCACAGAAAGAAGAGCCCCACCAACGCAGGAGGGAATGATCCCAACAGCGTACCGTCGGCTCGCTTCCCACAGGAGGCCTGCTCTTGTAGCGCCGCTATAGTAACGTACCAAGTAGGCTTGACGACTCCTGTGGTGAAGCATTTTCAGATAGACCCAGATACAGGTAAGACCCAAGAGGAGCAGAGAACTTGAGATAATGAAAAGCGGGTTACTGATGAGTTCTAGCCAGAAAGGTTCCGCCTGCACACTAGCTACTTCTAGCCCTGCAGTACCGAAGATTAGAAGCAGGGAGTCTAGAAGATTTTGGCTTGGGGAGGTCAGAATATATCGTCCCGGTAGCAAATCTTTGTCTTTAGACGGGGTGTAGAGGTACTGAAAAGAGGCCCTTGACTGTGGCAGTTTAGCGCTTCCCGCCACCTGGCTCCTTTCTGGCAGAAGCGGGCAGGTCTGGTTTTCCTGCCATCTCTTTGCGCAGTAAGATCCTTCGAGTAGGAGTATCCGCGTTGTGTCTTGGTCTTGGGCTAGAAGCGGGTCCTCTTTCAGCCAGGAAATTTTTTGTCCGGGATCTATAACCTCCAGCCCGGGTAGACCTTCACCTTGACGATCAACAATAATAGCGCTGCCCTCTTCTTTAAGGAGAGCCGTTAGACGTTCACGGGGACTCGCGCCCGAGAGCGCACCGGGTTCACTCACCGCTATCACTTGCACCGAGATGGCCTGTGGCGAGCTCGCAAAGGTTCCTTCCACCCTGCCTTGAAAGCACCAGACCACAGACCATACTGCGCAAGAAACTAGAATCCCAGCCAGAAAACTAATTAGGGGAATCTTAAAAATAGTAGAGCTCAATATGACTACCAATAAATGAAATTATAATTATACTTTGTTGTATATTTATCTCCCCAAAGTGGTGAATCCCATACAGAATCTTTGCGGCTGTGTACACGGGTATCTAGGCGCGATGACGCTCTAGCAGTATACATCCTCCCCGTATCAAGGGAGGGCCCGGCCTTACGAGTGAACCGGTGATAACCCTGCTTGGCATGCTTCCCGCCGTCACGATAAGAAGCTTTAATTTGTACGTAGCCATTCCAGCGAGCTCCGCCCAAGGTTTCCCAAGCCTTACCATAGTTAAGCCCTCCGGCATTTGCTTGACCGACAGAGACCCCAAGAGAGACAAGCACACATACCGCAGCAGAAGCGACAACATTCCTGACCTTCATAGCAAACTCCTAATAAAAATTAACCAAAATCACAACCCTATTCTAACGAACAAAATTTAAATTTCAAAGCATTATGTAAAATTTTAAAAATTATTCGATGAAATTAATATTTATATTTCCATAGACAGGGTCGAACTACCATAAATATATTTCTTGAATATGAAATATATGGTATAAATTCGAGTCCTTCTCCTCGAATGGGAGCTGCACCTGCAAGAATCCCAGCTATATAGGAGAGGAGTCTTTGCGCTCGGCATCTTCCTAGATAACAATTCCGCATACCTGCAACCCTCCCAACAAACTGAACTGGCAACCGGACAGGTATTTCTGGTACAGTATCATTCGGTCGTAGGCCTTCCTACCTCCAGCCTCCATAGCTCAGGGGTAGAGCATTTCCCTCGTAAAGAAAAGGTCGTCGGTTCAAATCCGACTGGAGGCTCCCAGCCAGCCCGTCGCCACTTATTCCGGCGGCGGGCTGCCCTCTTAACTGCCATGATCTCCAACACTTTTGGGACTTTCCAAGGTAGTTACGGGCGAGTATTTTAAGTTCTTCCCCGCAGTCACCGATATCCTGGGAGGACGCTCGCATTTAAAATCAAACCGTACCGCTTTGGAGGAAGACCTACATGTCTAGGGACAACCTTGGCTTCTCTTTGCGCGCACAAACAGGGAATACGCCGCGCAAGATGGCCCTACTTTTTCTACTACTCAGCCTCATCTGCGCAGGCTTATGGACCGCCTACCGTTCGCTCTTTCAGGACGACTCATCTATTACTGGCGTACTAGCCTTAACTCTGCTAACCGCCGGCTTCTGGTCCTACCTCATCGGCTACAGCCCCGACCGTCACACCGACGATTAATCCCCGCCCAAGCCCGGCTAATTACGCCAAAGACCGTAGGTCTTTGCCAGCTGGGACACCTTACGAGCCCTAGCCAGCCGGGGCAGGTAGGAGCCATCTTTGGGTACACTGCCGGTATCTTCTGCCAGCATTTCCCGGGCCCACTCAATCTCTTCGGCGCTGGGCGCTAAAGCAACGTTAATGCTCTCAGCCTGCCCGGCATCCAGTAAAAGCTTACCGGTCATACCGTGGCTAGAGGTCACCGCACAGTCCCTAAGCAGATCACTACCGTGCCTACCTGCCGAAGGACCATCAATAGGCCCAGCCAATTCACCCACCCGGGAGGCCAGCACCAGCTGAGATCTAACATAGGCCAAAGCCATAGGATCAGCAGAGACACCGGTATCACGGCGGTAGTCCCCCACCCCAAAAGCCAACCGAAAAGTACCCGGCGCCTTAGCAATAGCAACAGCATTAACCATGCCCAGGGCAGATTCGATTAAGGCTATCACCGGCGTGCCAGCAGCTAGCATCATGGCCGTACGAGTCACCTGGTCTGGGTCCTCCGTACCGGCCAGCATAACCCCCCGTAAACCGGGCAGACCGTTCAAAGCCTGAACATCCTGAGTCCAAGCCTGCGAACCCATAGTATTGATGCGCACCCAGGCCTCTGCCCCCTGGGTCAGTAAATCTGCAACCTTCTCCCGGGCCTGGTCTTTAAGATCCTCAGGGCAGCCGTCTTCAAGGTCTAAGAGCAGAGAGTCCGCCTCACTGGCCCAGGCGGCGGCTAAAGTCTGCTCATCTGAGGCTGCCGAGACCAGCAACCAAGAACGGGAGAGCCTTGCCGGTAGCGAGGCAGCCCGTTCGTTACGGTGAAAGTAGGGCACAGGTTCTCACTCACACTGATAGATTACCAAGATATTTTTCTTATTCTATGGCTCTGTGCAGGGCTAGAGCAGCAGGCTATGCCTTGAGCTAAAAAGAAGCAGGGCAGGCTGGGCTAATGCCGCCTGCTCCGTTTGCGGGGGGCATCGGTCAGGTTAGGCCTGCGCTTGCGTCCGGCTTCAAAATCTTCACTACTCACGCTAGCCGTAATAGGTTTAATCCCTCGCCTGCCGGATGGCCCTGCCTTGGTCTTGCCAGCCGAGCCCCTCAGCTCTTTCCCCTGAACAGAAGAGGTATTGGCAGCGGCAGCAATAGAGTGGGCCTGCTGCTCTGCCTTTGTATTAGCCGAGGCAAAATAACGATCCTTAAAGGCCAAGGCTGGAATCTCTACAAACTTCCAAATTCCAATACCCACAAGCAAGCCCAGAACAACCATCAGCAGCACTCTGGCAGGCAGAGGTAAAAATTCTAGGGTCGGCTCTATAAACTTATAGAGCACATCGTGGGAGAGGTAAATTGAGTAACTGGCCAAGCCCAGAACCTGCAGAAAACGCCACTGCAAAAAGCGCATAATCAGATTACCCAAAGCCTGACGTTGAGCAACCTGACCCCATAGAATCATCATGGCTGCCGCAACCGCCTGCATAGTGTAACGGATTGTGTCCCTAAAAAACTCGTCCCTGATCACCAGAGATACAAGATAAAGGCCGACGGCAACAAGAATAACCCAGTTACGCCCCAGCATAGGAACAGAGCGGCCGGCCCGGGCAGACCTACCCTGCGAAAATCGGGTCCCGCTGCGCTGACGTCCCTGCACAAGATCCGTAGAACGGTAAGTAAAAAACCAAACCGCAACCAAGGTTCCTACCGCGATAGCCTCAACCCTGGTATCCGTACCAAAGTAAATACGGTCAACGCTCACCCCGTCCAGACTCAGAAAAAAGCGGGAGAAAAAAGAGTAGACAATGGCGCTGCCACTAATACCCACCACAATGCGAACATAATGCTCACTTTTAACGGCAAAAAGCCAGATGAGGGCAAATATCAGGTAAAACTGCTCTTCAATTGCTAAGGACCAGGTCACGTGGCTGCCCGGCAGCACGGTGACAACCGAGTCCAGGTAACGCCAGTTAAAGAAGAAGAATATTTGGCCCAAAAAATCAACCGTATTAACTTGTCCACCCAGAGACATATAAATCAAGGTTGGCAGAATCAGGGCAAGAAGCAAGGGGGGAACGATCTTGATCAGACGGCGCATATAAAAACCGCCAATATCGAAACCTCCCGTTTTCTCCCGTTCTCGGAGCAGCAGGAAGGTAATAATAAAGCCCGAGATCACGAAGAAAATCGTGACTCCCGAACCACCAGGCACAAAGCTGAGTCCCGCGTGAGAAAACACCACGAGCAAAACAGCGAATGCGCGCATTGCATCTATATGTGCGTAGCGATTCATGAAGTCCTTTGGTCAGTTATCTAAGTTATGTATCAGCGGCGTCTTAGCACGCTAGCTAGCCTGCACAAGGGATAAAAACCCGGCAACAACGGATGCAAACCCCCATCAGCCGGGATAATACCCCACAAACGCCTGACGAATAGCCGGCTTAATGCCTACTTAATGTAGGTTCAAGCACCTCAGCATTCTAACTCTTGATAAGTCAAAACTCCTGTTTTCTGGAACACAAATTACCCAATATTTAAGGCAAGTTCCCAAGAAGGCTCCCGGCCTTTGGGCAGGGCTAAAACAACAATAGTCAGCAAACAGGCAGGGAAGGGGCAATACGGTCGCTAAAGTTCGACAAAATCTGAGCTCACGACACAAGCAGCAATTTGGTCTAAAAACTAGACTGCCGCCCCCGGAGCAGATCCTTCTTGCAGCCGAGCCTGCTCCAATTTTTCTTCAGCAGCGCAGACATGCCTCACAACGCTTTGAACACGACGCTGCACAGCCAACTCACGCTGGCAACTCAGAGCACAACTACTGGCACATCTGGTCATAGCCAGCGCCTCAGCACAGAGCGCTACCGCATTACCGGCCTTGGATAAATCCCGATGCAGATCGGCGTAAATGCCAGCAGGTGAATAGGGAACATCATTACCCTGGCTAGGTGCTAGGCTCTGAGCTGCTTGAGCGATACTGCGCACTCTGGGAAGCAGATCAGCAAGACGGTTGGCCTCTGGCACAACAAGCTCTAGGGTTGCCCCAGAGGGGAGCTGTTCTAAAATCTGGTGAAAGCGGTCAATGCCGCGCTTAAATCTGTCGTGGGCTCGCCGCCAAACCCCCTTACCAAGATCAATATCGTCCTGGCGTTGCTGCAAAAAATCTTTGAGCCCCATGCCCCTCCCCTCATTCATCAGCTCTTTTTAGGTTATCCTAAATTTTTTGCTGACACCGTGTCATGAATCGTGCGGGTCCTGGTCCTGACCCCAAACAGGGCCTGGACCAGGACCGGCAGTCAGCCTCCAGCCTTTTCCTTAACAGCAGCGGCTAGCAGGATTCTTGCCTTGACGGTCATAGTAATCCTGCCAAAATTCCCGTTCGGTCATGGGCTTTTTGCTACAGTCCTTACCCCGGTGGTGGGCTAAGTACTTCTGGTACTTATCGGCGCCGAGTACCCCCCTGGCAAACCAGGTACAGTGGGCGTAAATACGCCCAAGAACTTGCATCATTTCTTGCTCCTCCCGCCAGCCTAGCTTTTACTAGCTGCTATGCCCGGCAGAGCCAGAGATCTGGTCTGGGTATTTGGCATAGAACTGGCGCCACTGTTTCTCTAGCTCTTTCTCCGCCGGCGTTTCTAGCATTCCGGCTGGGGCATAGATCTTAGATTGGACGTAGGGGTTCTCCCTGCTCTCTTTCTCATGCCCCCGGTAAGAACGCAGCACTTCTAGTAGTGCGGTAAAGACAACGGTCAAGGTCAGCAAGACAAAGACCACCGAGAGACTGCCCTGCACCAGCGTATTACGCACAACCGCATCAATAGCTTCGGGCGATGTGGCAGCCTTAAAAGATTCCGCCCCCGATGCCTGGGCCTGCTTATAAAGGTTGTGGTTAGCCCAGTAACCGACAGTGGGATTGCTGCTAAAGATTTTTTGCCAAGAACCAACAACGGTAACTACCAGGTCAAAGGCCAGCGGTAGGGCAATAATCCACAGATACCTGAATTTCTTTTTATTGGCTGCAATAGCCAGGCAAACCGCCAAGGCAACAGCGGCTAGAAGCTGATTGGCAATACCAAATAAGGGGTAGAAGGTATTAATGCCACCCAAGGGGTCGGTAACACCTAAGAGTAGGATGCTACCCCAGCCGGCTACCATCACAGCCGTTGTGATCCAGGCCCCAAGACGCCAGTTGTGGTCCCGGAAGCGTGGAAAGAAGTTGCCCAGGGTATCTGAGAGCATAAAACGGGCTACCCGGGTTCCGGCGTCTACCGCAGTCAGAATAAAGAGGGCCTCAAACATGATGGCAAAGTGGTACCAAAAACTCATGAGATCCAGGGCGGGCATCATACTGTGCATGATTCCTGCCATGCCCACAGCCAGGGTGGGGGCACCACCGGTGCGGGAAACAATAGACTGCTCCCCCACGTGAGCTGCAGTGTTCTCCAGCAGGTCCGGGCTAACATGCACCCCGCTAAGACCCAGTGAATTAACAAAGGCAACCGCACCTTCTACGGTACCGCCCGTGGCTCCTGCCCCAGAGTTCATAGCAAAATAGATACCCCGGTCAACCGTGATGGCAGCAACCAGGGCCATAATGGCCACAAAAGACTCCATCAGCATGCCACCGTAACCAATAAACCGGGCCTGCCGTTCTTTTTCCACCATTTTTGGTGTGGTTCCGGAGGCAATGAGGGCGTGAAAACCCGAGAGCGCCCCGCAGGCTATGGTGACAAAGAGGAAGGGAAAAAGAGAACCAGACCATACTGGCCCGTCCGAACGGGAAGCAAATTCAGAGAAAGCAGGAACCGTGATTTCTGGCCGTACGACGATAATGCCCACAGCCAGTAGCACGATAGTACCTACCTTCATAAAGGTAGAGAGGTAGTCGCGTGGCGCCAGCAGCAACCAGACCGGCAGCACGGCAGCAATGAATCCGTAAATAATGACTGCCCATGCCAGGGTTACCCTGTCCAGGGTTAAATACTGGGCGCCCCAGGAGGTTTCTGCCACCCAGCCACCGGCCACGATGGCTGTCATAAGCAGGATAAAACCGATAACGGATACTTCACCCACCTTACCTGGACGAAGGTAACGCAAGTAAATACCCATAAAGAGAGCAATCGGGATGGTCATGCCTACCGAGAAAACACCCCAGGGTGATTCGCCCAAGGCGTTAACAACCACCAGGGCTAGGATGGCGGTAATAATAATCATGATAGCCAGGGTGGCTAAAATAGCAGCATAACCACCAACGGTCCCCAGCTCTTCTTTAGCCATCTGGCCCAGAGAGCGTCCACCCCGTCTCATGGAGAAAAAGAGCACCAGGTAGTCTTGCACTGCTCCAGCAAAGATAACGCCTACAATAATCCAGATAGTTCCGGGCAGGTAACCCATTTGAGCGGCAAGCACCGGGCCAACCAGCGGGCCTGCCCCGGCAATAGCGGCAAAATGATGGCCGTAGAGTACCCTGCGGTCGGTGGCGGCATAGTCTTTTCCGTCAGCATCGTATTCGGCGGGGGTGGCCCGCCGGTCATCCGGCTGGGTAAGCTTTGCCTCCACAAACCTGGAGTAGAAGCGATAACCAATCAGATAGGAACAGACTGCGGCAAAGACAAACCAAATGCCGTTAACCGTCTCTCCGCGGGCAATTGCTAACATCCACCAGCTAGCAGCACCGATCAGGGAAATAAGTACCCACAGGGCAATTTTTTGCGGTGTCCAGCTGCGGTGCTCTGCCTCCAGTACTTCTGGCTCAACGTAAGCCTGAGGCCTTTCCTGCTCCATGAGGGCTGTTGCTGAGCTCTGCTGTCTTTCACTCATAGTGGTCTCCTTATGAGACATGCGTGTATGTGTCTTATCCAACATAGCCCCGTGCTGAGGTGCATAGCAAAATGTTTCTCTTTAAGGAGTAAAGTTTCCCAGATCTTTAACTATTGTGACTGTCCCCCAACCTAGGCTGATCAGTCTAGGCCTTCCCGGCGCTTATTGGCCCTCTTCTGCTGCCGGGCCCAGGGCAAGAACCACCTTGCCCCGGTGGCTTCCAGAATCAAAATATCGGTGGGCCGCTTCTAGGTCTTCTAACTTAAAGACCTTGTCCAAGTGGGGTTTTATAATGCCAGCTGCCAGCAGAGGCCAGATGTCTTTACCCAGGCCGGCTACAATCCTCGTTTTTTCCTGGCTACTGCGGCTGCGCAGGCTTGTTGCGTGAATGCTGAGCCGTTTGCTCAGCATCTGAGCCAGGTTAACCTCTGCTTTTGCGCCCCCTATCAAACCAATGATGGCCAAGTGGGCGTCCTCTGCCATGATATCTAGGTGCCGGGGCAGGTAAGCTGCGCCCACGGGATCCAGAATATAGTTAAGCCCAGCAGGGGCCTGCTCTGCAATAAAATCAGCAAAATCTGTACTGCTGTAGTTGATAGCCTGCACCCCTAGGCTGCTTAGGTAGGCACACTTTTCTGGGCTAGAAGCAGTGGCAAAAATCTTAAGACCCAGGTGTTTAAGGAGGTCTATAGCGTGCAGGCCCACTCCCCCGGTACCACCGTGAATAAGGGCCGTCAGTGTGCTGGCGCCCCTAGTCTGAATATCCAGGCCGCAGGTAAGCACCAGGTTTGAATACACGGTGGCTGCTACCTCCATGATCCCCGCCGCTTCTAAGAAGCTTAGCTGAGCGGGTACCGGTAAAGTATGGCTGAGGGCTACCGCCACATAGTCGGCGTAGCCACCAGCCGAAAGCAGGGCCATTCGACGCTGGCCAAGTAAACTTTTAGGCAGCCCCGCGCCTACCTGGATTACAGTACCGGCTGCTTCAAGACCATAGATGGGCCCTGCCCCCGGTGGGGGTGGGTAGAGTCCCCGACGTTGTAGGCTATCAGCCCGGTTAAGGCCGGCCGCCTCAACTCTAAGTACAATTTGCTGGGGCCCAGCTTGAGGTTTAGCTACCTCACTTACCCGTAAAACGTCTGCAGAACCGTGTTCTTGTTCTAGAACCGCACGCACCGAATCTTCCTGCCTGTCATCCACCAATTCCCTTCTATCCTAGGTAAAGAGAACCGGCTTTTGAACTATGTTCTAGGGCACTTTTGCCAGCATCGGTTTTGTATATCAGCAGCGATTCTAGTAGAGTCTTCTCTCGGATGGTTGTCCGAGCGGCCGAAGGAGCTGGTCTTGAAAACCAGTAGGCGGTAACCCCGTCTCAAGGGTTCAAATCCCTTACCATCCGCCAAAGCAAGATCCCCACTTCATGACGGTGAAGTGGGGATCTTGCTTTTCTTGCGGCGCCTTAGGAGCTAATTTCCTGGATCCAGGCAATAAAGTCGGCAGCGTCCGTGTTGGCACCGTGCCCGGCATCCCAGTACATCTTGGCGTTGACATCGTCGCCAAGGTTTTGGAGCTTGCCGGCGAGGTTACCCACAATAGATAGGGAAGTATCGGTATCTGCTGTACCAACACGAATCCACCAGTGCTTAGCCCTGTCAGTTTTTCTACGCTCAAGGTGGTACATGGGGTTCATGAGCTTAAGCTTTTCGGGAATATCCCTGGCCAGGGTTTCGCCTGCCCGTTCAGCAGAGAATCTGGTGAAATGACGGGATTCCGTGGTGCCTAGGCCAAAGAGGTTGTTCTCACCGGAAGAGAGGTCCAGGGCGTCAAAGGCAGGTGCAGCCTTCGAACGATTAGCAATATGGGCAAGAAAATCCTCCCAGGTAAAGGAGGCCTTACCGTCTGCCCAGGTGATAAAAGTATTCTTGTCCAAATAGGTTTGACGGTCGGCTTCGGACAGTGCCGCAAGGTAGTCCTGAGCCGCCGGTTGCAAGAAGGTTTCGAGCAGGTATTCGCCGTAGTTATCTGTGCTCAAGCGTCCCTGCCCGGGGCTTGTTAGCTTAAGGGAGGCCAGGTAGTCGCTGTAACCTTTCTTGAGGTCAGCTGAGATGGCTGTGTCGATTTCTCCGCTGTAGTCCAAGGATCCCCAGCACCATTCATAAGCCATATCCGCATGTTCCAGGTCCGTGATGGGGCACCAGTCGCCAGAAGCAAAAATAGCGTCTGAAGCTTCGGCTGCACCAAGTTCTTCCAGGTACTTTCGATACAGGGGTGAGTTGCCCGAGGCACCTAGCAGCGCAGAGAGGGCGCCCCCGGCGGAGGTTCCTGTTGTGACGATTCGATCGGTATTTCCTGGGAGCAAGGAGGCGTTATAGTGCAGGTAACGCAGGGCCGCTTTGAGATCTACGATAGCGGCCGGTGCTACACCGTAGTACTCACCTGCATCATTGGTCAGGCTTCGCCCGCGGCAGCCTACTTCGACAACCACATATCCTGCTGCCAGGGAGAGCTCAGCCAAAGATACCATGCCTCCGCTGGAGTCAATCATGGCGTTGGAGCCGGCTTCTGCCTTGATTGATCCGTTAGAGCCGCCCGTATTTGCTGCCTGTCCGCCCGATGCGCCGCCCCCGCTGGGATCTATCCTTGTTGCCCCATTAACCTGGGTGGCATTGGCCACAGAGGCAGGCATATAGCCACCGACTGAGTTGACAAAAACAATAGGGGCTTTTGATGCGTCCACTGCCTTTCCGTTGATACTGGTAGGAACGCTGATGACCAGTGATTGGTATTGCTCATCAACAGGTTTTTCAACATAGGTAAGGGGGCCGTAGAACTTGTAGGCCACTTCTTGTTTGCCTGAATCTGTGGTGATGCTAGCAGTCTGCTCCGTGTAGTTGGCAGCGTCAAAGGCAAGGGCGCCGGTGGGGGTGCCCTTATCTGATGTATCGCCTTGGTCGGGGCAGGGGTTCAGCATACCCAGGGCGGCTAGGCCTGCACCTGCGCCCAAGAAGGACCTGCGGTTTATGTCTGTCATGGTTAAATTTCTTTCCTTTGCGGATCATCTGCGCTGAGCTTTCAGCATTTAGCCTAGTGAGAAAGGTTATGTTTTTGCTGTGTTTTGGGTAAATATCAGCTCTTGATGTGCTTGGAGTAGGGGCTATCTACCGGGAAGATAGGCGCCAAGAAAGCTGGCAGCAGCTAAGTTTTTGACCCTCTGCCCTTTTGCCGCTAGTATAGGTAGAGCTGTGTTGCTAGGCCAACTTAGGGGGCCGGCTAACAGCAAGGAGACGTGCCAGAGCGGCCGAATGGACTTCACTGCTAATGAAGGGTCGGGGTTCCTCGACCGGGGGTTCAAATCCCCCCGTCTCCGCAGCTTAAAGGCTCCACTTTCCTATTGGGAGGGTGGAGCCTTTCCTTTAGCTTACTTTTTTCCAATGGTTCCCTACCCTCCACAATAAAATAATTAAAGCTAATAATATTCCCAGCACCGGCCCGAGCATAATGCTCCCCAGGTGAGAAGTGATAATTGCTGTATTAGTTATAAATGCTTTAGCAGTTTCCATTTGAATCATTACCCCGTCCTGGGTCATTATCACCAGGTCGTAGTCTACGTGAGACGGTGGATTCGGTTCACCTAAAGAAACCGTTAAGCCAAAGACAAAGGCAATGGCTACCGCATGCAGGGGGAGGGAAAAAATTAGAGTCATCGCTACAACATACAGGCAGGTAGCTAGCGCTGGGCCTAATGCGTACTCTAGCGCTAGTTTTATATAAGACCCTCCCAACCATGCACGTAAACTTGGTTGTGCAGTCCATTCTCTTACAATCCATCGATAGAGTGTGGCAGCAGTCCAAGCTCCCAGAACAGTTATACCCCCTACCCCCACTAGTCCAAACGCGATTCCAAAAAATATACCGAGAGGTATAGAAAAAGCTAGGATGTACAAGGAGATAGCGTAATTATCTAGCAACGATACTAAGGAAGTTAATATTGGATTGCAGGGCGTTATTTTACGGCGAAAAAAGTTTGTTTTTGAACCGTAATACTTGTAGCCAGCAGGAGAGCTAAAGTTACTAAGAGCAGCTAGCAAAAAATTCTTCTGGGAATGAGCTTTTGTTACCGCCATCTTATCAACCGGTTTTCCCAGGGCTTTAACAACTAGAAATACTAATAAAATTACACCGATAATGATGGTTCCGCTGGCTACATAAAAAGAAAATTCCTTGGAGCGGTTATTAAAACTTACAGCGGTCGATACAAGAGTGATCAGAACACCCGCTCCACCTGTCATGAGGGCCCATACTTCTAGCAACCAACCGCTGTTGAGAATCTGATGCGCGGCTACTCCTTGGATGAGTAGTACACCAAAACATATAGCGCCTACAACACTTCCTAATAGCCAAAAGATAGAGGCTGGAGCAAAAATATTTGCCATAACAAATATTATGAAGCTCCAAAGACCCAAAACTACCCAGGTGGATCTAAAGCACCAGGGATTGCCTGGCAGTCTAGAAATCCCAGAAAATCGCCAGAAAATCTCTGAAGCGGAGAAGCTAATAGGTCCTATCAGGCGAACTAGTGAAAAAAATATTGCACCTATTGCCAGAAGTGCGCCCATGAAAAAGAGAACAGCATTGTGATCGGTGAGTTGAAACCATTGGTAGGATCCTCGCACGCGCCGTAAGGCATAAGTTATGGAGGCTATTACGCCCACAAAACTTATTACATACACTGCGATGCTGTATAGCTCTACAAACTTATTTTTTTGAAGTATTTTCAAGCGTCAGACTCCTGTGAAAAATACCCCGAATCTAAATTATTGAGCGGAAAGTTAATATTGTGGGCACCTGCCAGCGAATTAAGCCTGCTAGCGTGGGTAGCAATACAAACCATTGCCCCCTCCTTGACGCGAGCCTGGATCCAGGTTGCGATCCACTCCACCCCCTCTACATCTAACCGTTTCTCCGGCTCATCAAGGAAGTAATAGTTAGCGGGGCGGATCAGCAAGGAGGCTAGCCGTGCCCGTTGTTCTTGGCCAGAACTTAGCATATGGGGTTCCCGCGCGTAAGCTTGAGGTATTTTGAGTTTTTGCAAAGCCTCTTTAGCCCCCAGAAGAGGCCTATCTAGGAGATTCTCTCTCTGAAAATTATTACGGTTACGGATGATTAGTTCAAGATGCTGCCCGACGGTAAGGCCAGGCAACCATCCGATCGAATCGTTGAGACCAAAAACTTTCTTACTGTACTGCGCATGTTGGACACCTGCGGCCTTTCCGTCCAGCAAAATTTCTCCCTGGCTGAGGGCTTCCTGACCTAATAGGCAGCTCAGCAGCGTCGATTTACCGGATCCATTCGGCCCCGTGAGCGTGTAGTAATTTCCTTTTTCGAAGGAGAGCAAAATACCCTCAAAAATAGTTTGGGATCCGTACTTCTTTGTTCCGTGACGGATTTCTATCATCAGCCTCTGTCCTAGAATTTTCTTCTTCATGCTCTGTGCTGAAGATTTTTAGTCACGACTCATTCTATACAAAGAGAGAATAGACTTCTTTAAGAACTATTTGGGCAGAAAATCCACTATTTCTTTTACTACTTCCATTGACCTCGAATCTCGTCAATGAGCGCTTGGTCTTGATCAATTCCGAGGCCTTCTGCAAGACGATCAAGAAGCTTACGCTCTTGGTCACTGATTTTTCCGTCCACTGCTGAAGCAATAATTGCACTCCGGTAGAGCTTTGCAGCCTCTTGCCCAGAGACGCTGCTTATCTTCTCCCACAGTTGATCTTCATCAACTTCAATCTGAGTGCGGAACTGGTCAAGGTAGCGCCGGTATTGCCCCTCATAGCCAGCGGTTTCTTCCGCTGCGACAGTGAGGTGATGGAGCAGTAGCTTTTCTTCGTCTTGAACATTCTTGTCGATATTGATAATCCACCAGGCGACGGCCAAAAAGGCTTCAAGATTTTCAGCTTGAGCAAGGATCCGTTGAGAAACCTCAATGATCTGAACTTCCCGACGAAGTAGCCTCTTGGCACGCACACCGGCAGCCTTGGTCATATACCTGTTAACCGCCGTTGTAACGGGGATGGTTACCCCAGGAATTGCAAATTTAATGATGTTGCGTTGAAGAAGGTACTTACCAACAACTGGCAGGCTCTTGAGAGTGCCAAGAGTGGCACCGCTAAAAATCTTCTTGACCACGGGTCTAATAAAGGCCGGCATGCCAGCCGTCATCCCGACACTGGCGGTCTCACCCAGCTTGATTCCGAAAGCCAGCTTAACCAGCTTCCAAACATCATCAGGATCATCAAGGTCAAACGGAACACCGTAGAGGACAGCAATATCATGGATCATACGTAACTGTAAGTAAGACAAGTAGCTCATGTCGACAACAAAGCTGGCCCCGCCAGCAGGCAGCGTTAAGGGAGAGGCCCCGCCTCCTGAACCGATCGTCGTTGCAATCGCGCCCGTATAGGCCGTAGAAGTCAGGGCACCTTCGATTGAGGCATAGTTTGCTGCCATCTTGATTCGCGCATCAACCACCGCATCCGCTGGAAGGTTAGGGTACTTAACCTTAAAATAGTCAGCATCAACCTGAGTCACGTATTGGTTAAGCGCAAAACCAACAAGCTTGCTCAACCAGTACCCCTTCTTGACATCATCTAAGGAGAGGCCTGAAACAAATTCGCGAACGCGCCCAAGCTCCTGCTTGACCAAGTTCTTTTCCTCCTCTGAGGAAGAAAAACCGTCGTCCTTAAACTTGTTGTTGGCAATATTTTTATTGATTTTAGGGGGGAGGGGGATTATCTGAATGCCTATCTTAATCGCTTCACTGCGCCGGAAAACGGCTATAGATATTGTTTACAATTCAAGTTATCACGACCAGGAGACTAGAGACGGGAATTTTCACCCGATTAGGCTGCACCTACCCCTCCAGGGATTACCAGAAGATTCCACCTATGCGGTAAAAACAGACCGGACCTACCCAAACAGTCAACAGGTTAAAATCTTAGGTTGACTAGAAGAAACACAATTTTAATTGGTAAAAAATTTCCAACAAAAATACGTAATGCTATTGCTTTATAAAGTAGTTAGTACAAGACTTGATTTTAGCTTCTCATGCATGCGAGCTTACCTAGAAACCACACTCTCATTAGGAGACATCATGAAAAAACTAGTCAGGTCCCTCTTGCTTATTCCACTTATGGCAGCGGGTATGATCGCTGGATTTCTTGGCGCGGCAAGCCCAGCACAGGCCGACCCAGCACGGGTCGAGTGCGCCTTGATTAGAACCGCCCAGTACGACCAGCTCGTTGAGATCATGGGCCCCGACACCCAGCACCTTAACGCCCTCGTTCGGCTGGCTTTCCAGCTTGAGCATGAAAGAGGATACAGCTCCCAGCGGGCTTTTGCCCAGGTTTTTTCCCCTTGGGGATCCCAGGCCATTAGCCTAGCCCACAGCCACTTTAGCCGCTACTGCACCTATACCCCAGCTAGCTAAAGCTGGAAAGAAGGCGGTAGTGCCTCGACCAGCGCAAGCAGGCACTACCGCCCACCTGCAAAGATCTCAAGGGCCCGCAAAAGCTGCTGCCCACTGCGCACATTTGACCAGGCATCCCCCACTTCAAAAGACGCTATAGTTGCCGGCGGAAAACCGTAGGACACTTCCACCGTGGCTTCGCGGTCCGACTGCGGGTGCATCAAGTCCAGAGCTAGCTCCTGCACACCCGGCAGATGCGCTACCAGCAGCAGGGACTGGACCGAGTCCGGCACCCCTGCAATCACCTGTAAAAGCTGATCCGCGTCAGCATTATAAAGGCGCTCATCCAAGGAAGCCGTGGGGGCCTTCTGCCCCAAGGCGTCGGCCAACCAGGTAACAGTCTGCCGAGTTCTTAGAGCAGAAGAAGCAAGAACCATCTCAGGAATTAACCCGCAGCTACGCAACCATTGCCCAGCAGAACCGGCCTGCTGGTGCCCGCGGCGGGTTAAGGGCCGATTAAAATCATCCAAACCCCAATCTGCCTCTGCATGGCGCATCAGCAGCAGTTTTCGAGATTGAGGAGTAAAAACTTGGCTTAAAGATGTCATAGAAGAAACTAGATGGAGTACTCTGGCGCTGCCCAGACCACAACTTCGGGATGCTCATAAAAGCGGTAGCCCTGGCCGCGAACAGTACGCACCGTGTTAGCCAAGCGCCCCAGCTTGGAACGCAGCCGCCGGATATGAACATCGATAGTTCTCTCATTGGGTATCTCCTCTGCATCCCGCCATAGACTACCCAAAAGTTCTTCACGGCAAACGGTTCGAGCCCCGTTTTCAACAAGATAATTAAGGAGCTCAAACTCCTTGTAGGTAAGGTTAAGAATCTCACCGTCCAAAAAGACCTCCCGCCGGGAGAGATCAATCAGCACACCCACATTGTGGCTGGGTTTACTGTCTGTGCCACCCTGCGGAGTCACCGCAAAATTTTCTGGCTGGTGGTGCACAGCCGTGGGATCACCCAGGGCATTGCGCACTACTTCTAAATCGGTGCCCTCAGCACCTGCGGGAGCCAAAGCCACCGCAGCGTAAGAATCAGACTCTGGAGCCAAATTATGGGCATAAGCCCTTAGATCTTGCACAATCCGCACCAAGGAAGTGCCATTGGCTGCCGCTGCTTCTTCTGACAACCCCACATAAATAACAAAGCCGCGGGCTTCACTCTCTGCCTGGGAACCCCGTTGCGAGAGAGCATCAGAGTGAGAAACAGTCATAGGGCGCAGGTTTGCGGGATGCTGCGGCGCCGGGCGAGTCTGCTGCACAAAAGTGCGTCTAACAGAAGATCGACTACGCTGTGAAATATGGACGTATCCAGGTGCACCGGACATTATTACTACCTGCCTATAGTGAGGTGGGACTAGCAACCTAAGCCAAGAGTTGCACTAAGTCCCCTGCACTCAATCGGCCGATTGCCACATCGCTTTACAGATTAATCGTGATCTTATTTGTTCAATAAATCAAGTAACATTTGAGACTTTTTTCGACGCCCAACCCTGCCTAATAGATTTTTAGAGGTATGCCTAGGCAGTCAACATCTCACTATTTGGATAATAAGTATAAATAACTATGAATAAATATTCATTAATTTATACAGTTAGCAAGAGCACCCTTCAAGAAAAGTGAAAATTTGACCGAACCAAACCCTTGACCCCATTTTTGTCAAGATAATTTGGGTGACTATGGTTAAGATCACTAATTTTTTTATTTACAAATCAAGTAACTGGGCCAAAAAAATTCCAACATCAACCCAGCCAAAACTACATTATCCCCTCCGGACACAGCGGCAAGGTCCGGCAAAAAATTATTTGCTCCCAACAACAATTGGCAGCAGGGATTGCCTACACTACCAGGGATTATGTGGACCTGGCTGTACAAATTTTTTTACCAAACCCAAGTCCGAGACCCGTCCGAAGGATCTGCACCACCCACAAGACTCCCAGCAAAACCCAACCCGAATACAGCAGATCAATCAACAAATGCCAACCACATCACAGGGAAAAAAATTTTAAGCCAAACAGCAGCAGTTCCCCACCTCCAAGGAAAGATTAGAGAAGTTTCTACTAGTCAAATTGGGTTTTACCGGATTCAATATGCATATTTTGCAATGCATACATACAAGCAGTTATGAGCTCTACTAAATCCAGTAAACAGCATCCCTATAACTGTGGTAAAAACCACCAATTTCTCTTTGGTGTCAAATAAATTTCTCCTTATTTGTCTCAGTATGTAAGACTTTAGGATTTTTGCGTCACGTTCCCCCAGCTACTGAGCCAACCCGTACAGACGATCACCGGCATCCCCCAGGCCCGGGACAATATAGGCCTTGTCGTTAAGGCGCTCGTCCTGAGTGCACAAAAATAAATCTACGTCACTTAGACCTGCAACCCCCTCCTGCAGGGCGGCAATTCCCTCTGGAGCAGCAAGAATAGACAAGCAAGTAATCTGGTCTGCCCCCCGCTGGTTCAAAAATTTAATGGCTTCGATGAGGGTTCCTCCCGTAGCCAACATCGGATCTAAAACATAAACCTGCCGCCCAGTAAGATCCTCTGGCAGCCGTTCCGCATAAGTAACAATATCCAAGGTCTGCTCATTGCGGGCCATACCCAAAAATCCAACCTCAGCTGTAGGGATCAACTGAGTCATTCCTTCTAACATGCCTAAGCCCGCCCGCAGGATAGGCACAACCAGAGGAGGTGGACTGGTCAAAACCCTGCCAACAGTACTGGCAACCGGTGTCTCAATCTGCCGCTTTTCTGTGCGAATACTGCGGGTAGCTTCGTAAGAGAGTAAGGAGACGAGCTCACCAATCAGTTGACGAAAAACGGGTGAAGGAGTGTTTTTATCCCGAAGGACAGAAATCTTGTGATCAACCAGCGGGTGATCTAAAACAGTAATACGCATAGCTTTAAGCTATCACTCAAAGAGCAGCTAAGAACCGTAGTCACAACCCAAGATCTCCCAGAAAAAGGGCCCAAGGACTAGTCCTTGGGCCCCACAGCGGTGACGGAGGGATTTGAACCCTCGGTACGGGGTTACCGTACACAACATTTCGAGTGTTGCACCTTCGGCCGCTCGGACACGTCACCAACCCTGCATACTTTACCCGCTCCACTGCGGGCGCACAAATTTATAGGCCCTTTTACTGTACAAGCCAGGAGTATAAATAGCCTTAGCCAGGCTACAGGCCAACCCTCTAGGGCAGGAGCACCCCCTGCTTTTGCTGGCACATTTTTAAAGGGCTGCCTCGGGCTGAATATAGGAATCAACAAGCAGCATAACCGCCCGGGTAGCCTCCTCCGAAGAACGCTGCGCAGCGTGGATCTCGTGATCCATCGACAGCATAAAGGTAGCCCCAAAAATAGCAACGGCAATGGCCGCCGGCTCCTGGCTAAGATCCACCCGGTACTTATAAGAAATAGCCCGCACCATACGCTCAATCTCAGCAACCAGATCCTGCCGGATCTCAATCAAAGTTTCCGACCAGGTTTCCCGGTCCTTCCAAACCTCAGCAATCCATAAGCGAGCAAAACCTGGATGGATCCTCAAGTAATCAAAAGCTGCCCTAATAGCCCCCCTGAGAGCTAAACGCGGATCCGCCCCCTGAGCCCCGCGCTGAATCTGATCCCGCAGGAGCTTAGCCCCATACTGTAGCAGCTGCTCTACCATTGTTTTTTTAGACCCAAAATTGTAGTAGACGGTCCCCTTAGACACTCCCGCCTTAAGGGCAACCTCCTCAACAGTGGTAGCGGTCGGCCCCTTCTTACTCATAATTTCTAGTGCCGCCCGAAAAAGTTTAAGCTGGGTTTTACTGGTTCTGCCCGGGCGTCGAGCACCGGCGTCAGCGGCCGGAATAGGATGTTGGTAGCCCTGCGTAGACAGGGTTTTAGTGTAAGCCATCAGACTATATCTCCGGTTCAATTGCCCTAGGATGCCTAGGGCAACACAGTCTCTCCCTGCCCCGATTACATCCAAGTACTAGTCTCAAGATACCTCATATTCTTAAGGACAGCCCTGCTCAGAGAGGGGTTTAAGCCTAAAAAGGCTAGACAAACTTTCTTTAGCCTGTGCCGCAAGCACCGTGCCAGTAGCTGCTTTTAGCGCCGCTGCCCAAAGAAGTCCTGCAGCAGCTGAACACTTTCTGCTTCGAGCACACCCGGGTAAACCTGAACCCACTGCCGCTTACCCCCCTCACGGAGGACATCGTAGCGGCTGGCAACAGCCCCGGTTTTCTCTTCCCAGGCCCCAAAAATAAGGCGCTGTATCCGGGCCAGCATCAAAGCACCAGCACACATGAGACAGGGTTCTAGAGTAACCACCAAGGTACAGTCGTCCAGCCTCCAGCTGCCCCTGGCCTGGCCGGCCTGGCGCAAGGCTAAAATTTCTGCGTGGGCCGTTGGATCCTGATCAGCTTCGCGCCGGTTATAACCTCTTCCTAGCACCTGTCCTGCCTCATCAACCACCAGGGCCCCGATAGGCACGTCCCCACTATCTAGACAGTGCCTAGCCTCCTGTAAGGCAGCCTGCATCTGCTGGTAGGCCCCGGCCGGTGCCGGAATTCCAGTCATGGCTTTCTCCTCATGATTAACTGTTCACAGTAAGGGTGCTGCTAAGCCGGCAGAAGCCATAGACAGCTGCCGAACAAGTATCCTAAAAATTCAGCTTAGCAACTTGGGCCGGGCCCCTCGCGGAAGAGTTTGGGTCTGATCAGGCTCTTCATGGGGCCAGCCCGGGGCTTAGTGACAAGAATTAACAGCAGAACCGGCTAGACTCACAGCCTTTTTTAAGGGTAGACAGAGTAGAATCAGCTAAGTTTTACTAATATTCGCAGCTAAAACTTAGCCTGTGAATGAGGGGATTATGTATAGATGAACGTTGCTAGCTTACTCACTGCCTCTGCTCCGCTTGTGCAGCCGCCTCTTGCCCTGTTTGGTTTAGATATAGAACAGGTTTTGCAAGCTGCTGGCCCCTGGGCCTTGGCCCTCGTTTCGCTTATTGTTTTTATTGAGTCTGGGGTTCTGTTTCCTTTTTTACCGGGCGATTCCTTACTCTTTACTTTAGGCCTGATCCACACCCAGCTAGGACTCAACCTATGGATCATGCTACTGTGCCTCAGCCTAGCTGCAGTTTTAGGGGACCAGGTGGGCTACTTCTTGGGCCATACTTTTGGGCGTAGATTCTTTAAACCGGGCGCTAAAGTTTTAAGCACAAAGAATCTTGCCGCTGCCGAAGGTTTCTTTATGAAGTACGGCGGCAAGGCCCTGGTGCTGGCACGTTTTGTTCCTATTGTTCGTACCTTCGTTCCCCTGGCAGCAGGTATTGCTAAATACCGTTACAGCCATTTTGCGCGCTGGAATATTACCGGTGCCCTCCTCTGGGTGCTTAGCCTTACCTTTGCCGGTGTCTTTTTAGGAGGCATTCCCTTCATTCGTAACAATGTTGAGGCCATTGTTATTGTGATTGTTGTAGTCTCAGTCCTACCCGTAATTATTGAGGTTGTCCGGGAGCGCGCCAAGGCAAAACGCGCCCAGGCCCGAATGCAGCAAGATCAATAAGAGGCCTACCCTTCATTAAGCTGCAACTTTAAACGGTTGTGACGGGTTTAGGTTTTCCAGACCCACATTTCTTGTCCCCTTTTCCTTTCCCCCGCTGAATAAATTATTGACGCCATTGTTAAGCCCTATCAGCCCTTGATTCAGGAAAGGAGGTATTCTGAGGTTTATTCAAAAGTGTTAGGCTCACCAAAGCCGGGTAGCAACTTTTGATGCAGGTCTTAAGAAACCTGGTATAGCCCCTATAGACCAGTGGAGTGTGCTAGTGAAAAAACCCGGACGTCCAACCCTGTCAGCGGTCGATTTTTCTATGGGTGCTGATTTTTCCACTCACGGTCTGTCTACTGAACAAGTACAAGAACGTCAGGCTGCCCACCTAACAAATATTCAGGATCATTCAACCTCACGTAGCACATTTACCATTATTCGCACCCATTTATTTACTCTTTTTAACCTGGTCTTGGGCCTGTGCGGTGCCGTTGTTATTCTGCTGGGACGCTGGTTAGATCTCCTTTTTCTCCTGGCAGCTATTGCAAATATTGTGGTTGGTTTTGTTCAGGAATACTCGGCTAAAAAAAAGTTGGACCGCATTGCCCTCTTACGGCGGGATCCCGTTACCGTTATTCGTGATGGCCAAGCCTGCCAGCTGAGCTTAGAAGAACTGGTGCAGGACGATCTAGTTCTGCTTAAACGGGGCGATCAAGCCCCAGCCGATGCCCTAGTACTGACCTCAGATGGACTTGAGCTGGATGAATCTATGCTCACCGGAGAAAACGATCCGGTAGCCAAACAAGCAGAAGATAAGGTACTTTCGGCCAGTCTTGTTGTGGCCGGTAGCGGCCGAGTCCGCCTCTACGCTGTTGGGGAAGCATCCCACGCGGCTAAGCTGTCTCAGGAGGCAAAAAAGTTTTTTACCATCAACTCAGAGCTCCGGCAGGGTATGCAGCGGGTGGTTACCTGGATTACCTGGGCCCTGCTGCCGATTATTGCTATTGTGCTTAACGGCCAGATGGTTGCCGCCGGTGGCTGGAGTCAGGCCATCAACAGCGGAGCCTGGCAGGACGCCCTGATTGTCTCAGTCTCCTCCATAGCTTCTATGATTCCGCAGGGGCTGGCCCTGATGACCACGATTTCCTTTGCAACAGCAGCCGTTAAACTAGCCCAAGACGAGGTGCTTATTCAGGAACAGCCGGCCGTTGAGGTGCTGGCCCGAGTGGACGTGGTTTGCTTTGATAAAACAGGCACCCTCACCCAGGGTGGGGTTGGCTTTGATCGAGTGCTGGGCCTGAGTGACAAGGAGCAAGCAGACTTGGATTCTTCTGCCCGGGCAGCGCTGGCCTGGTTTGGGGCAGATGAGAACGCCAACCCAACTGCTGCCGCCCTAGCCGAAGCCTTTAAAGATTTGCCTAGTCAGCCGGTAAGCACCTACATCGCTTTTTCTTCCGCAGCCCGTTTTTCTGCGGTGGCCTTTGAAGGGGGGCCGGGCTGGATTCTAGGTGCACCTGAAGCCCTGCTCCAACCCGGTTCTGGAGCAGCTAGCAGGGCAGGGCAGCTAGCTGCTACCGGGCTACGGGTTATGGTTTTGTCTCGGGCTAGCAGCCTCTATTCTGGCCAGAAGAGCCTGGCCCAGGCGGCACCCGATCAGCATCCGCTCTGCCTGCTGACCTTCAAAGAGCAGGTCCGGCCTGAAGCCGCCCAAACTCTAGCCTACTTTAAGTCCCAAAATGTTGATCTTAAAGTAATCTCCGGGGATAACCCGCACACGGTCCGGGCTGCTGCTGCCGCTGTTGGTTTTGATACCAGCAAGGCTGCTATCGACGCTTCAACCTTGCCAGATCAAGGCCCCGAGTTGACCGCAGCCATTCAAGAACATCAGGTTTTTGGCCGGGTTAATCCGGAGCAGAAAAAAAATATGGTGCTGGCCTTGCAGGAGCAGGGAAAAACTGTGGCCATGACCGGCGACGGTATTAACGATGCCCTAGCCCTTAAATATGCTGATCTTGGGATTGCCATGGGCAACGCTGCCCCGGCAACCAAGGCTGTCTCCCGTCTAGTGCTACTGGATGGTCGTTTTGATAGGCTGCCCAGCGTCCTGGCTGAAGGCCGTAAGATCATAGCCAACATTGAACGCATCACCAACCTCTTTTTAACTAAAACAAGTTTTGCTATTTTGCTGGGGCTTATCCTAGGTCTACTGTGCTGGGAATTTCCTTTTCTACCGCGGCAGTATTCTACGGCTGACTTACTCATTGTGGGAGGGCCAGCTTTCTTTATTACAATGTTCCCCAATAAACGCAAGTATGTTTCTGGTTTTTTGGTTCGGTCCCTGCATTATGCGCTACCGGCCGCGGTGATTATTGTTCTCATGCTCCTGAGCGTCAACTATATTGGGCGAAATATGGCCGATAAGGTATCCACCAGCCAGCTGGAGACAGCAACATTTATCTGCTTAGTGTTGATGGGTATTTATAACATCAGCACGGTACTTCGCCCCCTTAACCCCTACCGGCTGGCCCTACTACTGCTCATGTACACTGGCATGCTGCTGGCCCTCTATCTTCCTTTGCTGGCAGACTACCACCAGTTTCAGCTTCCTCCGCAGGGCCTAGCCTACTGGACCCTGGCCCTAGGCTGCCTTGGCTCCCTATTACTGGAGGTAAATTTACGCCTGCATCAAGCCTGGCTTACCCGTAGGCACCCACAAGCTGTTGCCGCAGCCCGGGCTGCCCACTAAAAGTCTTCAACTCACTTTAAGACTAGACAGAAGATTGCATCGGCTGCTTAAGAGGAGTAGAGTGGCTGGCAAATGCGCTCCACAAGGCGCACCGTAACTATCAGGATTGTTACTGGTTAAGCAGGCAAGACCTGAGTTGCAGATCAGAGGTCGGCTCTTGGGCCGGTCAAGATAAAGAAGTTAAAACCCGGGTTGCCCCGTGCTGCCCCGGTGCTTGTTGTCTTCTTTGCTGGCTGCGGCTCGGGTCTTTTTTGCTATCCCAGCCCTGCACACATTGATATCGAGGATTACCTATGAGCAATAAAGAAATAGGTGAGCAAATTCTCCAAGGTCTTGGCGGACCAGAGAATATCTCTCACATCACCCACTGTGCCACCCGGCTACGCGTTACTCCCAAGTCTCGTAACGCTATTGCCAGCCAGCAGATTGAAAAAATACCCGGGGTGCTGTCCATTATTGAGCAGTCCGGTCAAACCCAGGTAATCCTTGGGGACAAGGTTGAGGCAGTGTACAACGAAATGGTTAAGCTGCCCGGCATGAATAAAGTTGGTAGCCAAGATAGCGCAGGAGACCAAGGAGAGCAAGAAAAAGCCGGGCTTATTACCCGAGTCTTTGATGTTCTCTCGGACTCCTTCCGGCCCGTGCTCTGGGCCCTATTGGGCTCATCCATGATCTTGACCCTGATTGTGCTCCTTCAGCAGATTGGTTTCTTTGGTACCTACACTAACTTTGCCGGCGAAGACGTGGTCAAAGACCTAGTCAACGGGCCAAAGCTTGGTTCCGAAGCCCTTAATAGCGAAATGCTTAATCAGTGGCGAGCCGACTACTCTGTCTGGTTCCTTCTGCTGGCAGCGGCCCTGTCCGTGCTCAACTTTATGCCCATCATGATCGGTGCTACTGCAGCTAAACGGTTGGGGGCTAATATGTGGGTTGGTGCAGCCATCCCGGCAGCCCTGATGACCGATGCCTTCCGGGGCCTTAGCGAGATTCTGCCGGCAGATCAGGACTATATCACCCTCTTTCATCTTGGCAACTTTGCTGTTCCGCTCTACCTCTTCTCCTACACCGGGCAGATCTTCCCTCCCCTCTTTGCGGTGGCCTTGCTTGCTCCCCTAGAGCGCTTCCTTAAACGAGTTATTCCCACCATGCTACATATGGTTTTTGTTCCCATGATTTCTTTGCTGATCATGGTACCTCTTACCGCCCTCGCCATTGGCCCCTTTGGTATTTTGCTGGGCCGGGGAATCTCGGATCTCTTTGGTAATCTCAACGAAGTAGCGCCCTGGCTGGTAGGTGCCGTCATCGCCGGTTCTTACCTCTTTATGGTTCCTTTGGGTCTGCATTGGCCCCTGAACGCTGTCATGATTAATAATTTGCAGACCCTGGGAGAAGACTTTATCCAGTCTCCTATGGGTGCCTTTAACTTTGCGGTCTTCGGTTCTGTTACAGCAGTTGCTATTAGGGCAGGACGCAATAAGGAGCTACGTCAGACGGCTACCGGTGCCTCTATTTCAGGTTTGCTCGGTGGTATTTCGGAGCCTTCCTTCTACGGTGTGGTCCTGCGTTATAAGCGGGTTATTCCCATCATCCTGGTACCGGCCGTTATTGGTGGTGCCCTTATCTCTATGTTGGGTGTCAAGTCTTACGCCTTTGCCTTCACTTCCCTGCTTTCGATTCCGGCAATGCAGCCCTCCCTGTACTATGTACTGGGCTTAGCTGTTGCCTTCTTTGGCGCCTTTGCTGGAGTCCTTATTTTTGGTTACGAGCAAAAGACCTCAAAGCTAGAGAATAAAGAATCCAGCCAGCAGTCAGAGCCTGTCGCTGGCAGAGGAGCAGCTGCTGCTGCTGCCGGTGCAGCGACAGCTGGGCAAGAAGTTCTTACTATCTCGGCTCCCTTAGCCGGGCAGGCTATTGCTTTAGCTGAGGTTAATGACCCCGTCTTTGCCGGTGAAAAATTGGGCAAGGGCGCCGCTATTGAACCGAGCGGTTCCAGTGTTTATGCACCGGCAGCAGGCAAGGTTATTGCTGCTCCCGCTTCGGGGCATGCCCTGGGCTTAAGGCTAGATAACGGTGTTGAGCTGCTCATTCACGTTGGTATTGACACGGTCAACCTTAAGGGCGAGGGCTTTAATGTTCTTGTTAGCAAGGGCCAGACGGTCAGTGCGGGCCAGCAACTGCTGAGCTTTGATCGGCAGATCATTAGCAAGGCCGGCTATCCGCTAACCACCCCGGTTTTGATCACCAATACTGCTAAATATTCTCAGGTGACGGCCTCGGTTGGTCAGCAGAAAGAGCCCGGCGACGAGCTCATTCAGATTCTGCCCTAGGCTCTTATCGCAGCTCTAGCCTGCCCTGAGCTTGGCAGCTGGAGTTTTATAAGGAAGGCCCTTGTGGAAGTGGATTTTACCCCTTCCATAAGGGCCTTTGCTGTTAGGTCACTGCCCCCCCAGAGCCAGTTAGCTTGCCGCCCACTCTAGGCCATCTAGTCGCATCTTTAAATAGGTTTTTCCATAAATTATGCATAAAATATGCAAAATATATTGCCTCCGTATTCTGAAAATTGCATATGTATATAAATATATATTTTGCCAAACTAGCATTACTTAGAAAAATTTTGCATAACCTATATTTCGGCTCAAGAATCAATTAGAGTTACTGAACAAAAATAGGAAATAAGGGGTAGCTAAGGGCTTAAAAATGAACCTTATTCAGCTTTAGTAGCATGCTATGCATCAAGTTCAGAGGCTAAAAACAGCTAATCTGCGTCAAAAAATAGCTAGCACAATCGGAGCAAAAAAAGTTAAAAATCTTAATTTGGCAGGGAGATAACCCTGCTTACCTATCGAGTAAGGTAAGCCCCCAGGGGCATTTAAGACCCCGTCGAGATACTTTAATAAAACTTACAGAAAACAATTCCTTTTAAGGTCTTGCTATTAAGCAATAGGCATGATTTACTAACCCTTTGAAGCCAGATTGTCCACTATTTTGCAGGCAGTGTCATATATATGGTGGATCCTGCCGGCTATATTTGGGCAAATATTCCTCCAGCAAGAGCCATAGCTCAGACTAGGTAGATCATGACATCTCCGATTCCTATCCCATCCAGCAAACTATCCTTAGCCAGCAAGCTCCGGGCTGACATCCCGGCCTCTATCGTTGTCTTTCTCGTTGCCGTACCGCTATCCCTGGGGATCGCCGCCGCTTCGGGGGCACCCGTTGCAGCCGGTCTCTTTGCAGCAGCTATCGGCGGTATTCTAGCCGGCTACTTTGGCGGCTCTCCTCTGCAGGTTAGCGGCCCGGCAGCCGGTCTCACCGTTATTGTTGCCTCCCTGATAGACCAATTTAGCTGGCCTATTGTCTGCGCCATCACTTTAGGAGCCGGGCTGCTACAGATCCTGCTCTCACTCAGCAAGGTAGCCAGGGTAGCCCTAGCTATCTCACCGGTAGTTGTTAACGCCATGCTGGCCGGCATCGGTATCACCATCATTTTGCAGCAGCTGCAAGTGCTACTGGGAGCTAGTGCCCGCTCTTCAGCCTTGGAGAACCTTGCTGCTCTGCCAGAAAATCTCCTTCACTTCCACCTACACGATGTTCTGTGCGGGAGCGCTGTCATTGCCATCATCCTGCTCTGGGCCAAACTACCGGCAGGCATCCGTAAAATACCCAGTCAGCTAGTTGCCATTGTGGCCGTCACCCTTATCACCGTCGTTATCCAGGCCGACGTCGTACGGGTCAGCATTGGCGAATCAATCTTAGAAGGCATTACCCTGCCCCAGCTTCCCAGCAACCAGTGGGGCGCCTTCTTCCTGGGCATCCTCACCGTTGGAACTGTCGCTAGCGTGGAGTCCCTGCTCAGCGCCGTCGCGGTAGACCGGCTTCACCGGGGCGAACGCACCAACTTTGATAAAGAACTTCTAGGGCAGGGCATTGCTAATGCCGCCTCGGGCGCTATTGGCGGCCTTCCGGTTACCGGGGTGATCGTCCGTAGCTCCACCAACGTTATTGCTGGTGCGGTCTCCCGCCTCTCTGCAATTTTGCACGGGGTCTGGGTGCTGTTTTTCTCTCTTCTGGGCGTAGCCCTCATTGAAGAAATCCCTGTAGCAGCCCTGGCAGGACTGCTCATTTACACTGGCGGTAAACTGATTCGCTGGGCCGATATTAGCATTGCCCACCGTACCGGAGACCTTTTAGTCTACCTCGTCACCGTCCTGGCCGTTGTCAGCCTCAACCTCCTAGAAGGAGTAGGCATCGGAATAGCCCTCTCTATCCTGATCCTGCTCTGGCGCGTTATCAAGGCCAGTGTGCATGCAGAAAAAATTTCCAGCAGACGCTGGCGGCTGGTAATCGAAGGAAGCTGCTCCTTCCTCTCCACTCCCCTGCTGGTCAAAGTCCTGCAATCCATACCCGACGACGCTGACGTTGTGGTGGAATTTGAGGTGGACTACCTGGACCGCCACGTCTACCAGGCTTTTTCCGACTGGCGTAGCCGCCACGAGGCCCTGGGCAATAAAGTTGTTATTGAACGACGCGAACACACGCTCTTTGAAGGCCTGGACCAGGCCCCACCACGTAGAAGTAAGCTACACACTTTTTTTAAGGGTAGCCATGCTCCCTGGGAAAAACAGTCACACGACCTACCAGAAATCACCCCAGAGAACAGCCACCTACAGCATCTACTGCCCATCTTTGCCGGCATCGAACAGTTTCACCGTAAACATTCCGGCAGCGTCCGGGAGCACTTTGCTCCACTCGCCTTAACTCAGAAACCCTCAGCCATGTTCCTGACCTGCGTAGACTCCCGCGTCGTACCAAATATGATTACTAACTCCGGCCCGGGCGACCTACTCACCCTGCGCAATGTAGGTAATATGCTGCCCTTTACCCAGCAGGAAGACTCACAGGGCGCAGGCCCCGGTGCCACACCCGATATTTCTGTTAACGCAGCCATCACCTTTGGGGTTGAATCCCTGGATATCCCAGCTATTGTTCTGTGCGGCCACTCCTCCTGCGGCGCAATTAGTGCCCTCCTTACGGGTGTGCCTCAGCCTCAGGAATTAGACCAGTGGCTGACATACGGCCAGGAGGCCCTACAAGCCTACCGGCAAGGCCACCCACTGGTAGCCCTGGCCAAGAAGGCTGGCTATACTGAATCCGATCAGCTGGCCATTCTCAATGTTGCCATCCAGGTAGAGCGACTACGCCAACACCCCAGCGTGGCAGCACGATTAGCCGATGGCCGTATCAACGTCACCGGACTCTTCTTTGATGTTGCTGCCAGCCGAACCTACGAAATCACCTCCGACGCCATCCTGGATATCAACGATGAACGGCTCCTCGGCCGAACAACAAGCCAGCCGGTTGACGCCTAGGGCCTAGCAGCCTACACGGTAGGCACAGCGGGGCCAGCAAACAACCTACTGGCCCCGCTGCAACTGCAATTCCAGGTGATAGTGGGGTATGCCCGCTTCTAGAAACTCTTTGCCCTGCACGGTAAATTCTTTATAGAGGGTATCTATGAGGTAGGACTGGGCCGTCAACTCAATGCGCTCAGCCTGGGTATGGTCCTTGATCCAGGCGATGGCTCTCTCCAGCAGAGCTTGACCTAAACCACTACCGCGAGCGCCCGCCAGGACAGCCACCCTGCCAATAGTCCAGGCACCCGGGCTGATGGTATGTGAGGAGTCAACGTATTTTCCCAGGTCAAACAGGCGACAGTAGGCCAGCACCCGCCCGGAAGGGTCGCTGTTAAAGAGGTGCATGCTGTGCAGGTCCACCCGGTCTGGGTCTTGCTCGGTGATCTGCTGGCCTACCGTAAAAACTTGGGCCCTGGTGACGTAGATAGCGTGTAGTTGATGCAGGGTCAGCTGGTCAAAAGTTTTGATCTGAAAGTTATGCTTTGGGGCCATACCCACCAAACTAGCAGCATGCTCTCTTGTCGGACAAGCAGGGCGGTTTAGTCGTCTTTACCGGAGCGCCAGCTGGCCCGGGCCCATTCCCGGTTAAGGGCAGCAATGGCAGAAAGGGGTATGCCTGCCGGGCAGGTGACGGCGCATTCTCCGTAGACTGAGCAGGGGCCAAAGGACTCTTCCACTTCTTTAAGCAGGGACCTGGCCCGCTTGGAGCGTTCCGGTTTGCCCTGGGGCAAGCTGGAGAGGTGGTTGAGGATGGATCCGGCAAAAAGGTTGGCTGCTCCGTTGGGGCAGGCGGCGATGCAGGCGCCGCAGCCAATACAGGCGGCAAAGTCTAGGGCCTGTTCGGCACGCTGGTGGCCGATGGGCATAGTATCTGCATCTGTAGCTGTGCCGGCATCAACGGCAACAAAACCACCTGCTGCAATGACTCTGTCCATGGCTGATCGGTCTACGACCAGGTCTCGTATAACGGGGAAGGCCGCTGAGTGTAGGGGCTCTAGCCTGAGTTTTTGCCCGTCTTTAAAGGAGCGCAGGTGCTGCCGGCAGGAGGGGGTGTTGGCTTGTGGTCCGTGGGGCTGGTTGTTGACGGTGATGCCGCAGGTGCCGCAGATTCCTTCGCGGCAGTCTGAGTCGTAGGCTATGGGTTCTTTGCCGGAGGAAACCAGGCTATCGTTGAGGTAGTCGAGCAGCTCAAGCAGGGACATTTCTTCTTGGGCGCCTTCGATCTGGTGGGTTTCAAAGTGGCCGGGCTCTTGCGGGTCGTCTTGGCGCCAGACTTCTATGGTTAGTCTCATTTGTAATTCCTTGTTTGTAGCTGTACGGCCTCGAAGCTGAGGGGTTCGGCGTGACGAATGTAGGTGTCTTGGCTGGCGTATTCCCAGGCGCTGACAAAGCACCAGTTTTGGTCGTCGCGTTGGGCTTCTCCGTCCGGGCTTTGGTATTCTTCCCTAAAATGAGCTCCCGCTGATTCTTTGCGGTCTAGGGCGTCAACGCACATGAGTTTTGCTAACTCTAGGTAGTCTTCGACTCTACCGGCCCGTTCTAGTTCCTGGTTGAAGTCCTGCTTGCTGCCGGGGATAAAGAGGTCCTGGTAGAAGTCTTGTCTGAGTTCATCGATTGCTGTGATAGCTTTTTTAAGCTTGGTTTCGTTACGGCTGACGCCACAGCCGGCGTAGAGGATTTCTCCTAGTCTGGCGTGAAAATGGTCGGCTGGGGTGCTGCCTTTGATCTGTAGGAGCCGGTCGATGCGCTCGCTTACCTCTGCTATGGTTTGGGTTACGCTGCTGTCGTCTAGGGCTAGTGTTTGCTGGCCGAGTTTGCCGGCTAGATAGTTGGGTACGGAGTAGGGCAGGGTGTACCATCCGTCTACGCAGGCTGATAGGAGGGAGTTTGCTCCTAGCCGGTTGGCGCCGTGGTAGCCCCAGCCTACTTCTCCGCCAACAAAGAGCCCGGCTATGCTGCTCATTTGGTTGTAGTCGCTCCAGAGCCCGCCCATGGCAAAGTGGGCTCCGGGGGCAATGCGCATGGGCACTTTGCGGGGGTCTTCTCCGGTGGCGTCGGCGTACATATCAAAGAGGTTGCCGTAGCGTTCCTCTAGGATTTTGCTGCCCAGGTTTTTTTGGGCTTCTGAGAAGTCTAGGTAGACGGAGTTTTTGAGGGGGCCTACTCCTTGGCCAGCTTCAATGGCTTCTCTGGCTGCCCTGGAGGCGATGTCTCTGGGGGTGAGGTTGCCAAAGGCCGGGTATTTGCGTTCTAGGTAGTAGTCTCGTTCTTCTTCTGGTATGTCTTGTGGGCTGCGCTGGTCGCCTGCTTTTTTGGGGACCCAGATTCTGCCGTCGTTGCGTAGGGATTCGGACATCAGGGTGGTTTTGGATTGGAATTTGTTGCTGATGGGCAGGGCTGTGGGGTGAAATTGGATGTAGGCGGGTGAAGCAAAGTAGGCTCCGCGCCGGTGGGCCCGCCAGGCTGCGGTGCAGTTAGAGTTTTTGGCTAGGGTTGATTTGTGAAAAACGTTGCCGTATCCGCCGGTGGCTAGGATGACGGCGTGGGCGGTTTCTGCGCTGATCTGCCCGGTGCGTAGGTTTCTGCTGACGATACCTTGGGCCTGTCCGTCTTTGACGATGAGGTCTAGCATTTCTTGGTGGGTGTGTAGGGTGACGGTTCCTGCTGCTACTTGTCGCTGGAGGGAGCGGTGAGCTGCCACCTGGAGCTGCTGGCCGGTTTGGCCGCGGGTGTAGTAGGTGCGTGATACTTGTACTCCACCAAAGGATCGGGTTCTTAGCTGGCCGCCGTATTCTCGGGCGAAGGGGGCTCCGATGGCGTTCATGTGGTCTATCACCCGGATGGATTCTTGGGCTAGCCGGTAGGCGTCGGCTTCTCGTCCGCGAAAGTCTCCTCCTTTGATGGTGTCTGTAACGAAGCGGTGGATGGAGTCGTTGTCTACCTTGCGGGCTCTGGCGGAGTTGATGCCGCCTTGGGCTGCAACGGAGTGGGCCCGGCGGGATGAGTCGTGAAAGGTGTAGGCCGATACTTTGTAGCCTAGTTCTCCTAGTGCTGCGGCGCAGCCGGCGCCGGCTAGGCCTGTGCCTACGACGATAATTTTGAATTTACGGCGGTTCAGGGGTGAGACAAGTTTGTATTGATCCCGCCGTCTGTTCCAGGCTGTTGCGGGATCCCCCGGGGGTATTTTGCCTTGAATAGGATCTGCGTAGCGGATATTTATGGTTGACATGCTGGTCCTCTAGCTGATGATGCCGGTGAGTACGGCGATGGGGATGCTGATATTTCCTAGGGTGATGATGAGGGCGATCAGGCCGCTGGCCAGAAGTAGTATTGATCGTATTTTTTGGCTCATGCTGCTGCCCAAGTCGTTAACTGCGGCGTAGAGGCCGTGGGCTAGGTGTAAGAAGAGGGTGATCATGGCGAGCAGGTAGACTGCCGCTGCCCAGGGTCTTTGGAAGCTTGCTATGAGGTTTTGGTAGGCGTAGCTGCCTGTGGGGTTGGCGTGTTGGAAGGTTTCTGGGGCGACGGCTACTCCGGCGGTGAGGTCTAGCAGGTGAAAGATGATGAAGAGTAAGAGGATGAGGCCGGTAACGGGCATGGTGCGGGCGGTGAAGGAGCTGAATCCTTGTAGCCCTTTGCGGCGGTGGGGGCCGCGGCGGGCTTTGGCTCGTGCCGTGATCAGCCAGGCACAGTAGAGGTGGGCCAGCAGGCATAGGAGCAGGACTGTTCTGAAGATCCAGAGGAACCCTTCGTAGGGTAGGAAGGGTTCTAGGAGGGTGCGTAGCCAGAGGGCGTAGTCGTTGAAGTGTTCTGCCCCGGTGTATACCTTAAGGTTTCCAAACATGTGGACTAAGACAAAAAGGCCAAAGATGAGCCCTGTAAGGGCCATGAGGTATTTGGCCAGGGCATTGTTGAGCCAGCCTGGGCCTATCTTTTGCTGGCTTGCTGGCTGCCTGTCTGTTTGTAAAGGGGTGCTTACCATGCGTGTGCTTCTTCCCGCTAGCTCAGCTTGGGTTTATACCCTTAACCGTTTCATTTTTGGCCTTGTTGTACCGGACTTTGGGTGGTGATTCTTGCTTTATGTAGCAGCATTACGTTTTGTGGTTTTTGACACAAAGTCTGGTTCGTATTGTGCTGAGTTCCTTTGGGGAATTGATTGAGATAGAAATGACCGATTCAGTGGAGCAGTTTAGGATGGAGTGAGCAGCTACTTTGCTGCAAAGCTAGCTTATAGGACGTGAAGTAGGCCTTATGACCAGCACTCATTCTTTACCATCTGCTCGGGCGCAAGGCACAGCCTGGGAGGTGTTTAAGGTTTTCCTTAAGCTTGGGCTTACCTCTTTTGGTGGCCCTGTAGCCCATCTGAGCTACTTCCGTAGCGAATTCGTGGAGGGTCGCCAGTGGTTAGAGGAGCAGGAATACGCAGACCTGGTGACTTTATGCCAGTTCCTTCCGGGGCCGGCTTCCAGTCAAGTAAGTTTTGCTCTTGGTATGCATCGGGCAGGAATTTTGGGTGCGCTTGCGGCCTTTCTTGCTTTTACTCTTCCTTCTGCGCTTCTTTTGGTCTTGTTTGCTGCCGGTGCCTCCCTCTTCTTTGGACCCACCGGTGAGGGTTTGCTGGCAGGCTTAAAGCTTGTTGCGGTGGCTATTGTTGCCCAGGCAGTTCTAGGTATGGCCAAAAGTCTTGCACCGGATAGGCAGAGGGCTTCTATTGCGGTGTTGGCTGCTGGCTGTAGCTTGCTGCTGGCTGGTTCGGCCGGGCAGGTTATTGCTATTCTACTTGGTGCCTTGGCTGGTTACCTGTTCTGCCGTTCGTCCTCGGAGCTGAGTTCTAGGGCCTTGTATGTTCCGGTAGGCCGCGGCCTTAGTATTGCTAGCGCCGTGTTTTTTATGGTCTTGCTCTTGGGCTTGCCGCTGATTGTTGCGGTCAATGATTCAGGGTCTTTGCAGCTATTTGCTACCTTCTACCAGGCGGGGTCTTTGGTCTTTGGTGGAGGACATGTTGTTCTTGCCCTCTTACACAGCAGTGTTCTTGATGCCGGCTGGGTAAGCAGCCAGGAGTTTTTGGCTGGATATGGGGCAGCTCAGGCGGTCCCTGGCCCGCTCTTTACTTTTGCTGCCTACCTTGGTGCTGTTTCTTCTCTTGGGCCGGGTGGGCTTCTTGGCGCCGGTATTGCTCTGCTTGCTATCTTCTTGCCGGGGTTTCTTCTGCTCCTGGGGGTGCTGCCTGTCTGGAATTTTTTGCGGCAGCGTCTTTGGCTGCAGGCTCTTATGCGCGGCGCAAATGCAGCGGTTGTCGGTCTGCTTGCAGCCGCCTTGTATACACCGGTTTTTTCTACAGCGGTTAGCGGTGCTTTTTCCTTTATTTTGGCTATGGCCTGTTTTGTTCTGCTGACGGTCTGGAAGCTTCCACCCTGGGTTGTTGTTCTGGTGGGGGCGGCTGCCGGTGCGGTTTTTGTTCCCTGTCTTTAGCACTTTAGCGCTGGCAGTATTCCTGGGAGGAACTTGTGTTTTGAGGCTTATTCAAAAGTTCTCCCAGCTGCATAGACACCAGCTCTCGCGCCACTGCAAACACCCTAGAATATACAAGGAAAGCGGCCTTTGAAACCCAGAATACAGAACCCGCCAAGTCTTGACCTGCGCAACCACTCGCACCACCACCGCTCGATGCGAATTGATGAACCTGTTCGCTGTCTTTATAACCGCAGGTGTCCTGCGGGCTTTGCTATGCCTGCTCGGGATAACTAGTCCCAGTCCGATGTAGCCTTTATCAGCCAAGGTAAATGAATCTAGCAATTGATCCAAGCCAGGATACTTGAAAGCATAGGTATCATGCCTAACCCCGGGTACTGGGTCTGTAATAGCCAGCAGCTTCCCATTCAAGGTTCAGATCACCTAATGGTTGAAACCAGCACGCTTGTGCTTACCGGAAAAATTTATTTTACCTTGTGAAAGCCAGTTCCAGGTAGGTATGAGGGTTCCATCAATGACTAGTGACCCTGGGGTTTTGGTGAGCTGAACCAAGGGTGGAATCAGCGGGCATAAGAGCTTTTCGAGTGCTTGCTCGATAGTGTTAATGACCCGCGAAGTGGTCGTCTGTGAGGTGCTGATGATTTCTGCCAAGAGTTGTTCGAGTTCTTCGAGTTCTTCGGTGAGGTTACGTCGGTCGTAGAAAAGTGTGGTTTTAAGGGCTTGGGCTAGGGTGAGTGCTGGTGTAGCACACGGTCGCTCACAGCCAAGCAGTTCGCCACGTTACTAAAAACCCTAGCAGCCATCTCACCTGGACCAAACCAGATCGAAAACCTTACAAAGGTCACCTAACGCAAGCTCTCAAAATTACCTTACTGCGCTACCCGCACAACCTCACCCAAGAAACCCCACCCCACTAGTTTGAATCTTGGCAAACAGCCTGAAAGTACCAGGATTCCTCGTGATAGATGGCAAGCTCCTAGGCATCGCCGATCCACTACCTGAGGCCAAACACGGTGCTCATGCCTTACAGAGCTCACAGGCTAGATAAGCTGCTAGATTCCTGAATTTTGGCCGATAAGGGATACGTGGGACAGGGCATGGCCAAACCCCAGTTCGTCCTAAGTCTGGACAACTGCTAAATCGGGAGCATAAAAAAATAATCGGATACTCAATCGTCTGCGGTCGGTAGTGGAGCGGGTGAAAAACTCAGGCTAAGAACCGACAGGTTCTGCACACAGATTTCAGGCAGCCACTGGGTTCATACAGGCAGGCATTTTCGGTAGCACGAGGGTTAGTATTTTTATGCGGCTGGGGTACCTTAATAAACAACTCTCAACATCTACAATAGTATGAAGATCTTACTAGCAAATTTCATTATAAATTTCGCTTATAAATCCGTTAAAAAAACAATCTTTCCAACTGTAGACCAACTGTAGAAATAACAACTATTTCTTAGAAAAAAAACTCTGAAAAAAAGCGATCAGAAACACTAGAACTATACACACAAGAGAACTCGATACCAGTGCAAGGATCAAACTAACAATAAAATTAAGTTCTAAAACACCGTTGAACAATTTAATAAATATAAAAGCGCTAAAAATTCCAACTACCGCCACAAGGTAATCTTTGAATGTCTTTTCTTCCATCACTGAACAGATTTCCTTTCATAGTAATTGAAATCATTATATACTGTCCTTATTTATAAGTCAAGCAATTTTTACCTTAAAGTACCCCGACGTATTTCCTCAAATGAAAAGTTCAATGACCTCAACAATGGGGAGACAATTATACCCGTTAGACAGAAAAAAGCAACAAGGTAGAACTGATAAGCATTGGACAAAAAGAATATCTGACCTAAAGAGATAATCAATCCCGATAAAATATACCCAGAGAGTGTGGAAGAACCAATCTTTGAAATATAAGTAAATTTTGAAAAAACGTATTTATTCTTTACACAGAAAATGATAAGAGTAATAACTAAATGCAACAATACATAAGTTCTAATAATTTCAAAAATATAGATATAACTGCTAGTAATGGGCATAAAGACTGTGCATACACCTAGCAAAATAAAAACAAAAAATAAAATTATTATACTGATAGGATAGTTATATTCTTTATCACCAATTCGAGGGAGGATATAAATTAATATCCCAGGGATACCGATATACTGAGGAAGTGTAATAAGGCTGGCCACTAAGTTTATAAAACCGTCTGCATAAAAATTTAGCGGATCCATGATCAGATTAGATGGGAACTGCATTAAAGCGTAATCCGATTTTATTGATAAAGGAGATAACAGAATTAACAACGACAGCGATACTAATGATACGGCAAGGCCCTTACTGCTTCTCCAGAATGATACTTTCCTTAGTGCCATCGAGATTATCGCTAACTGTACTAATATATCAAAAGAGAAAAAAATAGAATGTTCATTATCCCAAGTTTTAAAAGGTTTATATCATACGATCTTATACTTTGACTATTAGAAGAAGTAATACTTATATTTGCGGAATAGCCTAGCAGGCAGAGAAAAATAAAGTAACCAAAATTTCCAAATACTTGAATTATATCGTATGCAAAGTAATTTTCCTCTCCCCAAGAGTATAAGGTTAGATTATCTATGACTACAAGCACCAAAGCAAAAGCCCTCAAGCAGTCTATAGAGGCATTTCTATTTTGGGTAAAAAAAATATATCTTTTTTCTAATGTGCGACCATAAATAGCACATGAAGCAAGCAAAGTTATTGTTATATATATCAATAAATTACTTACTCTATTATAATCAAAATAAAAAAAAGTTAAAGATATATTAATCTGGACATGAAGAATTATTGCCCATATAAAGCTTGCCTTATAGGTTGTAATTGAAAATAGTATTCCTGTATAAAAATAATACACGGCTCCCGAAGCAGTGTCCGGTAAATGAAATAACGAAAAAACTATCGAACTGATAAAGAAAGACCACGGTAAAAATAACTTGTTTCGAAAAAAATAACATAAAGCACAGGGAATGAGAAAGCGAAATATAATTTCTTCTTGGATAGCCAGCGGAAGTAGCTGTAATATATCTATATCCTCAATCCTTCTAGGCCTTGCCACGAGTAGTAGTCCTGCCAATAAGATAGTAGAGAAAACTAAAAATTTAAAAAATAATTTTTTCCTGAGAAATACCCCCATACTTATCCTGAAATATTTTATTAAATATTTTTTTTGATAACAGTAAAAACATAGTACTGAAACCAACAGAATAATAGTTGATAGAAAAATAGGAAATGAAAATGTATCAACGCTAGTTAAGGAGTTTATAAATATAGTCACTAGCGCAAGGGAAAGAATAATAAAACTGTTAATTAAACTTTCTTTGCGTTTGGGAATACTGGGTGCACTAAATTCTTGATTTTTTAAACACTGCATGACAAATAAAAAGTCCTACTACAATAAATAAAATACAGAAACCGTAATTAAATACGGAAGCCGACGCACTGGCCACCTTAGAAATATGAGATTCCGGCGATAGAAGTGAGATAACGATTGGGTTATCACTTAGCGTACCAAGTATTGGTTCCCATAGAAAAATAAAAAATAGTACTGTAGACACTGATATTATAGAATTTTTAAATATAAAAGATAACGCAGATGCACCAGTTGCATAAACTATAGACACAAATATTGGATTAAAGATTAAGATAAACTCTGACAATTTTTCTGGGGGGCAAACGACTACTGCCGCAAGTATATAAAGTATAGTAACCAGCAGAGCCAGTAAATAAACGCCCTTCATTCTATTAACTACGTAGTCTTTTCTACTGCTGTTCTTAACCAAAAGAAGTTGCGCAATATTATTATCAATATCTCCAGCGATCCAGTTTGAAGTTACTAACACTATCAGAAATGATGCAACTACGGGAATCGCTGCGATTGCAGCTTGGAAATTATCAAATGGGGTATTTATTAAACTGTTAGTTATTATTGCAATTAAAGTTATAGGTACAAGGAAAAGGAAGAACGTTCGGGTTTTTGTTGCATTTATTGTTTCTAGGTGCTTCAACATTTATTTGCACTCCTGAAAATCCGTTAATTGGATATTTTTGCTGTTAACTATTCTGAAGATTTCTGCCGATGGAAGGGGAACATATATACGGTTCTCACCTAGTTTTCTTGCATCTACACCATTTTTAGATAATTCCTTAAAAAGTTCACTAACATTTTCTGTTGTTACAATATGGCTATTATTTGTTTCATACAATGGCCACGACGAAGTATGCACTCTATTATCTTCTATCCTGTAGGCTCTATCACCAACCAAAGAAACCTCTCTCAAAAGATGTGAGGATATTAAAATACTTATCCCTTTACTTTTTAGATTGTGTATCTCAGAATTTAGCCAATCTATTGACTTAGGGTCTAGCCCATTATGGGGCTCATCTAAAATTATATTTTTAGGAGAAAATCTAAGGGCGGAAATTATTGATATTTTTTGTTTCATGCCTGTTGATAATGTGTTTATCCTTTTTTTCCCAACTCTCGATAATCCACTTTTAGCATACAGACTCTCCAAGTTATCTTTTTTAGGTAAATTTTTATTTCCCGTTATTTGAAAGTATTTTTTTACGGTTATCTTCTCAGGAAGATACTCTGGTCCTAGCGACAACCCAAAATCAAGTTCTCTATTATTCTGAGCTAAGGATGTTACACCATTTCTTAATGGAAGTAAACCTGCTAGACCTCTAAGCATAGTTGTCTTTCCAGCTCCATTTGCCCCGATAAAAATAACAGCTTCTCCATCATCTATATGAAGTGAAGAATCTCTTACGATTGTTTTATTTTGTAATTCAATTGTTATGTTTTTTCCGTAGAACATAGTATATCTCTTTAAATAAAAGCAGGGTAGCAAATTTGAATCTTGCTACCCTGCATTGTCTCATATGTTTACCAGAGCAATACTGTGAGGCTTATTCAAAAGTCCCACCAACCCCCGCACCAGAAGAAAACACCCGACTATACCACCCTCAGGAAGAGGATCAATAATAGCCAGAACTCTACCGTTAAGCATGCAGATGACTTACCTGATACTTTTAGGCTGTCCTTGAAGCGATAATGTAGTGATCTAAGAATTTCCCCCAGCACCCTTTCGATGATATTGACAGCTCGTGAGATCATCGGTTATAAGAGGGCAAAAAGTTCTGCAAGTAGTTCTTCGGTGAAGTTGTGACAGTGGTAGAACAGGGTGATTTTGAAGGCTTGAGGCAGGATGCGGGCCGGTGCTCTTCCGCCTGGTTTTGCCCAGGTGAGCTGGTGAGTGAGGACTGTACGTAGCATGGCCGTCAGCAGCGGTTTTCCGCTGGCGTTACAACGGTCTTTCCCAGTTGGCTTAAAGCTATCTATAGAGATTTAACGCTCATATTTTTACCGCCCGGTAGGGCCCACTGTCTCTTGGCAGGGTGGAGCGTGCTCCTACATTTTGAATAAGCCTCTGTATTTATTCCTGAGACAGAGGCTTACTTATAAGGGACTGCCCCGCCGCGAAAGACATCAAGGCCTGCACCATCGTAAACACCCGCTCATAAACAGCTAGCAAGCGAGCGCCCAAGGTGCAAATCACCTACTGGTTAAATCCGGCCCGCTCATGCTTACCGGAGAAGTATGTTTTACCTATTTGAACACCAGCATGGACCTTATGTAGAATCTAATTAATCGTTCAGCTCACCTGAGGTATCCTTAGTTGGAATCCTTGGAGTGAGCTGGATTTCTGTCTACCCTCTAACCCCATGCGCGAACCGATCAAGCCCTATACGACCATCGATGAGCAGATAGACCTGCTGCGTAAACGCGGCATGACCGTAGATCCTTCGGAAGCAGATCATAAGTAAATGAGGAGGCTTCAAAGGCTTATTCCTTTTGATCGATTTTTTCTGTCTCAATAAAAAGTCCTGCCATGATTCCAGCAATCGCAATAACAACAATAACTAAATAAGACCAAAGACCTGCCAGCAGGCCTACAAGGCCGATAAGTATCGTTCCAGTCACACAGAATGCAAGAGTAATACTTGTCAAGTGAGAATACCAGGGGCTGGTTCCAATCCCTTCCAGCCTCGCAAAAATCGCGGCGCGTACTCGCACCCGGCAAAGAGTTACAGTAAAACCGAGAAGAAAATAGGCCGACACGAGTATGGGTGGCGCCGAAGATAAGGCAAATCCAGCAACCGAACAGGTTACCAGGGTCATCGTAATAACGGCCGTACTACGAACCGAGCTGCTATGTAAAAGGGCTCCAAGCCCAATGACAGCAACACCTAGCGCACCAACACTATAGGAGGCATCAATTACTCCAGCTAGGGCCGAACGATCGGTTACTGCAAACACCTTTATAGGAAAAAGAATGTTGACCATCTGCGGAATTGCAGATACAACCCCCAAGAGGAAAACCAAAGGTACTATCCCGGACTCTTTCTTCCCCTTAGGCGCCGAAACTACCTGTGCAGAACCTTCTTTTAGTTTCGGAATGGAAGAAGCTTGAGGAATCAGTACGGCAGGCAGCAGTTGAAGAGCAGCTAAGCAAGTCAGCACAATAGGTGCACCGTAAGCGTCAAAGAGGAATCCACTAATCAGAAGAGAAGTAGCTAAGGCAAGCTGAAGTGTGATGGTAAGAATCGCCTCGCCACGGCCCGCACCAACACTGTGAATAGTTTTGTTTTCTAGTTCATCCAGGCAAGGCAGCAAACCGTACCACAGGATCTCCATGCTAGCTAAAAATGCAAGGGTTACCCAGATATTCAGGTAAGAACCGGTCCACACCAAGGACATACACAATAGGGCCCGGGCGATAGAAATTAAAGGCATACGTGCACGGACAGAGTACCGTGTGTGTAGCGCAAGAGTTACACCGGTCAGTACAAGGCTGGGTAAATACGACACCAGCGCGAGCAGGGCAGAAATCCCGATGCTGAGACCATTTACCCTAATGCTGTTAAAAAGGTACATGATCAGTAGGCCTTCGCCTGCAAAAGTGACAAAGTAAATCAGAACTAAACTAATAAAGCCCGAGTGCATAGCTTTCCAGTTGGTTAGAAACATGAGAATAAGCAGCTATTGCACACGCCTAGCGTCCCCGCCTCGAAAGGATGATAAGAGCCAGGCGAGGCAATCTTCCGTATGAGCCCCCATGCTGAGCTCGCTCTCCCGCTCGAGCTCCTCCCAAACAATAGGATCAGCTAGACGTCTTAACCCGCCACGGGTAGCAGATCGTCTCTCAAAGTTCACGTAGTAGCTGTCCTGTGTTTTGGCGAGCAGGTCGCGGTCGTCCTCTGTGAGGCCAGAAGCAGGCTGAAGCAGACGAAGCCGTGCATCAGCCAGATAGTCGTATTGAAGTAGGCCACCAAAATTAGGGATGCCGAGGTAGAGCCCAAGAACAATCATGGCGAGCCCTGCAGAAGGAATCAGGGCATTGGAGACCAGCACTTCAACCCACTCAGCTGCTGGTCGGACAACCTGTGTGCTAGAACCTTGTCCGCATGCCTGCAGCGCTTGATCTGTCCTTTGCCATAGGAATACGGTGCCCCTGCCAGCAGGGATATTAAAGAATCCGTCGGTTCCGTCTAGAACTTTTACCGCAGCCTTGAAGCGTTCCGTGTCAGTCAAGATGCCCGTAACCCAATTCTCAACTCCGTTAGCCAACCATTGGGTCAAAACGCGTGAAGCAACGAGTTCCATCGGAACCTGGGTGTACTGGATGCCTCCCTCTGCAAAAATTGACTGCCCAAGTTTTGCGTTAAGAACAGAGATTTGCTGCCAGAGTTGGGGGAGCTCTTCAAGATCCCCCGAAACCGATTCAAACCAGTCTATGGCTTCTGACCTGGAGCTTAAATCGTCTGTATTTTGTGCCAGGGCCTTTTCCAGGCGGGTCCGGGCCTCTGCCATATCCCAGGGGTCTGCGGTAAGAACAGGTTTCCTTCGCTGACGGTGTGACATCAAGGGTATCTTGGTCTCTTCGTACACAAGACCTCGCGGAAAAAGCTCATTGTCAAGAGGAGTGGTACCGCAAGACAGCGTGATAATTCTGGCTCCAGGACCACCTGCAAAAGTGGCTAGATTAGCAACAACGTTTGTTGTCTCAGGGTGACTCATGGATGAGTGATGTTCGGCGAAGGACACCCAGGATAGATCCAGATCTTCTGACTTTAAAAAATTGTTTTCTCCAGCGGATGAGCCCGAGCATAGATCCTGTATTGCCTGCACAATTTCTCCGCTAGCAGCAGGGGCCACGGGGCGGGACTGCATCTGCTGCCTAATGTGCTCAAAGTAGTCCTTCTGACTTATCCCTGATTGGTTCAAGGCCACAAGTCGAGGATGCTTTTTGAGGAGCTTGGACGTCCGCATTATAGAACCCTCCGAGTAAGGCCCATCCCCCTGACTTCCTTGGAGGAAGCTAAAAGAGTTACCCCTAGTAGACCGAGACTACAAACCAGTACTCCCAAGATAAGGGAATGCCGGGTACTCACTGCCCACCCTGAAGCAAGCGGGGCAATCACCGTGGCCAAGCCTGCTACTAGGGAAAATGTGGCGATAGTTCTTCCCTGCAGTTCGTCTGGGGTAACTCTAAAAACATAGCTGAATAATCCTGCGTTTAGGGCCGGTGATGGCAGCATGCACAAGATAGCCATAGTAAACATATTTATAGGATTATGGGGCAGACAGAAATATATGGCGAATAAAATTACCATCATCCCTAACCCGTATATAGATAATATTCCGGGTTTAACGCGGTCTGTGATGAATGGGGTTAGTGAGCTACCTACTATTCCTCCAGCTGCAAAACCGGCGCTAACAAAACCGATTGTCGAAGGATCAACGCCCTTGTCCCGAAGGTAGTAGATTGTCCAGGTGGTAGCCGAGAAAACCATAGCATTGACCAGGGGTGCACATATAAGTATTCTACTTAATGCTGGCTGACTGGAGAGGAAAATAATTCCTTCCTTGTATCCCTGAATTGCTTTAACTATCTTTTTATTTATTCTAGTTTTCCCCGTCTCTGCTGAGGCGTCTAGGTTCTCTTTAATGCGGGATAAGGAGACTAGGAATATAGATTCGCAGATGAACCTTAAAGCAAATGGGAATACCGCAAACATGCTATAGAGCCAGCCGGTGGCGGGGGAACCTGCGATAGATAGTGCCGATGAACGCGCTTGCGTTGCGCTCATTGCTCGAGGGTATTCCTCAGGGGAGATAATCTTCTTCAAGGCCCCATCCAAGGCAGGGTTTGCGAAGGATAGAGATACCTGGGCCAGGATCGCAAGGATAATAATGGCGAATGTCAAGAATGAAATATGCTCCGGGGAATTTTCTTTAAATATTAATATAATAGATAGGGTTAGATTCGATAGGAGGGAGATATAAATTGTCTTTTTGAGAATCGATCTACGACTTATTAAATCAGCAAATCCTCCCCCGAGTACTACTGCTATCAGCCCTAAAGCGTTTATCGCTCCCATTATTATTCCAGCGCTGGACACGCTTTTAGTAGCATCAATGATCAACAGTGAAGTGGCCAGGGTGGTGCTGAGGCTTACCTCAAGAAACGTATCTGCTAGAAACCACTTTCTATACGATTTTCTGTGGAAAGGATTGTTCTTTTTCGTCAACTTTACTCACTAAGACTTGCCGACTCCGCAGGGGGATACGTGCCCTCATCGCCTCAGTAATGATCTGATCGACACCACTAAAGGGTACGGTTGCAGCTTCAGGGAGATATTTCCCTAAATACTGTTGCATATGAGTAAGGGGAAGGGCAGCATTTTTGAATGTCTCATCGGGCATAGAACTGCCCTGAAAAGTCTTATCGTCCTGATGAGGATTCGAACTCTCCATTGAATGAAGGCTGAGCGCCACACCCAGTGCTTGCAGAAGGCTGAAAATTTTATCCATTTCCGCCCGTGGCCGCTTTCCCTGCTCAAGACCAATCAGCCAGCTTCGTGATACTCCTGCTTTACTGGCAAGAGCTTCTTGAGTAAGGCCGCATCGGGCTCGGGCATCACGAATAAAGGCACCAAGCTCTCTAATTGATCGTATTGTTCTTAATTGAGTAGGCATGGTAAACCCTCTTTTCACACCGATATTGACGCTCATCAACAGCTCTAAGTGTACACGTTCATCAACATTTAAAAAAGTGTACGAACATGCACTTTTACAGGAGGAGCTTTTCTGAGAACTACCTGACGCCTGCCTATCTAGCCTTTGCCCCTGGGGCGCAAGATAGAGTATTGAGACACTCAAAACGGCAAAAAAAGAACTTTACTGGCTAAATAGTTAGTTGTATTTATTTTTCTTTTTGCTTCAGTAATGTGTCTTATCCATAATAGAAGGTATAATTTCACCGTATTTTAAGCTACTATTTTTCTATCTACCCCCACTTGATTCATTGGAGAAACCATGTATATCAAGAAGCTACGTAAGGCCTTAGCAATTGCCTGTATAGCATTCTCCCCCACCATCCTTATTCAACAAGCTGCTTTTGCTACTCAAACTCAAACCATATATCAGCCCTCCTCAACAGCCTCTTCGGAGCTTAGCCTTGATGAGTTAACCTCTGGTATAGAAAGATATATGGTATCCACCAATTCCGGCCTAAGGTTTTCCAGCAAAGCAGCCCAGGCAGCTGGTGAACCTAGCCAAATTATTGAAGCGGGAAACAACTTTAATCGTATCCAGCAGGCACAATTATTAAACGGTAATGTATCGTCAACTTTAAACAGTGTCCCCTCTTCTCTTGCTGCCAATCCTCAGATGCAGCTGCAGGCTATCAAACTTCCCGTTTGGGGCAACTGGTGCGGTCCGGGATATAGCGGGCCTGGGGCTCCTATAGATATACTCGATTCAATCTGCATGCAACACGATAAGTGCTATGAACAGCGCGGCTATTTTAGCTGTTACTGCGATGACGTACTTAAAGCAGAGATCAATCGCCTCGCATCCCAGATGGGGACCAGGGAAAGAATTATGGCAGCTGCCATAAAGCTGGCTTTCTCCTATCCTATATGCAGCCTATTTTCATAGTAGATTCATAGTAGGTACGAAAGTCTATCTAACCTAGAGTCTCTTTCGGCCAGTAATTTTTCTGATATTAGAGATTAGCTTGAGATTTTTCCTGCCAGAGTCTGTAGCCATAACAATGGTATGTATATAGTTACCCTGGATCTCTTTAGAGGAGACCAAGTATTTTTTGAGTTGAATGCCCAGTGCAATCCGCCGTTACCCTTGTCTGAGGTTGCTGGAATCGTTAGGAGTGTTGAGAAGTTCATGCGTGAGAAGTACACCCCCAAAACAGGCGCTCAGGGGCGTGAGCCTGCCCCTGAGGCGTTGCGTGAGTTCATGGCTGAAATCGGACGCAATGGTGGAAGCCGAAAGACCGAGAAGCAAAAGCAGAACCTTGTGAACGCCAGTTCCAGGTAGGTACTAGAGTCCCGTCAACCACCAAGGAACCAGATGCCTTCAGGCTTTCATCCAGGGGCCTGTTCAATGGTTTGAGAGCCTTGGTGAGTGCTTTTTCGTTGCCTCTGATGGTCCGCGAGATGGTGGGCTGCGAGACGCCGAAGAGGTGGGCGAGGGCTTCTTGGGTGAGGTTATGCCGGTAGCTCATGAGCGTGATTGTCAGGGCCTGGGCCAGGGTAAGCCTGCGAGGCTTTTCTGCTGGTTCATCTCTCTGGAGTCCTTCCATCAAGAATCAAACTTAATAAATTATTGGCTAGTTTTCACCTGATAATACCCGTATGAACTCATGAAACCAGCAAAAATCGGCAGAATCCAGGTAGTAGGCTCTAGGAAATTTTCAATTTGCATTCCTGGCATCCCTGTTATTGCAAAAAGTAATCGAATAGATATTAACCCCCATAAGAAACAAAGAGATAACCTAAGGAAAGAAGGGGAGGGGCGCTCTTTCATAGCTTACAGAGCTCCCCTGCAACCTACAGCCGCTGCCGCAAAAGCAACTGCTAGCCCCCAGGGGCCACCTAAAGATTTAAGTAGCATAGGACCCACAAAACGGTCTACAGTCCTAACTGCCAAACCCCAATTCCAAGCTGTGATGGCAGCTTTCGCTGCGCTAACCAAACCGGGTGCCCCCGCCAGGGCATTCCACCCGTTTGCATTCCCAAGAACGCAAGTGGTAAATTCCCAGGCTCCCTGAGGTTCAACAGCTAGCTTCCCTAATGTTGACATCTCAGTGACTGTCCTGAATAGGCACTAGACGGAGCTGTTCCAGCAAATATGGGAAGTGAAGTTGTGAGACAGAGGGTAGCAGCGATTCCTCGAGTGCGTAGGTTCATGATACCCTCCTAGACCGGGTGGAAAATGAGATGTATATCATATTTGATGGGATTAGATTACATCTGCTGGAGCGCTCTGTCAAGGGGTAACAACCGGGAGGTCCTCAATACTCTGAGACTTGATTCAAAAGGTGCTTCGGTCTCCCGGGTTCACAGCGCCGCCTCTGGCGCATGGTCGGCATGAATCGCCTAGCGAACGAAGCCAGGCGAGGTGGATAGCAGCAAGCGTGAGTCTGTGACATCTCGGGTTTAGACTTTTGAATAACCCTCACTACCTCTGTAATCCGTAATGACAGAACTCAGTCAAGTCAGTCCATCTTCGTGCTCCAGGGTATCGGGCGACAGGCACAACTCCAGTCGCTCAAAGAATCTGGGTAGCAGCCCCAAAATCTAGCCCTCCCACCCGTAAAGAAACCCATAAACTACCCCGTAAAGAACCCCGTAAACATACCTTTACCCCTGTTCCTTGAGTTTCTGGGGCGATTTGGAAGCTGGTCAGCGCAACGAAACGATTTTCCAGACTATCCGCCGTGCCGCCTACCGGGGCCAGAACTACCAAGCCCTTGCCTATGAGCTCAACGAACAGCGTTCCCCGCCGTTACCCTTGTCTGAGGTTGCTGGAATCGTGAGGAGCGTTGAGAAGTTCATGCGTGAGAACTACACCCCGAAAGACAGAAGCCCAGCGCGCCACCTTTGGCAGTAAAAGTTAAGGTGCAATTCCCGGAGCCTAACCAGGGTATTACGGCTCCCCACCCCACCTAGCTGCGCCCCTCAGCGCCTCCACCGCCCGGGCAATCGAGACTCCAGGATTCTCCTCCCGGTACCTCCTAATCTCCTGCGCCGACGGATACGGCTGTCCCTCTTTCTTCCTTGGGGGAACCTCCTCGAAACTGCCATCCGAAGCAACGATGAAGACGGCTAATGCCACAAGCGCTAAAACTATTAGATGCTGCTGAAGTACAAGGGATACTCCTGCTCCAAGAAGCACTATCGAGAGTAGAAACTTACTTTTCTTCATTGTTCAGTTCTCCTTCGGGAGAGAGCCCTTTCTTTAGTTGGTGCAAGCTTTCTTGACGGCAGCAATACCAAGAAGCTCAGCCCCCAATGCTGCTGCGCCGCCGAGAGCCTTTAGCTTCTCACAAGCGAGCTAACCACAAGTACAGTAGTTGAGGGGGTAGTGAATTTCTTATGGAGGATCATGTCCTTGCCTTTCGTCGCCGTGGGCTGATGATTGGGGACATTTCTATTTCACCAACACCCAAACAGAAAGTCAACTTATTATAATTTAAAGGAAGGAGATTACACCTTCAGGCTTACCCAGCAGCAAACCAGAAATACACCCCTCAGTACACACAAAGCCCTAAGGCAACCCACTCCCTTCTAACCCTCACCGTGGTCTGCTAAGTTATAGAACAGAGAGCCAGACACGTATACCAAAAACTTTTTTGGTTATCCAACCCCCTACCGCCCGCACTCTCAAAAGGACGGCCCGCAACGACTACGTTATGTGAATAGCTTTTTGCCTGGTGAAAGCCCGGTTTATCGGGACGCTGCGCTGGGCAAAAGTCCCGCTTGGGTGCGAGCGGTTTCCTGCAAGCCTATCTAGCCTAGAGTTTCTTTCGGTCAGTAATTTTTTTGATATTTGAACGATAAAAATATTTCATTAAAATAACTGCGAGCGTTGAAAAAATTATTGCATAAATTGTTGATTCAAAAAATGCTAGTAAAATACTATTACTCATGAAGATGCCATAAAATACAAAAAGAAATACTATGGAAAATGAGGAAATAAATAAAAACGAACTATTTGATAGCAGTAGGGGTGTATTCATTTTTTTACCAAAAATTTTCCCAAGGAAATACAGGCAGAGGTAGAGGGATGTTGAAAGTATTGGAATCACCAGGACCCACCCTTCCAAAGGTTGCCCAGAGAGGTAAATTTTGACAACCTCCTTGAGGGATCCTGCGGAAAGCGCCACCCCAGCATAGCCGGAACGGGAGCTTTGGTTGCTTTATGCTGCTGCTAGGCCCTTGATCAGGAGTTCGCGTGCTATCTCTGAGGTGCTCTCACCACGCTTGGCGGCAAGGTCGCGGATAGTTGCATTCAATTCTTCAGGAAGTCGCAGGTGCAACATTGGTGAGGGATTCTTTTTTTGGTCTGCCAGCTTGCGACGACCACGGGCCATCTTTGCTAGCTCTGCCGGGTCATCGGTTCCAGCGAGCTCTCTAAAGAGTGCTTTAGCTGACTCGGCTGCTTCTTCACCGTAAAGGTGTTCTCCACCAGGATCGAGAGTGTATTCGCCGTTGAGTACATCATCGGCTCGCTGCTCCCAGTAGGCTTCATCGTGAATGAGGTTCTTGTCCATGGCTACTTCCTTCTTCCTGTATCCATTGCATGGTAAATCAAAAAATCTTTTCCATCAAAGCTAGCGATAACCTCAATGAGCCTGTTGGTTTGTCCATGAGGTGGGCCGATGAAAAGGGTAGCTTTGTTCCCTCTCCTATCGATGATGGGTTTTTTCTCAACGGCGCGAGTAGCCGCGTAGAGCGCATCTTCCTCTGAAATGCCGTGCCGTGCCGCCGACTCGGTAAAGTTGATGACCATACAATAATTATAACTCATAATTGAGTGACAATAAATAATCCTCTGTAATATCAACAACCCTATCAAGCACAGGAACAACAGCTCAAACCTCTCATCTACCCCTCCCTTAGTGCTCGATCCTGGCCTCAGTTAGACTGTAATACACGCCATGGTACGTGATGCTCATCACTCTCCCCTTGGCATGTTAAGGAGTCCCCATGACAACCGTTGGAAAGGAACTTCTTGCTCTAGGAGCTGGCGCAACTCTTGCACTCGGGCTCTCCCCAGCTGCATTTGCTAGTGAAACTCTTTCGCCCCCTACCAGCTACAGACAGAGTAACCAGGTCACTTCCGCTGAAGCTCAAATTGAGCAAGCATTGATTAAGGCAGCGAATTATGGTTTGGCAGCCAGTACAATTGTTCGCGCCCTGGGCCCGGCCTTCATCTCGACTGCTGGTAAAACCATTGGGGTCCTGTCGTTATTACAGCAAACCTCGGATAGGCCGCCTTTACCTGTCGTGGACATCTATAGCAGCTTAAGATTCGAATTTTGAGGAGTTGTAAAAGCTATGAGGCTTATTCAAAAATCCAACCCACCAACTAGACAACGGCCCCACCACGCGGCAACCTAGAGGATAAAACGCCAGTAATATTCTCAGCACTGCACCGGAGGAACCGTTGCACCACCACCGTACCACCAGCCTGAGCCCAACCCAATTCACCACACTGCTCACCGCCCTCAAAACCACACCATCTGGACACCCATCAGCAGAGGCAGACCACCAGCACTCACCCTAGCCCAAGCCCTCAAAGTCACCCTACTCTACCACCGGCACAATCTCACCGAAGAACTTCTTGCCGAGCTATTGACCACCTCCCAGCCAACCATTTCACGGGCTATCAACACCATTGAAAAAGCACTCGAAACAATCCTCAAGCCAGTCAACAAGCCCCTGAAAGAAAGCCTGAAAGCGCCCGGGTCATTAGTAGTTGATGGTCTTGATAAGTTCCTGGACTCTTCGACCTTAGCTGATAAGGGGTATGTGGGTTTGGGATTGGCCACTCCGGCCAGGTGTAAGCCTGGTCAGCGGCTGAGCCGGGAGCAGAGGCGGAATAACAGGGTGCTGAATCGGTTGCGGTCGGTGGTGGAGAGGGTTATCGCGCAGATTAAGACCTGGCGCATTTTGCACACGGGGTTCAGGCGCCCGCTGGGTTCGTATGGTCGGGTGTTTTCTTCTGGTGCGGGGGTTGGTGTTTTTGGCTGTTGGAGGGAATTTTGAATAACCCTCTACGTTCATCCCCGATTGGGGCGTGTAATGCGTGCATCTTGCGCACACAGGTATAGAGGCGAGGACTTTGAGACGCTGACCTATGAGCTAAACACCCAATACAATCCACCGCTACCCTTGTCTGAGGTTGCTGGAATCGTCAGGAGTGTGCAGAAGTTCATGCGTGAGAAGTACACCCCAAAACAGGCTCACAGGCGGGAACCGAAAAACAGAAGCCCAAGCCCAGGCACTTGCTAAGGGCGTTAATGCTTCAAGGGCTGTTCGGAATGCTCAGGCTATCTGCCGTAGAGCACAGACTCAGCCGCACAAAGAAGCCGGATACAAGCAACGAGAAGTTACCAAAAAGGGCGTCAGCCTCCGTACAGCCAAGGGATATTGGCAGTAAAAGTTAAGGTGCAATTCCTGGAGCTTAATCAGGGCATTACGATTCCCGCCCATTCCTACCCGCCCCTCAGCGCCTCCACTGACTGGGCAATCGAGGCTCCTGGGTGCTCCTCTCGATACTCTCTAATCTCCTCCACAGAGGGATAAGGCTGCCCTCTTTCCTTCTTCGGAGGAATCTCCTCGAAACTGCCGTCCGAAGCAACAATGAAGACGGCTAATGCAACAAGTGCTAAAGCTATTAGATGCTGCTGAAGTACAAGGGATACTCCTGCTCCAAGAAGCACTATTGAGAGTAGAAACTTACTTTTCTTCATTGCATTTCTCCTTCGGGAGGGAGCGATTTCTTTAATTAGTGCAAGCTTCCTTGACGGCAGCAATACCAAGAAGTTCCGCTCCCAATGCTGCTGCGGCTCCACCGAGAGCCTTCAGCTTCTCGTGCGAGAAGCTAGCTCCCCACAAAATTTTGATTGCTTCGGTGGTGCCACCGAGTGCATTCATATACCTCTTGATTTTAAGAATTTTTGCAGCAGGGATGGCAGTTGTGCCAATGGCGAGCAAGATTGCTCCTGAACATTCGAGGAAGCCGTTAGGAGTAGCCATGCCGAGGTCACGACCAAGGTTTGCTGCTACCCAACGCTGGGTAGCTTCGTCTCCTTCGAGAAGAACGCTTTCAGGAATCTGGTCAATGGCACGGAGCAATTCTTTTGCTTGCTCGGGGGACTGTAAGAGATTCTCAGAAGTGGAGGCATTGAGAGTAGGCACTAGTTGGGTCTCTGCTGCATGTCCAGGTGCAGTAGTGGCTAAGAGTGAGCCAACCACAAGTACAGCAGTTGAGGGGATTGTGAATTTCTTATGGAGAGTCATGTCCTTACCTTTCGTCGCCGTAAGCTGATTGTTGGGGACATTTCTATTTCACCAACAATCAAGTAGAAAGTCAACTTATTATAATAACAATTTGATTACATTTAGATAATAGATTATGCAAACCTACTAACCAGAAGACTCTCGAAAAATTCTAAGAATACAAAAATTAGGATGCTTAGTCGGTTAAAGGAAGGAGATTGCACTTTCAGACTTACCCAGCAGCGAACCAGAGATGCACTCCTCAGTACATACAAAACTCTAAGGCAACCTTACTCCCTTCTAGCCCTCCCAGGGTCTGCTGAGTTATAGAACAGAGAGCTAGGCACGCATGCCAAACTTTGTTTAACCGGCGCTAAGCTAGACCGCAACCAAAAAGCCGATTCACCGCCTATCTTCTACTGCCTGACACAAGTACCCTTTTTACCTCTCAGAATCAGGAATTAAAGAAATTGGTTTAACAAAGCATGATACTGCGCAGCCTATCGGGGTAAGAGCTGTGAAGCTCTTACCTATACACTCGACGATGAGGAGACATCGAGCCAGTTAGGGGTCGAAACGCCGCGGCTACCTTTGGTGTTTCAGCAGGGGCAGCAGCTGATTTTAGAATATCGCGTGTCAGGTTATTAGAAGTCTTTTACCCGGCTTCTGTTTGGGCGTTTTGAATACTTTAAAGCTGCTAGTGGGGAGGGAAATAACTGGTGGATGTTCGTCCTCTTGATTGGTCGCCGCTTACCGGTGGGGACCCCTGCCCTGGAGATCCTGCCGCCTGGGACAGCATCGCGCAGTATTGGGCTCAGCGTAGTAATGATATTGATACTTACCGAGAAACGCTGGCCCAGCATACCTCTCTTGACGGAGAAGGTAACAGTATTCGCCGTTTGGAGTCTGCATTTTCTACTGCTGCCAGGATGGCTTCCTTGATTGCCGATGAGTTTGAGAAAGCCTGCAATGCTGCTCGAACCTGGCAAGACAAACTTGAGGATATGCAGTCTCGTGCTAGTGAAGCGCTGGCTAAGGCACAGGCTGCGCAGGCTAGTCAGGATGATGCACAGGCCAGGATTGATGCGCTGAAGATTGAGGCTGCTAAGGATAAGTCTGCTGATCCCATTATCTCTATAAAGATTCGTGATGTCTTTGGTAATGGTGGGCTGCAGGCTGAAATTGTGCATGCTCAGGCTGAGATCAAGGCAGCGCAGAAGACGGTGGATGATATTCGGGATGAGTATTCGCGTGAGTCTGCTGCTGCTATTGAGGATTATCGGTTGATGCCGCTGGAGGATATTTATGCCCAGGACTTGAATAAATCGCAGGGAGGTAACCCCTTTAGCGACGCCAATGAGGTGAAGACTAGTTTTACTGGAATTAATGAGCCTGCTCTGGTGCATGCTTTTGAACAGGCTCGAAACTCTGATGCTGGGCTGGCGCAGTTGTTGAACATGCTCTCTGATATGACTGTTGAGCAAATACAGGTGTTTTTTGCTTCGCATCCTGAGTATGCAGTGTTTGCGACAAACCCTATAGGCGGGGATAACGTGCAGCGGGCTAAAAACGTTCAGAAGTGGTGGAATAGTAATTACCCGCAGTATGACGAAGACGGAAACTTAAAGGAAGCTGCCGATACAGTACCTGCAGGCCATGGGTTACTGAGCGAGAAGCATCGTCAAGCTTTGATTAAGTTCGCTCCTGGTTTTGTGGGTAATACTCAAGGTATTCAGTATCGTTATCGTTCTGAGGCCAATATGAATGCGTTGAGGGCTTTATCATCGGATCCTGAGGATAATGTTCAGTCGCCTTTGAGTCTTAAGGGTATTTGGGTGCCACCGGAAGTACGGGAGGCCGCCAAAAACACCTTAGCTGAATACGATAGTTTGATTAGCCATGGTTATCCTGCGCAAATTGTGACCTTTGAGGTTAATACCTGGAAGGGCGACACCAACCATTGGGACGATGTAAAAGCCGCTATTTCGATAGGTGATCTGGATAATGCAGAGTCCATTAGTTACCTGACGCATGGTATTGATACGAATGCTCAGGAAGGTCTAACTGGACATATAGATGCCGCGCAGTCACTTTATAACCAAGAAACTCGAATTTTTAATCATAATGGTCAGGAAGGGAAGAAGCATGCCACGGTGGCGTGGATGAACTATGAGGCTCCTAAAGGACCCGACGACAAGGATTTTACTGTTTTAGCTAACGATAAGGCCATTACTGGTGGTCATCGTTACGCTCAAGATCTGGATACTCTCAACACGTTACGCGGGGACCAGAATATCCGTTTGAATACAGTTGCGCACTCCTACGGTACTGCTACCACGTTTGCGGGTATGACTGAGATGAAAACTCAGGTTGATAGTGCAGTCTTTCTAGGCTCTGCTGGTTTGCCTCAGCCTTTGGTCAAGGCGGTGAAGTCAGGACAGCAACACCTAGCAGTGAATCCTAAAGATATTGCTTATACTCATGCTTCTGAAGATAGGACGGCCCCCTTAGGGTATATCGCGTGGTGGCATAAGGAAAACCCTGACACCTTAGACGGTGTTACGGAGATCAGTTCTGAAGGCGGTTATGGACGTAGCGGACAGTACTTCCAGGATACCGACGGGCATTCTCTTTATGCCGAGGGAGACCTGGAAGGGTACCTCAAAGAAGGTACTTCGTCTCGGTATCAGACGGGGCTTTGGACTACGGGCTATCGGGATCAGATTGGTCCTTTGCTGAAGTACATTGATCAGTCTGACGTGCACGTCAAGAAGTTAGCCCCTGATGTTTATGTCTATGAAATTCCCAATGAACGTAAAGATATGTCTTCTGGCGGGGATGTGGAAAAACTGAAGGGATATGCCCAGAATCACAATATTGACTGGGACAGTGTTCAAGACGGAGACCCGAGGTAGAGGAGAAAGAGAGTAACGCGATGAAGCGTATTTTTTTGCCGGTCGTGGTTGTTTTAGTTTTTGTATTATCAGGATGTGGTTTTGTGGATCAGAAGGATGAGGCTGTTGAGCCGGACGCTAATGAGATTTTCCGTCATGTGTATTCGGTTGCGACTGCTGCCACTAGCGCAAATGGGAATGAGGCTAAGTTCCGGTGGATGAATAATACAAAACCTTTTCCTTACAAGGAAGCATCGTGGGCGGACACAATCCCCTGGACTTGTACTGACCAGGAGGGTACAGCTCGGGTTGAGTTTATCGCCGAAACAACCTACGGTAAGGATCTGCGCAATGAAAATTATCGGGAGCAGGTAGAGAAAGTACGCGCAGCCTGGGAATCTCGCGGTTTGAGGGTTCGTAGCGTGGGTGCAAGCAAAGGCATGATTCAGATTGCTACTGATTTAGACTATGGAACCGTGGTTGTTTACACCGCCGGTCTCGGTGGAGAGTCTGTTGAGGCTAGCACGCAGTGTTTTGCAGGCTTTGCCGGTGACGAATCTTCAGCTAAGACTTTCCCGGCAGAAAAAGCATAACAATGGAAGATGAGCACCCTAAGCAGCAGGAGCCTGTAGCTACTAAAACCACAAGGGCTACTCGTTCGATTGTCTTGTGGTCCTTGGCTCTAGCTTTTATTTCTTTCCTCGACCTGGTTTTACTAGGCTGGCTAGGCTCAGATCAGGATCTCTTGAGTGTGTGCGGGCTACTGATTTTTACAGGACTGAGCGGTTTAGGTATGGCCTTGTTGACGCCAGTCTATGCAAGATCGAAGAAGAAGGTGGCTGCTGTGGTGCTGACCGTTCTGTATGTTTGTATGGCCGCGGTAGTTGGTTTGTTTATGCTGGCGATAATTGGGTGGACTTTATACAGCAACAGCATATCTTGAGCAGAGGTACAGTAGGCACCCGGCCCGGTCACACCCACAGAACCACCACATCAAGCACGAGGTATGGCTTTACCCTACCGGTTTAGACGAATTCATAAAAGAGTTCTGGCCGATGTAGATAAATCTACACCGGCCAGTTGGATAATGTCGGGGGCTAGGTCCTAATCATGTTCCTTAGGCTGCGTGTGCCTTTACATACTCGGCCACGGCTAAGCGCACGATTTCAGATTCCTTCTTACCTTGGCGCGCAGCTAGAAGAGCAATGCTGTCTTTAAGCTGCTGGGGTACTCGCGCCCGGATAGATGGGGAGACTCCCCGCTCTTTCCCAACCTGGGGGCGGCCAGGGGCAAACATTGCCAGTGCCTCCTCTTCATTAGAGGCTCCGGTTGCCGCCAGAATCAGGTCAAGACCTAGCTTGTTTCCGCGCTGGATGTTGGAGTTGTCGATGTCGATATTGCCCGCTTCGATTTCCTCGGAGAAGGCATCGTAGTAGGCATTGTCCTTGGTGCTCATGCTGATTCCTTTCTTAGCTAATGAGGTGACGGAACTTATCGGTAAGTTCCATGACGTGGAAGATTTTCAGATTGCGCGGTGGAGTAATCTCAACGATTACTTCAACGTACCGGTCAGTCTGAGCATGCGGATGCCCCACAAAGACGGTGGCATCTTTATTTCCGTCTCTGCCCTTGATGGGGGCGCTACCTTCTGCGTTGGCGATAGCATACATGGCATCTTCTTGACTGATGCCGTGCTTGCTTGTGCTGGGTGTAAATTCAACTGCCACACTTCTATTGTAGCCGAATAAGCGACTACAATAGATAGCCACACAGAAATTGAGCCAAAAATATTCATTGACAAGTTATGACTCCTTAGGTTTTGACTCAGACTTCTGACGCAAGAAAAAGGCTTCCCTCCCCCCTCAATGCCAGTAGACTAGATTGCGTCAAAAACGTTCGTATATGAATCGAGGAAATCTCATGTCAATCTTTATCACCCTAGGTGACTTCTTCTACAAAATCGGAGGCAAGAATCCTGGAGAGCATGAATCATACGGGCAGACTCAATCCCTAACCCCCGTAGCAGAAATGGAACCCGTCCAGGCAGTTGCCAATAACTCGACACCTGACCAGTACCGCTCCTTCACTGAGATTGGACGCCAGGTGGCAAAAGCTCTGAACTACCAGCTCGATATTTACAGTGGAGAAGTCCTTGCAAGCAACAAAAAGTTGGTTGCCCCCAGCCTAGAGATGCTTGCAATGGCTATGGTGGATCTGAAGTGGATCGAAAATAACTCAGCAACAGCTTCTCCCTTCATTGATTGGGGAAGCGTGGGTCTTAACGACGAAGACGCTGCGACCAACACCCTCAGAGAGAAAATCAAGTCTTACGGTAATACCTACTGGCAACACCTCACTAGCAACCACATTATCTAATGAAGATTGGTTATGCCCGCGTCTCAACCAACCAACAACAAGACTCTCTCGGAGCCCAGCGTCAGGCACTCAAGACCTACGGTTGCGAAAAAATCTTTACAGACCAAATCTCAGGGGCCCGAGCAGACCGCCCGGGCCTGAAAGCTGCACTTGCCTACGCACGAGAAAATGACAGCATCGTTGTTACCCGCCTTGACCGGCTCGGGCGCTCTACCGTCGATGTTCTCCGTACCGTTCAAGAACTCGCTAGTCGAGGTATCACGATAGAAGCTCTTGATACGAAACTTGATACCCGTACCCCTGCTGGCAAACTCGTTCTTTCTGTGCTTGCGTCGATGGCCGAATTTGAGCGTGACTTGATTATAGAGCGCACCCGTGAAGGCCTGGCGCACGCTCGTTCTCAAGGGCGTGTTGGTGGCCGTTCCCCTAAGCTCACCGAAGAGCAACAGCAAGCAGCGCTGCGCCTTATCGATAACGGCATGAGTGAGAACCAAGTAGCCACCACGCTAGGAGTCTCGCGTTCTACTATTACTCAACTCAGAGGATTTTGATCAGGCAGTTGCAGAAGATACTGGCTACCGAATTAGCCCCGAAGACTTCAAAGCTAAAAATGACCTGGCATAGCCCAGGGCAATATAATCTATTTATCTCTCAACTTGCTCCAGAAAAGCAGACAGGCATCCAGCCTCACTTCCAGGGGGGACGCCCAGCTCTCGGAGACGAAAATGAACCCTCTCAAGATCTTGGTTTCTAGAACCCAAACCCCCACCCCTATATAGCATCAGCAAATAACCATAAATATCAGAATATTTATCCCCATAAATAAAATTCTGTGAGCAGAACTTTACAAAGGGTAACCTGGGGTTATCTTGATACTGAACTGTTAGCACAAGGAAGCGATAGGCCTCTCGAAGTTCCTGAAGCTCTTTTTCAAGAATCTCAACCCGAGAATTATCCATCAGTTAGAGCACCGTCCAGGCCAGAATATTTGCCACAATTTCCGCGATTAGCTGGGAGATTCCGAATAGCGTCATCAACATTTCCAGAACGCAGTGCATCCCGAATTTTTTGGACTACAAACTTTCCAGCTTTAATCTTGTTTTGAGGCTCAACCTCACGACCTCCTGGATAAAATTGAGCCTCCAAGGTCGAGACAGCACTCACAGGGGGAACGAATGAAAAAAACTTCTTGCACTTCACGATTCAAACCTCATTGTTCTCGATAGTGCTACCAGCTTAGAGTTCAACAACCTAGCTAGAGCGGTCAGCATAAACATAACATCACATACATATTTTTTTCAAACAAATTTTTTCGTTGCGTCATCAACCCGCATCACGAGTGGATGCCTTCGCATTCACCTCAAGGGTTACTCCATCGACGCCGCGAACGTTAAGAAAAATAACGTCTATAGCACGACCTCGTGACCATTTGCGCTGGCGGCGTCCCGTCATGACGTAGTTTTCATCAATGAGGGTTTTCATAGTGCGACAAAGGGATCTAGTGGCATTATCCAGCTCTTCTGCAGGCCCATTTTTGGACTTTACTTGACATGCTTTACTTCCTCCGGGTTAGTCGTTGAGCCCGGTCAAGTTGATAAATCATAGTTCTAAACTTCGAGCCGTCAACTCGCCTCCCAGAACCAATTTCATGGCAAGTACGAGACATATCCTCTAAGTAATCCCCTAGAGTTCCGGTAATCCCTTTTTTCTTCAAAGTGCTTTTGAGTTGCCAGAGAGGCTTGCTATAAACATGGTTCAGCTGTACTTCTTTATCATAACTAGCTTGCTGAACCGTCTGAATCTTCTCGTCTTTGTGCCAAGCCTCGATCTTCTTTCGACGTTCGCCCACCAGAAAGCCACCTAGCGTTTACACCTGCCAGGTGAGATTTTCTATATTTATATTTATTTGGTGCGCCCTGTGGGGCTCGAACCCACGACCCACGGATTATCAGACCCAATCTACAGCCAGGTAGCCCTAACAATCTTCCTGGCCCCAAAAATCCTAAATACCTTCTGCTAGAAATTCAGCAAAAAAGGAAAGCGTCCGGTAAGCTCCAACAACTAAATTCAGAAACGACACCTGCCCCCCGGATGGTTGCACAGTCAGACATCACGTTGAACTCTGAGAGCTTACATGCAATAATGGAAACTGTAGGACTCCCAAAGCAACGGGACTCCCACATTGCCCTAACCCTCGCTTCTAGCGGGGGTTTTGTGCATCATCATGGCCATATCCTCCCACGCCCTTCTGAAGGAAAATACTCGGAATGGTCAAAAATATTCCACAATTTACGCTTCTCCTTAGCTGCCCTCTCGTCACTTTCTTCTACCGTACGCAGCCTGTTAAAAATGTACGTGACCATATCGGATGCTTGAAGAAGTCTATGATCCTTGGAGTCCACAAAGCGAAGTTCAGGGTCAATCCCTTTCAACTGATTCGGTTTATACCCATACGTTCCTACCGTTCGATACCTTGAAAAGTTGCTACGGCTTGTCTCAGCACTATGGTGTTCATCAGCGATAACCTGAAGCAGGTTATCCGGCGTCCCATAGTGGTTAATCTGCTCAAACAGATGACTCAAGGCCCGTTCACGAGGACTCAAGCGCGCATTGGCTGCAGGGTGAAGCTGTGCATGGTGGATGCCTTTAACAAAGACTCTTGCTCCGGCATCATGAATTGCAGTGAATACTTTCCGAAACATTGCAAGCTTCGCACGAGTACCCACCTTTTTCCATGGGCCGTACCCGTTCATCATCTCACTACCGTGAAACTCAGTATCTGGAGCCAGGGATGAAAACCGTTGAGAGAACTCTTCCATGATGCTATCCATTGCAGCAGTTATCTGTTGAACCTGCGAAGTAGAAGCAACTACCGCACCCATAAAGTAATGGGTCTTGCCGCGCTCTGACTCATCAATAAAGGCAAAGACTCCTTCTGAATCTGAGTCAAGACAGCTACTGCATCCCTCAGTCAGCGAGCAGTTACAACTCTGAAAGCGGTGTTGTTCAGCGAGGTAGTAATAATGCAAATTTCACTCATCTCCTAGACGAACGACACCATTTTACAGTTTGCTACACACTCACGCTTTTTGCCCTCAGAATGGGAACCTGAAGACGTGCTCTTGCCACCCCTAAACCAAAACCCCTCACCTGTTGTTCCAGGTGAGGGGCTATAAAATGTGCGCCCTGTGGGGCTCGAACCCACGACCCACGGATTAAAAGCTCCAATCTACAGCCTCATGAATTGCAGTGAATGAGGCTTATTCAAAAGGTGCTTAACCGGGCTCCGCAAGCTCATCACCTGCCTGCTGACTCTCTTGCCTGGTTCGCTAGCGCTCACAAGACGATTCACGCCAGCCCCGAGCCAGCAGACAGGTGATGAGCTTGCCCTGCCAGACCACCTTTTGAATAAACCTCAATACCTTCCGAAACATTGCAAGCTTCGCACGAGCGCCCACCTTTTTTCACGGGACGTGCCCATTCATCATCTCACTACCATGAAACTCAGTATCTGGAGTCAGAGACGAGAACCGTTGAGTCCCCCCACTCCACCATCAACAGCTCAAGCACATAGCCCAAAAGGATAATGCATGATATAAATCACTACAATGTGCTACTATCTAGATATGCACTAAGAGCACCATAGCCCAGCTATTTGGATGAGTCATGATCACTCAGAAGCTACGCAAAGCACTCGCTATTGCTTGTATAGCGCTTACCCCTGCTGCCATCTCTCATCAGGTTGCTTTTGCCTTCCCATCACCTATTGCTGATCAGTCAGTGTCCAGCACCACCAATCTTGAACTCGGTGAGTTAACCTCAGGTGTCGAAAGACATTTAGTCCCAACCAGTTCAGGTGTAGCATTCAATACAGAAGCAGCCTTAGCTGCTGGTGAACACAGCCAAATTATCGAGGCTGGACAGAATTTTAATCGCATCCAGCAAGCCCAGAGTCACGATTCCTCACCGCAACCAGCTCACGCAAGCAACTTTTACAGTTCTGAACGCCATGCACAACCGCAAGATCTTAATTAAGTTTGGGGTAATTGGTGCGGCCCTGAGCATAGTGGTCCCGGTGCCCCCGTAGATACACTTGATACACTTTGCATGCGCCATAACAAGTGCTCCACACAACGCGGTTACCTCAGTTGCTATTGCGATGCTCAACTCAAGGCAGAAATCGACCGTTTTTCCCACAGGATGGGAAGCAAAGAAAGGGCCCTGGCAGCTGCCATAAAACTGGCTTTTATGCATCCGGTATGCAACCCTTTTTCATAAGAAGCTACGAGAGCTAATCAGGAGTCAGTCATGAAATTCCAGCAGGGTACCTATCAGAAACTGGCTATAGCAATATTCATTCCTACGCTATGTTGGTACATTGGGGTTTTCTTCACTGGAACCAATTCGCCACAGGAAACTCTAATCACAGTAGTTGGTATTACCGCCCTCTTCTTGCTATCTTCCTTCTTATTCGCCTTAGGGAAGATGGTTAAGACCGCTATCATAGTTTTCCTCCTAGGTATCACAAGCATCCTTATTCTGTTTCTTGTGGTCGGTTTCATTGAATCCCTGCAAGGGATTGGTTAATAAACTACTCTGAAGGTGGGGTTTTCCAGACTTGGAAGGTTCTGTTGAATAAGCCTCAGTGCATAACAGCGCGCTCGGGTTTGGGCGTCTTTTCCAGTTTCTGAGTCTTGACGCCAAAAGATTCCGTAGCCGTCATCGCTGATAGCGCCGGTCCACATCCAGCAGGATTCTGATACAGGGGCCCTTTGAAGGCATGGCTGAAGCGCCCCGATTATCGTTCCAGATGCAGAAACCCCGCCCCGGCATCGCCGGAACGGGGTGAAACTGATGAAGATGTGCGCCCTGTGGGGCTCGAACCCGCGACCCACGGATTAAAAGTTCCAATCTACAGCCAGGCAGCCCTAGTAACCTTCCTAATCCAAAGAAGCCTAGACAACACCTACAAAGACCCTAACAATCAGACCTGCAGCTGCCGCAGCCAGGATGCCGATCATCAGTAACCCGGTGGGGAAGAAGACGGTTTTCTGGTTATCCCGGAAGACCACAACACCGAGGAAGGTCATCGTGCTGCCCGGTGGGCGGTCTGCAGCAACTCTGCCCACCTGGGCACTCAACCCTGCTGTGGGGTTACTCGTAGCGAAGCGAGCTGACCATCCCGGCTTCCATGTGATAGGCGTTATGGCAGTGAAATGCCCACTCACCGGGGTTCTCAGCGATCAGGTCGGCGATCATGGTTTCACCCGGGCGGAGAAGGACGGTGTCCTTGCGTAGCCCGCCGCTGCCGGGCAGCGCCCACGTGTGGCCGTGGATGTGCATGGGATGGGGCATCATGGTCCTGTTGCGCATGACCATCCGCAGGCGCTGGCCCTCCTGCACGGTCGCGGAGGAGGATTGGCCGTCGGTGAGAATGCTCCATTCATACGGCATCATCTGCCCGCCCAGGTCGATGCTGACTTCTCGGTCTGGTGTGCCCTCGGGCAGGAGTGCACGGTCTGCTGGCTTCAGGGAGGACAGAAGCAGTCCGGTGGACGACAACTCGGGGAAGTCGGCATCGGGGCGGGGGGCCTGACCGCCGGCGGTGCGGATGACAGCGAAGGCGCGGTCGTCCTTACCCACCGCCAAAGCCGTGAGCGGGAAGACACCGTCGCCGAGGATGACCTCGACGTCGACACGCTCGCCCATGGACAGGTAGATCGATTCGGTCTCCCAGGGCTGGACAGGGAAGCCGTCGGTGTGGGTGACGGTCATGCGGTGACCACCGAGGGCCACCTTGAAGATGGTGTCACCGCCGGAGTTGATAAACCGCAGACGGGCCTTGTCGCCCGGGCGAGCCTTGAAGGTCCGGTGAGCACGGGGGATACGTCCGTTGATGAGGTAGTGCGGATACATCACATCGCCGGCATCCCCGCCAAGTACCTGATCCGGGGTGCCGTGCATCATCTGGTCGTGACCTCCCATTCCCATTCCCATTCCCCCGTTATGGTCGCCCGAACCCATTCCGGTGAGCTTGTCGAGCTCATCGTCGGGAGTGCCCTGAATGCCATCGACCCAGTCGTCGAGCACGATGGTCCACTCGACGTCCTGGTCCTCAGCGTCTTGCGGGTCACGGATAATCAGTGGGGCGTGGAGGCCGCGATCAAGCTGCAGGCCGGTGTGGGAATGGTAGAAGTAGGTGCCACCGTGGGGGACTTCAAAAACATAGGAGAAAGACTCGCCAGGTTCAATGGGGTTCTGAGTCATGCCGGGCACACCGTCGGCTGCGTTGTGGAGTGCGATGCCATGCCAGTGGATGGAGGTACTCTCAGGCAGTTCATTGGTGATATCGACCTGGAGGACGTCGCCAGCGGTGGCCTCAATGGCCGCATCCCCGGTGTCAGAGACGTACCCCCACGTCTTGGCTTCGATGCCGCCGATATCCAGGGAGAGGGGCCGGGCGGTCAGTGTCCGGCGCACCGTCGGCTCACCGAGCGCAGTGGGGGTGGGAATGGGGCGAAGGGAGGGACCTGATCCCGAGGCAGCGGGTCCAGGGGCGCTGGTACAGGCGGTCAGGGCCCCGGTGCCGGCGAGGACGAGCCCCCCGAGCAGAAACTGTCGTCGGGAAGACGCGTTTGTCATGATTTAACCTTTCTTGGTGCAAGATTTCAGTGATACGGGAGACAGGCGCAGGTGAGGACCCTGCTGAGCCATCACGTCAGGCGCAGGTCTGTGACACAGGTGGCACCGTCGTCGGTGGTGGAAAACTCCGTGGTGCCGGTACGCCCCTGGTAGCTGACCTCAATCAGGCCGGTAGTATCATCAGGAAGCCAGAAGCCGATAAACCCATTATCGAAGGTGGTGGTCGCCTCATCCACCAGCACCTCACCGGTCGCCTCATCGGTGATCGTGACCTGGATATCCTCATTGTCGAGCTCCCCCAGGCAGGTTGTGAGGCTGTGGTAGAAGCAGTCGTGGGTGGAGGTGAGATAGGGTGCGATCGAGACATACGTCTGATTGTCGGGAAGATCGACCACGACTTCCTGGTCATCGCTCGAGAGCAGCAGTTCATCGGCACGCACTGAGGCAATCAGATCCGTGGGACGCTCAGTGACCTTCTGCCGGTCGAGGTGATCAATGATCTCCACCGCGTCCATGTCGGCCAGGCCATGGGTAGTCAGGAATGTATCCTGGGACACTGTCCCGTCGGCGGTGGGTTCCGGGTCGGCGGCCGAACACCCCGTGAGGGCGAGGGCAAGGGCGGCGGCTGCGATCGTTGCTCGTTTCACGTCAATCTCCTTGGATCGTGGTAAGACCGTGAGAAGACACCGTCTCAAGGTCGATGCCATACCTTATGTCTAACACGGGTGCCTGACGGACTAGAAATCAAAAACCCTGCTCACAGCACTATGACAAGGCGAAAAGGGGGTGAATTCGGTGGGCTGGGTCACCACCCCACAGCCGTGGGCGATGTCCTTCTACCCGCCCCGGGTATGCGGTGCAGGCAGTGAAATCCCTGGTGGCGCCTGCTGAACCTACCAGTGGAGGCGATGCCGCCGGCCCGGGGTGGGGCACAGGGGTGACGGCGGTCGAAGGGTGATGTTTGAAGATTTGATGAAGATTTCCCCGCCGGGCACTGAGCGAGGGTGGTATTCCCCCCTGGCCGGAGCGATACTGGGGTCTATGGCTGACTACACACCGACCACCGCCACGCCCCCGGGGCGGGTGCTGGTCGTCGATGATGAACAACCCCTGGCTCAGATGGTGGCCTCCTACCTCATCCGGGCCGGCTTCGATACCCGCCAGGCTCACACCGGCACCCAGGCCGTGGACGAGGCCCGTCGCTTTTCCCCCGATGTTGTGGTGCTGGATCTGGGGCTACCCGAACTCGACGGCCTGGAGGTGTGCCGACGGATTCGCACCTTCTCGGACTGCTACATCCTCATGCTCACCGCGCGTGGCAGCGAGGACGACAAGATCAGCGGTTTGACCCTGGGGGCGGATGACTACATCACCAAACCTTTTAGCATCCGGGAACTGGTGACCCGGGTGCATGCGGTGCTGCGCCGCCCGCGCACCAGCACCACCCCACCGCAGGTGACCTCATCCTTGACCCCGTCGCCCATCAGGTGCGGGTGGGGGAGACGACCGTGGAGCTCACCCGCACGGAGTTCGAGCTGCTGGTTGCCCTGGCTCTGCGCCCCGGCCAGGTGCTGACCCGCCACGACCTGGTCACCGAGGTCTGGGACACCACCTGGGTCGGTGATGAACGCATCGTCGACGTCCACATCGGCAACTTGCGTCGCAAGCTCGGCACCGACACCCGGGGCCGGGGGTTTATCGACACCGTGCGTGGCGTGGGCTACCGGGTGGGACAGCCATGAATCACGAACCCGGCCTGACCTTCCGCTTCCTGGCCGCCCAGGTGTTGGTCGTGGTGATTAGCCTGCTGGTGGCTGCGGCCGTGGCCACGATGGTGGGCCCGACCCTGTTCCATGATCATATGTTGATGACCGACCAGGAGGACCCCTCGCTGGAGCTGCTCCATGCCGAGCAGGCCTACCGGGACGCCAGCCTGATCACCCTGGCCGTCGCCCTGCCCACCGCCTTGATCAGCGCCCTGCTGGCCAGCCTGTGGTTGTCGCGTCGCCTGCGCACCCCCCTGCAGAATCTCACCCGCGCCGCTACCAGCCTGACGGCCGGCAACTACCGTATCCGCGTGCCCGCCGGAGAAGCAGGCCCCGAGGTCACCACCCTGGCGCATGCCTTCAACACCATGGCCGACCGGCTGGAACACACCGAACAGGTCCGCCGCCAGATGCTCTCTGATCTAGCCCACGAAATGGGCACCCCCTTATCGGTGCTCACGGTCTACCTCGATGGCCTCCAGGACGGGGTTGTGGACTGGAATAATGCCACCCACACGATCATGGCTGATCAACTCGCCTGCCTGACCCGGTTGATGGAAGACATCGACGATGTCTCCCGGGCCCAGGAACACCGGATCGATTTGGACCTGGCGGAGGAAGGGCTCGGGGATCTGCTCCATACCGCCGCTGCTGCCGCGGGGGAAGCTTATGCTGACAAAGGCGTCGATTTACAGGTCGAGACCATTACGGACACTGCCCGGGTGCTCGTGGACCGGCAACGCTTCGGCCAGGTGATGAGCAATCTCCTGTCGAACGCGCTACGGCACACCCCGGCCGGCGGGCAGGTCCGGATCAGCGTCCACCGACAGGGGGCATCCACCGCGCTCATCCACGTCGCCGATGACGGCGAGGGCATCCCACCTGGCCAGCTCGGACACATCTTCGAACGCTTCTACCGGGGGGATGCCGCCCGTAGCCGGGACAACGGCGGGGCCGGTATCGGTCTGACCATCTCCAAGGCATTGATCGAGGCCCACGGCGGCACTCTCACCGCCACCTCCCCCGGACCCGGTCGCGGAGCGGTGTTTACCCTCCGCCTCCCGCTGTCCCCTCCCGACAGTGAGGAGGCTGCTCGGTGACCGTACCCTGCCCCGCGTGAGGGCCGTGCCCTCCACCCCTTCCAAATATACCCCCCCTGGGGTATATGCTAGAGAGTAGCATCGCCGCATCCTGCCAACCCGTAGGAGCTTTCCCATGACCACCTCCCCGCCCCGCCTCTTGCCGATGGCCTCCCACGGCTGCAGCTGTTGCGGACCTGCCTCACGTACCAACACCACCTCCATCCCTGCCGCCAGCGACTCGTCAGCAGGAGGGTCCTCCCCTAGCTACCAGGTCACCGGCCTGACCTGCGGGCACTGCGCGAAAAGCGTGATCCAGGCCCTTCAGGCCCTTCCCCAGGTCGACGACGTCCAGGTTGATCTCGCTACTGGTGGTGTTTCCACCGTCACGGTCACCGGTGTCGTACCTCCGGAGATGGTTCGCCGGGCCATCGAGGAGGCCGGCTACGCCGTCTTATCCTGATCAGTTTTACCAATCACCTCAACCCCGACCGGGTTGAGCGGAAGGAACCTAATGAGCACTCCCCACCATTCCGGTAACCACCATGGTGATCACCCCGCTCCGGAAACAGACCACACCCAGCACCCGGATTATGCCAGCCACGAGCACCACGCAGATGCTGACACCCATGGCCAGGCGACGCCCCACGATCACCCGCACTCCGTCCTGGACGAAGACCACCACGTTCATGGTCACGGCGAACACGCCGGGCACAGCACCGCAATGTTTCGGGACCGCTTCTGGTGGTCACTGATTCTGTCCATTCCCGTCGTTATTTTCAGCCCCATGGTCGCCCACCTGCTCGGCTACCACCTCCCGGCATTCCCCGGATCCACCTGGATCCCCCCGGTACTGGGCACGATTATCTTCGTCTACGGCGGAACGCCTTTCCTCAAGGGCGGATGGACGGAACTGAAATCCCGCCAACCCGGGATGATGCTCCTGATTGCCATGGCCATCACCGTGGCGTTTGTCGCCTCCTGGGTCACCACTCTGGGGCTGGGCGGTTTTAACATGGACTTCTGGTGGGAGCTGGCCCTGCTGGTGACCATCATGCTGCTGGGCCACTGGCTGGAGATGCGCGCTCTCGGGGCCGCGTCCTCCGCGCTTGACGCGCTGGCTGCCCTGCTGCCGGATGAGGCCGAGAAAGTCATCGACGGGACCACCCGCACCGTAGCCATCTCCGAGCTGGTCGTCGACGACGTCGTGCTGGTGAGGGCCGGTGCCCGGGTGCCGGCCGACGGAACCATCCTCGACGGAGCCGCCGAATTCGATGAGGCGATGATTACCGGCGAATCCCGCCCCGTCTTCCGCGACACCGGTGACAAGGTGGTCGCCGGTACCGTGGCCACCGACAACTCCGTCCGCATCCGTGTGGAGGCTACCGGCGGGGACACCACCCTGGCCGGGATCCAACGCATGGTTGCCGACGCCCAGGAGTCCTCCTCCCGGGCCCAGGCCCTGGCGGATCGGGCGGCGGCGTTGTTGTTCTGGTTCGCGCTGATCTCCGCTCTGATCACCGCGGTGGTGTGGACCATCATCGGCAGCCCGGACGATGCCGTGGTGCGCACAGTCACGGTGCTGGTCATCGCCTGTCCGCACGCCCTGGGCCTGGCGATTCCGCTGGTCATTGCGATCTCCAGCGAGCGGGCCGCGAAATCCGGGGTGCTCATCAAGGACCGGATGGCGCTCGAGCGGATGCGCACCATCGACGTGGTGCTCTTCGACAAAACCGGCACCCTGACCGAGGGTGCGCACGCGGTCACCGGTGTCGCGGCAGCTGTCGGCGTCACCGAGGGCGAGCTGCTGGCCCTGGCCGCCGCTGCGGAGGCCGACAGTGAGCACCCCGTGGCCCGCGCCATCGTGGCGGCCGCAGCCACCCATCCCGAGGCCTCCCGTCGGCAAATCCGTGCAACTGGTTTCAGCGCCGCCTCCGGCCGGGGGGTCCGGGCCACTGTCGATGGCGCTGAGATTCGCGTGGGCGGGCCGAACATGCTGCGCGAGTTCAACCTCACCACCCCGGCCGAGCTCACCGACACCACCAGCGCCTGGACCGGGCGCGGGGCCGGTGTGCTCCATATTGTCCGCGACGGTCAGATCATCGGCGCGGTGGCCGTCGAGGACAAGATCCGCCCCGAATCCCGCGCCGCCGTGCAAGCCCTGCAGGACCGCGGGGTGAAGGTCGCGATGATCACCGGTGACGCGCAGCAGGTGGCCCAGGCGGTTGGCCAGGACCTGGGGATCGATGAGGTCTTCGCCGAGGTCCTGCCCCAGGACAAGGACACCAAGGTCACCCAGTTACAGGAGCGTGGCCTGAGCGTGGCCATGGTCGGCGACGGTGTCAACGACGCCCCGGCCCTGGCCCGCGCCGAGGTCGGCATCGCCATCGGGGCCGGCACGGATGTGGCGATGGAATCCGCCGGAGTGGTCCTGGCCAGTGACGATCCCCGGGCAGTGTTGTCAATGATTGAGCTCTCGCGGGCCAGCTACCGCAAGATGATCCAGAACCTGATCTGGGCCTCTGGCTACAACATCCTCGCCGTGCCGCTGGCCGCCGGAGTGCTCGCCTCGATCGGGTTCGTGCTGTCCCCGGCCGTGGGCGCGATCTTGATGTCTGCCTCGACCATCGTGGTGGCCCTGAACGCCCAGCTGCTGCGCCGGATTGATCTGGACCCGGCCCACCTGGCTCCCACCAGTCCGAAGGAGGAACACACCACGCCTACTCTGGCATCCACTGCCGTCCACTGATTCATCACTTCTCTCCACTGCCCCATATGACACTGAAAGGCTCCACCATGAAGCGCACCCTTGTTCTTTCCACTCTCGCCGTGGCCTCTACCCTGGCGCTGGCCGCCTGCGGTGAGGCCAACGACGCCACCACCTCTGCCACCACCTCTGCCACCAGCACTGCAACGACTACACCTGAGACGACCGAGACCACCACGGCGACGACTGAGGCGGACGGGGAGATCTCCGCCGATCACAACGACGCGGACATCATGTTTGCCCAGATGATGATCCCCCATCACCAGCAGGCCGTGGAGATGAGTGAGATGCTCCTGGCCAAGGAGGGTATCCCCGCCCAGGTCGTGGAGTTTGCCCAGGGGGTTATTGACGCCCAGGGACCGGAGATTGACCGGATGAACGCCATGCTCGAGGCCTGGGACCAGCAGCCGGTCACCGACTCTGGTGGCATGGATCATGGCAAGATGAGTGGCATGGATCACGGCAAGATGGGTGGCATGAGCGGGATGATGAGCCAGGAGGACATGACAGCCCTTGAGGAAGCCCAAGGCACCGAGGCTGCCCGCCTCTACCTGGAGCAGATGACCACCCACCACGAAGGTGCGGTCGACATGGCCCGTGACGAGGTTGCTGACGGCCAGAATCCCCATGCGATCACCCTGGCCGAACAAGTTATCAGCGACCAGGAGGCCGAGATCGCCCAGATGAAGCAGATGCTCACTGGCCTATGACAGGTGCCCGTCTTTTTCTGATCCCGAGGACAGGAATCTGAAAAAGAGGGATAACCGTGACGATTGCCACCTTCTGCGGGCGATGGGTCGTTGTCACCGCAGCAGGTGCACCGGGGTGGATGTTTCTTCTCCCTCTGGTCGCACCACTGAGGAAAGGGGTAATCTCCTGTGTCCAGACCCTTGGAGGACTACGCATTATTGTCCGATACTCACACGGCCGCCCTGGTCTGCCGGCAGGGCAACATTGATTGGTTGTATCTGCCGTGCTTTCACTCCCAGGCGGCCTTTTCCGCTCTTCTCGGCGACCATCATGATGGTCCTGGCTAGTAGATGTGCCCGGGGGTTGTCCCGCCGGGCTTTTCCTCATAGCCTCATCCGCCCGCGTCTTATAGGCTGTGAGACAATCTAGTATTGAAACAGACTTTTAAGCACCGTCGCTCAATGTGTCAAAAACGACCGTTCTTGACCAAGCAACCAAAAACCGGGAATCCCCGGCATATGACTGTTAGTTTCAATTGGCGGTTCATCACCGTTAAAAATGGCGCATCGCACAGCACGATTCACTTTAGTTCTAAATGGTTGAAGGCGGGGTGCTAATTTCCTGGTGGAAATAGTGCCCATTACCTTCAACAGCAACAAAACCAGCGCTAATGTAGGACGTTGCCAGGCTGCTGTGTGAGCTGCTTGCGGTGGACGCGGGAAATACGAAGTCCGTTGGCAATCACGATGACTTCTGCGACCTCGTGAACCAGCACTACCGCGGCCAATCCCAGCACTCCGGTAATAGCCAAGGGCAACAGGACAACGATGATCGCCATTGACAGGACGATGTTCTGATTCATGATCGCCCGGCCCCGTCGGGCATGGGACAAGGCTTGCGGAATCAGTCTCAAATCATGGCCGGTGAAGGCTACGTCGGCTGATTCTATGGCGGCATCGGCACCGGTAGCGCCCATCGCAATCCCCACAGTAGCGCTAGCCAAGGCAGGGGCATCGTTGATCCCGTCACCGATCATCCCTGTAGGAACCTGCTGCACCGACGAAGCGATTTCACGGGCCTTGTCTTCAGGTCGCAGTTCGGCATGAACGGTGCCTATACCGGCGATTGAAGCCAGCGCGTGGGCAGTACGGGAGTTATCGCCGGTGAGCATCACCACGTCGATTCCCTGGTTATGCAGGTCTCGAATTGCCTCGGCCGCTTCAGGGCGTAGTTCATCGCGCACGCCGATCACGCCAATGACCTGCTCTGCACGAGTGACCATGACGCAGGTTTGCCCGGAGGCTTCCATAGATTCAACAGCGGAAGCAAGCGATCCTGGGGCAATCCATCGAGGACTACCGACCCCGACCTGAACACCATCCAGGACGCCGGTAATGCCGTGTCCTGGCTCTTCGTTAACCGCCGTTGCCTCCGGGATCGCGGGTACTGCTGAGGTGATGGCCGTAGCTAGAGGGTGGGTGCTGTGCTGTTCCAGGGCGGCGGCAACGGCGAGCACCTCATCGCGGGTCGCATCATCAACAGTCTGGACTTGCGTGACCACTGGCTGATTGCGTGTGAGTGTTCCAGTTTTATCTACCGCGATGCGGCGCAGGGAACCAAGCCGTTCGAAGGCTGCTCCGCTTTTGATGATGACACCGAATTTGCTGGCAGCTCCGATGGCGGAAACAACGGTGACAGGAACGGCGATGGCCATCGCGCAAGGCGAGGCTGCGACCAGCACGATCAGTGCGCGTGTGATCCATGTTTCGGGATCGCCGAAGATCGCTCCAAGCACAGCGACCAGTACTGCCAGGACGATGACACCGGGAACCAGCGGGCGGGCAATGCGGTCAGCGAGCCGTGCCCGTTCGCCACGTTCCGACTGGGCTTGCTCGACTAGGCTCACCAACGTGGTCAGGGAGTTGTCCGTGCCGTTCGCCGTTGCAGTGACTACTAGAGCGCCAGATGAATTGATGGAACCAGCAGCAACCTGGTCGCCCACGGTTACTTCCATGGGAATTGACTCCCCCGTGATAGCGGAGGTGTCTAAGCTGCTTGAGCCTTGGCTGACCACGCCATCGGTTGCCAAGCGTTCACCAGGCTTCACGCGCAGTGAATCGCCAATCTTGATCTCTGCTGCACTGACCGCGACCGGTGCGCCGTCACGGATGACGGTGGCCGTTTCAGGAACGAGCTTCAACAAAGAGCGCAGGCCCGAGCGTGCCCTGTCCATGGCTTTGTCTTCCAGGGCTTCGGCAATGGAATACAGGAACGCCAGGGCTGCGGCTTCCTCGACATAGCCGAGGATGACCGCACCGGTGGCGCTGATGGTCATTAGCAGCCCAATGCCGAGTTTCCGTTTCGTGAACAGGTTTCGCAGGGCGCCGGGCACAAAGGTAAAAACGCCTAGTAGCAGGCCGATCCAAAACAGCACCAAGGCCACGATGGCGGTGCTTTCGTCGTGGGTGCTCCATTCAAGGACGAGCCCAGTGAGGAAGAAAACGCCTGAGGCTATGGGGACGAGCACATGCCAATCCCGCCACCAGGGCAGTTCCTCTTCGAATTCTTCGGTGGGTTCCGGTGAATCGCAACCGCAGGCGGAACTCATGCTTGCTCCTTGTGTTCTCGATCGGCGCTGGTGGCGCAGTCAGGGCAGGAAGAGTCCAGGCAAGGTACTTGATCATCGACGGCCAACGTCACCTCAACCAGGGCGCGCAGGGCGGTGGTGAGGTGAGGATCGGTGATTTCGTACCGGGTTTTGCGACCTTCCATTTTCGCCACGACAATTCCGCACCCGCGCAGGCAGGTCAGATGGTTGGAAACGTTGGCGCGGCTCAGTCCCAGGGCCTGGGCAAGTTCCGCTGGGTATCCGGGTTCGTGCAGCAAGGACAGGAGGATGCGTGACCGGGTGGGGTCGGCCATGGCGCGGCCAAGCCGGTTCATCGCATCGATCCGCGACTCAATGTTCATCATGCGATGTACTATACAGTATTTGCTGTACTAGTTGCAACGCCCAAAATTGATGGTTTTGGGGATGAATAATCGCGCCATTCGAGTTGAATGCTCGAATGGCGCGATTTTACTGGTGCTGGTTTCTCATAACTCTGTTTCGTTAGCTTATAGCCCAAAACCCTATGGTGGACCTTTTTGGACCGTTCGTTGCGGGATGACTCCTTCGGGAATGTTAGTAAGTTCCTCCGACTTCGCGGAATACTTGTTTCATGCTCTCTTTGGACGTTGATTCAGCGAGCCGAAGTTCCAGCCGGTCATCGCTCTGTCCAGAAAGTTGAATTGCTAACAGTTGCCCTGCCGAATCTTTGATGACAATCGAAGCTCGACGGAAATCAGCATCATGTTCCCGGACATATCGTGCGAGAGCAGACTATTTCGGAGCGGTGTTTGCCAATGTAGGACGAGTGCATTGAGCGCGATATCTCAAGTATTACCGATACGGCGTCGCATGGTCTTGAGAAATATCAGAAGAGACGGGAATTGGAGGCCCGCAAAGGATAGAGGCAGCCATAATCTCAGGCTGCACAAGACTGAGAGCGATCAGAGCACTTCAAATGTCGAACGTGTCCAAATGAGATAGGACTATAAAGAAGAATCCGCGTCTTTGAGTCTTCGGTAAAGCGTCGCACGGGACATCCCCATATCCTTGGCAACTTGGGTTTCAGGTTTACCGGCTTGGATGAGTTTGAATGCGGTGCGGATTTGGGATTCGGTGAAGGTGGAGCGTCGGCCACCGAGGTCGCCGCCGGTGGTGCGGCGTTTGGTGACGGAGTCGGTGATGCGTTCGCGTTTAATCTCTAGTTCCACTTGGGCCAGGGCTGCCATGACGGTGAAGACCATGGCGCCCATGGGTGTTTTAGTATCCACATCACCACCACCCAGGTTGAGCACGCGCAAACCGGTATTGCGATCTCGTAGTTCCTCGGCGAGTTCGAGTATTTTCTGGGTGGAGCGCTCGAGCCTGTCCAAAGTGGTGATCACGAGCGTGTCACCGGATGCAGTGCAGTCAGTGCTTTATCCAAGCCGGGTCGTTTGGCCAGTGCGCCGGAGAGGCCATGGTCGGTGTAGAGGTCATCGCGCCGTAGGGAGGCATGATGCCTAAGACATGGACAAGTGGCCCTGTTTCTGAATTTGAACTAGCTGTTGCAGGGGAGGTAAAGGCCTGGATGGGAAGACGTGGACTAAGTGCCCGTCAACTGGCAGACAAAATAGGCATGGCCCACTCTGCTTTGTCAAAGAGACTTCGAGGAGTAAGCGCGTTCACCATCAACGACTTAGGTGTGATTGCGGCACATATGGGAATCACCCTCGGACAGCTTCTTGGTCCTGTAGTTGATGTATCTCTCACCGTTGAAGATACAGAAAACCCCGCTCCGGTATCGCCGGAACGGGGTGAAACTGATGAAGATGTGCGCCCTGTGGGGCTCGAACCCACGACCCACGGATTAAAAGTTCCAATCTACAGCCAGGTATCAGCAAGACTCCTTATCATCCACAAGATACTGCAACAGGACCTTTCAAGCCGTCGCAATGACCACCCCTAACAGGTGCTTCCTCAGTCAGATTTCTAGCCACGCGCCCCACCTTTACCCTCACTAAAAAATCAGTTATACATGATATTATTGACTCATGGCCACATGGACTATCAAACTCGATTACATAGCCAACTGGCTTCAGCAACTACCCGAGGAGCAATACCGCGACACCATCGTTGCACTCAAATACCTCGCCGAAGTAGGCCCTTCAGGAGGCAGACCCTATATCGACAGAGTGCACCATAGCAAGTACCACAACCTCAAAGAGTTGCGCCCCAGAAAGTCCGCTAAAAATATCCGCATCCTTTTCATCTTTGACCCCCTACAACAAGCAATCCTCCTTGTAGCAGGTGACAAAACTAGCCACTGGGATAAGTGGTACAAACAGAACGTCCCCACAGCAGAGGCACTCTACGAACAGCATCTAAACACCACCCACACGAAAGCAGGACAAACTCATGACACTCGATGATATGCTCACCATCCGCCCTGTAGATTCCGCCTACATGGAGCAAGAACTTAAAGAGATGCGAGAAGAAACTCGCCTCTACCAACTCAAGGAGCTACGAAAGAACACAGGACTTACTCAGTCACAGTTGGCACAACGCCTGGGAGTCAGCCAGCACCGCATCTCCCAGATTGAAAACGGCGATTTGACCAATACCAAAGTCGAAACCCTCAAGAAGTACCTAGAAGCACTGGGAACCTCCATCAACATCACCGCTGAATCCCCCAACGGTCAAAGCCTCAAACTCCTAGCCACCTCATAGAAATAGCACCAACAATGACCAAAATTTTCTGGCAATACGAACGTAATAACCTTGCAGGTGGCATCGACACCCGCATCTTTACCGCCCGCCACGACCGCAAGCTTCGCTGTATCGTCTCCGGCCCCACCATCGACCAAAACAGCCCCAGTGAAGAATAGCACCTTTCCATCAGCCACCCCGACAGGGAACCCACGCCCGATGAGATTGATAGTGCAATCGCTACCCACATTCCAGAGAACGTGCCCATGAAATTCCTACAAAACGCAGTGCTCAAAACCATCAATAATGCAAAGCCAGCTTTGCACTACCACGAAGCTACCAAAGATTCTTCCTAAGGCTCCTCATTTATCCGTTCCAAGAAAGACTAGCCCTGTAGAGCCCCGAACCTTTCCATAGAGCGTAGCCGTAGATGCTCCTTCTTATTAAAGGCACTTTGCTGAATTTTTCCGGTTGAAATACCCGAGTTTTCCGGTTGGTCAGCATGATTTTTCCGGTAGAACGTTCTACCGGAAAAATTTTCCGGTTGGTCATCGGGGAGGTTATCCACAGGCTCACAGCTGGGAATGACCTCATACTTTTTACGGTTTCGTGCAGCCCTCTTGCGGTCTTCTTCAGCGTAGGGGTAGGGTGCCTTCTCGAAGTCTTTTACTTCTGGGTGAAGGACGATAGCATCCGTCTTACGACCCCGGCCAAAGGTCATGGTGCGCCGCTCGGTGTGCAACAGCCCCATATCTCGGAATTGGGCGATGCAGGTTCTGAGGGTGCGGTCAGTGACGTTTGCCTTGTAGGCAAGTTTGGCTTGGCCAGTGAAGCATACGCCGTCTGAGTCGGCTTCGTTGGCTATGGCTATGAGGACTTGGAATTGTGAATTTTTCACATCTTGTTTCATGGCCCAGGTAATCATTTCTAGTGACATGGGTTTAGTTCATTCCTGCTAGTGCGTACCAAACGCTCGGTTCGGTCAACCTTTGGGCGGCCTTGGGGAGAATCTGTTTCTTGCTGCTCATGAAGAGGTAGCGGATTTCTCTAGGGTGTGGGGCTTTCTCTGTACTGGCGAGTTGGGGCAGCTGGGATGCGTTTTCAAAGGTCGCTAGTTTTTGCTCTCGGCGGGGATCTTGGAGCAGTGCCTCAAGCTGTTCTTGAAGGGCTTGGGTGTCAACTGGCCCCGGATTAGTTGTGGTGAGACCGTAGGTTTCTGCCGTCAGGATTGCCGTGTTCATACTGACTCACCTGAATCTGCTCTTACTTCAACCAAGGATGAGAAAGGAACCTTGGTAGCAAGCGCTATCTCTACTAACTCATCTATAGTGAAAGGCCTTTTGCCACTTAGTCGATGACGGAGGGTCTCACGAGTAATCGTCATCTGCTCTGCGAGTTCAGCCTGGGTCAAGTCTGCTTCGAACATGGCTCGGCGGACGTTGCGCAAGACAATCTCGCGTGTAGTAAGTTCATTGTTCCCATAGGATAAACGTTAATACTCTCAGGGTATACATGCAAGAAAAATCTTACTTATTTCACCGATTTTCTTACTTTTTGGGTATAAAGTTACCTCTAAAGGTAATCTTCTTAGGGAAGGAAAGCATGGCTGTGTCAGCTACACCAAAAGTCTCAGAGTTTGAACTTGCTATCAGAGATGAAGTTCGCGCATGGATGGGCCGAAGGGGACTTACGGGTAGAGATCTCGCTAAGATCCTCGGCATTGCGCAGCCCAATGTTTCCAAAAAGCTCAACGGAATCAACGCCTTCTCGATTAATGATTTGGGGACTATCGCTGGCGCGCTAGGAATTACTTTGGGTGACCTGCTGGGCGGTGTAGCTCGCAGCCCAATTATCGTTCCAGATATAGAAAACCCCGCCCCGGCATCGCCGGAACGGGGTGAAACTGATGAAGATGTGCGCCCTGTGGGGCTCGAACCCACGACCCACGGATTAAAAGTCCGATGCTCTACCAACTGAGCTAAAGGCGCCCCGCCAACAAAAGTTAGCGAACACAACTATAACACCTTCAGCAGCATTTAGAAAATCAGGGCCACACCCGCCCGCAGGCTCCCCAAAGTCAATCCAGCCCCATCCTTGTCACTAAACCTTACAATAGTGACTATGCCCCACAGCCCTCGCTTGTACCACAGGCCCGTTAAGCTAACAAACCAGCAGCTTGAAAGCTTTATCGGCGGCCAAGACCCCGCCCTCATGCAGGAGGCCGCCTACCGTTGTGCCCAAACCCTGCTCCAAGCAGGACAGGGTAGCAACCAGCTAGTTCGGCAACGAGTCATCCGCTTTACCGACGAATACGGGATAGAACCCCTAGCCCAACTCTGGCAGCAGGCACCAGCCAACTCCCTGCCAGGTGCCCTCTGGCGCATCTACAGCCTGGCAGAGACTATCCGCAACAAGGCCAGCAGTATCAGCAACTACTACACCGTCGGCAAAACCAGCCACTGGGGCAACCAGCTGCTGGCCGGGGTAGCAGACCCAGCCAGCAAAACAGAAATTATCAACACCACCAACCAGATCCTCAGCGGAGCCTTCACCGGAGAATTTGATACAGCCCTCGAACGCTTTGCCGCCTTCGCCAGAATCGTAGCCAGCGGCCAAGAAAAAACGGCCCAAGAACTCGAAACCAAAGATTACCGCCGCTCCCAAACCCTACGCGCCCAGGCCCGCAAACTCACAAAAACCGCTATAGAACTAGAAAAAGCCGCCACCAGCTGGCGGGCCAACACCCTAGGCTAAGCAAAAGTTGACAGCACCACATAATTTTAGAAGACTAGAAGACAGGTGTCAGGCTGCTAATAGGTAGCCCCGGGCTCCAAATCTTAGCCGCTTCGAGCGGCCTTTCGCCGAGAGGCGCTCCCAGCCTGGCACCGCTTTAATCATGCCAGATGAGGGCCTGCAGCCATCCAACTAGCTGCAGGCCCTCATCCCCTTTAAACCCGGCACAAAAAATTTTTACAGGAAACCGACCGGCAGCATCAATTTGTTAACCCCAAATAGATATGGTTGAGAGCAGATAGTGACTTATGCTATTGATCAGCCCACCATCAACTCTCAGTAAAAACTGTCAGGAGATCCCATGTTTGAGCGCCTGTTCCCCCAAGAGAACACCTCACTACGTTCACTGGCGGAACTTTCAGGCAAGGTAGCAGAAGCAGCCTCACTCCTATCAGAAATGGTGGGCAGCAACGGTGCCAACAACTACCCGAACCTGCTCACCAGCATGCTGGAACACGAAAGTCACACCCAAGACCTTTTCTTCCAAACCATGACCCAGGTTCGCAGCACCTTCACCTCCCCCATCCCCAGAGAAGACCTCTATACCCTAGCCAGCCACCTGATGACAGCAACAGAGCACCTTACCTCAGCCGGCCACCTACTCTCCCTCTACAAGATAGATCGTTTTAGCTCCCACACCACCACACTCCTGGATATCATCCAGCGTGAAGCAGTACTTACCACCGCCGTCCTACCCCGGCTAGAAGAACTCAAAAGTTTAGACCAATACTGGATAGACATGTTAAGAATATCCAGACAGGCCAGTAGAACAGCCCAGGCTTACACCGCAGAAATTATGGATAAATACAAGACCAACCGCTTCCTACAAACAGAGCAGTTTATCCAAGAGCTTAGCGCCACCTCCTACTCCATGCGAGGAGTCTCATCGCAGATCGGCCGTATCATCGTCCAGGAATCATAGACCGTGACGATCACCCTTTTAATCCTGTGTTTACTGGGGCTGGCAGGCTACCTGTTGGTCTCGGGTTTTCATGACGCCCCCAACGCCGTCGCCGTTGCAGTGCGCACCCGAGCCCTAACCCCCATGACCGCCCTCACCATAAGCGCTAGCCTAAACTTTATAGGGGTCATCCTCAGCTGTTTCATCTTTGCCCGCTACCTCTCCAGCTGGCTCCACCTACCCAACGGCCAGCTAGGTTTGGCCATGCTGGCCACCGCACTCACAGCACAAGTCAGCTGGGAAATCTTAACCTGGTGGCTACGCATGCCCTCCTCCTCAACCCACGCCCTCATCGGCGGACTAACCGGGGCAGCCTGGGCCCTGGACCACCTAGGCTTAGCCAGCATCAACCCCTTCACCGAACCCTTTCACAGCTTTATTCTTATCCCCTTCATCCTCTTTCCCCTACTAGTCTTTGCCCTCTCCTGGTTTCTTGTTTTCCCCCTCAGCCAACTAGCCCAACGCACCTACCCCCGCACCGTCAATAAAATCTCCCGCAACGTTTTATCCCTAGCCAGCTCCCTGATCTCCCTAACCCACGGTATGCACGTTGGCCAGCGAGCCCTCACTCTCTTTTTAGTCATGCTAGCTTGTGCAAACCTTCAACCAGCCAGCTGGATAAACACTTTAGCCAGCCTGGCCTGCGCCCTACTTCTGGCAGCAGGCACCCTGCTGGGTGGCTGGCGTATCGGTTACACCTTTGCCCATAAAATGGTTTATATAGACCCCTTCCGCGGCAGTATTGCCCAGGCAACAACAGCCCTCAGCATGCTCCTGGCACAAACGATCTTTAGCACCTCCGCCTCTTCCTCCCACCTAGCAGCAGCCTCCGTCTTAGGGGCCGGACTCAACCAACGATTTAGCTCAGTTCGAACAAGCATTGTTGTTAAAGTCCTCCTCACCTGGGTGGCCACCATGCCCATGACCTTCGTTATCTCCTCAGTTCTACTGCTGGCCCTCTCACCCCTCCTGCACTAACCAACCCCTAGCCTGCTAGCAGGCAGCAGCATATCGCAAAGAAGCATATTCAAAAGGCCAGCAGGAGATGACCTTAAAAAATAGACTTATTGTTTACACTTTTACAAGATTTATAACTGGTTTTTTAATCACTTAATAAGTCTGTTTTTGCCGCAAATACGCGCTTAACTAGGGTCACCTATTGCAATATGGGCTTTATAGTGTACAGGTAGATATAGAGCTTTTGCGCTTGTCAAAACTATAATCGTGGATATAAATATGTTTACTTAGCAAGTAATTTGAAGGGGAAATCATATATACAACCTCCTTTTCAATGCGGGCCTGAGAGCATGTTTCACACCCAATATACGCTTGCACATCAAAGGGGCTTTCAGTTGTCTAACGATTCACAGTTTGTAGGAGAATGGAATATCGACCCATTGCACTCACGCCTGGGCTTCTCCGCGCGCCATGCCATGGTCACCAAAGTCCGTGGAGCCTTTAACGAGGTCACGGGGAAAGCATATATCGACCCCCAGGACTGGGAAAATTCCTACGCACACGTAACCATCCAGGTAGCTAGTATCGACACACGCAACGACAAACGCGATCAGCACCTGCTCAGCGCTGACTTTTTTGATCAAGAAAAATACCCCACCATCGAATTTGTTTCTACCACTATTGACGAAGTAGACCAAGACCAGTTTATTGTGGTTGGAGATCTAACAATTCGAGGTATCACCAGACCGGTCTCCATCCCCCTGGACCTATCCGGTGTTCACGTAGATTCCTTTGGCATTACCCGGGCAGGATTAGAAGGTGGGCGTCGGATCGACCGCCGAGAATGGGGCATGCGCTGGAATAGCCCCCTAGACTCAGGCGGTGTAATGGTCTCAGACAAAATTTCCCTAGAATTTGAACTCTCTATGACCAAGGCAGAGCCGGTTGTAGCAGAAGAGTCCTCCCAGGAGGAGCCTACTAGCCAAGAAGAAATCAGCCGGGAAAGAACCTTAACTCTTAAAAGATAGCTTGAGGCAAACTAGCCACAAGAGCCAGAAGATCCCTAAAAGTTAGGGTGGGGGCGGCACAGACCACCCCCACCCTAGTTTTGGGACCGGGCTTAACCAAAACGGCCCGAAACGTAGTCCTCGGTTGCCTTCTGCTTAGGATTATTAAAGATCTCCTGCGTAGGAGCGTACTCAATCAGTTTGCCGGGTTTACCCGTACCGGCAATATTAAAGAAGGCTGTTTTATCAGAAACACGTGCCGCCTGCTGCATATTGTGGGTAACAATAACAACGGTGTATTCCTCTTTAAGCTCGTTGATGAGATCTTCAATAGCCAAAGTAGAAATAGGATCCAGGGCAGAGCAGGGTTCATCCATAAGAATGACGTCAGGTTTAACCGCTATAGAACGGGCAATACACAGACGCTGCTGCTGGCCACCGGATAAACCGGATCCAGGCTTATCCAAACGGTCTTTAACCTCTTCCCAAAGGTTAGCCCCCTGGAGCGAACTCTCAACCAAGTCATCGGCATCAGCCCGGGATATTTTCCGGTTATTAAGTTTGACACCGGCTAATACGTTTTCCCGAATAGACATGGTAGGAAAAGGGTTAGGCCGCTGGAATACCATACCGATTTGAGAGCGAACCAGCACCGGATCAACACCCTTACCGTAGAGGTCTTCACCGTCCAGTAAAACCTTACCCTGGGCGTAAGCTCCATCAATCACTTCATGCATGCGGTTAAGAGTGCGCAGAAAGGTTGATTTACCACAACCGGAAGGCCCAATAAAAGCCGTCACAGAGCGAGCGTCAATGGTCATAGTGACGTCTTCGACTGCCAGAAAGTCGCCGTAATATACGTTGAGGCCTTCGACATCGATACGTTTAGACACTGTATTTTCCTTAATCTTCAGATGCTAGAGAGTCTAATTTTAGCGGCCGGTTTTTGGGGCAAAGAATTTTGCTACGGCCCGGGCAATAAGGTTAAGAACCATCACAATCAGGATAAGTACCAAGGCGGCAGCCCAGGCCCGTGTTTCTGAAACCGAGGCGGCGGTTGGGCTGGTCGGAGTCATAATTTGATAGTAGATGTAGGTTGGTAGTGTAGCCATCCAGCCACTAAAAGCATTCCAGTTAATAGAAGTAACAAACCCTGCTGTCACCAAGATGGGCGCTGTTTCACCAATCACGCGGGCTATAGCCAGGGTCACCCCGGAGGCAATACCCGATATAGCCGTGGGAATAACCACCTTCATAATGGTCCGCCATTTACGCACTCCCAGTGCATAGGAGGCCTCACGAAGCTCGTTTGGTACGATGCGTAGCATTTCTTCTGCGTTACGAACAACGGTCGGTATCATCAGCACAGACAGGGCCACCGCCGCCACCAGGCCGGTTCTCTCAGATGGGTCACCGCTGGCCAAGGCAAAAAAGGAAGCCGCAAAAAGACCGGCAACAATAGAGGGGATACCCGTCATAACATCAACAAAGAAAATGATGGCCTTACCCAAGGCACCATCCTTGGAATACTCCACCAGATAGATTGCTGTTAAGAGCCCGATAGGTACAGAAATAAGGGTGGCAAGCAAGGTAATTTCCAAGGTACCAATAATAGCGTGGTAGATTCCGCCTAAGACCGGCCCCTCGCCCTGGGCTGCTGCATTGTCATGAACACCGGTAACCCCCTTCATCGATTGAAAAAGAAGATTAGGAGAAAGCCCTGGAATCCCCTTCACCAGGACCGTCCAAATCACCGAGACCAAGGGAATCAAAGCAATAAGGAAGGCTCCATAAACCAAGTAGCGTACAAAAGCGTCCTTAGCCTTACGTTCCCCCTCAAAAACACTGATCGTTAAGGGCCCTACCAGCACAAAAATAAGTCCGGCAAAAATAGCCCAGGTGGCCACAGAAAAACCGAAAAAGGCAGAAAGAGCTGCTCCAAGAACCAGAGCAGCTAAACCAACTGCTAAAGGTAACCATCGGGGAGCCTGTCCGCGGGTCAAACGGGAAGAAGTAACCGGTTGTGCACTCATGCATTTGCTCCTGAAAATTCTTTGTACCGACTCGTAATCATGCGGGCAGCAATATTAACAATCAGTGTGATAATGAAGAGAACCAGCCCCGCTGCAATGAGCTCAGACATACGTATTCCGTAGGCTTCTGGAAAGTTCAGGGCAATCTCCGAGGCAAAGGTCTGGTTGCCTGAGCGTATCAGGGAAACCGTCAGCGGCCCACCCGCTAAGACCAGGGTTACTGCCATGGTTTCACCTAAGGCCCGCCCCAAGGCCAGCATAACCGAGGAGATGATCCCTGTTCTGGCAAAAGGAAAGACAGTCATCCTCACCATCTCCCAGCGCGTTGCCCCTAGACCCAAGGCTGCTTCTTCTTGCAACTTGGGAGTTTGTACAAAAATTTCCCGGCACATAGACGTGATAATAGGAAGAATCATAATTCCCAGCACAATACCGGCAGTCAATATAGTTTTACCCGTCTGGGAGGCGGGACCGGCAAAAATGGGCAGCCAACCAAAATACTGGTAAAGCCAGTCGTAAAAAGGAACAATCGCCGGAGCCAGCACAGAGGCACCCCAGGCCCCAAAGATCACCGACGGTATAGCAGCAAGTAGATCAATAACATAACCTACCGTCCTAGCAATCTGTTTAGGGGCATAGTGAGAAATGTAGAGGGCAACGCCAATACCAACGGGAGTAGCCAAAAGCAAAGCTATTGCTGCCGCAATCAGTGTTCCAATAACAAGCGGGTATATATAGGCCAGGAAACCTCCGGCAGTCAGGTCTTCTGCACTGGCTGTAAAAACCGGCATAGCCTGAGCAACCAAAAATACGGCAACGGCAGCTAGCACCACCAGAATTAATATTCCTGCAGTTAAGGAAATGCCAGAGAATATTTTGTCCGCAGCAGGGTTACCCACCTCGGGCAGATCTTTAGTTTTTGCCCGTGAGGGGCTTTGCCCGGAGGGTTTTTCAGAAGTGATGGACATTTCCGTTCTGCCTTTTACTTTCCTCTTAATCTGGCTGAAAAATAACCTTTCCAGCTCCCTAGTCTGCCTCGAAGGCGGCAGTCTCTTGCCGGCACAAACGGTGCACCCACACGCTTACTTGCCATCCAAGTGCACCGTTTGAACCTCACACAGTAGCTTTACTCTTTAACCCCAATAGCATCAATAGCCTTCTGGGCGTCTTCTCGAAGAGAGGCAGTTAGCGGAGCAGAAGAGGCAGCTCCGGCTGCGTCCTGCTGGCCCTGCTCAGAGATGACATAACCCTCGTAAGCCTTAACCAAGTCAACAGTCTGCTGCGAATCATAGGCTGAGCACACGATGTGATAGGAAACCAAAACGATGGGGTAGGCGCTAGCATCCTCAGGCGTACGATTAATGTCAATCGACATATCGTCTGCATGCTGGCCCTCAATTCGCTTTGAGATTTCTACGGTTTTAGCTGCCGCTTCTGGGGAAAGCTCAACGTATTCATCTGCCACTTTGACCTTTACCTGGCCCAAATCTCCCGTTGCAGAAGCATCTGCATAGGTGATAGCACCTTCTGTAGATTTAGTAGTAGAAACTACCCCTGAGGTACCCTTGTTTGATTCAGCTGCATAAGCAGAGGGCCAGTCACCATCGGCTTCCTTGTCCCAGACCCCATCAGAAGCAGCCTCCAAGTACTCGGTAAAGTTCTCGGTGGTACCGGAATCATCGGAACGATGCACCACGGTAATTTTGGTATCCGGTAGGTCAACTCCTTCATTCTGCTTGCTGATTTCTTGATCATTCCACTGTGAGATTTCGCCCTTAAAGATCTTAGCGATTGTTGGGGCGTCCAGATTAATGGACTCAATACCGGGAAGATTAAAGGCCACAGCAATAGGTGAAATATAGACCGGGATATTGATAGCTCCATCCGGGCCACATACTTCCTGTGAAGTTTTATATTCCTCGTCTTTGAGGTGGGCGTCAGAGCCAGCAAACTGAGCGGCCCCAGCCAGTAGGGCTTCACGGCCAGCGCCAGAGCCGTCCGGCGAGTACTGCACCGTTGCATCCGGGTATTGGGAAGCGAAGCCGGATTCCCAGGCTGTAATTGCGGCTTGCTGAGAAGATGCCCCAATGCCAGAAAGAGTTCCCGAAACACTGGAGTTTGCCCCAGAATTTGAAGAGTTACTGGTTCCAGTTGGGTTATCTGAACCGCAGGCTGTTACAGCTAGCAGCCCAACAAGCGCCATCGAAGCTGCGCTAATAAATGCCTTTGTCTTCAAGAGAGTATCCTTTTCGCTGAGCGTGGTGCGAGAGGGCATTTACTGCCTCCCTAAAATGTGTGATAGTTATCGTACAGTAAAACCAGACACGATGCCCGATAGTCGCTGTACACCTCAAGACTTTAAGAGCGAAAGGTAGCTGAATAGGTGTTGCCAGGTAAACACAATATTAACAATGCGCTACGTTTAACCGCCGAGTAATTACCCAGCTTTGAGCCCAATGCATACACTTAAGATATGCCCTTATCTAAGTCAGCAACTAACTTCAAACAAGGCCTGCAGGAATGGTATCTTACCGGGCTAGCTAGAGTGAGCGAAGGTTTTTTTCAATCACTGCAGATTGTGGTAGCCGGCATTGGAGCCTACGCTTTCGCACTGCATGTTTTAGGCCATAAAGAACCAATCTTTGCAGCAACTGCTGCCATTGTCTCTCTTGGCTACGTCCGGGGAGCAACCCACGCCAGACGTATGTTAGAAGTCACCATTGGTGTTACCTTAGGAATTCTTATTGGCGACACCCTCATGCTGGTCTTAGGGCGCGGACTCTGGCAGGCAGCCCTCGTACTTTTTATCTCTATTTTGGTGGCACGCTTTCTGGATAACGGCATTATTTTTACCATCCAAATGGGCCTGCAATCCTGCCTGGTTGTTCTCATGGCCCCTATAGCAGGCGGGCCCTTCTCCCGCAGCCTAGACGCCATCGTCGGTGGCGCCTTTGCCTTTTTGATGATGTTTCTTTTCCCCAAGGATCCTCGCACCACCCCCAGGATGAACATCAAAAAACTCATGGATTCCTATGCCGCTGTCTTACAGCAGTCTGCCCAAGCTATCCAGGATTACAATAGCTCCACAGCCTGGCAAGCCTTAGAAAAAGCCAGGGACTTACAGCCACTCTACAACGCTGCCGAAGGAGACGTTATTACAGCCAAAGGGATGGCCCAGCTATCCATGCTGGGTAAAAATCATCTCAAGGAGCTCCGAGAATTCTCCCAGGCACTTGACGCCATTGATCTTGCAATTCGCAACACACGCGTCCTAAACCGTCGCTTAGCCTCGACTATCAGTCATGTGCAGATCTCTCAAACAGCTATCAAATCCATTGCCCAGGCCTTCGAAAGCATCAGTCGCACTGTCACTGAACTTGGTCTGGCCTTAACTAAAGAACAAAGTAAAACCAGGCAGCAGCACCGCCAACTGGCACAAACAGAACTTATTGAACTAGCCAAGAGGCTAGACCCCCGGCTCATGGGAGTACGGACCCTAGAGGCAGAATCTCTGGTCCTTATGCTTCGCCCACTCGTCACCGACCTCTTAGAAGCAACGGGACTCAGCCACGAGAGCGCCGCAGACCTGCTTGTTCCCCTGGGAGAATCCATGACCGAACACGCTCCCAGAACCAACCAGCTTGAGCTGATCAACCCCAAGCGAGCAGCCCATGTCGCCCGCTGGCACAGTAAAGGCGCCGGCGCCGCGGAACCAGAAGACCAACTGGCTCCAGACGACACCCGCGCCCTCAATATTGTTTTACGTTCCCAGCAAAACAAGAAGCGGTAATCTACCCCTAGCTGCTTGGGCTAGCAGTAGAACTTGCCGGAGCGTCACCGGCCGGAGCTAAATCACCGGTATTTTTGATGGTGCCCATGCCCTCATCCCAGGCATACTCCGCTGCATGTTCTTTCTGATCCTGATCAGTGTAGGTAACCCCGATCTTCCGTGCGTTCTTCTCCTGCACCTGAGGCTGGTATAAATCCTGCTCTTCAGCTACTGACTGTAGGTACTCGCCCTGATGGAAGAGGAAAAGCCGGCTAGGCTGAGCATCCCCGCTAGTCTCTGAACCGGTAACAGGAACAAGAACCCAGGACAGGGCCTTGCAGGGGTCATAAGTACTGGTATCGGCAGCCTGAACATCCAAGTCAAGCCCCGTAGAGGACTTCTCTAGCTCTTGCGCAGCCTGATCCACCTTACTTTTAACATCGCCGCTAGCGCAGCTTTGTCCCGTACCGCCGGAAGGGTCAATCTTAGCCGGCAAGGTAGTAAACTGCCCGCTATCAGAGCTATTTTCCCCCGAAGTTTGGCTGGCACTAGCCGAAACGCTGGGTGACTGACTCGAAGCTGAATCGTCCTTAGAATCTGAACAACCGGCCAGCAAAAAAGCCAGGGCTGCTGTGCTAATAACAATCAGTGGTTTTCTCATTTTTGGTTCCTTCGCGCTGACGTTTGACCTCAGCCTGTCATGCCTGTCTGAAAGTTAGCTTAAGAAAAGTTCCTTATTAGCTGGGACACTTTCTTAATGTATTATCCAGTCTACTATCCACCTACAGGGAAAACTAGGGGCCCGCAGCAGCAAGCCTCCCCTACTATGGTGGTATGAGCTCTCGAAAATCTGCCCTCAAAACCAGCAAGTACCGCTGCAGCGAATGCGGTTGGGTTACCGCCAAGTGGGTTGGCCGCTGCGGCCAGTGCCAGCAATGGGGCACTGTCACAGAAAGCGGTAGCAGTAAACACACCGTCAAAACAAGCCCGGCAGCCCGGGTGGATAATCCTGCCCAACCTATTGCCACAGTGGATTCGAGCCCGGCCCAGTATCTGCCCACCGGCAACAGCGAATTTGATCGAGTTCTAGGATCCGGCCTTGTTCCCGGAGCCGTCATCCTTCTGGCCGGAGAACCCGGAGTCGGTAAATCAACCCTCCTCTTAGACATTGCCGCTCGCTTTGCCCAAACCAAGGCAAAAAGCACAAACCGGCAGGTGCTCTACCTCAGCGGTGAAGAATCTGCGGCCCAGGTAAAGCTCAGAGCGGAGCGTATTGGCACCCTAGCAGAAAACCTCTATTTATCGGCAGAAACAGATCTGGCTACCGCCCTGGCTCAGCTTCAAGAAATCAAGCCTGACCTACTGGTCCTAGACTCGGTGCAGACCTTTGCCTCCTCAGAAGTTGAAGGAAGTGCCGGCGGCCCTAACCAGGTAAGAGAAGTTGCCGCAGCCCTGATTGCCCAAGCTAAGGCCCGCAATATGGCCTGCATTCTGGTTGGGCACGTCACCAAGGAGGGCAGCATAGCCGGACCCCGCCTGCTGGAACATCTTGTAGACGTTGTCTGCCAGTTTGAAGGAGACAAACATTCAGCTGTTCGTATGCTCAGAGCTGTTAAAAATCGTTACGGGCCCACCGATGAAGTTGGCTGCTTTGAAATGCAGGAGGCCGGGATCAAAGCTGTCACCGACCCCTCCGGTCTCTTTATCTCCCCCACCGCCCATCCGGTGGCCGGCACCTGTCTTACCGTCACCATGGAAGGGCGCCGTCCCCTCCTAGCAGAAATCCAGGCCCTCCTGGACCAGGCCTCAGGCCCCCAGCCCAGACGGGCAACCGCCGGTTTAGAAAGCAACCGTATTGCCATGCTGCTAGCAGTCCTACAAAAACGGGCAGGGTTTCCGGTAGGAAAACTAGACTGTTATATTTCAACCGTTGGAGGAGCAAAAATTTCTGAGCCAGCAGCAGACCTGGCTGCCGTTATAGCCCTAGCTTCCGCAGCCCAAGATAAACCTCTAACCCGCAAACTTGCTGTTTTTGGGGAGGTCGGCCTTGCTGGAGAAGTCCGCACAGTGCCGGGCATTAAGCAACGAATTGCCGAAGTTGCCCGATTAGGTTTCACCCATGCGCTGGTTCCTGCCTCCCCGCAAGGGCCGGGTAAAACACCTGCCAATATCACCGTTCGCGAAGTGACCTCCATCAATGACGCCTTAGCTATCCTTTTTCCACAGGGCTGATCGCCAAGCCTGCGACCGCTAGAGCCGGCCTCAAGACTTGCCTCTTAGACACACTTTGCCCAAAATGTGCCTAAGATGGGTAAGTGCTACCAGCTTACAATCAACAACTGATCAACATACTTGCCCGCATCGCTCCCGGCACTGAACTTCGCGAAGGCCTCGAGCGGATTCTGCGCAGCCGTACCGGGGCTCTCATCGTCCTCGGTAACGATAAAACAGTACAGAGTATGGCCTCCGGTGGCTTCACCATCAACACAGAATTTTCGGCTACCCGGGTACGGGAACTGGCAAAAATGGACGGGGCCATTATCTGCGACGGTCATGCCAGCATGCTTCTTAACGCCGGAGTACAGCTGCTTCCAGACCCAACAATCCCCACCAACGAATCCGGCACCAGACACCGCACCGCAGAACGAGTTGCTTTGCAAACGGGTTTCCCCGTTATCGCCGTAAGCTCTTCTATGTCCATGATCTCTATCTACGTCAGTGGAACGCGCTATACCTTAGAAAACACCCAAACTCTGATGAGTCGGGCCAACCAGGCCATCCAAACCCTGGAGTCCTACACTAAGCGGCTTAAACAAATACTTAGCTCGCTGTCCTCCCTAGAAATTGAGGCAAACGTGACCCTGCGGGATGTAGCAGCAACCCTACAAAGAATGGAGATGGTTCGCCGTATCTCCTTTGAGGTTAACCACTACGTGCTAGAGCTAGGCACCAGCGGCAGGCTGATTGCACTCCAGCTGGAAGAGCTGAATCAGCCAGAACAACCCGGGGCTGGTACCATCCTTCACGATTACCTGCCCAGCCCCACAGACAAGCGTCGCAAGGATGTCGGTAAGGCCATTAAGGCCCTGGCCAACCTGGAAGATAAAGATATCGTGGACCTAAGCAACATCGCCCAAGCCATTGGTTTTGCTGGCCAGGACCTCAATACCCCGCTCTCTCCCAGAGGTTACCGTCTACTGTCCGGGATCAAATCCATGCCGGCTACTGTTATGGATCGTTTAGTAGAAGAATTTGACGGGCTGCAAGGACTGATGGCCGCAAATCTTGAAGAGATTAGGGCCGTAGAAGGCATAGGTGAGCAACGTGCCAGCTTAATCCGCGAGTCCCTCTCTCGCATGGCAGAATCTTCTTTATTAGAACGCTTTATGTGAGCAAGGGCCTGGCCGCAAGACTCAAAAAGCCGGACTAAGCGCTAACAATAACCCGAACGGGTTCAGAAGAAACTCCGTTAACCACAGCCGTAGCCCAATAGTAGCCGGCTTCAATGCTACGGGTATTTTCGCAACCCAAAACATTAATAGACCGATCCCAGCTGATGGTTTGTGAGGCAGATTCGCCGGCTTTAAGCTCCTTTGCCGGTAAGGGACTATCGTGACATTGAAGGTGGTTATAGACCTGGGCAATTCCGGAGGTTATGTTGATGTCAATTTTTTGGTCCTGGCCGCCCACGGCACAGGGTGACTGTGACTTATTACTATAGGAGACCACAAAATTGGGATTCTGCCCGGCCGAATAACTGGCATGATCGGTAGTGAGTAGCACCTGAAGATTCTCTGCTGTGCAGGCTGCTACCTGCCCAGACTGGCTGGGGCTTGCCTGAGCCGGATCGGTCTGCTCTGTGCCGCTAGCCTCTAACTGGCTAGGACTTGCTGGGGCAGGGCTACTGGCAGCTGCAGTAGCTGACTCAGAGACAAAAGTTACCGTGCCGCGTTCAGTGAAATCTCCAAATGGTTCTGCGGCCGTACTGCTAGCCACCGTTGCTGCCACCGGTTGGGATGGGCCGGCAAGGGATTTAAAAAGAGAGTTTAAACCCCAAATCAGCAGAACCAACAGTAAGAGGGCAAGAAGCAAGGCAAAGAGGCGACGTCGGCGGTAAACAGCAGCAGTGGGCTCACCGCCAGGGGGGTTTCCGTAACCGTTTTCTGACATGCTTATAGACTACCTGCTCTTGTCCGCCTTTATGCTGCTATTCGCATTGTTTATTCAAAATCGTCTATGGTATTTAAATGGCTAATACCGGTTCCGACATCGTCCTATCCCCAGAGAAAATAGCATACCTTCACCAGCATATAAATGCCTGGTATATGAAGAATGCCCGAGAGCTACCCTGGCGGGCCCCCGACCGCAGCAGCTGGGCCGTTATGGTGAGCGAATTTATGCTCCAGCAAACGCCGGTTAAGCGAGTTCTGCCGGTCTGGGAAGCCTGGCTCAAACGCTGGCCTCAGCCGGCAGCCCTAGCCGCAGAACCCTCTGCTGAGGCCGTGCGCGCCTGGGGCAGGCTAGGTTACCCGCGTAGAGCCCTCCGCCTGCACGCTGCGGCAACTGCCATCCTTGATCGCCATCAGGGGCAGGTCCCCAAGAGCTACCAGGAACTACTCGAACTACCCGGAGTAGGAACATATACTGCTGCAGCTATTAGCGCTTTTGCTTTTGGTCAGCGCTCAACCGTCATCGATACCAATATTCGTCGAGTCTTTGCTAGAGCCTTTCTAGGCCAGGCACTTCCCGCTAAATCCCTGACCGCCGCCGAGAGCAGGCTAGCCCAGGACCTGCTACCCCAGTCACAAGAAGAATCCGTTACCTGGAACGCAGCCACTATGGAATTAGGCGCCCTGATCTGTACCGCTAAGAATCCAGCCTGTTTCCGCTGCCCAGTACAGCAGGCCTGCCTCTGGCTGCAGGAAGGCCGTCCCCCAGCTTCCTACCAGCCACGGGGGCAAGCCTGGGCCGGAACAGACCGCCAACTACGTGGCGCCATGCTTGCAGTGCTCCGGCAAAACAGACAAGCCCTACCGGCAGAGGTCCTGCTCCGCGGCGGGCAGCAAGACTTACTACCCGACCACATCAGTCCGGCCAGTATTTCCAGCATTAAAGAGCTACAAAAGCTTGGCTCCAGCCCAGAACAGTTAGAACGTTGCTACCGTAGCCTGCTCAAGGATGGCCTAGCCCAAGAGGCCGAAGGCTGGGTTAGCCTCTAAGCGTTAGAGGTCGTAGATCATACGAGTATTACCCAACGTATTGGGCTTTACCCGAGCAAGATCCAAAAATTCGGCAATACCCTCATCCGGTGAGCGCAAGAGCTGGGCATAAATCTGCGGATCTACCTGATCTTGATTAGCCATAATCCTAAACCCCTGCCGGCAGAAGAAATCCACCTCAAAGGTGAGGCAAAAAATTTGCTGGACGGCAACTGCTCTAGCCTGCTCGATGAGAGCCTGCACCAGCTTGTGCCCCACCCCCATGCCGCGGCTATCTGGACTGCTAGCTAGAGTTCTAATTTCTGCTATATCTCGCCACATAACGTGTAAGGCACCGCAGCCAAGGACCTGGTTGACCCCCTGAGATTCTCTTTCGGCTATGAGAAATTCTTGGATTGACTCGTAGTAGGTCACTCTTTCTTTAGCCAGCAGAATCCCTTCAATAGCTAGCGGCTGCACAAGCGCTTCTATGGCTGGTACATCGTGAACTGTTGCGGGTCTAATCCTTATGGGGGCTTGTTCTGCCATCATCTACTCTTTCCAGCTTTGCTGCCCTTAAAGTCTTTAGCGGCCAAGGCCAGGGGCCCGGCTGCTCTGAAAATAGTTCACAACAGACGAGCCCCTGCGGTAGGCTCCTTCAGCAGCCTTTAGGGCTGCGGATCAGCTTGACTGCCAAAACCTTCTTGGTCGGAGTCTGGGTAGATTACAGGCTGAGTCTGGGTTGTAGCCTGCTCCTGCTGGTCCTCATAGGCAGAAAAATCCATGGATTTTTCTAGCTCACTCATGGGCTGAGAGCGGAAGACAAACTTGGCTAGTTCGCCCTCCCCAACGGCATCCACCGTGATCTTCTCGCCGGGGTTGATTTCTCCAAAAAGGATTTTTTCGGATAGCACATCTTCGATATTGCGCTGCATCTGCCTGCGCAAGGGCCTTGCCCCCATAGAAGGGTCGTAACCCTTGCTGGCCATAAGTTTTTTAGCGGCATCGGTTAGTTCAATGCTCATGTCCTGCTCCGCCAGCCGCTTGGCCAGGCGGCCTACAAAGAGGTCAACGATCTGCAGAATTTCCTGCTCAGCCAGCTGGGGGAAAACAATAATATCGTCGACACGGTTAAGGAACTCAGGCCGGAAGTGTTCTTTGAGGTCTTCCATAACCCTAGCCTGCATCCGTTCGTAGTCTCCGCTGGCATCGCCCTGGCTCTGGAAACCGACCGGTACCTTACGGGCCATATCTCGTGAACCAAGGTTGGTGGTCATGATGATCACGGTGTTCTTAAAGTCCACGACCCTACCCTGAGAATCGGTCAGGCGGCCGTCTTCCAGGATCTGCAAGAGAGAGTTAAAAAGATCTGCGTGTGCCTTTTCTACTTCGTCAAAGAGAACAACGGAGAAAGGCTTGCGGCGGACCTTCTCCGTGAGCTGTCCGCCCTCTTCAAAACCAACATAGCCCGGAGGGGCACCAAAGAGTCTAGAAACGGTGTGCTTCTCCTGATACTCAGACATGTCCAGAGTAATCAGAGCAGATTCATCACCAAAAAGGAATTCTGCTAGAGCTTTAGCCAGTTCTGTCTTACCTACGCCGGTGGGTCCGGCAAAGATAAAGGAGCCACCGGGGCGGTTAGGATCCTTAAGGCCGGCCCGGGTACGACGGATGGAACGAGCCAGGGCCTTAATGGCGTTGTCCTGCCCAATAATGCGCTTGTGGAGCTCTTCTTCCATCTTAAGCAGGCGGCTAGATTCTTCTTCTGTAATCTTATAAACAGGCACACCGGTAGAAGCTGCTAGCACCTCGGATATTACCTCGGGGGTTACCTCACCAAAGGCATCCCCGCTCTCCCGCCAGATTTTTTCTTGTTCCTCTTTTTCAGCAATGAGCTTTTGCTCTTTATCTCGCAGCTTGGCTGCTTCCTCAAACTCATTGTTGGCGATAGCTGTTTCCTTTTGCTGGCGTATTTTGCCGATACGCTCCTCCAGAATTTTAATTTCGGGTGGAGCCGTAAGGCGCTTAATACGCAGCCTTGCCCCAGCTTCATCAATCAGGTCAACGGCCTTGTCCGGCAGGAAACGATCGGAGATATAGCGAGCGGAAAGATTAACGGCTGACTCCAGGGCTTCATCAGAGATGGAAACTCGGTGGTGGGCTTCGTATTTATCCCTAACACCTTTAAGGATCTCAATAGCCAAGGCCTGAGAGGGTTCGTCAACCTGAATGGGTTGGAAGCGCCGTTCTAAAGCAGCGTCCTTCTCAATATGTTTGCGATACTCATCCAGGGTTGTTGCACCAATTGTTTGCAACTCTCCCCGGGCCAGCATTGGTTTGAGGATGGAGGCTGCATCTATGGCACCCTCTGCTGCTCCAGCTCCGACAAGCGTGTGGATCTCGTCAATAAAGAGGATGATGTCTCCTCGGGTGCGGATCTCTTTAAGGACTTTTTTAAGTCGTTCTTCAAAGTCACCGCGGTAACGCGATCCGGCCACCAGGGAACCTAGATCGAGGGCGTATAGATGCTTTTCCTTCAGGGTTTCGGGGACATCTCCGTGGACGATACTCTGAGCTAGGCCCTCTACAACCGCTGTCTTGCCCACGCCCGGTTCTCCAATAAGAACCGGGTTATTCTTGGTGCGGCGGGAGAGAACCTGCATGACCCGTTCCATCTCGGCATGGCGGCCAATGACCGGATCCAATCCTCCTTCTCGGGCGGCTGCGGTCAAATTGGTGCCAAACTGATCCAGGATGGCAGAGCCTGCCGGGCTACCTTCCTTGGATTGGCCTGCTCCGACACCGGCCGCTTCCTTACCTTCGCTACCCGTTCCGGGGTAACCGCTGATCATATCGGTAACGGTCTGGCGGACTTTAGCAGGCTCTGCACCAAGCTTGGTCAGCACCTGATTTGCCACACCTTCATTGGCACGGACCATGCCCAAAAGAATGTGTTCGGTTCCTATGTAGCCGTGGTTCAGTTGTATGGCTTCGCGCATGGACAGCTCGAGTACTTTTTTGGCTCGTGGGGTAAAGGGAATATGTCCTGAAGGGGCCTGGGGGCCGGGACCAATGATGTCCTGAACCTGCTCTCTGACTGCAGAAAGAGTAATTCCCAAGGATTCTAGGGCCCGGGCGGCGATGCCCTCTCCTTCATGGATAAGCCCCAGCAGCAGATGCTCTGTGCCAATGTAGTTATGATTAAGCATGCGGGCTTCTTCTTGGGCAAGTACCACGACCCGCCGCGCACGGTCGGTAAATCGTTCAAACATTGAACACTCCTCACAAATCTAACGTTAGGAAAAAGATTACGCGGATTTGCAGGCCTTGAGAGCACTGTTCGCACGGGGTGAAAGCTGATGGGGAGCTAGCCAGAGGTCTATTCAAGAGTAGTGGCTTATTGCAGTTGCAAAGCTGCTAGATTAGGGCCTGCATAAGGCCCGATAAAATGGAATAGGGCAAATATCCTAAGACCCCCTCCCCCTATTTCCCCGTATTTTTGCCTTTCCTTAGAGGATTTGTCCCCTAAAATATTATCCACATTTATGAGGACGCCTCTTGACTGTACTTAGGGGTGTTTGCAAAAGTAATAGACAAATTTGAGCTAGAAGTCGCCTTTTACCTTAAGAAGATTGCGGTATATGCTTTCCCCAAATTAGGGGAAAATGTCCATAAATATTCGGGCATAAATACGTCTTTTGCCGCCGGCTAAGAAAAAGGGGCTCCTAGGAGCCCCTCAATAAATCTCAGCTAGTCAAAGCTTATTGTTTTGCAGCTACTTTTTTCTGAGCTGCGTAGTACTTGTCCTGAATATCCTGGTGGATTCTGCCCCGATCAGAAACCTCAAAACCATTGTCCTTAGCCCACTGACGAATTGCTGCTGTCTCTGGATTACGCTTAGTAGCACCCGTAGTCCGCGAACCAGCAGGACGGCCCGGAGTACGAGCACCTTGAACGCGGCGAGCCTTCGTAGCAAAAGGACGAACAGCGTCACGCAAGCGTGCTGCGTTGGCGCTCGACAGATCAATCTCGTACTGACCACCGTCAAGACCAAAACGAACAGTCTCTTCTGCGGGGCCACCATCCAGATCGTCTTCGAGAATAATCTTTACTTTCTGAGCCATCTGTCTCTCCTCATTTCAAAACTTTGCGCAGATAATTCCATAAACGTGCCGCAAAATCCATGTTGGCAACTCTTGCAAAACACACCTTTATAGAAGATAAGATAAATCTACCACTAGAGAACTAGTTTATAAAGATAATAGCAATAAAATTCAATAAATAAAAAATGGACAGGATTTAATTCCCGTCCATTTTTGGATTTATTTAGTCTACTTCGGCTTATTTGCCGGTTTGCTTCCAAACGGGTCGCGAGTACCTTTAGAGTTCTTAACGGTCTCGTACCACTGTGCCGCGTCCTCCTGCAAACTCTGCTGAGCCTGCCGCTCCGTCCGGTCTGCCCTGCTAATCCAGCGCAAAATAAAGTACAAAATAATTCCTGCACAGACAGAAGGGAGCAGGGCAATCAAATAATCCATTCTTGTCACCTCCCCTGAGAGCAAGCTGTTGTTTTTACTAATCAAACAGGTAATAGCCCTTAGTTTTGCTGATCGGAAATCTCCGGCTTCATCAGGGGAAACAAAATTGATTCCCGGATACCGACACCGGTGAATAGCATGATCAGCCGGTCAATTCCCAGCCCCATACCACCCATAGGGGGTGCGGCATACTCTAAAGCCCGTAGAAAGTCCTCATCAAGCTGCATAGCTTCCGGATCCCCATCAGCAGCAAGCATAGACTGCTCCATGAGCCGCTGCCTCTGCACTACCGGGTCAATAAGCTCCGAGAAGGCCGTACCCCGCTCCATGCCGCCTATGATGAGGTCCCAGGCCTCGATCAGCCTGGGCTCATCCCGATGCGACCGGGCCAAGGGCTGGGCCAGCGGCGGATAATTGTAGACAAAAGTAGGGGCAATAAGCTGCGGTTCAACAAGCTCACCAAAAAGCTCAATGATCATCTTCTCGGCGCTCCACTGAGGGTCAAACTTAACCTGGTGAGCCCGGGCAATAGCCTGCAAATCAGCCAGCGGTGTCTGCGGAGTTAAAGTCTGGCCCACGGCTTCAGATAAGCCGGGATAGACCTCCAGCCAGCGCCATTGCCCCCGCAAATCCACCTTGCCCTTATCCGTTTGGATCTCATACATATCTAAGGCTTGAGCACAGGCAAGAATAATTTGCTGCATACGCTGGGCCATCACAAACTGGTCTGCATAGGCTTCATAGCATTCCAAGGTGGTGAACTCCGGGCTATGGCTAGAGTCGATTCCTTCATTCCTGAAAACTCGCCCAATCTCATAGACCCGGTCGATTCCACCAACCACAGCTCGTTTTAAGAAAAGCTCGGTAGCAATTCGCAGCGTCATCTTTTGATCAAAGGCATTTAAGTGTGTTTCAAAAGGACGCGCCGTAGCTCCACCGTGAATCAGCTGCAGAATAGGAGTCTCAACCTCAATGTAACCCAGTTCGTTGAGCACATCCCGCACAGTCTGCGTAATCTTGGCCCGCGTTCGCACAAGATCTCGGGCTTTCTGGCGAACCATCAAATCTAGATAAGGCTGACGGGTTCTGGTTTCATCGCTCAGTTCTTTATGCAGCACCGGCATGGGCCGCAAAGCCTTAGAAGCCATCTGCCAGCTATCCGCAAAAACAGAAAGCTCCCCCCTGCGTGAAGAAATAACCTCACCGTGAACAAAAACGTGATCACCCAAATCAACCAGGGACTTCCAATCGTCCAGGGCCTCTTGGCCTACACCGGCCAAAGAAATCATAGCCTGGATCCGGGTACCTTCTCCTTGCTGCAAACTAGCAAAACAGAGTTTTCCGGTATTACGTATAAACACCACACGCCCGGCGATGCCAACCATATCGCCAGTTGTATCAGCAGCCTGCAAGGTGCCATCGTACTGCTGGCGGATGGAACTAATGGTACGGGTGACCGGCACACCTACCGGGTATGCCTGACGGCCAGTTTCTAACAACTTGGCACGCTTAGCCAAACGAATCTGCATCTGCTCGCTAACATCATTTGCTAAGGGATTGCTGGGCTCCGGGCCCTTCTCATTCATAGTCACGTAGTAAAGCCTAACGGGTTTAGGAATAACAGCGGTCAATATTTTTAGCTAAAGCTCAGATTTTAAGGATAGTCAGCAACTCTTCCAACTCATACTCGCTGAGCTTGCCGTACCGTTGAGCCCGTCTGGCAGTGGCTTTTGTTAACTCCAGGTAGGCTAGCAGAAGGTCTTCAGCGTCTTCTTCGGCTGCAAAAGCCTGCAGCTGCTGAACATGTGAGAGAACAGTCTTAAAATCCCCCCGCAGCAGGGGCCCGGTCACAAGATCTTCCCCGCTGCTTAAAACCTGATCCAGGCTAGAACGCACCACCGGTTCTAAAAGCCGGCAAGGATCCTGAACCCCCAAGCGACTAAGAATACCTAAGGATTGGGCGCTCACAGTGACCACGTGATTGGCGGCATGCTCAAGGGCAGCCTGGTAGAGGGGGCGGTCCCCCTCGGCAATGACCACCGGCTCCGCTCCCAGCTCAACAGCTAGAGCCTGGGCAATGGGCAGAAAAGGGGCTGGCCCAGTCACAGCGCAGCAGGCAGTCCTTAGCCGGGCTATATCCAAAGACAAACCGGTAAAAGTCATGGCAGGATGCAAAGCCAAGCCAATGGCGCCACCTGCCACAGCTGGCTCCAAAACATTGACACCGTAACCTCCACTTGTGTGCACCACCAGCTGACCCTGCTGCCAGGCTCCACGAGCAGCTAAACCTTGCACCAGAGGGGCTAAAGCATCGTCGGGCACCGCCAGAAGCACCAGCTCACTGCGCTCAAGAATATCGGGGATACCCAGTAAAGGAACCTGGGGCAGAAGGGTCTGCGCCCGGTCCTGAGATTGCTCAGAAATAGCATGAACACCAACAATCCCGTGGCCAGCAGCCCGCAAAGCCGCGGCAAGAACAGTGCCAACTTTCCCAGCTGAAATTAGACCAATACCCAGGCGGGCAGGTTGCGAAAAATTCATTCCCCCAGTCTACCCCCAGCCTGGCAGGGCCCGATGGTCAGTCAGTACCGGGCTAGTAAAGCTAAAGCTTGATCCTGTTCAAGATGGGACAACTCGGGCAGTACCGGACCGGGCACAGAATGAAAACTCACCGTGGCCAGACCAAGCTTGCGCTGCAGGGGGCCAGCCTGCAAGGCACAAGACTGCACCTTATCGTGCGGGATCACTTTCAGACGGTAGGTAAAAGCACCGGACCGGATGAGCAAGAACTTATCCGTCACAGCAAAACCCTTGCGCCGGTAAGAGAACCAATCCAAGTAGCGGCTTGATCTGGGGTTGGCAGTAAACCCCTGCTGGCTGCCCTGCCCTTTAAGGGCAGCCTCAAGCTGGGCAGCCCTCAGCTCGCCCTCCTGATGGTCAGCTATAACCAGAGGCAATAAACGCTGTAACTGTTCTTGAGTAGCAACTGGAAGAAGGACGGTCCGCTTTCCACTGGTTTGCTGAGAAGCAGACGGTAAGATCCCGTAACCGGCAATATTGGCCTGCACCGTATACCAGCCAAAGTAACGCCACAGCAAAGGCTGAATAATTTCGAGGGCTTGAATCCTGCCCGTAGGAACCGTCTGGCTTGCTGTTTCGGTAAAACCGTAGCGCATTTTCAGCCCCTGCGGACTATGGAAAAGACTAAAATTGTAGTCCCTATTCAAGCTGGCCAACAAGCCAGCAAAAATACTGGTAAGCAAGACAAAATTAGCCACAATTGCCTGCCAGAAGCCACCCATGACCCAGCTAAAGATACTTAAACCCAGGATGACGCCAAGCAAAAGAAGCAGCGTTGGTGTAGTCAACAGCCTTGAAGCTAGCAGGCGCCCCAGAGGCAGCCCAGAAATCTGCACCTGAGAGCTGTCCCGCTGCTCTAAGTCAGCCGTCGGGCTGGATTCTTCCTGCACCAGGGCAGTAGCAAGCTCCACCTGACCGGACTCATCCTGCGCTTCAAGCGTCAAAGCCAAGACAGCAGAACGTAATTTAGCAGCATCAGCAGCCTTAAGATACTTAATAGCTAAGGTTGATTCACCAGCACCGGCGGTCTCAACCCTGACCTCTGCCAAACCCAGTAATCTAGGCAGCAGTGGATGAACAATATCAACAGACTGGATTTTGTCCAGATTAGCTTTCCGATAAGACTTAAAGAAAATACCGGAGCGAACATGAACCGCCTGATCGTCCACAGCAAAGCGAGTAAAAAACCAGACCAGGTAATAGGAAGCTAGACCAAGACCAAAAATCAGGCCAAGAAGAAGCCAGGGGCCCAGCAAGCGCACAAAATCAAAAAGAAAACCAGTATCAGCAGGCAGCTCTTCTGGACTAGGCGCCTCCTCCCACTGCCCAGTCAGGGTATTCTCTAGCAGCTGCCTACCAATCGTGAAAACAAAAACAAGAACCAGGACCCACATCCGCGTTAACGGTGCCAGCCAATGAGCCCTGCGCCATTCAAGATGCTGCTGAACCATTACAGGGCTAGCATCTGCTCTTGACCGCGGGCAGTCAATACCTCACGCAGGCGGTCTGCCTCCTGCCTATCCAGGCCAGCAATAACAGACTTGCTGTTAACAGAAGCCGTCTCTAGCTCAAGGGTAGCTAGCTTTAACATGCCCTCTAAAGGACCGTTACTGACGGTAACCCGCTGCATCCGCCCGTAGGGAACCACAATAAGACGACGCACCAGCAGACCACGAACAATCAGCACATGCTCCTCCCGCTCCGCATACCCCCATGACCTAATCTGCCTGGGCAAAATAATCCACAAGAGTATCTGCCCGCAAAACTGTGCCCCCACCAGCAAAATCAACCATAGCGGGAGGGTCCAATTCCAGATACGAGCCCCCTGAAAAAGGAGGAGACATAGGACAATAGACCCCAGCGTCATAGCGGCCAGCTGGATCATCCTTAGCTTAAAATAGCGGGGCGATACCCGCTTCCAGCTCAGCTGATCAGAACCCAAAAAAGCTTGACCGGATCCGGTCAGAGGCCAATGGTTATGCTCTCCCAACTACTACCTCCAGCCCTCTTAACACTAACTATCTTCGCCCCGGGCATAACCGCGACTTTGCCGGCCCGGTACCGTCGCCTGCGAGTCGCTATCGCCCTCATCAGAATCCGACGGAGGAATTTTACACATGGCCTCAGCAAACAAACCACCAAGAAGCAGCACTAGCCCGGCGACCACATCAATCAGGGCAATATAGACCGGCCCCCACAAAGAACGAATCGAAAGCATCGAAATCTGGTAGAAAAGTAAGGCTATATGCCAACCCGCCAGGAGAGCCCCCGAGTAGGCACAAGTCTGCGCAAATACGGCAGTACGAGCAGCCAGCAGAGGGTTCATCCCGGGGGCATCTTGGCGACGCTGCCTGTCCCGGTACTTCTTGACCTGCAAACCCAGCCACAGGGCCAGGGCCGCTAGAACCAGGCAAATGAGCAAGGTTGAAGGCGGCAACTGGAGCTCGGGCCCGCCTAAGCCAAGACTGATCCCGTTAATAACAGAACCGCCAGCTAAAGCTAGCACGCAGGTCAAAGAAAGGATTCTTACCTTCAATGACTTCATACACAAACCACCGGAGCCGCTCTAAATTCTCTAATACCGGCAAAATCACCGGCACTTTGGGCCAGCTTAGTAACCGATTGACCTAAAAGCTGGGCCTGAGGATCCATTCGAGCCCAGGGGGCAAGAACAAAGGCCCGCTTAGCTGCCAGGGGATGCGGCAGCGTCAAATCTGGCTCATCCATTTCAATATTTGCATACTCAATAATATCTATATCTAAGGTTCGCGGCCCCCAGCGTACTTCTCGGGTGCGGTGGTGCTTAGCCTCAACGCTCTGACAAAAACGCAGTAATTCAAAAGGCCGCAGCTCGGTATCAATTTCTAGCACAAGATTAAGAAAATCAGGCTGCCCTGCAGGCCCGCCCACAGCCTGTGTAACGGCCATAGGAGAAATATTTTGCACAGAAATTTTTTGATGGCTGCATAGGTCAGCGATAGCCCGGATTAGAGTATCTTCTTTTTCTCCCATATTTGAGCCAAGACCAAGAATTGCTCTTACAGACATGTCTTCTCCCGAAAAATAGTGACCGAAACGTCCGAGAAGGTCACCTCAATAGGAGCCTTTGGTTTATGCACGGTTATCTCTAGAGCTTGTACTGGAAAAGAATCCAGAATACTGGCAGCGATCCTTTCTGCCAAAGTCTCAATCAAATCGTAAGATTGACCGGTCACAAGATCTCGTATGCACTCGGCAACGGCAGCGTAATCAACTGTTGCCGCTAGCTGGTCTTCTGCCGCTGCCCGCCGCAAGTCACAGTAGAGGGTGGCATCAACAAAAAATGGCTGCCCCGTCTGCTTCTCAGCCTCCAAAACGCCATGATACCCCACACAGCCAACACCGGTGAGGGTAATTTTATCTGAGCGGGCCAGCTGCTGCTGAGGCTGATCCCGCCCTGAATGATGAGCAATCACGACGCTCCTTCCGGTATGGCCTTGTAAGGGCATCTTTACCCCTCATTATTCAACACAACCCCACAAGCTAGCTGCCTATTACTGTCGGGGTTTTGGTAGGCCAGCTCCCAGGTCCAGGAGTCCAGCCCTACAAATCCGCCACTTATAAGAGGCCAGGCCAGCTAGGCTAACCAGGCTGGGAGGTTAACATCACAGCAAATTCTTACATGTCTTTGGCCAGCATTTCTTACCGTTACAAGGTTTTGTATATAAGTGGTGACAAGCTAGGCAGAAAATTCTTTAATCTTTGCTACCGCAGCAACTGCATCTGCGCTGGGCCTCACACAATGAACCCGGACTGCCCAGGCTCCCTGTAGCGCCGCATAGGTAGAAATAGCTGCCGTGACGTAGTCCCTCTCCTGGAACTCCCCGGCAGAGTGGGCAGCGCCCTGCCCTCGAGCTTCTTTCTGTTCAGCCAGCAAAGAGCCAATAAACCGTTTTCTAGAGCCTGCCACCAGCACCGGATGCCCCAGCTGCTTCAGGCCATCCAGGCCTGCCAGCAACTGCCAGTCCTGGTCACCAACCTTGGCAAAACCCAAACCCGGATCCACAATAAGCTGCTGCGGGTCAACTCCACCGGCAAGTAGCCGATCTCTTAGCCCACCAAGCTCCTGGACGACCTCATCCACAGGGTCATTGGCATAACCAGCCTGCTGGTCCATAGTCTGCGAATTCCCCCTGGCGTGGGTCAGAATATAGGGGACCCCCAGCTCAGCAACCGTTTTAATCATGTCGTCGCTCAGGCTCATTCCAGAAACATCGTTAACAATGTGGGCACCGGCAGCAACCGCCAGGCTAGCTGTTTGTGGGTTGAGGGTGTCCACACTCATAACAAGGCCGTGTGCTGCCAACTCTTCAATAACCGGCAAAATACGCTGCTGCTCTAGCAGGGGATCCACCCGCCGGGCCCCTGGACGAGTAGATTCACCGCCAATATCAATAAGATCGGCCCCGTCGGCAACCATCTGCAAGGCATGCTCTAGCGCCAACTCTGGCTGATTGTACTGTCCCCCATCAGAAAAGGAATCCGGTGTAAGGTTAAGGATTCCCATCACTAAGGTTCGGGAGCTAGGTAAGTGCCTTAAAATATCCTGCCGCTGCTGGGCCATGAACATGGGCCTTTCTGCCACCAGACTAAGGTGGGTCTCACTAGTGTTTACTCATTATTAAACTCATAGCTTCCGCCCGGGTAGCCTCAGAGCGCAGCTGGCCGCGCACTGCACTGGTCACGGTTTTAGTGCCGGGCTTTTTGACACCGCGCATGCTCATGCACAGGTGCTCCCCTTCCACCACCACCAGGGCACCGGCAGGCTGCAAATAGGTTTCCAAGGCTTCAGCAATCTGGGTGGTCATCCTTTCCTGAACCTGCGGACGCCTGGCATAAAGATCAACCACCCTGGCCAACTTGGATAAACCGGTTACCTTACCGCTAGGGCCGGGAATGTAGGCAAGATGGGCCAAACCAAAAAAGGGAACCAGATGATGCTCACAGGTGGAATAAAAAGAAATATCCTTAACCAGCACCAGCTCGGAGTGCTCAATATCAAAAGTTGTCTCAAGCAAGTGAGCTGGAGACTGGCCCAGGCCGGCAAAGGCTTCCCGGTAAGCACGGGCAACCCGAGCCGGAGTCTCTAACAGCCCATCCCGGTCAGGGTCTTCTCCAATAGCCAGCAGAAGTTCCCGAACAGCAGCCTCTACCCGGGGCTGATCAAAGCTCACTAAAGGCCACCACCTGGCTGCGCCCCGGGACCGTCAGCCTGTCCAGGCCTAGGATCAAGGTCGGTAGCAGGTTTTTCTTCCGGCCCGCTCGGTGGATCCAGCACCGGCTGCTGCACCACGGGTTCGGCCTCCTGCTCTTCATCCCGATTCTGTTCTGTCTGGCCCCCTACTTTAACCGGCGGTAGGTCTGAAGGCTCCCGGTTATCCTTGGAATACCAGTAACTGCGCTCAGGCCGTTTACGGACCTTGGTGAAGATGCTCTTCAGTTCGTTCTCCAGGAGGGTTTCCTTTTCCAGGAGGGCTAGGGCTAGGGTGTCTAAGACATCTCGGTTGTCGCGCAAAATTTCATAGGCTTCATCGTGGGCTTGCTCCAGCAGAAGTGCAACTTCTTGGTCAACAATATGGGCCAGCGCATCCGAATAGCTATTGCTATTACCCTGGGCACCGCCCAAGAAGGGATCCGTTTCTTTTGCCGCTAGCCGAACCGAACCCACCTTATCGCTCATACCGTACTCGGTGACCATCTTACGGGCAGTATCGGTGGCCTTCTGAATGTCGTTTGAAGCCCCGGTAGAAGGATCGTGAAAAATAAGCTCTTCTGCGGCCCGGCCGCCCATAGCGTAGGCCATCTGGTCTAGCAGCTCGTGGCGGGTTGTGGAGTATTTGTCGTCCTCAGGCATGACCATGGTGTAGCCCAGGGCCCGCCCACGCGGCAAAATAGTAATCTTAGTTACGGGAGCCGAGTTGCGCAGGGCAGCTGCCACCAAGGCGTGGCCACCCTCGTGGTAGGCGGTAACGGTCCGCTCGTGCACGTTCATAATGCGTGAAGAACGCTGCGGCCCCGCCATGACACGGTCAATAGCTTCGTCGATGGCCCGTTCATCAATAACATTGCCGCCGTCCCTAGCCGTTAACAGGGCAGCTTCGTTCATAACATTAGCCAAATCTGCGCCGGTAAAACCCGGGGTACGTTTGGCCACCGACGCCAGGTCTACCCGCCGATCAATGGGTTTACCGGCCGCGTGCACCTCTAAGATACGCTGCCTACCCTTGAGGTCGGGGGCGTCAACACCAACCTGGCGGTCAAACCGGCCGGGCCTTAGCAGGGCCGGATCCAGAACATCTGGCCGGTTGGTTGCTGCAATAACAATGACGTTAGAGCTACCGTCAAAACCATCCATTTCTACCAGTAGCTGGTTGAGGGTCTGCTCCCGTTCATCATTGCCACCGCCCATGCCAACACCGCGTTGCCGGCCAACGGCATCAATTTCGTCAACAAAGATAATGGCAGACTTATTGGATTTAGCTTCTTTAAAGAGATCACGAACTCGTGAGGCACCCACACCAACAAACATCTCCACAAAGTCAGAGCCGGAAATGGAGTAGAAGGGTACCCCTGCCTCCCCAGCAACCGCCTTTGCTAAGAGGGTTTTACCGGTACCGGGCGGGCCGTAAAGCAGAACACCCTTAGGAATTTTGGCACCCAGGCGAGTAAATTTTTCGGGTTCAGCCAAGAATTCGCGGACTTCCTCCAATTCCGCCAGGGCTTCATCAACACCGGCCACGTCAACAAAACGAACAGTGGGGTTGTCCTTGTTAAATTTCTTGGCCTTGGATTTGGAGAAGTTCATGATCTGCGATCCCCCGCCGCCCATACGGGTCATGAGGAACCAGAAGATCAGAACAAAAATAATGAGGGGCCCAATAAAGGACAGCATAGATAAGAACCAGTTATTGACCACCGGCTGATCAGTGTAGCTTTCCAGCTCAGCCTTATCCATGGCAGCAACAACATCTGCGGCCCGCGGCTCTACGTAGTAAAAACTCAGGTTCTTACCAAGTTTCTGGCCGTCGGGGCTGGTGTAGTCGTTCTTCAGCTCCAGCTCAACTTTTTGATCCCCGTCGTAGATCTTGGCGCTAACAACCTGCTTATCGTTGAGGAGGTTTAATCCGACGTTGGTATCAACCCGGTTAAAGCCGGTAAACAAATTGCCCAGAGACATTGAGGCAATGATGATCAGCAGGATAAGCCCAAAAAACCAGGGTCCAGTAATCAGTTTAGAAAAGAACCCCTTTTGCTGGTTGTCAGGGTTTTTATTGGTGTTCTGCGCCAATTAAAAGTCCTCCATAAAAACTGGCGGTGTTCCGCCGAGCCACAGCCATGCCTATACGGCACACAAGAAAAATAAAACTTGAACCAAATCTACTAGCTTAGACTGAAAGCTTGCCCAGATTAGCTAGCTGTTCACCTCATGGCTAAAATTTAGCCAAAGTCCCCTGGCACATCAGCGCTCCCACTAGAACTAATAGCCTAGGAATACACGTGGGGGGCTAAGGTGACAATACAGTCAAGATTGCGGTAACGTTCCGCAAAATCTAACCCGTAACCTACCACAAATTCTGGTTCAATATCCCAACCTACGTACTTGCAGTTTATATCGGTTTTAACTGACTTAGGTTTACGTAGAAGAGCACAAATCTCCACAGAAGCAGCCCCCCGGGAGATCAGGTTCTGCCGGAGCCAGGCCAGGGTCAGCCCAGAGTCAATAATGTCTTCAACAATGAGTACGTCTCGACCGGTTAGATCAGTGTCCAGGTCTTTCAGGATTCGCACTACGCCGGAGGATTTTGTGCCGGATCCGTAGGAGGAGACTGCCATCCAATCCATGGTGTAGTGGGTTGCTAGGGCCCGGGAAAGATCGGCAACCACCATGATTGCCCCCTTAAGCACGCCTACCAGTAAAACATCTTTGCCGGCATAATCCTTATCAATCTGTTGGGCCAGCTCAGTAATTTTGGCAGCAATCTCGTCTTTTGTAAAAAGAACGTTCTTGATGTCCTCGGCTACATCGTTTGCTTCCACAGTGCATTCCTTATAAACAATCGGTATGGGCTCAGCAGTTAGTTTACCGCCTAGCTCTGCAGAATGGGTACTAGCCCCAACAGAGTCATCCAGTAGCAGCCAAAAGCAGGATTCCCTGCCTGCGGTAGGGACCGGCAGGACGTAGCTTCCAGGCGCTCACATGCCCAGATAACTGCAGGGGGCCGGCTACTGACCGGCTGAGGGCAAAGTCATCTAAAGCTAAGAGTCGCTCAAAACTGGGGTTATGCCCACCTAAAGATTGGACGGCATAACCTAGCACCCGACGGCGTAAGGCCGTATCCAGCTGGCATAAGCTGGCTCGCTCTAGCAGCAAAAAATTCCGGCCAGCTTGCTCGGGCACCTTAAAATCGAGGCCAGGTTCTGCAAGGCTGACCTCCTTAAAGGCTTTTTTGGCTAGTTTATCCAAGTACTGACTGTCTGGGCCCAAAATTGCTGCGGTTCGGGCTAGGGCTGGCCTTGGGTCTGCCCCTAGTTGCTCCTGTAAATAAGGCAAGATGCTGTGCCGGATCTTAGCCCGCAGCAGTGACTGATCATTGTTGGTAGGGTCCATCCAGGGCTGTATTCCCTCAGCCCGGCAAATATCTAGCATGTTTTGTCGCCGTAAAGAGAGGAAGGGACGCAGGTAGCTTAAGTCTCCGGCACGACGAAGCGGCGCCATACCGCTTAAAGACCGACCGCCCGAACCCCTGGCTAATCCCAGCAGAACGGTTTCGGCCTGGTCATCAAGGGTATGGGCCAGCAAAATAGCCGCAGCAGCATGCTGCTGTGCTAGCTCCTCAAAGGCGCGATAGCGGGCATCTCGAGCAGCTTTTTCTGGGCCTCCGCCACCACAAACACCAACTGTTTTGACTACAACCGGTGCCAGGCCTAGCTGTCTACACTGCTCGGCCGCCCGCTCAGCTACCGCGGCCGAGTCAGCCTGCAGCTGGTGGTCAATCACCAGGGCACCAACCCGTAGCTGTTTTCTGCGGGCAAAATGAGCTGCCACCGCCGCCAGGGCCAGAGAGTCCGGGCCTCCCGAACAGGCCACAAAAACCAGAGCAGGCTCTGCCAAGGCCCCGGCTGGCTCGCGGTCTGGACTAGCCAGAAACTCCGGACCTAAAAGCTGGTTTAAGGATTCTCCTAGCCGGTTACGGGCGCTAGCAACCGATGGGTGCAGCCGTCCGCGCCTGCCCACTTGCCCCACTAGCGGTCTAAGTCCGGCTGCTGATCCGGGCGGGAATGACCCTGCCCTAAAACCCGGTCTATCCAAAGCTGCGGATGATGGATTTCATGTTCACTGGGCAGGTTTTCTGGCTGCTGCCAGATGCGGTTAAAGCTGTGCATACCTTGTTCTGTGATGATGTATTGCACAAACTTTTGACCGTTCTTATACTGCTTGAGCTTACGGTCCAGCCCCAAAAATTTGGTCATGAACTTGGTCAAAAATTTTTGGGTCTCGCTGCGTCTGTTAAAGCGCTGCCGGATAGTTTTGACGCTGGGAATAACGGTTGGGTCAACAGCGTCCATTACCGCATTGGCGTGGCCTTCCAACAGGCTCATAATGGCTGTAATCCTGCTGACGGTCTGCCGGGCAGCGTCATTGAGCATTAGCTCTGCTCCCCGGGCCTTTTCCCCCGCCGTCTCAGGTTTATCTTGGGCAACAACTGCGGCAGTGATAGCCCGGCCCATCAGCCCCTCTGTTTCATCACCAAGGTTGGCAGCAAATTCCAGCATCAAATCCAGTAGATATTGGCGTAGCCAGGGGGCGGCCGCGAACTGTACCCGGTGGGTCTGCTCGTGGAGGCAGACCCAGAGCCGGAAGTCTTTGCTGTCCACTTTAAGCTCCTGCTCCAAGCTCAAGAGGTTGGGCGCTAAGACCAGTAAACGGCCCCCTTCAGCTCCGTACCCCGCTAAGGCAGCATAGGGATCGTACTGGCCTAGAACCCGAGTAGACAGATAAGCTAAAACACCAGCAAGCTCAGCCGTTGCCGTCTTGGTCACTAGCTGGCTTTGCAGTGGGGAAAGTTGGGAAAACTTGGTGCCCATGAGGGATTCCCCCATAGGGTCAAACATGACAGCAAAAGACTGGGCGTTTGCCTTAGCCCAGCTAGCCCGATCCACAATTAACACTTGAGCGTCGTGCAGATCCCTGGCCGCATCTAGACCGGTAATACTGTAGACCTGGTCAACTGCCGCATGGGCCAAATAACGCATTTCTTCAACAGCAGCACGCATCTGTGCTGGACTGATCTTAGGCCCGGCGGGAGCTAGCTGTCCGGCAAGAACCGCGGCTGCATCCCAGTTCAGAAGGGAAGGCTGATTAGTCATTTTTTCCAATTCGGTGGGAGTTATCTCCACTAGTCTATGGTGGATCAGGGGTAGGGGCGAGACCTAGGCAGAGTCTTAAGAGGTCTTAAAACGCTCCTGCGCCTCAGAGACCAGCTGCTGGGCATAGGAAAGGTCCTCCCAGCCATTACCTTTAACCCACTTGCCCGGTTCAAGATCCTTATAGTGCTCAAAGAAGTGCTGAATTTCAGCTTTAAGCTGTTCAGGGACATCGGCTAGGGACTGAATCTGATCATAACGTTTATCGGTAGGAACGCACAGAACCTTATCGTCCCCGCCGGCTTCGTCAATCATTCGAAAGACTGCTACGGGACGCACCTGTACCAAAGCACCGGGAATAATATCAGCATCGAGGATAACCATGGCGTCCAGGGGATCGCCATCCTCACCCAGGGTGTTTTCAAAGTAGCCGTAAGCAGTGGGGTACTGCATTGCAGTAAAAAGCACCCTGTCCAAACGCAACCGGCCCGTTTCATGGTCAATTTCGTACTTAACCCGGGAACCACGGTTAATTTCGATGGTGACATCCAGTTCCATAGGAGATCTCCTTTGTATCTAAGGTAAGGAACAGTCTTTTCTCTATAAAAGAGCAAAAAATCTTCGGTGTACAGTCTAACCCAGGCAGTAAAATAGTCCAGTGACGCTTCAGAAATATCAAAGCAGATTTTAAGGATTATTGGAGAGCTCTTTCACTCAAAACCCCTGGTCCTTATTTAGCCAAAAAGCTGACTTGGTGGGTATCCTTCATGTGTAGCCTCTTTCAGGCTGACACACCCTTTCTTTTCCCGTTCCTGGAGGTTAAGTGGCTGCACCCAATCAGTCAGCGGAGCCTAGGCGGCCGGCACCCTGGCTCCTACCCACCGTCCTGGTTTTAATCTGTCTTGTGGTGACCTCTTGGGCTCTTGGCCTGCTAGAAAGCAACCGTGAGCTAGCCCAGCAGCAAGGTTCCAGCACCTCCTTAAGCGTGCCAAGTTCGGTCTCAGACAAACTAGAAGTGAAGGGCCAGATTGACCAAGTAGCACTGCGCCAAGAGCTGACAGAAGCCAGCGAGGACTTTGTTAACGGAAACCTCAGCGCCCTGGTAGTTGAAGCAGACACTGGGCAAACCCTTTTTGCTCAGGATGCCGATAAGCCCCGGATACCGGCCTCCAACTTTAAGGCCCTAACCGACTACGCTCTGCTGCGAACCGTAGATCCGGATACCGTCTTTAGCACCAGCGTTAAACTGGCTGAAAAAAATCTTACCCTTGTTGCCGGTGGCGATAGCCTCTTGGTTCCCGGCGAATCCCAGCCGGACAAGGTTGTGGGCAGGGCTGGACTAAAAACACTGGCCCAGGAAACAATCCAAGCCCTCAAGGATAGGCCAGAGAAAAACTACCGGCTCAACCTGGATACCTCCATGTACAGTGGACCAAACACTAATCCAGCCTGGGACCCGGCCGATATTTCCGCCGGCTTTGTTGGCCCTATCTCTCCTCTTGCCTTCTACTCCCATTACAGTCCCAGCCAGGATGGTAGCGCCAGCACAAGCCGCCCCAGCAATGCCGCCCAAGAAGTTCAAGACTACCTAGTCAGCGAACTTAAGGAACTGGGTAGCGCATACGGTATTACGGTTAGCCTAGGTAGCAACCAGAAGGCAGCCGCGCAGGCTCAGACAATCGCAGAGGTCACTTCAGCCAGCGCCGCAGAGCAGTCGGCCTATATGATGCAGCAGTCGGACAATATGCTGGCGGAGGTTCTGGGACGCAATGCCGCTTATGCAGCCAGTGGACAGGGTTCTTTTCTTAAGGCAAAAGAACTCATTGAACAGACCCTAGCCAAAGATGCCATCCCCAGCCAGGGCCTTAAAATAGTGGATCTTTGTGGCCTGTCCCAGGAAAATAGAGTAACGAATACCACCTTAGTGGCCCTAACTCGGGCTATTGTCACAGGCCAGAATGGCATGGATCGGGCCTTACCCGGCCTGCCGGTTGCCGGCACCGGTGGAACCTTGGCTAGCCGCTTTACCCGGCAGGACCAGTACCCGGCTCTTGGCTATACCCGCGCCAAGACGGGCACCCTTAACTCGGTGATTTCTCTGACCGGTTATACCACCAGCCGCTCGGGTCAGGTGCTTGTTTTTTCTTTGGTCTGCAACGACGTTACCGATACCCAAGCAGCCAAAGATACAGTAGACCGTATAGCAGCTATCCTGACCCAAGCTGGTGGCAGTTCTTAAGGATTAGAATTTTCGGACAGCACCGGTGATCGAGTTCCAGGCTATTGTTACACCAGAGCTGAAGCGCTGCTGAACTTCCACGCCCTGGCGGTATTCTTCCGTCAAGGGGTAGCCGTAGCCTCTTTCTGAACCTGCCTGCCGCCAGAAGCGGGCGATAGCTCCGGGTTCGTAGATAAGGTGGGCTCCGCTGCCAGGGCTCCAGAGAATGCTGCGGTGTTTGCCCTTAACATCGCGGAATTTTTGCCAGTAGCCGCCCGAGACTAGGCCACCGCGCCGGTTCATCATGGGGTAACCTATGCTGTTTTCGGCGCCGTTTTTACGCCAAAATTGCGCGATTGCCCCGGACTCGTAGATGGCGTGGGCCCCGGTCATCCGGTGCCAGTAAATGCTTTTAAGGACGCCGTTTTTATTAAATTGCTGCCAGGCTCCGCCGTCGATGAGCCCGCCCTGTTCTGCCATAGTTGGTTGGCCGTAGAAGGCTGCTCCGCCATCTGCCCAATAACGGCTGGCGATCCCGTCTCGGATAGGAAAGCCGGCGCCGCTTGTTGAATTGCTGCTGCTACCGGCCACCGTTGCCTGAATATCGCTTGGGCCTTGATTGGCCTCGTAGCGGTAGATGCCGACGTTACCCAGGATTCGCCAGGGTAGGGCAGTACCGTGCCCGTAGCATAGGCCGATACCCAGTGTATTGGCGTTGGGGGCAAGGATGGCCAGCCTGTGTGCTGTTGAGCTCTTCCAGAAGTCCAGCAGCTGGCCGATATCATCCTGGTAGCTGAGGGCAATGACTTCGCGGACAAAAGAGTAGCCGCTAACCTTGGCATTGTAGATAAATTCGGTTCCGTGTGAGTAGTAGCCCTGAATAAACTGACGCCGGGCTTCGGCGTCCATGACGCTGGCTATTGTTGCCGAGTGACGCAGGGCTGTTAGTCCTTGCTGGGCCCGGTAGTTGTTGATGAGGTCCAGCAATTTTTGGGCGTCCTGATTGCGGTAGCTGCTGCTGACGTTGCGGATGTCTGAGGCTGCTGCCTGCGCTGTGGGCAGGCTGAGCAGGCTCAGGCCTGTAGCGGCGACTGCAATTTTGCCCAGTTGCCTCCGGTTTGGGGTGGATGACTGTAGACGGGGGAATCGTGACATAAGAAAGTTACCTCAGTTACTTTTTTTACTTTTTTGTGGAGTAATGCACCGAAGAAACTTTATAGAACCGTTACCTAAGTTTTCAAGAATTTATCAAAGCTTTATTTTCACTAAAGTTTGCAATCGAACATAGGATAAATTTTATTCGAAAATAAAAATATGAATTAAATCAGGTAAAAATGACCCGTTATAATCGTCAGGATTGAAGAATGTGCTGAAGTATGTATATTTTTACCGTACCTGCTTGTCAAAGCCAGCCCACCGGGGGCAAGATATGCATAGATACGTAATTACTGAATTGTAATTTTATGCTTGTTATTTAATCGAACAGAAATATTACGTCCATAAAAGATATCTGAATAAAACCTTAAAAATACTTTTTATATCAAGCAAATCGGTGCTAATAACTGTATTTTTGGTACGGACCAGAAGATCTGCAGCCCACTGTAAAGAAAAAATACACAGGCTGTTTTCGACCATACTAGCTAGCAATCCGCCCCTTAAGGACCCTCCCGACAGGCCCCTTGGCTAAACCTCTTATTCTTTATCCTTGCGGAACTTAACCTCGCCGGTGAGCTTATTGCAGGTCAGCACCCCGGCATCAAAATCCTGCACTGAATAGATACCAAATTTATATTCATTACACCTGGGGTAGCCGTGCCCAAACTCTGATCCGGCCTCAACCCAGGCTTTCCCAATAGGGGAAGAAAGTTTAATAGCATAGGCGGGATCTTTACCATTCCAGAGAATCAGGCTAGGCTGATCATCCTTGCTAAAAGTTTGATAAGACCCACCATCAGAAATAGGGAGCTCAGGGGCTGTAGGAAGACCGTACTTGGCCTCTCCCCCGTCGGCATGGTAGCGCTCAGCAATAGCTCCCTTAATAGCAATGGGCTCCGGCTCCGCCTCTTTTTCTAGCTGCTTTTCTTCTAGCTCGGGCTCTTGAGCAGCCTTACTTTTTTGAGCTGGCTGACTAGCTGCCTCCTGCTGCGCAACCTGCTCAGCTGCACTATCCTGCTGGCCAGCATTAGCAGCCGTAGCCTCTTCTGCAGCCCCAGCCGTATCTGCCGGTGCACCGTTGGCAAAACTCCAGAGTCCCACATTGCCGAGGATCCTCCAGGGCAGGCCATTACCCTGAGCATAGGCCAGGCCGATACCGCAGACCGTTGCCTGCGGGGAGAGCAGGGCCGCATTGTGGGTTGGTGAACTCTTCCAAAAACTCAGCAGCTCGTTGAGATCGTCATTGTAGGACAGGGCGATAATCTCCCGAGCAAAGGTATTGCCCTGTACCCGTGGGTCAGTCATAAAGATGGTACTGTGCGAGACAGCGCCGGCAAGGACCTGACGGCGGGCTTCCTGTTCCATGACTGCAGCTAGGCTAGCCGAGTGGCTAAGCGGCCCAAGACCGTTCTGAGCCCGGTAGGTATTCATCAAACCCAGCAGGGTCTGGGTATCGGAGGCCCGCTGCCCGGCACTGACTTCCCGCAGGTCGCTAGCCGCTGCCCGGGCTATGTTAGAACTAGCTGCCGCAGCGCATCCCACTGCCGCTAGAGTCATGAGGCCCAGCTGCCGACGTTTTAAAGGCATATTGGCTACTGCATGCTCACGTTGCTTTTTCAAGGGATTCTGCTCCGTCTGGTGTGTGGTCTCTCTCTGCTTAGCCCAAGGACAGGTCGGGCTAAATTGGCTCCTGCAACCATGACAACTTTATAAAATCGTGATCTTTGGGACATCCCCTTTAATGCCTCTGTCCGTAAATTTTTTTACTTTTTACAGAAAAACCGACAGCTAATGGTACGAACCACCTGGTCAGCTCCAGAAGAAAGGGATCTGTCCACAGACAGGCTGGAAAGAGATAGAAGAGTAATAGTCGACGTATCCACTCGATATGTCGAATCTAGCGGCTGGCCGCCGGGTATTCCGCTAGGCCCCCAATACAGGTAAGGTAAAGGAAGACCTCCTGGATGAGCCCTCAATAAATTCAGCTTCCCGTTGCCTTTAAGGAGCCAGCACCACTGATGTACCCCACTCACGCCAAACGCACACCCTACCTCTTCCACTTTGAAGGGCAGACCGTGGCACTGGGTGAAGCTCAATACCTACATCAGATTAATGAACTCCTGGTCAAAGCTGGAAAAACAACCAGACCAACCTTCTGGGACCAGGTATACCTAGAGCAGGTAAGCAGCCAAACCCCCTACCCGGCCCTGACTGCCCTAGAGGATTTAGGCGGCCCCGGCAGGCAAAACATGCTTAACTCAGTAGGGACCTCCCTGTCCCCCCAGGCCTTCTGGGAGGCCCTAGAAAAAGGACTCTTTGCCAGCATGCCCTGGCCTAGGGAGAACCAGCCCCTCTATCTGCCCCAGTTCCCCTCCTGGTTAACCCAGGCCAGAGCTTGGGAGTACGATCCCGTTGCCCCACCGGACGGACCGGGCCAGCTAGGCGGCTGGACCAGGCTTCAAGGCAGCAACCAGGCCGGTCAGCCCCTGGGCCTTTTTCAGCTGACCGACCCCCACTCTTTTTGGGTCCTAGGTTCTGCTGCCGATCTAGCAGCAACCATGCAGCTTTGCCGTGACTTAACCCCCATCCGTCAGGGTTTTGATCAGGCAACCGGCTACCTGGATGAAAGCGGCCACTACAGCTGCCTTGCCCTCCCCCTGCAATGCCGCTCCTCTTTAGAAGAAGAACTCTTTATTGCTGGGGTAGATAAGGAATCCTTATTTTGGGAGTAGGGCTCAGCCAGCAGCTAAGCTCTGAAAACCCAAGAGCCCTCCATAGGCTGATTGGCATATACCCTGGCTGTACCAACAAATCTCCTGCATAATTAATGCATGTATCTTCTGACTTGCATTCAACGCACGTCCTCGGAGCTTGAGAGCTTGGCCCAGAAATTTGAGACCCTAGAGCCCAGGATTGCCTTTAAGCAAACCTACCCGGACGAGCTACAGGGAGCCTTTGATAGTGCCGAAGCAGCTGTGCGTGCCCTCCTCTACGGAGCCCAGGACCAGGCCTTCTGGCTGGGTTTAGGAGTAGGAACTTTAAGGATGCCCCGTTTTGCCCGGGCCCTAGGTACTCTAGCAACCACTGATTGTAGCGGAGATGCCCTGGATTATTCCCGGGTAGCTGTAGAACAGGCCCAAACCGGCTCTCCAGCTCGCGGAGTAGTTGTTCTTGGCCCCCAAAACAGCTTCTCCCAGCAGGCCACCGGGCTGGCCCGGCTTCTCTACCGGGTAGTTGCCAACAGAACTGAAACCGAAAATAGGGTTATCTCCTTGCTGGTTCCAGGCGTGAGAGGGCAGCAGAAAATGGTGGCCCAAACCCTGGGTATTTCTGCCCAAGCAGTCAGTAAAACACTGGTTCGTTCCCTCTACCACGAGCAGGAAGCCGCTATAGCGGCCCTGGCAGAAATCCTCCTGCGGCTAGACTGCCACAGCCCGCCGGGAACAAGCAGCCTGGCCGGCTAAAGTCAGCTAGGCCAGCAGCCTAGCCCGCCTCTGGGTCCTAGCGCAGCAGGTAGGAAACCAGCAGCATGCTAGGCAGGGCAGCAAGCGTGGAAAGCATAACAATATCCCGGCTCAAAACCGTAGCCTGCCCATACCGGGAAGCAAAATTATAAAGATTCTGGGCAGTAGGCAGTCCGGCAAGCACCGTTGCCGCCACCAGGTCGTTAGGGGATAATCCAAAAACAAAGCGTCCCAGAAGATAGGCGGCAAGGGGCATAAGAGCCAGTTTAAAAAATACTGCCAAGATAGTCTCCAGACGCTGGCCAGCAAGGGTAAGAGGCTTACTACCCTTCAGAGACATACCAAAAGAGATCAGAACCAGAGGAACAGCAGCACCGGCAATAATGTCCAGCGGCTCAAAAACAAGCTGGGGAAGCGGAATCTTCCAGGCATTAACAGCTAGACCAAGCATGGCTCCCCATACTAGCGGGTTAGCTAAGGGCTGTCTGACTAGCGATCCTAAGGTAAAAGAACCTTGGGATATAAGGCCCATGATAGCCAGCAGCGGCGGATTCAAAAATACCAGTTGAAAGAGTAGGATCGGGGCAACCTGAGAAGCATCAGCAAAAATATAGGTAGCTACCGGCAGGCCTATATTGTTGACGTTGATCATGCCCGCTCCGGTTGCCCCCATTATTAATCGGCCGGACCGGCGTCCCATAACTACCCCTACCAGGAGCAGGTACAGCAGTACCACAGCCAAAAAGCTACCGATAGCAACCGGTAGACGGGCACTGAAAATGCTAGACAGATCTGCCCGGGCTAAAACGACAAACATGAGTGGAGGCATGGCAACAAAAAAGGCAAACCGGTTCAGCAAAAAAGCAGAATTTTTATCAAAAATATTGAGGCGGGCCACGAGGTAACCCACTGCAATAATTACCCCAATAACGCAAAAACCCTCTAATACACCCAGCATTGTCTCTGCCTCCAAACCTAAGAAGCTAACCGCCGGCCAACTGGCTGGTAGCTATGAGCTATCCTCTCAGCTAGGCCAGCTCATCGAATAAGGCCCTGCTCTATCATCCAGTCATAGGCAACCTGGGCAGGGTCCTGGCCCTGAACATCCACCTTATAGTTGAGATCGCGCATAGTTGTATCGTCTAGACGCTGGGCAACCTGATCAAAAATCTCTTGAAGCTGGGGGTAGCGCTCTAAAGTTTTACTGACAAAAACCGGGGCAGCGCTATAGGCCGGAAAATAGGAAAGGTCATCTTCCAAAACCGTCAAGTCTAGGGCCTTAATCCGGCCGTCGGTAGTAAAAACTTCACCAAAATTACAGCTGCCCTGAGCAGTAGCACTGTAAACGGTCCCCGTATCCATAATAGAAATCTGAGAGTCCGGCACCCCCTGGCTGCTGCCACGCTGCAAACCGTAAGTTTGCAACATACCGTTAAGCCCGTCAGCCCTGGAATTAAACTCTGCCTCAATACAGAGAGTCCTCTCCTGCACCGGAAGATCAGCAAGATCAGAGAGTTTACTAATCCCCCGCTCTTTAGCGTAGTCCGAGCGGACAGCAAAGGCGTAGGTGTTATTAAGCTTGCTGGGAGCGCCCCAGGTGAGACCATTTTTTTGGTCAGCCGCTGAAACCGCCTGCCACATGGCTGCTGGATCGGCAATACTTTGGCTCTGCCCCAGGTAGACCAGCCAGGCAGTACCGGTGTATTCCCACTCCAGGTCCACCTCGCCCTGGGCTAAAACCTTACGGGCTGGCTGAGAACCGGGAATATTGGTCATATCCACCACGTCAAAACCTGCAACATCAGCGGTGAGCACAGCAATCTTGCCCAGGATAAGTTGCTCCGTAAAATTTTTGGACCCAACCGTAATTTTTTGACCCTGAGCACCGGCAATGGGCTGGATGCTGCCGGGTTCAGCAGCCGGAACCGGGCTTGAGGCCGGTTTAAGGCCGCAGGAGGCCAGCAGCAGGGTGAGCAGCAGACAAGCAGCTAAACGAAGAACCCTTAAAGAAGTAGGCAGCATAACTATAACCCCCTCGGCCTAATCCAAAATTCAGCTAGCTGAGCTAACCAATCAACCAAAAGCGCCAGTACCGCCACCAATACCGAGCCAAAAACCAGTACCCGGCCCAAGGCCAGATTAACCCCGGTAGTTATGAGCAGCCCCAGGCCGCCACCATCAATAAAGGTAGCCAGAGTAGCCGAACCCACTAAGAGAACCAGAGCCGTGCGAATCCCGGCCAGAATCACCGGGCTGGCAATAGGTATCTCTACCTTCCATAAAACGGACCAAGAGCTCATGCCCATTCCACGGGCAGCCTCAATGATTTTAGAATCCACTGCGTCTAAACCCACCATGGTGTTTTTTAAGACCGGCAGAAAAGCGTAAACCACCAGAGTCACCAGGGCAGCCTGAGCACCAAAGCCCAACCAAAAAGCTGCCAAGACAATCAAACCAACCAGAGGAGCCGCCTGGCCAAGATTAGCTAGGGCCATCACCGGAGCAGTCAAAAAACGGAGCGGACCCCTGGTGAGCAGAACTCCCAGAGGCAGGGCTGTTAGCAGTACCAGCAAACCTGCGTAAACGGTCAATTGCAGATGCTCGGCGGTCAACTGCCAGATACTGGCCGGATCCAGGGTAACCCGCTCAGTGGGGGTCAGTTCTGCCCAGTGCAACCAGCAGAACATCACCATTAAGATGGCCAGCAGGACCAGGGGCTGGATGAGCAAAGCCGGCGGCCAGCTCCCAAACCTTACCTTGCTCTTCTGCCCCTTCACTTTTGTCTGCGCCTTCATTTTAAGGTCCTACCGGCCCGGTAGTGCCTGCCGGCCTCTTATGTGGTGAGCTCATAGCTGATCACCCCATTTGAGTCTGTGCTAGCAACCGGGATAGCACCCGTATTGTGGCCCAGGGGTACCGAAACGTCATGAGTGTCTTCCCCGGTGAAGGAATCAATAGCTGTGATCAGGGTTTTGACGGTCAGAACCCCCACATACCGGCCACGCGGTCCGGTGACAGCTGCCTCACTGCTACCGGAAACCAGCATGGTGTCTAAGGCGTCATCTAGGGTAGAGGCCTGTCCCACGGTAGGGATTTTTTGAGAAAGCAGGGGCTCAACTCTGGTCATTTTTTCTAGTTGGCGCCGCAAAACCCAGCTAAGCGGGCGGTCATTACTGTCCAAAATAAGGGCTCGTAGAGCGTGGGATTCCGTCAATTCTTGGGCTGCAGCAGCGGCATCCCGACCCTGCTTTAGGGTAGCTACCTGCCGCAGCTTAACATCGCGCACCCTAGCCAGACCCAGCTGTTTAAGCCCAAGGCCAGAGCCAATAAAGTCTTCAACAAACTCATTAGCCGGGGACGCTAGTATCTGCTCTGGGCTGCCATACTGTTCTATGGTGCCGCCCTCATTAAAAATGGCAATCCAGTCACCAAGCTTAAGGGCTTCATCAAAATCGTGGGTCACAAAAACAATAGTTTTGTGCAGTTCAGACTGGATGTTAATAAGCTCTTCCTGAAGGCGCTGGCGAGTAATAGGATCAACGGCTCCAAAAGGCTCATCCATCAGCAGCACCGGCGGATCAGCGGCAAGAGCTCGAGCCACGCCCACCCGCTGCTGCTGACCACCTGAAAGTTCTTTGGGGTAACGATCCCGGTAAAGCTCTGGATCCAAAGAGACCAGGTCCAAAAGTTCATCCGTGCGTCGCCGTATTTTTTCTTTATCCCACCTGAGCATTTTAGGCAGGATCCCAACATTTTGCCCAACCGTCAGATGGGGTAAAAGGCCGGCCGACTGGATAACATAACCGATCTGACGGCGCAGCCGATCCGCGTCCATATCCGTCACGTCACGGCCATTAATAATGATCCTGCCAGAGCTGGGCTCAATAAGGCGGTTGATCATTTTAAGGGTGGTCGTTTTTCCGCAGCCCGAAGGCCCCACAAACATGACGGTCTTACCGGCCGGGATCTCCAGGGTCAGCTGGCGTACGGCCGCCTTTTTATGGCTGTAGGTTTTAGTGACATTTTCAAGCAGGATGCTGGCTCCGGTAATCTGCTGAGCAGCAGAGCCTATCCTAATTTCTTCTTTATGAGACACGGATACCTCGTGAGGTTGTTATACGCCCTAGCAGGAGCAGGAGACCATCCAAAACCAAGGCTACAAAAATAATAGCTAGCAGACCAATAAGCGTTGATTCCAAGGAGTAGGCTCCCCCTAAACGCGCCAGGCCGGAAAAAATAAAGCCCCCCCAGGCCCGGCCCTAAAACGTAGGCGCTGACAGCAGCAACTCCCATGGTCATCTGAGCCGAGACCCGCATACCGGCAATAATAACCGGCCAAGCCAGGGGCAGTTCAACCTGAAAAAAGGTTCGTATGCGGGACATCCCCAAGCCACGCACGGCTTCAACCAGCTGCTGATCAACAGTGTTCAGACCTACAAGGGCATTACGCAAGATAGGCAGCAGGCAGTAAAAAGTGACAGCAGACACTGCGGGAGCTACACCAAAGCCTAGGGGCGAAATGAGCAGGCCAATGAGGGCAAAAGAAGGGATGGTAAGGCCAATGGCGGTCAGATTGTTGGCCAGCGTCGACAGCCTAGGGCTGCGGTAGCACACTGCGGCTAAACCTATGGCCAGTAAGGTTGCCAGCAAGAGACACTGCACAACCAAGGAGAAATGCTGCCAGCTGCCAAGAAGGATTTGAGTCCATCGATCCGAGAGGTATTGTCCCACCCGTTTTCCTCACTGCTGACAGTAGCTAACAGCTTCAGGCTAGCAGAATACCTCCTTGTTCAGCTTTATTAACTACTCTTTACAAAAGGTTTATTACAGCTTAAGGAACCTACTCTGGCTAAATTAAAGACTCTAAGACCGGCACCAAGCCGTCTTGGTAAACACTTAAAGTCACCTCGTCGGCTGCCGCAATTACCTCATCGGGCGCCTCCCCCATGGCAACACCGCGGGCTGCCCAGGACAGCATTTCTATATCGTTATAGCCATCACCGACAGCAACCGTATGGGCTGGATCAATATAGAGCCGCCGCCGCAGTTGCTCTAAGGCGGAAGCCTTAGAAACACCGTGGGCGGCTAAATCTAACCAGGCTGTCCAACCCACAGCATAGTTAACTCCGTGCAGGCCCGCTTCAGAGATTGACTTCTTAAATTCTTCGGGGTGGGCGTCCTCGGCAAAAACGACGACCCGGGTTGCACTCTGATGCTCCAGCAAAGTCTCCTTGCTAGAGGGTGTGGTAAGAGCCCCAAAAGAACCGTCTTGAAAGTCGGCGGTTGCATAGATTTCACCGCTGGGAGATTCCAGGGCCATTTGAGCATACGGGATCTTCTCTTGGAGCAGGCTTAGAGCTCGCTGCGGATTAAAAGTGGCTGTATCAAGAACCCGGTACCCCTGCTCAAAACGGGGGGCTAACTCCAGCGTCACCGCACCGTTAGAGGTAACCATATAACCTTTTTCAATACCGAGCTGGCGGGAAACCCGCAAGGCCGCCTGACGCGAACGTCCCGTAGCAATGATAACAGCGTGGCCCCGGCTGACAACCTCCTGCACCGCAGCCTGCACTGCAGCTGTGAGGGTGGTATCGTGCCGCACTAAAGTTCCGTCAACATCCAAAGCAACCAGGTAGCGGGCCCCCGCTTCCTTAACCCAATTCCCTTTAACGGGAGGGTGTACCCGTAATGTGTTCATAAGACTCATCATTCTTTAATAGTCACGGTTAAGAGCAGACAGCAACTAGCCTATCCATGAAGCCTACAAAAACTGTCGATGAATCTTCTAGATTTTACCGGGCTTTCTGCCGGTAAAATCGACGCAAACTAGATAGCACACCGCAGCCAGGTGCCAGCAGATAGACAGCAAAGAAGATTAATCCCTGCAGGGCTACCACAGATCCACCAGCGGATATATCCAGATAGTAGCTGACGTACAGGCCCGCAAGGGAGCCACCCAGACAAACCAGACAGGCCAGCACCAGCATCCGGTTAAAACTATTGGTGAGCATCCTAGCCGTAGCCCCCGGGATCACGAGCATGGCAACCACCAGCACCACCCCCACAATCTGTAAAGAAACAACAGTGGTTATGGCCAGTAAAACCAGAAGCAGAGCACCCAACAGGGTGGGCCGCAACCCGCTAGCCTGAGCATAGGCAGGGTCAAAAGCATAAAGAATAAGGTCTTTACGCTTAAGCAGAAGTACAAACACAACCAGGGCAGCCAAGCCCACAATCTGGGTAAGATCCTGCTGAGACACCCCCAAGACGCTACCAAAGAGGATGCTGTTAAGATCCAGATGAGAAGGAATCGCCGACACCAGGATCAGTCCCAGAGCAAAGAGGCTGGTAAACACTATGCCGATGGCAGAGTCCTCCCGGATCCTACCGCTTCGTCTAACCCATCCAATAAGACTCACTGCCGCCAAGGCCGCACACAGCGCTCCCACAACAAAAGGTAAACCCGCCGCATAGGCCAGCACCACCCCCGGCAGGACAGCATGAGATATGGCATCACCCATCAGCGACCATCCCATGAGCACCAACCAGCAAGAAAGCAGGGCACACACCAGTGCAGCGGCAGCAGTGACCAAAAAACTACGCTGTAAGAAACCGTAGCTTAACGGCTCCCAGATAAGATCCAGCACAGTAGACACTAGGACTCCACCTCCATGCCAAAAGCCTTAACTAGATTTTCTGGTTGCAGCACCTGGCTAACCGGTCCCTGCATGAGCACCCGCTGACGTAGCAGGATCACCTGGTTGGCATAACTGTTAAGATTTTGAACATGGTGGGTAGATACCAGGACAGTTTTACCCTGCTGGCTCAGCTCTTTAAGAACTTGGATCAGCATAGCCTCAGACGCCTGATCTACTCCGGCAAAGGGTTCGTCAAGTAGGAAAATTTGGGCCTGCTGAGCCAGGGCCCTGGCCATAAAAACCCGCTTCTTTTGCCCTCCCGAGAGCTGACCAATCTGCCGCTGGGCAAGCCCAGTTAGCTGAACCCTTTCTAAGGCTTGGGCCACCATCTGACGATCAGCCCGACCAAGCCGTCGAGTTATGCCCGTAGCACGATAGCGACCCATAGCAACTACCTCGTGCACAGAGATCGGAAAATTCCAGTCGACTGCTTCATTTTGCGGCATATAGCTTAACAATCCCCGGAGCCGGGCCTGAGCCGGCTGCTGCCCTAGAATCTGGATTGATCCGCTACTCAGCGGCTGCACACCCATGCTGGCCTTAAAGAGGGTAGATTTACCGGAACCGTTAAGGCCAATCAGCCCAGTAAGGCTAGCCTGCTCTAAACTAATACTCACCCGATCCAAAGCCAGCACATTAGCATAGTGCACCGAAACCTGCCGCAACTCTAGTGCCTTCTTTTTCTCCACAGCTAACCCGCCAATCCCTGCACCAGCGCCTGAGCATCATAACGCAAAAGATCCAGGTAAGAAGGAACCGGCCCATCCGGTTTTGAAAGAGAATCCACAAAAAGAGTGGCAGCAAAAGTGGCTGAGCTCTCAGCAGCAACTTGTTTCATGCTGGCAGCAGAGACCGTTGACTCACAAAAAACTGCCGGAATATCCCGCTGCTTTACCCGATCAGAGACTTCCGCTATTCGACGCGCCGACACCTGGCCGTCGGAGTTCACCGGCCACAAGAACTCTTCCTGAAAGCCAATATCCCGGGCCAAGTAGCTGAAGGCTCCCTCACAGGTCACCAAGACTTTTTGCTGCTCCGGCAGATTCTGAAGCTGCTCCACAAGATCCCGGTGAATTTTATCGAGGGCCTTGCGGTAGTCACGAGCCTGCTGCCGATAAAAATGAGCATGCACCGGATCCAAGTCAACAAAAGCTTGGACAATATTATTGACGTATACTGTGGCAGCACTCGGACTCATCCAGGCATGCGGATTGGGACTAGCTGAGCCAGATTCTTGGCTGACCGCTATAGGCTGAACCCCTTCAGAGACCACCACCTGCTGCCGAGCCGAATCAAGCATAAAACGATCAAACCAGGTATCCAAACCTAGGCCGTTACGCAAGACTAAATCCGCCCCTTGAACCCTTTTAACATCCAAGGGGGTGGGCTCGTACTCATGGATTTCTGCCCCCGGTTTTGTTAGGGATTCAACCTCTAGATAGTCGCCAGCAATGCTCTGGGCAATGTCTGCTAAAACAGTAAAACTAGCTACCACTTTAGGTTTAGCCGATTCTTCTCCCGTTCTTTGCTGGCCACAGCCAGTAATCAGCAAAACAGATAGCACGCAGAAGACAAGCAAACCCCTAGGGGACCTCCTTTGCCTGGTGTCAGCCATAGCTGCCCCTTGACGCCTAGCCGGCCAGCGGAATCTGCTTCAAGCCACCCATGTAGGGTTGTAGGGCCGCAGGAATATTAACCGAACCGTCAGCATTCTGATGAGTCTCCAAAATCGCCACTAACCAACGCGTAGTAGCCAAAGTACCGTTAAGCGTTGCCACCGACCGTGTCCCCCCTTTACGGGCCTTAGTAGCCTGCGCATCCTCCTGGCTAAGCCGCTCCCGAATATTAAGACGTCGAGCCTGGTAAGTAGTGCAATTAGAGGTTGAGGTAAGTTCCCGGTAAGCTTGCTGGCTTGGAATCCAGGCCTCACAATCAAACTTACGGGCCGCAGAAGAACCAAGATCACCCGCAGCAGTATCAATAACCCGGTAGGCCAACTCACACTTAGCCAGCATCTGCTCTTCCCAGGCCAGCATCTGCTCGTGCATAGCCTCGGCTTCTTCCTGCCGAGCGTAGACAAACATCTCTGCCTTATTAAACTGGTGCACCCGAATAATACCGCGCGTATCCTTACCGGCAGAGCCAGCCTCCCGGCGATAGCAGGAAGACCAACCCAAATATTTAAGCGGCCCGGCCGATAAGTCAAGAATCTCGTCGGCATGGTAACCAGCCAAAGCTACCTCTGAGGTGCCCACCAGGTAGAGGTCATCGCGCTCTAAGCGGTAAATTTCATCGTCGTGTTTAACATTAAAGCCGGTACCATTCATCGTTTCTGGACGCACCAGGGTAGGAGTGGTGAGCATAGTAAAACCCTCGGCTAAGGCTTGATCCAGAGCCAGCATCAGCAGAGCCTGCTCTAAGCGAGCCACGTGGCCTTTCAAAAAATAAAAACGCGAACCAGAAACCTTAGCACCACGGGCCATATCAATACCGGCAACCAATTCTCCGATTTCTAGGTGATCACGGGGCTCAAAACCCTCGGCACTAAAATCACGGGGCTGGCCTACCGTCTTAACAAGGGCGTAGTCATCCTCTCCACCGGCAGGGATTCCGCTAATGATCAAATTTTCGATGGTTAACAGCAGCTCGTCCTGACGACTTTGAGCTTTCTCGGCAGCAGCCTTAGCCAAACTGACCCGCTGAGCTAAATCCTTAACTTCTAACAGCAGCTGCTCTTTCTCCTCACCCCCAGCCTGCGCAACCTTTTTTCCAAAAGTTTTCTGTTGGGCCCGCAGACTCTCAAATTCTGCAATACTGGCACGACGATCCGAATCTGCCTCAAGGATCTTGTCAACAATAGTTTCATCGGCACAGCGAGCGCGCTGCGAGTCACGAAAAAGGTCGGGGTTCTCACGCAGAAGGTTAATATCAATCACGGTATTAAATTTACCGTACTTGGCAGGCTCATGCTTACTTGTGTACCCAGTCTTCAGTCTGCTTCGAGCTCATCTTTACTCAGAAAAAACATGTAGGCTAAAGACATGCGCATACGTAAAAAGCAGTTAGCTCTCAGGGCGCTTATTTTAGGTAGCGGTTACACACTGATCTCCTGGCTGCTGACCAAAACAAATCAGCAAAAACGGCCAGACCTCTTTCCCGTCTACCGGCCCTGGCACCTTATGCTGCCAGCAACAGAAGCAAAAAAAGTTGCCGTCATTTTTAATCCCACCAAAAAAAATGCCCTCTACGGCTGCAAGGTAGTGCGCGATCAGGTGGCCCAGGCTGGCTGGGCGGAACCTATTTTTTATGAGACTACTGCCGCGGATGCCGGCTACGGCATGGCTACCGATGCCCTCAGCCAGGGGGCAGAGCTAGTGATTGCTATAGGCGGCGACGGAACAGTGCGCCAGGTTGCTACTGCCCTAGCCGGCCAGTCAGCCGCCCTGGGCATTGTTCCCTTAGGAACCGGTAATCTGCTGGCCCGCAATCTGGGCCTGGAATACTGGGACATTGCAGCCTGCGTCAATGCTGCCCTGCACGGGCAAGTTCTTGCTATTGACATGCTTAAACTCAGGCTGGTTTCTGGCCAGGGCCAGGTGCAGGAGAGCTCCATCATGGTTATGGGTGGAGCGGGCTATGACGCCCAGATTATGACCGACACCTCAGAAGACCTTAAGGCTAAACTGGGCTGGCTTGCCTATTTGACCTCGGGCATACGTAATCTTTTAGCCCCCCGACACCTGGTAGAAATTAGGCTGGATCAAGGACCGGCCTTTCAACGAAGGTTTCGGTCTGTGCTTGTTGCCAACTGCGGGGAGCTTCAGGGCGGTATCAATCTTGCCTCAACCGTGCATCTAAGAGACGGCCAGTTAGAAGTAATTGTGCTCTCCCCCCGAAACCTGATGGGCTGGCTGCGCCTACTAGCCCGGTTTTTACTGGGTCCTTCCCGGTTAAAGCAGCCTAGGCCTGTTCTAGAACATTTTGTGGGTGCCCAGGTGAACATGGACTTTTTAGATGCCCCCCAGCTGGTGCAGGTTGATGGTGACGTGGTGGGTAGGGTGCAGAGCCTGCAGGCGGTACTCCAGGCTGAGGCGGTTAAGGTCTGCCTCTACCCACAGGACCAGCCCAGGATTCGCCCCTTAGCTCAAATTCCACAAGAACTTATTGACTCCAGGTCCCGGCTCCAGCAGCAGCTGGCTGATTCTACCGATATCCTGATTCAGGAATTTTTGGACAGCGCTGAGCAACGCAGTGAAAAGGTCAGACGCTGGTTTGAACAGTCCGGGCCTAAGAACCCCAGTGCTTAAAGTGTTGCAGATGCTCTGGACGACCCTGCGGAAAAAGGGATTCTACCCAGTCTCTGGCTTCCTCAAAGGCTTCTTCCTCATGCATCTGGGCTACTTGGCTCCTCCTAAAGTCCGCCCGCGGATAGGAGCCTAAAAACTGGATCCCGGGCGAGACCCGGTGCAGGCCACGAAGTGCCGCCCTCATCCGCGAGTCATAGATGTGGCCGTCGGCATCAATAGAAAAGTTGTAGGAACCCAGGAAGTCCCCGGTAGGGCGGGATTCGATCCGGGACAGGTTAATACCGCAAGTAGCAAACTGGTGCAGTAGGTCTAGGAGGGCCCCGGGACGGTCTTGGGGCAGGGGAACGATTAAGGTTGTTTTGTCTGCCCCCGTTGGCTGAGGTATTGGCGGATTACGGGCAATAAGAACAAAACGGGTAACCGCCTGTTTATTATCAGCAATATTCTCTTCCAAGACCACGAGCTCCGGGTGTTTTTGAGCCACTGCCGGTGAGCAGATAGCCGCATCGTAGCCGGGATTTTCTGCCAGCAAACCCAAGGCTGCGGCCGCCGTCGACGGGCCCGGCAGGTACTGGGCCTGGGGTATTTTTTGCTGGGCCCAAAGGCGCACCTGAGCCCAGGCGTGTGTGTGGGTGGAAACCCGCTGAATCTGAGAAAAATCAGCAGCAGTTTTGGCTAGGAGCACAAACTGGACGGGGAGGAGCACCTCCAGGGTGATCCGCAGCTGGTCGTCAAGGCCGATGGAGTCCAGGGTTGCTGTAACACCACCCTCTACAGAATTTTCGATGGGCACCATGGCCGCTTCTGCCTGGCCAGAGCGCACTGCTTCAAGAGCTGCCGGCACCGAGCTGGAGGCAAAGCGCTCGCCTACCAGGGCTGCGGGAACCTTCAAGAGGGCCGTCTCGGTAAAGGTGCCTTCTGGGCCAAGGTAGGTGTAACGCATACACCTAGTCTAGGCTAGGCTTAACTTCTGCCTTGGCAGGCTGGGTAATAAATACTTGCTGGCTAAGGGGCCTGCAGGAAGGCAAAATAGACCGGTCTGTGGTTTTATGGTCATAGAAGCCCAATATATTTGCTGTTTGTTCTGCCGAGGAGGACAATTGGAGCCACCGCTATCCAAAGACGTAAGTGGAGGTAACTATGCGCATCAGCGTACCCCGTGAGATTAAACCCCAAGAGCAACGCGTAGGCATCACACCGGACGGGGTGCGAGCCTTAGCTCAGGCAGGTCATCAGGTTTTTATCCAGACAGATGCCGGGCTGGGGGCAGGCTTTAGCAATCAGGAGTATGAGCAGGCCGGGGCCCAGCTTGTCAGCCAGGAGCAGGCCTGGAATCAGGCTGACTTGCTGGTTAAAGTGAAGGAACCCATTGAGCAGGAGTACCCTTATCTGCGCCAGGACTTGACCCTTTTTACCTACCTGCACCTTGCAGCGGATCGTCCTCTTACCGAGGCTCTACTGAAGAGTAAAACCCGGGCTATCGCCTATGAAACCGTTGGTAGCGGCCGGGCGCTGCCTCTGCTACTGCCTATGAGCGAGGTGGCTGGGCGTTTGGCAGGTTCTGCGGCGGCCCAGTATCTGCTGGGGACCCAGGGCGGTCCGGGAATTCTGCTGGGTGGAGTGCCGGGTGTTGCTCCCGCTCGTGTGCTGGTTATCGGCGGCGGCGTGGTGGGCACCCAGGCTGCTCAGATGTGTGTGGGGCTCGGGGCTGAGGTGACTATTATCGAAGGTTACGGCCCGCGGGTACGCCAGTTAACAGAAATTTTTGGTTCTAGCTGCCGGGTTCTTAACTCTACCCCGGCCAATATAGATCGTGAGTTAGTCTCGGCGGACGTCATTATAGGTTCTGTGCTGGTGCCCGGAGCTCAAACACCCAAGCTGGTGCGCAGGGAGCATCTGGCCAGCATGAAGCCCGGTGCCTTACTCATTGATGTCGCCATTGATCAGGGAGGTTGTTTTGAAACCTCTCACCCAACGACCTATCAGGATCCTATTTTTGAGCAGGACGGCATCCGCCACTATTGTGTGGCCAATATGCCCGGGGCTGTGCCACGCACCTCAACCCTGGCCCTTACCGATGCCACCTTGCCCTATATCATGCGGTTAGCAGGAGGCGTTTCGCAGGCGCTGGAAGCAGACCCAGCCTTGGCTGCCGGTTTGAATACGGACGGCGGTAGCATTACCTATGCTGCTGTTGCCCAGGCTTTCCAGGATCTAAGCTAAGGGGCCCCTATAAAAGGCTGCCGGTCGAGGGGTTTCATCCTCCCTGACCGGCAGCCTCCTGTTTTTACTCTGCCAGCTCTTCGTTACTGTGCCAGCTGTTCTTTTGCCTCAGGATCTGCATCTTTAAGAAAATCTTCGATCCGCTGGGCCTCGGTTTCTTCTCCCAGGGCTGTGGCGGCGACTCCCAGCAGGTAGAGAGCCTGCAAAAACCCCCTATTGGGCTGGTGAGAGAAGGGTATGGGGCCGTGCCCCTTCCAGCCGGCAGCCCGCAGGGCATCCAGGCCGCGGTGGTAGCCAACCCGGGCATAGGCGTAGCCTTCTATTGTTTTACCGGCTTGTAAGGCCTGCTGAGCTAGCAGCGCCCAGACCAGAGAGGACTGAGGAAAATCTCTCACAAGATCTGCCGCCTGTTCGCCGGCCCCCAGGCGGATTTCTAGTTCCGCCTCTTTGGGTAGGTAGGTAGGGCCCGGTCCGTCCAAAAGATTTTTTCCTGTCAAGCTCATCTCTGTACCGTCCTTTGTAGAAGAGTTTTAGCCAATGGAGGTGCCCACGGAGCCAAGCTGGCGGGCTGCCTCTACGACACGAGCGCTCATGCCGGCTTCTGCGGCAGCACCCCAGACGCGCGGGTCGTAGGTTTTTTTGTTGCCTACTTCGCCGTCAATCTTAAGCACACCGTCGTAATTGCTGAGCATGTGCCCTGCTACGGGACGGGTGTAAGCGTACTGGGTGTCTGTATCAATGTTCATCTTGATGACGCCGTAGGAGACGGCATCGGCAATTTCTTGTTCTGTGGAGCCAGATCCACCGTGGAAAACCAGGTAGAACGGCTTTTCTTGACCGTACTTGGCTCCTACCTCATCCTGAATTTGCTTGAGTAGTTCGGGACGGAGGTGGACGTTGCCCGGCTTATAGACACCGTGTACGTTGCCAAAGGTTAAGGCTGCCATGTAGCTGCCTTTTTCGCCTAGGCCAATAGCCTCTACAGTTTTAATGGCGTCTTCTGTGGTGGTGTAGAGGGAATCGTCAATAGCGCCTTCCACACCGTCTTCTTCGCCGCCGACAGCCCCAATTTCTACTTCTAGTACCTGGTGGTTGGCATGGGTGCGGGCAATAAGCTGCTGAGCAATTTCTAGGTTTTCCTCCAAAGAGATAGCCGAGCCGTCCCACATGTGGGAGTTAAAGATGGGATCTTCCCCGCGCGCTACAGCCTTTTCTGATTCTTCCAGCAGGGGCAGTACGTAGGAATCCAGTTTGTCTTTGGGGCAGTGGTCGGTGTGGAGGGCAATGTTAACGTCGTACTGGCTAGCAACAACTTTGGCGTAGGCAGCAAATGCTAGGGCACCAACAACCATGTCTTTTTTGGATGCCCCCGACCAGTAGGCTGCCCCGCCGGTAGAAGCCTGAACAATACCGTCAGAACCAGCTTCTGCAAAGCCCTGGATTGCTGCGTTCAGGGTTTGGGATGAGGTGACGTTAATTGCCGGGTAGGCAAAGCCCTTGGTCTTTGCATTTTCCAGCATTTCTGCGTATTTTTCCGGGCTTGCAATGGGCATGCTGACTCCTTGATTGTGGCGGGTGCTCACCCTTGTGGTGGCACCGGTAGGTGGCGGTCCTTCAAGCGGATTGCCGGGGAGGATCGTCCACTGCCTATTCTAACAAGCCCGTCCCGGAACTGAAGGTTTACTACAAAGCTATTTCCCACATAAACCCACTTATAGTCAAATAATCACATATAGCTTAATCCGGTGTTTCTGCGAAAGTTAAGCGTCTTTTGGGTTCCAAGAGTAAAAATAGCAAATATAACAACATAATGCGGTCTCAAACTAAGAAGAATTGGGCTGCCTTCTGCCGGTAATATTGCCGCCACACAAAGAAGTACAGCGTAATCAAGGGCACATTTGCTAACTTTTAGTTAGCATGACATAAACAACACACCGCATTATGAAGTACCGGGCTGGCCTGCTTCGGTTCTTCTGTCCCTGTTTGGCTAAGGAATAATCATGACGGATAAGCGGCGGCATCACGATCAGCCCCACATGGTTGGTGACCATCTCAAAAACTATGAGCCCATACCCACCCAGGCCATTGGCCAGCTTCAGCTCTCCCGTGGGGCGCAAGCAGAGGAGGTAGAGGCTCAGGAACGTAAAAAAAGACTGCTGGGCCTGGTTGGGGCCCCACTGCTGGCTCTGATCGTCTATTTTGTGCTACCACAAGACCTAGAACACGGGGCTAAGCTGACTGCTGCTACGGCTATTCTTATGGGTGGCTGGTGGATGACCGAAGCCCTGCCTATTCCGGCAACGGCGCTGATTCCCCTGGTGGTCTTTCCACTCTTAAATTCCGACGTCAAAATTGATGAGATCGGTGCCTCCTACGGCAATAACATCATTTTTCTTTTTATGGGTGGCTTCTTGCTGGCCTTAGGCATGCAGCGCTGGAACCTACACCGGCGTATAGCCCTTCTTACCCTTAAAATGATGGGTACTAAACCTTCAGCTATGGTGGCCGGCTTTATGATGGCTACAGGATTTTTGTCGATGTGGGTTTCTAACACGGCTACCGCTGTGATGATGCTTCCTATTGGTGTTTCTGTGCTGACTTTGATCACTCAGATTCAGAAGAAACCGGCAGCCCAGCAGGCTGAGGGGCAGCCGGCAGGTGGGGCGGCAGAGGCTGTTATCAGGTCTAATTTTGGTAGCGCCTTAATGCTCGGTATTGCCTATGCCTCTTCTATTGGTTCTCTGGGTACCCTGATTGGCACCCCACCCAATACTTTGCTGGCCGGTTATATGGAAAAAACCCACGGTATAAAAATTGGTTTTGGCCAGTGGATGCTGGTGGGAGTGCCCCTAGCTGTGGTCATGATGTTTATCTGCTGGTTCTTGCTCACTAAGGTACTCTTTAAGCCCGAGATTAAGGAGATTCCAGGGGGTAAGGAGCTGATCAACTCTGAGTACCAAAAACTTGGTCCCATGAGTTCGGGCGAAATTCGTGTCCTTATTATTTTTGTTCTGGCCGCTCTCTCCTGGATTTTTATCCCTATTCTTTTTGCAGAGCCTCCTATTACCGATGCCGGTATCGCTATTCTGGTGGGTCTTATTCTTTTCCTTTTGCCAGCCGGTTCTGCCGGTAAGGCTGGTGTGCGCCTGATTGATTGGGATACGGCTATGCAGCTGCCCTGGGGTGTGCTTCTGCTCTTTGGTGGTGGCCTGGCTCTTTCTGGTCAGTTTTCTAGCTCGGGTTTAACCACCTGGATTGGGGAGTCCGTGGGGCATCTGGAAGGTGTGCCGGCCTGGGTGCTGGTCATCCTGCTAACAACGGGCATTATCTTCTTGACGGAGCTGACCTCCAACACCGCCACAGCAGCAACCTTTTTGCCGGTTGCCGGGGGTATTGCCTTGGGCATGGGTTACGAGCCCCTTTTACTGGCTATCCCCGTTGCCTTGTCGGCAACTTGTGCCTTTATGCTGCCGGTTGCGACCCCGCCCAATGCTATTGCCTACGGCTCTGGTTACGTGACAATCGGGCAGATGGTTAAAGGTGGCCTCTGGCTTAACCTGATTGGCATTGTCTTGATCTCGCTGCTGACTCTCACCATTGCCAGCTCGGTCTTTAACCTAGGTTAGGGTTGCACCGTCCGCCTCCTTGGCCTTAGGGGCGCCTAGGCCGGTGCGGTTAGGCCGGTGCGGTTAGCTGCTGCTTTCTTGGCCGAAGGCGTGGGCCCGAATCCAGGCGTGCATGGCAATAGCGGCTGCTGAGGCTGCGTTGATGGAGCGGGTGGAGCCGTACTGGGCTATAGATAGGGTGTCCTGGGCTAGCTGGTGAATGTCTTTGCTCAGCCCGGGACCTTCCTGGCCAAAAACCAGCACACAGTCTTTGGGCAGTGGGTAGGTTTCTAGGGGTTTAGAGTCTGGAAAGTTGTCGATTCCGATGACGGCCAGTTTATTTTCCTGGGCCCAGGCGGCAAAGTCTGCTGCTGTGGCATGGTGGCGAATGTGCTGGTAGCGGTCGGTGACCATAGCTCCCCTGCGGTTCCAGCGTTTTCTGCCAATAATGTGGACTTCTTTGGCTAGGAAGGCGTTGGCTGTGCGCACAACACTGCCAATGTTAAGATCGTGCTGCCAGTTTTCGATGGCGACGTGAAAGCTGTGCCTCCTGCTGTCTAGGTCTGCAATGATGGCCTGCATATTCCAGTAGCGGTATTTATCGATGACGTTCCGGTGATCACCCTGGGCCAGTAGCTCTGGGTCCCACTGGGGCCCTTGCGGTAGTGGTCCTTGCCAGGGCCCCACCCCTGGGTTGTCACCGGGGTCCGCCGGATGCTCTTGGCTTGCCGGGAGGGTGTTTGGAGAGCTGGATTCGCTTGAGCACATATGAAGTTCTAGCTTTCTGTGATCTGCCGCCGGTGGGTCGTCTGCGTCATTAAAATTTTTTTTGAGGCTTCTTGATAGAGGGGTTAGAGGCTGGGCCCCTGCCTTTGCAGGTTAAGCTGCTCACCTGCTGGCAGGCCTCCTAGCTCAACCCAAACCCTACTAAACTGTGTCATATGCTCGAAGGCAGCTTGTGCACAACACGCCCTGGAATCATAAAGCTGAGCCTTAGCGGTGGAGGCGAGTCCCACTAGGCCCAAGATCCATCATTGGGAAACGATTGCTTGAACCGGCGAAGGGCGAGCCAGCTATCTCCCGGCAGGTTTACCCCCTATAAGCCAGCCTCGCCCTGCCCACCTTAGTCAAAGAGAGCCCAGAAACTCCCCTGCTAGTCTAGCCCCAGGTCCGCCTTGGAATAAGCATAGAGATACGGGATGCCGGCGGCTTGCTCCACCTTTTCCTGAGCACCGGTAGCACGGTCTACAATCACAGCCACTGCAGCAACCTTAGCCCCAGCAGCCCGCAAAGCCTCAACAGCGGTCAGCACCGAACCCCCCGTCGTACAGGTATCTTCCACAGCAAGGACGGTACGCCCAGCAACATCCGGGCCCTCCACCTGCCTGCCCATCCCATAAGACTTTTGGGCCTTACGCACCACAAAAGCGTCAATAGAGCGGCCCAAACCAGCCGCCCGATGCATAATAGCGTTACCCACTGGGTCCGCCCCCATGGTCAAACCACCGGCAGCATCAAATGCAATACCTTCACGGTCAAGCAAATCCAGCATAACCTGCCCCACCAAGACCGCCGCCTCATGCTGTAAGGTTACCCGCCGTAAATCCACATAATAGTTAGCCTGCTTACCCGAAGAAAGCGTCACCTTACCGGGAACCACTGCAAGATCCACAATAAGCTGGCGCAAGCGCTGCCAGGCCTGATCACTAGATAAAGAAGAGTGCGTCATAGTCATAGCACTATCCTAACCGCTACCGGGGCCCCTACAGCAGCCAACAAGAGTCTTAAAGTACCCTGGCCTGCTGGCCAGTCTCAGAAACAAGGGCCTGCCCCGCATCCAACCAGGCACCCATCCCGCCCAGGACATTAACAACATCAAAACCAGCATTCTGCAAATAGGCTACCGCCTTAAGCGAGCGCCCACCAGAACGGCAAATAATATAGACATCTTCATCTAAAGGAATCTCACCGTAACGTTCTGGCACCTGTCCCAGGGGAATATGCTGGGCGCCAGCAATATGACCGGCCTCCCACTCATTATCCTCCCGCACATCTAAGATCTTTGCCCCGGCAGGAATTTGATCCACCTCAACCTGTCGCAAATCGTCGTTCATAGTTAGTCCTCTTCTCTTGGCAAAAGTCAGAATTTTATAGGGACAAGTTATATAGCTACTCTTCCACGGCTAAGCGCAAGGGGCAAATTTGCGGCACAATAGGGGCAGCCCGCCTGCGCCCCTTGCCAAACTTTTTCTTCTACAATCTAGGAACTACCTTTAAAACTGGCCTTTACCTGCCGGGACCCCACCGAGTTTAAGTGAGTTTGTATGAGTTCTTTACCAGCCCAGCCCCCAAACCAGGCCCAGGAGAGCTCCACCGACAGATCCTTTTTTGGCCATCCTCGCATGCTGGCCAACCTCTTTGCTGTTGAAATGTGGGAGCGATTCTCTTACTACGGCATGCAAGCCATTATGCTCTACTACCTTTACTACTCCGTCGCCGACGGTGGGCTGGGCTTAGACAAGTCCGCAGCAACGGGCGTTATGGGTGCCTACGGCGGCATGGTCTACCTGCTGGCTATTCTTGGTGGTTTCTTAGGGGACCGGGTCCTGGGGCCGGAACGCACCCTGTTCTACTCCGCCATCACCATTATGCTAGGACACATTGCCTTAGCCCTCATCCCCGGTTTTACCGGTGTGGTTATTGGCCTAATACTCGTTGCTGTTGGCTCTGGCTGCCTTAAAACAAACTCTACGGTGCTGGTAGGTTCCCTCTACAGCAGATCCGATACCCGCCGTGACGGTGGCTTTACCATCTTCTACATGGGTGTTAATCTAGGTGCCTTTATTGGCCCCCTCCTAACCGGCTTTTTCCAGCAAAAATGGGGATTTCATCTTGGTTTTGGTTTAGCAGCCCTAGGCATGGCGCTGGGACTACTCCAGTACGGACTCACCCGCAAGCAGCTGCCCGAGTCGGTGCACCGGCTCTCCGATCCGCTCACCGCCCCAGAAAAACGTAACTATAGCCTGGCTGGCCTGGGGGTCTTGCTCCTGCTTCTTCCCTTGATCCTCACCAACCGTATTACCCCCGACAATCTTGATGTCTGGGTTATGAGCCTGATTAGCATCTTTGCCCTGCTGCTCTTTATTCTGCTACTCAGGTCCAAGAAAACCAGCAGCCAAGAACACTCCAGAGTGCTGGCTTTCATTCCCCTCTTTGTGGGTAATACGGTGTTTTGGTCCCTCTTTCAACAGCAGTTTACGGTGCTGGCCATTTACTCCGATACCAGGGTCAACTGGAATATTGCCGGTACTGAATTCCCACATTCCTGGTTCCAGTCTATTAACCCGGTTTTTATTTTGACTTTTGGCGCCGTCTTTACCGCCCTATGGACCAAGCTGGGCCAGCGCCAGCCTAGCAGCCCCCAAAAATTTGCCCTTGCGCTCATGCTCATTGGCCTGGCCTTCCTTATCTTCCTCATCCAGGCCGGCAATACCAGCGTCAATATTTTGTGGCTGGTCCTGATCCTATTTGTTTGCACCATGGGTGAGCTGATGATAGGCCCTCCGGGCCAGTCCCTTACCTCACAGTTAGCTCCGCAGGCCCACCGCGTCTATATGATGTCTCTCTACTTCTGCTCACTAGCCATGGGAACCGTCATAGCAGGCTGGTTGGCCAGCTTCTACTCCCTAGAGACAGAACAAACCTATTTCACCTCTCTAGGCTTTACCGCTATTGCTGTAGGCCTGCTGCTCTTAGCCCTCAACAAGAGGATCCTTAAACTCATGGTGGGCGTCCGCTAGACAAACGGTCATAACTGCTGGCGGTACTGCTGTAATAAGGCAGTGCCGCCGCTTACATTGTTAACCAGCATTGCCTCTGGTGACCTTATATAAAGTCTGCCTTGGCTTTGTCATAGGATTGGGCGTACATTTTTTCCTTGATGTACCGGGGTGGGTTCGCTGCAAGAAGGACTCACCGATGAAAGGAAAAATTGTGTCTCTTTATCTCGTAGAAATAAGGCCCCATAGCCAGGCTTCAGCAGAAAATGCGGCCACCTTTATTGCCGACGCCCATAAAGCCTTAGAAGGTATTGAAGCGGAAGTTATTGAAACCCAGGTAACCTCAGACTACGCCCTCATCTACGCCATTCTCGAAGCCGATAACCCGGCTATTTTTGCTGAATCCTACAAAGACACTTTTTTGGACCGTGCCCAGCTGGCAGGCCCGGACCCGGTTCGGCTAGTAGGAGCTGAGCTTGACGATATTAAAAAGCTTAAAAGCAAGGCAGAGTATTTGATTGAGTGGGATATTCCCGCTGAGATAAGCATGGATCAGTATCTGGCCCGTAAAAAACAGAACGCCCCCAAATACGCCCAAGTTCCTGAAGTTTCCTTCTTACGCACCTACGTCAGAGAAGATACCGCCAAGTGCCTCTGCTTTTACGACGCCCCCGATGAGCAGGCCCTCCGGCGGGCTCGTGCCGCCGTTAACACCCCTATTGACAGAATCTTTAAACTCCAGCAGGACTAGCCGGATCCCCAAGCTGACGCTGCCGCCAAGCCAGGGCTAGCAGCATCCCACTAACCTATGTGGAGAAAAATAATGCCTACCTTTAGCCTAGAGCCCCTCCTGCCCTACCCGCAGCGCTCCTATCTGCTAGAACTCGCTAGCCGGCATGCGCAGGCAGTTGATGAGGACCGCTACTGCCCCTTAACCAGCCTCCAAGAACTTGCCGCAAGAGATCTGCTCATCCAAGGCCGGCAAGGCTCCCTGCTGCCCCAGGCTGCCCTAATTTTTGATCTTGCCAGCAAATGTATGGCCACAGCCTTTAGCCTGTGGGCGCACCGGGCCTGCATTACCTTTTTTGATACCGTCGGCAAAGACCTCCCCACCGGGCTAACCCAAGCCAGCATCAGCGGGAGCACCGCCATGGCCCAGGCTTTTAAGGATGCGTCCGGTTTGGGCAGTATCCAGGTGCGGGCCCAGTCAGTTGCTGGGGGCCTTAAGCTGAACGGTTCTATTTCCTGGGCCTCAAACCTCTACCCTGACGGGGTGATCGTACTGCCCGTTATATTAGAAACAGCCCAGGGTAGCAGCCAAAAATACGTTGTCAGCACCAGGGTAGGTAGGGCCGGCTTAACCGTCAAACCCCTTAAGGGTTTGCTTGCCCTCAACGCCACCCAGTCAGGCTCCCTCACCTTTAAAGACCTTATAGTTCCAGAGGCTGATATTCTTACCAGCGACCTACCCAGCTTTTTAGCCAGCATCCGAAGCCCCTTCCTCCTTTTACAGTCCTCCTTCTGCCTAGGTTTAACCGCCGCCTCCTTGGAGGCAAGCAGCCAGCAGCTACAGGGAGGAGAAAAAGTCTTTACAGCGGACTTTGAGCGCATCAGCCAGGACTACCATCGGCTACGCCAGCAGCTTATCAGCCTGGCTGAGCAGCCAGAATCAGCCCATAAAAACCAACTTCTTCAGCTGCGACACGGCCTCTCCCAGCTTGCTATAGCAGCAACACACTTAGAGCTTGCTGTCTTTGGCGGTAGGGCTTACTCCCAGCGGTCTGCCTCTAACCGTAGGCTACGTGAATCGCTCTTTTTACCTGTCCAGTCCCCCACCGAAGGCCATCTCAGGCAAGACCTGGCTCTAAGCTAGCAGTAAGGATGTGCAATAGACAATGAGTAGCTTACTGACCGTCAGCGAGGCCCACAAAACCTACCCCGGAGCCACAGAACCTACCCTAGCCGGGGTTAACCTGGACTTAAAGGCCGGAGAGGCCTTTGTGATTCTAGGCCAAACCGGTTCAGGAAAATCCACCCTGCTGCGGGCAGTAGCAGGCTTGGAAGACTTAGACTCTGGCAGCATCCAGGTGGCCCCCAAAAGTAGGCTCGCCCTGGTTTTCCAAGAACCAGCCCTCTTTCCCTGGTGCAGTGTGCAAGAAAATATTGCCCTGGGTACCGGCTACCGGCGCAACAAAAACTCCCGTGACCGGGCCTACCTAAGCCAGCTTATTGACCGGTTGGGCCTGGCAGGATTAGAGAACCGTTCTGTCCAAGAACTATCTGGTGGTCAAGCCCAACGGGTTGCCATCGGCAGGGCCCTGGCTATCCGGCCCTCCCTGCTACTCTTAGACGAGCCTTTTTCTGCCCTGGATCCAGCTACCCGCAGCGAACTACAGGTTTGGTTACGTAGCCTGATCGACCAGCTTAAACTGACGCTACTCATGGTCTCCCACGACGTTCAAGAAGCCCTCACTCTGGCCGACAGGATCGGCTACTTTCAGGCCGGGGCTGGTTTTACCCGCTACTGGCGGCCGGCCCAGGATCAGGTCAGCGAACGTGAGATCCTCAGCTACTACCGGCAAAATCGCAAGAAAAGCTCAGATTCCAGGCCCGCAGTTAAAGAATTGTCCTATGTCTAAACTTCCCTCCCGCCGCGCCGCCTTAGGCCTGGGCTTAGGCGGCTGCGCCCTAGCCGGATCGGGCATAACAGCCCAGCTACTGGGTCGAGCCGCAGGCGCTAAAGCCCAAGCCAGCAGGGTATCCGGCCCCTTACGTATCGGCTACCTGCCCATTACTGATGCCACTGCCCTGGTGCTGGCCCAGGCAAAAGGCTTCTACCGGGAGCAGGGGGTGCAGGTCGGCCAGGCGGTCATGTTTCGTTCCTGGGCTTCACTCACCGAAGCTTTTGTTTCTGGAACGGTTGATGTTATCCACCTGCTCATGCCGATGGCCATCTACCTCAAATATAAGCTTCAGGTCCCGGCGCAGATTGTAGCCTGGAACCATGTGAACGGCTCCGCCCTCACCCTGGCCCCGCATCTTAAAGAAACCTCAGAGCTAGCGGGCAAGACCTTGGCTATACCTGCCTGGTTTTCGGTGCACAATATTCTCTTACAAAAACTTTTACGCTCAGCCGGCCTCACCCCCGTAATCCGCAGGCAGCCCAGGGCAGAACAGGGAGAAACCGGCCTTATTGTTATGTCTCCCTCAGATATGATCCCTGCCTTAGCTAACGCAACAATTGCAGGTTTTGCGGTAGCGGATCCTTTTAACGCTGCCGCCTACCTACAGCAGGTGGGCAGAATCCACCGTTTTATGGGCGATATCTGGCGTCAGCATGCCTGCTGTGTAACCGTCATCCACTCCAGCCTCTACGAAAGCTCCCCCCAGACAGCACAAAAACTTGTTAACGCCCTGGTCCAGGCCCAAAATTACGGCCGGCAAAACCGAGTAGAGAGCGCTAAAATTCTTGCCAGCAACTACCTACCCCAAAAAGAGTCCCTGATCCTTCGAGCCCTCACCGACCATGGACAAGACCACCCTCAGGCCCTGCACCACCCCAGTTGGCGGGGGCAGCTACTGGATTTCCAACCCTACCCCTATCCCAGCTACACCCAGGAGCTTGTCAGCAGCATGCAAGAGACCCTGGTTGATGCACCAACAGGCTTTCTGAGCCAGCTTGACCCTGGCGGGGTACATGCGGACCTAGTCAACCAAGATCTGGTAAAAACCGCCCTCAAGAACCAGGGCGGCCTGAGCATCTTTGGGCAAAACAGTTACCTGCGGAGGGAAGAAATTGCAGCCTCATAAAAACCCAAAAAAGCTGGGTGGGGCCAAGGACAGCTCCTTCTTCTTAGGTCTGCTCGGTAGCCTAGTTGCCCTCTTTCTCTGGTGGGTTTTTACCAATGCTGCTAGCGCAAACACCCTCTTTGCCTCCTTTAGCCCAGCAAGAATCCCAGCTGCTTTTGCCAGCCTGCTCCAAAGAGGTGTGCTCTTATCTGATGCCCTGATCAGCCTCTATAGACTTTTAGCGGGCCTAACCATAGCAATCCTGCTGGGCCTGCCCTTGGGTCTTGTTCTTGGCCTAAAAGGCTGCACTGAGCAGCTGAGCGCCCCGCTGATACAGTTTTTTCGCATGGTCTCCCCACTTTCTTGGGCGCCCATTGCCGTTGCCCTTTTTGGGGTTGGTTCGGCACCGGTTATTTTTTTGCTAGCCATAGCGGCAATCTGGCCTATTACCTTTAATACGCTCTCGGGAGTAAAGGCCCTGAACCCTCAGCATCTTCAGGTAGCTCAAACGCTGGGGGCCAGCCGAACAGAAATCATCAAAACTGTGGTGATCCCCAGTATCAGACCCTACGTTCTCTCAGGAATCCGGCTGGCCTTAGGTATTGCCTGGGTAATTATTGTCCCAGCAGAAATGCTGGGGGTCTCTTCCGGGCTGGGCTACGAAATTCTTAACGCCAGAGACAGGCTAGCCTACGACGAGATGCTAGCGGTTATCCTCCTGATTGGTCTGCTAGGTATCTGCCTAGACTGGTTGGCCCAGAAACTCCTCTCTTCCTAGGGGATTAACCCGGCCGGTAATGGGCTAATCGGCTGCCTCAATAACGGTGCGTAAGTCGTCGTGTTCCAAGTCTTCTGCCCGAAAATGCTTGTTCCGGTAACCGGATCGACCCAACATATGGGCAGAAATAGGAATGGTAAGCAGCTGCATCAAAAGGGCAATGAGTAAAACCGGGGCCAGAGCCCAGTCTCTGCTGTGTAAACCCAACCCTAAAAGCAGGAGCATGAGCCCAAAGACCTGCGGTTTAGTACCGGCGTGCAGGCGGGAAAGTAGATCCGGAAAACGCACCAGGCCGATCGCTGCCCCCAGGGACATTAAGGAACCTAAGACAAGGCAGAGCCCGGTCAGCACATCAAGTAGGCTCATAAGTTTGCCCCCTTCTTTGCTTTCTTGCGCAGGGTATTTTTTGCCGCTACCCCCGAGCCAGTCCCCTTTTTCCGAGAGGTCAATTTCTTCCGTTGCGGCTTGGATTTTTTCTCATCCGAAGGAGAGTTATCAGCGTATCTGGCTACCGTCACCGATCCCACAAACCCAACCATAGAAAGTGCCAGTAAAACCAGCACAAAATAGTAGGTGTCCCGGGCTACCATAATGAGGCAAAGGGCAGCAACTAGAATAGCCAAAAGGACGTCGATAGCCAGCACCCTGTCAAGCAGGGTGGGCCCAAGCAAAACCCGGTAGAGGGTGGCAAAAGCCGCGATAGTCAGCAGAATCCCGCTTATCCAAATAAAGACAGTCACAACTTTTCCCCCTGTTTTAGCTCCTCTGGATTCTGCTTTTGCTGCCCTAACATGCGGACTTCTTCCCGAGAACCAACCGCCTGCAGGATCATGGCCTCAATCCGGTGTGCCTGGGCCCGAAACCGTGCCGCCTGCGCCTCTGTTGAAACATTGATGACATGAAAGTAAAGAATAGAATTAGCCCGGTCTACCTCTACCACAACAGATCCCGGAATAAGAGACATAGCGTGTGAGACCGCCGTTAACCACAGGTCTGATCGGGTACGCAGCTGCACGTGGAGTACCGAATTATGCAAAGGTGGCCTGAAGGTGCAAGCCACCCAGAAAAGTTCCAGGCTAGCTACTGCAACTTGCCCCAAAAAGTAGCAGATAAAGGTGCAGGCGTACCAGGGGTTAAAACGATCCGATAGGTAAAGGGTGGGCAGCCTAAAAATGAGCAGCACAGCGCCAGCCAAAATACTGGCAAAGACCAGGTTGGCCAGGCTGAAATCCTGCCAGAGGGCACACCAAACAAAAACCAGCCAGAGCATGGACAGCAGGCTATGGACCAGCCCCTGCCGAGATAGTTTACGCACAAACTTCATTTACTGCCCCTCCTGCCCAGGATCGGCCGCAGAACCTGCCTTTTTAAAGTCTTCTAGATAGGCAGCCCTACTGAGGGATGGGTCCTCAAAGACCACCTGAATATAGCGGTCCGGATTGGACAAGTTGCTGGAACCGTGCTGAGCTATATCAAAAAGTGGTCCTGCCAGTAGGGTGAGCGCAGTGCCCAAGGTAACCAGAGCTACCGCCGGTGCCAGCATAGTAGCGGGGATAGGTTTGTTATCGTTTCTATCCAGGATTCCGTCTTCTTCTAGATCATGCTCAGCTCGCAGGAGGGCATGGGTGGGATTTTCAGCCTCTCGGGCCGGCCGCCAGAAGGCCTTGTTCCACACCCTGGCAAGCACAATGAGGGTCAGAAGGGAAACAAGCACGCCCACTGCCGCCAGCAGGTAGGCCTGCCAGCTACCCACCTCAACGGAGGCTTCAAGTAAACCTACCTTGCCCAAAAAACCAGAGAAAGGTGGAATACCGCTGAGGTTAATGGCCGGAATAAAGTAGAGCACCGCCAGCCAGGGGGCTATTTTGGCTAGGCCTCCTAGCCTTTCAACGTTGGCTGAGCCGCCGCGTCGTTCCATGAGGCCCACCACCAAAAAGAGTCCGGTTTGAATGACGATGTGGTGCACCAGGTAGAAAACAACGGTGGTCATACCCAGCTGATTCCCCAGGGCAATACCCCAGATCATGTATCCAATATGGCTAATCAGAATAAAGGAGAGCATACGTTTAATATCCGCCTGGGCCAGGGCGCCCAGAATACCAACCACGAGCGCAAGAACAGCCACTACAGCCAATAAGGTATTAAGGCTACCGCCGGGAAAAAGCAGGGTTTCGGTGCGAATAATGGAATAAACGCCCACCTTTGTCAGGAGCCCGGCAAAGACTGCCGTCACAGGCGCTGGGGCCGTAGGGTAGGAGTCCGGCAGCCACAGTGAAAGCGGGAAAACTGCCGCCTTAATACCAAAGGCTATCAGGAGCATAAGGTGCAGTTGCAGCTGAGTTCCTTCAGGCAGAGTCTGTAGTTTCATGGACAAATCCGCCATGTTCACGGTTCCGGTTGAGGCATAAACAAACCCGATGGCCGTCAAAAAGAGCAGTGAAGAGAGCACCGAGACCACCACGTAGGTGGTACCTGTGCGAATACGGGGAGCATTAGCGTTCATGGTAATCAGCACGTAACTAGCCATGAGTAGAATTTCAAAGCCGACGTAGAGATTAAAAAGGTCGCTGGCTAAGAAGGCGTTAGAGACTCCTGCTAGCAGCAGAAGATAGGTGGGGTAAAAAACGGAGATGGGTACCTCGTGGTCATCATCGGCGATGTCCTGACCGGTAGCAAAAACCAGCACCGCTAAGGAAATAGCGGAGCTGACCACGAGCATGAGTGCTGATAGTTGATCAACTACCATAGTGATACCAAAAGGAGCTGGCCAGCCTGCAAGTTGCACGGTCTGCGGGCCGGTATCCCAGACCGAAAGCACAAGGGTGAACTCAAGTATCAGCACGCAGGCGATAGCAACAAAAGAGATGATCCTCTGTATGCCTTCCCGGCGGGAGATAACAAAGGTGATGGCTGCTGCCAGAAAAAGAATAGCAACGCTCAACGGCGCCAGGCTGACTGTGTTCATCTAAGACTCACCTGCCCGATTCTTACGCTGCCCCGACCCAACCACTTTTTGGCTGGCGGTAGCCAGTCGCTCTTCCACAGCTCGTTTTTTTTGGGTGAATTCTTGGAAGTCTTTTTTACGGGTTTCTTCGTCACCGTCAAACTCAGACTCATCCACTGTAGCCACGGCATCTTCCTCCGGATCAAAGGAGCTTTTACTGGCAACCTTCTGGTCCTCAAGATCGTCAAGAATTTGGTCTCCCCTAGAGAGCAGCCAGGCCCGGTAGATCATTCCTAGCAGGAGCGCTGTTACCGCAAAGGAAATCACAATCGACGTTAAGACCAGGGCCTGCGGTAGCGGGTCGGTGTAGTCCTGGGCAGCAGTGTTTTTATCGTAGATGGGGACCAGGCCGGCAGGGCCGGCAGCGTGCAAAATCATAATGTTTGTGGCATTGGTTAAGAGCATTAAACCGAGCAGCACCCGGGTCATGGTGCGGTCTAGGATCAAGTAGACACCTACCCCGTACATGACGCCCATGACCAGTATCAGACTTAAATCTATCACCACGGCTACCGGTCTCCTCTGCTAGCTGCCCTGCGTTTAGCACGGCGTATTTGCTCTATTTTCTCGTCAACCTTCTCTCCTAAGGAGCGCAGCACATCCAGCACGAGCCCGATCACCAGCAGGTAGACGCCAATGTCAAAGATAAGTGCTGTCACAAATTTGACGTGCCCAAAGAGGGGTAGATCCGCCTCTAGGGTGTAGCTGGTGAAGGCCGGATCTCCTAGCAGAAGGGGAAAGAGAGCATAAAGGGCGGCCAGGCCTAGACCTAAGCCTAGAAAAACTCCGGCAGAGAAGGGGGCTGCCGCTTTAAGTTCGTTTCCGCCACCGGCCAGGTAGCGGATGGCGAAGGCTAACCCTACTAGGAGCCCTCCAGCGAAACCGCCGCCGGGCAGGTTATGGCCTGCTACCAGCATGTAGAGCGAAACCATGATGAGGGTGTGAAAGAGCAGCCTGGTCATGACTTCTAGCAGGATGGAGCGTCGCTCGGGGGGTAGGGTTCTACCGGCTACGATGAAGGGGTCTCGGTGTACGTTAGAGAAGGCCCCGGCCAGTCGCTGTAGATTGGTCAGGTTGGTGCGGCGGGCAAAGCTTTGTTCTACCAGCCGGATGGCGTTGGTATTAAGCGCTTTTGAGCTACCTTTATCTGCCCGTCCTTCAATAAAGAGCAGGGATGCCACGCCGGTGGCTGCCAGGGCTAGGACGGAGATTTCTCCAAAGGTATCCCAGCCTCGAATATCTACCAGAATGACGTTGACAATATTGCTGCCGTCGCCTTCTTGGTAGGCCAGTTGGGGTAAATCTAGGGAGATAGGGGCCAGGCTGCGGGATGAGAGGGTGATGACGGCCAGGGTCATCATGAGTAGGCCAAAGCCGATTGCTACTATAACCCGTATGCCTTGGTGGGCCTTTTCTCTTTTTTGCAGGAGTTTATCGGTACGGATTTTGCGGGGCAGTACCCGCATGGCTAGCACGAAGGCAACCATGACGATGGTTTCCACCATGAGTTGGGTCAGGGCTAGGTCTGGTGCTGAGCGTAGGGCAAAGAGCAGGGCTACCCCGTAGCCAGTAACGGATACCATGAGGATTGCCAAAAAGCGTTTGCGGGCCCAGATCACCACGAGGGCCGCTAGGGTCATGACAAGCACTACTGCCCATTCTGCGGGGTTCATCTGAACTCGAATATTGGCCAGGGAGGGGGTCTGGGCTAGTAGGAGCGCTGCGGTGGGTAGGCTGACTGCGGTAACCAGGATGACGCCTAGGTAGAAGCTGAGGGAGCCGCGCTGGGTTTGGCCGGTTACCCAGACGGCGCAACGGTCTAGGGCGTCGATGAGGTCCCGGTAGATTTTGGAAGCCTTGGGTCCTTGAGGAAGGGCAGCTTGGAAGGCTTCGACCCGGTTGCGGGCGCAAAAGAGCCCGAGGCCACAGCTTATAACAAGGAGGCTGGTGATGAGGGCCGGGGTAATGCCGTGCCAGAGGGCTAGGTGCAGGTGAGTTTGGCCGTAGGTGTTCACCTGGGCTGTGATCCAGCGGTGCACGGGTTCGGGGTAAAGACCGTAGCTGATACTTGCCAAGGCTAGCAGGACAGGGGCCAGGATAAAGTTGGTACTGACCGGGTGAAAGAGTGTGTCTGGGCTGCTGGTTTTTTCTTCCTTTGCAGCGGTTTTTTGGCCGGGGCAGAATTTTAGTTTTTCGAGTTGCTGCATGTAGCTGAGGGGTTTACGGGCGAAAGCCCCCCAAACAAAGCGGGCGGAGTAGGCTACGGTGAGGATGGATCCAAGGCTGCTGGCTACAAGGGTGATGCTGGCGATCAGGCTGGGCTGCTGGCCTTCGGTCAGGGCAGCTAGGCTGGTTTCTAGGCCTGCTTCTTTGGCTACAAAGCCGGCTAGGGGTGGGATGCCGGCCATGGAGGCTGCGCAGATGAGGCTAACGGCAAACAGCATGGGTGAGTGCCGGTAGATACCGGATATTTTGCGGATGTCGCGGGTACCTGCCTGGTGGTCAATGATTCCAACCACCAGAAAGAGGGCTGCTTTAAAGAGGGAGTGCGCTAGCGTCATGGCCAGGGCAGCGTAGCGGGCATCGGGGGTTCCGCTTGCAATAATGAGGGTTATGAATCCTAGTTGGGAGACGGTTCCGTAGGCCAGAATAAGTTTGAGGTCTGTTTGTTTAAGCGCCACCCAGCCGGCAAAGAGCATGGTGAAGGCTCCGAGGATAAGCAGGGTATTTTGCCAGATAGCTGCCTGGCCGTAGCCGGGACTGAGACGGATCAGCAGGTAGATGCCGGCTTTTACCATGGCTGCTGCGTGTAGGTAGGCAGAGACCGGGGTGGGGGCGGTCATAGCACCCGGTAGCCAGAAATGCAGTGGAAAGAGGGCAGATTTACTGACCACGCCGCAGAGGATGAGGAGGAGGGCCGCACCCAGTGCTGTTTGGCTGAGGAGACCGCCCGCAGCCTGGGCTGTGGCTAGTGTTTCTGGGCCGCGGTTAACGATTTCTGTGAGGGAGTAGCTTCCTAGGCTTTGGCCTAGCATGATGATGCCAACAAACATGGCTAAGCCGCCGGCCGTGGTGACGGTGAGGGCTTGAATAGCTGAGCGGCGGGCCGAGAGCCTGGAACGGGAATAACCGATAAGAAGGTAGGACAAGATGGTGGTTATTTCCCAGAAGATAAACAGGACTATAAAGTTATCCGCTGTGATCAGCCCAAACATGGCCGCGCAGAAACTAAAGAGGTTGCCGGCAAAGCCTCCTACACCATCATGGGAGTTTTTAAAATAGGCTGCGCAGTAGAAGAGCACTAGGGAGCCAACCCCGAGCACAAGCAGGCTCATAATCCAGCTGAGCTGATCCATGCGGAAGGTGATATCCAGTTTAAGCTGGGGTATCCAGGTGTAGCTTTCTTGCCAGGCTTCTCCGGCCAGGATGCTGGAGCTATGGCTCAGCACGTAGGCTAGGGCTGCTGCCGGCAGAAAAGCCAGTAGGTAGAAGACCTTAACTCCTAGGCGACGGTGCAGCAGCGGAGTGGTCAGCCAGACGGTAAAGAATGCTAGGAGTATTAAGGTCACAGATGCCCTAGGGGGTGTTGGATGCAAGTTCTTGGAACGATTATAGCGGAGAAGTACATATTCCAAAAGGGCTATCTTAGTTTTAAAGAGGACTTTCTGCTGTACGAGTAACGGGTACTTGCTACAAACAATAAAACAAAATTGCCTATACGGGTGAATTTTTATGCAGGATCCGCCAGCCTGTGCAGTAGCGTAGAATAGAGAATCGGTTCTTATTCCCCCTACTTTTTGGGAGCATTCCTATGGGATCACACCTGCCCGAATCTACGTCTTCTTCTGCATCTAAGCCAGCCTGGATGCGGCCTTTTTCTTGGTCTTTGCACGGTGACGGTAAGAGGATTAAGGCTGGCCAGGTGGTTGCTGCTCATGAGCGACTCAGTTGGGGTCGTACTCTTGGTATTGGGGCTCAGCATGTGGTTGCTATGTTTGGTGCCACTTTTTTGGTGCCGCTGATTACGGGCTTTCCACCGGCTACTACGCTTTTCTTTTCCGGCTTGGGTACCCTTCTTTTTTTGCTTATTACTGCTGGCCGAGTTCCCTCTTATTTAGGTTCTTCTTTTGCTTTTATTGCCCCGCTGGCTGCGGCTGGGAACCAGTATGGCCCGGCCGGTGCTTTGGGCGGTATTGTGATGGCTGGTCTGGCCTTGTTTTTGGTGGGTTGTCTTGTTCAGCTGGTGGGTACGGACTGGTTGACCCTGCTTATGCCTCCGCTGGTGACCGGGGCTATTGTGGCCTTGATTGGTTTTAATCTTGCCCCTAGCGCTAAAGAAAATTTTATGAAGGCACCGGTGACGGCCCTGGTTACGCTGGGTGCTATTGTGCTGATTGCTCTTATTTTTAGGGGTATGCTTGGTCGGCTTTCGATTCTGCTGGGTGTGCTGCTTGGGTATGTGACGGCAGCGCTGCGTGGTGAGGTTGATTTTTCTGTTATTCGGGATACTTGGCAGCGGGAGGGCCTGTTTGGTTGGCCGCATTTTCAGCAGCCCGAGTTTCATTGGAATGTGGCGGGGCTTTTTATTCCGGTTATTTTGGTTTTGGTGGCGGAAAATATTGGCCACGTTAAGTCTGTTGCCTTGATGACGAGCACTAAATTGGATGCTTATTCGGGCCGGGCTTTGATGGCTGACGGTTTGGCCAGCGCCTTGGCTGGTGCCGGTGGTGGTTCTGGCACCACCACCTATGCCGAGAATATTGGGGTAATGGCTGCTACTAAGGTTTATTCCACCGCTGCCTACTGGGTGGCTGCCGGTTTTGCTTTACTTTTGTCTGTTTTTCCGGTCTTTGGTGCTGCTGTGGCTACGGTTCCTGCGGGTGTGCTGGGCGGCGCAGCCACTGTTTTGTATGGCATGATCGGCATGTTGGGCGTGCGTATCTGGGTAGAGAACAGGGTTGACTTTTCTAATCAGGTTAATATGATGACAGCTTCTGTTGCCCTGATTATTGGTATTGCCGACTACACCTGGAATATTGCTGATTTGCAGTTTGCTGGTATTGCTTTGGGGACGGCGGCTACCCTGCTGGTTTATCATTCGCTGGCTTTTGTGGCCCGGCTGCGCGGCACCGCTTCGGATCCTCTAGAACCTGCCGCTTCTTTGGGACCTGCTGGGGCCCGCGCAGTACACAGCGAGCAGCTGTAAATTGGACAAATCATACACTGTCAGGATTTCTACATAAAATTAGTAGAAAATACTTACTACCTTCCTTGCTTGCAAGCTTGTTTGCAGTTCTTATTTTCATTTTCCACAGCAAACGATTGAAAAGTTAAACTCCTTTTTATTAAACTTGAGAAACATCGTAAATCCTCAAAACGGAGCAAACTTAGTGTTTGCTGGTAGTCGTGAGCACCTCGTTCTACATAGGCAATTAGCCTCTCCTTAAAGGATGCCTACCTGCCTTACACGTCTCGGGGTTCTTGTTGATTCTGGTTCGACGTGCAGCTTATGTCATCTTTTTATGCGAGTAGATATTAGCCATACAACCATAGCAATTAAGATCGATATAAATATCGTAATACCAGTTCCAGTAGGCGTATTAAGGCCATCAAACATAATACCCACTATTACAAAAATAAACATAAATGCTAAAATGGACTTAAAATATGGTGTCATTATATTTCCTTAATATTTTCCAGCGCAACGGGTAAGGGCAATTTTTAAAAGCTTCTACCTCCTTAAAGCCGATTTCCCCCCATTAGTGGGAAAATCACCTTTACCATTTTAAAGTCCATATATCACCTAATAAGTATGGGGGATGCTCTATTTTTTGTGAGATCGGTCCTTAGCAGAGGAATACCAGACAGTCTGGATCCATGTAACTGCCAGTGAACAATCAGTACCCCCCCCCAGCAGTTTCATGAATTGTATCAGAAGGCTTACAGTACATCAATGACTAGACAAAATGTAGGCAATTACCCCCCCTTGATAGAATTGACTAGGACTCTTCCTAAAGTAGTTGAAATTATCGCTAGGTAAAATACGTATTAGGAAATCGAGAGCAATGCTTAATATTTCAAATATCCATAAATCGTTTGGAAAGAAGAAGGTATTAAACGGCGTAAGCCTTGAGGTGCATCGTGGAGAAATATTTAGCCTACTAGCTGCAAATGGTGGCGGGAAAACCACCCTCATGAGAATAGTGATGGGTCTGCTTCCTCCAGATGATGGGGATGTCTACATCGAAGGTAGGCGAGTAGTTCCAGGGCTAGTTAAAGGCCTGGGCTACATGCCGGAGGAACGCGGCCTTTACGCCGATGAGAAAGTGCGGGATCAGCTTCGCTACTTTGCACTTTTGCATAAGGTACCTAAAGCTGTTATTGACGATAGGATTGATAAGATCCTAGCAAGCTTAGATGTGGAACAGCATGCCAACAGCAAGGTAAAGCACTTATCCTTGGGAAACAAGCAACGGGTCCAGATTGCAGCTGCTTTAGTTAATGAGCCAAATCTTCTGATTCTTGACGAACCCTTCTCTGGCCTCGATCCACTTTCTGTTGAACGGCTAAGTTCCTTACTTGCAGACTATGCGGGCCAAGGACGAACAGTTTTGTTCAGCTCTCACCAGATAGACATTGTGGACCGAATATCAGATCGGTTAGCTGTCATGAAAGACGGAGAAATATTCTTCGAAGGAGAACCCTCAAGCCTTAAAGCGCAGAATGATTTGACGGTAGTCCAGATTGACGCAGTATTCGTCAAGGGCCGTTCTAGTAAAGACCTTGATTTTAGTGCCTGCCCCTCCGTGCAAACCTGGGACGGGTTGAAACTGACCTTAAACACAAGTCAGATCACAGTCGACGAACTATTAAAATCGGGTTTGCAGGCCGAAGAAATTCGAGGTCTTACCTATCATAGTCAGTCTTTAACGCAGGCTCTAGGAGCTCTCTACAGCAGCTCGGAAGGCAAGAAATGATTAACCATCTAGATACCAGCATAGTGGCCACTATTGCTCGTCGAGAAGCCGGTCTAAGTATAAAAAGTCTGGGCACACACCTCATACTTCTTGCCTTAGCCTTGGGGATGGTTCTGCTATCCCGTACCGCACTCACCCCCAGTGAGGACTTATTTTCTGGCCAGGCTGGGGAGGTTGTAGTTTCCCTCTTTCTCTTTGTTGCCCTGTCCATTGTAGTGATGATGAATTCAACCCTGGCCGGTGCCTCTATAGCTGATGACCGCGACAAAAAAGTCACCGAAATTCTTTTATCAGCAGCCCGGCCAGAAGAAATTTATGTAGGAAAGCTGCTAGGGCACTCTCTTGTGGGGACCGGACAAATTATTCTGCTCTGGGGAGTCGTTGTTACCTCCCTTTTCTCCCTCACCCTTGGACAAGGCGGCGGCGAATTTCCCTGGCTTGCCGCATCCCTAGTCCTCCTCTTTTTCCTCCCGGGATACTTCCTGTTCACCGCCCTGCACACTATTGCCGGTGTTTTAGTAAACCGCAATGAGGACTATATGTTCACTCAAATACCAATTCTATTTCTGCTGCTTCTTTCGCTGTGCATCCCATTCGCACCGATGCTGGGATGGGGATCACTAACCGAGGGATGGATAGTAGCTCTTTCTTGGCTACCACCCCTGTCTATGGGGACAGCACCTCTAACATATTTAGCGGGAAACACGCTACCGTGGCTACTCATACTTTCTTGGGTAATGCTTGTTCTTGCTGCCCTATCTCTCATTGCTTTAGGCAGTAGAATTTTTCGACGCCGCATCCTGCTGTAACCAAAATTAAGTGAGCACTGATACCCTATGTTTAATATTTCAGATACGGTGGGGGCACGCGCGACAGTAGTAGGTTCAGGTCCCAACGGTCTAACCGCAGCAGCGATACTTGCCACCAGAGGGTGGTCTGTTGATATCTACGAGGCGTCAAGCCGCCCAGGCGGAGCAGCTTCATCGATCAGTCTTTTCGGCGAAGGAACGACCGTAGATATAGGTGCAGCTGCGCATCCCTTTGGTGTAGTTAGCCCAGCCTTTAAAGAACTTGATCTTTTAAATCATGGGCTAACTTGGTGCTATTCTCCTTACCCGATGGCGCATCCGCTTGAAGGAACTGACGCTGTACTGCTGGAGCACAGTGTAGAAGCAACAGCCGAACGATTAGGAGTCGATAACCGCGTATGGCATCAAGTTCATGGGCATGTTGCACAAAATATTGGCAAACATCTAGCTAATATTTTAGGTCCCACAGTACGATGGCCAAAATTTCCCTTAGAAATGGCAAAATTTGGAGTACTTGCTGCCTTTCCATCAGAACAGCTAGCGAAAGGACTATTTAAGGAGGAAAGGTCCCGGGCCCTGTTCGTCGGTTCCTCCGTTCATTCCATATCTCCTCCTTCTAAGATGTTCACCGCCGCTTTTGGAATACTCTTCGGATCCCTCGGCATGACTGGAGGTTGGCCAATTGCTAAAGGGGGTACTGGAGCAATTATCGATTCTTTAATCAGGGTAGTTAAAAAACATGGTGGAAAGATTCATTACAATAGTTCTGTAAATGACTTAAGGGAACTTCCTCATTCTGACGCAATAATTTTGAATTTAACAGCTGGTCAGGTTTCTAAAATACAAGGTCTGGATACTCCTTACTCTGTCCAACGACGACTAGAGCACTGGCGCTATGGTACAGCAGTTTTTAAAGTAGATTACCTACTCGACGGTCCAATACCTTGGAGCGACCATGAGGTAGGACAGGCCACTACCGTTCATGTTTGCGGAACCACTTCTGAAATTGATCGGGCTGAAAGGCTCGCTTCTCGGGGAATTCTTCCGGATCGCCCATTCGTCATGGTGAGTCAACAGCAAATCGCTGATTCTTCTCGCGGGTCACCTGGAAAGCATGTTATTTCAACATATGCTCACGTCCCCAATAATTATATTGAAGATTATAAAGGGCAAGTAGCCAAGCTAATCGAAAATCAAATTGAAAGATTTGCTCCACATTTTCGAGACAGAATCATTTCAAAAGTAGAGACTTCTCCTCAAGAATTAGAGCTCCTAAATCCTAATCTTGTAGGAGGTGATATTGCAGGTGGGGCCATGCACGGAAAACAAATTTTATTTCGCCCCGGAATAACAAATAAACCCTACAAGCTTAATTCAAATATATATATGGCTTCCTCGTCTACTCCACCAGGGGCAGGGGTGCATGGTATGCCTGGTTATTGGGCGGCTCAGGCTGCTATAGAAGATCTTCGGCGAAATAGTAGCTAAGCACAGCCCCGCTATAGCGCCTGCCTCAAGTGGGGGGCTATAGCGGGGCTCGGGAGCAGGACTCCATCGACGTCCGGCCGCCTCCTACTCGTCGACGACGCGCACCTCAACCTCAATATTGCCGCGCGTAGCATTAGAATAAGGACACACCCGATGAGCCTGGTCAGCCAGCTGCTGGGCTTGCTCCTGCTCTAGATGAGGCAGAATCACCTCTAAGACCACGGCCAGCTGATAACCACCCTGCCCATTTGCCTCGATACTAACATTGGCAGCAACAGCCGAATCCCTCACATCGGCCTTAGCCTGACGGGCAACCAGCTGCAGCGCAGAATGAAAACAGGCCGAATAACCCGCCGCAAAAAGTAACTCCGGGTTAGCCGCCCCGCCGGCACCACCCATCTGCTCCGGAACAGCAAGATCCATATCAATAATCCCGTCCGGGCTAGCAACATGCCCGTTGCGCCCCTCCCCCGTAGCCAAAGCCTGTGCCGTATATAGTGCAGCCATCAGCGCGCACCCCTTTCTTTCTCTTAAAACAAGATCCAACCCAGCCTAACCCAGCAAGGGCCACAGCCTAAGGGTAGGGCCCGCCCTTTTAGCCTCAGGCAAAACAAACAAAGATCAAAAATAAGCCCAGTTAAAAACAGGTGGCCAGGCTCCCCAGCCTGACCACCTGCCCCAACCCACCGTAGTGAGTCAATCACACACACATTTTCGCTTCTCAGCAAAGGTCCTCTCGAACCATCTGACTAATATTTAACCTGATCAAGCTAGTAGCAGCATTGAGATAAGGTTAGAGAAACCTGTAAAAAACGACTACTTTAAAACTAAAGTTGAAAACAAGAGGCTATTTTTTCAAAAAAGCCCACTTTATAGCCTACAATTCCCGGTCTTCTTTCAGTATTTTGCCAAGTATATCCACTCGATTACTGACAATGCCATCCACCCCCTGAGCCAGCAGCTGGCGCATCTGCTCCGAATCGTCCACCGTCCACACCTGAACCTGATAACCAAAGCGATGGCAAACAGCAAGCAGCCGCCGCGTAAGCACAGGAACCCTCAAAGCACCCAGCTCCAGATAATGGGGCACCTGAATAGCTTCAAAAGGCTCCACCCAATGCCCCAGCACCCGCCGGGCAAAAGGCCAAAGAGAGGGAAAGGTGTAGGCCAGCAGAAAAAAGACATAAATACTAGGTTCTGAAGCACTAGTTCTAACCTGCTGATCCGGCAGCAGCTCCCTCAAACGCTTAAGAACATAAGTGCGGCGTCGATCCGAAAAAGAAGCAATGCGCACCCGCTGGGCCGCACCCGCTTGAGCAATAACCTCAGCAGCCTGCTGGGCCGACCCCCAATCCTTAATGTCTATATTAAAATAAAGATCCGGAAATTCCTCTAAGACATCAGCAAGCAAAGGAATTTTATGCCCACCAGGCAAATTAATATCTTTAATCTCATCCCAGGTCAGCTGACTTAACTTACCCGGCAGGCCGGCCACTCTCCCTAAACTTGCATCATGAAAAACCAGCACCTTGCCGTCTGCACTAGCCCGCACATCAGTCTCAATCCACTGCACCCCCTGGGCTGCGGCAGCAGCAAAAGCCGCCACCGTATTCTCTGGGCAGTCTAAAGCCAGCCCACGGTGGGCATAAGGCTGGCAGGCAGACAGCCCGGAATAAAGGTCAATAGATTTAAACACCCATCAACATTACCTACCGGCTGGTAACATATTCTAATTCATTTTAATGTGTTATTAATCTATAGACAGTTTTGCGGCCCCAATCCCCCAGAATCCTGCCTAGTCAGGTCAGTTAAAATAGCTTCAATAACCTGAGCCACCCCGTCTTGATCAAAGCCGGGACACACCCGCCCTACCGCCTCAATCAAGCGGCTGGAGCCAGAAGCCATAGCATAACCGGCCCCGGCCCACTGCAACATTTCCACATCGTTGAGCATATCCCCAAAGGCGGCAACCTCTCCGGCTTTTATTCCCCGATCAGCAGCAAACTGAGCCAGCACCTGCCCCTTATGCAAACCCAACTTAGCCATCTCTACCAGCGGCACATCCTTTAAACCAGCGGTAATAGATAGCCGATCTGCCACCACAGGCTGCACCTGCCGGTAAAGCCAATGCACATCTACCCCGTCTAGCTTAAGCAAATACTTAACCACCCCGGCCCGGCTATCCAAACTCCTAGCCAAGGGACCGTAAATAACCCTGGCAGTATCTAAAGCCGGCGAATCCAGCTGCTGCCCCTGAATATAAACCGTATCCAGGGTCTCCATAATAAAAGTTGCAGCCGGAAACATCCCCTCCAAAACCAGGTGCACCGCGGCAATATCGGCCATACTGGCTAGCTCTACCCGCTCAATAGAATCGCTACCCATATGGTAAAGAACAGCCCCATTAGAGCAAATAGCGTAAGAATCGTGCTGCAGCTGCTCCCGCAGCGGCGTCAGCCAACGGTGGGGACGGCCAGTTACAAAAACAAGCTCTAACCCGGCAAGCGAAGCAGCCCGCAGGGCGGCAAGGGTTCTAGGCCGAAACCTAAAATCCGGCCCCAGCAAGGTTCCGTCCAAATCGCTGGCAATCAGCCGAATCATTAGCTAGTGCTCTTGGTGGGTCACCGTCAAAAAGGCCCGCGCCAGCCCGTGAAAATACAGTTGAAAGTTCACGGCTGCCGCGCTGGTGTTTTGGTCCACATCAAGCTGGTCAACATCAAGGGCAGTCACACAAAAAATATAGCGGTGCTTCCCGTGCCCTGCCGGCGGTGCACAACCCAAAAAACCCCTGCCCCCAGCATCGTGAGGGTGCTGAACACCGGGCAGATTTGCGGTTTCACCGCGAGCAATCTCCGTAACCGAGGCCGGAATATTAGATAAGCACCAGTGCCAAAAACCACTGGGTGTTGGAGCATCCGGATCAAAACAGGTCACAACAAAAGACTTAGTCTCCTCCGGAAAACCAGACCAGCTTAACTGCGGGCTACAGTCCTGGCCACCTTCTACACCAAAGAGAGCAGAAAGCATCCAGCGCGGGGCAGCCTGGCCCTCACTCACATCGTGCGAAGTTAAACTAAAAGTTGGCAAAGGGGGTAAATCCTCGTAGGGATGGCGATCAAGCACGCTTATTCACCTTTCTTCCTTCTCTTTTCTAACTCGTCCAGCAGCTCCTGACGAGTGGGCGGGTTTGCACCCTGCCGGGAGACCGTAATACCGGCTGCCGTAGCCGCAAAGTTAAGAATATCCTCAAGCTCTTTGGCAGTTAGCTCAGCCAATTTCTGGGCTGCACCCGTCCCTTCAATTCCGCGGTCCAGCAGGGCAGCAAGCAGGGCAGCCATTAAGGAATCACCGGCACCAACCGTATCTGCAACCTCAACCCGATAAGCTGGAACAGCCACACCGGCAGGGGCAGTCACCCTATTAAGAGCCCACGGGCCAAGCTCACCCCGGGTAACAACCAGTAAAGAAACACCGGCCTGGAGAAAAGCCAAGGCAGACTGCTCCACGGTGCGCTGAGGGTAGAGCCAGAGTAAATCCTCATCAGAGGCCTTAAGCACATCCACGTAGGGGGCAATAGCCTGCACCCAGTTTCTGGCCTCAGAAGCATCCGGAACAATAGAGGGACGGCAGTTAGGGTCGTAAGAAATCAAGGCCCGTGAGTGCCCAGCCCGCACGGTTTCCAGCACAGCATGTGCTCCAGGCTCTAGCATGGCAGCAATAGAACCAACATGAATGGCACTCGATTCGGACGCTGCCCGGCTTAAGGCCTCCTGGGCCTGATCTAAGGACCAGTCAATATCAAACTGATACTGGGCGGCACCGTCCTGCTGAATGTTAGCCCGAGCCGTGGAGGTCCTCTTGTGATCGGAGCCAACCGGCAGCTTAACCTCCGAATTTCGCAGGTGCTGGTCTATAAGTTGGCCGTACTGATCGTCACCGTAGCGGCCAATAAATTCTGCCTGCTGGCCCAGCCGCGAAACCCCCACAGCTACGTTCATGGGAGAACCTCCCGGATGAGCGCGGCTCGGTTGCTGCGGACGATTAACAATATCTACCAGGGCTTCCCCCACAACAGTTAACATGCCTACAATTCTAGGCTATGGTTGGCCCATCCTGGCCACAAAATGTGGGATTAAGCCCCAATCCACCGGCAAAATTAAAAGGGCCAGCCGTAAAATAAGGAAGTCAAGGGAGCAAACCAGATATGCTAGTGCTGCACCTAGAATCCCGGCCCCGGCCGGATAAGGTTCCGGGCCGCAATAACTGCACAGCGCGACGATCGCAACAAGGGAGTTCGATCGAGGAGGAAGGATACCTGTGGCAATTTCTACCGAAAACGCTCACCAACAGTGGCTGACCAGAGAAGCAGACGCCGAAGCCATGATCCCACTCATTGGCCAGCTTAACCGAGAAAACGGGGTGGTTGTTAACATCCACGGCAGAAGCCTCGTTAACCGCTCGGTCATCCAGATCCTCAAACTACACCGTTTTGCCCGGCAGATAGATGCTGAAGAACTAGACCCAGCTAACTCTCTAGGCATGCTTAAAGACCTGCTTAAGCTTGATCTTGGCCCCTGCTCTATTGATATTGCCCAGCTCTGGGGCAGGTACAAGGAATCCGGCTCTACCGATCTAGCCGGCTGGCTTAACCAGGTACTAGCACAGGTTGCCCACCACAAGAATGCCGCTGCCCTACAGCAGCAGGATGTTGTCCTCTACGGTTTTGGTCGAATTGGCCGCTTACTGGCTAGGATACTCCTGGAGCGCTCCTCTGGCTCCGGCCTTAAACTCAGGGCAGTAGTAGTCAGAAAAAATGGGGAAAAAGACCTTTACAAGCGGGCTTCCCTCCTGCGTCGAGATTCGGTACACGGAGCCTTCCGCGGCACAATCCGGGTTGACCTAGAAAACTCAACCATTATTGCCAACGGCACTCCCATCAAATTTATTTATTCTTCAGACCCAGCCAGCGTGGATTACAGCCAGTACGGCATTGACCAAGCCATTCTGGTGGACAACACCGGCCGTTGGCGGGATCAGGAGGGGCTTAGCCAGCATCTGCAGTGCCCGGGAATTGCCAGGGTGCTCCTCACGGCCCCGGGCAAAGGCCAGCTCAAAAATATTGTCTGCGGAGTCAACGACCACATTATTAATGAGGCAGACAGTATCCTGTCGGCTGCCTCCTGCACCACCAACGCTATTACCCCCGTGCTTAAGGTCATGGACCAGGAGTTTGGGGTGGAACAGGGCCACGTCGAAACAGTACATTCCTTTACCAACGACCAAAACCTCATCGATAATTTTCATAAAGGAGACCGCCGAGGCCGTTCAGCCGCCCTCAATATGGTTCTTACCGAAACCGGGGCTGCTCAGGCCGTTGCTAAGGCCCTGCCCAGCATGGAAGGTAAGCTCACCGGTAACGCTATTCGGGTCCCCACCCCGGATGTTTCCATGGCTATCCTTAACCTACAGTTGCGGCAGGCACCGGAATCTAAGGAGGCCCTTAACGCCCTCTTGCGTCAGGTTTCATTGCGGTCTCCACTGCGGCGGCAGATAGACTATACCGATTCCCACGAGGTTGTTTCCACTGATTTTGTGGGTAGCCGCACCGCCAGCATTGTTGATGGCCTCGCCACCATTGTTAAAGGAAAGAACGCTATTCTTTACCTCTGGTACGACAACGAATTTGGCTACTCCTGCCAGGTGATCCGGGTAGTAGAAAAGATGGCCGGCAACAGTGTTCCTGTCTTTCCTCAGGCAGACTAGTCCTACCAAGCCGGGCCATAAGCCCTAAAGGTAGCGTCTGCCCTGCGGCTCTAAACGAACCAGCACAGACTTATAAACCGGGGTATTGGAACGGTCAGCCACAGAGTCTAAAGGCACCAGCACATTAGCTTCCGGCAGGTAGACACTCACACAGCCTCTGGCGTGATCGTAGGCCACGCAACGGTAGTTAGGTGCCCGCCGCAGCCCGTCCTCCCAGATGGAGACAATATCAACGATGTCTCCATCTGCCAGGCCCTGCTGAGCCAGATCCTCCGGGTTAATAAAAATAACCCGCCGCCCGGAGCGCACCCCCCGGTAACGGTCGTTCAGGCCATAAATCGTGGAATTAAACTGGTCGTGCGAGCGCACGGTGGACAGCAAAAAGTGGCCCTCCGGCAGCTCCAGCACTTGGGTCTGGTTAATGGTTAGCTGTGCCTTGCCGTTAGAGGTCTTAAAAATACGTTGCCGCGGGCCGTTAGGCAGGGCAAAACCGCCCGGTTTTTTGATGCGCTTGTTATAGCCTTCAAAGCCGGGTACGGTGGCTGCAATGGCCTCCCGGATCAGGCTATAGTCATCGATCATAGGTTGCCAGAAGTCGTCGCCAAAGGTCATCCGGCCAATACTGCAGATGATATCTACTTCTGAGCGTAGGTCGTGTTTGAGGTGGGTTTTTCGTTTGCCCTGAGAGGCTGAGACAATGCCGGCTGAGTTTTCAACCGTTACCTCTTGCGGCCCGGTTTTTTGTAGGTCTATGTCGGAGCGGGCACGTACCGGTAGGATCAAGGATTGCTGCCCCGGCCAGGCATGGGCACCGTTAGGTTTGGTGGAGAGATGAACCGTCATTTCCTGGCTGGACATGCCGTCTTGGCAGGCGCTGGTATCTGAGGCTACGCGCACCAGGTTTCCGCCAAGAGACATAAAGAATTTATTGGCACCGTCGCGGATCTGGCGTAGGGAGTCAACGGTGTCTAGGCCGGGTTGGCGTGGGACGGGAAAGTTAAAGTAGTTTTCGAGGGCGGCCAAAAAACTTTCTGGCATTTTTTCCCAGATTCCTACGGTGCGGTTCCCTTGAACATTGGAGTGGCCACGAAAGGGAAAGGAGCCTGCACCGGGTTTGCCGATGTTACCGGTGAAGAGGAGAAAATTCATCATCTCGCGGATGGTGTAAACCGAGTTTTTGTGCTGGGTTACTCCTAGGGTCCAGCTGAGAACAATGGAATCTGCTTCTTGCACCATGTCTGCCACCTGGGCTACCTGGGCTGCTGAGATTCCGGATCCGCGTTCTAGCTCCCTGTCGTCAAGGCTCATCAGGTGTGCCTTGGTTTCTTCTACCCCCGAGCAGAATCGGCTTAGGAAGTCTTGGTCTAGGCAGTCTCGGCGGATCAGTTCCCGGTTCAGTTGTTGAAAGAAGGCCCGGTCCCCGTCAAGACGCACCTGCAGGTAGCGGTCGGCTAGCGGGGTGGCAATGCCCAGGCTGCCTTTGACGGATTGGGGTTCTTCAAAGCGCAGCAGTCCTGGTTCTGGCATGGGGTTAATAGCCAGCATTTTTCCGCCGTTTTCCTTCATCTTTTTGAAGGTAGTCAGCGAGCGGGGGTGGTTGGTGCCGGGGTTTTGTCCCACCGAGATCAGCAGGTCTGTTGTCTCAAGGTCTTTCATGGTTGCGGAGCCTTTACCTAAGCCAACTACTTCTTTGAGGGCAACTCCGGTGGATTCGTGGCAGAGGTTTCCGCAGTCGGGCAGGTTGTTGGTTCCTAGCCTGCGGGCTAGAAGCTGAAAGACATAGGCTGCCTCGTTAGAGGCTCGGCCAGAGGTGTAGAAGACGGCCTGGTTGGGGTCTTCTAGGTTAGCTAGTTGGCTTGAAATTAGTTTAAAGGCTTTAGTCCAGCTGATGGGCCGGTAGTGATCGTCGCCGCTGGAGCGGTCATAGAGCATGGGGCTGGTGATGCGTCCCTGTTTGCCTAACCAGTGGTCAGTTTTGTCTTGTAGTTCTGTGACACTGTGCCGGGCCCAAAAGTCTGGTCCTGCGAGGGCGGAGGCGGTTTCTTCTGCTACGGCCTTGGCCCCGTTTTCACAGAATTCCACCAGGTTTAGTTCCTGCTGGCTAGGTTCTGGCCAGGCGCAGCTGGGGCAGTCAATTCCGCCGTGCTGGTTCATGGTTCGTAAGGTTGGTAGGCTACCCGCTGGTAGGGCGTGCCGCATGGCGTGGACAACCCCAGAGATACCTGCGGCTTTGTGGGCTGCCTTGCCTACTTTAGGGTAGTCGTAGGCGTTTGCTGCCGCACTAATTCGGCTGACCTGCACTGTTTTTTCTTGGTAGCTTGTCATTGTTCTGCCTTTAGGAGCGGGAATTAATGAGGTCTCCCCTCAAATTGTTATTCCAGTTTAGCCCCTATCCCCCCGCTGAGAGGTCGAGTTCACCAGCATAAACATTGAAGCTCTTTTCTCGGGTAAAGGCGATCAAGGTCAGACCAGTTTTTTGGGCCAATTCCACGGCTAGTGATGAGCTTGCGGAGACAGCTAGCAGGGCTGAGAATCCGGCTATAACGGCCTTTTGGACCAGTTCAAAAGATGCCCGTGAGCTCATGACTAAGATTCGTCCAGAGGCGGGGAGTTGATCGGCAAGAAGCAGGTGGCCAATTACCTTATCCGCAGCATTATGTCTGCCGATGTCTTCCCTGGTGACAAGGTGCTGGCCGTCCTGGTTGAAGGCTGCTGCGGCGTGAATACCCCCTGTCTTTTTAAACTGTTTTTGCCGGCTACGCAGCTCGTGAGGTAGGGATAGTATCAGGTCCGGGCTGAGCCGGATGGGGCTGATGGGGCTGAGCTGCCGGCGGATGCTCTCTTCAATAGAGGTAGAGCCACACAGGCCGCAGGCTGAGTTACCGCTCCTGAGTCTCAGTGGGCCCCCAGCTAGAGAACCAGGCTGGCTGGCCCTGCCGGTTAGGTCCAGCAGATTGTAGGTATTTTGACCGGCCGGGCCGGTGGCGCCCTGGCAGTAGCGAGCTTGGCTAATCTGCTGTGCAGAGCGGATAATGCCTTCGCTGTACAGAAAGCCGTGGGCTAGCTCCAGGTCGTGGCCCGGGGTGCGCATGGTGCTGCTAACGCTCTGGCCGTTAAGCCGGATTTCAAGGGGTTCTTCGGCGCTGACTGCATCGCTTCTTTTAATCAGGCTTAGGCTGCCGTCGTCCTGACGAATGACTTTGACCATGGGGACCAGGGGGTTAAGCCTGGCCACGGCGGCCTCCTTGCTGTTTCCAGGCTGCGCCAAAGGCTTGCACTGTTTGGATGATTTGCTGTGGTTCAGCCTGGTGCTGGCCGACAGCCAGGCCCACCAGGAAGACTGCCAAGGGCGCTGCTGGCCGTACCTGCTGGTGGGCAACCTGTTTGGTCAGTGCCAGGAGCTGGGGGATATTTTCTGTGATAACAGCTGGGGCAAGTTTAAGCTCTACCGCTAAAGCCTGCAGAAAATCCTGAATTTCTTCCCGCTCTTTGTCTGTCTGATCTTCAGCAGCCAGCTTTAAAGGTCTCAGGCCTTGTGGGGCCGTAAAGAAAGCTGCTATGTCTTGCTGGCTCACTTCTGCTAAGCTTGCCGGCTGCCAGCTTGGTTTCCGGTCTTTATCGATAACCTGTGCCCGGATGCCTTCGAAGAGGTCGTGGCCGGTCATGGAGTTGCAGATCAGAATAAAATCCTGTTCAAGGGTTTGGTCAAGGCTTAATTCTTGTGCTGCTCGCAGGGCGGCTAGGCTTAGTTTTATGGCGCTAGGGCTATTGGTTTCTAGGGCTCTTAAGGCTTGGTTGGCAAGGTTGGAGCCTTGGGCTGCCTGCTGAGCCACCCGTTTTTGTATGGCCAGGATGTCCTGGCCGGCAAAGGCCTCTTCTATCCAGTGGGCTTCTTCTTCTAGAGCTGAGGCCTCTGGTTGGCAGCTATAGGACCTCACTAGGGGTTCTATGTCGGCTGCTTCTCTTATCTGCCCCAGCTCATTCTGGAGTTTCGGTAGGCTTTCAGATAAAACATAGTAGTCGGCCAGGCCAAGAGCCATAGCGTCGGCTGCCTTAACCTGGCTACCGGTCAGGGCCAGGAAGGTGCCCAGTTGCCTTTGGGCGCGGCTAAGAAGATGGAGCATACCCACGTCGGGGCTAAAACCAATAATGGTTTCTGGCATGGCCAGCCGGGTTTTTTCTGTAACAATACGGTGGCTGCCGTGGCTGCTAATTCCCAGGCCCCCGCCAAGAACCAGCCCGTCCATGAAGGCAAGGTAGGGTTTTGGGTAGTGGGCCACCCGGGCATTCAAAGAATATTCTGCTCTAAAGTACTCCTGGCCCTGCTCTAGCCGGCCCTGCTCTAGCATCCGGTAAAGGGCAACCACGTCTCCACCGGCGCACAGGCCTCTATCTCCTTCTGAGCGAAGGAGCACCGCCTTGACCTGGCGGTCTTCCTGAAAGCGATCAAGAGCCCGGCCTATGCCCTTGAGCATATCCAAACTCAAGGAGTTAATAACCCGGGGGCGGTTCAGGCTAATAATTCCTAGGCTGCCCTGCACATCCAGCAGGAGCTCAGACTCACTGTCCATCTTTATTTCTTTCCGTCAAGCCAATACCGGAATTATACCTAAATGATGTAGTCAGAGTCTGCCTGTCGTTTTCCCCAGGGGGCAGCAATCAGCACGATACCTTGGTGAGCTGGCAAAATAACGTCCCGCAGCTCACGCCCAAATCTATCGACCATGCCAAAGGGTACCGGGACGGTTCCCGATTCTTGGTCGGTTAAGTTGAGGGCTACCCAACCGTTTGAAAATCTGCGAGCCAAAACACCATAATGCTCGGCCGGGTCCTCCAGAGGTCGCCCAAGGTCCCAGGCAAGTTCTGGAATCCAGGGGGTATCGTTATGCTCGTCGTGGGCCCCGGCGCTTAAAGCGCTCCAACGGCCCCCGCCGTAGAGCCACATCCCTGCCAGGCCGGCCATAAAATTTGGGTGTTCATTCGCTCCGTCAGTACTGGCCCGCAACAGGGTTAGGCGCTGACGGTTGTTGCCACCGACTTCCACCTCCGGAAGCTGGCCAGCCATCTCATTCATCTGGCCAATAGCTGCGCCTTTGTCCAGATACTCCGCTTCGCCCCAGCCTAGAAAAACTTCCTCAAAGCCGCCGCCGTAGGCGCTGTGCCGCTCCCACTTGCCGGGGTTAACCCTGGACTCTGCAATATTGGGTACCAGGAGCTTACCTCGGGCGTTAAGTTCTCGACCCGCCTGATGCACCAGTTCTTCTAGGCCCTGGTGGATAACAGCCATGTTTCGGGCCTCTTGAATGGGTAAATCCAAACCATAGTAGTCACCCTGGATATCGTTGTCAGCCATAACCCCGTCAAAGGGAGACTGGTCAACTTCGTTGATGACGTTGGCAACCCAACGATCTCGATACTGGCTCTCCCAGACCTTCATCTGCCAGTGGCCCGGGTAGCCGTTCCATTCAATTCTTTGCCCATCCAGCCGGTGGGCAAAGAGATCAATCCCCTGGCTAAGAAGACCTTCTGCCTCAACAAAGGACAGGCCAGAGGAGTAGACCGGTCCGGGCTCATAGCTGCGCACTGAAGAGAGGCACTTATAGCACAAGATAGTCAGCTCAGGATTAAGCTCTTTGAGCCTCCTAGCAGCCTCTTCTTCCCAAGGTTGCAGCATGGCCACCGAATAGTGTTTGGCGGCAAATTCTAGTTCTTCTGGGGTAACAGATTGGCCTCCGTAGCGTACCCAGAGTCCACGAGTCGTTAGGTTATAGTCCATTGCTTACTGTGCGGGAGTTTGGGTTAACAGGTTCTCAACCCTAGCTTTGACCTCCGTCTGCTCAACGATGCGGATGGCAGCGGTGACCGGGTCTTCTGCCCCCTCCAGCTCGGGTTTGGGACCCAGTTTACCAAGGTCACGGTAGATTTTGTTATACCTTTCCATGACATCGTGTAGTTGGAAGAAACTAATCACCCGGTCCCTGGCATTGATGCACATCTGCTCATAGCGGTCCGGATCATCCATCACCATTTTTAAGGCGATAGCAAAACCTTCTGGGTCTCCCGGTTGGGTTAAAATACCGCAGCGGTGGATCTCTTGGCCGGTCTCAGTAACCAGGGTGTCATCAATGAGCTGGGACATGCCTCCTACGTCACTTCCGATCACGGGAATGGATGCGCTCATTGCCTCCAGGCCAACAATGGGTTGGCCTTCGTTGTAGCTGGGCATGACCAGGGCGTCGTAGAGGCCAAGCTTTTCTCGCACGTTGACGGTACCGTGGAAGGTAAAGAAATCTTCCAGCCCCTTCTGGCGGATGGCCTCCCGGCACTGCTCGTAGTACCAGGGCATATGTTCGGTGGGGCCCAGGCAGTCAATTTGCAGGTTTTCATAACCCTCTTCGCGCAGCAGCGCCACCGTGTCAATCAGATCCAAAAGGCCCTTAATGGGGACCACACGGGCAATAAAAACAAACTTCCAGTGGTAGTTTTTGCCCAGAAGCTGGATTTTTTCTCGGGCGGTCTTGCGTAGCGAGTAGGCTTCATTGACGTCAGAGATCAGCATGCCGTTGGGCAGTACCGAGGCTTTCTCTACTTGAGCGTCCAGCAGGGTTGCCTCCTGCAAGGCCTTGGGGTAAAGGTAGGTGATGTGGTCGGCGCTGGGGTAGCAGAAGCGGCCCATCTGAATCCACCAAATCATCCAGGCCCGGTTCTCGGGGTCTACGTCAAACCGGTCGTAATCGCCAACCTGTACCGGGTAGGACATATTGCGCTCTAGCATAGTGTTGACGGTGTCCCGTACGTAAAGGTTATGCTCGGTCAGCAGGAAGGCACTACCGTGATCCCGGGCTGCAGCGGCACTAATCAGGGAGGCATAACCGGTGGTGTGTGCATGGTAAACCTTGGCATAGGGCATACGTTCATGCAGCAGAGCGTAAGCCAGGGAGAAGAAGGTTCGCATCAGCCAGAAGGCATCCGAGAAACTCATGGGCCCTAAGGCTAGTCGCTCAAACATGACCTCCATAAATTCCCTGGTTCCCAGCAGGGCCCAGCCCGGAAATTCGCGGGTTTTGGCGCTGAGCATCTGATCATAGATTTCCCAGAGCGGATTGGGGTCTGCATCCCGGTAGAGGGAGAAGAGAGCGTCCACAATTTTATGGCTAGCCGCAGTGCGCTCAGCCGGTTTCATTTTAAGCTCGCTGGGAGAGATGCCAAATCCTTCGCGGTGCTCTTCCATGCTGATATAGATGGTTTTGACCCAGAGCACATTATCTGGCACACCGTAGAGATCTTTACTGGGCGAATCCCTGTCCCAGGAAATGTGGATAATACCGTAGGTGATATCCGGGTTGCATTGCACAATGTCGTGTACCACTGCCGATACCCCCCCTTTAAGGAAGGGGTAGGTTGATTCCATAACGATGGCAACGTCAACATCCGGGTAGTCGGGGTCGCTGTAGTGTGGTCCGGGTTGGGGCAGCCGTACTTCTTTTAAGCTGGTCATGCTGGATCTTTCTGTGTCAACAAGGAGTAAATGCTGGTCTAATGTGTGAGTTTTCTAGCGGATATTTACCATGTCATGGCTTGGCGCCAGAAGAGGTCGTAGGCAGGGGACGCCCAGGTTCTTCTAAAGGCCCAGTAGCTGATTGCAACCAGCACCAGCTCCCCGAGCATAATCAGGACATAACCGCCTGTGTGAGGAATCAGGGCAAAGGCCATAATGCAAAGCAGTAGGTGTGCTAACCCGATAACCTGTGGAATGGTTTTAGAGCCAATGTAGTCCACCTGGTAGTTATAGATTGTCACGGCTAAAAAGAGCCAGGAGGCTACAATCACGCAGAAGGCCAGGATCAGGGAACCCGGGGTAAACACTGCAATGATCAGGCCCACAACTGCAGAGCAAACGCCCGCTAGGACCAGGGTGCGGCGGGTGGCAGCCAGTACTCGTCTCTCCACTTTCCCAGAGAAGTTTTGTACCTGCCGGTAACCGTGGCTCTGGAGCGAGACTCGCAGCTTAGCGACCGCCCGGTCCACCTGATTTGCTTCTGCTGCAAAAAAGTAGTTGTAGGCAATGACTGCCGGTACCAGACCCATGTAGACGGCCACCACGTCCATCTGTCCCCCCTGGGCGATAAAGAGGATGTACTTATCTGCCCAGAGCACGGCACCTAGAAGAAAGCCGCGCAGCATTTCTTGGGCAATGATGGAGTAGTTCAGTTTTTTGAAGGCCCCCAGGTATTTGAGATGCTTGCGTAAAGTAATCAAGATAACCAGGGTGCCCATCAGTGGTGGTAGGAACCAGATCGTAGGAAAGATCAGGAGCGCAAGCGCATAGCAGATCCAGGCTGAAGCCCAGCTATTGCGGCTGTTGGTTGGGAGGTTTGCTATAACCAGTAGCTGGCCAAAGGCCATGTTAAAGACTCCCAGCAGCAGGAAGGCAAAGAGGGCTGTGGGAGACCAGCCCAGAGTGAAGTAGAAGGGGATAGCAAAAACAACCAGGATGGGAAGCACAGCCAGGCAGGTGCTGAGCCAGTATTCGGAGAAGCGGCGCATGCAGGCTTCAACGTCTCTTTCACCCAAGAGGTCTGTCATGGATCGGTAGATAGGTAGGCAGATGCTTTGACTCATCCAGGGTACGGTAATGGAGACTGCCAAAATGATTTGTGTTAGTTCAGAGCCGCCTACTCGCACTTCGGCTAGACGCGGGGTAACAAAGGGGAAGATGGCCGTCAGGAGGATGATGGGAGAAAGGTAGAGCAGAAATTGGTAGAGGAACCTGCTTTTTTTACTGGCTAGCCTCAGCCTGCTGGGTTCAGGCTTATTGGTCGTAGTCACAAGTGCAGTAGACACAAGGAGCCCTTCTGTATTTGTTGTGGTGACCGGATTGGACAGTGCCTGTTCTGTAATTTTTGCGCGCGCTAGCCCGCAGAATGGCACCTAATGCTGTGAGTTCTTGAAAATGTTCTGATGATTAATGTATTTTTGAAGGTCAGGAAACCTGGTTTGACTAGTATGTTTACCAGTCGTGCTTGGTTCAAACTGTCCAGGAAACGCCCAAGATAAATTCCGCAGGTTCACCTGAAATCTTTTGCTGTTTTTGACAGTTCCAGATGTCTCCTTACAGCTTGATCTTCATATAAAAAAAATGATCTGACAAGGGCACACAAGGTAATGCCCACTAAATAGTGGATAAGATACCATTGTTTAGGGGACAAATTTTCGGCCAAATACGGCTAGAGTGTAGGCTTAGTCATATGAAAATAGCCACATGGAACGTCAATTCAATCCGCGCCCGAGCCGACCGCATAGAAGATTGGTTAGATAAATCAGATATAGATGTGCTGGCTATCCAGGAGACAAAGGCCAAGGACGACAACTTCCCCTATGAAATTTTTGACTTTTTGGGCTATGAGGTTGCCCACTTTGGTCTCAACCAGTGGAACGGTGTGGCCATTGCCTCACGCTGTGGTTTAGCTGATGTCCAGAAAACCTTCCCCAACCAGCCCAGCTTCGCCAAAGAAGGTCAACCCGCAGTCCAGGAAGCCAGGGCAATTGCAGCAACCTGCGCCGGCATCCGCATCTGGAGTCTTTACATCCCCAATGGCCGCTCCCGCACAGATCCGCACATGTCCTATAAGCTAGCCTGGCTCAAAACACTTTGCCAGCAAACCCAAGACTGGCTGCGGCAGGATCCCCAACAGCAGCTTGCTCTTGTTGGGGACTGGAACGTTGCCCCCTTTGACGACGATGTTTGGGATATAGCTTTTTTTGAACAAGAAGAGCTAACACACATTACGCCGGCAGAACGTGCCGCCTTTATGAGTTTTATCTCTACTGCCGGCCTAATCGATGTCGTGCGCCCCTACACACCCGGAGAATACACCTACTGGGATTACACCAAGGGCCGTTTTCCCAAGAACGAGGGCATGCGCATTGATTTTCAGTTACACTCCCCCGCCCTAGCCCAACGGGTTAGCAAGGCCTACATTGATCTAGAGGAACGGCAGGGCCAGGGTGCTTCGGATCATGCTCCGGTTGTGGTCGAGCTCAAGGATGCCTAAGGCCAAAGAAAAAGTCCACTGATACGTTAGAAGCCCGTATCAGTGGACTGTGGCTCCGACCGGCGTCGATCCGGTGACCTTACGATTTTCAGTCGCACGCTCTACCAACTGAGCTACAGAGCCAGGCATATCGCTTAGATATACCACAACCGCCTAACCCTAAATCTAGAATAAGGCGGCCTAAGCGACCCCGACGGGACTTGAACCCGCGACCTCCGGCGTGACAGGCCGGCGCGCTAACCAACTGCGCTACGGGGCCATCGTTGAAACAACAGAGTCAGACTCTATCCCATCCAACGTGACATTGCAAATCGAAATTTGCAGTACCCCCAACGGGATTTGAACCCGTGTTACCGCCGTGAAAGGGCGGCGTCCTAGGCCGCTAGACGATGGGGGCCTCAGGAGAAAAACAAACCGGAAGAAACCAGCCTGTCCTTCGAACCTCAACTAGCTTACGCTAGTTTTTGAGCCCACGCAAATTCGCAGCCGCTTCTTCTTACTCTTTTTAGCCCAGGGAAGGCCAGTATCCAGCCAAGGGGCAGCCAGCAAGCCAGAAAATCCGTGAAATTTCAGTGATTTTCTGGCCGCTGTAGTCCCAAAAATATTATTAACCCCAGGTGATATCAGCCGCAGGTGCAGAATCAATACGGGGATCTTCAAGCTCAGGAACAATCATGACCGGAGTCTTAGTGTTATGCAGCACCCCCTGAGAGGTAGAACCCAAAAGCATGCCGGCAACTCCACCGCGACCGCGGGTACCAACCACAATTAAGTCCGCTTCCTTGCCGGCTTCTAGCAGAACCTGAACCGGGGAGCCATCAATCAGCTTAAATTCAATTTCAAGCTCTGGGAAGAATCCTCGAATCCAGGTTGCGGCCTTACGCTGTAGATCCGCAATTTCCCGGTACATAGCCTCAAAGTCCACGGCAGCAGGCACCCAGTTGAGGGCACCGGTATAGGGGGCCAGGGCATTAACTAAAATCAGTTTTACCCCCCGCCGATCAGCCTCATCGGCTGCCTTCAAAATGGCAACACGGGCCTGATCCGAACCGTCCGAGCCAACCACAATGGGCTTGCCCTGCTCCAAAATCTCTGGATTTTTATCAATCTGCTCACCAAAAGAAGCTGGAACAGCAACAGTTGGACAGTGGGCATGAGCTGGCAAGGAAGTAGAAACCGTCCCCAGGAGCCTACCCAAGAACCCTCCGTGTGAGCGGGATCCAACAACCATCAGATCTGCTCTCTTGGAAAGCTCTAGCAGCACCCCGGTGGCGTCTCCTGTTTCTACCGTGGCCCTAATTTCTACATCTGTATGAGAGATTCTGGCATGCGCCTCGTTAAGAATCTGGGCAACCCCGTCCCGCAAGGCCTGCTCGTCAACAACCGAATAACCGGCGTCAAAACCTGTGCCGGTAAACACCGGTAGGGAGTAAGCGGTGACCAGCCGAACCGGAAGCTGCCGGTGCTTGGCCTCCCTTACCGCCCACTGCAAAGCGCCATAGGACTGCTCGGAGCCATCGATACCAACAATGATTTCTCCAGAAATTTGGGAAAGGTCTACGCCCTTGTCTCGACTTGCTACAGCTTGCTCACCAAATGTTTTTTGACCTGATTCGCTGTCAGTCATGACTACCTCCATGTCTATGGGTTGCAGATCAGGTTTACCGATATATAACACGCGGCACTGCCCACACCCTTATTTTTTCTTGCCTGGCTCAGCCAGAAGAGACCGCTAGGGATTTGCATCTTCCATGCCAAACCTATATTTCTATCTTAGAGTGCTATCAATCACGTTTTCCATGCTTTAAGGCGTATGACTCTGGTTTTTTGGCATTTTAGCTAGCAGTGGAACTTTCAGCGACCTCACCATGACTCCACCAACCTTAGGGTCGGCTGATCCGCCAGGTCGGCCGGAGCAGCCTCCTGCCTATAAGGGGACTAAATATCCACTAATAAGCCGGCCTATTAGGTTTTTTTAGAGGGGTTTATCACGAAATAGTGACAAAAATGGGGTCAAACTGGCAGCAAGATAACGATTTGCTAACGAATCCAGGAAGTTATGTAACGATTCGATCACGATTTCCCAATTGTATGGATTTAGTCAAAACTTCTGTGTTTTGGTGTAATTGGTCAATCGGATAAATAACAACACCCCGTCTGACCAGTAAGAACACACAAGTATCATCTGTTCAGTTCATTGAATCATTTGATGCGGAAATTATCTAGGGGAAATATGTTGACAACAAAGGTTAACCAGAAATTCCGTCATGCAGGTGCAATACTCGGTGCAACCGCTGTGCTAATGGGTGCAGGTATGGGAGCAGCAAACGCAGCCCCAGCAGCCTATGAGGCCGGCAAAGATGTACAGCTGAGTGGCGCAATTGCTTCCGCCTGGGAACAAGCAGGTGCTGAGCAGTCACAATACGGCATGCCCGTCCAGGACGCTAAAACTGTTTCTGGCACTACCGGTGGCGTAGAGCAGCAGTTTGAGAACGGCACCTTCTACTGGAGCTCCAGCTTTGGTTCCTTCTTTGTCAAGTCCGACGCTAAGATCAGCAAGTCTTCCATCATTGAAATTATCGAAACCGGCTGCATCGGTGGGGAAAAGATCATTGACGGCGGCAAGGCTGGCGGCAACACCGGTGGTAACACTGGTGGAGACCAGGGCGGCAACACCGGCGGTAACGGTGGCAGCACCGGCGGCGGTAACACTGGTGGCAACACTGGCGGCGACCAGGGCGGCAACACCGGTGGCAACACCGGCGGTGGCCAGGGACACGGTGGTCACGATGGTGGTAACACCGGTGGCGGCCAAGGACACGGTGGCGGTAAAGGCTCCGGCAACTGGGGCTGGGACTGCGACTTCGGCTCTGGCTGGGGTAAAGGCATCGGTTGGGATGCCGGACTGGGCAGTGATATCAGCATCAACTGGAATGACTGCGATGGCGTAAAAGTTATCGAGTCCTGGTTCTGCTAAGTCATAACCTCTGCCGCTTCTAGAAATTCTTCTAGAATCACAAAGGAAGAGCTCCGGTTTTTAACCGGAGCTCTTCTCTTATTCAAAGGTCACGCTCAGATAACGGTGTCGCCACTCAGGTAACGATTAGACAACGATTCTTAAACACGGCCGCAAACTGCTGGAAATATGCCAAGTAAGTATGTTTATCTATTGCTGTGCCCCGGTAGCACACAGTCGCCGAACCACGCATCCCTGCCGGTCAGTCCAACTCCAGCAGAGCTAGACCAGCCGGTTCGGGTGGGGCTGCTCCCTGATGAGCAAGGGGCAAGGTATCCGGTAAGAAACACTTGGCTTCTTACCCCATAGGCTAGGACGAGCACTCCTTGATTTCTTCCCCGGGAAGTTAAGGAATGCTCGTCCTTTAACGTCGGGCACATACCCAGCCTGCGGATCCCAGAAAAGTTCGCCAGTATCATAATGGATAGGGATCACATCAACAGCCAGAAGCAAGGAAAATCATGCAGCAAGAGGCCTGGACTACCTGGGGTCAGCACCACAGGGCACAACCCACGCAGGTTTTTACCCCCCGCTCAATTTCACAAACCCAAGACTATATTGCCGAGGCTGCTGCTAGTCAGAGCCGTATTAAAGTTGTCGGGGCCTCCCGCAGCTCCTCAGCAATTGCTCAGCCAGCAGAATCCATGCTCAGCCTAAAAAATCTGGTGGGCGCAACCACAATTGACCCGGAAAAACTAGAAGCAACCTTTTTAGCTGGTACAACAGTGCACCAGGCCAACAAGATACTCGCCAACTACGGTCTTGCCTTTGAAAACCTTGGCCGACTAGGGCAGCAAACCCTGGCCGGAGCAGTCTCTACCGGAACCCACGGTACCGGTATCAACTACGGTATTATCTCGACCCAGGTTCTAAAAATGACGATTATAGATGCCAGCGGCCAGCTCATCCACTGTAGTTCCAGCCAGCATCCAGAGCTCTTCCGGGCTGCCCTGGTGGGTCTAGGCGCCCTAGGAATCTTAGTCAGCATCACCTTTCGGGTAGTTCCCCTTTTTCGTGTTCACGCGGCAGAGCGGGGCCGGGACTATCAGCAACTACTGGAAAGTTTCACTCAAAGAATTCGGGGAGCAGACCACTACGAGTTTTCCTGGTACCCCGGCGAAAGCAGGGTGGTTACCCGTAGGTTAACCCGGCTGCCCCTGCTCACCAAAGGCTACATGCCCTCCACGGCACTTATCTCCCAGGCTCGCCGGCACGGTAGAGACTACGCTCTCAACAACGGTATTTTTGAGGCAGCAGGCCTGCTGAGTGCTAAAATTCCGGCTACCCGGGCACCCATGAATAAGCTAGCTCACTGGGCTAAGGCTAACCGGCGATACGCTGATCTAGCCCCATCCGTCTTTATTCTTAACCGCACCGTGCATCAGAACAATATGGAATACGCCTTTGCGCTAGAGCAGTTTGCTGATGTCATGACCGATGTGCGCCGCTGCCTGCAAACCTGCGCAATTCAGGCAGGTTTTCCTCTGGTAATCCGTACCGCAGCAGCAGACGATATTCCCTTATCACCCGCTTACGGCCGCGATACCGTCTTTTTCTCAGCCCGGGAATATTGGCGCAGCGACTACCAAAGCTACTTTAACCGTTTAGAAGAAGTCTTTATTAAACACCAAGGCCGGCCGCATTGGGGGCAGATGCACTCCCTAACTTCCGCCGACCTCAGCAAGCTCTACCCGGAATTTACCTCTTTTACCGCCCTACGGCAAACGATGGATCCGGCAGGAATTTTTCTTAACCCCTATCTAGAGAAGGTTTTGCTCCCCTAGATAGGTAGCTAGAAAAGTTTCCCTCTTAGGAGCGCGAAATACGGATCATCTCTTCCCTGTCGGTCACCTTAACCCGTTGGCGGGGTAAGCCGGCCGCGTCTAAAGCAGCAGCCCCCATGGCCTTCTCATGCTCATCTAACTTGTGCCAGCCTTCCCAGGTGGTAAATTCAATGTCCTGAGCATCAAGGTAGTCAACAAAGTCCTGCGGGTCCGGTCTGCTGGCTGTATATAGCTGCTGGCGGTCCTCTAAAAGATGGGTAACGGTCTCTAAAGCATCCGACTTAGTAGATCCGATCAGGCCAACGGGGCCTCGCTTAATCCAGCCCGTTGCGTAAATCCCCGCTACCGGCTGTCCACTATGGTCAAGAACCCGGCCCTCATCATTGCTGATAACACCTCGGGCAGGATCAAAGCTGACATCTGGTAGTTCACTTCCAAAGTAGCCAATAGCCCGGTAGACGGCCTGTACCGGATAGTCAAGAAAATGGCCAGTTCCACGAATTCCCCCGGAACCATCAAGCTGATTACGCTCCATGCGGATAGCACTTACCCGGCCGTCTTGTCCCAAGATCTCTACCGGTGACTGCAAGAAGTGCAGGTGCAAACGCCGGGAGGCTCGCTTTTCCTGCTGCTCCTGCTGCTCCAGCCAGCCCTTAAGGACCTTGGTCATCACCTTAACCTGCGCGTTATTTTCCATTGCCTCTTCTGAGGCAGCGTCAAACTGAAAATCTTCTGGGTAGAGCACAATATCTACGTCCCGCGAATGGGCGAGTTCTCGCAGCTCTAGGGGGGTGAATTTAATCTGGGCCGGGCCGCGACGGCCAAAAATATGTACGTCCGTCACAGGAGAAGACTTTAAGCCCCGGTAAACATGGTCCGGTATTTCAGTTGCCAGCAGGTCGTCAGCATGTTTAGAAAGTACCCGGGCAACGTCCAAGGCCACGTTACCGTTGCCCAAGACAGCGATCTGCTGTGCTTCAAGAGGCCAGGTTCGCGGGTAGTCGGGGTGAGCGTCATACCAGGAAACAAAGTCTGAAGCTCCAAAAGAGCCCTCTAAGTCCACTCCGGGAATGTCCAGGGGGGCGTCCTTAATGGCTCCGGTAGCAAAGATAATGGCATCGTAGAACTCACGCAGCTGGCTCAGATGCAGGTCCTTGCCGTATTCCACATTTCCAAAAAACCTGATGTCCCCCCGGTCCATGATCTTATGCAAGGCAGCAGTGATTCCCTTAATACGGGGATGATCTGGGGCAACACCGTATCGGATCAGCCCAAAAGGGGCCGGGTAACGGTCAAAAATATCAATGGAAACTTCTAGCGATCCATTCTTGACCTCCTGTGATTTAGTAAGAATATCTGCTGCGTAAACACCAGCAGGGCCAGATCCAATCACGGCAACGCGCAGAGGGCGTGCTTCAGACACGAGTCATCCTTTCGCTGCCCGGTCCGCACCGCCTCCAGGAGGCCGACTCCGGGCTGGTTAATTCTTGCACTGCCCACAATCTTACTCATGACCAAAGCCTGCTGGACACTCTCCAGCAAAAGACAGCGGAAAAAAGACAGATTAATCTAACCTATTTGCTTTTAACTGGCAGGTTTTTCTTTACTCTCACCCTTAACCTGCACCGGCGCAGCATACTCGGGATCCGGCTGTCCAGTAATACGGTTACGTAAATCCCGGCGGACTATTTCAATAGACCAGACCCAAATAATATGCCCAAAGAATTCTGAAAAATGCTCACCAAAGGGCTGGTCCCAGGGAGCTGGAACAATACCCATAGCGGGCATGAGTACAAGGTGAAAAGCAAAGTCTATGACAATGGCATAGACCGCCCCTTGCCACATTTTGATTTTAGGCCAGCACTCGGCAATGAGGCAGTAGAGCACCGCAAAGAAGATAGCAAAAGCAAAGTGAACAATAAAGCTCATATAGGGCAGATCATTGCCCAGGTAGGAGTAGGTGGCCTGGCTTTGCTGCTCGCTCATACCCAATAGCTGCAACAAAGCCTGGGGCGGATTAGTTGCATTACGTTCAGGAGTCCGCGGGGGAAAAGGGACCTCCCAGCCAAATTTGACGATGCCGGAAAAGATACCGGCAACAAGACCGATCAGTAAGGCTAGGCCCAGACGACGCTGGGCCGGGTCGGTCAAAGTTTTAATGCCTATGGGTTGCCCTAAAGGCAAACTCTGCTGTTTCATCAAGACTCCTGGGGGTGGTAGAGGGCCAGACAATCGGCCCACCCCCTAAATTACTCCGCCCGCAAGGGAACTTCCAGCTACTCCATGACTTTTATTAATAAGGCTATTAATTTAGGGCCTGGTCCTCTGCTGGCCAGGACATCTGCACGTTGAGCGTAGAATGGGTGGGGTACAGTAGCGTTTTTATAGCGCTTTTGAATGGGCACCACACACTGCCCCGCATACGAGAGTAACTACGGATTCAACGAATGACTTCTGAGAACACCGCGGCTCCCCGAGCCCAGCTAAGCGGCCTGGACCGTTATTTTAAGATCAGCGAACGCGGCTCCACCATCGGATCTGAAATTCGAGGCGGCTTTGCAACCTTCTTTGCCATGAGCTACATTGTGGTTCTTAACCCCCTCATCCTAGGTTTAGGCCCCGACAGCAACGGCAATAACCTGGGCCCAGAACGAGTGGCAGCAGTAACGGCGCTTATTGCCGGCCTCATGACTATTTTGATGGGCCTCTGGGCCCGTCAGCCTTTTGCCATGGCTGCAGGACTGGGTGTGAACGCCCTGCTGGCCTCAACCATTGCTACCACACCAAACCTGACCTGGCCGCAGATCATGGGCCTGGTTGTCTGGGCCGGTATCGTCATGCTTATTCTGGTGCTCACAGGGTTTCGAACCGCCGTCTTTAACGCCGTCCCTCAAAGCCTTAAGACGGCCATTGTCGTTGGCATTGGCATGTTTATTGCCTTGATTGGGCTGGTTAACGCCGGTATCGTGCGGCGAATGCCCGATGAAGCCGGCACCACCGTACCTGTATCCTTTGGCGTCTCTGGATCCCTGATGGGCTGGCCTATCCTTGTCTTTCTTTTTGGTCTATTTCTCACGATCGCCCTCTTTATTCGCAGGGTGGGTGGGGCTATTCTCATCTCCGTAGTTGCCTCTAGCATCCTGGCTATTGTGCTGGAAAACATAGCCCCTTCAGGTTCTTCAGTAGAGAGCCCCACAGGCTGGTCTCTTATGGTGCCGGCTATCCCAACCCAGTGGTTTGGCCTGCCCGATTTCTCCCTGCTTGGCCAAGCTGACCTACTGGGCGCCTTTTCTTCCCTGGGATCTATGGCCGCAGCACTTTTGGTTTTTGCTATCCTGCTGGCCGTCTTCTTTGATGCCATGGGAACTTCCGTGGGACTAGCGGCAGAAAACGGTACCTTAAGCAAGGATGGCAAGATAGAAGGCATCAACCAAGTCCTTCTAGTAGATGCTCTGGGTTCTGTTGCCGGTGGTGGCGCCTCCAGCTCTGCCCACCAAATCTACGTAGAATCTGCTACCGGCATCGGTGATGGTGCCCGCACCGGCCTTGCCAACCTGGTAACCGGGGCCCTCTTTCTGACCAGCATCTTTATTTCACCTTTAGTGAACGTGGTACCTTTTGAAGCCGTTGCCCCAGCCCTTGTGGTGGTGGGTTTTCTCATGGTTCGCCAAGCCGTCAATATTGACTGGACGGATTGGGGGCTAGGCATACCGGCCTTTTTGACCATTATCATGATGCCCTTTACCTACTCTATTGCCGACGGCATTGGCGCTGGGTTCATCTCCTACGTTTTTATCCGCGCTATCCAGGGCCGCTTCCGAGAAATTCACCCACTCATGTACGCCGTTTCTGCCGCCTTTATTCTCTACTTTGGTATGGGCGCCCTTGAAGGAGCCCTCTAGCTCAGTGGGCTGAAGACCAGCCCCTGACTGTCTTATGTGCCGGCAGGGGCTTGGGTCAACCCAGCCTGCCTGCCGGCCTTTTCGGCACAACTACCGCCCTGACCTGCCAACAAATCTCAAGGTTAAGGTTTACTTGAATTCTATTAAAACGCTCAAAAAACTTCTTTAAATCCCTAGCATCTTGCCAGGTAGAATTTCACTCCACCGTGTAGACTATTGTTATAGACAATAGGCCCACAGACCCAGTTCTACGCCACGCTTTGTCGACTAGGTTGGATAAGTCCGTGGCGGAATTTTCTGCGGGTTTTCTAGAATAATAGCTTAAGTAGTTGTCTAGAAATCTATATACATACATACATATAGGCTAGAAATTATTGCTAATGTCAGGACTGCAATAGTAGTAAAAACAGAGCATAAATGGCCTGAAAAACTCAGGCATTGATCATAATGAGGTCACCCACATGAATTCAGCAAACAGAGATCAGGGATCGTCAAGTGTCACTGCACGTCAGCCCCGCAACTCTTCACACACGCAGGAGAAGAAGCTTGCTGACTTTCAAGACGAAATCAATGACCTTATTGACAAAGAACAAACCCGTTATTTTGAACTTCTCTCCTATAGGGATTTTCTGCAGCCCATGTTTGAATGGGCGGTTGCCGATGCCCGCTATATAGCCGCTAATAGCAAACGCTACGAGCAACTAAATAGCGAAATTAGCGAGATGGAAGCCCAGGCAAAACAGGCTCAGCAGGACCTGGAAAATATTAAACAGGCACCCCGTCTGGCCCACGAAAAAGAGCTCAACAATGCCATGCGCATTCTTGAAAAAGCCAAGGCAGAACTTGCAGCTGCAAACTTCATTAACCGACCAAAAGCTCGTAAGGCTGTTGAGGAAGCTCAGAACCTGCTCTTCCATATCCACAACAAGCCTCTACCTATCCCGGACCGGGAGGAGTTAGAGGAAGCCGAAAGCTGCGCCGAGTTCTTTAACCGTTACGTGGGAGACTTGCACGCCGAATTTAACAGCCTGGAGCGGGTGCGTAAGATAGAAGCCCCGGTTCCGGTTAACAGCGGCGCTATCTATGACCGCTTTGGGCATCAGCACACCATCGAGGGCGATATGAGCATTACCCAGGCAGAACAGCTGCATGTGACTATTCGCGGCGAGTACAACCGCACTCTGCGTGAGCTAGAAGATGTCAAAAAAGAGCTGCTTAAACTTAAAAACATGACTCCCGAGAAATATGCACTAAGCAGAGCTCGCTCAGCCAAGCACCGGCTGCACGTTATTGACTCTGACTAAGCGGTAAGCTCTCAGGTAAGTTCGGTGTAGCTAATCTGCAGCTGATCAACCCGATCTAGCAGGGCATCTGCTAGATCTTGGGCTGCTATTTCTAGGGATGAGATAGCGTCTTGGCCGGCAGAAACAAGGGTAAGCTGGGGTGAGCCTGAGCGCTCCCAGCTTAGGATGTAGCTGTGCCCACCCCAATAGTAGACCTCTTGGGTGCAGTGCCGGCTGTCTGCTGGCTTCTCTTGTTTTTGAGTCCGCAAAAAATCCTTAAGCGCCCGCTGCAGGGATGGAAGCCCTGCAGCGTCAGGCCAGCTAAAGTGCACGGCTACCCTGGCAAGGCAGTCTGCACGCTCTACCGCTTCTTCAAACTCGCGGCTAGCAGTGTAGTAGTTGTCCACAGCTCCAGTCTAAACCGAACCCTCATAACCAAGGCAGAGAGGCTTATTCAAAAGTCCCACCCGCAGCCAAAAACACCAACCCCCGCACCACCG
>JAUNHE010000003.1 GCA_030524105.1 Rothia sp. (in: high G+C Gram-positive bacteria)
GCATAACATGTTTGTTTTGGTGTTTGTGTCCACTGTATGGTTTTGAGACAACAACCGTGATGGTTGAGAACCGACCGTGACCGGTTTAGAGCCGGCTGGTGATGGCTGGCTGGTTGGTGATGACCGGTGACCGACTGGTTGGGTGGTTGTTGAGAGAGTGTGGGGGGCCCGGTGGGGCCCCCTTTTTCTTTTTGTTTAAGGGCCTTCGTGGGGGCGCCTGGGGTTTAGGCGGAAATGCACACCACAGTAGGTGACTCACTTTTTCCTGTCTTCTGCTTGGTAAGCTTGTACAGTTAGTTATTTTTTGTGGAAAGTGAGTTGCGGTGATGGCTAGGGCTAAGTCGGCTGAGGAGCTTCGGGAGCGGGCTCGCCGTATTGCGCAGAAGCAGTCTAAGGCTACGAATGGTGGTAGTGCTGGCTGGGTGAAGGCTACCGTTTTTTTGGTGGTTGCGGCCATTATGGTGATTATTGGTGTCGTGGTTGTTAATAGTAACCGGGGTAAGATTGAGGATGCTGGCCCGGTTCCTGCTAGTTCTAATGAGTACGGTGGGATTGTGATGACTGCCGATGGCATTGTTAAGGATGCTTCTTCGGAGCCTAGCCGTGATTTCCAGTCCTTGCACACTTCTACGGCCTCTTATAAGCCTACTGAGGGCGCTGAGGATACTGCCCTGCCTTTGGGTATTAGTCCTGCTGAGGAGGCTTCTAAGAACGGTAAGCCGGTGCGGCTGGTTGTTTTCCAGGATTTTAACTGTGTGCACTGTGCTGAGTTTGAGACTGAGTCTGGTGAGGAGATTAAGAAGCTGGTTGATGAGGGCAAGGTTGAGTTGGAGATTAGGAATCTGACTTATCTTGATAGTCAGTCTGCTACTAAGTATTCTGCTCGGGCGGCTAATGCTGCGTATGCTGTGGCTAATCAGGTTTCTGCGGACCAGTATTTGGAGTTTCAGAAGGAGCTTTTCTCTCATCAGGGCCAGGGCGGTTTGAAGGATCAGGAGATTATTGATATTGCCGCTAAGTATGGTGCGGATATTTCTGCTGATATGAAGAATAATTCTTGGCGGTCTTTGGTGAATGTGGTGACGGCTGAGTCTTCTGCTAATGGGGTTCAGGGTACTCCGACGGTGTTTGCTGATGGCCAGCAGTTTACGACGGATGATTTTAAGGCTTGGATTGATGGCATTATTGCTGCTAAGGAGAAGCAGTAGGCTGCTGGTTTTTTAGCTGGCTGGTTTGTTTGGTGGCGGTTCTTCCTTTCTGGTGGAGGGGAGGGCCGCCTTTCTTGTGTGTTTGGCCATGCTGGGGTTGTTGATTAGGTGTTGGGGGCTTTCTTTGGGTACTATTGTCTAGTGCCTCGTGTGGGCGCCTGCCTCCTTAGCTCAGCTGGCCAGAGCACCTGTCTTGTAAACAGGGGGTCACCGGTTCGAATCCGGTAGGGGGCTCACATATATTTGTTTAATTTCCTAGGGGTGTACCCGCCGCAGAGGCTGGTGCATCCTTTGCTTTTGGGTTGGTTTGCTAGCAGATTTAAGTGGGTAGTATCTATTCAACGAGAGATGCAATATCCGATAGCCATGAGGTAATCTCTTCTTTTGCACCTATCTGCTGGATAAAGCTTGGGGTCATAAGAGGAAAGCACTCGGTAGCAATTTTGCGCTTAACATTTCCTTTATTGCAAGAGTATTTACTGTCTTTTTTAGTCGCGTCAGAGATGATTTTTGGAACCTCATCTTCATGGCTAAAAGCTACTTCTACATTGAAGACGGCCTTAACTGTCTCTTTGTGTATGTAATTCTCAATCGCTCTGCGCTTGGTTAGCACTGCTTTACACCTAGGTCTTTGGTTGACCTGGGCGACAGATTCTACATATTTCGGTTCATCTTTATCATATAAATGGAACTCTGGAAGGTTGAGTTCTTTTAGATACTGCTCTGATACCCATTGTTTTAGAGTTCCACCTCCCATTGGTACAAAGGCAAACCTAGGATCTGATGAAAGGTCTATGAGACTGGAGTCTTCGGAATACAAAGACTTGCTAAGTTCCTTGAGTGCACTTACATCAGTAGGTCCTTCAACATATATTAAAACCTTGACTCGATGGTCAGGAAATATTCCTAGTTCTTCTGCTATTTCGCTAAATATATCCTCGGGTTCCTGAATGGCAGGGTTATTATCTATTTTTTTGATGAATCGAAGTCCTTCTGCTGGAAGAGATCCTGCTACAGAAGGACTATGGGTTGTAAGAATAACTTGAGATTGTTCCAACGCAGACATTCGCTTGAAGGATTCTAAAAGTATCTTCTGGTTTTTAGGATGTTGAGCTGTTTCTGGTTCTTCAATCGCGTAGATAACATTATTTCTTGAGTCTTCTTCCATTCTTCGTTTAGCTTCCGCTCGAAAAAAACTCACAAGAACTAATCTACGGATTCCACTGCCACGTTTGTTGATGGATATTCCATGGTCAGATTCGAGAGATATTCCAAATTGGTTCACCCATTTAGGAGGGGTTTTGAACTGCGGAGTTAATCCTTCACCTACATCGGGTGATAGTTCTTTTAAAGACTGATGGATGCTGAGAGCTAGTTCGGTGGCTTTGTCTTCAACAGCTTTTTCAACTTTTTGAAGTAAATCCTTAATTTCCGGTTCAGCTAGAGCTGTAGTGATAGCTAGTTTCATGGGGTCTTGTACTTCGCTGTCCGAATCTTGGCTAGAACGATCCGCTTGAAAAAGTGCAAAGTGAGGTATATGTTTAGACAGATTCTCCCAAATTTTTTTTGGAGTCTTCAGACGATACGCTTATTTCAGTAGTTTTGAGCTTCAAATTTTTACAAGTTTTCCATATAGCCTGACGCATCTCCACATTATTATTTAGTCGGATTTCTTTCTCCTTGATTTCTCTGGGAGAAAGGATGTCTTCAAGGAGAGATTTGAGGTCTTTATTTTTTTGTGTAAGTAAATCATTGAAACGGGTAGCTGACGGGTGTTCACAGACAATAAAAACACTTTCCTTGGGCCTAGCGCCGCTGTTAGACCATTTCTTCTTTATCGTTAACATTTTATCTTTATTAAGCAAAAATTCTGAGTCTAGATTTGTTTTTGCATTAGCATCGATAACAATTTCATCTGGAAGATCGCTGAAAGTACATCCGATTTCGAATGTCTTTGATTTGGCAAAAACATTGAAGTCAGTAGAGTCAGGCTTTACTGCTCCATCACCAAAGAAGATTGATAGCGCTTCTAAAACTGTTGACTTACCTACGTCATTTTTTCCTACGAAAGTTGTGAGATTGCTGAAAGTGATTGTACTTTCTTCCCGATAACCTCGAAAATTTTTAATAGTCATAGATTCTAAACGCATAATTTATACTCCAGGATAGAATGAAGATAATTGTCTATATGGTTAACTTTGTATTAAGTGTACAGATTGGACCCTCTTTTTGTTTGAACTAGACGTAAAAACTTCCAATTTTCTTTATTTATTAAGAATGTGAACATATTTTTTGAAGTAATCTCATGAGTAACTTGATTTAATGAATCATCTAGCATGTGAACGCGTAGAGGCTTATTTATAAGGGGACGCACCCTTGACGGCAAGCTCTTGGCTATTACCGATCTGCTGTCTGGGCCAAGACACGATGCTTTTGCCTTCAGGGCTCATGGCTTAGATGAGCTGCTGGACTCATCGATTCTTGCCGATAAGGGCTACATGGGCATGGGGCTATAGCTACCCCGACCAAGTGTAAGCCTAACTAGTGCCTAACAGTCAGGGTAAAGAAGAGTAACCGGCTCATTATTCGCCTGTGTTCGGTGGTAGAGCGGGGGAAACGCTTAGGTCAAGATCTGGCGAGTTCTCCATACTGGGTTTCGGAGGTCGTTGGTCTGGTATGGGTGGGTGTTTTCTTCTGGTGCGGGCTTTGGTGTTTTTGGCGGATGGGGTACCTTATGAATAAACCTCATCGTCCACGCAAACGCTGTCTGAAATTAGAAGTCGGATTATTCCGCTGTTCGCTTTTATTCTTTCCACATTATCACTCTTACTAAACCTAGAATTTTGGAGAGATGTAAGAGTTGATGTTGCAATCTGGAGGTTCACAGCTGCGGCCCTCACAGCGCAGACCAACACTAAAACCTCACGGTACCTTCCTATCGGTCGAAACCTCCTAAAGTATCTGCGAAAAGGGTTTCGGGGTTAGGCTTCAAATCTAACTCAGAGGACGCGGCGATTTTCCCTTTATCGGGATCAGCAGTTCTGCTGGGTAATTGAAGAGGAACCTTGGCCAGATTGGGGGAGAGTCACCTATAAGTCATGAGGCTCTCCCCACTTTTTAATCGGTGATGGTCAGTTTGGGTAGAGTAGCAATGAGCTTCTGAGTTTCTAAAGACACCGTGATGATTCGCTTAAGCAAATCAAGAATATAGCGAGGATTTCCTAGCTCCCGCGAGTAATCATTGGGGTCATTCGTAATCTGGGAAGCCTTATCAAGCCTTACTTGATATCTATCAATAATCCATTCAATAGCAGACTTATTTCCCATTAGTCGGTACTCATAGACCTCTCTAGGAATGCCCGACAACGTAATGTTCTGATTGAATATAATCGTTGATTTATCTTTCTTGGTAGCAAAACGCATCTTCTTTACTGAGAAGTACTCGTATTGTTTTGCCTCATCTTCTGGAACATTAGCGGAGAGCTTCTCTTGAACTGCGTAGGGTTCCACCTCTTCATACCTCAGATGCAAGTCAGCTAGCTCTCGGCCAATGCGTGCGAAATCAGAGAAACCCGCTACCTTAGGAATGCGCGGAAGCATCTTCGCTAAATCAGCCCTATACTGCTCCCGGTACTCGGGATGATGTAGAAGGGCATAGATGTAGTAGAAGATATCTTCTTTAGTAATAGAAGAATCTTCATAGAAATCCTGATAGCTCTTGAGGGTGGAATCGGTAATATTTTCGTGTCGAACATAACCATCAATAATTTCGCCATCCGCACCTAATGGAAGTTCTCCTTCGGGCAATAGCTCATATGAGTAAAGAGTGAAAGTTTGAAGAGACGTAGCAACCCCCAGTGCAGGCAGGATATCTGCTACTAAGCAATAGAATTCTCCTGCAGACCCAGGACCAGGCAGGGTGATCCCTAAATTAGGATGTGTCGGTGTCGGAAAGAGCTTCGGAAGCTGGCCGCGCCGCTCATTCAACTCAGCAGAAAAATAAACAAATTGCTTACAGTATGGTCTATATTGGGAGGGCTGTATTCTACCTTCATTTCTGTTTATTTCTTTCTTCCTTTTGAACTGCGAAAGTAATCCAGGGCTCCAGGAAATTTCTGCCGAAGTTGCACTATAGGGGTCTTGATTTTCTTGTAATAAATTTATATAAGTATCAAAAAGTCGAGTCGTGTTATTAATTATTTGAGCCTTGGAGAAAGAATACACCCAATCGTCACGATTAGTCTTCAGACCATTTGAGTAGTTCTGGAAAATCCCGGGGGTATCGGGTTTACCCTTGGTCGCCTTATCACCGATTGGTTGGAAAGAGTCGTAACGTTCATCCCGCTGATTAATCCAGTCTCCAGCCTCATTAGGAATAATCTGCTCCCAGTCAGTGCCACGAATAGAGCCTTCGTTTTCAATGATGTCTAGCTTTTCTTCACGGGAAAGATAGTCACCAATATCCCGGTAATTTAGAACCGCAGGACCCTCATGATCAGCCTTTTTTACCAAGATACAGATAGCAACCTGGGTGCGGGAACCTGAGCCAAAAATCTTTCCCCCTTCACGGCGGGAAGTTTCGCCGGAGGTTCGCTGGTTACCGCGCAAGTTATAGACATAGATAGTTGCGAACTCGTCCATGAAAGTCTTACGGATGCCATCAGCCGTATTGCCGTCAATAAAGGACCCATTCGAAACAAAGGCAACAACCCCGTTACCGTTGATGCGGTTGGAAGCCCAGCGGATAGCGCGGATATAGGAGTCATAAAGACTGTTCTTTAGTGTTGCAGTAGAGAGCTTGGCATAAGACTGTGCAATCGAAGCATCCAAAACCGGGTACTTATCATTAGCATTATTATCATTAGCGCTGCTCTGCCCAGCAGAATAGGGTGGGTTCATCACCACCACCTGAATATCCTGCTCCAACTCCCGTTTAGCCCGCTCACTATTAGCCTTAAAGACAGGAACATCAAGTTGGCCGGCAGACTCCGAGAGCTGGAAGGTATCGGTCAGCACCATGCCCTCAAAAGGCTCATAATCCACCTCAAGGCCAGCAGCCTGGGCAGTCTCCGCATACACCGTCTCAATATTAATCGCCGCAATATAGTAGGACAGCAGCACAATCTCATTAGCAAAAAGCTCACGCTTATACTTACGTTGCAGGTCCTCCGGGCTAATCAGCCCCAACTGCAATAAGCGAGTAATAAAGGTGCCGGTACCCACAAAAGGCTCGATAATCGAGACACCCTCATCGGTCAGTCTCTTACCAAAAGCATCGAGCAGCGCCTCATCAGCAGAACGCAAAATATAATCCACCACTTGAACCGGCGTAAAAACAATACCCAAGCGGTCCGCTACACGAGGGAAGGCATTCTGAAAAAATTTATCGTAAAGATCTTTAATGATGTGCTGTTTAGCCCCAGCATTATCCACACCGCGTACACGACGCTGAACGGATGCATAGAAGGCATCCAGAGACTTACGTTCACGTTCAAAGGAAGCATTAGAATCCAAATGGCTAATGACTTCCTGCATAGCCATAGAAATTGGGTTCTCTTCCGTGAACTTGTGCCCGGCAAACATGGCATCAAAAACAGGCTTTGTGATCAAATGCTGCGCCAGCATCTCGATCGCCTGAGCACGATCTATAGCCGGGTTGAGCATAGCCTGAAGACCCTCAAGGAAGTCAGCAAAAACACGCTCTAGCGCAGGATCAGTATTCTTGAGCAGACTATTAATAAGATTAATATGCTTGGTCGCAATAGAAGCAATATCATTGGACCAATCCTCCCAGTACTCACGAGTACCAACCTTATCGACAATTTTTGCGTAAACACCCTCTTTCCACTCAGCCGCTGGGAAAGACAGCACAAGCTGGGTGCCCTGACCAGAGCCGCTACCTGAATCCGCTTCATCGGCCCCTGCACTACCAATATCGGTAGCTGGCCCCTTTACCGGGTTCAAATCAATCGTTTCAACAATAATGGATTCAGGATTCTTATCGTTGAGTTCAATTTGGTTGATTGCTGCGTCCATACGCTCATCGTGAGCACGCAGCGCCTGAAGAACCTGCCAGACCACCTTGTAGCGTTTATTATCCGAGAGCGCGCTCGACGTTGAAGCCCCTTCAGGAATTGCAATAGGCAAAATAATATACCCGTACTTTTTCCCTTCAGCTTTGCGCATGACACGGCCCACAGCCTGAATCACATCCACCATGGAATTACGGGGGTTGAGAAAGAGGACCGCATCCAGATTAGGGACATCTACACCCTCGGTAAGACAGCGTGCATTAGAAAGAATCCTGCACTGAGGGACTTCAGTTTTTACATCTTCCTTAAGCCAGTTCAGCAGGCTGCCGCGCTCCTGGGCATTCATGCTACCGTCAACATGCTTTACCTGAACACCAAGATCATCGGTTGAATCTTGGTTCTTGAGGTTCTGCAAATGTACGCGTACCAGCTCTTCAAATTCCCCCGCAACAGATTTTGAGGCAGCAATCGATTTATTAAAAGCGACAGCGCGACGCATCGGGGCGGAGTCGCTGCCAAAAGAAGTCTCCTGGTCGCCACCGCGTCGTTTTGCTAGGCCGTTCCAGCACCCGATGAGCTTAGCAACGTCATCAATGTTTAACTCATTAGATTCATCCGCCAAAATACTTTGGAATGAAGAGGTTATCTGGGACTCATCAACACCCAGCACAAGGACTTTATAATCGGTCAGCAGTCCTTTCTCAACAGCTTCACCGAATCCAATCCGGTAAAAGATCGGGCCAAAGAAGGTCTCATCATCCATCGAAGCAAGAACTGCCTCTGACTCTTTTGCTTTATTCTTTGCCTCATCATTAAAGAGGCGAGGGGTCGCGGTCATATACAGGCGTTTATCGGCACGTACCAGATTATTGTCATGAATCTTAGTGAAATGGGACTGCTGTTCCCCCGCCAGCTGAACACCCGTGGTGCGGTGTGCCTCATCGCAGATAATCAAATCAAAATCAGGCAAACCAGCCCGCTGGGCTTCAATCACCGCATCCACCGATTGGTAAGTAGAAAACACCACCGTGAGCCCTTCATCCAAGACACGCCGACCCATGGCTTCTACCAGTGTTTTTCCATCTGTAGTTGCGGGGATTTGAAGGTCGTGCAATTGCACATCCGTAATATCATCGGTTACCCGACGGCCTACTTTGACATCCGAGCAAACAGCGTAAGCATGCATTTGGGTGGTAGTTTCGTTGGAAAACTCTTGGACGGACTGAGACATCAAAGCCAGCGAAGGCACCATGAAGAGTACACGTGCATGCCCCTTCTGCTCAACAAATTTTTCTGCCAGACGCAGGGCCGTGAAAGTTTTACCGGTGCCACAGGCCATGATGAGCTTGCCACGATCATGAGTTTTGAAACCTTCCAGGGTTTTCTTAATAGCGTCATGCTGGTGAGGGCGAAGCTCCTTTTTCTCATACGTTTTCAGAGAATTCTCTGGGGCATCAGAGCGGTAGGTGTCCCAATTGACGTTTGAGTTACGGAAGTCGTTGGGTCCAATAAGTTTTACCGGAATATGCTGGTCCTTAAGCATAAGCTCTGCTTGTTTAGACCACTTATCGGTAGTAGCAACCACAATCCGTTCAGTAAAAGGTTTGCGCGAAGAGGCTGACAGGAAGGAATCGATATCGCTCTTGACCATGGTGTGGTCTTGAGAATAAAACTTGCACTGTATAGCGGTGAGTCCACCGTCGTAGCGTTGTGCAACAAGATCGATACCAAGATCTGCAAAGTTATTACGTTCTGGCCAGTCCTTCCAGAGCCATACCTTCTCAAATTGGGCTGCCTGAACGCCGTCGGTAGCTAGGTATTCTTTGACCAGATACTGCTGGGTGAAGGCCTCTAGATGGTCGCCTTGATTACGGGCAGAAACTGATTTTTCTCGGTAGTACTTAAGAAGGTCATCAAAGGTGGTACTAGGCATTATCAGCTCTCTTTAGGCTCGGCAAGAATAAATAAATTCTACTTGGCATTCAAGGCTACCTTGCTAAAGCACACCTAACCCGCAAGAATTCGTTTCATCTCAGCTCTAGCCTTTTCAAGATTTACTGGTTTACCGGCAAGGACTTCCAAGAACTGATCGAGATCAATCCTGAACAGCTTGCCGTAGCGGGCAGAATAAAAAGCAACCTCTTGTAGCCGATATTCGTCTTCAAGATCAAACAGGATATACCCCAGCACTGCGCGAGTGTCCTCCGCTCGTAGCCCGTCCGCATAAACCCCGTTCTTATCCTTGCGTCCGATTCTGGTCTTGATCTCAAGCAAGGTAGCGTCTGCAATGATGTCGGCGTCTGCTTTGCAAAACTTTGAGCCGGAAAATTCTGGTCCTGGGAATATTGAACCCTTATCAAGGCCGGCGTACAAAGGGTACAGGTTCTGCTGAGCTATTTTGTGCAGCCTCTGTTGCATGAATAGGGCTGTTCTTGTTTTCAAGCTCTCGTGAAAGGGAACTAAATTTTCTCATGTTTGCATCCTTCTGCTAGAGAGGTGAAGCATGGGCTAGGGGGTACTCTGGGGATACTCTGCTAACACCTGCCAACAAATTTACTAACCAGAGCCGGCTATAAGCAAGGTGAAATGACAGCAAAACACCGGCTCCTTCTACTAGAATCTTTCACTGATGCCCAGGGGCTAACCCGGCCCTAGCTGGGCAGTATAAGAAGAAAATCTGGAGAGGAAAACGAGAGATGACTAAAACAATCCTGCACGTTGTAACCAATGTTGATGCTTACCGGGGGCAGGAGGGCCACCCAACAGGTTTGTGGCTCACCGAGCTGACCCACGCCTGGCAGGTTTTTGAGCAGGCAGGTTTTAGGCAGCTGCTGGTCAGCCCCAAGGGTGGGGCCGTGCCGCTTGAACCACGCTCCCTGGAGCCCCCCATGCTGGACGCCCACGCCAAGCAGTGGATCGAAGACCCAGCCAAGCAGGAGCTGCTGCAGAAGACACTCAGCCCAGATCGGGTTGACCCCAGCCAAATCGACGCCATCTACTTTACGGGCGGTCACGCCGTCATGTACGACTTCCTTGACAACCCAGAGCTGCACAGTATCACCAGCCAGCTTTTTGAGGCCGGCAAGATTGTCTCCTCGGTCTGCCACGGCTTCTGCGGCCTGCTCGAGGTTAAACTCTCTGACGGAAGCTACCTTATTTCCGGGCGTCAACTAACCGGTTTCAGCTGGCAGGAAGAAATCCTAGCTGAGGTGGCAGAACTGGTGCCCTACAATGCGGAAGAACTGGCAGTAAAGCACGGCGCCCAGTACACAAAATCTGAGGTTCCCTTCCAGGCTTATGCGGTGCGGGATAAAAACCTGATCACCGGCCAGAACCCCGCATCGGCCCAAAAAACCGCGGAACTTGTGGTGCAGGCCCTAGCTTAATGGCAGACTCAAACCCCAACTATTTCTCGCAGGCCTCGGAGGAAAACCAGGCCCTCATGGACAGGTACCTGCGGCGAAAAATCCGCAGCAGGCGGCTGCTAGTAAGCGAAACCTACGCGGCCTTTGTCTTAATTGCTGCCACCCTGCTTGCGCTCATCTGGGCAAACATCGGTGACTCCTACGCCGACTTTTGGCACAGCAAGGCCGGGTTTTCCCTGGGGGCCTTGGACTTTAAGCTCACCCTGCACGAGTGGGTGGACCAAGCCTTAATGACGCTCTTCTTTTTTATGGTTGGCCTGGACGTTAGAAGAGACGTCTCCCTGGGGGAGCTAAGAGACCCCCGGAAGGCTCTGCTACCGGTGGGTGCGGCGGTATCCGGGCTTGTGCTACCGGCCCTGCTCTTTATCTGGCTGACCCGTGGCAAGGAATTTAGCCAAGCCTGGGGTACCGTCATCTCCACCGACACCGCCTTTGCCCTGGGCATGCTGGCCCTGGTTGGGCCGCGCAGGGCGCCCCGCCTGAGGGGTTTCCTGCTGGCTTTTGCTGTTATTGACGATATTGGTGCCCTGGCTGCTATCGCCATTTTCTACACGGACAAGCTCAACCTGCTTGCCTTAGGCTGTGTGGGGCTTGGCCTGTTGGTGGTGTGGCTGCTGGCCCGCAGGCAGGTGTGGCGGATGCCGCCCTACCTTATTGCCGGTGTTTTTACCTGGGCTGCCATGTACCTTGCGGGAATGCACGCAACCCTATCCGGGGTGCTGCTGGCCTTGCTGATGCCGGTTTTTCCCCCCAAGGACTACCGGACAGCTAACATGGAACGGATGCTGGACCAGTTTAGGCAGTCACCCAACCCGGCCACCGCAGCCAGCACCCGGGATGTCCTGGCCTACTCTATCCCCCTCAACCAGCGGATACACCACAGCCTGCTGCCCTACGTCAACTACCTGGTGGTGCCACTGTTTGCACTAGCCAATGCGGGTATTGTTCTTAACGCGGAGACCTTAAGCGCGGCTTTGGGGTCCAGGCTGCTCTGGGGTGTGGTGCTGGGTTTGGTTGTCGGAAAACTCGCTGGCGTGCTGCTGGGGGTTTGGCTGGTTCAAAAGCTGCTGCCATCCAGCCGGGTACCGGGCCTGGATATGCCCCGTATTGCCGGGGTGGGCGCCCTCTCTGGCATGGGTTTTACCATCTCCTTGCTGCTAGCCAACCTGGCCCTGGAAGACCCCGTCTTGCGTGACCAGGCCCGGGCCGGTGTGCTCCTGGCCTCCCTGCTGGCTCTGACCCTGGCTTTTCTTATTTTTAAGCTTGCGGACAAGTTTGCCCCCCTGCCTGAACCCAAGGGCGAATTTTTACAGCGCCCCTTTGACGGCAAGAACGACCACGTGCTGGGCAACCATAAACCGGTGGTGGATATGGTTCTCTATTTTGATATGGCCAACCCTGCCCGGTACAGGTACGCGGAAGCCTACGGTAAGGCTTACGAGTACGTCAATAGGGATGCACGTATTGGCTATGCTTACCGCCACCAGGTGAGCGATTCGGCCAGCCGTTACGCCGCCCTAGCCCTTGAATATGCTGATGAACAAGGCAAAATGTGGGATATGCATGCTGCCCTAGTGCGTAAGCCGGGCCAGCTAAGCTGCGCCATGGTTCTTGAAGCTGCCACTGAAGCTGGGCTTGACGTGGAGGCCCTGAGACTGGCGGTAGGCAGTGGACGCTACGACGCCCGCGTCGACTTTGACGCGGTTGATGTTCCTACAGAACACGAAGACAGCGAACCGCTGCTCTATATTGGGGGTAGACGTCTTGACGGCATGATGACGGATTGGCGCATCAGCAAGGAGCTAGAAGCAGCCCTAGCAGAGCACAAGCAGTAACCCCGCCGCCGTCGGTGCTTTTAAGGTACGACGGTATAGCCGTCTATTTTGCCAGCATTTTCTACGGTTTTGTCCATATTCAATAGTAGTCCTGGATAAAATTAAGTATTTGTCTTTTTATTGAAAAAGATAAGTATTGAGGAAATAAATATTAAAGTCATCCCCGCTAATCCGGATAAAAATATTACTTCTTTAGGTTCAGCTAGTAAATAAGGGGTCCCTAAAAATTTACCCAGTGCAGAGAAAATAGTGAAAGATGCACCAATAAATGTCCATGCCCTCCCTTGTGATCCTTCGGGAATGGTGTCATATACTATATTTCTAACACCGATATTGTGGATCGCGTTGCCCGCACCCCCTACTATAAAGAATAGGGCGATGAGCAATACATTTTCGATAAGACCTTCAAAAAATACTGCCAAGCAGACTAGGAACCCTCCGAGGACTAATGAGGTTAATCCTCTTAAATTAATATAATTTTTGCCAATCATTATGGATGCAATAAGCGATCCGATCGGCCACATTGAGATAATAAATGAGTACCCTAGGGCGCCAGAATCAATATTTTGTAGATCTAATGCTCTAAGATAATTGGCACTTATTTCTTGTAAGTAGATAATACCGGATAAATCTTCCATGGTAGTGAAAAGTACAACAGCAAACATAACCGGAAGGTAGTATTTTATGGCAGAGATTGATTTTAAAGATTTTAACCCAAAAAATATTTCCCTCAACCCCAGGTTTTCGGCTGTAGCCCTTACATTCAGCGGCGGTACAAGCATAGCTACCATTATTAGGGAGACTACAAAGAGTGCAGTTATCGTTAGAAACGCGAGATTTCTTCCGGTCGAGAATAAAAGACCGGAGGCAGGGGGAGTAACTATTGCTAATACTGAACTTAACCCAACAATATAAGAGCTAGCTGAATCTTTAGTAAAACCCTCAATCCTGGGTAGTCCTTTAAATAAAACAGATCCCACGAGTATTGAGCAGATAGTTTGGATCGCTAGGAGTAGAATTAGTATGTAATAATTTTCGGTCAGCATCATACCAAAGGACAACAGTGCTGAAACGACCAGAGAACCTACCCATAACCTTTTTATAGGAAACCTATCAATCGCCCATCCTAATGGTGCTGCTAAAAATATGCTCGGGAGAACTGTAGCAAAACTTATACCAGTCAATAACCATTTATTTTCCTCTTTAGATGCCCCAAAAATTATTAGATAATATATAGACCCCTCGGCAAACAAGGAAAATGCTAATGCTATGGTTATCAGTATTTTATGCTGATTATTATTTAACATTTTTTAAAAACAATATGGTGGCCACTTTTTCCTTCTTTGGTAGTGGATAGATTTCTGCACTTAATGAGTGTATCTATGTGATTCGAAGCAGGTAAATAATTACGAAAAATTACACATTACTCATTTTACGTCGTTTATCTAGTCTAGATCGCGCCAAAGCTTCCGGCGCCTTACTGGTAGCTCTCAGCCACTAATCCACGCACGTCTCAACAACAAAGACTAACCGGCAAAGTCCTTGCCCTCTCCCATAGTCAGCAAGATTAGCGTGCACTAGAGTGGTGACCATGACAAAAAGACCCCGCAAGCAGCAGCTGGCAGGCCCGCAGCCGCGGCCCGTGCTAGCCCAGCTGCCCCAGTACCGGGCCGGCAAAGCCGCACCGGCTCAACCCGGGCTCACCCAGTATAAGCTCTCCTCCAACGAGAACCCCCTGGGGCCCGTGCCGGCAGTCAAAAAAATCCTAGAAAACTTTGACCAAATCCACCGCTACCCAGACCCAAACAGCAGCAGCCTACGCCAAGGGCTCAGCCAGCACCTGGGCCTACCGGCAGAAGACATCGTCACCGGGGCAGGCAGCCTGGGGGCCCTCACCCAAATCCTGGCCGCCTTCGCCGGCACCAACCCAGACGGCAGCAAAGACCAGGTCATCTACCCCTGGAGATCCTTCGAAGCCTACCCCATCTGCGTAGGCCTAGCCGGCGCCCAAAGCATCCAAATACCCAACAAGGCCGACGGCTCCCACAACCTAGCCGGCATGGCGGCAGCCGTCACCAGCAAAACCAAAATGATCCTCCTCTGCAGCCCCAACAACCCCACCGGCCCAGCCCTCACCACCCAAGAAGTCCGCAGCTTCTTAGCCAGCATCCCCAGCAATATTCTGGTGATCCTCGACGAAGCCTACTACGAATTCTGCCTGGCCTCACCCCTAGAAGCAGCAGAAGAAGCCCCCGTAGACGGCCTAAAACTCTACCGGGACTACCCCAACCTTATTCTGCTGCGCACCTTCTCCAAAGCCCAAGGCCTAGCCGGGCTAAGAGTAGGCTACTCCATCTCCACACCGGCCATCACCCAGCACCTACGCACAACAGCAACCCCCTTTGCCGTAACAGCCCTAGCCCAAGAAGCCGCCCTAGCCAGCATCAAAGAACACCGGGCAGTCATGAGCAGGGTAGAAGAACTAGTAGCAGAACGCCAAAAAATGCAGGCAGCCCTAGCACAACTAGGCTGGTGGACCCCGGCCAGCAAAGCCAACTTTATCTGGCTAGCCCTAGGCCAGCACACCGGCGCCTTCATGCAAGAAGCAGAAAACCAAGCCCTAGCCCTGCGCGGTTTTGACCAAGAAGGTGTGCGAGTAAGCATAGGGGAAAAAGAAGCAAACAAACGGCTGCTCAGCATCTGCCAAAAATTCCCCCACCCACCAACCGGCAGCACAGAAGCCACAACATAAAGCCCAAACCGCAGCACAGCAGACCAATGGGGTATAGGCTAGTCTACTAGGGACGGCACACACAATTGCAGGGAGGGCATATGGCCGCTACAGCAGAAACAGAAAATAGCCACAAAGGTATACTTCCCCGGGTTCAACTGCTAACCCCCGACGGAAAACTCCAGCAGCACCCCCGCTACAGCCCCTACCTGCAGGGCCTAGACCGGGACACCCTCTGCACCTTCTACCGGCAGATGTACATCAGCCGCCGCTTTGACCAAGAAGCAACCGCCCTGCAAAGACAAGGGCAAATGGCCCTCTGGGTACCCTGCCAAGGGCAAGAAGCAGCCCAAGTAGGCTCCGCCTACGCCTACAGCCCGCAAGACTACATCTTTCCCAGCTACCGCGAACACGCCCTAGCCTACGCCCGCGGAATAGACCTAAGCCAACTCATCCAAGTCTTCCGAGGCCAAGACACCCTGGGCTGGGACCCCATCAAACACGGCTTCCACCCCTACACCCTGGTTCTTGCCGCCCAAATACCCCAGGCAGTCGGCTACGCCATGGGCCTGCAACTCAAAAAAACACAGGCCCAAGAGGCAAAAGAAGAAGCAGCAGCAGAAGAGAATCCGGCCGTAGCGGTCTACTTTGGCGACGGCGCCTCCACCGAAGGCGAAACCCACGAAGCCATGGTCTTTGCCGCCTCCTACAACGCCCCCGTACTCTTCTTCATCCAAAACAACCAGTGGGCCATCTCAGTACCCTTCTCCACCCAATCCAGGGTACCCCTAGCCCAAAGGGCAGCCGGCTACGGCTTTGAAGGAATCCGGGTAGACGGCAACGACGTCCTAGCCGTAGCAGCCGTCACCAAATATGCAATAGAAGAAATACGGGCTGGCCGGGGCCCGGTTTTGATTGAGGCGGAAACCTACCGTCTAGGGGCCCACACCACGGCCGACGACCCCAGCAAATACCGCAGCCAAGAAGAACTAGAACAAGCCCAGCAGCTAGACCCCCTAATCCGCCTCAAAAAATACCTGACAGCCCAAGGTTACCTAGACGCCGCCCTCCTAGAAGAACTAGACCAGCAAGCCAACCGGGTAGCCCAAGAAGTACGCCAGAGCGTCCTCAACTCAGCAGACTACGACCTTGAAACCTTCTTTACCAGCGCCTACGCCCAAGAGCACACCCAAACCGAAGCCGACAGGCTGGCCTACCGGCAGTACATGGCTGGATTCGAAGACGGAGCATAAACCAATGTCAACACAGAATATTGCCCTAGCGAAGGCCATCAACCTGGCCCTGCACCACCAGATGGAAGCAGAAGAAAAAGTTCTGGTCCTTGGCGAAGACGTTGGCCAGCTCGGCGGAGTCTTTAGAGTAACCAGCGAGCTCAAAGAAAAATTTGGCAGCCAACGAGTCATGGACACCCCCCTAGGAGAAGCCGGCATTATTGGAACCTCCATAGGCCTGGCCCTAGCCGGCTACTACCCGGTGCCAGAAATCCAATTTGACGGCTTCGTCTTTCCAGCCTTCAACCAGATCACCTCCCAGCTAGCCAAAATACACGGGCGTACCCGCGGCACCTACCGGGTACCGCTCACCATCCGCCTACCCTACGGTGGCGCAGTAGGATCCGTAGAACACCACTCCGAATCCCCAGAAGCCTACTTTGCCCACACACCCGGGCTACGGGTCATCACCCCCTCCTGCGCCCACGACGCCTACTGGATGCTACACAAAGCCATCAAACACCCAGACCCCATCATCTTTCTAGAACCAAAACGCCGCTACTGGGCCAAGGGAAACCTAGATTTGACCGACCACAACTACAACCCCTTCCAAGCCTCAGTGCTACGCGAAGGCTCAGACTTAACCCTGGCCACCTACGGCCCACTAGTAGCAACAGCCCTAGCGGCAGCCCAGGCCGCCCAAGAAGACGGCAGAGACCTAGAAGTGATAGACCTCAAATCAATCTCTCCGCTGGACATAGACACCCTCGCAGCATCAGTAACAAAAACCGGTCGCCTGGTCGTAGCCCAAGAAGCCAGCCCCTTTGTCAGCGTCAGCTCCGAGGTGGCCGCAGCCATCAGCAGCCGCTGCTTCTACAGCCTAGAAGCACCGGTCATTCGCCTAGGCGGCTTCCACATACCCTACCCGCCCCCGCGCTCAGAAAAAGAATACCTACCCGGTATCGACCGCATTCTTGACGGAGTCGACCGCTCCTTTGACTACCAGTGACCCAGCAAGCTAAAAGGCAAAGAAATGAAGACACAGACTTTTAACCTACCCGACGTAGGAGAAGGCCTCACCGAAGCAGAAATCCTCAGCTGGAAGGTTGCAGTAGGGGACAGCGTCGCCGTCAACGACATCCTGCTAGAAATAGAAACCGCAAAATCAGTGGTGGAACTACCCTCACCCTACGCAGGGCAGGTCAGCCAAATCCACGTCCCAGAAGGAGAAACAGTTGCGGTTGACACCCCGCTCATTAGCATTAGCAGCCCCGGCCAGGAGCCAGACCGGCCCCAGGACAGCGGCCGGGCAGCAGAAGCTGACCAAACCCAGCAGACAGCCCAAAACCAAGAGCCGGCCCTGGTAGGAAGCGGGCCCATACCAGAAGCCGTGCAGCGCCGCCCCCGCAAGAGAAGCCGGCCCCCAATAGAACAAGAAGACAAAAACGGGCCCCAAACAAGCAGCTCCACCAAGGAAGAAGCAGCTCTACCCCGGGAAAAAAGGCCCCTACGCCAAAGCCTCACCACATCGCTAGGAGAATTCACCGGCAAAGCCTCAGCCCTACTAGAAGGCGGTTTACGCCGGCTCCCGGCTAGCGAAACCAGCAGCAGCAAACCACCCAGGAGGCAAACCTTAGCCAAACCCCCGGTCCGCAAAGCCGCCCAGGACATGGGAATAGACCTAGCCCAGGTGCCGCCCACCGGCCAATACGGGCAGGTCACCAAAAGAGACCTCCTCAACTACGCCGCCCACGCCCGCGATAACCAGCAGGAAGAAGCCAGCAACCCAGATTCATTCTGGATTCCAAAAGGCGTTGGTGGAGACCGCATCGAACGCATCAAAGTGCGCGGGGTACGCAAAGCAACCGCCAAGGCAACCGTCCAGTCAGCCTTCAGCGCCCCCCACGTTTCTATCTTTGTGGATGTGGACGCCTCCAGAACCATGGAATTTGTTAAGCGCCTCAAAAAATCACCCCACTTTGAGGGGATCAAAGTTACCCCACTACTCATCCTCTCTAAGGCAGTCATCTGGGCAGCAGCGCGCAACCCGCAAGTCAACGCCACCTGGACAGAGCAGGAAATCCAGATCAAACACTTTATGAACCTGGGTATTGCTGCCGCAACCCCGCGCGGACTCATGGTGCCCAACATCAAAGAGGCCCAAGACCTATCCCTGCGAGAACTAGCCCAGGCCCTCAACGAGCTCACCATCAGGGCCCGAGAAGGCAGAACCCAGCCGGAAGAAATGGCCAAGGGCAGCATTAGCATCACCAACATTGGGGCCCTAGGAATTGACACCGGTACCCCCATCATCAACCCGGGTGAAGTAGCCATCGTTGCCTTTGGCACCATCAAACAAAAACCCTGGGTCGTTGATGGAGAAGTTATTCCACGCTGGGTAACAACACTGGGCGGCTCCTTTGACCACCGGGTCGTTGACGGAGACCTCTCCGCCCGTTTCATGGCCGATGTTGCTGCCGTCATGGAAGAGCCCGCCCTCCTCCTGGACGACTAGCAGGCTCCGGCGGAAAGGTTGGCAGTAGCCGGCAGCTAAGGGGGCGCTGCCAACCAAAAAGTCAGTGTGACTAGGGATGTCACCAGAATAAGTGTTTGGCTTGTAGGTAGCTTGGGGGGTTGTTCTGCCCACTGTTTGGCCGGTTTTTCCCGGAAAAAAGGTGGCCCCAGCAAAAGCTGAGGCCACCCATACGTTAAGGCGCGCACCCTTACAACTACTTCTAAAACTATCTCCCCCAAGAAGTTAATGAAGCAGTGGAAAACTATAAAAATAGTCCCAAAGTAAGGAATCGGCTAGATACCTTATACCTGAGAAAGTGCACGTTTCGGATCCGTCCCCCAACATCACCGAAACTAACGAGTCCCCCGACTCGCGTCTTCCCCATTGCTCTCTATTCTTCCAGAAATGTAAACAATTGTATGTCCCTATAGTGGGTGACAAAAATGTAAAAAGTGGGCTATTTGTCTGGGAAATGTTAACAGTTAACCTGGAAAAATGGTGCACAAGAGACTTGAGTCACTAGAGTCGAATCACCTCACCGGTTTTCTGATCAATCTCAATGGCCGACGGCTCCTCTTCTTCCGAATTACCGTCGTGCACCAGCATGACCGCCGTCTGATCCGTCTTGGGGAAGGCCCGGATGGTAATTGTTCCAGCTGTGGCCTTATTGAGCAGGTCAACGGCGCATTTGGTCAGGGAAGTAACCACCTGCTCCGGTAGCATTTCGCCGCGCTCATCCAAAATATCCACCTTAGCCCCACGCCGGCGGGCAGCCAGGGCAGCCCGTAAAATCTCTTCGTTGACAATATGCCGGCCACGAATCGTATCGCGCAGCTGAGCCTCGGTAAAGCGGAAGTCATCGATTTCCTCTGCAGTCACCGGGGCCGGATCATAGGCAATCCGGTGCAGCATATCCTCGGTTAAAGAGCGGACCTCACTAACCCTACGCGCAGCAACACTACTAATACCCCGCTCCTGAGCCTGGCCCAGCTCCGCATTCTGTAAGAGCACCCGGGACTGACGTGCCTTGTGGGTGGCCTGATCAATATGGGCCTTAAAAAGGTGGTTAGAGAAGACAACAGCTGCCGGTACCAGAAACTCCGCCGCAATAGCGTATTGCGGAATAGCCAGAGCAAGATGCCATTTAACAATCAGAAGTACCGAAACCCCAAAAAGTAGCCAGGCGGCTATGGTGTGGCTGCGCTGAATGAGCACGGTACACATCAGAACCAGCACCAGAATAGGTGGCACCAGGGAAGGCCCATTAAGCCGGTGAGGCAGCATATCCAAGACCAGCTGAAAGACCAGCAGGGTTAAGAGCTGAACAAGAGGTACCAGCATAGAGGGTAAATGCAGGGAGCCACTAGGGAAAAAGGCTAGTAAAAAACTAAGCAGCAAATAAGAAAGCAGCGGAATCCAAGCATTGGGCCCGGCCGGCTCAGCTACGGTGTAGTACCAGACGGTAAACGAAAGCCCCAGAAGGATAAAGTAGGCAAAGATGCAGAGCCTAAAAAAAGGTGTGGCATAGTACTCATTGGGCATTAGACTGATCTCCCGGCCACTGCACAATAACAACGGTACCGCGTTCCGGCGCGGATTTAATAGTGACCTTACCACCTGCTTCAGCCATGCTACGAATCATGGAGACGCGCACTCCCATCCGGCGTAGGTCAATATTATTCATATTAAAACCCTGGCCCCTGTCGCTGACCGTGCAGTAAATATGGGGTCGAGCATCGTCAGAGCGCAGGGAACCCAAGGGGCGCCTCATTTCGGTTCGCACACTGATCTGGGTGGTTCTACTGCCAGAGTGCCGAGCAGAGTTTGAAACGGCCTCCGTAACAGCGTGGGTAAAGGCCCGTGCTGCTTCCTGGGGCATCTCTGAGGCAGGATCAGCCTGGGGCAGCCTGCTGTCGGCGTCTTCAACAAAGCGCAGCCGTGAGTTCCAGGGGGAGACTCCCACCGCTATCTGTTCGGTTAACTCCTGAAAGGTAGCCGGCCGAATAGGGGAGACCCGGTTGGTTTCGTCTTCCAAAACCGCTATGGCCCGGCGGGCCAGGGTTCGGGTCCGCTCAGCAATGGGACCGGCATCTCGGCTGGCATCCAGGAGGGCAGCCATCACGTTATCGTGCACCAGCTTGTCAAACTCTTGCAGAGTGTGGGCCTGATCCTTGGTGCGGTTAAACTGCAGCTGTGCAGCCAGGGTCTCGGTGTAGAGGACGTCTGAGCGTTCAGCGTAGTATTTGGCAACACCAAAAAAGAAGGTAAAAAGCAGGCTCAGGCAGACTAGCTGGATAACCTCTGGAATAAGGATGCTTAAGTGGATGTCAAGACCAAAAAGTTTATAGATCAGGACGGTAGAGCCAAAAAAGGTTGCGGCAAGGGCAACAATATGGCCGGTAACCTGCCGAATACTGGCGGTAGTCAGTGGAGTGAGCAGCCCATAGAGTCCGCAAAGGGCATACCAGGGAATGTTGTCTCCCGTATCCTTAGCCACCAAGGGGTAGGTAAGGTAGGCCAGGTAGGCAATCCAAATAGTGGCTGCAACAATGGCTGGAGAAAATTCCCGCCGGATGCCGTTATAAATCAGCCACATACTATTGACAAACACACAGCTGGCAAAACAAATATGCCAGATATGGAAGCCAACATTCTGGTAAAAGAGCGGCATAAATGCCTGAAAAATAACCACCACGCCAAAGAAAGCAAAGAAGATCTCTAGGGCGCAGAACAAGACAAAACTACTTGGACCTACCAGCTGGCGGGCAGCGGTAGGCCAAGGTCTTGGAAACGACCGGGTTGGCTTACGCAAAGAACGCGCAAGATCCTTGGTCGCACCGGTAGTGTGCTGCAATCTAGTATCCTCAATACGGTCGGTGTGCTGGAGGATTGGGGGCTCTAAAAAAATTAAGGGTTGCTACTAGACGGGCTTAGAAATAACGTTCTGCGCTCTTGACATCTTCCATGGTATCAACCAGGCCATCTTCAATGGCTCGGATACGCAGGTCAATCTTGGTGGGAGCGGGGCGGCCAACGCGGGCGTACTTCTCGCGGATGCGGTCAATATTGGTTTTAACGGCTGACTGCTTAATGCCCATCCGCCGGGCTACCTGAACCTGGGCAAAGCCGGAGGCGTAGAGTCGCAGTGTCTCCTGTTCCCGGGGCGAAAGGGCTGCTCGGGAGAACTCGTGGTCCCCATCAATAGCGGCGGCTAGCTCCTTGGTGACCACAGCTTTACCGTCTGCAATATTTTTAGCTTCACCCAGGGCGTGTTCCAGGGGCTCCGATTTGCGCACGAGGCCTAGGGCGCCGGACTTAAGAGCTTCACGAATGAGGGCAGGATTTTCTCCCACTGAGAAAATCAGCACTTTGATACCTGCCTGGCGTAACAAATCAACGTTTTCCGACGGACGTGACCGATCTTGTAGTGATAGATCGAGTAGGGCGACGTCGCAGTCGCGCTTTACCTTGCCGAGGTCAGCCGAACCGGGGTCACGAGGATTGCGCCCCAGGGCAACAAGGAGATCATTGACGGTAGATGATGCGGCAACTAATTCCACACCGTCCGTTTTTTCTGCAACGGCGCGGAGGCCTTCGCGCACTACCTCATGATCATCGACTATTGCGACTTTAGTTTCAGGCATACTTCCCCCATGGTGAGCGCACCGAGGCACAATAGTGCCGATGACGAAGTTATCAGTGCGCGATAGTGAACAATAATTGTAATTATTGCTGTAGATTTTACCGTGAAAGTGAGTCGAATAGACTACGTTTTGTAGAAAAAACCTCAAAATGGGTACAGGTAAGTACAGGCAAGTGCTGGCATCAGCTGGAAAAAATACACTGCTTTGTAGCCCTGATAATGCTCTTTAATCCACACAGCCGCGTCAGTTTTCGCCGGCATGGTCGGGGAAAATTTTTTGCTGATATTTGGGGCCCAGGATGGCCCCGGTTAAGCTGGCCAGCAAGAGGATGGCCAGCAGCACCAGGGTGGCAGAAAGTGTGATTTGCAGCTCACCACCCAGCATGGCCTGAAAAGAAAGGCTAGGTACGTGGCCATCGGGCGAGTCGCCCAAAAAAAGAACCAGGATGCTGGCCAGCAGACTGGCCAAAATATGCCATAGCCAGACCCCAAGTCCCTGGCGCAGGGGTGCCAGGACGGTCATACGGGCAGCGGCATAACCACCCAGGGCAAAACAGAGCCAGTAGCAGAGAGTGGTCAGCAGGGCCCAGCTCCAAAGCCAGAAGGAAGATGCTCCTGCTGCCGGCTTTACCAGCTGGCTAATAGCCTCTGGCAGGCTATAGATAGGAGGCAACCCTAAAAGAGGGACAAGCCTGACGTAGAGGCCGCTGGCCAAAGAAAAAAGACCGTAGGCCAGTAACCAACCTAGCAGGCAGGGGAAAAACTGGATTCGCCGGTACCTTCTTCTGCTGACTGATTCCCCAAAAATAGCCTGAACTGCCCGGCCCTGAGGTAGGCCGGCCTGGTTGGGCTCAGACAGTTCAGTCAGGGGCAGGGGAGCGGTCTCTGGTGCAGCCTGCTGATCCAGAGGGCTGATAATCTTGGTTGGCTCCTGGTCCTGCAGCCCACCCCAGCTGGCATAGGATTCGGTCTCAGCCGAGCTCCTGCTGGGAGCGGGAATTTTATCTCGGCTTTTAAAAAACCCCACGGTCTTCTACCTGCCCTTTCTTAAAATTTTAAGAGCTGATCCCTAAGGCTGCTGCACTAAATTGCCCGCTGGCTGGACGCTGGCCCTTATTAAGAGTTTTGCAAACCCTGGCGGGGTTACCCACCGCCACTGAATTGGCTGGGATGTCGCTGGAGACCACCGAACCGGCTCCAATAACGGAGTTCTCTCCAATGCTGACTCCCGGAAGAATAAGGGCACCGCTGCCGATCCAGACATTATCTGCCACGCTGATAGCCAGCCCGCCCTCCCAGCCCTGTCTGCGGTCAAGGGGATTGAGGGGGTGAGTCGGGGTTAAAAATTGCACATTGCTACCCACCAAAACCGCCTGCCCCAGGGTGACCGGGGCAACGTCTAAGATGATGGTATTGAAATTAAAGAAACAATCCGAGCCAATATGCGTGTTGATTCCATAGTCAACCCGGATCGAAGGGCGGATCTCAACATTCTGACCCACCGAACCAAAAATTGAATGCAGCAGCTGCCGGTGCCCTGGGTCATTGGCCAGGTAAAGCCGTTCGTAGTCTAGGCAAAGCTCTAGTGCTGCCCGGTAGCTGCTTGAGCAGTGGGCATCGGGCTTGTAGGCCTGACCGGCAACCATTTTTTCAAAGGTAGTCTGGGCCATAGTTTAGCCCTTCCACAGGGTGACGCCACCGAGGATGGCGAACCCCACCACAATAAGAAGCAAGGCACAAAAGATCATCCGTCGAATCATCTGATGGATCAGGGAACGTATTTCTTCTTCGCTTACTGGGGAAGCCTGTTTTTTAGCCATACAACCAGTATTGCAGCCTGTTGGAGCAAAGCGAACCAGTCTGTGGGCTAGAGCATGTTAGTTTTCCTGGGCACAGAAGCAATAAGCTGACGGGGTGCTGCCGCTGCTGCCTTAGGCTTCGTGGCAGAATCGTGTGTATGCACATTGCCCATAAGGAATCAGATTCTCAGGATTGGCCGCTGAGCCACCGACCCTGGACTAAAAATTACAATCCAGAAACAAAAACAGAACTTGATCTACCGGAAACTTCGCTGAGCCATCTCATGGAGCAGGCCGTGCGGGAGGTCCCCCAAAAGATAGCCCTGCAATTTTTTGGGGCAACAACCAGCTACGCCCAGCTGGGAGAACAGATTCGCCGGGTTGCTGAGGGCTTACGCCAGGCCGGTGTTAATGCCGGAGACCGGGTAGCCATTATTCTGCCAAACTGCCCCCAGCACATTATTGCTTTTTATGCGGTTATCCGCCTGGGGGCGGTGGTGGTAGAGCATAATCCGCTATATACCTCGGCTGAGCTGCGACACATGTTTGAAGACCACCGGGCCAAGGTTGCTATTGTCTGGGATAAGGCCGCCGAAAACGTGAGCAGCCTGCCGGCCGATACCCGTCCCCAGCTTGTTTATGCTGTCAATATGCTTGAGGCTATGCCCTTTCACCTGCGCACAGCCCTCAAGCTGCCGGTTAAGCCTATGCGCCAGTCCCGGGAAAAATTGCAGGGGCCAGCCCGCGGTTCCAAAAGCTGGAAGAGTCTGCTCAAACACCAGCCTATTGATCCGGCCCATCATCGGCCAACAGCCCACGATCTAGCCCTGCTGCTCTACACCTCCGGAACCCTGGGCAGCCCCAAGGGGGTGGCCCTTACACACCGTAATCTAGAATCCAATGCCCGCATGGGCCAGGAGTGGATTCAACCTCAAGATGACGAAGTGCTCTATTCGGTGCTCCCACTGTTTCATGCCTACGGAATGACCCTGGGCCTGTCTATTGCCGTTGTATGCCAGGCCCGCCTGGTTATTTTTCCGACGGTAGATATTGACCTCATGCTTAAGGCCATGAAAAAAGTAATGCCCACCATTCTTCCGGCCGTGCCACCGGTTTACCGCAGACTCCTTGATGCAGCCAAAGAAAAAGGGATCTCTTTACAGGGCATTCGTTATGCGGTCTCGGGGGCTATGAACCTGCCGCCGGATCTTGTTGCCGAATGGGAAGAATACGCGGGAGGTTACCTTGTTGAAGGTTATGGCCTCACCGAATGTGCCCCCCTGGTTGCCTGCAACCCCCTCAACGGGCAGCGTCGGGCCGGCTCAATTGGTATTCCCTTTCCCAGCACCGATATTCGTGTTGTTGATCCGGAGAGCCAGGAGGACGTTGCCCAGGGGCAGGAAGGCGAACTCTGGGTGCGCGGACCCCAGGTCTTGCGCGGCTACTGGAAACGTGAAGAAGAAACCCACAAGGCTATAACGGCTGACGGCTGGCTACGAACCGGAGATATCGTCACCCTAGATCAGGACTACTTCTTGACCGTAGTGGACAGGATCAAAGAAATTATTATCACCGGCGGTTTTAATGTTTCTCCTACTGAAGTTGAGGTTGCCCTGAGGCGACACGATTCCGTGCTTGACGCTGCCGTGGTAGGCTTGCCCAGAGCTGGTGGGGGAGAGACCGTTGTTGCGGCGGTGGTTCCCGTTGAGGGATACGCCATAGACGAGGCCGAGCTGCGAGAGCACTGCTACGGCCAGGTCACCCGTTACAAGGTGCCCCGCAAAATCTATGAGGTAGAAGAACTGCCGCGGTCCATGATCGGTAAAACCCTGCGCAGGCTGGTCCGCCAAGACCTCCTCGAAAAATACGGGGAACAGTAGCTGGGTTCTGCCCGGTAAGGCCTTTGAGGTAGTCAGCTAGGTTTAAGCCCACCGGCAATTGTGACTAAATGTTACGGCAATATGTAGTATGGCGTTAAAAAAGCCTTAAAACTACGTATTTTTTGCTGACTTTAGCGCTCTACAGACACACATGCTTGAATGGGATTAGGCGCCGGCTCGGCAGCGGGCAGGCCGAACACTCTACAGCAGACACCGGCCCTACCGCCTGCTGAACCTAGCTATCCCATACCTCACCAACAGAAAGATTCATAGCCGTGAAGAAAGTTGTTGCATCCCTGGCCGTTTTACCCCTGATCATGGGGCTGGCAGCCTGTGGCTCATCAGCAGATAGTGCAGCAGACAAGACAACTGTCACTATCGGGGTGGTAGGAAGCGACCCGGTCATGCAGACCCTCAAAGATCAGGCTGCCCAAGAGGGAATCACCATTGAATACCGGGAATTCACCGACTACAACCAGCCAAATCCCGCCCTTAAAGATGGCGAAATAGACCTCAACTGGTTCCAGCACATCGCCTTTTTGGCCAACTACAACGTAGAGACCCAAAGCGACCTAGCTATCGTAGGGCCTACGGTCATCTACCCCATGGCACTCTTCTCCACCAAACACGACTCCTTGGACAGCCTATCTGACGGCGCTGAGATCGCTATCCCCAATGACCCGGTAAACGAGGCCAGGGCCCTGCTCCTCCTTAAAGAGAATAATCTGGTCAGCTTCAAGGACAGCCAGGTGAGCGAGCCCACCGTTGATGACGTAGACAGCCAGAAATCCAAGGTTAAGGTAACCCCGGTGGACGCCGCCCAAACGGTGATCTCCATGGAATCAGTGGACGGCTCCGTCATTAACAACGACTACATCAAAGATGCAGGCTTAAGCCCCAAGGACGCCCTAGCCCAGGACGACCCGGCCAACGAATCTGCCCAAAAATACGTTAACCTCTTTGTTTCCTCGGCAGAGCAGGCCGATAACGAGACCTACCAGAAGATCGTAGAACTCTTTCACACCCCAGAGGTGCAAGCTAGCGTTGAAGAAGATACCGAAGGAACCGCCATCGAAGTAAAAACCCCAGCTGATCAGCTGCGAGAAACACTGCGCAGCCTAGAAGAAGAGCTTAAACAGAAATAAAAGACCAGCAGCAGAAGCGGTAACCAGCGGCAGGATTCACACCGGCCAGCCACAGGGCGGTTGCCGCTTCTTCCGTCTAGAAAAATACCTATCAGCGGCAGGAAGCACCCTTTATGCGCCAGGAAAACCAGCAGGAGCTCTTAGCAGACTCACCAGAAGAAATGGTGGTACTCAACAGCGTCACCAAAGAATTTAAAAGCGGTAAAAAAATAATTAGAGCCGTAGACGACGTTTCTTTGACCATCAACCGCGGCGAAATTTTTGCCATTATTGGCTATTCTGGAGCTGGAAAATCAACCCTGGTGAGGCTCATTAACGGCCTGGAAGCCAGCACAAGCGGCAGCCTGAGCGTGGCGGGAACCCAGATTTCCCAGCAAAAAGAATCAGTCCTGCGCCAGGCCCGCCAGCAGATCGGCATGATCTTTCAGCAGTTTAACCTCATGAACTCCCGAACCGTAGCGGGTAATATCGAATTTCCCCTCAAAGTAGCCGGCTGGAAAAAAGCCCAACGCCAAGAACGCATCCAGCAGATGCTCGAATTTGTGGGCCTAGCCGACAAAGCCACAAGCTACCCGGATCAGCTCTCCGGCGGCCAAAAGCAGCGGGTTGGGATAGCCCGAGCCCTGGCCACCTCACCCTCACTACTGCTAGCTGACGAATCCACCTCCGCCCTTGACCCAGAAACCACCTCCGAAGTGCTGGACCTGCTCAGAAAAGTCAACGCCGAACTGGGCATCACCGTAGTTGTTATCACCCACGAGATGGACGTGGTTTCCTCCATAGCAGACCGGGTAGCCGTCATGGAAGAAGGACGAATCGTAGAAATGGGCAAGGTCTACGACGTCTTCTCCAACCCTCAAACCGCTGTGGCCCAACGTTTTATTGCCACCACCGTCAAACAGCCACCAACCCTGGATGAGGCCTTCCAACTCAAAAGAAGACACCGGGGTTACCTGGTCAATATCGAAATACAGGAAGGCAATACCGGCATTGGCAAAGTCCTCTCCTACCTAGGCAACCGTGGCGTTCACTTTAATATTGTCCAGGGCGGGCTGGAGATCCTCCAGGGCAAAAGCTACGGCAACCTCACCCTAGAACTCATAGGGGATGTCATTAACATCGACGCAGCCCTGGCAGAACTAGCAACCGTCACCACCATCAAAGAGGTACGCTAATGCAGATCAGCAGCAACACCAGGCTCAGTGCAGCAGCAGAAGTAAACTGGTCCACCTTCTTACCGGACAAACTTTTACCGGCTATTCAAGACACCCTCTACATGGTAACCGTCACCATGATCATTGCCGGGTTCCTGGGGCTCATCATAGGAGGCCTGCTCTACACCACCCGGCAAGGTAATATCCTGGCCAACCGGCCTATCAATATCTTTCTTAACATCTTAGTTAACGTTGTCCGCCCTATTCCCTTTATCATTTTGCTGGCAGCCTTGGGCCCGCTCACCGGTGTGGTCGTTGGAACCCGCCTGGGGGTCAACGCAGCAATTTTTGCCATGTGCTTTGCCGCCACCTTCGCGATTTCTCGCATTGTTGAACAGAACCTCGTTTCCATAGACCCCGGGGTGATCGAAGCAGCCCGGGCCATGGGCGCATCCAAGATGCGTATTCTCTTTACGGTCATGATCCCAGAAGCCTTAGGTCCGCTTATTCTGGGCTATACCTTCTTAGTTATTGGCGTGGTGGACATGTCTGCTATGGCAGGCTACGTTGGCGGCGGCGGCCTGGGCAAGGTGGCTATGGTTGACGGCTACCAGCGCTTTAACGACGTCATCACCTGGTCTGTTGTGCTAGTTATTATCCTGCTCGTTCAGCTCATCCAGCTTGTGGGCAACCTCCTAGCCCGCAAGGTCATGCGCCGCTAGGGTCGGCTAAGCAGCGGTAGGAGGCAGGCCAGAGGGCTACTACCTACCGCTAATCCAGCTTGAATCATAAAAATCGTCGTCATCAGTCTGCCGGGGGTAAAGCTGCTCAAAACCGGAGGGACGAATAAGAGACTCATCCGAATCCTCCGGCGTATAGGCTGCCAGGGCAACCAAACCGTAGAGCAGGGCAGCAAGCAACCAGAGCAAGAGAGTGATCTCACTCCACATAGCCGCATGAGACCGAATAAGCTGGGCCGGTTCTGACCCAAAAATCTGGGGCACAAAAACAATAGCGATCACAGCAGTAACCAGCCCCGCCAGCACACACAGATGGGGCAGAATAAACCACTTAGCCTTACCGTTTTTGGGGGTAGGATCCTGGCCAGCCAGACGCAGACTGGCAAAAAAACGCCGGCGGATGGCAATAAGCAGCCCAATACCCAGCAGGGTCAGAGCAGCCCCCAGCGCCGCCAACCACAAATGGCCGGCCAAGAGGGGAATCAGGGTGCAGAGCAGGCCGACGGCGGCTAGGGTAAAACTCAGCCCATTGGCCATGCGGATGCGGGCCTTGACTTCCTGCCGCTGCCTTGCCCGTTCCTGCTGTTTTGCCTGCTCTTGCCGCTGCCGGTCCGGCTGCCAAAACTGCCGGTAATACTCCAGTTCCTGGGCGGTCATATCGGCAAAACGCAGGCCGTACTTACCCTGCCTGCCCTCTTGCTTGGGGGTAGCACCGGAATCTTTAGTGTAGTCTGCTGGTTCTGGCATAAGACCCGTCCTTAACTGACTGTTTGCGCTCGCCGGATCCACTGATCAAGCTGAGCCAGAAAATCTGGGTCTTTAAAACTATCAAAGAAACCTTGGGCTTTGGGCGGCTGCTGGGGATCGGAGCCAAAGATGAGGGTGGCAGTTCCGGCGGCCTGGGCGGCTTGAGCACCGAGGATGGAGTCCTCCACGGTGAGTGTTCTTGCAGGATCCCCGCCAAGGCGCCTGATGGCTTCTTGGTAGATGTCCGGGGCTGGTTTGGGGTGCGCAACGCTATCGGCACCCACCCAGGTTTTAAGGTAAGGAGCGTAACGGTAGGTGGTTAACTTACGGGTGAGTAGGGCCTGGGAAGAGTTGGAAGCCACCGCCAGGGGCAGTACCTTTGCTAGCTTGCTCAGAGCTTCTAAGGCGCCGGGTATAGGATCCACGCCTCCCGCTACTACCTGGTCCTCTATGCTGACGATATGGTCAAGAACCTGCCTTTGGTGTTCAGCCAGGGTAAGATTTTTGGGGCAGGTCAGTTTGGCTAGAACCTGGGCCACATGGCTAGGTGCTGAGCCGGTGAGTTCTTTTTCTAGCTCAGGGCTCATGTGGGCCCCGTAATCTGCAAAGACCTGCCGCTGTACCTGGTTCCAGCGGCTTTCAGAGTCTAGGAGCACCCCGTCGCAGTCAAAGACGGCACAGGTGGGAAACCAATTCTCAGCAAGAGTAGTCACAAACATATCCCCATTCTTTCACAGGTGATTTACCGGCTTTGCAGTGTGCGCAAACTCCCTGAGCTTTGGCTGGCGGCGTAAAAGCTTGCTCTGAGATAATGGTCAAATGATTTCTTCGGTGAGTCCTCAGGCAAGCAGTGGGGGTGCGGCCCGTCTTGTTTTGGTCCGCCACGGGCAAACAGATTGGAACCTGGAGCGCAGGTTTCAGGGGCAGACAGATATAGCCCTCAATGAGCTTGGCTACCGGCAGGCCCAGCAGGCAGCGGAGCGTTTGCAGGCTTTTGCGGCCTCAGCTCGGCAGAGCGATCCCGATTTTTCCTGGCAGGTTATTGTTTCTTCTCCACTTTTAAGGGCCCGGCAGACGGCAGAGGTTATTGCTAGTCAGCTTGGTTTATCTCTGGCGGGGATTTACCCGGGAATGCAGGAGCGCTCTTTTGGGCAGGCCGAGGGCATGCGGGTGACCGCAGAGAACCGGCTTAAAGTAGAAGAATTTTTTGAAGACGTTGAACCATTAGAGCAGCTCAGATCTCGAGGTATTGCCGCCTTAAACCAGGTTAGGCAGGATTTTGCCGGTTGCCATACTATTGTGGTTGCTCACGGTATGTGGATTTCGCAGGTGCTTACAGAAGTCACCGGTAGTGAAGTTGCCATTCCGGCTAACGCTGACTTTCTGGAGCTGGCCGAGGCCACGTCCAAAAATCTACTTGTAGGGAGGTAGGCTTGTGCAGCAATCTCTGCTCACCGGCTCTTTAACGATGATCCGCCACGGACAGACTGACTGGAATAAGGCCGGCAAAATGCAGGGGGTCTCTGATATTCCCCTGAACGACTTAGGTAGAGAGCAGGCCAGGCAGACCGGCCTTGCCCTTGCGGATAAGGGGCTGGTTTTTGACGTCTTGGTGTCTTCTCCTTTATCGAGAGCCTTTGAGACGGCCCAGCTGGTGGGTAAAGAGCTAGGCCTAGGAGTTAGCCAAACCTATGCTGCTTTAGTTGAGCGTAACTATGGGCAGGCTGAAGGCTTAGATATACCTCCTGCAGCCCGAAAAGAACCGGACGCCTTTTATGAGGGTGTTGAGAGTGAGCGTTCCCTTTTTCTTCGCGGGGTTCAAGCTGCAAGGCAGCTGGTGGAGCAGTATCCGGGGCAGCGGATTCTTGCCGTCTCGCACGGGTCTTTGATTCGAAGACTCTTGTGTGCTGCCCAGGGTGAGCCCTGGTTGGAACCGGTACCTCATGCTCAGCCGCTGGAGATTCCCCTGCCGGGTTTGTTTGCCTGGCGGCAGGAGACTGAGCCGCTGTTACAGGGTAAGCCTTAGTGTCCTTTCCAGCCGTCAGGGGCCTGTGGCATAGGGTGGGGTCCTGTCTTTTTGTTCTCTACTTGATCCTGCTGCTTTTTATTGTGCTTTGGCCTAGTCACGTTGATGATAATGCCAGCGGGGAACTGGTGCGCTATCTTTTAACACTTGGCCAGCACCGAGGTGTGCTACCTGGCTGGTTTGGCTACGCCCAGCTGGAGTGGCTGGCTAATGTTCTGATGTTTGTGCCGGGTGGATTTTTGTTAACTTTGCTTGTTGGCCCTGCCCGCCGGCTCCGGATTCCCCTCTTTTTGGCGCTGGCCAGCATCACTATTGAGCTGCTTCAGCTTTTCCTCCCGGAACGAACCAGCAGTATTTTTGATGTTTTAGCCAACACTTTGGGCGGACTTGTTGGATGTTTTGTGGGAATTGCCGTTTTGTCTGTGAATAGTGTGGCAATATCCCGCAATAATGGGCAGAAATAGCACAAAAAACCAAATATTTGGTTTTTAAGCCCCGTTTTACATTGACGAAACCACATAAACCCACATAAAATCAAATGCGCAAGGTTGAAGCTTGAGCCGCTGGCTCCCAAACAAGGTGAAGTACCTATATGTTCGCTGAAGAGCGTCGCGCTGAAATCGCTAAACTTGTAGCGTCTGCTCGTAGAGTAAACGGCGCTGAGTTGGCGCGCCGGTATGAGGTGACCATGGAGACGGTTCGCCGGGATCTTGCTGCCTTAGAAATCGAAGGCAAATTGCGGCGGGTTCACGGCGGCGCGGTTACTATTGAGCAGTCAACCTCGGTGGAATCCTCTATTGCCTTACGGCAAAACATGAATACGCCCGAAAAGCAGCGCATAGCCTTGAAGGCTTATGAACTGTTGCGTGATTCGGATGTTGGGGCAGTTGTTCTGGATGCTGGCAGCACTATTGAAATTCTTGCCGACCGCATTGCGGCAGATAATTTTAGTCTTAAATCTGGGGCGGATCGGCTCATTATTACCCACGCCCTCCACATTGCCGTCAAGCTAGCCGAGGCGGACGGAGTTGCCCTAGATCTCGTGGGCGGTCAAGTACGAAAGATGACCTGGGCTGCGGTGGGTGCTCAGGCGGCCGAGCATTTTGCTAAAATCCGGCCAGATATAGCTTTTATCGGTGTCAACGGGATTGATGCTGAATTTGGACTCAGCACTCCCGGCTTAAATGAAGCAATTGTTAAGACGGCAATCGTTAAATCTGCCCGTCGGGTTGTTCTTTTGTGCGATTCAGCTAAATTTGCACGTGAGTCCTTAGTTCGTTTTGCCGGGCTAGATGATGTAGACACCTTGATAACGGATAAAGCGCCCGAAGGTGATCTCGCTGTGGCGCTAGAAGAATCTAATGTAGAGGTGCTCATCGCATGATTGTTACCTTAACGGCTAATCCCAGTATGGACCGAACGGTTGAACTGCCCGGCGAGTTTAAGCGCGGTACAGTGATTCGTGCCGAGCGGGCTGTGCTGGATCCCGGGGGAAAGGGCGTCAATATTGCTCGGGCCCTTAAGGTTTCTGGATTTGATACGGTTGCTGTTTTGCCCGGTGATGACGATGATCCAGTGCTTGCTAGCCTGCGTGAAGAAGGCGTCAAATTTAGTAATATGCCCATTGGCTCACCTATTCGTTCCAATATTACGGTGGTAGAGGGCGATGGAACGACCACTAAACTTAATGCTCCCGGTGAGCCCCTTAACGATGTGGCTCAGCAGGAGCTTACTCGCCTGCTTATTCAGGAGACCAAGGGTGCTTCCTGGCTGGTGCTGGCCGGCTCCTTGCCCCTGGGCGTTCCCAGCGACTACTACTCGGTTGTGGGCCGGGCTATCCGTGAGGCTCAGGCTGGCGACGCCCCCCGCATTGCTGTAGACACTTCTGGCTACGCACTGCGGGATGCTGTTAATGGGCAGGACGGGATGCCTAACTTGATCAAACCAAATTCAGAAGAGCTGGCTGAATTGGTCGGTCATTCGGATTCTTGGAGAGAGCTTGAGGGTAATATTGAGCTAACTGCGCAGACTGCCCGCCAACTAGTGGACCGAGGCATATCCACTGTTTTGGCTACGTTGGGTGGCGGGGGCGCAGTACTGGTAACCGCGGATGGCGCATGGCATGCACAGCATTCGCCTGTCAAGGTAAGGAGCACCGTAGGGGCTGGGGACTGTTCTTTGGCAGGCTATCTGATTGCCAATGAGCAGGGCAAGTCTCCACAAGAATGCCTTATTCAGGCTGTTGCGCACGGTTCTGCTGCCGCCGCACTTCCAGGTACTCAAGTTCCTGTGTTAGAGAAAACCAGCCCTGAGTCGGTCACTTTAACAGAACTGAGTTTATAAGAAAGATTGTCTACACAAGCACGCAAACGCACATGACTAACTGGATGGGTGACTTGCTCACGCTGGGGGGTAGGTTATGGGAAATGTGCAAGACATTCCTTTAGAGAGAGGAACGAGCATGTCTGCTCTTTTTACTGCGGACTTCGTAAGCCTAGATAAGAATCTAGGTGACTCGCGGTTTGATGTTATTAAGCATCTGGCGCAGATTGTAACCCAAACTGGACGGGCCACGAGCTTTGAGGAGCTTTATAGCGCCGCCGAAGCACGTGAAGCAAAAACAGATACCGGCATCGTGGGTGGCGTGGCTATCCCGCACTGCCGGTCAGCTGCGGTACAAGAGCCAACCTTGGTGATGGCCCGCCCCAATCCTGCCGTTGACTTTGGCTCAAAGGACGGCCCGGCCGATTTGATCTTCTTTATTGCAGCTCCCGATGGCGCTGATAAAGATCACTTGAAGGTGCTTTCTACCCTAGCGCGGTCCTTGATGAAGAAGAGCTTTACCGCCTCCTTACGTCAGGCTAAGACAGCTGAAGAGGTTGTCACTCTAGTTAATTCTGCCTTGGGTCTCAAAGACGGCCATATGCCTAAGACCGGTGGGATGGCACAGGTGGATCCAGCTCCCGCACCAGCTGCTTCTGTTAAGGTAGACCCTGCCCTCCAGGCTAAGCCGGGTAAGCGTAAAAAAATTGTTGCTGTCACCTCCTGCCCCACCGGTATTGCCCACACCTATATGGCAGCAGACGGCCTCAAGTATGCAGCAGAAGAGCTGGGCTACGATTTCAAGGTTGAGCCTCAGGGTTCTTCTGGTGGCGAGAAGCTCACTGCTGCCGATATTGCAGAAGCCGATGCTGTTGTTTTTGCCGTGGGGGTTCCGGTACGGGATCGCGGACGTTTTGCCGGCAAGCCCTATGTAGAATCTGCCGTTAAACGCGGTATCGATGAGCCTAAAGAAATGATTGAAGAGGCTTTGGCTGAGGCCGAAAATCCGCAGGGTAAGCGGGTTGCTGCCGGGTCGGGCTCCAGCGAAGAGGAAGCTGGCGGTGCGCCACAAAACTGGGGGAGCCATATCTATAAGGCTTTGATGACCGGTGTCTCCTACATGATTCCTTTTGTGGCTGCGGGCGGTATTATCGTTGCCTTGGGCTTCATGCTGCAAGCCATGACGGTTCAGAACCTGGGTGAGGTTGATCCAGAAGCCATTTTGACAGGAGCATCTCTCTTTAATCTGGGCGATACTCCGCTGAGCCTCTACCTGGGGGCAGCCTTGCAGACCATCGGTGGTTTTGGCCTGCAACTGATGGTTCCCGCCCTATCTGCCTACATTGCCTACGGTATCGCCCAGCGCCCGGGTATTGCTCCCGGATTTATTTCTGGACAAGTCGCTATTTTGGCAGGTGCCGGTTTTATTGGTGGTATTGCCAGTGGTCTGCTGGCCGGTCTTTGCGCCTACTGGTTGTCCCTGCCCAAGATGCCGCGCTGGTTGGCTTCGATGATGCCTGTGGTTATTACTCCTTTGCTGGCTACCCTGTTCTCCAGCGGCCTCATTTTCTTTGTCCTGGGTGGTCCAATCGCCTGGGTCATGGAAGGTTTACAGAACTGGCTTAACAGTATGTCCGGCAGTTCAGCTGTGCTCTTAGGCCTCATTATGGGCGCCATGATGGGCTTTGACCTTGGTGGGCCTGTCAACAAGGCTGCCTACCTCTTTGCTACGGCGGGTCTGTCTGCTGGAACCGAAGCGAGCCAGCAGGTTATGGCAGCGGTTATGGTTGCCGGTATGATTCCTCCTTTGGCTATGGCCTTGGCTACGACAGTTCGGCCTAAGCTTTTCTCTGAGCCGGAGCGCGAGAACGGTAAGGCTGCCTGGTTGCTGGGTGCCTCCTTTATTTCTGAGGGAGCTATTCCCTTTGCTACGGCTGACCCATTGCGTGTTATTCCCTCGTCGATGATTGGTGCTGCTGTTGCCGGTGCAATTTCAATGGGTGCAGGGGTTGCTTCTCCTGCTCCTCACGGTGGTATTTGGGTTATTGCTTTGATGAGCGGCTGGCCTATGTTCCTGCTGGCTATTCTGCTAGGAACCGTTGTCAGCGCTTTGATTTATATTGTCCTCAAATCTGTGACTATTGTGAACGCCGACAAGGCGAAATCGGCAGCCTGAATCGCGGTATTATTGCCAGTGAATGACACGTTCCCTATATTTCAGAGCGAGTAGGAAATTCAATGACTACCTATAAAGGCGTTGGCGTCTATGCTGGCCGTGTTATCGGTGAAGTAATTCAGATGCCAGAGCCAATTCAGGAACCTAAGGCTGGACTTAAACTAGCTGAGGGTCAGGATCCCCAGGAGCAAGCGGATCGTATTCAGGCTGCTGCTGAAGCTGTCAAGGCAGATCTGCTAGAACGGGCAGAAAATGCCAGCCGAGATGGCAAGGCCGTGCTTAAGTCAACCTCGCAAATGGCTACTGACCGGGCCCTGATTAAGGGTGCCCGCAAGCTGGTGGAGAAGCAGGGGCTGGCGCCGGAGCGGGCTATCTGGGAGGCGGCTAGCGATTTTGCCCAGCAGATGGAAGCTTTGGGCGGTTACATGGCAGAACGGGTGACCGACATCCACGACGTGCGTGCCCGTATTGTTGCCCAGCTGACCGGCCAGCAGGCTCCCGGTATTCCGGTTTCTGATCAGCCCTTTATCTTAACGGCGGTTGATCTTGCTCCGGCAGATACTGCCACCCTCAATCCTGAACAAGTTATCGCTCTGATCACTTCAGACGGCGGCCCCCAGGCTCATACGGCTATTTTGGCTCGTGGGCTTGGGCTGCCGGCTGTGGTTGCCGCAAAAGGTGTAACGGAAATTCCTAATGGAACCAGAATTTACGTTGATTCCAATGAGGGTTTGATTGATACCGAGCCCAGTGCAGAGCAAGAGCAAGCTGCGGTTAAGTATGCCCAGCGTAAGCCTCTACCAGCCTTTGATGGGCACGGCGTTCTTGCTGACGGCAGTTCCGTACCTCTCTATGCAAATGTTGGTGACGGTAAATCTGCAGAAAAAGCTGCAAGCTTGCAGGCTGAAGGCGTAGGGCTCTTGCGCACTGAATTTGGCTTTTTAGGTAATGATGCTGAGCCTTCTGTGGAGACTCAGGCTGAAACCTATAAGGCCGTCTTTGATGCTTTCCCTGGCCAGCATATTGTGGTTCGTACCTTGGATGCCGGTGCCGACAAACCCTTACCCTTCCTCAATGTTAAAGAAGAAGAAAACCCCGCACTGGGTGTGCGCGGTTTTAGAACGGACTGGACCGTGCCGGGTGTTCTTACCCGTCAGCTACAAGCTATCAAGAAGGCTGCTGAGGGATCCCAGGCGGATATCTGGGTCATGGCACCCATGATTTCGACAACCTCAGAAGCCCGCAATTTTAAGAACATGCTGGATGAGGTTGGTCTAGATACTCACGGGGTCATGGTAGAAACTCCGGCTGCTGCAGTTAATGCAGAGGCCATCTTGGGGGAAGTGGACTTTGTATCCATTGGTACCAATGACCTCACCCAGTACACCATGGCTGCTGATCGTCTCTTGGGTGACTTAGCCCATTTGAACAATCCTTGGCAGCCAGCTGTATTAAAGATGATTAAGTTGACCGTAGAGGGTGCGCAACGTGCATCGGTCAAACACGGAACAAAAAAGTTTGTGTCAGTATGTGGTGAAGCGGCGGCCGATCCCGCACTGGCCGTAGTGCTTGTTGGCTTGGGTGTAGATACCCTATCGATGAATGCCGGTGCTATTGCCGCTGTCTCAGCGGTCTTAAAGTCGGTGAGCCGGGAGAAGGCTCAGCAGATTGCTGTTAAAGCCCTCTCTCAGATTTCATCGGCAGAGGCAAAAGCGGCAGCACGAGAGGACCTCCCGGTCCTGGACGAATTGGGATTGTGAGCTACAGCCAATTCGTTGAGTTTGGATCGCAAACAAACCCAACCTGATCTAGACTCATAGTAGGAAGACACCTTTTTCGCACTCAAAAATTACTAGGAGAGTATTATGGCAGAACGTATTGCCACTATTGCAAGCCGCGTAGGTTTGCACGCACGTCCGGCAGCTATCTTTGCTGAGGCCGCTGGTGACCTGCCTGTGGAAGTAACTATTGCAGCGGAAGGTGAGCCGGCAGATGAGGCAATGGACGCAGCTTCCATTCTTTCTCTGATGTCTCTGGGGGCAAAGCACGGTGACCGCGTGGTACTTCGTGCTGAGGGTGAAGGTGCCGATGAAGCCCTGGAAACCCTGGTAAAGATTCTTGAGACCGACCACGACGCTGAATAATTTAGTTTAGTTTCTAAAGGTACTGTGGCCTGCCCGCTTGTGTAGCAAGCGGGCAGGCTTGTTTGCTAGTTAAGGTTGTCCGTTCTCTTGTGGGCAAGAGGCTGCTTGAGCCTTGAGTCACCCCGGGTCAGCTGTAAAGAGTGGATTGAGATAGCTAAACTTGTAGATGACAAATCTAGCTAGCGTCTTGGGGCGCGTAGGGGAAGTAGAGGCTCTTGCGAGAATTTAAAGCACGTTTTGCCAGCAACCAGGAGATTGCCCATTGGGATGAACACGTTATTGCTAACCCTAATGGCGGAAACCTGCTGCAGTCGGCCTCCTTTGCTGGGGTAAAAGCCAAGTACGGTTGGAAGCCGCTGTACCTTGTCTATGAGGGTAATACCGAACGTGACGGGGTTCAGCAGCCTATGACTAGTTACAATCTGGTGCTTGAGAAGCGGGTCCCTCTGCTGGGCAAGGTTTGGTACATGATTAAAGGGCCTGATGTCTACAGTGTTGAAGATATCCCCGCCATTCTTGCTGCTCATAAAGCCCTTATTGAGCGGGAGAAACTGGGCGTATTTTTGGTCAAGATTGAACCGGATATTGTAGCCGATGAGCAGGCTCGTGCTCTTTTAACCAAGGCTGGTCTTGTTAAGTCCTGGAACATTCAGCCCAACGATTCCACCGCAATTTTAGATACAGATAAGACTGAGGACGAGGTCCTTAAATCCTTGCACTCACGGGGTCGTAACGCGGTGCGCCGTTCTGCCCGAGAAGGCTGCCAGGTGGAGAGGGTGGAACTGAGCGAGCAGAATATGCAAGCCATGTACGCCCTAATGGATACGGTGGGGCAGGGCAACGCTCAGGTGCATCTTCGCTCCTACGATTACTACCGGGACTTTTGGACCAGCTTTGCCCAGGCCGGCCAAGGGCGGCTCTACTTTACCTATGAGGATGGCCAGCCTTCGGTAGGCGCCTACGTCATTAATTACGGGCAAAAAGGTACCTACAAGGACGGCGGCTCTAAGCCGCGGCGTAAACAGTACGGCGACTCCCACCAGGTGCAGTGGCGGGCCTTGACCGATCTGATGAAGGAGCAGGGTATAAAAACCTATGATTTCTGCGGCACTCCTCCCAGCGATCAGCTTAAAAACAAGGACCACCACCATTACGGGTTAGGTCTTTTTAAAACGTCCTTTACTAAAACGGTTATTGATTATGTGGGTGTGTGGGATCATGTTTTGCAGCCACACAAGTATAAAATATGGAATCAGTTTGCAGAGAAAGTAATGAGAGGGTTGTGGGTTCGTAAAACTGGACAGCCTTTTTACTAAAAACTTTTAGCTGCGGTTCATACAGATTTTTTACCATGGGGCGGGAAGGTCCTTGGGGTAAGACGGCCTTGCGCAGCCGTCCTACTTGTCTCTAGTTAGATGGGGGGCACTGTGGCTAAATCGGATTATGACTCTGAGAGTGGCTCTTATCCCTCTGCTCTCACCGGGCAAGCTCCGCAGCCGGGTGCTTTTAGCAGCAGTGCTTTTGAGCTGAGTTCTGGGGATTCCCTGCTGCTTGGAGGCGAGCCTAAGTCTGCCTTTTCCCAGCCGGGCTCCGGCTTGGGCCTGCCCATAGTTTCTTTAGACCAGGTGCGGGATCCGCAACTGCGGCAGTCTCTAACCCAGGCAGAGCCTCTTAGCCCCCAGCAGCCCAGTTACCCTTCGGCGGAGCCTACCGGGGTGCTGCCTCCTTTAGGGGAGCAGGTCCTTAAACCTGCTCCTGCCGGTAGGGTCAAATCGTCCATCAAGTCTTTTGTGCAGGCGGACCAGTCTTTAACAAAGCCAATGCGGGGTTTGGCCAGGCTCTCCCAGCGCCAGTTTGCTTTTTCGCAGCAGGGTAAGGCTAGGCAAAACTACCTTCGGGAGAAGGAGCAGGCCAGAGAGATTCTCAATTTTACCTTGCGGCTGGCAGAGACTATGTTTCACTACGGTGCCGATACGGTTGATGTTGATTCGGCTATCGTCTCGATCTGTGCCGCCTACGGCCTTGATGACGTTGAGGTAGATATTACTAATCAGTCGGTGCTCATTAACTATGTGTCCGATATTGACCGGGTGGACGAAACCACCCGGCTGCTTAACCTTGGATCTGCCCATGCTGCGCAGGAACCCAAGGAGGAGAGGTTTAGCCACACGGTTATGCGGGTGGTGAGATCTTGGTCCGATAATTACGCTGCTCTTGCCGATATTTATAAGCTGATCCATGACATTACTGCCCAGGGCCTGAGTAGGTCTAAAGCAGAACGCCGGCTCAAAAAAATTAATAGGGCCAAAAAAGCTTACTCACCCTTGGTGCTTATGCTGGCTAATATTGCCACTGCCAGTTTTTTGACCATAGCTTTGGGGGGTTCGCTGGCGGCCGCCCTGGCTGCTGGCCTGGTGTTTTTAGCTATTCATTGTGTGAATCAGCTGCTGGTGCGCCTGAGCATGCCTAACTTCTTTACGATGGCTGCCGGTGCTGGAGTGGTAACCTTTGCGGCAATTTATTTGTCGGATGACACCGCTATTTTTTCTGATTTAGGGGCCCAGGTTGCCGCCCCCCATATTGTTGCAGCTGGTTTAATTATGCTGCTGCCTACCTCCCGCCTGGTTTCTGCAGTGCAGGATGCCCTCAACGGGTTTCCTTTGACAGCGGCCGGTAAGTTAGTTTCCACGGGAATGTCTTTTTTGGGTATTGTGGTGGGCTTGGCCTCGGCGGTGGCGGTGCTGTCGGTTATTGGTACGGCAGAGTTGCATATCGAAGATACGGTTTTTGACCCACCCAATATATGGGTGAACTATATTTTTATGGTTTTGGCCAGTCTTACTATCGCCATGACCACCCATGCTCGTTGGTCAACTCTGCTGTGGGTTGCCCTGATCTCATCCTGCGGTATCTGGGCTTATAATCTCTTTACCATGGCCTTTGGGGCCGGCGCCGGCCGGGCTAATACGGCTATTGCCGCTTTGCTTATTGGCCTTGTAAGCACCTATCTGGCTTATCGCCTGCACGCTCCTGCAGCAATTTTTTATGTTCCTGCCCTGACTTTCTTGCTGCCGGGCCTCTCAGTTTTCCGGGGTTTGTACATGTTTACGGTAGAAACAAATACCGGGGCAGGGGTGCCGGGCATGATATCTGCGGTTGCCATTATTGTTTCTATGGCCTCCGGGGTGGTTTTGGGCAGCTACCTTATGCAGTATTTTATTCAGCGTTTTCTCCTCACTGAGCAGCAGGACTATGCTGCCGGCCAGCCCTTGGATCGTTAAGGCTTCTTCGCTAGGGGCATTTTTAGGAGAGAGTCCAGTCTATAGCCTGGGCCCCCTGCTGGACTAAAAGACTGTTGGCCCGGGAGAAGGGGCGAGAGCCAAAGAAACCGCGCGATGCCGATAAGGGCGAGGGGTGGGGTGATTCAATGCAGGGATAAGCAGTCAGCAGCTTGCCGGTTTGACGGGCGTCCCGTCCCCAGAGGATAGCTACCAGCGGCTGCTTACGTTGCGCTAAAGCTTTAACGGCACAGGTGGTAATTTCTTCCCAGCCCTGGTTGCGGTGAGAGCCGGCCCGGCCGGCTTCTACACTGAGTACTCTGTTCAGAAGCATGACCCCCTGCCTGCTCCAGGCGGAAAGGTCACCGTGTGGGGGAGGCTTTAACCCTAGGTCGCTGCTTAATTCTCGGTAGATATTTTGTAGCGAACGGGGGATAGGCCGTACCTGTGGATGAACAGAAAAAGACAGGCCCATAGCGTGCCCGGGGGTGGGATAGGGATCCTGGCCGATGATGAGGACTTTGACCTGGCTCAAGGGCTCCTGGAAGGCTCGAAAGATGTCTTGGGAGGCCGGTAGGCTGCGTTTTCCGGCCCGGTGCTGATCTCGAAGAAAATTTCCCATAGCACGGATATTGGGTTCAACTGCTGCTAGGGCCTGAGCCCAGTCGGGGGCCATAATCTGGTCTAGGGGTTGAGCTGGCACAAGAAACCTCACGGGGATAAACTACAGATACTGTTTCTTGAGAACTAGGCTAGCGGACCTGGGCTAGGAGTGAAAGTTGATTTTGGACGGCATGCAGCAAGAAAGTAGCCGGGAGCAGCAGAAATGGCAGGAATTGGCCCCCCTGGAGCGCTCTATTTTGTCTTTGGAGAAGGAAGACTGGAAATATCCGGGTGCTAAAGAAGCCGCTGTGCGCCGGCGCTTGGGGCTGACTCCTATTGCCTACTATCAGCAGCTTAATACCATGATCGATAATCCGCGGATTATTGCTCTTGAACCTGCCCTGACCCGTAGGCTGCGTGAGCACCGGGATGGCTGAGGAGCCTTCACACCTATTTTTTAGGTTACTTTGGTCCTGCTAGAGCGCAGGATCTGTGTAGGCTAGAGTTTGAATGTACTACTGCTGATCCGGAGGAGCCTGTGAACTCGTATCCCCACGATGAATTTGACGATGTGCCCGAGAATTCAGCACGCCGCGGCGCCTATCGTGGTCAGCCGGCCGCTTCGGGTTCTTCGTCTTTTGGCTTTATCTCTATTTTATTGGCTGGCTTTTTGGCCCTGGTCCTGGGCGCCTTTATGTTTATTTACCAGCCGCGTACCCTGGGGCCGCGGATTGCTAGTTCCTTGGGAGTCGGGTCTAGCGCATCAGCTTCGGCCAGTCCTTCAGCTAGTAGCAGTGCCACTGCTACGGCCAGCCCTAGCAGCCAGGCCAGTCAGAGCGTGAGCCAGCTTAAGGTGGAAATCTACGATGGGGGAGCCTACCCGGGGGCTGCTGATGAGGTTGAGCAGGCCATGCTGGAGCAGGGGTATAAGGTGAATCCGGCGGCCAGCTGGCAGGGTGAGCCCCTGGCTTCGTCGGTAGTATTTTATGCTCAGGGGTTTGTGGATGAAGCTAATTCCTTGGCGGACTCTTTAGGCATTCCTTTGATTGAAGTTGCTGACAGCAGCGAGCCCGATCTTTATCTGGTCTTGGCCCCTGATTATGCGGGCCCTGTGCCTGCTGCAGGGGCTGGACAGGCTACTACGGTAGATCCCGGAGCTCTGGAGTCCTCTTACGCAGATCCCAATCAGGTGCCGGTTCAGTAATTTTAACGAAACCTAACTTCTTCTTGTGCGCTGCTGGCGATTAAGTTTGTTTGGGGCGTTTTAGGGTTTGCACTGACCGGGTTCAAGTGCCAAGATTGAACTTAGCACTCGCAGCCTTTAACTGCTAAATCCAGTGCTAGGTTTAGCGGTGGCTGGCGAGAAATAAATTTTCTTTCAGACTGTGAGGTATTGCTGCTGCTGTGAAGAGCACGGTAGTGGAGTGCCGTCCGTCGCGGGCACACCTGAAAGGTAGGATACATCTTAATCCAGGAGGGATTAGGCGCAGATGGCAAAGCTTATTGCTTTTGATGAAGAAGCTCGTCGCGGTCTAGAGAAGGGTCTTAACACCCTGGCTGACGCGGTTAAGGTAACCCTTGGCCCCCGCGGACGTAACGTTGTTTTGGAGAAGGCCTGGGGTGCACCCACCATCACCAATGATGGCGTTTCCATTGCTAAGGAAATCGAGCTGGAGGATCCTTACGAAAAAATCGGTGCAGAGCTGGTTAAAGAGGTTGCCAAGAAGACTGATGATGTTGCCGGTGACGGTACCACAACTGCAACCGTTCTAGCCCAGGCTTTGGTTCGTGAAGGCCTACGTAACGTGGCCGCCGGTGCAGATCCGCTTTCACTTAAGCGCGGTATTGAAAAAGCTGTGGAGGCAGTTACTGCTGAGCTGCTTGGCTCTGCCAAGGAAGTTGAGACCGAAGAGGAGATTGCTGCTACCGCATCGATCTCTGCCGGCGACCAGGAAATTGGCAAGCTTATTGCTGAAGCCATGGAGAAGGTTGGCAAAGAGGGCGTTATCACCGTTGAAGAGTCCAATACCTTTGGTCTTGAGCTAGAGCTTACCGAGGGTATGCGGTTTGACAAGGGATTCCTCTCTGGTTATTTTGTCACCGACGCTGATCGCCAGGAAGCCGTACTGGAAGATCCGTACATTTTGATCGTTAACTCCAAGATCTCCAATGTTAAGGATCTGGTACCTGTTCTTGAGAAGGTTATGCAGTCCGGCAAGCCGCTGCTGATTATTGCGGAAGATGTTGAGGGCGAAGCTCTTGCTCTCTTGGTTCTTAACAAGATGCGTGGCTCCATCAAGTCTGTTGCCGTTAAGGCCCCTGGCTTTGGCGATCGCCGTAAGGCTCAGATGGCCGATATTGCTATCTTGACCGGTGGGCAGGTTATTACTGAGGAAGTTGGCCTCTCCCTGGATCAGGCAAGTATTGATCTGCTGGGCCAGGCCCGTAAGGTAGTTGTTACCAAGGATGAAACCACCATCATTGAGGGCGCCGGTGAGGCTAGCGCCATTGAGGGCCGTGTGTCTCAGATTCGCGGCGAGATCGCTAACTCCGATTCTGATTATGATCGGGAGAAGCTTCAGGAAAGGCTGGCCAAGCTAGCCGGTGGTGTAGCTGTCCTTAAGGCTGGTGCTGCAACTGAGGTTGAGCTCAAAGAGCGTAAGCACCGCATTGAAGATGCTGTGCGTAATGCTAAAGCTGCTGTTGAAGAAGGTATTGTTGCCGGTGGTGGCGTTGCCTTGATTCAGGCTGGGGCTAAGGCATTTGCTAGCCTTTCTCTGGAAGGTGATGAGGCAACCGGCGCCAATATTGTTCAGGTTGCTATCGATGCTCCGCTTAAGCAGATTGCTGCTAATGCCGGTCTAGAGCCTGGCGTGGTTGTAGCCAAGGTGCGTGAGCTAGCCGCCGGTGTTGGTCTCAACGCGGCCAGCGGGGAGTATGAGGATTTGATGGCTGCTGGCATCAATGACCCTGTCAAGGTGACTCGTTCTGCTCTGCAGAATGCTGCTTCGATTGCTGGCCTCTTCCTGACGACCGAGGCTGTTGTTGCCGATAAGCCTGCACCTGAGGGTGCAGCTGCGGCTCCGGCTATGGATCCGGGTATGGGCGGCATGATGTAAGCAATACCACAATCCTCTTCAGGAGGATGGCGGCCCGTCTGCAAGTTCCGCTGAACCGGCTACATAAAACCCACTTATTTGTGGGCAATTGCCAGTAGTTTATCCGGTTAGCACCAGCTAGCAGGCGGGCTGTCTTTTTAATTTTTTTAAGAAAATTTTATGCGTATTCTGTCCGGTTTTTATTTACCCCGAAACCGGGGTGACCAGTCATAATATTCCTGAAAGTTTGCTGGGAATGTCATTAATCTATGGTTTTAATATGGACAGTGTTTCCTAAAATCTTGGGCTAGTTGCTATCTAAAAATGTTTCTTGAGAAACTTATAGAATCCTGAATTTCTTTGTCGCAAATTTGGCGGAGAAGTCAGCTGTATCCCTTAATTATCCAAACTTGTCTAGGCAAAACTAACATATCTTTAGTGGCTGCACATGCTAAAGGGTGAGTATACTTAAAATTCCCCCATACACTTGGGTGAATGTTTGCATAATGAAGGCGTACAATCTCCTAGGAGAAATCTCAATGAAAGCTTTATATAAACCAGCAACCCTTGCGACTATTTGTGGCATATTTTTTGCTAGCTATACACCGGCCCAGTCGGTTGAAGTTGAGTGGGATAACAATGTTGTTTGCACCGCTACTGGTCAGGAAGTTGAAGGTCTAACTGAGCAGGTTTGCCGGGCCATGAAGGAAGCAGCCCTTTCTATTGATTTGGGCAGCCCCGTTGTCACTCAAAGTTCCAGTATTGGCGGCGAGCTTTCCAGCGGTGAAAAACAAAGAGCTACTATCTATCGGCTAGATACCTACTATTTTTCACAGCAGTTTGAGAAAGGCTGGTTGGTCTATGAAATGAGCACCGGCCTTGTTGTGCCAATGAGTCAGGAAGTTTACGCTGTCTGGGGTTCGAGGGATCCCGACGAATTTCAGCGTAACGTAGAAAAATACGGTGCAGTTGCCGACTACAAGATAAGCGGCGATGAAATTACCACCCAATTTTTACAGATGAATGGCAAGCGCATTTACCTCAGATATCTTCCCGAGGCCGGCAAGGTCATGGATGTTACTGCAGAGGAAACCGGCCAGGATGCCCTTGGCTGGCAGCAGTCCCTTTCCCTGGGAGGTGGTGTTGACGGCATCAACGCTAAGGACTACATTGCCCAGGGCCTGACCGACGCCGGTTATGAGCCCACCATTGCCGGAGATACCTCCGGCGGTTTTGCCTACGACGGTGGCTTTGGCAGCCTCTACGATCAGGTTGTTAAGCAGCAAGCCCTGCTGCCTGTGGGCACGCCTTGGATTATTAACCTCTCCGCTGCCCCTGCCGATGCTCAGCGGGAAAACCGCCAGCAGGCGATTAGCAACGCACAGCGGATTGTAAGCGAGCTGCAGAGGGCCTACCCGCACTCAAAGATTGTGCTTAACGGCATTCTTAGCAGGGACTCTGATCGGGAAGCCAACACCTTTAATGAGGAACTTGCTGAGCTTGCTCAAAGAGCAGGGGTTGGTTTTGTGGATACCAGCGGTTGGATTTCAGCCTATGGGCTAGAAAATCAGGTGATTACCGACGGCCACGACCTTTCCGCAGCGGGCCAGCAAAAGATTGCTGTAGCCATGAAGTGGGCTATTCGTAAGGCTATTGCAAAAAAGACTCCTGCTGAGTCTGAACCTGAGTCTGAATCCAGCCAGACTAGTAGGCTGGCTGGACTGGCAGAAGGTGCAGCTGCTGCTTAAGCGGCCTAGACGCCTAAATTGAAGCTTAGGCCTTGAGCTGGCTTAATCTTCTAGGGGGTGGCTTCTGATGGGAAGCTGCCCCTGGTTTTTTGTGGGTTAGGATAAAGGGTTATGGACTGTTCCTACCATGCGGCCGGTTTGTGCCGATCCTGCACCCAGCTTAACCTGCCTTACGGGCAGCAGCTGGCCAAGAAAGATCAGCATGCCCGCAGCCTTTTAGCTGCTTATCCAGACCTCTTGTGGTTGGAGCCGCTGGCTTCTGCTCCGTCTGGCTTTCGCAATAAGGCTAAGCTGGTAGTTTCTGGAACGGTTGATCAGCCCCGGCTGGGTATTGCCGGTAAATCTGGCCAGGGCGTAGATTTGTCGGACTGTCCCCTCTATCTTCCTGCCTTGCAGGCTATGCTTCCAACCTTTAAAACCTTGATTAGGCGAGCCCACCTAACTCCTTATGGGATTAAGACCGGTAAGGGAGAGCTGAAAAATATTATTGTTACCGTAGCTGACGACGGCGCTGCTATGGTCCGTTTTGTGCTGAGGTCCAAGAAGTTGGTGGTTGCTATTCGCCAGCAGCTGGCTTGGTTACAGTCAGAAATTACCGGCTTAAAGGTGGTTTCTATTAATATTTTGCGCGAGCATGTGGCCCTGCTTGAGGGCAGCGAAGAGTTTGTGCTGACCGATACCTCCGCCTTGCCTATGCCGCTGGGAGACCTCAATCTCTACTTGCAGCCGCAGAGTTTTTTCCAAACAAATACGGCCCTGGCCCAGGCCCTGTATCGGCAGGCTCAAACCTGGTTTCTAGAGCTAGAGCCGAGGCGGGTTTGGGATCTGTATTGTGGGGTGGGAGGTTTTGCTATTTTTGCTGCCCGGGCCTTGGGCCAGCAGGCAGAGGTGACCGGGGTGGAGCTGAGTGAACAGGCTATTGCCAGCGCTAGGCGCACTGCTGCCGAATTAGAACTCAGTAATATTACTTTTAAGCAGGGGGATGCTACAGATTTTGTCCTTGATGCTGCTGGCGCTGGGCTTAAGCCAGCTCAGATGCTGGTTCTTAACCCTCCGCGACGGGGGGTTTCTGCTCAGCTGACCTGCTGGTTGGAGCAGTCAGGGGTGGAAGCGGTAATTTATTCCAGCTGTAATGCCCTTACTTTGCAGCGGGACCTGCAGTTACTTCCCTCTTATCGGCCGGTTCAGGCTAGAGTGCTGGATATGTTTGCCCAAAGTCATCATTATGAGGTTATTACTTTGCTACGAAGGCGCAGCTGCTTAAAGTAGTGAGGTAAGTGGGTGCTTTTGGGGTCTACTTTAGCTGTTCTTGTCCAGTTCAAATAGATCTATAAATTTATTAAATACCGGATTTTACGTGGGGAAATACATTTTTACAGGTGCCGACATTTGTCTGTTCTCTTATATGGCCAGCACATCAAGAGAGTTTGTGATGACAATTTTAATTTCGTCGTTTTTAGACAGATTTAGTATGGTTATTGGCTAGGTGGGCTATCTTTAATGTGCCAGCCTAGTGGCGTGAAGCTGTTGGATCAGACAGCCTTAACTGTATATGTTTGACAAGTTCTTGCATGGGCAAATACGGGTGACGCGGGCTAGTTAGCAGAGCACAGGGCCGCTTTGATGAGCACTGCTGACCGATGGCTTTTACCTGCGATCTAACCAGGGAAGAGTGTTTTGCACAGGGGATAATTGTATGTGGTTAAGATAACCAAACATTGATGGCTGAAATCGCAGTTTTTACTGAACAAAATTTCACTTCTCTGTAAAATAAGCAACAAAATATTTTCGAACGTTGAAAATATTGATTCTTGAACGAGGTATGCCATGTTGAAATCGAACTCTCACCGATCCGACAGAAGGGTTCGTCGTACGCAAAAGGCAATTGAACAGGCTTTTGCTGAGTTAATGTCGGCAAAGGATATATCTTCGATCACGGTCAGTGAACTGGCTGAGAAGGCGGATATTCACCGGGCCACCTTTTACTCTCATTACTCTGATATACCCGAACTCTACGAGGTGATTCAGCGTTCGGTGATCGATGACCTGGAAAAGATTCTGGAGCCTGACCCGGTCAAGGGCAAAAACATGAACAGCGAAGAGGTGCTGGGCATGCTGGTGGACTATATCTACGGGCGCCGTGACACCTTTAAAATGCTATTGACCAGAAACAGTACCCACGCCTTTTATGTAGAGGCCAGTAAACTCTTTGAGCCCCTCTATCTAGAAATATTCTGGGGTGACCTTGAGTTTCCGGAAGGCCGTTACGATACCAGCCTCTTTGCTAAGTACCATATTCAAGGATGCATAGCGGTACTGGGAGCCTGGGCAGAAGACGACTTTAAAGATACGCCAGAAAAAATTATTGATACTCTGGCCGATCTGGATAGCCACTTTGATCAGCTCATGTACCGTATTGCTTCTCCCGGAAACTGAGCTTGGCCGGTGATTGCCGGAATAAATACAGGAATATTAGGTTAACTTCTCTCTTAAGTAAGGTTAGACTAAGTAGGTGCAGTTCCTGCTAGCCGCTTGGACTGCCCCCGATGATAGCTAACAGAGGAGCCAACCTTGTCTCTGCCCCGGATCAGAAGCTACCGCTACCAGCTGCCAGAGCAGATCAATACCGTCCGATGGCAGGTAGACCCCCAGCAGGCAGGCCTGCTTATCCATGACATGCAGAACCACTTTATTGACATCTTTGATCGCAGCCAGCCAGATAGCCAGATTAATCGGGCTATCCACAACATCCAGCTCTTACGCGACTGGGCCCAAGAAGAGCAGGTGCCCGTATACTACACAGCTCAGCCAGCCCACCAAGACCCTAAAGACCGGGCGCTGCTGACCGACTTTTGGGGCCAAGGTATTGCCAGCCAAGAAGCCGCGCAGATTCTAGCCGAACTTAAGCCCAGGCAATCAGAAGAACACATTACCAAGTGGCGTTACTCCGCCTTTGAACGGACCAACCTTGAAGCCCTGCTTAAAGAGAGGGGGCTCCGCCAGCTCATCATCACCGGAGTTTATGCCCACATTGGCTGCTTAAGTACAGCTTTACAAGCATTTATGCTGGATATAGAACCCTTTTTGATTGCCGATGCCCTAGCCGACTTTAATGCTCAAGACCATGCTATGGCCTGTCAATATGCGGCTAAACGCTGTGCCCGCCTCTTAAACACCGACCAGCTATTGCAGGAAACACAAAGGGGCCGGGCATGAAATATGTACTTGTTACCGGGGCGGCAGGAGGGATCGGGCAGGCCGTTGTCAGCAGCCTCAGCGCAGCCGGCTATGGCATTCTTGGGCTAGACCTAGAGCGGGCTCTAAAAACCCAGCAGCTTTCTAGCCAGCAGGGAAGGCTACACTACCGGGCAGTTGACGTCACGGACCCAGAATCCATGAGAGAGCTGGGCCGCTTCTTGCAGACAGAAAACTACCCCCTCCAGGGCTTAGTCTGCTGTGCAGGCCTGGTCCACCGCCAGTCTCTGCTTAAAACCTCTTTTAGTAGCTGGAAGAAGCTGCAAGCTGTCAACGCTGACGGCGTCTTCCTAGCCCTGCAACTGGTGGCGCAGATTATGATTGACCAGGCAAGCCTGGACCCTACTAATTCCCGTTCTCTCGTGGTGGTAAGCTCTAACGCTGGGCATACGGCCAGAAGCGAATTTGGGGCCTACGGAGCCAGCAAGGCCGCCGCTAGTCAGCTGGCTAAAAGTTTTGGTTTGCAGCTAGCTGCCCACGGTATTAGGGTCAACACCATCTGTCCCGGCACTACCAAAACTGCCATGGTCACCGATTCCTGGGAGGGGCAAGATAAAAGTCAGCAACTTATCCGTGGATCCCTGCAGGATTACCGGCTAGGTATCCCTTTAGGGCGTATTGCTGAACCAGAAGATATTGCTGCAGTTATTGAACACCTCATCAGCCCAGCAAGCCGGCACATGACCATGCAAACAATCACGGTTGATGGTGGAGCCAGCCTCTAACCAGTCACGATAGGAACTGCCCGACGCTAGCAGCCTCAGGCAGCAGGAAAGAAGAGACATGCCCAAATACCGAGCGAAAGACCTCTCGGCAGATTTCCAGTTTTCAACCCCGGAGCACACTGTGCGCACTCGGGGCCAGCTCACCACCGTCAGTGAAGAAGCAGCCCTAGCCACAGCCCAAGAGCTGGGCAGTGGCGTAATTGGTCTGATTCCCTTTGAGCCGGATCGGCCGGCCTTTTTGGCTGTCCCCGAACAGTTAGAGATAGGCCCGGCAGAAGAAGGGCAGGTAAGAAGCCTGCCTGCCCCCAGTAGCATCAGCGGCCAGGACAACCCGGTATATCGCAAGGCGGTAGGGGCGGCTCTTGCAAAAATTCATGCCGGCCAGCTTGAGAAGGTAGTCTTGGCTCGTTTACTGGAGCTGCACTATGAGCAGGGCAGCCCCCCGGTCCAGGCCATCTTTGCCAACCTCCGTGCCCAGCAGCCTAAAGCTTTTGTCTTTTCTGTCAAATACCCCGGGGAGGATACTTACTTAATGGGGGCATCTCCAGAACTAGTTTTTGGGGTTCAAGAAGGCAAGTTCACCACTTTTCCACTGGCAGGCAGTGCAGCGCGGAAGGCAGCTGGGGCAAGCACAGAGGACGCCCAAATTGCCGAAGCGCTCTTGCGCTCTGCTAAAGACAGAGCCGAACACGCCACCGTTGTTGCCGATATTAAAGCCCGTCTGCAAGGAATTAGCCAAAATCTAGAGGTTCCGGCAGTGCCACAGCTGCTGGCCACCGCCCAGCTGTGGCACTTAGCCACAAAAATTACGGGTAGGCTTGCCCCCGGTGTTAGCGCCCTGGACGGTGCCCGAGCCCTGCACCCAACACCAGCTATCTGCGGCTCACCGCGTCAGCAGGCCCTAGACTGTATTCGAGAACTGGAAGATTTTGACCGCGGCTACTTTGGTGGCCTGGTGGGATGGATGGATACAGCCGGTAACGGCCAGTGGGCCTTGGTTTTACGTTGTGCCCAGGTGGGCCAGCACAAGATCAGGCTCTTTGCCGGAGCCGGTATTGTTGCAGATTCTAACCCGGCAAGTGAGCACGCAGAAACAGCCAGCAAACTCTCCTCTTTTGGCCGGGCGCTATCCCTGCCTAACTTTGACTAAGGATCTGGGCAATCTCGCCCGGATAGTGCACCGGATAGTAAAAAAAATCTACCGGTTCAGAGCTAGCCAGAGCTAGCATATAGTCTGCCTCTTTTTGCCAGTAAAGATAAAAATTTCTTGGCTCCTCAGAGGTAAGACTGAGCTTAGCCTGGCCCCGAAAGGCACTGACGGTGTCGGGAGGACAGGAAAGCTGCCCGAGGTCAAGAGCCACCCTTTGCGGGTCTAAGGCTAAGCCGTGCCCGCTAGCCTTTAAAACCGCTTCCTTAGCAGTCCACAGCATTAATCTCAGCTGCTGGGCCTGCGGGGGAGCTAACCTTGTGAGCAGGTCCCTTTCAGCCTCCGTCAGCGCTACTGTGTCAAAACCGGCAAAGAAGCTACCCCGATTTCGCTCAATATCGACCCCCAGTTCCAGCTCACTTGCCTGGGCGCCCGGTGCCAAGAGGGCCCCGGCCGCTCTGTCGTAGCTGCGTGACATATTGAAGTTAATACCCTGAATTCTTGGTTTACCGTGCAGGTTTTTACTGGAACACAGTAAACACCTGCGATCAACCCTTAACTGGGCTGCAGCCCTGGCCCCTAAGCCTAAAGCCTGTGCAGCTAAGCAGCGCATGAGGGCCTGCTGGGTGGTGTAGGTTAGTGCATCCTGGCGTCGGTGGAACTGGGCCGCTTTTTCCTGTTCTGCCGGGCCCAGGTAGGAAAGCCAGCTGGGTCCGTGGCCAGAGGTGAGTGCGTCACTAGCCAGCAGGAACACCAGCACCTTCTCTTTTTTTGGTGATGCAGCCTTCATGGAGCACATTCTATCCCCTTGTGCTCAAGGCAGCTGACCAGAAAAGAGGCAGCGCTGCTATAAAAATAGGATTTAGGTTTGAGCTTGGGTAGGGTAAGCACTATGAGTAAAGAAGAAGCCATCATTGCTGCTGCCGATGGATCTGCACTGGGAAATCCGGGCCCTGCTGGCTGGGCCTGGTATGTTGATCAAGACAACTGGGCTGCTGGCGGCTGGAAACACGCCACCAACAATATGGGTGAACTGCGGGCGGTCTTGGAGCTACTTCGAGCTACCGAGCAGCAAGCAGAGCGGCCCCTACACATTTTCTGTGACTCCCAGTACACCATTAAATCCATTACCCAATGGATGCCGGGCTGGAAAAAAAAGGGCTGGAAAAAGGCAGACGGTAAACCGGTACAAAATCTTGAGCTCATGCAGGATTTAGACGCCGCCTTAGCAGGACGCAGCTACCGCTTTGAATGGGTTAAGGGGCACTCCGGCCAAGAGCTTAACGAAAAGGCGGACGACCTAGCCCGGGCCGCTGCCCTGGCCTACCGCGCCGGTAAGAGTCCCAAGCGCGGGCCGGGATTTAGCTCCGGGGCGGCTCCAGCAGTAGGGGAGAAAAGGCAGAAAACCCAGCCGGGCGCTGCACCCCTGAGCGACTTAAGCCAGGATGCTCTTGAGCAGCAGGACAGGGCTGCTGAAGAGGAACACAGCTCCTTAATTGCCCAGATCGGCCCGGAACGCCTAGCGGCCCGGCAGGAAGAGCTGCTTTTACGCCCGGAAGTATACGCCAATGCCAGCAGATTAGACTCGATTCTTACCCAGGATTTTTCCTGGCTGACGGCCCAAGGTAAAGTAGCCGACCGGCAGACAGTGATCGACAAGCGAGAGCGGGCCTTTCTGAGTCTAGAAGCCCAGATCCTGAGTAGCCAACTCTTGGGAGAATCCGCTGCCCTGGTTTTGAGCAGGGTGCTGACCGGTCAGGGGGAACTCATGAGAACCAGTATTTGGGTTAGGGAAAACTACCGCAATGAAATTGGTGCCTGGCTGCTGCATTTTCGGCAGGAGACTGCCTGCTAGTTAAGGCTGATGACGGGGGATTTTGATGGCAAAGGTTGCTCCGCCCCCCGCTGTCTCTAAGACTTCTATGGAGCCGTCATGCTGCTCTACGATGCCAGCAACAATGGATAAGCCCAGGCCGGTTCCGCCCGTTTCACGAGTGCGGGAGGAATCGGTGCGGTAAAAGCGTTCAAAAACTCTTTGTCGGTCTTCACCATCAATACCGGGGCCGTGATCGCGTACCTGAATTTCGGCATAGTTTTTGGCTGACTGATCCTGGCTGTTTCCTACAGCTATTTCTAGCGGGGAGCCGGGGGGAGTATAGCGCAGGGCATTGGTCATTAAGTTGGCAATAACCTGCCGTAGCCGCATTTCATCACCAAAAACTATGGCGTCTTCTGCCTGGCTGCCCGGCTCTAGACCTACCAGTTCTACCTCACGATCCGGCGCGGTGGCAAAGGCGTCATTGCAGGCATCCTGGGCAATATCAAGGAGGTTGACGGGCCGGTTTTCTGTCTCGCGGCGTTCGTCAATTCTGGCCAGGGTGAGTAAATCTTCAACAAGCTGGCCCATTCTTTTAGATTCAGCTTCTATCCTGCTCATGGCACTGGCTACCGCTTCATCGTTTTGAAGGGCCCCTTGCCGGTAGAGCTCTGAGTAACCGCGAATAGATACAAGGGGAGTGCGTAGTTCGTGTGAAGCATCACCTACAAAGCGGCGCATTTTTATTTCGGAGCGCTTCTGAACGTCAAAGGCTTTCTCAATCTGGGTGAGCATTTTATTAAGAGAAGAGGAGAGGTGGCCAATCTCGGTGTAAGGGTTGTAGTCGTCCATACGTTGAGACAGGTCTCCAGCAGCAATCCGGGCGGCAGTTTTTTCTACCTGGGCTAGGGGCTCAAAGGTGCGGGTTACCATAACCCAGCTCATGGCGATAGAGGCAAAGAGGGTGGCTAAGCCAAAGGTAATGGTCAGCAGTGCCACCAGGGCAACGGCTCCGTTTAATTGGGTCAGGGGAGTGGCAATAATAACCGAATAGTCTGATCCGTGGATGTTGACCCGCACGGGCATGATTCTCCACTGGGTAATCCCTGAGCTGGAGCCAACCGTAACCCCTGAGCCTGAGTAGCGTTCCACCAGCGCAGAAGTCCAGCCGCTGATTTCTGGTGAGGAATCGTCGCTGGTAATACTGGTAATGCTGGTAATAGTAGACCCGTCGTCATCGAGCAGGTAAGCCTGGAAGCGGATAAGAGGGCCGTTGGACGGTAGCTGGGTGCCATTAACCATATAGGTGGTGAGGGTAGAGGCATTGGAGCGCATCTCGTCATCAATTTGCTCGGTCATCTGCCCGCGCAAGGCTGAGATAGCTACCAGCGATGTCACAGAAATGGCTAGCACTAGCAAAAATCCGGTTAAAAGAACCAACTGGGTTCGCAAGGACAGCGCTCCCAGTTGGCCAAAGGTTTTTTTAAGTTTTTTCACGGCTACTTTGAGGTTCGCAGTAGGTAGCCCACTCCACGTTTGGTATGGATCAGCGGGGGCTGATCGGATACATTATCGATTTTCCGTCGCAGGTAGGAAATATAGGATTCTACGATAGAGGCGTCACCGTTAAAATCGTATTCCCAGACATGGTCCAGAATCTGTGCCTTGGACAGCACCCGGTTGGGGTTCAGCATGAGGTAGCGTAGGAGCTTAAATTCCGTGGGCGAGAGGTCTATTTCGCGGTCTCCGCGGAACACTTCGTGTGCATCGTCATCCAGGGTGAGATCTCCAACCCGAAGGCGGGAATCTTCCAGTTCTGTCTGCTGGGTGCGGCGGAGGACTGCACGGATACGGGCAACTACCTCATCCAGGCTAAAGGGTTTGGTGACGTAGTCATCTCCTCCAACGGTTAGGCCGGTGACCTTGTCTTCGGTGCCGTCTTTTGCCGTAAGGAAAAGGACCGGAAAGAGGCGGCCGGCAGCACGAAGTTTACGGGTCACGGTGAAGCCGTCAAGATCTGGCATCATAACGTCAAGAACGGCTAGGTCCGGGTTCTCAGTTTCTGCCTTTTCCAGTGCTTCGCGACCATTAGAAGCTGTGACTACCTCAAACCCAGCAAAGCGCAGGGACGTTGCTAGGAGTTCTAAAATATTTGGTTCATCATCTACAACAAGTAGTTTTGCTTCAGTCTGGTTAGTATTCACGGTTTCTATTCTGCACATCTTTTCTGTGAGTCAGCTGTGTCTAGTTATGACGATTGCTGATGTTTAACTAAATATGCTGGCATAAGTAGGCATAAAAGCCCACCGTGACACGGAAATAGCGCAAGCAATTTTATTAAGCACACTATGGCCGTAATACGCCAGAAATAATAGCAAATATCCATGCCACAAGGGAAATTGAAATCAAATACTGGGTCAACTGGGCTAGAACAGCTGCCGGAGTGCCGGCCTGCAGGCGGCTGCGAAGCTGCTGTTTTCTAAGAAGACAAGGGCACATATTAAGCGACCTGGCCTAGCCTCCTTTCTGACTAGAAGGCAAAGGCAGCACGAACAATTTAAAGTGCCACTCAGGCAAAGGAGACCCGCACCCATTACCCAGTGGTCAGCAGAATCAAGGATAAAAGAGATCAAAAAAGGACACTACCCAAGAGTAAAAGTTCTTGCCTATCATTTTCTCAAAATGATCTGCAAGGGAACAAAAGAGCTACAAAGCCTGTTTTAATAGGGGGTATGTCTGAGAAGGATTCTACACAGAGCAACCCTATCCCTGAGCTCCTAGAGCATAAAGCTAGCAAACGCCGGCGCCCAGCCAAAGCTGACTCTGTCTTAGCGGCAGCAAAGGACGTAGCCCTGCAAGGAATCCTTGAAGTAACGCGGCAAGATTATGTTGGCAGTGGGCACCGTCTGCAGCCAGAAGAAGAGCGCCTGCTGACCCATCTCTTTGACTGCCTGCTACCGGGTTACCGGGGTTGGTATTGGTTTGCAACTTTGGCTCGGGTACCTCGTTCTAAAAAAGTTAGCGTCTGTGAGGTAGGCCTTATTCCCGGCTCAGAGGCCTTGCTCGCTCCCGACTGGCTACCCTGGGCGGAGCGGCTCAAAAATATCAAGCCAGAAGAACTGGAACAGCTAGAGGATCAGCATGAGCTGAGCCGGGAGCAAATAGCGGACCTTGCCGCCCAGGAAGTGGCCAAGCCTTTAGAGCTAGAAGACTAGTTACAGCCTTGTGACAAGGTAATCAATGCAGCTGAGCAAGGCCTGGACGTCGGCTGGGTCGATGGACGTGAAGGTGGCTATGCGTAGCTGGTTTCGGCCCAGTTTGCGGTAGGGCTCGGTGTCAAGAATCCCGTTGGCACGTAGCGCCTGGGCAAGCCGGGCTGCGTCTACCTCCGGGGCAAAATCTATGGTGCAAATAACTGCGGACCGATCCGCTGCCTGCTTAACAAAAGGTTCAGCGTAGTCAACCTTTTCTGCCCACTGGTAAACCTGCTGGGAGGATTGCGCGGTTCTCTGGGCGGCGAAGGCCATACCCCCTTGCTCATTAAGCCAGGTGATTTGTTGATCCAGCAAGAGTAGGGTTGCCAGGGCCGGGGTGTTATAAGTTTGGTTTTTCTTAGAGTTCTCGATGGCGGTCAGCAGGTTAAGGGAGTCTGGGATCCAGCGTCCGCTTGCTGCAATACCCTCAGCTCGTTGGCAGGCGGACTCAGAAAAAAGCGCCAACCAGAGGCCACCGTCGGAGCCAAAATTCTTTTGGGGAGAAAAATAGTAGACATCTGTCTGGCTAATGTCTACTTCCAGTCCTCCGGCTGCCGAGGTACCGTCGATAACCACCAGGGCGCCGTCATCGCTACCCTCGGGGCGCTGAACGGGGGCGCTGACTCCGGTGGAGGTTTCATTGTGTGGCCAGGCGTAGAAGTCTACTCCTGGCTGAGAAACTAGTTCAGGCCGGCTTCCAGCTGGGGCTTGGATGACAAGGGACTCTTGCAAGAAAGGTGCCTGGCTGGTTGCTTTAGCAAACTTTGAGCCAAATTCACCAAAACTCAGGTGGAGGGCTTGCTGCTCAACCAGGCAGCAGGTGGCTACATCCCAAAAACTTGTTGCCCCGCCGTTACCTAAAATAACTTGGTAACCGCTGGGAGCAGCAAAGAACTCTAATAGTCCGGAGCGGATCTGGCCAACAAGGTCTTTGACAGCTGCCTGGCGGTGAGAGGTACCTAGCAGGTTGCGGCCACTTTGAGTGAGCGCCTGTAGCTGCTGGGGGCGAATCTTGGAGGGGCCAGAACCAAAGCGTCCGTCTGCTGGAAGCATGGAAGTGGGGATCCTGGGGTAGTCGCTCATGTTTTCTCCTTGTAGGTATGCGACTGCCGCTGATAAGCAGCTGATGAGTCTCTTATCTATTGTGCACGTATTCAGCTGTGCTTAAAGCTGTCTTAGCGCCGGTTACGTAAAGATTTCTTGGCTGCTTGTCTTCTTTTATTAGGCTTCATGTAAGGGCAAGTTGCTTGCTGCAGCCTCTTTGCCCAGACTGCTCGTAGAATAGATAGACGGGGTAGAGTGATAGCAAGGACTGCCCTGCTAGCTTATGATGCAGCGCAGCCATAGATGACAAGGGAAGTACCGGTAGACAGATGACTGATCTCATTGACACAACTGAGATGTATCTACGAACCATCCTGGAGCTAGAAGAAGAAGGTATTAGGCCGATGCGGGCCCGCATTGCAGAGCGCCTGGACCATTCTGGCCCTACTGTTTCGCAGACCGTAGCCCGTATTGAGAAGCACGGGTTTGTTCAGGTCGCTGCGGACCGCTCTTTGCAGCTGACCGCTGAGGGCCGAAAAAAAGCGGTTGAGGTGATGCGTAAGCACCGATTGGCTGAACGTCTACTGGCTGATGTTATTGGTTTAGATATTGCCTACATTCACGATGAGGCCTGTCGCTGGGAGCATGTGATGAGTGAGCGGGTGGAACGTCGCCTGCTGCAGGTACTGGACAACCCTAAATTTTCCCCTTACGGTAACGCTATTCCGGGTTTGGAGGAGCTGGGGGTAGCCGGCGAGAGTAATGACCCGCGGACGGTAAGCATGGCAATTGCCGCCCAGGATTCTGGGCCGCAAGATAGGTTTACAGTTTCTCGGCTACCGGAGGTTGTCCAGACGGATGTGAATTTACTCAGGAAACTGGGTGAGGCCGGTATTCTCTTTGGGGCCAGGGTCTCAGTGCTTGACGATGGGGACGGGTACGTGCTGGTGGCTGCTGAGGGTCACGATTCGCCGCTGCGTCTTTCTGCTGAGGTAGCCAAGGCAATTGTGGTGAAACGTTAGGATCTTTTGCCGGTGCTCCCCCCTACTTTGGTGGGCGGGGAGTATATTTATGCCGGCATTTTGCCGGGTAGATGGCGGGGGTAGGGGCCGGTGCGGGCTTAATAAAAGCGTGATCTTGCCCGGTGGATGCTGCTGGGTGTGTCCACAAACTGGCCGGTTTTGCTGCGGTTGGGGCTGGATTCTTGTCCCTATGTGAGTTAGTTATCAAATAAAATTTTGCTTTTTGTTAGCAGCTCGTGATGTTGTTTCTATTGCGATTCTGTGTGCAAGCTGTGCTTATTTTCCCCTGATATTCCGGGGAAAAATACCAATCAGGTTGATAAGTAAGCTGCTGACCTTGTTGGTTTGTGGGTTTTTCTCAGGGCTTGCACCACTGTGTGGAAAAAATTTTTGTTATCAAAGCGTGACATTTGCGGCTGAGGTGTGTAATGTCGTCATCGTGCCAATCACTGGTCGGAGCGGCACCCTCAGGACAGACCGCCTAGTTCTGCCACTGTTCAATGAGGTCGACGTAAAAACAACTGCTTGGCAGAAGCGGGGGACCCAACTTTGGGTTCTTTTTAAAACAAAGAAGAAGAGCCCTAGGGGTGAAGCTGCAGATAGAAATGCAGCCGAGTAAACCTTCCACTCGAACCCGACAGCTTACCTCGTAAGGCAATGGAGGATATTTATAATGGCTAAGAGCACCGCTCGTCACATGGCAGCAAAGAAGTCGAACGTAGTTCGCAATGCAGGTATTGCAGCAGTAGCTTCTGCAGCAGTAATGGGTTCAGTCGTTCCCGCTAACGCATTCGCAATGGCAGCTGCTCCCGCACCTGCAACAACTAGCCCTTCCTTGGCTACCTATGAGACCCCCTCATACTCTTACGACTACAGCACCTGGAACGCTCAGGCAGAGACCACTTCTTACCAGGCTCCTGCCGTCCAGACTTCCTACGCTCCTCAGTCTTCAAACGTTAACCTTTCCGGTGCACGCCAGGCTATCCTCGCAGCTGCATACGACGGTATTGGTGGTGCTTACATCTGGGGCGGCAAGGCCTACAAGGGCTGGGACTGCTCAGGTTTTGTTTCCCACGTTTACGCACAGGCTGGCATTAACCTGACCGCTTACACCTACGCAATGGCTGGTGAGCTGGTACCCACCGCTGCACCTCAGCCCGGTGACGTAGTCTTCACCAACGGTTTCTCACACGTAGGTATCTACGTAGGTGACGGTAAGATGATTTCCGCTCTCAACCCAACCCAGGGTACTTTGGAGAGCGCTGTTGACGGTGGCGGCTTCATGCCCGTTGACGGTTACTACACCTTTGCAGGTATCTAAGAAATAAGCTCTCACTCCTGTGAGAGGGGGAGCACGTCAGGTGCTCCCCTTTCTTAAACCTACTTAAGGCGGCACCTCTGGTCTTTATCGGGTGCAGTTAATCTTGTCTTTCTCTGGCTGGCTTCCTTCATGGGTAGGTAGTTGGGGATATATACCGAATGTATCTTATTTTGATAGTGCTCTCGGTAAATGCGGCCCTGGTACGACCAGCTCAGGGGCCGCATTTTTTATGCTCTACCAGCCTAATCAGCAGTGAAGTGCTGCAGTACGGGCAGAAATTGCAGGGACTAATAAGGGTAACTGGCTGACTCACTTTCCCTCTAAGCCGTTAGAATAAGGACATGCCTACACAGTTTGAGAGTCCCACCAGTAGTTCAGACCAAGAATTTACCTTTATGGCTATTGGCATGGTAGCTGGAGCTATACCCGGTATTATTATTGGCCTTCTGCTAGCCCTCTGGCTTAGTCACGCCGCCATGTGGGTCTCCATTACGGGTGGTCTAGGTATTGTTCTAGGTTTAATGCTGGCTAAATTTTTTTATAAACGGAAAAGCCGGGCTTCGAGGCCCGACGGCAACTAAGCCAAATCTGCCAGTTCTTGGCCAATATTATGCCTAGCCGCTAAGTGTTGCACACCGGTTAGGTGTCTACCGCCTTCCCCTGCTAAAATGCTCAAGGACGGTGGATCTTCAGCTGCCGGCCGGCCCTCGTAGCTCAGGGGATAGAGCACCGCTCTCCTAAAGCGGGTGTCGATGGTTCGAATCCATTCGAGGGCACAAAAAAGTGGGTTAGCTTGAGCCCGCATCCGGGTTGCTGCTAAAAGTTTAGCGCCGGGGTTAAATATCTAAATCCTCTTTGAGGGCAGTTAAAGCCGGCAAATCCCGGTCCTGCCCCAAGTCATCCAGGAAGCCACGCACACTGTTTTGGTCATGAACCTGTTTTTTACGCCAAAATTCCAGCAGCACCCGGGCAGCTAAAAGGGGAGCATCCGGAAGCTGGGCAAGAGCCGCCATGTAATTAGCGCACAAGGCCAGCACCTTCTCCAAAGGAACATCTGCAGGTAAAGCAGGAATCACTCCCTGTAAAAAATCAGAAAAAAGTTGGGCATGATCCTGCTTCCACTCCGGGCAGTCCTCAACCCATTCCTGCTCAGAATAAGAACGTACCGCGTGAAAAACCCTAAAAACGTTACCTCGCTGAAAATCAGCAACAAGAGCCTCAAGCTCAAGAACGTCCATACTAACTCCCTCTCAGCTGCCCTCAGCCTCACTGGCCTTGTTGGCCGGGCAAGTCCCCGCGGGCAAAGGCAGCAAACTTAATCTTAAAGAGACGAACCGTCAGGATGACCAGAGTAAGCAGGCACAACAGCAGCAGTAGCCAGCGTAGCAGAATCAGAAAAGCCGCCAAACCCACCGGCCCCTGAGAGTTAGCTAAGGCCAAGTCCAGCACAAAGCCACCGGCAAGAAAAATAAGCCCATAGAGAATACCCAAGAGTTTAAGCAAACGGGCATAGCCTGGAGTCAGGCCAGCGGCAGAAATTGTACCTAACCAGGCCGGTATAAAAATGAGTGGGAAAATAAGACCCGAAGATCGGTGAATAGACTGGTACTGCCTCATTAACTCGGGGCCAAGGCCCTCTCTGAGCTGGGCAATATACTGGCCATCAAACCAGAATAAAAGCTCCGGGACAGCTAAGCCTGCCTGCTTAGACAGCTGGGGCAGTAACCAAAGGTGGTAATAAAGAAAGAGGAGGACCGCCACCGCAAAGGCAGCAGCAGCAAACACATAGGAGCTATTTTTCTGCGGGTCAGCAGCTAGATCATCCCGGCTATAGGTGCTGCCGGCTTGAGGCTTATGAGGGGTAAGTCGCTGGGGTCTAGGGTCCTTAAGTTCAGCCTGAGTATTGCTGCCATACCGGCGAGCTTTTTGACTTTTTGAAAGACTCACTTACACCTCACTGCCTATGATCAAACTGTCTTTGCCACCTCTATTATGCGTCACGCAGCCGACCCCGCTCAAAGACAAAAACCTGCTGATTTTTCTCTGCCTGCATATGGTGGGAAATTTCAATGACCGTCATCTGCCCACAAAGACTCCAAATATTGTGACGTACCTTGTCTGCCAGGTCAGTATTGAGGTGGGAGGTAAATTCATCCAAAATAAGTACCTTTGGCTGCATGATCAGGGCCCTAGCCAGGGCTAGACGCTGAAGCTGCCCACCAGAAAGCTGGCCTGAACCAGAGCCAAGTTGGGTCTGCAAACCGTGCGGCATAGCCCTCACCTCCTGATCAAGTTCAGCCAGAGCCAGGGCCCGCCAAACCTCTTCATCGCTAGCCTCGGGAAGGCCGAGACGTACGTTGTCGGCCAGGCTGCCGGTCAGGGCCAAGGGATCTTGCGGTAGCAAAACCACCTGGGAACGTAAACAAGCAAGACTTAAGGAAGTGACCGGCTGGTTGTCCAGTAAAATTTCGCCGCTACTGGGGTCGTCAAAACGGAGCAGCAGCTGAACTGCCGTAGACTTGCCGGAACCCGACGGGCCCATGAGCACCGTCCATCGCCCGGCCTCAGCTACTAGGTTGAGGTTCTCTAGGGCTGCCGGGTCGCCGGCAGCAGCTGTAGGGTAGCGGTAGCTGACCGAACGCCAGCGTACCTGAGGGGCCCGCTCCAAGCTTAAGTTTTTGCTGCCCTCCTTAACCCCGTAATTACTATGACAGAGTTCATAGAGCCTTCTGGCGGCTGAAAAAGACTGGTCTAAGTAGCCGGCGGCACTTTCTATGCCCTGCGGGGCTTCAAACAATCTGCTACCACCCAGGATGAGGGCAAGAGCCCAGGGCAGGGAAAGCTGATCCTGCACAGCCCAAAAAACGAGGCTGGCCACCGTGACTAAACTAAAGAAAAGGTTAAGGGCACGGCGTAGACCCTTAACCCTGGCCGGAACCAGCGCCAGGGCGCCAAGGGTCCTGTCCCGGTCAGCTAGTTCTTGGCTGCGCTGCTGAGCCAAAGAGTAGGTTTGCACCTCCCGTATTCCGTAGATAGAGTCACTAACCTGGCTAGCTATCTGGGCCCGGCTATCTAAAACCTCCTGGCTGCTGGCTATGCTTCTTTTTAAGCCCAGCAAAGGCAAAACAATAACCGAACAAAGCAGGCAGAGTAGGGGAAGAACGGTGATATGCCAGCCGCACATATAGCCGCCAAAGCCCAGTGCTAAAGCGGGTACCACTACGGCAGAGACCAGCGGGGCAAAGGTGTGGGCGTAGACCACCTCAATTCGATCTATATCCCGGGTGAGTTGGGTGAGAAGGGTGGCACTATGCTGCTGCACAAGCAGGGCTGGCGCCTGGGGCCACAAACGAGAAAAGGCGTGGCCGCGTAGGAGTTCCAGGGCTTTAAAAGCAACATAATGACCGCTAAACTGCTCCAGGTAATGGGTGAGAGCTCGGGCTAGAGCACACAGGCTCAACACCACAAAAGCCTGCGGCAGTATGAGGCCAGTAATAGCCTGGGCCACCGTCCAACCAGCTACGGCAAAAAGGGCAATGTCTAATAGCTGGGTCAGAATACGACACAGGGTAGAGGCCAGTAGCGGGGCCTGAACGGCTGCGGTGACGGAATAGAGCCAGCTCAATAAACTAGGTAGTGCTACTGGTTTCATTGCTGCTCCTGCCAAGTCAGCTGGCCAACCTGGCTGCTGTCGGCTTGTTTTATTTCCTGATCAAACCGCAGAACCCTATCTGCTAGGCAGAGCAAGGCTGGCCGATGGGTAGCCATCACAACCGTAGTTTGGGGATCTAGCCCCCTTAAAGCCGCTATGATGCCCTGCTCTGAAACGGAGTCCAGATGGGCTGTTGGCTCATCCAAGAGGAGTATAGGACGCCCGGCTAGCAGCGCCCTGGCAAGAGAAAGGCGTTGGGCCTGACCACCGGACAAACGAGACCCTTGTTCACCGAGGTCGGTCTCTAACTGCTTGGGCATGGCAGCAACTTCCTGGGCTAGGCAGGTTTGCTCAAGTACCTGCCAGAGTTGGGCTTGGCTGGCGGTAGGATTAGCTAAACGCAGATTATCGGCAATGGTTCCGCTAAAAAGCCAGGTATCTTGGCTGACCGTGGCACTTTGCTTAAGCAAAAGTTTATGGTTACCTTGGGCCTGCTGACCGTTAACCCAGAGGCTGCCTTCTTGGAGCGGTAGTCTACCTGCCAGCAGCTCTAATAGGGTTGATTTTCCTGCTCCCGACGGACCCAGGAGGGCTAGCTTAACCCCCCGGGGTATTTTAAAGGTGAGATCCTGGAAGACGGGGCCTCGACCGTAGTCGTAGCCTAAACCTTGGGCTTCTATAACAAAGCGCTGGTCATAAGCTGCTGGGCTGCTGCCGGCCTCCTGTAGGGGTGCCTGTGGCTGCGCAGCCGCTTTAAGGGCTCTGCTCAGAGCTCCTTGGGCTGCTCGCCCGGCCATTCCGATATAAAAAAATCCGGCTACCTGAGTCAAGGGTGCTAGCAGGAGGGGCAACAGGAGCAAGGCAGTGCTAGCCTCGGCGGCGGTCATAGCTTCCCGAACACTACGGAGGCAGATGATATAGGTGGACCAGCAAATGAGGGCCAGCAGGAAGACAGCGTCCATGACCACAATAACCAGCTGATTACCGGCTAAAAGTTTCATCACTGCCCGACGGTTCTGCTCCCCTTGGGCCTCAAGCTTAGCCTGCACCCTTTGCCCAGCCCCAAACAGCCGAATAGGTATAAGCTCTCTGATCGCCTCAAGATAGGCAACCGTGAGTTTAGCCCGTTGAGCCCGGGAGTTAGCCGAGACCCTGCGAAAAAGTTTAAAAAATAACCACAGTGAACAGGGCAGTAGGGGGAGCAGGGCAGCAATAGCCGCCGCAGTGAGCGGATCAAGCCAGCCAATAAAGACTAGCAGGATGAGCGGGGTCACCAGGGCTGCCAGGGTGCTGGGCCAGTAGCTACAGCGATAGTCCGCCAGGCGCTCTACGCTAGCTGTCATCAGGTTAATCTGCTGGGCCGGGCCTAACTTCTGGCTGCTGACCGGCCTATCCAGATAGGAAGATAGCAGCTTATGGCGGAGTTCCTTCTCGGCCAGCCGGGCCTGCTTAACCCCGTAGGTTATTTCGGCATAGGCGCTCAGGCTGGCTGCCAGCATTCCCAAGGCGAGCGCAGCCAGCAGAAAGGGGGCGGGGGCCGGTAGGGCGCGCTGGGCTGTGGGGAAGAGGAGCTGAGCCAGGGTTACAAGAACAAGAGCAGAGCATAGAAGGCTACTAGAACGCAGCATGGCCAACCGGTAGTTAGCTTTTTGTCTGCTGCGTGACAGAAGGTTAGGGGTCTTCACAGGCTCAGGTTTTCCAGGGATGAAATATTACCAGTTCATCATAACTCACCACCGCTTAGGGGATGAGTCGAATACCTGTTCGGTTTAGACTGGATAGCGCCATGGAAAACCTATTTGATGATGATGACAGTTTTATGCCCGCTCCTGGCCCTCACCGGGGTGCTGACCTGGCCGAGCCGGCTGGGGCTGAGCCGGATGTGGATCTTGCTAGCCTGCTTGCAGGGCTTAATCGGCAGCAGCGCGAGGCTGTGGAACATGCAGGCAGCCCCCTGCTGATTGTTGCCGGGGCAGGTTCGGGAAAAACGCGGGTACTGACCCAGCGCATAGCCTATCTTTTAGCTAGCGGACGTGCTCACCAGGGCCAGATTTTGGCTATCACCTTTACCAATAAGGCGGCTGCCCAAATGCGGGAGCGCATTAGCCGGCTGGTAGGTCCGCAGGTTAAGGGTATGTGGATAGCGACTTTTCACAGTTTTTGTGTTCGCCTCTTACGGCGTGAAGCTGCCTTACTTGGTCTTACCTCTGGTTTTACCATCTACGATGCGGCTGATTCTTTGCGGCTTATTACCCTTATCCTCAAAGAGCAGAACCTAGACCCCAAACAGTTTGCTCCCAAGGCTATACAGCATAAGATTAGTCAGCTTAAGAATGAATTGATAAGCGCGGAAGATAATCGGCAGCTGATGAACCCGGCTAACCCCTGGGATCGGGCTATTGATCAGGTTTACCGGGCCTATACGGACCGTTTAAAAGCAGCCAATTCTCTTGACTTTGATGACCTGATTGGCCAGTCAGTCTACCTCCTGAAGCAGCACCCTGGGGTGGCTGACTATTATCGACGGCGCTTTAGGCACATCCTGGTGGATGAGTATCAGGACACCAATCATGCCCAGTACGCTCTGGTGCGCCAGCTTGTGGGAGGATACCGGTCTGGCTCTGCTGACTCAGCTGATTCTGGTCAGTTAGCGGCAGCTGAACTAACGGTAGTTGGTGATTCTGATCAGTCTATTTATGCTTTCCGCGGGGCGGATATTCGTAATATTACCGATTTTGAGCAGGACTATCCGCAGGCAAAGATTATTCTGCTGGAGCAGAATTATCGTTCGACCCAGAACATTTTGTCTGCAGCCAATGCTGTGATAGCAAAAAACCGGGATCGTCGGCCTAAAAAGCTGTGGACTGCTGCGGGTAGTGGGGCCAAAATTACCGGGTATGTAGCTGAGTCCGAGCAGGCCGAAGCTCGTTTTATCTGCCAGGAGATAGACCGGCTCTACGATGATTATGGGGTTAAACCCGGTGACATTGCTATCTTTTACCGGACTAATGCCCAGTCCAGAAGCCTGGAAGAGTCGCTGATGCGATTTGGCCAGCCCTATCGGGTGGTTGGGGGAACCAGGTTTTATGAGCGTAAAGAGATTAAGGATGCGCTGGCCTATTTGAGGGTACTCAGTAACCCGGATGATGATCTTAACCTTCGCCGTATCCTTAATGAACCTAAACGGGGAATTGGTGCTAAAACAGAAGCTGCCGTGGCAGGCTATGCGCAGGCGGCCGGGGTTTCTTTTATGCAGGCTCTGAGGCAGGGGCAGGCTGTGCCCGGGGTGGGGCAGGCTGGCGCTCGCAAGCTTGCTGGTTTTGTGGCTCTTATTGATGACCTGGGCCAGCTTGCTGTACAGGAGAGCGTGGCAAGGTGTTTAGAGGCGGTTTTAGAGAAAACCGGCTACCTGCAGAATTTACGTGATTCTAGGGATATTCAGGATGAATCTCGGGCGGAGAATCTGGCTGAGCTTCTTGACGCGGTGCGTGATTTTGAGGCTGAGAACCCCGGGTCCGGTTTGCAAGACTTTTTAGAGCATGTTTCCCTGGTTGCTGATGCCGATCAGATCCCTAATAAACCTAGGGCTGAGCAGGATGGCCAGGGGGCAAGTCCTGCTCAGATTGCTGCTGAGGTTGCCCAGGCCCGTTCGGAGGGTGTTGTTACCTTGATGACCCTGCATACTGCTAAAGGGTTGGAGTTTCCGGTGGTCTTTTTAACCGGGATGGAGTATGGGATTTTTCCGCATCAGCGGGCACTTTCTGATGAAAAAGAAATGAGTGAGGAGCGTCGGCTGGCTTATGTGGGATTAACGAGAGCCATGCAAAGGCTGTACTTGACGAGGGCCGAGCAGCGTTCCTTATGGGGCCAGAGCCACTTTAATCCGCCCTCCCCCTTTTTAGAAGAAATACCGGAGGAACTTATTGACTGGAAGTCAACCGGCAGATTGTTAACCGGCGCGGGCGGAGTCAGCGCTGGTGGCAGGTCTTTTGAGGACCCTGGGGATAGGCAGGTAAAGTCCGGCCTGAGTAGGGAGGATGCTGCCTATGGTCTGAAGGCTGCCATTCGGGGTGCAGGCAGGGGATCTGTGCAGGCACCTCGTGAAATTCCGCAACTTGCTGTGGGGGATCGGGTGGAACATACCCACTTTGGCCGGGGAAAGGTGCTTTCTTTAGAAGGAGTGGCCGACAAGACTGTCGCAAAAGTGCTCTTTTCTTCTGGAGAAAAGCGGTTACTTCTGCGTTATGCCCCACTGAAGAGACTTTAGCCCGACAGATCTGTGGACGGTCTACCACAAACATACCGGAAGCTTGTCGCATTGCCTGCCGGTCCTGCCAGTAGATAGGGGGTGGTATTCAGCATTTGAGAGAACCTATATTCGCATATGGTCATGAAAATGACTGAACAAGTTAGCCCTCTTTAAGGGCTGAAAGATATAGGTTGCTCAGAATGATAGGTTATTACATTGGATAAATCGCTCTCTAAAGGAATGATGATCGCCCCCTTGGTGGTGATCGGCGCTGCTACTCTTAGCCCCGCGCAGGCTGAGATGACCCCCACAGCTTCCGTGGACTCATCTAATTTTGCAACCGATAGTTCGAAAGATACCCAGCTTTCGAATACATTGGCTGGTTCAACAAAACTCCAGGAAGCTCGTCAGCAGATCCTGGATGAAACAAATGCAATCCGTGCTGAGAAGGGCCTCAAACCCGTTAAGGCTAGTAGTTCCCTCAATCAGATTGCGCAGAGCTGTTCTGAAAAACAAGCTGCCAACCAGCAAATGGCACACTGTGATGACTTTGCTGACAAATACCCTGCTGGCTGGATGGCAGCATCTGAAAACGTGGCTATGGGTTACTCCGTTGACCAGGTGACGACCGGCTGGAAAAATTCTCCCGGGCACTACGCCAACATGACGGACCCTAACGCAACTCACCTGGGTATCGGTCTTGCCTATGACTCTAAGGGGCTCCCTTACTACACCCAGAACTTTGCGGGTTACTCCGACGGCGTTCCCGGTGAATCTGAAGGTGATGCAAGCGGCGCTGACCAGGGTGACGCAACTGGCGGCGATAAGGGCGACGCAAACGGTGGCGACCAGGGTGCTGCAACCGGTGGCGAGGCCGGTAAAGGCCAGGGCGATGCAAGCTGTGGCGACCAGGGTAATGCAAGCTGTGGCGACCAGGGCGGCAACCAAGACACCCCACCCGAGGAAGGTGAGTCAACCGGTGCTGACCAAGCTCCCGGTGATCAGGCCCAGTTCCCCGACACCATTGACACCCCTATTGGTAAAATCCAATTTCCCTTCGACAAGATCAATTTCCCTATTGATAAGATCAACTTTCCTTTTGAACAGCAGACAGAGCGCACTGGCAATGTGACCCTTACACCTGTGGCTACGCAGGATCCGGCTATAATTGACCAGGCAGCAGACTCAAGTGAAGCAGCAGCGGACACATCCGCTGCCCAAGAAAGCGATCAGACCGGAGAAAAGGACTGGTTGGAAGGCTGCCAGAGCTGGTTGCGCGGGGGCGATATGCCTCGTGCAGCCCAGAACTGGGTTCCCTGGAAAGGTCAGTCCGAAGCTGCTGGTGCAGATCAGAACTGGCACTCCTGGGGTAGCTGGAACACCAATTCTTGGAATACCGCAGATTTTAAGGCTAGCTGGTAATCCCGGGTAACTAGTAAAACGGCGCTTTGGCTCAGGAGCTGGGGCGCCGTTTTGTCGCCCGAGTTTAGGTTTGACTATCCGGAGGAAGAATGGTTGAGGAAGGCGGGTTACAGTCCACTGCCTCAGAATTCACCCAGGCAATGCATAGCATTAGTAACACCGATATTCAGCTTCGACAGATTGATCACCTTACCCTGATCCGCATTGAAGTAGACCCGGACTCACAGGCTGCTCAGCGTATGCAAGAGGTCTTGGGTGTTAAATTTCCGCAGGATCCGGGGCAGGTAACGGGAGATAGGCAGGCAGTAGAAATTCTTTACGGTACCCGGCAGATTGTGGCTTGCCTCCGTGCTGAGCAGGCTACCTTCTTGGTGGTTAGCCAGGTCGATGCAGTTAAACTGGGCCGCGCCCTCAGCTTGGCTTTAGGCGATGGGCCCGGACTTGTGCTTGATGTTTCCGCCAACCGATCTGTACTTGAACTTTCCGGTCCAGCAGCGGGCCAGGTGCTGGCCCAGACGGTAACCTTTGAGAATTCGCCCCCTTACTTTAGTCAGGGCATGGCCTTTAAATGCGGGGTGGCCCAGGCAGAAATGATGCTTTGGCGTATTGGCCAAGACCAGTATTTGCTGGTGCCGCGTTCCTCCAGTACCGCCCCGGTACTGACCTCCATGCTCGATGTCATCGCCCAGTTCAAAAAAACTTGCTAACTGCCTGACCTCGTAGCTTCTTGAAAAATCCCCTAGACAAGAAAAATGACCGTAATGTTTTCCCACAGCCTTTAAAGCCCTGCATTGGGGCAGGCTTTGAGTTAGAGTTGCTAGTTAGTGATGTGTTGTGCCCTAACTCTCTGTGTGAAGGTCTTGCCAACTCAAACTCCTTTACCGGGGCTACAACCAATCAAGACCGAAGCCGAAAATATTTTTCGGTATCACTTCGACGAAGAAGGAATCCAGTGGATCTGTTTGAATATCAGGCACGCGATTTGTTCGAAAAGCACGGTGTTCCCGTGCTTAAAGGCATTGTTGCTACCACGCCCGAAGAAGCAAGGGCAGCAGCTGAGCAGATTGGCGGGGTAACCGTCGTCAAGGCTCAGGTTAAAGTTGGCGGCCGTGGGAAAGCCGGCGGGGTCAAGGTTGCTAAAACTGCGGATGAAGCTTACCAGTATGCAGAGCAGATTCTGGGTATGGATATTAAGGGGCACACGGTTGAGCGGGTCATGATCGCCCAGGGCGCCGATATTGCCGAAGAATACTACTTTTCTATCCTGCTGGACCGGGCAAACCGTACCTACTTAGCCATGTGCTCCACTGAAGGTGGCATGGATATTGAGACCTTGGCCGCTGAACGGCCCCAGGCCCTGGCTAAGGTAGAAGTTGATCCAACCCAGGGCTTGGACGCCGCCAAAGCCCAGGAGATTGTTAGGGCAGCTGGCTTCCCCGAGGACCTGCACAAAGACCTTGTAGCTGTGCTGGTTAAACTGGGTGAGGTTTACTCCGGCGAAGATGCCACCCTGGTTGAGGTTAACCCGCTGGTAAAGACCGGCGCCGGTCAGATTCTGGCCCTGGATGGCAAGGTTTCCCTGGACGACAATGCTGCCTTCCGCCACCCAGAACACGAAGACTTGCTGGATAAATCTGCTGAGGATCCGCTTGAGGCTAAAGCTAAAGAAAACGATCTGAACTACGTCAAGCTAGACGGTGAAGTAGGCATTATTGGTAACGGCGCCGGCCTGGTCATGTCCACTCTGGACGTGGTTGCCTATGCCGGTGAGAAACACGGCAAGGTTAAGCCAGCTAACTTTTTGGATATTGGCGGCGGTGCTTCGGCCGAGGTTATGGCAGCCGGGCTAGACATCATCCTCAATGACGAGCAGGTTAAGTCTGTTTTTGTTAATGTCTTTGGCGGCATCACTGCCTGCGATGAGGTTGCCAACGGTATTGTTAAGGCTTTAGAGATCCTTGGAGATAAGGCAACTAAACCTTTGGTTGTCCGCCTTGACGGCAGCAACGTTGAGCAGGGACGCCAGATCTTGCAGCAGGCTAACCACCCCCTTGTTCACCAGGCAGAAACCATGGATGCCGGCGCAGACCAGGCTGCCCAGTTAGCTCACCAGGCCTAGTGGCCCTGATTTCTAGGATTGAGAAGGTACTAAAGAAATGTCTATCTTTTTGAACAAGGATTCTAAGGTCATCGTTCAAGGCATCACCGGTGGCGAAGGATCCAAACACACCGCCCGGATGCTAGCGGCAGGAACCCAGGTTGTTGGTGGTGTTAATGCTCGTAAGGCCGGAACCACCGTTAGCCATACTAATCAGCAGGGCCAAGAAGTAGAGCTGAAAGTCTTTGCTTCCGTGCAAGAGGCCGTGGCTGAAACCGGAGCCAATGTTTCCATCGTTTTTGTGCCCCCGGCCTTTACCAAGGACGCTGTTATTGAAGCCATTGACGCTGAAATCCCGCTGGTAGTGGTTATTACCGAGGGTGTTCCCGTGCAGGATTCTGCCGAATTTTGGGCCTATGCCAAGGCCAAGTCTGGTGCCGATGGCAAACCGGTAACTCGTATTATTGGTCCCAACTGCCCGGGCATTATCACCCCCGAGGAATCCCTGGTGGGTATTACTCCGGCCAACATTACTGGTAAGGGCAAGATTGGTTTGGTTTCTAAGTCTGGCACGCTGACCTACCAGATGATGTTTGAGCTGCGCGATATTGGCTTTACAACGGCTATTGGTATTGGTGGGGACCCCATCGTTGGTAGCACTCATATTGACGCCCTGGAAGCTTTTGAGGCGGACCCGGAAACTGAGGCTATTGTCATGATCGGTGAGATTGGTGGCGATGCTGAGGAGCGTGCCGCTGAATTTATTAAAGCCCACGTCACTAAGCCTGTTGTTGGTTATGTGGCTGGTTTTACGGCCCCAGAGGGTAAGACCATGGGCCATGCCGGTGCTATTGTTTCTGGCTCTTCGGGTACCGCCCAGGCTAAAAAGGAGGCCCTGGAAGCTGCCGGCGTCAAGGTGGGTAAGACTCCTTCTGAAACTGCCCAGCTCCTGCGGGAGATCTTTAACGCTTAACCTAAAGTCTCACGTTTGAGGCCTAAAGCCTTAGATCCCCATCCGTCTTCTTGAAGCAGGAGGCCGGGTGGGGATTTTGCTTAAAACCCCAGATGGGCCAGGGCTGCGTAGAGGATATAGAGGCTTAAACCGGTGGTGAGGATTTTTTCCCGGAGACTACCGGCTGACCCCAAGAGGGGAATGCTCATATAGCCGCTGCGCCGCCAGAAAGGGCTGGATACGGGTGCTTTAAGGCTCGAAGGCCACAGGGGATTAATACCTTGGGTAGTCAGGGCATCGCCTACAATGTGGGTGCTTGCCCCGGTGAGGATAACCCAAGGCATAAGATCCAGGGCCTGGGTATTGAGGGTCAGGAAGGGGAGCAGGAGTGCTCCGGCCCAGCCTCCCGGTGCTTTAAAGGTTCTTAGGGCTATTCCACCGGCAAAGGCTGTCAGTAAGAGGGCCAGCACCGGGATTCCTGCATAGAGCAGCCGGTCGGCCCCATAGGCTAAACCCCAGAAAGCTGCCAGGCCCAGGAGGCTGTGGGTTCCCTTACGATGCCCGCCGGCTAAGCTGCTCACCAGACGGCTTAGCCAGCCCGTGAGAGGCGGAATGGATTGGGCTATGCTGCCGCGAGGGTGGTCAATGTCTGGGAGCATACCGGCTCCGGCTGCTGCCAGTGTTGTGACGATCAGGGTTGGGGTGTCGCTACTAGCGATAATCCCCGTCTGGTTGAGGGCCAGCCAGCAGGCGGCGGCGCTGACCGAGTGGGAGTAACCCATCATGTCTAGAAAGAACCTCTGTAGCTTTTGCTATGTTTTTATCCTGTCCTTCCTTACTTTAACACGGGCTATACCTGGACAGGTAAGGGGCAGCAGGCGGTGGGCTAACCCAGGCTGGTGCCAAAGAGCAGTCCCAGCAGGTAGGTGGCAGCTGCGGCCGCTAAACCAATGGCTATCTGCCGTAGCCCCCGCTTAAGTGGGGAGGAGCCGGAGAGCAAACCAACCACACCACCGGTAAAGCCCAGGGCAGTAGAGACCAGGAGTAGGGAAAGCAGGATTGGCAGCAGGCCGCTCAGGCCAAAGATAAAGGGGATGATGGGAACCAGGGCTCCCGAGGCAAAAAAGGCAAAGGAAGACGCCGCCGCCCCGATGTCGGTGCCCAGGGCCTTGGTTTTGCTGCTAGTTTGAGACTCCTCCGCTGAATCCTGATAGGAGAGGGAAGGGTCACAGTCGCAGTCCAAGCCGCTCAGGCGTTCCAGGGCCCGATGCTCTGCTGCTTCCTGAGACATGCCGCGGGCCCGATAGATGAGGACTAACTCGTTGTGGTTAATATCAAGGTGGTGGGCGACGTTTAGGGTTACTTGGGTGGGAAGGGAAGCGTCGAGTAGCTCGCGTTGAGAGCGGACGGAGACAAATTCACCGGCGGCCATGGAGAGGGCCCCTGCCAGGAGCCCGGCAAGACCTGCCAGTAGAATCATGTGGGATGATGCCCCCGAAGCCCCGATCCCCATAATAAGGGCAAGGTTGGAAACTAAACCGTCGTTGGCGCCAAAAACAGCGGCTCTAAAGTTTCCGGAGAGTTTTTCCCGGCTACTGGCAGCTAAGGCCCGGATAATCTCTTCATGGATGGCTTCATCTGCTGCCATTGTTTGGGTGGCATCTGGATCCAAGGCGTAGGGGGAGCGCTGTTCTGCCCGCTGGGCTAGGGCCAGTACAAAAACTGTTCCAAAACGTTGGGCAAGAAATTGTAGGAATCGTGCCCGGAGGGGGAGCCGGGGTTCGGGGTAGGCCTTCTGCCCGAGCAGCTGGCGCCAGTGCTGCTGGTGCCGACCTTCTGCCTGGGCAACCTGGTCTAGAATTTCTGCCTCGCGGCCCTGGCTGCGTTGGGCAAGAGAGCGGTAGGTCTGGGCTTCGGCGATTTCTTCAGCCAAATAACGGCGCCAGCGTCGGATCTGGGCCCGGCTAGGTTCTTGGGTCTGCTGCATACTCTCACTTATTCGTGCCAGCACAGGAGTGACGGGTCGGTTTTAGCCTGGTTTACCAGGGCAGATGCTGGCCTTATTGTCTTGAGGACCATATAGTTCTCTAGCCTAGTTTAACGAAGTAAAGCCGGGTTCGGAATAAGACTCACTGTCCTTTTTCGAACCCGGCTTTGTGCGGTGCGGCTTAGCTGAGGTTACCTTCCTCGTCTTCGATGTGGGCACGCACAAACCACTGGAATTTTTCCAACTCTGCGGTCTGCCCAATGAGCAGGTCCTCCGTGATGGGGTCAATGTCAGCAATTTTTGCTAGGGCGGCGCGGTGATCCTCTACTACACCGTCGTAAACCTTGTTGATAGCCCGCAGGTGGGTCTGGGTGTCGGCCCGATCTACCTGGTAGTCCTCCCAAGACCGTTTGGCTACGAGGTCCCCGGGTAGGCCGTTAGGGGCTACCCCCAGGGTGGCCATGCGTTCAGCAATAGCATCGGCGTATTCACGTACCAAGTCAATCTGGGGATCTAGCATCTCGTGTACGCCAATAAAAGCCGGTCCCGTAACATTCCAATGGGCATGCTTGAGGGTTAGCTGAAGATCGTTCATGGCGTGCAGACGTAGTTGAAGGATTTCGGCAACCTGGTGGCCAGACTCTTCGGTGAGTCCGGGGACGGTAAAGGGGGCTACGCGTGACATAACTATTCTTCCTTAGTTGCTGTTAAAAATTTTTTCAAGACGGGGGGATCACTGCAAAGTGGTGGGAAAATAACCCCTGCTCTTAGTTATGAGGTTAGCAAACTCGGTGGCAAATAGCTAGCCTTATTTTGAATTACTCAAAATAAGGATATCCTTAAGATTTAGTTCAGTGTGGCTAAGTCTAAGATCACCTTCACCTGCAGGAACAGCGGCCTGACCGGGTACAACAACCACTTTCATGCCTGCTGCACTGGCGCTGCGCACCCCGGAAGGGGAATCCTCAATGGCAATGCAGTCTGCCGGCTTAACGCCTAAGGCCTGGGCAGCCAGTAAATAAGGTTCAGGGTGTGGTTTGGGGTTTTGGGTTTGCTGGTCGCCAATAACGGTAGTAAAAATATCCGGGGCTAGCTGTGCCGTTGCCTGGGCGATAGAGGTAGTGGCATTGGTGACAATGGCACAGGGAATGCCGGCCTCCTTAATCTCGGCTAAAAATTCTGCAATACCGGGTAAAAATTCGTAAGTAGCCCTTTTGAAGGCTTCCTGCATAGAGGCGATAAGTTTTCTTTCAATGTCTGCTAAGGAAAGCGGGACACCTATCTGCTGGAGCCTGGTAAGGGTTTTGTGGATGGAGTAACCGAGGACGGCTAGTGTGTCTTCGCCGGTCCAGGTGAGGCCGTATTCCTGGCAGATAGCTTGTTTGGCAGCTTCCCAGAGTGGTTCGGTATCAACAAGGGTGCCATCGTGATCAAACAGAATTGCGGCGGGCAGTTTAAGGCCGTCTTTGCTTTTGCTCATAAAGCCTAGCTTATCCTGTTGCTTCACCGTGGATCGAGCTGTCTTAGGATTAACCTGTGCAGAGAAAAGAAGATGCTTTACCTCTAGCAGAAGAGGAAAAAGAGCCCTTAGTAAGACAAGCCTCCTGGCCCTGTCGGCTGGCCCTCTACCTAGGACTACCCTTTAGCCTGGCTGCTGCTGGCTGGGTTAGCGCAGGCCGGCTAATCTTTGGCGCCGCCGGCCAACTGCTGCCCGTCTTGATGCTGACCCTAGGGCCCAGCCTCCTGCTGATTTTGCTCCTGGCCTATCGGTGGATGCTCAAGGATGCCCGCTGCTACACCGGGCCTAGGGCAACAACACCCTTGCTGGCTTGTGTGCAAGCAGTAACCGGATTGCTGGCCTTAATTTTTGGATTCTTGTGTCCAGACCGTATTGATGGACGTACCGTTTCTGCGGCAGCTGCAGTCTGGGGAGAAGATTTTATTGGTCTGTCCGCCGGCTTTGCCAATACTTTTGGTATTTTGACCTTTTGTTCTGCCTTTTCCTTGCTTCTTTTGGCTCGCAGCCAGTACCAGCGCTCGCAGCGTCAGCTGGCCGGTTTAAGCGAGGAGCAGAGGGAAGAGTTAGAACGTAGCCAGAGTCCTTATGAATTCTTGGATGACCTTTAGGTGGGCGGGTAAAAAACTTGCTGCGTCAGCTATTTCCACCTTGCCAGCAAAACTTGAGCGTAGTAGACTCAATATAGTTGTAATTACTAAAGTCATCAAGGAGAAGTTGTGGAAGCTCAATTCACCACTAAAACCCAAGAGGTTATTAACAGTGCTCATATGAGTGCACAGACGGGAGGCAATCCCACCATAGAACCTGTCCACCTGCTCAAAGCCCTGCTAGATCAGGCTGACAGCCTGGCGGTGGCGGTTCTTAAAGCGGTCGGAGCCGACCCGCAGGCCCTGGCGGTAGCGGCGGAAGAAGAGATCAAAAAACTACCTAAGGCCTCCGGATCCAGCGTCGGGCAGGCCCAATTTAGCCGGCAGTCCCTACGAGCCATCCAGACCGCGCAAGAAAAAGCTCAAGCTGCGGGCGATAGCTATATTTCTAGCGAAATGCTCCTGCTAGGCCTAGCTAGTGAACAGACAGAAAGCGGCCAACTGCTAAAAAGTCAGGGGGCAGATGCCTCAAGCATTGAAAAAACCATACCGACTATTCGCGCCGGTCGAACCGTTGACAGCCCGGGCTCCGAAGAAAACTTCCAGGCCCTAGAAAAATACGGCACAGACCTGACCGCTATTGCCAGAGACGGCAAGCTAGACCCGGTTATTGGCCGCGACGCAGAGATCAGACGGGTAGTGCAAGTACTATCACGGCGCACCAAAAATAATCCCGTGCTCATTGGTGAACCCGGCGTAGGTAAAACCGCCGTTGTTGAAGGTTTAGCCCAGCGCATGGTCTCGGGGGACGTGCCCGAGTCTCTACGCGGAAAAACCCTGATGAGCCTTGACCTAGGAGCTATGGTTGCCGGAGCCAAGTACCGGGGTGAATTTGAAGAAAGGCTTAAGGCAGTACTTGAAGAAATCAAAACTGCCCAGGGGCAGATTATTACCTTTATTGACGAGCTACACACCGTTGTTGGGGCAGGGGCTTCAGAAGGAGCCATGGACGCCGGGAATATGCTTAAACCCATGCTAGCCCGGGGTGAGCTACGGCTTATCGGCGCAACCACCCTCAACGAATACCGTGAAAATATAGAAAAAGATGCTGCCCTTGAGCGCCGCTTCCAACAGGTTTATGTTGGTGAACCTACCGTCGAAGACACCATTGGCATCCTGCGTGGCCTCAAAGAACGCTACGAAGCTCACCACAAGGTAGCCATTGCAGACTCTGCCCTGGTAGCAGCAGCCAACCTCTCCAACCGCTATATTCCCTCCCGGCAGCTGCCAGACAAGGCTATAGACCTTATTGACGAGGCTGCCTCCCGCCTACGCATGGAAATTGATTCTGCACCCGAAGAAATAGACATGCTACGCCGGCAGGTTGATCGATTAACCATGGAGGAACTGGCACTTGCCGATGAAAGTGACCCAGCATCCCAGGAGCGTCTAGAAAACCTCCGTGCTGAAATGGCCGATAAAAAAGAGGAGCTAGCCGCTCTTAACAGCCGCTGGGAAGCAGAAAAAGCCGGCCTTAACCGGGTTGGAGACATCAAAAACAGTATCGATGAACTGCGCTCTCAGGCGGAGGTAGCCCAGCGAGAAGGTAACCTGGCTGAAGCCTCCCGCATTCTTTACGGTGAGATTCCTTCCCTAGAAGCTGAGCTACAGGCAGCCCAAAAGGCAGAGGACCAGGCCAGCGCCACCAGCATGGTTTCAGATGAGGTGACCGCCGATGACATTGCTGAGGTGATTAGTGCCTGGACAGGCATACCCGCCGGAAAAATGCTCCAGTCCGAATCAGACAAGCTCCTGAATATGGAGGCTGAACTTGGCAAACGACTCATAGGGCAAAAGAAAGCGGTAGCCGCCGTCTCGGACGCAGTACGCCGCTCCAGGGCCGGCATCTCGGATCCAGACAGGCCTATCGGCTCCTTCCTTTTCCTGGGGCCCACCGGTGTTGGTAAAACCGAGTTGGCTAAAGCTCTAGCAGAGTTCCAGTTTGACGATGAGCACGCCTTGGTCCGCATCGACATGTCCGAATTTGCCGAGAAGCACACGGTTTCGCGGCTGGTAGGAGCACCTCCGGGGTACGTCGGTTACGATCAGGGCGGCCAGCTAACCGAGGCAGTACGCCGCCGCCCCTACTCGGTTGTTTTACTGGACGAGGTGGAGAAGGCCCACCCAGACGTCTTTGACATCCTCTTGCAGGTGCTCGACGACGGCCGCCTCACCGATGGTCAAGGCAGAACCGTAGATTTTAGAAACGTTATCCTGATTATGACCTCTAACCTGGGCTCCCAGTTCCTAGTGGATCAAAACATGGGTGCTGACCAGCAGCACCAGGCTGTTATGGATACCGTTCGGGCCTCCTTCAAACCTGAATTTCTTAACAGACTTGATGAAATCATCATGTTTGAACCGCTCACGGTTGAGGATCTATCGCAGATTGTTGACCTGCAAATTGCCGCCGTTGCACGCCGGCTTGCGGATCGGCGCATTGCACTAGAAGTCTCCCCGGCCGCCCTGGAATGGTTGGGCCTTGCCGGCTACGATCCAGCCTTTGGTGCCCGCCCCCTACGCCGACTGGTACAGACCCAGGTGGGCGATAAGCTAGCCCAAGGTATCTTGGCCGGCACCATCAATGACGGGGCAACCGTTATGGTGGATGTTAACCCGGATGTGGCCGTAGATTCTCTGGTCGTCACCGTGAAATCCTAGAAAATTCCAGCCCCTCACCGGGCCGGTAGCAGCTTCATAAAAACTAGTGAAGATGCCACCGGCCCGGCTTAATTTAAAGCTTAAGAACAGAAAAAGAGCTGTCATAAGTGACATCTATATTCGGCACAGCTTAAACACAGTTTGGCGGCCCATGCTAGAGAAAACCGGGCAGTTGCCCCCGATCCTAGCTGAAGAAAAGAGCCCAAGAATGTATAGCGTCCTGCTCATGGCCCTACTCAACCTCCTGGCCATCCTTACCCTATGTACTATGTACCTGATCCGTCACCGCCGCAGGGATCTGGTTGTCTCTTACCTGGTGATCAATATCGGAGTCTTTGCCGTCACCGTGGCTCTTGCTAACGCAGAAGCAACCAGCGCCGGAATGGGAATGGGCCTGTTTGGTGTACTCTCCATCATCCGCCTGCGCTCTACTGAACTGGATCAACGAGAAGTAGCCTACTACTTTGCCGCCCTAGCCCTGGGCCTGCTGGCCGGTATTGGCCTGCAACCGATTGGCCTAGCCCTTGTCCTCATGTCCCTGCTCCTGCTGGTCATGTTCGTTATAGATTCTGGCAAGGTCATGACCAGTATGCGCTCGCAGCGGATAACCGTTGACCGGGCCATCAGCGATGAAGGTGAGTTGAGCCGTTACCTGGAGCAGCAGCTGGGGTATCAGATTGGCAGCCTCAATATCAATGAACTGGATCTGATCAACGATCGCACGGTTGCCGAAATCCGCTATAAGACCAGTCAAAGGGTGGCAACTCGCAACGAATTTGAAAAACTCAGCCTGCCTAGCTAAAAACCCTAAAAATAAAACTGTTAGTTGTGACCCTTCAAGAATAGAGATGTGTGTGAATAGTATGCAAGAACAGGATTTGAGCTTTACCGAGAATTGGTCCAGCATTGGCCTCGAAGAATTGAATGAACGGGCAGCTATGCAAACCCGGGTGGACCGCAAGTACCTACTAGATCTAGCGACGGCAGCTAGACTCTTCCCCTCAATTCCTGGACCAGTAGCTGTCTTAGAGATGCAGGGCCAGCGGAGCTTTGCCTACGATTCGGTTTACTTTGATACCGCAGATCTGCTCAGCTACCGGCAGGCGGCCTTTGGCCGGCGGCGGCGCTACAAGGTTCGCACCCGCACCTACCTAGACAGCGCGCAGACCTTTCTTGAAGTCAAAACAGAAGGGGTTCGTGCAGCAACAGTCAAGGAACGTATTCCCTACCGGTGTGCAGACCGGGCTCGTCTGACTGCTGCTGGCCATGACTACTTAGGCCAGGCCCTGGGTGAGCTTTTGGGCCAGCACAAAACAAGCGACTTCTTTCCGGTCCTGACCACTGGCTACCGGCGGACCACCCTGCTACTAGAGCAGACAGAGCTGAATCCGGTTGCCTCTCGCATGACCATAGATACTGGTCTCTATTGGAGCCCGCTGCACCGCCTGGCTGTAGGAGCAAAGTCACCCTACCGGCTGGAAAGCAGCTACGGGGCTCAGGGGTTAGTGGTAGTAGAAACCAAGTCTGGCCAAAGCCCTTCGATAGCAGACCGCTACCTGTGGCGGGCCGGGATCCGCCCCAGCAAAATTTCCAAGTACGCTACCGGCCTTGCCGCCCTTAACCCTCAGCTGCCTGCCAACAAGTGGCAGCGCACTATCGGCCAATACCTCACCTTGGCAGAGGTTGAAGCTGATGTCTACGCTGCCAGCAGCTACGCCAGCGCAGCCTAACCGTCCAGACCCTGACCTCACCTAAAACAGTAAAGGAAAAACAATGAAAAACGCTACCTCCTCCTTCAAAAAATCACTGCTGACCCTTAGCGTGGTGGCCTCACTTGCCCTAGCTGGCTGCTCCAGTACCAACGCTGCTTCTAGTGCCTCTAGCAGCATTCAGGCCAGCATAGATCAGGGTCAGGTAGAGACAGTGAGCACTAGTTCTGCCGGCAGCATCAGCTACGATACCCACTACGACAGCACTAACTTAAACTGGGATCAGAGCAGCGAGGTGACTATTGACCTAGCAAATCCCCAAGCTAGCCAGGGCGTTAGTGTGCAGGACGGCGTCATCACTATCACGGCGGCAGGCACCTACCGGCTGAGCGGCCAGCTTGAGGACGGGCAGGTGCGGGTAGAGGCCGGCGACCAAGACACTGTACGGCTGGTGCTTGACAACGCCAGTATTCATAATTCAAGCGGTCCTGCTCTTCTGATAGAAAGTGCCGATGAGGCTATTGTCTATAGCCAGCAAGGAAGCACAAACAGCCTCTCAGATGGTGCCGACTATGCAGATACCTCTTCTGAAGCTGCCGATGCTACCCTCTTCTCTCGAGCAGATCTCACCCTGGCCGGTCAGGGCAGCCTTAACGTTGATGCTGCCTATAGCGACGGCATTGCCAGCCGGGATGGGCTAACCATAGCGGCTGGCAGCTACAAGGTTGTCGCAAAAAATCACGGTATCAAAGGTAAAGACTACGTTGATATTATCAGCGGAAAAATTCAGGTAGAAGCAGCTGAAGGTGACGGTATTAAAGCAACCAATGCTGATGACCAAGAGCGAGGCTGGCTACGGCTGATCAGCGGCCAGCTAGAGATTAGCGCTGCTGACGATGCCCTGAAGGCTGAGCGAGAACTAGAAATACTGGCTGGTGAGGTCAAAATCAATTCCGCCACTGAGGGAATTGAGGGCCAGCATATTATGATCAGCGCCGGTAACATCAGCGTCCAAGCCAGCGAAGACGCTATGAATGCCACCATACCGTCGGATTCTAGTAGCGAAACAGAGGAAGGCACAGAGACAGAAAATACCGATCAAGCTGGCCAGCAGCCTGCCCCCTCTGAGGGCGCAGAGATGCCCACAGATACTGGTTTTGTTCCCGGCGGTATGCCCGGTGGCATGCCCGGCCAGGGTGGTATGGAAGAAGCCGTTGACGCTTCTATCAAGATCAGCGGGGGAAACATTAGCCTGACCACGAGTGCTGGTGACGGTTTTGATTCCAACGGGACCGCCGAGATTAGCGGGGGTAACCTGACGGTTAACGGTCCTTCTGCTGGCGGCAACGGAGTTTTTGACACGGTTGGAGACTTTACTATCTCTGACGCTACCGTGATAGCCGGCGGTACGGCCGATATGTTTGTAGCACCCACTTTGGCTAAGGGCGCCTACCTGCTGACCAAAGATTTGACCGTCACTGAGGCAGACGAGATTACGGTTGAAGACGCTAACGGCCAGCAAGTGGCTAGCTATCGGGTGAGCGCAGAGGGAGCGCAGCTCTTTTACGTCAGCAGCGGAAATCTAGTTGCTGGACAGACCTACACGGTGAAGGTAAACGGCCAGCAACAGGCTAGCCTGCAGGCCCAATCCTAACTGGGCTTGAGCGGCCAGGAGGCCGCCGAGGATGAGCGGGGTCTAGCTTGTGTGGGCTAGGCCCCCGCTTTCTGCTTAGTGATCTGTAATGTCTGTGTAATGTGAGCCTCATTTTTGAGGTTCACGACGGGGGCAGGTCCCTGTTCATGCGGGCTTGGACGGTAAATATGCTGAATAATTCTCGTATCGCGGTCTCTCAATCTGCATATAGCTCAAAAAACATGTACCCTTAACACACGAAAGACTAAAAGGAACTCCGGAGGCTTCTGTGTGCCTGCACGCTGGCCCAAACGGACACGATGGATAAAGAGGGGGTCACGCCATGGGGCGCGGCCGTCAAAAGGCTAAAGCAACACGGCAGGCTCGGGAGATGAAATATTACAGCCCCGAGACCGACTACTCTGCGCTCGAACGTGAGCTCAGCAGTGCCAAGAAAAGTTCATCTACTGCATCCTCGTCTTATCAGTATGATGATGAGGATGACTACTCGGATTACGCAGATAAGTATTCCGATTCTTACGCTGATGAAGCCTGACCGGCCTTAGCCGGTTGGGTCTTATGGGCAAGCAAAATACAGCCTCACTCACTGTGGGGCTGTTTTTGTTTACCGGCCGGTCCTTTGTTGGCCTTAGCCCTGGATTCGCAGCAGCCTGCAGCCTGGACTAGCTGGACCGGTAGTTATTAATGAGCATGGCGGCCCCGGCTTGCACACCCTTGGCGCCCTGAACATAGCCTGGGTTGGTGTGGTGCTCACCCCTATCTTCTTCCACCCTACCCAGAATCCAGGCTTCAAGGCCCCTGCTTGTCAGCAGCTTAAGGGCGTCCTCTGCTGCGGCTGGGTCTAGAACGGCAACCATACCTACACCCAGGTTAAGGGTGCCTTCTAGGTCTGCCTGGGGGACAGCGCCCAGCTGGCTGATGAGGCTAAAAATAGCCGGCAATTGCCAGGTGGATCGATCTATTACACCCAGCGTGCCCAGCGGCAAAACTCTGGCCAGGTTAGCGGCTAGGCCACCACCGGTCACGTGTGAGAAACAGCGTATGCCCTTACCGGTTTTGCCGGAGTCATCGTTGACCGGGAAAGCTTCCATAAGAGCCAGACAATCTGCCGTGTAAATACGGGTAGGTTCTAGCAGCTCTTCTCCCAAGCTACGGCCCAGCTCAGCAACCTGGCGTTCCAGGGACCAGCCAGCCTGCTTAATAACCTGGCGCACCAAAGAATAGCCGTTGGAGTGCAGGCCCGATGAGCCCATGGCCAGCAGCAGGTCTCCCGGGCGCACCCGGTCTGGGCCTAAGAGCTGATCAGCTTCTACCAGCCCCGTTGCGGCCCCGGCCAGGTCATACTCATCGGCAGCTAAGAGTCCGGGGTGTTCTGCGGTTTCACCACCAACTAGGGCGGTGTTGGCTAGGGTGCAGCCCTGGGCAATGCCGCGCACCAGGTCAGCAATACGTTCTGGGACCACCTTGCCGGTGGCAATATAGTCGGTCATAAAAAGCGGCCGGGCTCCGCAGACTACAATGTCATCAACAACCATGCCCACCAGGTCTTGGCCAATAGTGTGGTGAATATCCAGGGCCTGGGCAATAGCTACTTTAGTGCCCACCCCGTCAGTAGAGCTAGCCAGATAGGGTTTACGGTAGTGCCCTAGGCTGGAGAGATCGTAGAGTCCAGCAAAACCACCCAGGCCGCCCACAACCGCCGGGCCCTGGGTAGCCTTTACGGAAGCCTTCATCAGGTCAACGGCCCTGTCTGCGGCAGCAACATCCACTCCGGCAGCGGCATAGGTAACGGGTTCTGGGCTTTGGCTCATGATTTATCCTCTACGGTTGCTGCTGAGATTTTTTCTTCCTGAACGGGCGCTGGCTGCTGGATCAAGGCTTCAAGATCGGCATCGGGACCCGGCTGGCAGGGCCCTTGAGCGCTTAAGGAGTCTGGCCGGGTATCAATAGAGACAGCTCGGGCCGTGCTGGGTTTACTGGCTACGGGCCGGGCAGTAGTTACCTCGCCAAGGGAACTGGACAGGGGGCCACCGCCTCCAACATTCTTTTGCTGATCAAAAATACCCTTGCCAATTCTCTCCGGGATAGGAATGGGGTAATTGCCGGTAAAACAGGCTGTGCATAAAGATTCGGTCTTCTGCCCGGTAGCGGCAATCATACCCGCTGCTGAGATATAGCCCAGGGAGTCTACCCCCAAGGACTGGGCTATTTGTGGCAAAGAAAGATTGTTGGCTATCAGTTCTGAGCGGGTTGCAAAATCAATGCCGTAGTAGCAGGGCCAGGTTACCGGGGGAGAAGAGATACGAACATGAACTTCCTTGGCCCCGGCCTCTCGTAGCATGCGGACCAGGGCACGCTGCGTATTGCCTCGCACAATAGAATCATCAACCACAATAAGTCGTTTACCGGCCACCACAGATTTGAGTGGGTTAAGTTTAAGCTTGATACCCAGCTGGCGGATGGTTTGGGAGGGTTGAATAAAAGTTCTGCCTACGTAAGCATTTTTAACCAGGCCGTTGCCGTAAGGAATACCGGATTCTTCTGCGTAACCAATGGCAGCAGGAACACCGGACTCTGGGGTTGGCATCACTAAATCGGCCTGAACCGGATGTTCCCGGGCCAGCTGGCGGCCCATCTGAACCCGAGATTCGTAGACAGAGCGGCCGGCAATAGAGGTATCTGGCCTGGCTAGGTAAACATACTCAAAGACGCAGCCTGCCGGCTGGCTCTGGGCAAAAGTCCAGGACTCTAGCTTTCCCTGGGCATCAATCTTAATAAATTCTCCTGGCTCAATTTCTCGCACAAGGTCGGCCCCTACAATGTCCAGGGCGGCAGTTTCTGAGGCAACTACCCAGCCGCGCTCCAGTTTACCCAGAACCAGGGGCCGTACCCCCTGCCGGTCTCTGGCAGCATACAGGTTATTCTCGTCCATAAAGACCAGGCAGAAGGCACCCTCAAGAGAGGGTAGCAGGTCTAAGACAGCCTCCTGCAGGCAGTCCTGCTGGTAGTCCTCTAGCAAGGAAGTAATTAAGGCGGTGTCGGTGGTGTTGCCTCGGGCAATTTCGCCCTGCCTAGGCGGCAGGCCCTTGTTCTTAGCCAGCAGCCGATCGTAGAGCTGAGCCGAATTGGTGATATTACCGTTATGAGCCAGGGCAAGGGTACCGTGGGGGGTAGCCCCTAAGGTTGGTTGAGCGTTAGCCCACTGGGAGGCTCCGGTTGTTGAGTAGCGGCAGTGCCCCAGAGCCATGTGGCCAGTCAGGGCAGCCAGGGTAGGCTCGTCAAAGACCTGCGAAACCAGGCCCATGTCCTTGTAAACGCTGATGCGATGGCCGTTACTGCTGGCGATACCGGCAGATTCTTGGCCGCGATGCTGAATAGCGTAAAGGCCATAGTAAGCCAATTTTGCTACGTCCTCGCCCGGGGCCCAAACCCCAAAAACACCGCATTCATCTTTAGGACCGTGATCAAGGGGATCCAGGTCGTGTGTTAACTGTCCGTCAGGATGTACCAATGCTCCCAGCAATCTTGTCAGAAATGTAGCAAGGCCGGCCTGATCTGCTCACACGCAGCTTCAGCTAGCCATCAGAATAGTTATAGTGTAGCTCAAACTTGGTCAGGATGATCTGCCTCTGTGGCAATAGCCCGCACCGTTTTGGGATGTTTGGCACTGTGCCGGTCTAAAAGCAGGGCAATACTGAGGGCTAAGGCTAGGCCCATACCGGTGCAGATAACGGCTAAGAGGCCAAAAATAGCCATAGGAGTGTACTCGCGCTGGTAGTCATCAACTGGTTGACCGGCGCTGAGTAAACCGGCAGGTAAATCAACCAGGGTGAGCACTGCAGCTAGCAGCAAACCCAGTAGAGCGCCGGTGATAGCAAAGGCCAGCAGAGAGGGAGCCCTACGGATGCTGACTAACTGCTCACCCGACCCTGACTCGCTGCCTTCTTGGACCACTACCCGTTCTTGCCCCGAACTTTCCCGGGAATCCTCACTTGTACTAGCTGGTTTAGAAGCAGAATTAGATGACTGTGCGCTCATGATGTATCAAGAATACCGTTTTTCCTGTGCAGGTGCCCAGCCTTACCGAGTGTTTCTTCACCGGCCAAGATCCTATATTGCGGTCTGTGACAAAAAAGGCGGCAGCAACAAACTACGGCCTACGGGGCAGATGTCGAAGAACTTTTTACGCAAGTATTTAGTCAAGAGGCACCGGCTAAGTTGTACCGGTCTTTGCTACTCTAGCTGACGCTAGATCAAGCTCTTGTGGCTGGATCAGTTTTGATTGAACCATCCTTAAAACTAGATGAGGGACCATTCTCGCACAGGCACACCTCATGGATGAAAGGCACACATGTCTCGCCCGGTTGCTGACCACACCCTGCCACCACGCGTCCTTATTGTAGGTCTGGGCATAGCCGGCCTAGCGACAGCCATCCGCCTGAGCCGGTTAGGCTGGCAGGTAACTATCGTTGAACGTGCCTCTGAACGGCGGCGCAGCGGCTACTTTGTTGCTCTCTTTAAATCTGGGGTTAATACCGCTGAGCGGCTGGGCATGCGCCATCTCATCCATAATCGGGTGGCCCAGACAGGGCAGGCCTGGGATATTACTCGGGACGGTCAACGTAGTCCTGGCCTGGGCTACGGCCGGCTCTCTGGCGGAACGAGCCCCCACCGGAGCGGAGACCTTATTCTACGCAGTGATCTAGAAGATGCCGGCTTCCGTGCTCTTCCCCAGGACGTAGAAATCCGTTACGCAACCATCCCTGTTGCTATCAGCCAGGATGCTGACGGTGTGGACGTTACCTTGCGTGAGCTCACAGGCCACAAAGAAAGCACCGAAAGATTTGACCTGCTGGTGGGGGCAGACGGTGTTCACTCTAGCGTTCGTCAACTAGCCTTTGGCCTTCAGGAAGAACAGGTGCTACAGCCCACCGGCTACATGATTGCAAGCTTTATGCTGGATCAGGCCGTACCCGGCTTTAAGCTGCAAGACAGTCTGATTCTCTCTGAAAAAGGACGTTCAGCCTGGGTTTTCTCTTTTGAAGACCACGCGCCGGCCGTCCTTTTTTCCTATAAGTGCAGCAACCTGGCAGAGGAGAAAAAAAGTGACCCGGCCCTGTCGCTGCGCCGAGCCTGGGGGCCCGGTAACTACGGGCAGACCCTAGACTGGCTGCTGCAGAAGTTTGAGCAGGCAGAGACCTATGTTTTTGATTCAGCGGATCAGGTTCACATGGAGTCCTGGCACCATGGCCGTGTTGTTTTGGTCGGTGATTCGGCCTGGTGTTTAACCCTCTATTCGGGCATGGGGGCTTCCTGCGCCCTAGCCGGAGCAGAAACTCTGGGTACCTTTCTTGCCAGGGCCCATAACGACATTTACCGGGGCTTAGCCCAGTGGGAAAAATACATGCGTCCCTACATTGAGCAGCAGATGAAATCCGGGCGGGCTATGCGCTCCTTCTTTACCGTGGAAAACGAATTGGAGGCTCAGGCCCGCAGCCTGCGTACCAAGCTCTACAGTTCTAAGCTGGTGGGCCGCTACGGCAGAAAGGTCTCCTCTGTGCTGCTTAAATCAAAACTTGAAGACATAGGTGCTGGCGCAGACCTGCTTTAGAAGAGGGGTAGCCAGGCTGACAGATCCGCCCGCAGCCCCGAAGCTAGAATCTGTGTCTTGGCCTGCTGCCAGCCGATAAAACCTAGCCCAAGACTGCACCAGATTAATCCGTCCATTTCAACCACATTGGCCGGTGTACCTCTGGTATGCCGCGGCCCAGGGATGCACTGGGTTACCCCGTAGGGGGGTACACGCACCTCGACCGAGTTGCCCGGTGCTTTGGCTGCTAGTTCTTCGAGCAGAAAACGGACGGCTTGAGCTTTGCTGGCCCGAGGCAGAGCCTGAAAAGAGGCGGCTGGGTCGGTAGCGGCTAGGGCCTGCCTTACCAACTCGATGGCTTGCTTGCCCTGCTGGCTGGGTATTCGTCGACGGGCAACCATCCTAGGCCTTCTGTTTCTTTGTTTTGGCCCCGAGCAAGGCAGCCAGGTGCTGGCCAGGCTGGATGGCACCTACCGGCTGCTGGGCAGCGGTGACCGGGCGCATGCAGGCCTCCAGGCCCTGCTGGGCTTGAAGGCTGCTAATATGGCCGCAGGCTTGCAGGAGTTTGAGGGCTATGAGGGGGGCAGCCCGCCAGGAGCCATCTAGGATTTTGAGGGCAAGCGCGGCCCCGGAGGGTAGGCCAAGCGCAAGGACACCTTCAGCCCCATTTTTAACGGTGGCACCCAGTAATTCTGTGAGGATAGTAACCGGCTGCTGCGGGCCCTGCAGGTATTCGGGGTAGTCAACCATGGCCGTTGCCAGGGTTGCCAGCCGGGCTTCAGCCGCTATGTTTCTTATGCCCTTGCCCAGCTTGGAGTAGGCCCGGGCTAGGCCTCTAAGGGAGATAGCCCACAGGGGTGCCCCGCAACCGTCTAACCCGCAGGCCTGGGGGGTTTCTGCACTCAGTTTTTTGATGCTTGCGTAGACCCGTTTTTGCAGTGGGTGCTGCGGGTCCAGGTAGTTTTCCAGACTCCACTTGTTTTTGACGCAGGCTAAGAGGAAGGCAGCGTGTTTACCCGAACAGTTAGCGGCCAGTCTTTGCTGGCCCTTGCCGGCCCGGATCAGTGCATGATAACTTTCCCGATCTGCCGGCCAGGCTGCTGGGCAGGCCAGGGCATCGGCATCGAGCCCGGCTTCATCAAGAATGGACTGGACCAGGCCCATCTGTTCAAAGCTTCCCCGGTGGGAAGCTGCAGCTATGGCAATTTGTGCTCCCTGTAGTTCTGCCCCAGCCTGAAGTGAGGCGATAGCCTGAAGCGGTTTAAGGGCAGAGCGGGGGTAGATGAGGGCGGCTGGATCCCCGAGGCTGGCCTGTACCCTGCCATTGGGTGCTAGAACAATAGCGCTGCCTAGGTGGCGGGATTCAACAAAACCACTGCGGACGACGGTGGCTAACTCGGCGGCCTGGCTTGCCTGGAAAGTATACATGTCAATCAGTATTTCATGGAGGAGCGCTGATTCTGGGCAGGGCGTCCCTCGTCTCAGGTTTGTCAAGGGGAAACCTGTTGGGTCTGACTGGGCGCTGTCATTGATAATTGTCTCTAATCCGGTAGCCTTAGAGAATGAAGGTTTTGGTACTCGGTTCTGGTGGACGTGAACACGCTATCATCCGGGCTTTAGGCGCAGACCCAAAAGTTTCCCAGGTTTACAGCGCCCCCGGTAATGCCGGGATCGCCCAAGTGGTTCCCACATTTAGTCTTGATGTGCAAGATGGTGAGCAAACCCTTGCCCTGGCCCGTCAATTGGAGGTTGACCTCGTTGTTATCGGACCGGAAGCACCCCTCGTTGCCGGTGTGGCTGATGTCTTACGGGCGGGGGGATTTGCTGTTTTTGGGCCTGATCGGGCCGCTGCTGCCTTAGAAGGATCCAAGGCTTTTGCAAAAGAAATTATGGCAGCGGCTCAGGTCCCTACAGCTATGGCTTTGCTGGCTAGTGATCTTGAGCAGGCTAACCAGGCCCTGGATAAGCTGGGCCCCCCTTACGTTGTTAAAGATGACGGCCTGGCTGCCGGCAAAGGGGTGGTGGTTACCCAGGACCGCCAGCAGGCCTTAGCGCACGCCCAGGCTTGTTTTCAGGCGGGCAGCTCCGTTCTCATTGAAGAATTTTTGGCCGGCCCAGAGGTTTCGCTCTTTGTTCTTTCAGACGGTCACCGGGTGCTACCGCTGGCACCTGCCCAAGATTTTAAAAGAATTTTTGACGGTGATACCGGTCCAAATACCGGTGGCATGGGCGCCTATTCTCCGCTGCCCTGGTTGCCTGAGGGTTTTGTTCAAGAAGTTGTGGATCGGGTTGCCCTGCCCACTATTCAAGAGCTGGCCCGTCGAGGAAAACCCTTTGTTGGTTTGCTTTACTGTGGCCTGATTTTGACTGCCCGCGGCATGAGGGTCATTGAATTTAATGCTCGCTTTGGAGATCCCGAAACTCAGGTGGTACTGGCCCGCTTACAGACTCCTTTGGGTCAGCTTTTACTTGATACTGCCCGCGGTGACCTGGATAGCACAAGGCCCTTACGCTGGGATAGCCGGGTTGCCCTGGATGTGGTTATGGCTGCCGCCGGCTACCCGGGTAAGGTAGAGCAGGGCCAGCCTATTAATGGTTTGGACAAGGCTGCTCAAGGAGAAGGGGTGCACCTGATCCATGCCGGTACCGTCCAGCAGGCTGATAGAACCTTAACTGCCGGTGGTCGTGTGCTGGCGGTGGTAGGGCTGGGCCAGGATCTCCATCAGGCTAGGGAACGGGTGTATGCGGCTCTCTCCCAGATTTCCTGGCCGGGCGCCCAGTACCGTACCGATATTGCTTTGGCTGCTGCCCAAAACCGTATTGTCCTGCCCGGCTCTCAACCTTGAACTTAAAGGGGCAGAACTGACAGGGGGCATTTGCCCTGCTGCTAGCTGCCCTTTTCTTTGACTGACACTTTAATCACCTAGGAGAATAATGACCACAGCACCAAAGCCGGTAGATATTCCTGGCTGGAGTCATGTTTATTCGGGCAAGGTACGAGACCTCTACGTGCCTCACGAGGATCGGCTGGATGCCACGGGTGTAACCTTCCGCGATGACGCTGAGTTACGGGCCGGCTCGGTGATGGTTGTTGCCTCTGATCGTATTAGTGCTTTTGACCAGGTGATCCCGACCCTCATCCCGGATAAGGGTAAGATACTTACCCAACTGTCCCTCTGGTGGTTTGAACAGATGAAGGCCGTGCCTAATCACGTGCTCTCTACGGAGGTACCCCAAGCCGTAGCTGGGCGGGCTATGATCTGCCGTTCTCTCAACATGTTCCCCGTTGAGTGCATTGCCCGGGGTTACCTCACCGGATCCGGCTTGCAGGCCTACCGCAGTAGCGGCAGTATTGCCGGAGTGGAACTTCCTGCGGGACTGGGGGAGGCCTCCAAATTGGAGCAACCTATTTTTACCCCCACCGGTAAGGCAGAGATCGGTGAACACGACCAACCTATTACCTACGAAGAGCTCTACGCTGAGGTAGGCCAACCTATCGGTGAACGGCTAGCCGAACTCACCTTGGACGTGTACAGGACGGCAGAGAAAATCGCCCGGGAACGCGGAATTATTATTGCCGACACCAAACTAGAATTTGGCTTAGATTCTTACCGGGGAGAAATCACCCTAGGAGATGAAATCATCACCCCAGATTCTTCCAGGTTCTGGGATGCCCAATCCTACCAACCCGGCAGAGTCCAGCAAAGCTTTGATAAGCAGTTTATTAGGGACTGGCTTAAGTCTGATCAGTCTGATTGGGACGGTAAGGGCCCTATTCCGCCCTTACCGCAAGAAGTCGTTGAGAAAACTCGGGACAGGTATATTGAAGCTTTTGAGCGCATTACCCAGCAGAAGTTTGAGTCTTAAAGAGCAAAAAACTGGGTGGACCTAAGCCTCAAGTAACTAACGAATCAAAGAATAAAACCAGCTGATGTGGTCAACAACCCGCTGCTGGGCAGCATCGGGATCCCGGTCAATGACGGCAGCCAAAATCTGCCGGTGCTGCTCTTGTAGAACCACCTTAGTAGCGGGCCAGTCTGGCAGCCGCGGCACCGCTTCTTCCACGTAAGATACCGTAGCCAGGTGCAGAGCATCAATAACGGTCTTTAAGGCTAGGTTTCCAGCTAAAGAAGAAATTTCGTAATGAAACTTGGCATCGCAAAAATGGAATCTAGCATTACTGAGGTTGGGGTCATCTAACTCGTCCACATAAGCTTGAGCTCGTAGGAGGGCGGTTTCATCCCGTGCAGAATCATCCTGTAAGGCGGCTTGGCGGGCGGCCTGGCCCTCTAAGAGGATCCGGGTAGCCACCACATCTGCCACCGGAAAAGCCCTGGTTGCAAGGTGCATGCGTAGGGCCCAGCTTAAGGCCTGCGAAGGCTGAGAAATAACAACTGACCCAGCCCGAGGCCCAGAGCCGGTACCCGAGCGAATAAGACCAAGGGCGTTAAGCACCTGTAAGCCCTCACGTACTGAGGCCCGAGAGATACCGTACTGCCGGGCTAAATCGCGCTCCCCAGGTAGACGATCTCCCAGCTTAAGCTCACCGTTGCGTAATTTACTTTCAAAGGACTGCAAAAGAACAGTGTAGGTTCTAGCATCCATATTCTTGGCCTCCTCCACAAGCGCTCACGAAAGAAAGGGGCACTGCCAGCAGAGCCAGAAGTACCCCTTTCTTGCAGCACAGGCTTTAGATTCCCACCATAAAGGCAAGAATATTTGTTTGCAGGAAGACCAGCAGGCAGATAGCCAGCAAAAAGATGATCGACCACGGCAGCACAGCCTTAAGAATGTCCGACTCCTTACCTTCCATGTTGACTGCGGTAGCGGCAATAGCCAGCGACTGCGGAGAGATCATTTTGCCAACCACACCACCGGTGGTGTTAGCGGCCAGGAGGAGCTCAGGATGCACATTGGTCACGCCCTGCTCCGTCAGATGCTCAGCAGCAGTTACCTGTAACTTAGAAAAGAGGGCATTGGCCGAGGTATCCGAACCGGTTACCGCGGTGCCCACCCAACCCAAGGTTGGGGCTAAGAAGGCATAAACGGTCCCTAGCGAGGCAACCCATTGGCCAATGGAGACGGTCTGGCCCGAGTAGTTCATCACATAGGCTAAGGCCAGTACACAGATGATGGTAAGGGCAGACCAGCGCATCCGGTACATGACTGCCCAGATCTCTTGGACGACGCTACCCAGAGCCAGCCGGTAGGTGCCCTGCTCATCAAAAAAGCTGTAAAAAGCTGCCACAATAAAACCAGAGATCAGCAGGAAGGTGCCCGGGTTATTTAACCAGGCAAAAGTATAGGCAGAATTAACCGGATCTCCAGCAGCGGTTACTAAACGATCAGCCAGTAGAGGCATGGTCACAGAGATGCTGGTTGTCTTAAGCCAGGTTACTAAGGGGGTAAAGAGATTAGCAATTCCAAAGACCAAAACCACGACGGCGTAAGGCATGAGAGCCATCCAGATACGCACCGGGGTTAGCTCTTCTTCCGTGTTAGCAGCCATGGCAGGTAAACCGTAGCGCTCGCGTACCTGGGCTACACCGCGCGGTTTCCAGAAGCGTAAGAAGATAACAGCAACCCCGAGGGAGACGACGCAGGCCACCACGTCGGTAAGCTGGTAGACAAAATAAGTGGCGGTAAACCACTGGGCAAGGCCAAAGGAAAGACCAATAACCGCTGCAGGTACCCAGGCATCTTTGAGACCGCGGCTGCCGTCCAGGATAAAGAGCAAAACAAAGGGTACAAAGAAGGCCAGGAAGGGTGCCTGGTGGCCAACTACTGCGGCAATAAGGCTGGCATCTTTACCACCAACTTCACCGGCGGTGGTAATGGGAATAGCCACGGCGCCAAAGGCTACCGGAGCAGTGTTGGCAATGAGCACGGTAATAGCTGCCCGCAGGGGTTTAACCCCTAAAGCCAGGATCATGGTTGCCGTGATAGCAACGGGTGCCCCAAAGCCGGCCAGGGCTTCAAGCAGGCCACCAAAGCAGAAGGCAATAAGAATAGCCTGGATACGCAGGTCACCGCCGCCAATGCGGTCAAAGGTTCGGCGCAGGTCTTCGAACCTGCCCGAGAGCACCGTGATCTGATAAAACCAGATGGCCATAACAATAACCCAGACGATGGGGAAAAGGCCGTAGAGTCCTCCGCGGATGACGGACATGCCGGCAAGTTCCCAGGGCATATTAAAACCGAGGGCTGCTACCAGGATAGAAACTCCCAGGGCCACGAGGGCGGAAACGTGAGCCCGGGCCCTGAAGCCAAGCAGCATGATAAAAAAGGCGAGAAGAGGCAGAGTGGAAACAAGTGCCGATAGCCCTAGGCTTCCCCCTACCGCATCGGTTTGAGCAAACCAAGTATTCATTGGTCTCCTTGAAATAAGAATCCTGTGTTACTGCACCGGATACAAGCTGTGTGCTGAAAAACCCTGTGGTCAGACCACTAAAGCTAGGAGTTAGCCTACATGGCATAAGTCACTATTCCAAGTAGAAAAGCCTGTTTGCTCCCTCTTCTTAGAATGAGGGCCTGATCGGCTGGAATGAGGACCTTATGAATAAAGCCCCCTTGCCAGAAGTCTCCTTGCCGCAGCAGCAAAGAAAAAGGGTATTTAGTAATAAAAAAATGCTCTAATTAAATGTGTTGAGCCGGGGTGGGGTCGTGTTAAATGTACAGTAAGACTAAATTTTTTGTGAGTTTCAGTAGCAGCTTTATCCCTCCCACCCTCGTGTGGAAAACTTGCCGGACTGAAGAGCGCACAACACACACTCAAGGAGAGAGTCTTTTGCGTATCGCACTGTTCTCAACCTGTATTGTAGACGCCATGTACCCGCGGGTTGCCCAGGCCACCGTCTCCATCCTAGAGCGGTTAGGGCATGAGGTTGTCTATCCACCCGGGCAAACCTGCTGCTCGCAGATGCACGTCAATTCCGGTTACTTTGATGACGCTTACCCTATTGTTAAAACCCACGTTAAGGCTTTTTTAGACTGGGATTTTGATGCCCTGGTGGCTCCCTCAGGCTCTTGCCTTGCCTCCTTGGGGCACCAGCAGCCCATGATTGCCAGGCATGCCGGCGATCAGCAGCTGGCTGAGCAGGCCCAGCAGTTGGCTGCCCGCTCTTTTGAGCTATCCCAGTTTTTGATAGACGTCTTGGGTATTACCGATGCTGCCCAAGAGCTTGGCTCTTACTATCCCGGCCACGTTACTTACCACAGCTCCTGCCACGGTATGCGCTTGCTGAATTTAGAAACCCGGCAGAGTGATTTGGTGAAGACCGTTGAGGGAATAACCTTTAGCGAGCTACCGGATCTGGACCAGTGTTGTGGGTTTGGTGGAACCTTCTCCTTTAAAAATGCTGCTACCTCTGGGGCTATGCTGGCCGATAAGATAAGCAATATTGAGAAAACGGGAGCTCGGGTGTGCACTGGCGGCGACGTTTCCTGCCTCATGAACATTGGCGGAGGGCTCAGCCGGAAAAAATCTGAGATAACTACGGTACATTTTGCCGAAATTTTAGCTTCTACCAAAGAAAACCCTCTTGCCGTGACCGGACCGGCAAACCTAGCTCGTTTAGGAGGAAAATAATAATGACCTCAGTATCGCTGGGCATGCCCGGGCTCTTTCATGGCCAAGGCAATATTTTTGAAACCGAGCCCTTTCCCGACTATGCGGCCAAGGAACTGACCAATGAGCAGCTGCGAGCTAATTTAGGTTTTGCGACCCACAAGATTCGTAGCAAGCGGGCTACGGTCGTGGCGGAGTTAGAAGACTGGCAGCAGCTGCGCACCGCCGGATCCATGATTAAAGAAAGAGTGCTAGCTAACCTGCCCCACTACCTGGAAGAATTTGAGAAAAATTTTACGGCTGCCGGTGGCCAGGTTCATTGGGCCCGAGACGCTGGGGAAGCAAATCAGATTGCCCTTGACCTTATCCGGGCCCAGGGTGTAGACGAGATTATTAAAATCAAGTCTATGGCTACAGCGGAAACCGGCTTAAACGAGTTCTTGGCAGAGCAGGGGATCAGCGCCATTGAAACGGATCTGGCCGAGGAAATTGTGCAGCTGGCCGAGGACCGCCCCTCCCATATCTTGGTTCCAGCCATCCACTTTAACCGCAGCCAGATCCGCGACATTTTTAAGAAAAAAATCCCCGGTGTTAAAGCTGACCTTTCGGATAACCCGGCAGAATTGGCTGAGGCTTCTCGTATCCGCCTGCGCGATAAATTCTTAACAAGTTCGGTTGCCGTTTCGGGGGTGAACTTTGGCATTGCCGAAACCGGAACCCTCACCATTGTTGAGTCCGAAGGTAACGGCCGTATGTGCCTGACTCTACCCAATACCCTGATTAGCTTTATGGGGATTGAGAAGATTCTGCCCACCTTTGCAGACTACGAGGTTTTTTTGCAGCTCTTGCCGCGTTCGTCCACCGGTGAGCGAATGAATCCCTACACCTCGATGTGGACCGGGGTTACTCCCGGTGATGGGCCTCAGAACATGCACCTAATCCTGATTGATAATGGCCGTACCGCTGTTTTAGCTGATCAGGTTGGACGGCAGGCCCTGCACTGTATCAGGTGCTCTGCCTGTATGAACGTTTGCCCAGTCTATGAGCGGGCTGGCGGCCACGCCTATGGCTCCACCTATCCGGGCCCTATTGGCGCTATCCTCTCCCCGCAGCTGGGAGGAATTGCTAACCAGTACAATTCCTCCTTACCCTTTGCCTCTTCCCTGTGCGGTGCCTGCTACGAAGCTTGCCCAGTAAAGATTAACATCCCCGAGGTGCTGGTTCATTTACGCGGTAAAGCAGTCGACGCCGAACGGGCTAAGGGCGAGTTTGCTGGCCAGAAAAAAGAATGGCACCTGCAAATGATGGGCCTGATGTTTGCTGCCAAGCAGCTTTTTAAATCTGCTACTATGATGCGCCTGGCGGAGAAGGCTCTGCCGGCTTCGCGGCTGATCAGCGGCAAGGAACATAAAATTTCCTGGCTGCCCGGGCTCGTCGGCGGCTGGACCCAGTATCGTGATATACCCGAGCCACCTCAGCAGTCCTTCCGCCATTGGTGGCAGCAGGAGCGCGGCCAGGTGCCGGCCCGCAGCACAGGCCAGCGGGTTGATATTGCAGCCTTGCTGGAGGCAAACAAAGATAAGGCAGCCCAGGCTCATGCCCGTGCTTGTCAAGTTCAAGCTGCTCAATCAGGGGAGGAAGAATAGCAGTGCCAAGCGCTAAAGAAGATATTTTAGCCCGGATCCGTTCTGCTCTTGCCGATGCGCCCAAGCCGCCAGAGCCCGAACGCAACTACCGGCGTCAGGGCAAACTGGCCCAAGCCCAGGTGCTGGATATGCTGGTCGACAGGCTGGTTGACTATAAGGCTAATGTTTATCGTGAAACCCGGGAGGGCCTGGCTGATCGCCTGTCCCTTTTGCTGGGCCGCTCCAGCCAGTATCTTATTCCGGAAGGTTTTAATCGGGCCTGGTTACCTAAGGACACCGCTTCGCGCCGTTGTCTGGTGGATGCTGCCGGCTCTGAGGCTCTTTCCCTACAGACCCTGGATAAGGTGGATGCTGTGATTACCGGATCCACCGTCTCCTGCGCCGAAACAGGAACAATCTTTTTGAACTCAAATCCGGATGAGGGGCGGCGGGCTATCACCTTAGTGCCGGATCATCATATTTGCCTGGTTCCGGCCAGCAGCGTGGTAGAGCTGATCCCAGAAGCTATCGCTAGGATTAGCTACCGGCAGCCGGTCACCATGATCTCGGGCCCCTCGGCTACCTCGGATATTGAACTGATCCGGGTGGAGGGTGTGCACGGACCCCGCCGCCTTGACGTGATTCTTGTGCAGTAGTTTGCTCTAGATCGTCAAAAGAGCAGTAAAGACAAAAGGAAAACCCCGATGCTCACAAGAGCTCGGGGTTGACTGGTCGGGATGACAGGATTTGAACCTGCGGCCCCGTCGAAAATTCCTGATCAGAACAGTCGTTTCGGAGATCTCGGATTGTCTTGGGTTCCCTTGTGTTCACAGGGAAGTGGGCGTTTCGCCTTCTCCGAGTGTACCTGCTCATTGGCGGTCCTTCGCGACTGATTCTGATGACTTTATATTGAGACGCACCGATAATTCGAGGATCGTCAGCGGTCACCGAACGGAGCAGGTGGGTTCGCGATGCGATGCCCTGGTGCTCGACAATCACGCAGGATGCTTGATGTCAGGAAAAAGGATGCATTGGAAGAGTACGGCGTCTCGGTAACTTGCCTCACACCTCGGCTCGCTTCCTGCGGGGATCAAACAGAATCTCGAGGTCAGGAAATCGTGGCGCCTCCCGAGCTAAGTCAACCCGACTCCGCCCGTCGAGCTGACAGCGACTCACGCATGCTCTGGGTTGGCCCACCCCTCATCACGGAGAGTGATTTCACTGGTCATGTCATCGAGGAATCTGATGACCGTTCGCCGCTCTGCAGAGGTGAGACGCGCAGCAGCGTGAAAGCGCTTCGCCTGCTGCCTTCCCACTGATTGCATCGCGGCTTCGCGAGTTTCCGAAGTGATCGAAATCGCCAGTGCGCGGCGATCGGAGGGATGCGCGGCCCGACTAATATGGCCCGCGCGCTCTAAACGGTCGAGCAACTTCGTTGTCGATGCGCTCGAAATCTTGAGGTGCGCTGCAATGGCGCTCGGGGTGGCGATCACTCCAGTATTCTCAGCCACGATCAGAAAATGCAGCGCCTGCATATCTGTTCGCCCAAGCCGCATATATCGCAGTGATGCTTCAGAAAGCTCTTGTTCGGCGTCTCGAAGTCGACCGAGTGCCGACATGATCTCGCTGATCTCCGTGATGTCGGCGGGATTAAATCCTGATCGATCGATCAGCTCCGATCTCGGATCGCTGCTATCGAGATGATACATGCTCGACGGCGGCGGATTGCGAAGCTCGTCGGAACTAGTCATGATTGCATACTACCTCTGGTTAATAGGATGATTAGCTTATTGCTAGATCGGTTAATAATATGCTTTACTCTATATCGACATGTTGGATTCGGAGGATAGGAGGTGCGACGTGGAAGAGGTTGTTCTCGTTGACGAGCAAGGTAAGGAACTTGGCTTCGCCCGCAAGTCTGAAGTGCATACTCGCCACACGCCGTTACATCTCGCATTCTCGTGTTACCTGGTCAATGATCAGGGTCAGATCCTCGTGAGCCGTCGCGCCCTTGAGAAGAAAACTTGGCCCGGAGTATGGACCAACAGCTTTTGCGGCCATCCGGGAAGAAATGAGGCCACGACCGCGGCAGTCATTCGGCGCGCTGCTGGAGAACTCGGCACATCGATCACGGCTCTGCGGCTCGCGCTTCCAGATTTCCGATACCGGGCGGTCGACGCGAGCGGCATTGTAGAGAATGAACTCTGCCCAGTGTTCATCGCCAACGTCACCGACACGTTACGACCGAACCCTGCCGAGGTCGCAGAGTGGTCGTGGGTCGACCGAACTGCGCTTGTCAATGCGGCTCGATCAACTCCATTCGCCTTCAGCCCCTGGATGGTCCTGCAGCTCCCTCAGATGGACCCGATACTCGCACAGCACGAGAACAAGGAGCGAGCGGTATGACGCAGCAGACGCAGCACGATCCACGCTCCCGGCACGCTCAGCTTCAGGGCGCGCAGAGCGATGGAACCGAGGCACTGCGCCGTCAGGTCGAGAAGCATCTCGCCGATTTCTTTGCGGAACAACAGTCGGCGGCCGAGGCGTACGGGATGGAGTTCTCTGGCCTCTGGGCTCTGGCCGGTGAGCATGTGCAAGGCGGCAAACTCGTGCGGCCTGTTCTGATGATGACGATCGTCGAGGCGCTGCTCGCAGCTGAAATAGGAACCATGTCAGCGAGCGGCACGAGCTCGGAAACTGCGTCTGGTGCTCTCGACCGCGCAACGTTGTTTCGTCTCGCGGTCGCTATCGAGATCTTGCACTACTCTTTCCTGCTGCATGACGATGTGATCGACGGCGACGTGATGCGGCGCGGCAAGCGAAACCTGATCGGTGCGCTGCAAGACACCCAGACGGCGACTCGGGACGATGTTGGTTCCAGCATGCGCGCTTTGCACTGGGCTAGCACGGGCGGGATCCTCATGGGTGACCTCCTGCTCTCTGCGACTCATCAGATCGTGGCCCGGGCGAAGCTTCCACACGAAACACGTCTTCGGTTGCTCGACCTACTCGATCACACCATTTTCGAATCCGTGGCGGGTGAACTCACCGACGTGGGCCTTTCAGCCGACATTATTGCCCCTGATCTCCAGACGGTGCTCACCATGTCTGCGCACAAAACCGCGACGTACACGTTCGAACTTCCGCTGCGCGTCGCAGCGATTCTCGCCGATGTCTCCCGGGAAACAGAGGGAGCCCTCATAACCGCAGGCAGGCACCTCGGTCTCGCTTTCCAGTTACAAGACGACTACCTTTCCACGTTCGGGGACCCGCTAGAGCATGGGAAGGATGCCTTCTCTGATCTGCGTGAGGGCAAGCACACCGCGATTATCTCCTTTGCTCGGATGACCAGCGCGTGGGTGGAGATCGAGCAAGATTTTGGTAACCCCGACCTGTCGTACGAGAGTGGAGAGGCGATGCGGGATCTCCTCGCAGAATGCGGCGCCGAGCGATTCATGCGTGACCTCGTGGAAGAACAGACTGCCGCGCTCTTCGAACTGTTTGCTCGCGGAAGCGCCGTACCGATACCGTCTGCTGCGCGAGAAGTGCTCCTCGGATTAGCGGCTGAACTCGATAGGCGCCGCGCATGAAGCAGGACGCCTTCGGATACGGTACAGGAACTCTCACGCCTGCGCTCAGACGATTTACTCGTGCCGCCGAGAACGCTTCGAGCGCGGTCATCGCGAACTATTCGACCTCCTTCGGGCTCGCGACCAGCCTCTTAGGGCGACAGCATCGCGGCCATGTGAAGAATATTTATGCGATGGTGCGAATTGCAGATGAAATCGTCGATGGCGTGTCAGCAGAGGCAGGCCTGACCGTGCAGCAGCAGCACGACGTGCTTGACCAGTATGAACACGAAGTCCACCGGGCCATGCAGTTCGGCTATTCAAGTGATCTCGTCATCCACGCTTTCGCACGCACGGCCCGCGCGGCGGGGATTGACACGTCACTCACCGCGCCATTCTTCGCATCGATGCGACGAGACCTCGCCAGTGCCGGCGGCGACCAGCTCGCCTTCGACACGTCCGCCCATGCTCACTACGTGCATGGTTCGGCCGAGGTCGTGGGACTCATGTGCCTGCGCATTTTCGTGCGGGATCGCAATTTCGAGTGGTCTGCGATCGATGGCTCGGCGGGAGTCAACCTCGCCGATGACCGCTCCCTTCTGGTGCACGGGGCCCGGCAACTGGGTGCCGCATTCCAGAACATCAATTTCCTGCGCGACCTCGCTGACGACACTTCCCGACTGGGCCGCAACTACCTCACCGATACCGGCAGGCTCGACGATGCAGGCCGTGATGCCTGGGTCGCGACGATACGCAGACAGCTCAGCGATGCGGAGAGCGTGATCCCGCTGCTGCCTAAAGACGCCCGAGCCGCAGTGCGCAGCGCACTCGCACTCTTCAACGCTCTCACGAATAGGATCACTCGCACCCCGGCGGCCGAACTTTATCGAACGAGGGTGCGAGTGGCGAACCCCATGAAGCTGCTGCTCACTGCTCGCGCACTCGTGACGACCTGCTTGGAGGGCAAGTGATGACCAAGACCCTCGTGATCGGTGCGGGAATCGCCGGCCTCGCAACGGCGGCACTGCTCGCGCACGAAGGCCACGATGTGCACGTGCTCGAAAGGAATGATCAGGTGGGCGGCCGCGCGGGGCTCTTCGAACGTGACGGCTTCCGATTCGACACCGGACCTTCCTGGTATCTCATGCCGCGTGTGTTCGATCACTTCTTTGAACTCCTCGGCACCACTACCGCGGAACAACTCGACCTCACCTTTCTCAGGCCTGGCTATCGCGTCTTCAGCGAACCTGATGCAGGCGGGGTGCGACGCGACCCTCTGACGATTCCGCTGGGCAAGCACCGCGTGCTCGATACCTTCGACCGCGTCGAGCCCGGCAGCGCCAAAACGCTGTCGACATACCTGCGGTCGGCGCAGCGCGCCACCCGCATGGCCGAGAAGTACTTTCTCTACAACCCCTTTACCAAGCTCTCGTCGCTCGCCAACAGGGAAGTCCTCGGGGCCCTACCAGAACTCGCGAGGCTGCTCGGCACTTCGCTCGAAACGTATGTGGCGAAGAGATTCACGGATCCCGTGCTCCGACAGGTGCTCGGGTACCCCGCCGTGTTTCTCGGAACGAATCCCGCAGACGCCCCCACGATGTACCATCTCATGAGCGCGCTCGATCTCGACGCTGGTGTCCAATATCCGATGGGCGGGTTCTGGCAGGTCGCAGAGCGCCTCGCTGCGCTCGCCACCAATGCCGGAGCGCAGATCACCACCGGTGCCGAGGTGACGCGCATCGTCACCGAGGTTACGGGCCGGAAACGGAGAGCCACGGGGGTGATGTGGCGAGATGCCGATGGCGTGTCGCGCCTAGAAGACGCCGACATCGTCGTCTCCTCGGCTGACCTCCACCACACGGAAACACAGTTGATCGCGCCTGAGCACCAGAGCTATCCCGAGCGCTGGTGGCGGAAGCGCACGAGCGGCCCGGGTGCGGTGATCGGCATGCTCGGCGTGAGGGGGGAGATCCCCGAGCTTCCGCACCACTCACTGTTCTTCACGAACGACTGGAAGGAGAACTTTGACTCCATTTTCGGTGATGACCGTCGCGTACCCGTCCCCGCCTCGATCTACGTCTGCAAGCCCAGCGCAACCGATCCGGGTGTTTCTCCTGAAGGTCACGAGAACTTGTTCATTCTGATCCCGGTTCCGGCCGACACCGGTATCGGCCACGGTGGTGCCGACGGCAGTGGCGATCGGGCCGTCGAGCAGGCCGTAGACCGAGCCATTGCGCAGCTCGAAAGCTGGGCGGGTATCCCGGATCTTGCGAGCCGCGTTGTCGTGCGCGAGACCCGGGGGCCTGCGAACTTCGCAACCGCTTACCATTCCTGGCAGGGCGGGATGCTCGGACCCGCACACATTCTCAGTCAGAGCGCACTCTTTCGCGCGCAGAACGCATCACTGAAGATCGGGAATCTCTTCTACTCCGGCGCCACCACGGCGCCCGGCGTCGGTGTTCCGATGTGCCTGATTAGTGCCGAGCTCGTGCTGAAGCGTATTCGCGGGGATCACAGCGCCGGGCCATTGGCCGCCCCGCTGCAACTCGCTGGGGGAGCCGCCTGATGGGTGCGCTCTACCTCCTCGCCCTGCTCATCGGCATAGGCTGCATGCTTCTGCTCGATCGCCGTTTCAAGCTGTTCTTTTGGCATGATCCGGGAGCGGCTCTGCTCGTCACCGTCGTGGGAGTCGTGCTCTTCCTCGTGTGGGACATCGCCGGGATTGCGGCCGGCATTTTCTTGCGCGGAGATTCTGCGGCAGCCACCGGAATCGTACTCGCCCCAGAGCTGCCGCTCGAAGAGCCCATCTTTCTGGTGTTCTTGGTGCTCTGCACCATGGTGATATATACGGGTTCCGCTAGACTACTGTGCGCCAGGTGTTCCCATGTCTCGATCGAGCACGAGCATCGGAACAGCAGTGACCATCGAGACGATCTCGCATGAGCTATCCGGAACTTGCACTCACTGGAGTCGGCATAGCGATCGGAGGCGGCGCTGCCGCGTGGTGGGTCGCGCATCGGTGGGGAAGCCGCCCATCACTGAGCACGCTGGCTGTCGTGGTCACTGTTGTCGCGCTCTTCGTACTCACCGCTGTCTTCGATTCGATTATGATCGCTGCTGGCTTCTTCCACTACGATCCGGATGCACTCGCCGGACCCTTGATCGGGCTCGCTCCGATCGAAGACTTCGCCTATCCGCTTGCCGGAGCAGTACTGTTGCCCGCCTTGTGGGTGCTTGTCGCGCGAGGGGGTGCCGATCGCAGAGCCGCATTCGCACAGCTGGTGCTCGCATCCCGGCCGGTCAGCTGGGTTAACACGGCTTTTCCTTTCGGCGCTGCATATCTCTTGACCGTTCGCGAGATCGATTGGGTGTTCGTGGTCGGCGTGCTGTACTTCCTCATCCCCTACAACTTCGCAATGTACGGCATTAACGACGTCTTTGACTACGCGTCAGACCTAAAGAATCCACGCAAGGGCGGCATCGAAGGGGCATTGCTCGCACCGACGCTTCACCGACCTACCATCTGGAACGCGATCGTGAGCAACCTTCCATTCCTTGTGCTGCTCGGATCCGCCGGTGGACCAGCGGCCTGGTTGGCCTTGGCCGTGAGCGCGTTCGCGGTGGTCGCGTACTCTGCACCAGGGCTCCGTTTCAAAGAACGACCCGTGCTCGACTCACTTACCTCAAGCACCCACTTCGTGAGTCCAGCTGTGGTCGGGCTCACCCTCGCCGGGGCCGTGCTCACCTGGTCGCTCGTGCTCGTGCTCGTTGCGTTCTTTCTCTGGGGGGTGGCCGCACACGCCTTTGGTGCGATTCAAGATATTCGACCCGACCGTAAAGCGAATATCCATTCGATCGCTACAGCCTTCGGCGCCCGCGCCACCGCACGTTTCTCGCTTGTCATGTGGGCGCTAGCGGGGCTCGTGATGCTCGCAACAGAGTGGCCCGGGCCGCTCGCGGCAGTTCTCGCTGTGCCGTACCTCGTGAATTGCGCACCTTGGTGGAATGTCACCGACGAATCGTCATCCGAAACAAACCGTGCGTGGCGGCGCTTCATCTGGCTGAACTATATCTCCGGCTTCTTCGCCACCCTCATCCTGATTATGGAATGGAATCTGTCATGACCAAAGTGCCAAAGTGGCTGCGCATTCTTCTCCCGGCCGCACTCATCATTGTGTGGCTTGCTGCGGCAGGTGTCGGTGGTCCCTACTTCGGGAAAGTGGACGAGGTGTCGTCGAACGATCAAACGACCTTCCTCCCGGAATCGGCTGATGCGACCCAAGTCCAAGAACTCTCAGGCGAATTCACTGAGTCCGATGCGGTCCCCGCAATCGCCGTGGTCGTGGGCGACAACGTGCTCACTGAGGACGAGGTGACCGCGATCGGTGAGGAGATCGCCGCACTCACGGCGCTCCCCGGGGTGGAGGACGACGTGTCACCAGCCCTGCCATCGGAAGATGGTAGGGCCGTGCAGGCATTCGTGCCCATCTCGAGCGATGCCGACATCGGAGACACCGTCGCGGAAGTCGGTGACGAACTGCGTGCGAACGCCCCACCCGGCACCACCGTATACATCACGGGCCCCGCGGGTTTCACCGCAGATCTCACCGCGGCGTTCGCGGGCATCGACGGACTCCTGCTCGGGGTGGCGCTGCTCGCGGTACTCATCATCTTGGTTCTCGTCTACCGTTCCATCCTGCTGCCGATCGCGGTGCTCTCGACCAGCCTGTTCGCGCTGTGCGCGGCACTGCTGCTCGTATGGTGGCTCGCGAAGTGGGAGATCCTGCTTCTCAGCGGCCAAACGCAGGGCATTCTGTTTATTCTGGTGATCGGCGCTGCAACCGATTACTCGTTACTGATGGTGGCGAGATACCGCGAAGAGCTACGCGTAAACTCCGACAAGTGGACGGCCACTGTGAAGGCGATTAAAGGGTCGATCGAACCGATTCTCGCCTCGGGAGGCACGGTCATCGCGGGTCTCCTGACGCTGCTGCTCAGTGATCTGAAGTCGAACAGCACTCTCGGACCGGTCGCCTCGATCGGTATCGTATTCGCGATGCTTGCGGCGCTGACCCTGCTGCCGGCAATCCTGTTCGCGTTCGGCCGAGTAGCGTTTTGGCCTCGCCGTCCGAAATTCGAGCCGGAGGTGGTCGCAGCCGAGAACGGCATGCCCGAGAAGAGCATCTGGACGAAAGTGGCGCGATTGGTGCAACGCCGCCCCCGGGCCGTATGGATCGCCACCACCATTGTGCTACTCATCGGCGCAGTCGGCATCACGCAACTGAAAGCAGACGGTGTTCCCAGCTCCGACCTCGTGCTCGGCACATCGGAAGCACGCGATGGCCAGGTCGCTCTCGGCGAGCATTTCGCCGACGGGTCCGGCAGCCCCGCTCAAGTCGTTGCTGCCGAGTCTGAGTTCGATGTCGTTATCGATACGCTGCGTGGAATTTCCGGGATTGAAGCCATAACCGTGACATCGGCCGATTCGCCGAGCGGATCCGCGCCGGTCACGGCCGAAGGCATCGAGCCGTTCGGTCCTCCCGGCACCCCCGCGCCTGAACCGACCGTCGTCAACGGGAACGTGCTGCTGCAAGCCACATTGACCGATGCCGCAGATTCGGCCGCGGCGGCAGACACCGTGCGCGAGCTGCGAGCCGAGCTCGACGACGTGGCTCCAGACACCCTGGTGGGAGGTGTGACCGCAACATCGGTTGACACGAACGATGCATCGATCCATGACCGAAATCTGATCATCCCGATCATTCTCGTCGTTATCCTGTTGATCTTGATGCTGCTGCTGCGATCGATTGTCGCTCCGTTGCTCCTGATCATCACCACGGTGATCTCCTTCGGAACAGCCATGGGTGTCGCAGCACTTGTCTTCAACGGGATCTTCGACTTCCCCGGTGCTGATCCGGCGGTGCCGCTATTCGGCTTTGTGTTCCTCGTGGCGCTCGGCATCGACTACAACATCTTCCTGATGACGCGGGTGCGGGAGGAATCACTCAAATACGGCACCCGTGAAGGCGTGTTGCGTGGGCTCACCATAACTGGCGGGGTGATCACCTCAGCGGGTGTGGTACTCGCCGCTACCTTCGCGGCACTGTCAGTGATCCCGATCCTGTTCCTGCTGCAACTGGCGTTCATCGTAGCTTTTGGGGTACTACTTGACACCTTCGTGGTGCGTACACTGCTGGTGCCCGCGCTCACCTACGACATCGGCCGCGCAGTCTGGTGGCCCTCGAAGCTGTCGCGCGCGCCACAGCAGCCACGTTTCCGCATCTCACGGCATGACCGAACGGAGCGCCGAACGTGAGGCTTTGGTCATTGCATCCGCGACACCTAGACGGGATCGGACTTGTGGCATGCTGGCGTGAAGCACTGCTCGCCCAAGCAGTACTCGCGGGCAACACACGAGGCTATCAGCACCATCCGCAACTGACCAGGTTTCGAGCAACCCCCGAACCGCTCGCCGCGATCGGCGCATACCTCGAGGGCATTGTTGATGAGGCAGACGCCCGCGGCTACCACTTCGATCGCGAGAAAGTTTTGTCGCGAACGAATACCACGAAGAGCACAGAACCAGACCCGTCGGGGCTGATCACGGTCACAACCGGCCAACTTGCCTTTGAGCGAGAGCATCTCGCGCGCAAACTCGCAGCGCGCAGCCCAGTCGATGCGGCACGACTTGACCGCGAAAACTTGTCACACCACCGCTCATTTCGGGTGGTTGCCGGAGGTATCGAGGAGTGGGAGAGACCATGAGTGATTCAGATGCCCAGCAGGGATCGCCGGGAAGGGTACAACGAGTCGTCGTCTCAGGCTCGTCGGGGTTAATTGGCTCGGCCTTGGTTTCGTCGCTGCGGGCCGATGGTGTCAGGGTGACTACTCTTGTCAGACGCCCGGCTCGAACCACAGACGAGGTCCAGTGGTTTCCCGGCGAGGCCGCTCTTGACCCGGCCGTGCTCGACGGCGCTGATGCCGTAGTTGCTCTAGGTGGGGCAAGCGTGGGTCGAATGCCGTGGACTGCACGTTATCGGCGCGAGCTTGCCGCATCACGACTCGAACCCACGCGCACGCTCACTGCCGCACTTCGCAAGCTTGCACACCGCTCCAGCTCCCTTACGAGCACTCCTGCGTTCCTTTCAGCCTCTGCAGTCGGTTACTACGGATCCGCCCCGGGTGAGGTGCTCCCAGAAACTCACGCGCCCGGAACCACTTTCCTAGCAAGAGTGTGTGTCAAATGGGAGGCCGCGGCTCGAGACGTTGAAGATCTCACCAGGGTTGTGCTGCTTCGCACGGCCCCGGTGATCCACCGCGATGGCGTACTGAAACCGATGATGCGGCTGACGGCTCTCGGCCTGGGCGGGCCGCTGGGGCAGGGCACACAGGTGTGGCCATGGGTGTCACTTACCGATGAAGTTCGGGCGATTCAGCATCTCATCAACAGTGAGGTCAGTGGCGCGGTAAACCTTGCGGGGCCGACCCCGGCGACCATGGCTGAGCAAGGCCGCGCCTTGGCTCGCACGATGAGTCGCCCGTTCTGGCTACCGGCACCGACTTGGGGCCTGAGATTTGCGCTAGGTCGCGATGCAACCGAGTCCCTCCTGATCAGCGATGCAGATGCTCGACCCGAAGCGCTTCTCAAGAGTAGATTTCAGTTCGTCCACAAGACCGTGGGCGAAGCGATGTCTGCGGCATTCAAGCCCCAGGAATCGAGTGCCTCATGATCAGCAGAATTGAATCATCATTGGTGCTGGGCCGTCCCCGTTGTTAGGTCCACTCGGTATGTGAGTCGATTTCTTCTAACTGGTGGGTCCACGATCGAGCGTACTCAACCGGAGTCCGGTAGCCGAGCGAGGAATGACGACGATCATGGTTATACTCGTGTTTCCAGTCGCTGATTACGACCCGAGCATGGAGCAACGAGTAGAAGCTGTTGATGTTCAGACACTCGTCGCGGAGTCTCGAGTTGAACGACTCAACATATCCGTTACGCCAAGGCTGGCCGGGCGGAATGTAGGACAGCCCGGTCCTCGTGCCCGCCCACTCAGTGACAGCGTCGGAGATGAATTCGGGCCCGTTGTCACTGCGCAGCACCATCGGCGCCCCATGCTCGGCGACGAGCTCCTCGAGATGTTCGATGAACCGGTCAGCGGTAATCGATCGTTCCACAAGACCACCCAAGCATTCACGAGTGTGCTCGTCCACGATCGAGCAGATCTTGATCGCTTTCCCGCGCTCTCAGACATCGAACTGAAAATCGACCGCCCACACCACGCCCGGCGCGGCCGCTTCGGGGGTGTCAACCGTTGATGACCCCACAGGCTTCCGCCGTCGTTTCTGTGGCACCCGCAGCCCTTCTTCTCGCCACAGTCATTGCACTTTCTTGTGGTTCACGTTCCAGCCCTCGGCTCTTGCCTCGTGATACGCGCGGCGGTATCCCCACCTCGGGTGGTTCTTCGCAAATGCTTGGAGCCAGTCGCGCAACGCCTGGTCGGGATCTGCCGAGGTGTCACCTTTCAAGGGTCTGCGCCAGGCGGAGCGGGAGAGTCCGGCCAAGCGGCATGCCATGCGCTCGCTGATCTGCAACGTGCGAATCAGATGAGTGATTGCGGCGCGACGCCTGCCCAGGCCTAGAAGTTTCCCTCAGCAAGCTCTTTCAGCGCAGTTTTCTCCAGCTCAGCTTCGGCAAGCAGCCGTTTCAGCGTGGCGTTCTGCTTCTCGAGTTCCTTGAGACGTTTCGCGTCTTCGGCCTTCATATCACCGTACTGGTTGCGCCAACGGTAATAGGTTTGCTCGGTGACACCGAGCTCCCGGCAGGCATCGGCGATCGTATTGCCCGAGTTTCCAGACGATCTGCTCCGGGGTATGGCGTTTTCTTTGCTTGCTCATAGTGTGATCCATTCTCCCCGCGAGCGCGGGGTACTGGACTCAAATAGCGGATGGACCTACAAAATGGGGTCAGCCCAGTCCCATCCGTCTACGGAGCCCCGGAGGTCATTGGCAACCTGCCAGATTGTCTTATGCAGTTCTGCCCGCTGTTGCTCTTTCACGCCGCGCGGGTTCTAACGGTCAGTGCAACACCCGATGATTGTGGGGTGGATGCAGAGATGAAGTTTTCGCGAGAGATGCTGCCGGATCATGTAAACGCGATATGGGATCTCCGAGCGGCGGGTTTAACGGGCAAGGAGATCGCTGCTCGTGTGGGATCGAGCGCGTCTGCGGTGCGACTCCATTTCCGCACCCATGGTGGGATACGACCCAGACGCGTGAAGCGTGCGACCGCGTTATCGTTCGAAGAACGTATCGAGATACAAGCATTATGGCGGGCCAAGCACACCGTACGAGCGATCGCGCGGGAACTGGGGCGTGCCCCTTCGACTGTGAGTCGTGAGATCACACGGAATGGGTACTTCCCCACGGAGGGGTCGTTGACGCGTCGGTATGTCGCGATGCGAGCACACGCACAGGCGTATGAACGAGCGCGTCGCCCGAAGCCCAGCAAACTTGCGAGACACTCGCAGCTGCGAGCGTTTGTGCAGACCGAACTATCGTTGAAGCGTTCACCGGAACAGGTCGTGGGGAGACTCCGACGTGAGTTCCCGGATCGGCCGGAGATGCGAGTGTCACACGAAACGATCTATCAAGCGATCTACGTGTTATCGCGGGGCGGGTTGAAGCGTGAGCTTGAAGTGAAACTCCGGACCGGGCGCACAGTCCGGAAGCCGCACCGTGTGGTCGATGAGCGGCGGGGGCGTATCGCGGGCATGGTGAATATTGCCGAACGGCCTGCCGAGGCTTTAGATCGCGCGGTTCCCGGACACTGGGAAGGTGACTTGATTATCGGCAAAGACGGCAAGAGCGCGATCGGGACAGTTGTGGAGCGCCACTCGAACTATCTGTTGTTGGTGTGGATGGATCCGACGAAGAACCGGGTAGATGCGCTCACCGAGGGACTGACCCGGAAGATGAAAGCCCTTCCCGGAGTGTTACGGAGAACGCTGACGTGGGATCAGGGCAGAGAGATGATGAACCACGTCAAGATCGCGATGGATGCAGACATTGATGTGTACTTCTGTGATCCGCGTTCGCCCTGGCAGCGTCCCACGAACGAGAACACGAACGGGCTGCTCCGGCAGTACTTTCCCAAGGGCACTGATCTCACGATATACAGCCAGGAAGATCTTGATTATGTTGAGTGGGAAATGAACGATCGGCCTCGTAAGCGACTCGAGTTCGCGAAGCCGGCCGAAGTGATCAGGAATATCGTGTTGCCCTGACCGCTAGAAACCGCCCCGTGTGCCCTCTACCTTCTCCCTCGCGAACACTGTGCACTCTTAATCAAGTGAAATGCATATGCAGTTACCGTATATGCCGCCGCCGACATTTATAAGGTCGGCTCTCCGCAGGCGATAACTTGATCTCGCTGGACCACGTTCAACCTCGATCTGCCAGAGGCGTGGCAGCTTTGAGGGCGGCCGGTTGAGTGGGCGTCGTGACAGCTGAACGATGACATGGGAGGTAGTGTGCACCTACTCATTGGGATGAGCGGGAGGAGGCTGTTATGCCCAGGTCGAATTCTTATGCGTTCGAAGTCGCCCTCGGCTGGACGACCGTGCATATAGGAGCCGCGGACTGGGCCACCCTCCACAGTCATTCCGAAATCCGCACGAAGCCCGATTTCGCGGGATCAACGGTCCCGCCGATTCGGCGGGACCTGGAACTCTGAGGGTGTGTCATGGTTCTGCAAAATTTGCGTGGCCGTGAACTCGCACCGGATTCATACACGGGGCTCACATGTGCAACTTCGAGCGCGACGTCTATATGACTAACGTACGACAAAGTTGCTTCCCGATCAACGCCATATCACCGCTCCTTCCCGAAGACGCGGTCGAGCATCTCAGCGGTCACCGGGTTCACCATCTCGTTGCGACGAATGTAGTGCTGGATAGTGATCTTCGGGTCTGTGTGCCCGAGCAGCTCCGCGGCGAGATCGACACCGGCCTGTTCGTTGATTGCGGTCGCGACCGTGCGGCGGAACATGTGCGGGGTGACCCCAGTGATCCCCGCGAGGCCGAGCACGTGACGCAACTGACGCCGCACGTTGTTCGTCGTGAGCGGCGTCCCCTCCCTGCTGCAGAAGAGCAGGGCCTCAAGCGAGGCGTCTTCGTGCAGGGTGAGTCTGCGCCGCACCACCTCCGCTGTGAATGATGGGATTGCGACCGTGCGTCGGGACTTCGCTGTCTTCGGGTGATCCTGCTGCATTGTCGGTTCGCCACGGCGGCTGACGATGGTGCCAGTGATGCGGATCGACGGGGTCGCACTCGTGACGTCGATATCGCGGCGCCGGATTGCGAGTACTTCACCGATTCGGGCGGAGGTGCCAAGCATGACCTCGATGATTGCGCCGAGCTGTCCGTCGGGTTTCGGCCCGGATGGCGAGCGCCCGGCCTCCCAATACGCGATTGCGGCGCGTACCGCGTTCACTTCGGCGGGAGTGAGCGCGTTCGGTGTCGACACCGGCCGTCGGAGGCGTGACACGTGATCCATCGGGTTGCGGTGCAACACCTCGTGTCGCACCGCAAGCCCGAGTGCAAGTCGCAGCACGACGCGGGCCTGCTTTGCGCGGTTGTAACTCTGTTTCGCGAGGTGCTTCAAAAAGTGATCGCAGCGGGCGACGCCGATCTCACGGAGTGTGAGGTCTTTGAAAGCGGGCATCACGAGCGTGCGCATGTTCCGTTCGTAGAGTTGCCGCGTCGTCTTCGAGAGGCGATCCTCGATGTCGAGGTCTTCGAGCCAATAGGTTACGAGATCTCGGAACGGGCTGTCGGCAGACAGGCTGATGCCTGCCGGTTGAAACAGCGCGCGGTCTGCAAGCTTTGCTTTCAGCGCGTGCTCAGCCGCACGCTTCGTGCAACCGGTGGCTTGCACGAGGCGTGACTTTCCATCCCAGTCGCGATACCTCGCGCGGGCGGTCACGCGACCGTTCGACGTGGTCTGAAAGCCGATCGTGCCGAACGTGCCGATGGTGAGGCGTGGGCGGCTCATAGCGTCACCTCGCGCCGGGTGGGGAGGTCTGGGCGCCGTCGCGTTGCTGCTCGACCCAGATGCGTACGTCGGAGACGGCGAACTTCAGGTGCTTGCCGAAGCGGTATGCGCGCGGGCCGAGGCCACGGGTGCGCCAGTCGTAGATCGTCGAGACCGGGATGCTCAGGTAATCGGCCAGCTCGCCGATGTCGAGCAGGGGCTCTAGGCCCCATGGGTCGTCTGCGGTTGTGTGCGAGGTATCCATGTGGGACAGGTGCTCGGTGTGCATCGGAGACGAGTGGAGCATCAAAGTGATGGGTTTGTGATGACCGTATTAAATCTCACCAACGAAAAAATCGCGGAAACCCTTGAGTCTCCGCGATTTTTTGGTCGGGATGACAGGATTTGAACCTGCGACCTCGTCGTCCCGAACGACGCGCGCTACCAAGCTGCGCCACATCCCGAAGTTAACCTGTCAGCTAGGCTGCAGGCAACTGTTCCATCATAACCGAGCTGGAGCAAACAACCAAATTTGTGCAGCCTTAGGATTGAGGAGCAGTCAAAGTAACCAGCACAGCCTCCGGCGGGCAAAACAAACGAACCTGGGCAAAGCGTGACGTACCCAAACCAGCAGTTACCTGTACCGGTACACCCTGCTGGAGGGAAACTCCCTTAGCCCGGGCAGGATCAAGATCGCAGTTTGAGGTCAAGGCCCTACCGCCAGGCAAACACACCTGGCCGCCGTGGGTGTGCCCAGCAAAGATAGCCTGGGCGCCATCAGCAACAAAATGATCCAGAGCCCGCAGGTAGGGGGCGTGACAGACTCCCAGGCGTACTGAGGGAGCGGGATTGGTGTCAAAAGCAGAAGGCTCAAAGCCGGGGTAGCGATCGTAGCCCAGGTGGGGATCGTCTACTCCAGAGAACTCCAGCCGTAGCCCAGCCAAGGTAAGACTTCGGCTGCGATTAATTAAATCAAGCCAGCCCCGCTCATCAAAGGCACGGTGCATTTGCTGGGTAGGTAGTTGCTGCCGTGAGTCATCAATCCCCTCCTCGGCAGTGGACTGCTTCCACAAATACCGGGCCGGGTTTTTAAAAATAGGTGCCCAGTAACAGTTGGATCCTGGCACATACACCCCTGGAAAAGCAAAAAGCGGGTCAAGGGCCTCCAAGAGATCCGGTAGGGCCTCTACATGGGATAGATTATCGCCGGTATTGATGACCAAGTCTGGCTCTAGCTCAGCCAGCGAATGCATAAAATTCCGTTTTTGTTTTTGTCCAGGAATCATATGCATATCCGAAATATGCAAGATCCTAAAGTCGGGTGAACCAGCAGGAAGAATCTGCAGGCTCTCCTGGCGAACCTTAAAGTTGTTAAGCTCAATATAGTGGGCGTAGGCCAGTGTACCGGCCCCGGCCAAGAAGCTAAAACCAACCAGGCCAGCACCCACTGCAGCAAAGGTAGAAGCAGATTGCATCCTAGTTCACCTTTTTCATTCTAGGACTGGGTCCCCAAAACGGAGCCAGTCGGATTTGTAAACTTACCGGTGTTATATTTTTTAGCCTGTCCCTTCATAAACTGCTGCCACTGGGCACCAGCGTAGGTAGCACCGTCCACATACTTGAGTGTTTTACCGTTAATCTCTAGATTGTTCAAAGAACGTGAACCGGCGTTGAGGTTACCTACCCAGGAGGCGGTAGAAAGGCCGCGGGTGTAACCAACTGTCCAGGTCTGGGTGGAGTTATCGGTGGTACCGGTTTTAGCTGCCGAAGCGTCCTCCAGGTCAATACCGCGTTGATAAGCAGAGCCACTAACCAGAACCTGTTTGAGTACGTAGCTAACCCCGTTGGCAACATTTTTATCTAAGACCTGCTCGCAGTTTGACTCAAAAGATTTAAGGGTCTCACCCTTTCTGTCTTTGACCTCATTAATAGCCTGAGGAGTGCAGTACTTGCCTTCGGAGGCAAAAACGGCATAAGCGGAGGCCATGGTCAGCGGCGAGACCTCAAAGCTACCAATCAGAGAGGACAAGATGGTAGGGCTATAGGCCAGCTGATTACTACCGTCAGCCTTGTAAATGTGGAGTTTTTCAGCCATAGTCTGCACACCGCACAGATCCTCCTTGGCCGCCATGGAGTAGAGGAAGGAGTTGATGGAGTTCTTCATGCCGTAGGCAACGGTATCCCACTTTTGGAAGCCTTCTTCTGCGTTATTAAAGCTCCAGCCCTTGGGGTCATCTCGGTAAAAGTACTTACCGCCATCAAGGCAGCTGGCATTCCAGGCATGAGAGGTAGGGTAGTTGAGGGAGGTGCCGTCAATAACGGCATTAACCCCTTTCCCTTCTTTGATCCACTCAGCCAGCACTACCGGCTTAAAGGTTGAACCAGGCTGGAAGCCCGGGGTGCCGCCATCGGGAATGTCGACGTTGTAGTTAAACATGGAGGCCGAATGGTCATCTGATTCACCAAAATCGGAATTCTGGGCCATGGCAATGACCTTGCCGTTAGAGGGTTCTACAGAAACCAGCGAGGTGTTGATGTCATCGGGGTTATTGCTGCCCGGCTGGGTAGCTTCTACCGCCTTTTTAGCATCTTGCTGGGCAGAAACACTCATGGTGGAAATAATGTCGTAGCCACCGCGGAAAAGGTTGGACTGCCTATCTTCTGGCGTAGCTCCAAAGGTGTCGTCCTGGTAGATTTTGGCGGTGACATAGTCACAAAAGAAGGCTGCGTCTGCCGCTGTCATGCAGCCGTTTTTGGTGTTATGGATGTCAAGATCCAGTTCAGAGGTAAAGGCCTCATTAAATTCGTCTTCTGTGATCTTTCCGTCTCGATACATGGTGCCCAGTACAGTGTTACGCCGCTCCTTGGCAGACTCTGGGTTAACATCCGGGCGGTAGTAGTTGGGCGACTGTACCATGCCGGCTAGCAGGGCAGCTTGCTGAATGTTAAGGTCCTTGGCAGAGATGCCCCAGTAGTAGTTAGCGGCCGCTTCAACACCGTAATTTGATCCACCCAGGTTAACAATGTTGAGGTAGCCCTCAAGGATTTGGTCCTTAGATTTATTCTGTTCCATAGAGATAGAGAGCTTGATCTCTTTAATCTTGTCCAGATAACCCTTGTTGTCGCCCAGTGTGGTGGCTTCTTCGCCCGAGAACTCGGCCTGATCAATCAAGAGATTATTGACGTACTGCTGGGTAAGAGTGGAGGCTCCCTGGCGGTTATTGGGCCGCAAAATATTGTTGACAAGGGCGCGGGCCATGCCCAAGGGAGAGATGGCACCGTGCTGGTAGAACTCACGGTCTTCCACCGAGATGATGGCGTCCTGCATGTAAGGGGAAATATCGGCTAAAGCCACTTCCGTGCGGTTCTGGGAGTAAAAAGAAGCAAGTTCTGTGGTTCCATCTGAGGCAAAAATCGTTGACGGCTGGGAGAGGGGCCCGTCTTGCATATCGGCTGGCAAACCTTTAAACCAGTTAATGGAGGAAGTTGCGGCCAGGCCCACGCCAACCGTTGGCGGGATCAGAATACCGGCCGTAATAAACCCGGCAATAATACTGAGGGCGATGAACTGAATAAAATCGCCCGGGGTACGGTTTTTGCGAGCATTTTTGGATGAAGCCATTCCCATAGTCTACAAGTTTTGGCTGAAAACCGGGAAATATAGGGCCGGCTAGAGACCAGCATTTTGCAGGACAGGGCATATCTTTATCCCGAGGCTAGCTGTGGAGGACTTAAAGGAGCAGCCTAAGCTTTCTAGCGGGCCCAGAGCTAAGCTGAGGCTGTCATAAAGACCGCAGTAGCTTTCTTTATGGGCCTTTTGACTTTTCATTACCCGATGCAAAGGTTAGGCTTGGGGGTATGGAAAAATGGGAATATGCCACCGTGCCCTTGATGATTCATGCGACCAAGCAGATATTGGATAACTGGGGTGAAGACGGCTGGGAACTTGTGACAGTGCTACCCTCATCGGTGCCGGCTGGCGCAGCGCCCCAAGGTAATATGGTTGCTCCCACGGCCGGGAACCCGATTGCCTATTTTAAGCGTCCCAAGAGTCAGTAAGACGGGGCGCTCTTAGGGGATCAGAGCTAGCTATAAGGACCTTAAAGACCATGAGTGAGAACAACTCACAGATTATACAAAAGCTTAAAGAGCTGGGTTACACACTACCGCAGGCACCCCAGCCTGTTGCTGCCTACGTACCTGCCGTCACCAGTGGAAACCACCTCTATACCTCCGGGCAGCTGCCCTTTGTTGCGGGTCAACTGCCTCAAACAGGTAAGGTGTCCGAGTCTGGGCTTGCCGGCTATGTCAGCCCCGAAGAAGCCTACCGGCATGCTGCCCAAGCCGCTCTTAACGGGCTGGCTGCTGCCCAACAGCTCCTAGGAAATCTGGATCGGATCAGCAAAGTTGTTAAGGTGGTAGGGTTTGTAGCCTCAGACCCAAGTTTTACCGGCCAGCCCGCCGTTATTAACGGGGCTTCTGAACTCTTGGGCCAGATTTTTGGCGAAGCCGGAATCCACGCGCGCTCCGCCCTGGGCGTTGCAGTGCTACCTTTAGATGCACCGGTTGAAGTTGAACTTATTCTTGAATATGACTAGCCAGCATCTTTACACCGGGGCTCTCAAAACAGTCAGGACCCGCCCCAAGTCGCCAGCCCAACAACGAACAGGGGCGGCTTCAACCAGGCTCTTTAAAGTGCCTGAGCAATATTTATCTGCCCTGCAAACCTGGCGGCAATCTGCCAGCGACTGCCAACCGCCCTGCCAGCTTAAAACGGCGGCCTCGGTTGTTTTTGTCCGCGACGGCAAGGATGGCCTGGAAACCATTATGACCTACCGTCCGGGCACCTCACCTTTGGGTACACTGGCCTTTCCCGGTGGGGTTTGTCAGCAGTCGGATAGGGCCGCTATCTGCTGGCACGGGCCATCAGCCAGTAAATGGGCCCAGGTTTTTAAGCAGGAGGACCAGACCCTTGCCCAGGCTGTGGTGGTGGCAGCCATTCGTGAGTCCTTTGAAGAAGTGGGCATGCTGCTAGCTGGCCGGGATGAGCTGAGCACCCTAGAGGTTTCTGCTGACGGCTGTGACCTCATGGCCGCCCGTCAGGCCCTAGCCCAGGGGGACAAAGAATTTGCTGACTACATTAGCAAACGTGGCCTTAAACTGAGGGCGGACCTCCTCAAACCCCTGAGTCGCTGGCAAACCCCGGATTACCGGCATAAACGCTACGATACCTACTACTTTGCCAGCGCTGTTCCCGTTGGTCAGGAGCCTAAGCTCCTTAAAGATAAGGGAGTGTGGGCCAGCTGGCTCAATGCCCGGGATCTCCTTGCCCAGCAGGACAGCACGGCCCTAGGGGACGCAGTGGGCCAGCCTAACACCGTGGGTAAAAAACTTCAGGAACTGCTGACTCCGGCTGTCCTTTGTACCTTGGAGAATCTAGCAGCAGCCTCCACATCGGTAGCCTTTCTCGCCCAAAAGCGGGACCTGCAGGTTAATAAGGCCAGCATTATTGAGCAGCAGGGCAGCTACTACCTGCAGTACACTCTGCCTGGCTAAAGCCTAAGTTGGCTCATAAAAAGTTTTGTCCCTTGGCCAAGTGGCTATGCCTGGCCAAGGGACAAGTAAAACAAAGAGCAGGAAGATCTAGCGGGAACGGTTACGCAGCCGCTGCAGATCCAAGATAACAACGGCCCTGGCTTCAAGACGAATCCAGCCGCGGGAGACAAATTCTGCCAGTGCTTTATTGACAGTTTCACGAGAGGCCCCTACTAGCTGGGCTAGTTCTTCTTGGGTCAGCTCGTGTGCTACCAGCACGCCGTCAGTTGCCGGGCGGCCAAAACGATCAGCCAAATCAAGCAGGGCCTTGGCAACGCGGCCGGGAACATCGGAGAAAACAAGGTCTGCTAGGTTTTCGTTAGTGCGTCGCAGGCGGCGGGCAAGGGCCTGCAAGACCTGGGCTGAAATCTGCGGTGACTTTTCCATAGCCTTGCGCAGTGACTCATGCTTAACGCCGGCAAGCCGCGTTTCCGAGACAGCGGTGGCGCTGGTGGAACGCGGTGAGGGATCAAAAAGGGCCATCTCACCAAAAATTTCACCGGGGCCCATGATGGCAACCAGGTTTTCGCGGCCGTCAGTGGCGGTGCGCCCCAGCTTAATCTTGCCGGAAATAATGAAATAGAGTTGGTCGCCAGGATCACCCTCGTAGAAGAGGGTTGCCCCGCGGGATAAATCTACCTCGGTGATGTCTTCGGTCAAAGCCGCAAAAGCCTGATCATCCAGTGAGGCAAAAAGAGGTGCGCGACGCAGGACTTCGATATCCATGATGCTCCATTCTAAAAATCTGGTGGTCTTGTGCCACCGCCGCCACAGAGCAGAGATTCCCAGGCTAGCCGCCAGTCTCCCAAAGCCACGTAGCAAACGTGTGACATAATCAACTAGTAACGAGAGTACCGTAATTTGTGTCCAAGTACATCCTTTAAAACCTTAGTGGCACATATCAATCGCTTATTTTTGTGATTTATCGGGGGCAAACGGTCAAAAATCGTATTAATATCTATGACTCCGCCCGGTTTACGTGCAGCTGACCTTATAGTTACAATTACTTCATCGAGCAGATCTGGAGAAACGCCTACCCATGCTAGACATCATTATGATCGTGGTCCTTGTGATCTACTTTTTCTCCGGGCTCAGCAAAGGATTTTTTGTCTCCTTGGGAACCCTGGGTGGGTTTCTTCTGGGTGCCCTAGCCGCTTTCTACGTCACCCCCTGGGTTATTTCACAGGTCTCGGCCAGCTGGCATCTTATGGCTGCCATCATGTCCATTCTTGGCTGCATTATTGTGGGCCAGTGGCTAGGTTTTCTCCTAGGACGCTCCATCCGCCGGTTCTCGGATGCAACTCCCTTACGGGGGTTAGAGCGGGCAGCCGGTGGTCTGCTTAATCTGCTGGTCTGCTCCTTTGTCATGGTTATTATTGTGCTAACCGTCAGGCCCCTAGCTATTCCACAAATTTCCACGGCCCTAGCAGATTCTAAGGTTGTAGCCGCCCTGCTCACCCTCACACCCGAGTCTCTTCAAGGGCAGATTAGCGATATCCGCTCTCAAGTGATCAGCTCCGGCGCTATACCGGAAGTGACCGATCTTCTCTACCCTTCTCAAGACGCCCCGCAAGAACTTCTGACTAATCCCAACCTGGTTGAAGCTAGCGATTCTGTTGTGCAAATTTTAGGGGCCGCCCAAAAGTGCAACTATACCTCCGAAGGCAGTGGTTTTGTGGCTGCCCAAGGCTACGTGGTAACCAACGCCCACGTGCTGGCTGGAGTAACCCAGCCGGTTATTCAAAGTCGTAATGCCAGCACGGCAACCGGCACCGTTGTTTACTACGACACCGCCCAAGATTTAGCTATTATCCGGGCACCAGAGCTCCAGCTAGCCCCCCTAGAAGTTGGCCAGGACGTACCGGCAGGAACAACAGTATCCTTTATGGGTTATCCGCAGGGAGGCCCTTTTCAGAACCGTACTGCCCTAGTGCAGGGCATGGGCTACACCCAAACCATTGACGCCACTAGCGGCCAGGCTAACCCTTCCCGGCTGGTCTACCAGTTAGCGGCGGATGTAGAACAGGGAAACTCTGGGGGACCGGTGCTCAATGAAGCCGGCCAGGTGGTTGGAGTGATCTTTGCCAAGGCCACTCAGGGCCAGACCGGCTATGCCATACCGGCTGAAGCGCTTAAGCTGGCCCTTAACGGCGTAGAAACCTACCGGGACCAGGTTTATACCGGTTCCTGCAGCCGCCAGTAGGCCCAGCCCAGCCCCGGCCGACTAAGGAAGTGACCGGCTTTTATTCCCTAAAGCCTGGGCTACAAAGTCAAGAGCTAAGAGGTAGCCGTAGGCCCCTGCCCCAGCAATAACAGCCGTAGCCTGAGCAGAAACATAGGAAACCTGCCTAAAAGATTCCCTGCGATGAATATTTGAGAGGTGCACCTCAACCACCGGTATTTTCAGGGTTTCTAGCGCATCATAGAGGGCAATGGAGGTGTGGCCGTAGGCTGCTGGATTAATGATAACGGCTGCAGCCTGGCCGGCGGCCCGGTGCAGTTCTTCAACCAGCTCTCCCTCATGATTAGACTGCATAAAATCAAGATCAAAACCAAGTTCTGCCGCCCGATTCAGGCAGGATTTCTTAATCTGCTCCAAACTGGTGCTGCCGTAGAGTTCTGGTTTGCGCTGGCCCAGTAGGTTGAGGTTAGGTCCGTTAATAATAGAAATGCGCTCAGTCATATGCTCAGTCTAGCCGGCCAGGGCTTGCGGCCGTCAGCAGGACAAACCTTGAGCTGCCCAAAAGAAAAAACGGTGCCGGCTTACCCACAGCAAAGGCTGGATAAACCGGCACCAAAAGCTAACTATTGATTTTTAAGCCTGGTAGCTCTCTACAATAGCCTCCATCACGGTTGAATCGGCCAGAGTAGTTACGTCACCAACCGGCCGGTTTTCGGCAACGTCCTTAAGCAGGCGGCGCATAATCTTGCCAGAACGAGTCTTGGGCAGTTCCGGTACGATGAGCACCCGTTTGGGCTTGGCGATAGGGGAGATCTCAACACCAACATGGCCCCGGATCTCTTCTGCCAGTTGCTGCTGATCCCGGTCTTGGCTCAGGGCAGCATCGGAAAGAATGACAAAGGCCATCACGGCCTGGCCGGTCGTTTCATCGCTGGCACCTACCACTGCGGCTTCTGCTACAGCGGGATGGGAAACGAGCGCAGACTCAATCTCGGGAGTGGAGAGGCGGTGGCCTGAGACGTTCATAACATCATCAACCCGACCCAGGACCCAAATATCGCCGTCTGCATCCTGCCGGGCTCCGTCGCCGGCAAAATACTTATCAGCAAAACGAGACCAATAGGTATCAATAAAGCGCTGATCGTCACCCCAAATAGTGCGCAGCATGGAAGGCCAGGGCTCAGTGATAGCCAGCAGCCCTGCTTGTTCTAGGCCTAGGGGCTGGCCGAAGTCATCAACAACCTGGGCAGTGATACCGGGCAGAGGCTGCTGGGCCGAACCCGGCTTTGTGGCGGTGACTCCGGGTAAGGGGGCAATCATGATAGCCCCGGTCTCGGTCTGCCACCAGGTATCAACAATGGGGCAGTTACCCCCGCCAATAACCCGGTGGAACCAGAGCCAGGCCTCGGGATTGATGGCTTCACCAACCGTTCCTAAGAGGCGCAGACTGCTGAGGTCGTAGCCGGCAGGAATATCCTCGCCCCACTTCATCATGGTTCTGATTGCTGTTGGAGAGGTGTACATAATGCTGACACCGTACTTTTGAACAATCTCCCAGAAGCGGCCCCGGTGAGGAGAATCCGGTGTTCCCTCATAGATAACCTGGGTAGCTCCATTAATCAAAGGACCGTAGGTGACGTAGGAGTGACCCGTTACCCAGCCAACATCTGCGGTGCACCAGTAGACATCCGTCTGGGCCTTAAGGTCAAAGACATTTTTGTGGGTAAAGGCTGCCTGAGTAAGGTAGCCACCGGTGGTGTGCAGAATACCCTTGGGCTTGCCGGTTGTGCCCGAAGTGTAGAGAATAAAGAGCGGATCTTCGGCATCATGGGCAGGGGCAGTATGCTCTGTTGAGGCCGACTCCAGGACTTCATGCCACCACAGGTCCCTGCCTTCGGTCCAGTCCACCTGCTCCTGGTTACGGCGGACAACCAGCACGTGCTCGATGCTGGGGGCGCCGGAGGAAAGGGCACGGTCGACAGCGGGCTTAAGCATGGAGGGCTTACCGCGGCGGAAGGAACCATCGGCGGTAATAACCAGTTTTGCCTGACCGTCCTCAATACGCGAGCGCAAGGCGTCGGCGGAGAAGCCGCCAAAGACAACCGAATGGATGGCACCGATACGGGCACAGGCCAGCATGGAGATAAGGGCTTCGGGGATCATGGGAAGATAGATAGCCACCCTGTCGCCTTTAGTGATACCTAGGTTTTCAAGAGCATTAGCGGCCTGGCAAACCCGGTCTTTAAGCTCTGCATAGGTATATTGCAGGCTGTCTCCCGGCTCTCCTTCAAAGAGGATGGCTACCCGCTGGCCAAGCCCGGCTTCAACGTGACGGTCTAGGGCGTTATAGCAGGCGTTGAGCTGGCCATCAGCAAACCAACGGGCAAAAGGTGGGTTGGACCAGTCGAGGGTCTGAGTAAAGTCCTTATGCCAGGTGAGTAGCTCTTTGGCTTGGTTGGCCCAGAACTGGGGGCCCTGTTCCTTGGCTAGATCGTAGAGGCTTGCTTGTGCATTGGCTTGAGCAGCAAAATCTGCTGACGGGGCAAAAGTTTGCTGGGTATCGGACATACTCGTCACCCTTTCTTGGTGCCTGGACGCGGCGATGTGATAGTCGCCATAATAATGAGGTTGTTAAAACCCTAAATGAATTTGCCGGTATCTGTCACATCGTGGCCAGCAAGACACGAAAAATTAAGCAAAACAATCAGCAGGTAGGCTTAGAAGAGTGAGCACAGTAGAAGAGTCAGATAGCCTGCCAGATAAATTGGCCCGTCTAGGGGCTGTGCCCCCGGCGCAGGCTCAGGCGGCGGCCCAAAAGGGCAGGCAAACGGCCTTAGCTGACCAAGAGCGGGCCAGAAAAATATTGCGTTTACTAGGTAAAACCTATCCTTATGCGGTGGCTGAGCTGGATTTTGCTAGCCCCTATCAGCTTCTGGTTGCTACCGTCTTATCTGCTCAAACCACGGACGTTCGGGTTAATTCGGTAACTCCTACCCTCTTTGCCGCCTACCCAGAACCTCAGGATCTAGCTCAAGCTCAACCGCAGGAACTTGAAAAAATTATTAAACCTCTGGGCTTTTACCGTACAAAAACACGCAATATTATTCAGCTTGCCCAAGAACTCCTCATTCGCCACGATGGCCTTGTCCCTAGCAGCCTGGCAGAGTTAACCGCCCTGTCCGGGGTAGGGAGAAAAACAGCTTTTGTGGTGCTGGGTAATGCCTTTGATCAGCCGGGTATTACCGTCGATACTCACGTCAAAAGGTTAGCTCTTCGCCTGCAATGGACGACATCTAAGGATCCGGTTAAGATAGAAAGGGACCTTGAGCAGCTTTTTTTGCCCAAGGATTGGACCCTTCTTTCTCACCGGCTGATCTATCATGGCCGCCGGATCTGCCATGCCCGCAAGCCTGCCTGCGGCGCCTGTCCTATAGCCGATCTCTGTCCTAGCTACGGCAGTGGGGAAACAGAGCCGGACAAGGCTGAAAAACTGCTTAAATATGAGTTAGCTCCTGGCCGTGAAGACCTGCACAAGCGGCTTTTACAGGGAGCGAGCCGGGCTCAACTCCGTCAGGAGGGCTGGAACCTTGGAGCTTAAAGCTCACGATCACCCGGCCTACCTTGCGCTCAAAAAACTGGCGCAGGAGAGTCAGCTGCTCTCGCAGCAGCTGACCGATCGCCTACAGTTTGGTTTAGCCTTGAGGGATCCGCAGGAGGCAGCCGTGCTCATCCTCTTTGGCCCCCTTAAAGAGCAGGGACCTGCTCAAGAAAAACTCCAGCAAGGTGCTGACACGGACCTAGACCTGCTTATTGTTGTTAGGGCCAGAACGCTTAGACAACATGCTGGGCAGCCGGCCTTTCCCGGCGGCAAGATAGATGGTGAAGACTATCGGACGGCAGCCAAGACCGGGCAGCCCGTAGCCTATGTGGCAGCCTTAAGAGAGGCCGTGGAAGAGACCGGCTTGGACCCATCGGGGGTAGAGATTCTGGGTTCTTTGAAGAGACTTCCCCTACTGGCAAGTAATTTTATGGTGACCCCCGTACTGGCTTGGTGGTCTAAAAACTCGGCAGTTGCTGTCCAGGATCAGCAAGAATCCTCCCAGGTGCTGAGGGTCCCCGTGGCAGAGCTCCTTGATCCCGCTCACCGGCACCTTGTTGAGATTACTCGCAAAAACCGTAACCGTAACTCGGTGGCTTTCACTCTTGGTCCGCCTGAGAAACCAGTGGTGATCTGGGGTTTTACTGCCACTATCCTGGATTTGCTCTTTCAGCACCTAGGCTGGGAGAAACCCTGGAACAAACAGGACATCAGAAAGCTTCCGGACTGGTGAGCCCTGAGCTGGCCTTGGCATAGCTGGTTGTCATGCTTGTTGTGACAGGAAACTCCACCTCGGTCTGGCCAAAAATAAGGTGAGCAGCCTCCTGGGCTGAAGCTTGAATAATGCTGGCACACAGTTCTGCTTCCTCCTGGGGGCCATAGATCATAATTTCGTCGTGTAGAAAATAGACAAGCTGGGAAGTCAGCCTGCCCTTATTCTTTCCGCTTGTTCTTAGTTTGTGCCGGATGAGAGCCATCCAGCACAGGGCCCATTCGGCAGCCGTACCCTGTACCACAAAATTTCGGGTGAAGCGGCCAAAGCTACGAGCTGCCCTGATTGCGGTCCGTTCCTGTGTGGCGCTGCCTTGCTGGCCCTGAATTTTAAACCATTCCGCTGAAGGGGCAGGAGAGGTTCTGCCCAGGTAGGTTGTTACCTGTCCGCCACGCTGGCCGATAGCGCTAGCCTGCTCGGTAAAGGCAAGGGCCTGTGGAAAGAGCTGACGAAGGTGGGGCAGAAGCCGGCCTGAATCTCCGGTGGTTGCCCCGTACATGGCTCCTAACATCGCCAGTTTAGCCTGTTTGCGGCTGCTCAGTTCAGAACCGGTTCGCTGGCCCAACTGGGCAATTCCTAGGTAGAGATCGCTACCGCGACCGGCTAGAGCCAGCTTTCTATCTGAGCTCATGGCCGCAAGTATTCTGGGCTCCAGCTGCTGGGCGTCCGAGATGGTCAGCAGCATTCCTGGTTCGGCCGTAATAGCTTGCCGAAGGTCCTTGGGAATCTGCATAGCCCCACCACCGTGGGCACCCCAACGGCCACTGACCACCCCACCTACCTCATAGGCGGGATAGAAACGATTATTGTCAACCCATTCGTCCAGCCAGTTCCAGCCATTAGCACTGTAGAGGCGGGCAAGCTTTTTGTACTCAAGGATAGGTTCAATCAGGGCTCTGCGCTCTGCCTGAAGCTGCTGGTTTTCCTCTGCCCAGGCCAGCAGCTCCCACTGGCGGGTGCTTGCTACCGATATGCCTGCCCTGTGCATGGCTTTGAGGAGCTCACTGGGGGAATCGGGGTTGAGCCTGCTGCTGCCCAGTTGTTTTTGGATGATGCCGGCCAGCTCAGCTAGGCGGGCCGGACGCTGGTACTGGGCTGGTCGGGGGCCCAAGGCCTCTTCCAGGATTTTTTCATGGATCTGTCGGTTCCAGGGCAGGCCATGATGCTGCATTTCTGCAGCGATTATTCCTCCGCTAGATTCTGCTGCAAGGAGCAAGCGAAACCGCTGAGGGTAGGCTGCTGTGGCAAGAGCAGCTAGTTGGGCCCGGAATTCTTGATGGAGCTGGCCTGTACTATGAATTTTGAGCTGCTGGGAGTCGGGGGCGTAAGAATTCTGTTCAAATAGGGAGCTCTGGCCGGGAATTGTGGGTGGTGGCTTGGCTTGCTCAGGGGTTTTCTCTGTCAGCAGGTCCAGTTGCGGGCTATAGCTGATCTTATTTTGGGCTCGGCTGGCTGCCGTTTTAAGAATGCGTTGGGCTAGACGGAGGTCGTGGCAGCGGGAGGGGGAGTAGCCTTGTTGGAGCAGAACTGGCATGATAATACGGGAGTCTTCCCAAACCCAGCGAATCTTGCTTCTGCTATTGCTGGCTTCAAGATCCCGCACAAAGTTACCCAGGTTTTTAAGCTGGATACTGCGCTGGTTAACAAATCCTGAATCCCCGTAGGTAGCCCCTTCCCATAAGGCGGGAAGACCGGACTTGGCCACGGGGGCTGAATCTGCTGCCCCTAAGAGGATGTACATAGATTCATTATGGCTGATAGGCAAGTCCTACACCTTCACCGTGTGGATAGCCGGTCATCTTCTGTCTTTGTCCCTACTGGCTGGCAGATTTATCCACAGCTAGAATCAAATACCCCTTGAGCCTTCCTTCTTGCTGTCCAATGGGTGCAGCAGGAATCTTAAAAGCCGTAGAGGAGTAAGTATGCAGCAGATTTATCGGGTAGCTGCTAGAAATCAGCACGAGTCGGCTAGGCTTATTGTCCTGGACGAGGCTGCCGATCTTAAGGACTGCCCCCAACAAGCACAGGTGCAAAAAACTGCTCAGAGGGCTAAGGAACTCTATTTTCAGGCTGAGGCTCAGCAGCTACTGGCAGGGGCTGATCTGGCTGATCCTCAGGCAGCGGTAGAAGCTTTAATTGCTGTCGCCCAGCAGGAGAGCAGCAATCATTTAGACCCGGTTCAGGAGTCCTTGGCCCAGGAGAGTCTGCACGCAGATCTTTTTGGTTTAGGTCCTCTGGAGGTCTTGCTGGACCAGCCTGGGATAAGCGATATTTTTGTTAACGACATTGACCAGGTTTGGTTTGAGGCTGCCGGCCGTTTGCAGCGGGCCCCTATCCGTTTTGCCCATCAGCAGCAGCTGCGGGCACTGGCCTGCCGGCTTATTACTGCCGCCGGTGGTCGGCTAGATGACGCCTGTCCTGCTGCTGATGTCCAGAATAGTAGGGGGCATCGTATTCATGCTGTTTTACCGCCGCTAAGCCGGGGGTCGGTTTTTCTTTCCATTCGGATTCAGCCTCAGCAGCGGCCTCGTCTGGCTGATTTGCAGCAGCTGGGTATGTTTGAGGAGCAGGTGGCTGAGCTGCTGAGGTTTATCCTCGCCCAGCGAAAGAACTTTTTGATTTCTGGTGGCACCGGTACCGGTAAAACTACCCTGCTTAATGCCCTGCTGGGTGAATGTGCTGCGGATGAGCGAATTATTACGATTGAGGATTCTGCTGAGTTGGCACCTGATCATGCCCATGTTTTGAGCTTGCAGACCCGCCTTGCCAATGCCGAGGGTTTGGGGCAGGTGGGCTTGGCGGATCTGATTCGGCAGGCTTTACGGATGCGTCCTAGCCGTCTGGTTTTGGGTGAATGCCGGGGTGCTGAGGTGGTGGATATGCTGACTGCTATGAATACCGGTCACTGCGGTAGTGGTGGGACGGTGCACGCTAATTCTGTTGCTTCTGTTCCTGCCCGCCTGTACGCCATGGGGGCTCTTGCCGGTTTGTCTGCTACTGCCACGGCCTTACAGGCTGCGTCGGCCCTGGATTATCTTGTTCACATTGAGCGTCAGGACGGTCGGCGTTATCTTGCTGAACTTGCCGGTTTGGTTTTTGAGCGGGGGCGGTTGAGGACTCGGCGTTTATGCTGGTCTTCTGCCGCTGACTGTAGGATGCAGTGGACTGATGCGGGGCTTAAGCTGAGGCGTCTGGTGGAGGGAGGCTAAGGGTGGTTTTATGGCTGAGGGATAAGCCCAGTATTGACGAGATGGAGCTATGGCCTGATTTAGTCTGGCGTATGTCCGCCCTCTTGCGGGCAGGCTCTAGCCCAGCAGCAGTTTTTACTAGATTGGCCCTTGAACTGCCACTTCCTGAGCCTGCTAAGGATCCTGTGGAAAGGTTGCTGGCTGCTGCTGACCGGGCTGCCTTCTTGCAGGCCCGGCAGGACGTTGAGTTTGTGATGGCTGGGTGTGCCCGCCAGGCCCGGGCCGGTTTACCGGTGGGGCAGGCCTTATCGGATATGCAGGTGAGGCGGTTACATTCTCGAAAGCGCCTTGCTGAGTTAGCTGCCTGCTGGCGGGTCAGCGAGGTGACCGGCGCCCCTCTGATTGATGTTCTTGAGCGCCTGGCTCACTACTATGAAAACGATATTGATCTTTACCAGGCCCGGCAGAGCGCTATGTCTGGGCCTAAAAGTACCGCCCATCTTTTGTCCTGGTTGCCTTTGTTGGGTCTGGGCTTAGGCCTGCTCATGGGAACTAATCCCTTGGGGGTCCTCTGCGGTTCTGCCTTGGGCGCTTTGGCTGCTGTTTTTGGGTTGGCTTTAGCCTGCGCTGGGAGGATGTGGACTGGGCGGCTGGTGAAGTTAGCAGAGCGGGGGCAGCTTTAGATGTTCTCACGCTTGCCATCTTGCCTCCTGCCCCAGAAAACTCTGGATGAGCCGGTATTTGTTTCTGCTGCTATTTATTTGGACTTATTCAGTGCCCAGCTTCAGGCTGGTTTAGGTTTGATTGCCTGCCTGGAAAATTTAGCTTTGGTAGATGGGGGACGATTTGGTCCAGAATTTTCTTGTGTGGCTGCCCGATTACGAGCTGGAGCTAGCTGGGACCAGGCTTGGCAGCTGGGGGAGCTGGCTGCTGAGCTGATTCCTGTGCGCGATGCGGTGGGTTTTATGCTGGATACAGGGGCGCCGGCAGCTAATTTTTTGGGGATTTTGGCGCAGCGGCAGCGTAGAAATGAGTATCGACAGGCAGAGAAGGCCGCTGCTCGCCTGAGCGTTAAATTGGTCTTGCCCTTAGGCCTGTGTTCTTTGCCGGCTTTTATTTGCCTGGGTGTTATTCCGGTTCTTTTGGGGCTTATTCCGGGAATTATGGGCTCCTAGGCTTTTGGGGGGTAAGCCCTTGTGCACAGGGGCCGTTTTAAGGGGGTGAGGGCCTGGACTTATCCACAGATTTTTGTTTTTAGCTACCGGATTGGTCCCCAAGGGAGATAGTAGAAAAGAGGGTCATTCCTCAGCTAAGCCCGTTAGGTGGCCTGCAGCTCTTGCGGGCCGGGGATCTGTATTTATTAGGAGAAAGGGGATTAAAATGCCAGATGTGAAGGGGAAGGAACTCTGCTCTTTAGAGGATAAGGAGTGTCTACAGGTAGATTTGCTTGAGGACCGGCAGGCGGGAGCCAGCACGGCAGAGTACGGGATTGTTATGTTGGCAGCGGTAGGTTTTGCTGGTTTGCTGGTGGTTATCCTCAAGTCCGATGAGGTACGCGGCTTACTGCTTGATCTTATTCGTAATGCGCTTTCGCTAGCTGGGTAGCTTCTTGGGCCGGCGCTTAAAGGCGTCGGCCACATGCTTGATCTAATGCGATGTTAAGTGTTACCGATACGAATAAAAAGGGCTGTGAGGGAGCTGTTACAGCAGAGTTTGCGGTTATTCTTCCGGCTGTTGTTTTTATGCTGGCCTTACTCTTGGGGGCAGCAGCTACCGGGATCTGCCAGCTGCAGCTAGAAGAAGCAGCTAGGGTAGCAGCCAGGGCTGCGGCCCGGGGGGAAGCACAGGCTACTATTCGTGGTCTTACTGGCCAGATTGATCCTGATATTAGGGTTTCTGTCTTAGAGCAGAGCGGTTGCTGTCTTCAGATACAAACGCAGCGGCAGGCTCCGGGACTTATTGGGGCAATGACCGGGTGGCAGCTGAGCGCTCAGGCTTCGGTTCCCTTAGAGAGCCTAGAATGATTGGGGTTGCAGTGGATTCTGACCGGGAGCGCGGTTCTGGGACTGTTCTGGCCCTGGGGCTGATACTGGCTGTACTGGTCTTATGCGTTCTTGTATTAGGGCTTGTGGCTGCTCTTACGGCCAAGCAGCGCGCTACTTTAGCGGCCGATCTTAGTGCCCTGGCAGCAGCTGATGCTGCCCGGGGCAGAATCAGTGGCCAACCCTGTGAGCTGGCGGCCAAGGTTGCCCGGGACAATGGGGCGGAGCTACTTGCTTGTGCTAGCCCTGATCGGGATGGGATCGTTCTGGATGTTCGGGTACGGGCAAAAATAGGGGGGCCGCTTGACTTTTTGGGTTATGCTGAGGCAATTTCCCGGGCCGGTCCACCACCGCTGACTTAGGGGGCTGAGCTGCTGCCGGCAGCGATGATGAGCTTGAGTAGCTTTTGAGCGGCTTCTTTTGCCAGGGGCTCATTGCGGCTACCGCAGCGTGGTGACTGGACGCAGGAGGGGCAACCCTGGCTGCAGCGGCAGCTGGCTATGTTTTTGAGGGTGGCAGGGAACCAGCTCAGGGCGGCTTCAAAGCCGCGTTCGGCAAAACCGGCTCCGCCTTGCTGGCCGTCATAGACAAAGATCGTGGGTAGACCGGTGTCCTTATGGGAGGGGGTAGAAAGCCCGCCAATATCCCAGTGGTCGCAGGTAGCAAACAAGGGTAGCAGTCCGATAGCTGCGTGCTCTGCTGCATGGAGGGCTCCGGCAAGGTCCTTGTCTTCGATTCCAGCCTCAGCGACATGCTGTTGTGGAACTGCCAGCCAAAAGGCCTTGGTGCGTAAATTCTGTGCTGGCAGTTCCAGGCTTTCTTCACCCAGGTTCTCTTGGCCGGGTAAGGATTTTCTTTGAAAGGAGACTACTTGGGTTCGTACCTTGACTTGGCCAAAGCACAGCTGAACCGGCCCCCAGTCTAGGCTGCGTTCTGTGGTGAGGATGCTGATATCTGTTAGGTCCCTGGCCTGGGTATAGTAGGTGGGGCGGACCTTTCGCAGGCTAATGACTGCCTCTGCTAGGTCTAACTCCTCTACTAGGTAACTTTGGCCCTGATGGGTGTAGATAGCTCCGGGGTGGCCTTGGTGGAGGGCTTGGCTGCTGTCCATGCTGCCGATCACTGCTCCACTTGCCAGGTCAACAAGTTCTAAAATTTTGCCCGCCCCAGACCGTAAATCTACAAGTTGGCTGGCAGATTCTGTGCCAGTCCAAAACCAGCCGGTGGCCCGCTGCCTGAGGTAGCCCTGCCTGCCTAACCTGTGCAGCAAGTCCGGGGTGCTGGGGCCAAATAGTTTGATTTCTTCTTCTCTTAAGGGCAGTTCAGCTGCTGCGGCACAGAGGTGTGGGGAGAGCAGATAGGGGTTATGTGGATCAAACACATTGGCTTCTACGAGGGTAAAGATATCTTCTGGATGGTGCACCAGATAGTTATCTAGGGGGTCCTGGCCTGCTACGAAAACCGCTAAGCTAGCTTGGCCACTACGTCCGGCCCGGCCTATCTGCTGGAAAAAAGATGCTCGACTACCGGGCCAGCCGGCTACGATAACAGCCTCAAGCCCCGATATATCTATGCCCAGTTCCAGGGCAGAGGTAGCAACCATGCCTAGAATTTTTCCTGAGCGTAGGTCGGCCTCAAGCTGGCGGCGTTCCTGGGGTAAAAAGCCGGCGCGGTAGGCTTGAACCCGTTGAGAATAGGAGGGTTTAATTCTTTCCAGATGCTGTTGGGCCAGCTGGGCTAGGGCTTCTGCTGCGCGGCGGGACTTAACAAAAACAATACTAGACTGATCTGCACTGACTAAGCTGGCTAGCATACGGGCACTGTCTGTTAAGGCCGATCCCACCGAGGCTTGCTGCTGCTGCTCTTGCTCGTTAAGGCTGGCCCCAGGTTCCCAGAGTAGGATGTGCTTTTCCCCGCGGGGGGAGGTGTCCTGGGTTAAGGCCTGGACATCTTGTGGCTGAACACCCAGTAAATGGGCAAAGGATTGTGCCGGTTCTGCTGAGGTGGCAGAGGCTGCAATAAAGACTGGATCTACCCCGTAGTGTCGGCATATTCTGCGTAAACGACGTAGCAGCAGGGCGCAGTGGGCCCCAAAAACACCCCTGTAGTGGTGGACCTCATCCAGGATGACAAAGGCTAGATTCCGTAAAAACCTGCGCCATTGGCTGTGCTGACTGAGCAAACTAAAGTGCAGCATGTCGGGGTTGGTGAGTATAAAGTTACTGTGTTGACGAATCCAGGCCCGTTCTTCTGTGGGGGTATCGCCATCGTAGCTTGCTGGGATCAGCCCGGTGAGTTTCAGTTTATGGAGGGCAGTGAGCTGGTCGGCAGCTAGGGCCTTGGTAGGGCAGAGGTAGAGAACGCTAGCTTGATCACGAACGATAGCGTTGAGGCTGGGCAGCAGGTAGGCCAGGGATTTGCCGGAGGCTGTACCGCTGGCCATGATCAGGTGGGTTTTATCCTGGCTCAGGTAGCTTTTTTGTGCTTGTTCTGCCAGCTGAACCTGGTGCCGGTAGGGTTCTTTAATGCCTTGGGCTTTGAAGCTAGCTAGGAGATCAGCTTCAAGCCAGCTGGGCCAGGAGGCATACTGGGCTGCTTGGGACAAGCTGCTCTGCAGGTGAAGGAGCTGGGCTGGTTGGGGGCCAAATCCTAGCTGGTTCGTTTTGCTCTGGGCCTGATCTTCTTGTCTCTGGTCAAGGCCAGGTTTTTGGGGTGGATTCTGCTGCACAAGACTATTGTGCAGCAGAACACTCTTACTGCGCGCTAATCTTCGCTCAAAGCTATCTTTGCTGGGATAATGGGTGCTATGTCTAGCATGAAGATGAATATAAGGGCTGAAGGTAGCGGGCAGGAGTCCGCCCCGTCACCTATAACGGTATTAACGGACCAGCAATGCTGGCAGCTGGCCCAGCAGACTAGCTTTGCTAGGCTGGGCACCTATAGCCAAGGCGAAATTTTTATTACTCCCCTGAACATCGTTGCTGATGACAGCAAGATTTTCTTTCGAACCGCCGCTGGTTCTAAACTAACCCAGTTGCAGCTGGAGGAACGGGTAACCCTCGAATTTGACAAGGCTGAGGGTGGAAGCGCCTACTCGGTTAACATTTTTGGGACAGCCCGGCTCCTGACGGACAGTAAGGACCTTGCCTATGCACAGTCCCTGCCGCTTACCCCCTGGGTGCATACGGAGAAGATCGAGTTTGTGGAGATTACCCCTCTGCGGATGACTGGACGTAGGTTCAACCTGGGCTAGAAAGAGCTAGAATAGAAGCCGTGGCTCAAGAAAAAATTATTTTATACTACTGTTTTGCCCCGGTGGCGGATCCTACCGCTCTGATGCTTTGGCAGCGGGCTCTTTGCGAAAAGCTGGGCTTGACTGGTCGGATTATTCTTTCTAAGCACGGTATTAATGGGACCCTTGGTGGCCAGATTTCCGCCCTTAAAGAGTACGGTAAAACGACCCGCCAGTATCCGGGCTTTAGCCGTTTAGAGCTTAAGTGGTCTGAAGGTTCGGCAGCGGATTTTCCCCGTCTTTCCGTTAAGGTGCGCGATGAGTTGGTTGCCTTTGGTGCCGCTGATGAGCTCCTTGTTGACCAGGACGGAGTGGTCGGTGGCGGTGTTCACCTGAAGCCCGAAGAGGTGAATGACCTAGTTGCCCAGCGGGCAGATGAAGTGGTCTTCTTTGACGGCAGGAACGCTTTTGAAGCTAAGATCGGTAAATTTAAGAATGCCGTGGTGCCGGATGTACGTACCACACATGACTTTCTTGCTGAGCTTGAGTCCGGCAAATATGATCAGCTTAAGGATAGGCCGGTTATTACCTACTGTACCGGTGGCATTCGCTGCGAGATTCTTTCTGTCCTCATGAAAAACCGCGGTTTTAAAGAGGTCTATCAAATTGATGGAGGTATTGTTCGTTACGGTCAAAAGTACGGGGATTCGGGGCTTTGGGAGGGCTCCATGTACATTTTTGATCAGCGGATGCATCTAGAGTTTTCGCCGGAGACAGTAACGATTGGCCGCTGTGAGCACTGCGGTGCCCCCTCCAATAAATTCGAGAACCTTGACCGTGAGGGCCAGCGAGACCTGGTTTTGCTCTGCCCTGCCTGCGCTGACGCTGCTGTTGGGGCGGCCTAGCTTTTTGAGGTTTGGCAGAGGCCGCCGGTCACTGTGAGGTCAAGTTTTAGCCTGGCGCTGTTTGCTGTGCACGGGGCAAACAGCATATGGATAGGGAATTAGGCTGCTTCTTCTGCCGCTAGATCTGCCTGCAATTTAGCGATGATGTCCTGGATTACTTCAGTTGAGAACCCTGCGGTACCTGAGTCAAGTTTTGCCTGCCAATCGGCAATGGACTGTTGTAGATTTTCTATTTTTTGAGGATCTGCCATGCCTCAAGTGTACGCGATGTAACCCAGAGAATTACCAGGTGGTAATCATTTTTAGCATTTTTTATATTTTGTCTGCTGCTCGTAGGTAAATGTCAAATTTTGCTTAATAATAAGCCCGGCTTACCCTTTTGGCTAGTTATTTTGCATATTTTATACTTGTATTCGAAAGTATCTTTTGGGGGCGAAAAAAGCGGGTACAGGGCCTGTTTTCAGGCTCCTTAGCTGGGTAAGCCCGGCAGATGTGTAAGAATAAACAGGATGAATGGTGCAGTTCTACCCCAGTTCTCTTTGCTACAAAAAGTCCCGGTCAGTGATGATCCAGCCGCTTTGGCAGATCTTGCTGGGCGTTTAAGGGCTCTTGGCTACTGCTATGACGGTATTCAAGACCTACTTGGCCAGGATTTTCTTTCACGGCTAGCTCCAGAGCATATGGCGGCAGGACGCTGGGCTAGCAGGAGAATCAGCCAGAGCAGCCAGGCCAGTAGAGAGCAGAAAAATCTGGCTCTCACCATAGGATTCTTTATCCTTGGCCTGTCCTACACTGCTACTGAGCTGGATGAGGCCCTCGGGGCGGGGGCAAGTCAGCTCCTAGCCCACCTAAAGCTGAGCCAACCTAGCCAGGGAGAAAATCGGGAGCCAGCCTACCGTTCGTCCATCGATCTGCGCCCTTACGCTAGCGACCGGGGCGGGCAGTTCTGGATAGGGTCGGATCTAGGGGCCCAGCAGAGCTCGGGGGTCTTAGCTAAAGATTATGTCTTAGGGATTAGCCAGGCTTCGCTCACTTTAGCCCAGTACATAGAACGTAGTCCGGTGGCTACTGCCCTAGATCTGGGCTGCGGCTGCGGTATCCAGATCTTTCACCTTCTTGACCACGTAAAAACCGTTACTGCTACAGATATTTCTGAGCGTGCCCTAGCCTTTACTCGCTTTAATCTGCTTCTTAATGCCGATCAGCTTAAGCTAGATCCCCAAAACTTAGCAGAGAGGGTAATTCTTAAACAGGGCTCCCTCCTTGAACCGGTAGCTGGGCAAAGCTTTGACCTCATTGTTTCTAACCCTCCCTTTGTTATTACGCCCCGTCAGAGCCAAGAAAAGATCCAGGATCGTTATGTCTATCGGGATGCTGGGATGGTGGGGGACGAGCTGCTAGCTAACCTGGTAGGGCAGCTTCCGCAGCATCTTAAGGCCGGCGGTAGAGCCCAGCTTTTGGGTAACTGGGAAATCTACTCTTCGGGGCAGCAAGGCAGTTGGTCGGACAGGCTGGAAGGCTGGCTTTGCCCTTCCACTGAGGCTTGGGTGATCCAGCGCCAGCAGGTCACTACCCAGGACTACGCCCAAACCTGGTTGCAGGACTCAAGCCAGCAAAAAGACCCGGCAGGATTCGAAGCTGCTTTTGCCGCCTATCTGGATGACTTTACCCAACGTCAGGTAGGGGCTATTGGGTTTGGTCTGCTCTGGCTGCGTAGGCAAGCCCTGCCAGATCGGGGCAGGCTCCTTCGGCGTTTTGAAGAAATAACACACCCGCTTGAGCAGCCTCTTGCCCCGGCCATTACGGCTCAGCTGGCTGCCTACGACAGGCTAAACCGCCTGACGGATCAAGAACTAAGCCAGTGCCACCTGCTGGTTGCTGCAGACGTGAGCGAGGAACGACACGCTCTTCCCGGCGCTGCTGACCCGGCCATTATTCTCTTACGGCAGGGCTCAGGTTTACGTAGGGTCCTGCAGGTGGGAACCCAGACAGCAGGTTTTGTTGCTGCCTGTGACGGCCAGCTCAGTGTAGGCCAAATCTGTGGGGCCTTAAAGGCCCTGCTAGAGCAGCAGGGCCAAGAGTTTGATCAGGCTGATCTTCTACATCACATTCGGCAACTTATTGAAGAGGGATTCCTGCTGTTTGCCACAGAAACACTAGACTGACAGCATGCCGGCAAGAAAGAGCACACCCTTACAGGCAGTACCTAGTCCCGTAACTGAACTTGACCCAAAAACCTGCCAGAGCATACTGACCAGCCAGAGCATCGGTCGCATGGCGCTGACCCAAGGCAATACGGTAGATATTATTGTGGTCCGTTACGTGCTAACTGCTGGAAAAATATACTTTCAAAGTAATCCCAGCGATATTTTTTCTTCCATTGTGGTGAGCCGTCAGGTTGTCTTTGAAGTAGACCGGGCTCAAGAGGCTTGTATACAATCGGTTATTGTTCAGGGCAGCGCACACTGGTACCCTTACGATCCGGATATTGACCCGCTGCTGCTTAAGCAGGCCCGGGTAGCCTCTGGCCACACCATGCAGTGGGTGGAAATAGTACCCCATACGATGAGCGGTCGGGAGCTGACTATTAAGACTGAGTAAGTTTGGGCAAACACTGCCCCGGTCATAAAGCGGGAGGTTTCTGAAGACCTTGGGCCCTGCCTTTGTTTATCCATAAAACTGTGCCCGCCTTCTGGTATTGTGTGCCAAACTAGGCAAGTGCGCTATTCTTGAGCGTAAAAGGCCAGCAGAAATCTGTACTTCAAGGAGCAAAGTGCCCACCCAGGCGAAGAACAAAACGGCGTCCGGCAAGTCACTACTTATTGTTGAGTCACCCTCAAAGGTTAAGACTATTAGTGGCTATCTAGGTTCCAGCTTTGACGTGGAATCATCCATGGGTCATATTCGTGACCTACCGCAGCCTTCCGAGCTGCCGGACGAGCTTAAGAAATCTGCAGTGGGTAAATTTGCTGTTGATCTTGACCACAATTTTGAGCCCTACTATGTTGTTAACCCGGATAAAAAAAAGAAGGTCACTGAGCTCCGGCGTAAGCTTAAAGATTCTGATGCCCTCTACCTGGCAACCGATGGCGATCGGGAGGGTGAAGCTATAGCCTGGCATCTCTTGCAGGTACTTAAACCCAAGGTTCCGGTCTACCGCTTAACTTTTCCGGAAATCACCAAAGAAGCGGTTGATAGGGCCTTTGACCGCTTGCGCGATATCGACCAGGATCTGGTTGATGCCCAAGAAACTCGCCGGGTGCTGGACAGGCTGTATGGCTACGAAATTTCACCGGTTTTATGGCGAAAGGTTTCCCGCGGGCTTTCCGCCGGTAGGGTTCAGTCGGTGGCTACCCGCCTGGTTGTTGAACGAGAGCGTGAACGCATGGCCTTTCGCTCAGCCCACTACTGGGACCTGACCGCTACCTTCATCACAGCGGACAAGCAGAGCTTTAATGCCAAGCTCAGTTCGGTTGACGGGCTTCGGGTGGCTAGCGGTAAAGATTTTGGGGATCAAGGCAGCCTCAAACCCGGTGCAGCTGGCAAAGTTGTGCACCTGGACCAAGAGGCAGCCCAGGAGCTAGCCAACCAGCTCAAAGGGGCTGACTTTAGCGTCAGCTCTGTGGAGACTAAACCTTATACCCGCCGTCCAGCGGCGCCCTTTACCACCTCCACCCTGCAGCAGGAGGCTGCTAGAAAACTACGGTTTTCTTCGCGCTCTACTATGCAGGTGGCGCAACGTCTTTACGAAAACGGTTACATCACCTATATGCGTACGGACTCGCTCACCTTATCCGATCAGGCCTTGAATGCCGCCCGCCGGCAGGCTCGAGAGCTTTACGGAGATGACTACGTTCCCGCATCTAGCCGCCGCTATCTCTCCAAGTCTAAGAATGCTCAGGAAGCCCACGAAGCAATCCGGCCAGCCGGTGATTCCTTCCGCACCCCGGAGCAGGTCAAGGATGCCCTCAGCAGCGATGAATTTAAGCTCTATGAGCTTATTTGGAAGCGGACTGTTGCCTCCCAGATGGCCGATGCTAAGGGTTCTACGGCCAGCATTAAACTGGGAGCCACCTCACAGGCGGGCCAGTATAGTGAATTTTCTGCTTCAGGAACGGTCATTACTTTTCGAGGTTTCTTGGCTGCCTATGAAGAAGGCAGCGATGCCTCAGGTAGTGAAGACCAAGATTCTTTGGCCGATAAGCGTCTTCCCGCCCTCAAGCAGGCAGATCGGCTGACAAGCCAAGATATTAAAGCCGGCGGCCACGAGACCACAGCCCCGCCGCGCTATACCGAGGCTTCTCTGGTTAAGGTCTTAGACGAACTCGGTATAGGTAGACCTTCCACCTACGCTGCCGTGATTTCCACCATTATGGATCGGGGCTACGTCAATAACCGCTCGGGTTCTTTAGTGCCTTCCTGGACCGCCTTTTCTGTTGTCCGCCTGCTCGAAGAGCATTTTGACCGCTACGTAGACTATGAGTTCACTGCCGAGATGGAAGAGGACTTAGATAGGATCGCCCGCGGTGAAGAAAAACGCAGCGATTGGTTACACAACTTCTACTTTGGGAGCACAGATAAGGAGGGCCTCAAACCTATTGTTGACCACCTGGGAGACATTGACGCCCGGGCCATTAACTCCATAGAAATTGCTGACGGCATTAACCTCAGAGTGGGCAAATTTGGGCCCTACCTAGAAACTGGGGGGCAACTGGACCCAGAAACCGGTGAACTAAAGGATCCTATTAGGGCTAACGTTCCCCAGGATCTGGCCCCGGACGAGCTGACCGCCAGTAAGGCTGCCCAGCTGATTGAACAGGGTAAACAGGACGGGCGGCAGCTGGGAGTAGACCCGGTAACGGGACACACCATCTTAGGACGGGACGGTAGGTTTGGCCCCTACGTTACGGAACTACTACCCGAGTTGACCGAAGACGAGATTCAAGCCTGGTACGACGCACAACCTACCGAGTACTACAAAAACGGGAGGGCAAAACCCAAAAAAAAGCCGGTTCAAGCCAAACCTCGTACCGCTTCCCTCTTTAAAAATATGGACCTGGCAAGTATTACCCTAGAAGAGGCCCTGCAGCTACTGAGCCTGCCTCGGCTGGTTGGTAAGGATCCCGATGGCCAAGAAATTACCGCCCAGAACGGCCGCTTTGGCCCTTATCTTAAGCGCGGAAGCGATTCGCGCTCGCTCACGAGTGAAGAAGAAATCTTTAGTATTACCCTGGAAGAAGCGCTTGCTATTTATGCTCAGCCTAAACAGCGGGGGCGAGCTGCCGCTAAACCGGCGCTGGCAGAGCTAGGGCAGGATCCCGTTTCAGAGAAAAAAATTCTTATTAAGGACGGTAGATTCGGCCCCTATATCACCGACGGAATCACCAATATTACTATTCCACGCGGTGAAACGGTTGAGTCTATTAACTTTGACAGAGCGGTAGAGCTCCTGGCCCAGAAGAGGGAAAAGGGGCCGGCCCAGCGTAAAAAGTCGGCTGCCAAAAAACCAGCTGCCTCCAAAACGTCCGGCTAGAGCCCCGGGGTTAAGCTAGCAGGCCGGTAGACAAGGACTAGTGAAGGTACGATGCAGAATCTAGCTAAGAAACCGATTGAAGTTGCCCTTTCCTCCTCCTGCCTTTTTCCGCCCAGTATTGAGCAAACCTTTGCTCTTGCCCTAGAACTTGGCTACGACAGCGTTGAAGTGATGATTACTGGAAACGCTATCTCACAAGAGCCCTATGACCTCTTGGAATTGGTGCAGAAGTACCAGCTTGCAATCTCTGCCATCCATGCCCCCACTCTCTTGCTGACTCAGCAGGTTTGGGGCCGGGCCTGGAACAAGATGCAGATGGCGGCTAAATTGACCCAGCAGGTTGGGGCCAAGACCATTGTTGCCCATCCTCCTTTTCGGTGGCAGCAAAGATATAGCAAGAATTTTGTTGCCGGTGTGCGGGAGATTTCTCAGCAGGAAGGAGTCAAAATTGCTGTTGAGAACATGTATCCCTGGACTTTTGCCGGGCGGCAGATCCAAATGTACACCCCGCACTGGGACCCCACGCGCTTTGACTATGACTGGATTACCTGGGATTTTTCGCATGCGGCAGCTGCCGGAGTTGACTCGCTGGAATATATACAAAAAATTGGTTCTCGTTTGGGTCACGTTCATTTGACGGATGGCAGGGGAGATTCTTTGATGGATGAGCACCTCATTCCCGGTTACGGTAAGCAGCCGGTGGCTCAGTCCCTGCAGTATTTAGCGGCCCGGGGTTTTGAGGGTGTTGTTTGCGCTGAAATATCGACAAAAGGCAAGAGTGCCAACGAACGTCGTGAAATGCTTAAACAAACACTGGACTTTGCCCATCAACACTTGGGCAGGTAAGCGGCCTAGCCTATCGTGAGGGTGGTTAATTGTTAAGGGATAAGGGGTTTCGGAGGTATTGCCATGACGGATAAAGCTACCCATTCTGCTACAAAACCGCTGGCTTTTATCGGCAGCGGTTCGATGAATACGGCTATTGTGGCCGGTATTTTAGCCGGAGGTTGGCCAGCGGAACTGCTGCGGGCTACGGTGGCTAGCGAGGCTGGTTTAGCAAGGCTGCGTCAAAACCTAGGGCAGGCTGCAGACCGTATGTTTTTGGCCAGCCTAGAAAGTTCTGCTGGGGCTAATCGGGAGGCAGCGGCCGGGGCTGCAGCCCTGCTGATAGGGGTGAAGCCTTATCGCATCCTTGAGCTAGCAGCTGAGCTCAGGCAGGATCTTGCTGAGGATACTCTGGTTATTTCCTTAGCTGCTGGGGTCTCGCTTGTCAGCTTACAAGAAGCTTTTGGCCCGCAGCAGGCGGTGATCCGCTGTATGCCTAATACGCCGGCCAAGGTGGGCAAGGGGGTCCTTGCTTATGCTTGCGGTAGCCGGGTTAGCCCCGATCAGGCTCAGCTAGCGGCCCATATTTTGGGTTCGGTTGGTCAGGCTCTTCCCTTAGCTGAGCAGCAGTTTGATGCGGTGACTGCCCTGTCTGGCTCTGGCCCGGCCTATGTTTTTTTGCTGGCAGAAACCATGGCCCAAGCTGCCATTAAGCTTGGTTTAGAACCTGAGACTGCCTATCGGGTAGCTGGAGCAACGGTTGCTGGTGCCGGCTATCTTTTGGAAGAGAACCCTGATCCGGCTAGCTTAAGGCGGGCCGTGACCAGTCCCGGTGGTACGACGGAACAGGCTATTCTTTCTTTTGAGCGGGACGATTTAGCTGGCGTGACCCTGCGGGCTATGCAGGCCTGTGCGCAGAAGTCTGCCGAAATGAGTAAGCTTTATCGCCGGTAAACTCTGCCCTAATCTTTGCTGAGACAAGAATGCTTAAACAAAAACTCCGACTGTAGGGAATCAGCCGGAGTTTTTGAACACTTAATGCCTATACAGCATACTGTGTTGCAGTCCAGTTATTGCAACCATCGATTTAGGGGAAACCGATTTGTATAGTTGTATTAACTAAACCGTTTTGAACGGGTTCGCAATCCGTTCAGTAATCACTCGCACCTTTAGAGGTATCTACAGTCTATGCTGAAAACTGGTCTTATGACAACTTAAAGCAGCAAACTGTCGCAAAAAATTTCAGGGACAAAAATCAATTATGCCCACAAATCTATTAATTGTCCCCTGACTAGTGTAAATGTATTTCTAGGGCCGGGATGCAAATCTTTCTATGAGGTCTACTTGGCCAGAGACAATAAGTAAATCTCGGGAAGTTACTTTTGTCTCAGGAGTAGCATATGTGAAATCTTCACCCGGAGATTTCACCCCCACTATTGAAACACCATATTTGCCACGGACATCTGACTCTGCCAGCGTAAATCCTTGGGTTTCTTTTGGTGGGCGCATTTTAACTATTGCAAAATCATCATCGAATTCAATGTAATCCAGAAGTCGGCCAGAGATCAGGTGGGCAGCCCGGCGGCCGGCATCTGCTTCGGGAAAAATGACCTGGTGGGCCCCGATACGGGAGAGAATCTTACCGTGGGCAGGGGAGAGAGCCTTGGACCAAATTCTTTCAATGCCTAGGTCTACCAGATTGGCTGTGATGAGGACGGAGGCTTCTACAGAGGTTCCCACGCCAACTACTGCTGCTGTAAACTCTTCGGCTCCTAGTTGGCGCAGGGCATCCATGTCTGTAGCATCGGCTTCTACAACGTGTGTCAGTAAGCCGGACCATTTTTGAACCAGAATAGGATCTTTTTCTACAGCCAGTACTTCGTTATTGCGGCGTTTAAGCTGGGCTGCTGTGGAGGCGCCAAAGCGGCCTAAGCCAATCACCATAACGGGTGCATTGTGGGTAATACGGTTAGCCAATGATGGGCCTTTCTTCTGGGAATCTGTAGAGTCTGCGGCGCGAACGCAGGGCAAGGCCGGTTGCCACGGTAATGATGCCGATCCGTCCAACAAACATGAGCCCCGCTAAGATATAGATGCAGGAGGGGGGCAGGCTTGCGGCTAGGCCTACGGACAGTCCGCAGGTTGCGTAGGCAGAAATAGATTCAAAAAGTACCTTATCCAGGCTCTCACCGCTGATAAAGATGATGGCCGCTGTTCCGACAAAAACAATGGTAGCGCTCATCATAATGACCGATATGGCGATACGCAGCACCGAATCTGGAATGGTCCTGTTAAAAGCCATGACAAACTGATCTCCTCGGGTCTCAGCAACGATGGCTAAAAACACTACGGTAATAGTGGTGATTTTGATGCCACCGGCCGTTGAGGCGGAACCACCACCTATGAACATGAGGAGATTGGTCAGCAGCAAAGTGATGGGATTGGTGTGGTTCATATCTACCAGATTAAAACCGCCGGACCTGGTCATCATAGAGGCAAAAAAGGAGTTAAGCAGTTTATCGCCCCAGGAGAGCTGGCCAATGGTCTCTGGATTTTGCCATTCAAACAAGCCCCACAAAAAGGTGCCCATCAAGAGCAGGGCCAAGGTTCCAATCATGGTCATCTTGGTGGTTAGATTCCACTGTCTGATTTTAAAGGGATGCTGGCGGATGACAAGAATAACAGGAAACCCCAGGGAACCAATGAAGACACCCAGGCAGATGGGCAGAAGTATCCAAATGTCGTGGCCGTAGGGAACTAGACCGTCTGAGTGTGGGGTAAAACCCGCGTTGTTAAAGGCCGATACGGCATAGAAAATTCCGTGCCAGATGCTCTGGCCCAAACTCTCACCGAGGAGCAAAAAGCGGGGGATAAGGATCAGGGCAATGCTTGTTTCAAAGGCGATGGAAGTGATTGCTACGGTCCGTAAGACAGAACCTAACTCACCCAATTTGCCGAGGTTAAGTGCCTCTTGGGTAATCATCCGGGATCTTAAGCCCAGCTTGCGTCCTACGGCCAGGGCCAGTAGAGAGGTCATGGTCAGGGTTCCCAGGCCGCCAATTTGGAAGGCGATCAGAATCATCAGCTGACCAAAAAAAGACCACTGCACAGCGGTAGATACAGTGGTCAGTCCCGTGACGGTTACCGCCGAGGTAGCCGTAAAAATGGCATGGTGCAACTGAACGGCCTGGCCGTTGGCAGAAGAAATGGGTAACCAGAGGATAAAGGTAAAAAAGCTGATCACAGCTATAAAGGCAAAGATAGCAATACGGGAGGTGGAGGCACCAAAGGTGCGGTTAAAAAAGTCCTTAAAACTAGCGGCTAACCTGCGGGCCTGTTCTTGCATGGCTTCACCTCCAAACTGCTCTTTAAGCTTACTTTTCCGGGAGACTTCTTGGGTAAAACCCGGTGCTGGCTTTATAAAGCTTAGTCCTTGGACAAGTTTTGCAATAGATACCTTGAATTTGGGCGTGGTGTGTCTATGATGGGCTGTGATGGAAGTTACCAGTAGGGGGTGGGCTTAACATGAGCCCGGTAGAACAATGTGTGCCGGTAGCAACGATGGTGCTGTGGGATCCGATCTTAACTGACTATTATTTTGCTAGCTATCATCCTATGCACCCTAGCCGTCTGGACGCTACTGCCCGGCTGGCAGCCGATCTGGGAATCTTTGATTTACCGCAGGTCAGCTTAGAATACCCTGCTGTTGCCAGCGATCAGCAGCTTGCCCTGGTTCATGACCCTGCCTACATTCGGGATGTCCGTGCTATCAGCGAGAACCCTCAGCTGACTATCCCCGGCTGCGGTATAGGGACGGAGGACACCCCCGCATATGCTGGTATTCACGAGGCAAGTGCCCGCCTGGTGGGGGCCAGCTTGCAGGCTGCCCAAAGTATTGTGGACGGTTCTGCGCTGCACGCGGTTAATTTTGCCGGTGGCATGCATCATGCTGCTCGCGCAAAGGCTAGCGGTTTTTGTGTCTACAATGACTGCGCTGCGGCTATCCAATATTTTTTGGACCAGGGTTTAGAGCGGGTTGCCTATATAGATATTGATGCCCACCACGGAGACGGAACACAAAGTATTTTTTGGAATGATGCCAGGGTACTCACTATTTCTTTACACGAAAGCGGCATGAGCCTTTTTCCCGGCACCGGTTTTAGTAATGAATCGGGTCCGGCGGGTCTAGCTGCCGGCACCGCCGTTAATGTTGCCCTGCCGGCATCGGTGAGTGATAGTGCTTGGATTAGGGCTTTTGATGCAGTGGTTCCGGCTGTTTTGGGGCAGTTTGAGCCTCAGGTTATTGTTAGCCAGCACGGCTGCGATTCCCATTACCAAGATGATATGAGCCACATGGCTATTAGTATTGAGGCCCAGCGGGAGTTGGCAGCCCATATTTCTGTCTTGGCTAGGGATCTTTGCCAGCAGCGCTGGCTTGCTACCGGTGGTGGGGGTTATTCCATCCATAATGCGGTACCGCGTAGCTGGGCTCACCTGCTGGCTATTGCTGCAGGAGCTCCGCTGGATCCTAGGCTGGCTACTCCTAAAAGTTGGCAGGCATATATGCTAGACAAGTACGGGGTGAAGGCTCCTCAGTCCATGGGAGATGGGGCCGATATCTGGTGGCGGTCCTGGGAGGTTGGCTTTGACCCTGCCGATGAAACGGACAGGACTGTTATGGCAACCCGCAAGGAGGTCTTCCCCCACTGGGGGTTGGATCCCTGGTACGACTGAGCCGGCTCTGCTCTGTAGCTGGGATCGGCCCACAGAAACCCAATTATGTCTGGTAAATATAAACTTACAAAATATAATCCCTGGGCTATATGGCCAGCTACCTGCCGGTTTTAAGGGCCTGTAGTTTTGGGGGAGGCAGGCTTGTTAAATACAGGTAAATACAGGAGTTTTTGAAGTGTCCTATCATGCGTTTGTGCGTATATATGTAATCATGGATGCATGATAGATGATGTTTTTGCCGTGATTGCTGATCCCACTCGCCGCCAGATTCTTAAGGCGCTTTCCCAGCAGCGCCGGCCCGTGGGTGAACTCGTTGAAGAGTTGGGTGTCAGCCAACCAACCGTCTCCAAACATTTAAAGGTTTTGCGGGGCGCTGAACTTGTTGAAACAGAAGCAGTGGGCCAAAAACGTTTTTATTCTCTGACTCCCGCTCCTCTGGGCAAGGTTGAAGCCTGGATCAGCTCCCTGACCAGTGCCTGCCCGCCCTATGATCAGCAGCAAGAGCGGGATTCTCAGGCAGAAGTAAGCGAAGAAAAAGAGGAAGAAAAAACAGCTTGCCAGCAAGAAGACCCCGCTGCCACAGGGGAAGCGGTTGGGGCGGAGCAGGCTAAGCAGCAGCCTGAGCCTAAGCCTAAGCCAGAGCCTGAGCCAGAGCAGTCAGAGCCGCTGGAAAAAGAAGAGGAGGCAGTGGCTGATGATGCCGGGCATAAGGAGGTAGAATCAGAAGATGTTACTGGGCAGATGGGCCAAGAAGAACACAAGCAGGTGGAAGCACAGGCCTCAGGATCGTCTTTGACTCAGGCTGGGTCACTAGAATCTGAACAGCAGCCGCAGCCGGTTCCTTCTCCTTTACCGGCCGTGACTGATCAGCAGGTTCAGCACCATAATCCAGAAGAACCTCGGGGACTGCTAGCGACCTTGACCCGCTGGGGTCGTCGGCGTAACCGTTAACTGACCGGCACATAAATAAACCTTTGTGAAGGGCGATTGGAATTTCTCCATGTCTGTAGACCGTAAAATTCTCCACTGGCTTGAGACCGAAATTTTTGAAGGCAACATAGCTTTAGGGCAGGATTTACCCAATGATCGCAGGATTGCGGCTACCATCAGGTCTAGCCACAATAGTACCCGCGAGGCACTTAAGCGACTAGAAGCCATGGGGGTTCTGCGCCTCTATGAAGGTAAACGTAAAACAATCATTCCGCAGCTCTTAGAAGAGCCCGCCAACTCTGTTGCACCGGCCTTAAGGCTTCACATGGCCCAGGCTCGCCACCCGGTTCGGGACATGATTCAGGTGCGCATCATGATTGAGTCCTGGGCGGTTTTACATGCCGACTGCCAGCATCCTAGCATGCAAGAACTAGCCGATTTGTTAGCAGGCATGAAGGCCAACGGGGTTATTCCTAGCGAGTTCCACCAGCATGAAGTGAATTTTCACATTGCGCTGACCAAACTATCTGGCAACCACCTGCTTACCGGTCTGATGACAGCCATGAGTGATTCCATCCACGAGTACCTCCTTTCTTTGCTGGGTAAGGTTCCTCTCTGGAGTGCGACTGCTACCCGGCTCTTGGCAGAGTATCAGGCTATCTACGATGCCCTGAGCTCTGGGGATAAAGAGCTTGCCCGACAACTGGTGGTGGCCAACATCGAACAGCAGTACCAGGATGCCGGGATAGATCTAGACCAAGAAACCGGCGCGGCTAACGAGATGCCCGGTGCCCTGGCAGCAGCCTCACTGGAACCGGTGGATATTGATGCCGATGACCTGGTTCCAGATGAATGGGAGGAATCCGTTTCGCCGGAGGTCATTTCTGCCCTAGAGAAGATTACCGGGCATGAGGTTAAAAGCTCCGGTTTTACCAAGAGTCAGCGTCCTGGCCAGTCTTCCTTGCAGGAGGCGGAACCTGCCGCTACCTCTAGACAGCAGCAGGTTGGGCCAGAAGATCAGCTAGCAGGCCAGGGGGAGCAGGAAGAGCTACGGCAGCAGCCCAGGCAGCCGCAGGGCATGCAACCTCCTATTTCTCTAGCCCAGGCCCAAGCCCAGCAGGCAAAAAAACAGCCGATACCCCAGTCAGATAGGAATACACTCAGGGCTCCTGGGCTAGCACCGGCCAGCAGCAGGAGGCGCCGCGGCACCGTCAGCTCACCGGTTCATGCCACCGTCATTAAACCTATTAACCGTTCCGCCGGCCTTAAGGCTAGGGATGGGTCCGGCCAGGACCAAGACCTAAGCCCTTCTGAAACTGAAGAGAGGACCTATCGGCGGCAGGCAAATCAGGGCCCTGATCTTGCCGAGCATGATCAGCTAAGCCAGCAGGAAGAGCAGGCAAGTAGGGGCCAGCCAGCAACAGGTTCAAATCCGCCTGTCTCGCAGCCTCTGACCGGCTGGCAGGGCCAGAGCCAGCAGACTCAGGCAGCTTATAGCGGCCAGACCGACCAGGGGGCCTTGCCTCCTGAAGACCGGCGCAATTTTTTGAGCAAATGGTTAGGTTTTAACCGCCCAGAAGAGCGAGCGCAATCCTTCGACCTAGAACCGGTTATCATTCAGGCAGAAAAACCCTTGACCGATCAGGACAGGCTGGACTACGAGTTCGGCACAGGTCAAACTCATGAAACAGCTCATAGTGACCAGCAGGAGCTGGACTATCAGCAGCCGGCAGAGCAAGATAGCGCTTTAGCTGATCAAACACAGGCCCAGCAGCAGAGCCAGCAGGCTGCTATTGACAAGCACGAGTTTGCCCGCCAGCAGCGTCTTGCCGCCTTAACCGCGGGGGCTGCCCCGGCTGGGCAGGGCCCGTCTCAGCAGCAGACTCCCTGGGCAGCCCAGGCAGACAAGGACCGGCCAGAAAAAGAGGCAGAAGGTATCCGGCAAGAAGCTGAAGAAGAAGCCCCGGCCCAAGAGCAAGCAGCTCAAGCTACTGCGGACCAGCCTCTTCAAGAGCCAGAGCAGCCTGCCCAGAAGGCGCATTCCATCAACAAAAATATTCCCAAGAAAAAGAAAAAAAGCTAGGGCAAAAACTAAGTGGCTGGCGCCCAGGGCTCCCTTCCTGCTCTGTAAGCTGCCCCTGAAAGAGAAAAACCTCTCATTAAGACAGCTGGATGCGGAAAATTTGCGCTTTGCTTGTAATCTATACAGAGAGCGTTTTATAACCGTTCAGGCACCCTTGTGCCTGAACGGGTTTGTGCAAAGCGTTTATACCGGTATAAACTGCTCACCCGGCATAGCTACTCATCCCTGTTCGGTGGATGTGGCCGGGTATTAATTGTTAAGTGAGGTGAATCCTATGGGTTCAGTTATCAAAAAGCGTCGCAAGCGCATGTCGAAAAAAAAGCACCGCAAGTTGCTTCGGAAGACCCGGCACCAGCGTCGTAACAAGAAGTAAATTCTTGAGTATATCAACGAGCCCCGAGCCCAGTAGTATGGGTACGGGGCTCGATGTTTTAGCTAAACTGGTAGTTATGGCTGTAGAACAGAAAAAACCGGATCTTAAACTCCTGACCAAGACAGGCTGCCACCTGTGTCAGGACGCCCGCCAGGTGCTTGACCGGGTAACGGCAGAGTGCTCGCTGGATTACCGGGAGCTTGATATTGATCAGGATCCTCTGCTGCAAGCCCGCTATAAGAACGAAATTCCGGTTGTTCTCTTAGAGGACCGAGTAGTAGATTTTTGGCAGATTAATCCCAAACGTCTACGTAAGGTGCTGTTGGCCTGGCAGCACAAAAACCGGGAAGCTGGGAATGTATAAGCTAATTTGAGAGACTGGAACAATGACTTCATCTGCAATGGTAAAAGTGCACCTCATGCGCCACGGGGAAGTAGAAAACCCACAGCGCATTGTCTACGGGAGGCTACCTCATTTTCACCTAAGCCAGCGTGGCCAGCATATGGTCCAGCTCAGCGCCCAAACCTTTAAAGACTGGGCGGATGGGGGCGCTCAACTGGTTTACCTAGCCTGTTCACCCCTGACGCGAACCAGGGAGTCAGCCCAGCCCATCAGCCAGGCTTTGGACCTGCAAGCCCAGCCAGATCCGCGGCTGATCGAAGCAGCTAATCATTTTGAAGGTCTACATGTGGACGCCGGCCAGCTGCTGCGCCAGCCTAGGCACTGGGCTAAACTTTACAACCCGCTGCGCCCTTCCTGGGGGGAACCCTACCGGGAACAAGTTGAGCGTATGGTGCAGGCAATCCGATCGGCAGCCCAGCAGGCCTACCGGTTAGCTGGGCCTGGCGCAGAGGCTATCTTGGTTTCGCATCAGCTGCCTATTTGGTTAGCCCGCCTGAGCGCTCAGGGCCGCTTTCTACCGCATGACCCGCGCAGTAGAGAATGTAACCTAGCCTCGATCACAAGCTTTGAATTTACTGAGCTGGATGGCCAGACTCGGCCCACGATCTCCTACTGCGAGCCGGCAGCTAGCCTTTACTCAGGAGTTATTCAACTTCCTGGATCCTAAACTTTGTACCTGCCTATCCACCGAAAGGTCTCTATGCCTGAACCTGAATCAAGACCGGCTCTTTGGTCTAGACTTTCGCGCCAACAGTTCTTTTTACTGACGGGCCTAGCCAGTCTAGGCCTGCTAACGGGGTGTTCGGATTCTGGAGACTCCTTAGCCCAGCAGGCCGATGAGGCCGACTCTAAGGGCTACATCGCCGGAGACGGTTCTGTCAGCGAATACAGCCAAGACCAGCGTAGCCAGCCGGTTAGCTTTAGCGGAACCCTCTTTGATGGTTCCAGTCTTGACGCCCAGTCCTTGCGGGGTAAACCGGTTTTACTGAACTTCTGGTACGCCGGCTGTGCCCCCTGCCGGGCAGAAGCGCCAGACCTAGTAGAGCTCTACCAAAAATACGGTAGCCAGGTAGCCTTCTACGGAGTTAACGTTCGTGATGAGGCCGGAACCGCCCAAGCTTTTGAACGCACCTTCAAGGTGGAGTACCCCAGTTTTAAAGATAGTGACGGCAGCGTCCTCTACGGGCTTTCCTCCTTTGTGCCGGCCCAGGCCGTACCCACCACCCTGCTGCTAGACAAAGAGGGCAGGGTTGCTGCCAGAATTCTGGGCCAGATTGATCCTTCCATTCTTAAGACCATTCTCGAAGAGCAGATCCGTGCATAGCATTGGTGAGATTGTTAGCAGCGGTTCCCTGTGGCTTTCCCTTCCGCTGGCAGCCCTGGCCGGACTAGTCTCCTTTGCCTCTCCCTGTGTCCTGCCGCTTGTACCGGGTTATCTGGGCTACGTTACGGGTTTGTCCAGCGCACCGGAAAGAAGAACTAGCCGTACCCTACTAGGGATTGCACTCTTTGTGCTGGGATTTACCTTTATCTTTGTTCTCATGAGCGTAGTGCTGGCCCAGCTAGGCGCCTCTGCCTGGCTGCGAGGCCAAAGCTGGGTGCAGCTAGTGCTGGGTTTGCTGGTGCTAGCCCTGGGCCTGGTCTTCATGGGACGCTTCTCCTGGCTACAGCGGGAACAAAAAATACACGCCAGGCCAGCACCGGGACTCTGGGGAGCGCCGATCCTAGGAATTACCTTTGGCCTAGGCTGGGCTCCCTGTATTGGGCCTACCTTTGCTGCGGTGCAGGCTCTGGTCTACCTAGAGGGGGCAAGCAGCACCAAAGCAATCGTACTCACCTCAGCCTACTGCCTAGGTTTGGGGCTGCCCTTCATGCTGCTGGCCCTGGCAATTTCACGGGGGGCCGGCCGCTTACGCTGGGTCAAGGAGCACCAGCAGCTGCTGCAAAAAACAGGAGGCCTGATCTTGATCCTCATTGGTCTTTTGCTAGCTACCGGAGCCTGGAACTCCATCATCTCCTGGGTCCAGGCCACCCTGCCGACCTACCAACTACCCATCTAAGAAACTAGGATTGATCACAGTGGCAAGCCATACCAAGAATGCCCCCGCCTTAGGGTTTGTCGGCATGCTCCGTTGGGCCTGGACGCAGCTCACCAAAATGAATACGGCACTTTTTCTGCTGCTGCTGCTGGCAGTCGCAGCGGTCCCGGGTTCAATCTTTCCCCAGCGCATTCAAGACCCTAGTAAGGTGAGCGACTACATTGAAGCTCACCCCACCTGGGGTCCGCTTGCAGATAAACTGCAGCTTTTTGATGTTTTTAGCTCAGTCTGGTTTGCCGCTATCTACCTGCTCCTTTTTATTTCCCTCATCGGCTGCGTCATTCCCCGGAGCAAGCAGCATGCCCAGGCGCTCAGACGGCCCCCGGCACGGACACCCAAAAACTTAGACCGGCTACCGGTCTACCGCAGTCTCAGCATCAAGGGAGCTAAGGACCAGCTCAGCAGCCAGGACACTCTTGCCGATGCGGCCCGCATTCTTAAAAAGCGCGGCTACCGGGTTGAAATCCGGCAAGAAGAGCAAGGCGGCTCTGTGGGAGCCGAACGCGGTTACCTGCGCGAAATAGGTAACCTGGTCTTCCACGTAGCCATGATCGCCATTCTGCTAGGGGTTGGGATCGGCTCCCTCTACGGCTATAAGGGCCAAAAAATTTTAGTTGAAGATGAGACTTTTGTTAACTCTTTGCTGAGCTACGATTCTTTTACTCCCGGTAGTAACTACAATCCCGACTGGCTACAGCCTTTTAAAGTAACTTTAGATCGCTTTACGGTGGAGTACGACCGGCAAGAGAACTCACCAACCTACGGTGACGACCTAGACTACACGGCAGAACTGACAGTCGATGAATCCGGCCAGCAACGCTCAGAGACCCTCAAGGTTAATGCCCCGGTTTCCTTTGCTGCCACCAACCTTTACCTGCTTGGTAACGGCTACGCCCCCATTATTAAGGTAGAAAACGCTGACGGTAGCCTGGCCTACCAAGGCCCCGTGGTTGGGCTTAGTGTTGATAATAAGTACACGTCATCGGTGGTTATTAAAGTTCCTGATGCCCAGCCGGACCAGCTGGGTTTTGTGGGCATGTTTTTGCCCACCCGGGACGAAACAGCCCTAGGGGCCCCGGTCTCTATTGACTCTGCCCCCATCAACCCCGCCCTGATCTTAGAGTCTTATCAAGGAGACCTGGGACTTGATGATGGAAGCCCCCAAAACGTCTATGTCTTAGATACGGCTAATATGACCAGGCTTAACAGCATGGCCCAGGGCAACGGTATTGTGCTGACCCCGGAAAACAATAAGGTCACCCTGCCCGATGGACACGGCAGCATCACCTTTGAGGGTTATAAACGCTACGTCGGACTAGAGGTACAGTATGATCCAGGAAAAGGCTTGGTGCTCTGGTCCTTCATCCTTGCCTTCCTAGGCTTGATCCTTTCTCTTTTTGTACCCCGGCGACGGGTCTGGGTGCGGGTACTTGCACAAGACACAGGTCAAGAGGAGAAAACCCTCTTGGTGGAGTACGGACTGCTAGCCCGGGGAGAAGACCCCCGCATTAACGAGGAAGCAGATAAGCTGACGGACCTCTTTGCCCAAAGCTGGGGGCTAGAATTAGGGGAAGCGTCAACAGCTTCTTAAAAATTGAGCACACGATTCTCTAAGGCGTAAGGAAACGAATGATAAATCAAGCGCTCGCCCAATGGAGCGACCTGTTCATGTACCTGGCAGCTATCAGCTATACCCTTGCCTTTCTCGCTTTTACCTGGGACGTTGCCTCCCATTCGCGCACTACTGCCCGCTTGGAAGGCCGGCAGGCTAGCTCAGACTCCCGGGACAAGGAACCGGTAGCAGCAACTGCTGCCAGCCATCAGGGGGCGGGATCGGTTCGTTTGGCCAGCGCTGAACAAGGCACGGGCGCTCGCGGGATGGCCTACCAGCAGACTGCCCAGGCTCAGTTAGCTGAACACGTTGCCGATCCATCGATGCGGTGGGGTAGCCGGTCAGAGCAAAGTCGCCCCGCGGCCCGGGTGGCGGTAGCCATGCTGGTTATTGGCCTAATCATTCATGCCGGCGCTGTTCTCTGCCGCGGCCTGGCTGCTCAGCGGGTGCCCTGGGGCAATATGTATGAGTTTTGCACCACCGGGGCTTTTGTGGTTACGCTCATTTACCTGATCACTATTATTTTTCGTGATCTACGCTTTGTGGGCATGCTGGTCAGTGGACTGGCTGTCATTATGATGTGTGCTGCTACCATTGCTTTTCCGACTCCGGTGGGGCACCTTAAGCCTGCCTTGCAGTCCTATTGGCTGGTTATTCACGTTTCTATTGCTGTTCTTGCCTCCGCTGTCTTCACCATTACCTTTGCTATGGCTCTCTTGCAGCTTCTGCAAACCCGACGGGAGAAAGAGATCCTGGCCGGTAAGGACGGAGGTTTTGCCTTCCTCCGGCTGGTACCTTCGGCCCAGGCCTTAGAGAACTTTGCCTTCCGGCTTAATGCGGTTGGTTTTGTTCTGTGGACTTTTACCCTGGCTGCCGGGGCTATCTGGGCTGAGAAGGCCTGGGGTCGCTACTGGGGTTGGGACACTAAAGAGGTGTGGACCTTTGTTATCTGGGTAGTCTATGCCGCCTACCTGCATGCTCGGGCAACCATGGGCTGGTCAGGCCCCCGGTCTGCCTGGTTATCTATCATTGGTTACCTGTGCATTATCTTTAATTTCACGGTGATTAATATCTTCTTCTCCGGTCTGCACAGTTATTCCGGTCTTTAAGGCTTTTCCTGGTCCTTTGGGTCAGCTTCCCCTTGATCCTCAGGGGGTTCTGTCTCCTCTTTATCCTTGGGAGACTTTTCCTGGTTCTTTTGGCTCTGGGCTTGACGTCGTGACCGAGCTTCTAAATACCGCAGGTAGTCTTCGTCGTCATCCGGTGCCTGCGGTCCGGGATGGGTGAGGACGGGGCCAAAACTTGAGATCGGTTTATGTTTACCAAAAATTAGCCACAGGAGGGCGCCGGCTAGGGGAAAGAGCACAATGGCCAGTGCCCAGAGGGGCTTGGGCAGGGCTTTAACCTGGTCCTGCTCGGTCCGCAGACAGTCGATCAGGGCATAGATAATAACCCCTAGGAGGAAGGCTGCCGTTCCGATGATTAATATTGCTCTAGCCATGCTTATATTTTTTCATGGATACTCCTTTTCTGGGCAGCACACTCGCTGATAGCTATAAAAGTAGCCGCGATGGCTGAGTTTTCTAGCCCAGGCAAAAGCAAGCTAATTTAGCTAGACTGGTACAGTGAATTTGCTGAAGTACTCCCTGCTGCGTCTGGGCCTCATGCTGGCTGTCTTTGTTCTCTGCTACTGGCTCGGTATTGGACTGATTTTTTCTGGCCTGTTTGCCATCTTGCTAGCCTTTGCCGTAGCTTATTTGGCTTTTCCTGGCCTGCACCTGGCTGCCGGGGCGGACTTACGTAAGTTGCTGGGCAGCATCAAGGTCCGTAAGAACCGGGTGGAGGAAGAAAACCGTGAGATTGAAGACCAATACGTTGATGCACAAAGGCGTCAGGAAGGTAGCGATCTCTAAATCTGGCTAGGCTAGCAGCACAGCCAAGGTGACCAGCAGGCTGTAGGTTAAGGACAGCAGACCAGCCTGCTTGAGGACCGGGATCAGTGCCTTGCCGTCAGCACCGGAGAGGACCAGCCGAGAAGACTTAATAGCCGGAAGCAATAAGAGCAGGGTAAGGGCAAACCAGGTATTGGTTGGGATCAAGAGCGCCGTCAGGGCCAGGGCTGCCAGCAGTTCAGCGGCATAGACCTGGCGTGCTAGCCTGTCGCCCAGTCTGACTGCCAGAGTACGTTTACCAACCTGAGCGTCACTGGGAATATCCCGAATATTATTGGCCATGAGCAGGGCGCAGGAGAAGAGCCCCAGGGCTACAGCAAAGACGGTACTGGTCAGATTAATATAACCGGCCTGGGTATAGAGGGTTCCCCAGGTTGCTACCAGGCCAAAAAAGATAAAGACAAACAGATCCCCTAAACCGCGGTAGCCGTAAGGATTCTTACCCCCGGTGTAACCCCAGGCAGCAAGCAGGGCGGCAGCGCCTAGCAGCACTAGCCAGTACTGGCCCGAAAGGGTCAGTAAAGCCGCTCCAGCCAGCATAGCTCCAGCAAAACAGCCCAAGGCGGCGTACTTTACCTTGGCCGGTTCAACAAGGCCAGAACCCACTAGCCGTAAGGGGCCCACCCGGTTTGTATCGCTACCTTTAATGCCGTCTGAATAATCGTTGGCATAGTTGACACCGAGCTGCAAAAAGACTGCAACCAGAAGGGCTAAGCAGGCTCGAAGGGGAGAAAAACGGTCTAGGTCAAAAGCAGCGGCGGAACCAGCAATGACGGGGGCAAAGGCTAAGGGAAGCGTGCGAAGTCGAGCCCCTGCAATCCACTGAGCCGCTGTAGCCACGATAAGGTCCTCACCTGTCGAGAATAAAGGTCGAACCCTATTGTGTCATATCTTAGGCTGGGTGATGCCCTGACCGGGCAAAGCGAGTAGCTCTTTGAGGGCAGCCCGGTCGGTTTTGCCGGTAGCTAAAGTTGGAAAATCCCAAAAATATTTAAGAAGCTTAGGCCGCTGCGGACTGGGTAGCCCAGCCAGGAGCTGAGCAAGGTCCTGGCTGACCTGAGTCTGGTCAGCCTCGGGGCTAAGGCAAACAGCTGCTGCCAGCAGGTTACCCCAGCGGTCATCCGCTAGGCCACAAACATAGGCCTCCTGCACCTGAGGATGGGACTCTAAAAGGCTGGCCACAGGGCCGGCAGCAATTTTTAAGCCACCAGAAATAATGACGTCATCCAGCCTGCCCAAAACCTGTAGGCGCCCGGAAGATAAACTGCCCAGATCATCGCTGCGGTACCAGCGCCGATTCTGACGGTCAACAAAAAAATGTTGTTGGCTGCCCCATTCGTCGCCGACATAGCCTAGGGCTAGCTGTTCTCCACCTAGCCAGATCCGGCCGACAGTAGCTAGCTGTGAAGCTGGGCCGAAGGCTGGCAAGCTGGGGGTTAGCTCCTGGGCATCGAGCGGTTGGCAGGCCAGCTGAATGCCCTCCAAGGCCAGGCCATCGTAGACGCAGCCACCGGCCGTTTCGGTACTACCGTAGGTGGTCACTACCCTGATACCGGCTGCACGGGCCCGGGCCAGCAGGGACCTGCTAGCAGGAGCTCCACCCAGGAGAACAGCCTTAAAGCTCCTGAGCGCCTCCAGGCTATCCCGGTAAAACTCACCCGCTTGCAGGAGCTTGTAGAGCTGGGTTGGTACCAGAGAAAGCATTCGCTGCCGGCCCGTTAGCTGCTGGGTCTTGGCTAAAAAGTCTTGCTGACTGAAGGAGGAGCCTTCAGAGACTGAGGAAGTCAGCAGGGGGCTGGTGCCGGCATAAACAGAACGGGCTAGAACCTGTAAACCTGCAATGTAATAGGTAGGTAAGGCTAGCAGCCACTGCGGACGGTCCAGCCCTAATCTGGCATGCAGGGCCTGCGCTGAGCTTAAAAGTGCCCGGGAACTGAGCGCGGTCTGCTTGGCTTGACCGGTTGACCCGGAGGTCTTTAAAACCAGGGCCGCTCCGGGGCCGGGTTTACCAAGGAGGGTTTCAAGCTGGCTGAGCAGCTGGGTGCTAGAGACCCGATCAGCCGGACCCAGCCTGATAGCCTGTGCAGGAATGTGCTTTGGGGCCGGGCAGGGGGTTAGCGAGGTGAAATCAAGTGTCATGCTTGAACTTTTGCCCCTGGGTAAGGGGTCCTTTTAGAAGTAGTAAGGGTAGTTTTGCCACTGGGGAGCGCGCTTTTGTAAAAAGGCATCTCTACCTTCGATTGCCTCGTCGGTCATATAGGCTAGCCGGGTGGCTTCTCCAGCAAAAATCTGCTGGCCTACCATGCCGTCGTCGGGAAGGTTAAAGGCAAATTTGAGCATACGAATAGCCTGGGGAGATTGGCCGGCGATGTGGGCAGCATATTCTAAGCCTTTTTTCTCTAGTTGGCTGTGGGGAACCACCTCGTTCACTGCTCCCATTTCGTACATACGGTGGGCATCGTATTCTTTGGCTAAGAAAAAGATTTCTCGAGCAAACTTCTGCCCCACCTGCCTAGCTAGGAGGGCGGAACCGTAGCCGGCGTCAAAAGAACCTACGGTAGCATCTGTCTGCTTAAACCTGCCGTACTCGGCAGAGGCAAGGGTTAAGTCTGCTACCACGTGCAGGGAGTGACCGCCACCGGCAGCCCAGCCATTGACCAAGGCTATGACTACTTTGGGCATAGCCCGAATGAGCCGTTGCACCTCAAGAATGTGCAAGCGGCCGGCCCGGGCCCGGTCGATGCTAGCTGCCTCATCCCCACTGGCATAGCGGTAGCCATCTCTGCCTCGGATGCGCTGGTCGCCTCCTGAGCAGAAGGCCCAGCCGCCGTCACGTGCAGAGGGGCCGTTGCCGGTTAGCAGCACGGTAGCAACATCGGGGCTCATGCGGGTATGGTCAAGGGCCTGGTAGAGCTCGTCAACAGTAGCGGGCCTAAAGGCATTGCGCACTTCGGGCCGGTTAAAGGCAATCCGAACGGCGGGAAGATCGCTGACAATGGCTCCCGCTTCATCGCGTTGCACCTGCCGGTGGTAGGTGATGTCTTTGAGCTGCGTAAATCCCTCTACCAGTCGCCAGGACAGGGGGTCAAAAATATCCGATACCTGCTCGGGGAGTGCCTTAGTCATGTTTTGATTCTACCCAGTTCTAACTCTTGCTTTTAAGGGCGGCTAGCGTGGCAGCAAATTCTTGCTCGATTTGTGGGTTTGGCTTATAGGTCAGGAGGGAGACCAGGAAAGCTAGGAGTAGGTTAATGATAAACCCGGGCACGATCTCGTACATGCTTTCAGAAAGTGCTGGAATATTACCCCAGATGAAGACCGTGATGGTGGCTGCGATGAGGCCGGCGATAGCTCCCCAGTTGGTTAGTTTGGGCCAATAGAGACTTAAAAGCACGAGGGGGCCAAAGGCGGCACCAAATCCTGCCCAGGCAAAGGCAACTAGGCCAAGGATGGAATTGTCCGGGTTCCAGGCAAGTCCGGCTGCAATAAGGGCTACCAGTAGAACGCCGATGCGGCCCATCCATAAGCCGTGCCAGTCATTAAGGCGCTTTTGGCTGATAACACCGTAGAGGTCTTCGGCTAAAGCTGAGGAACAGACCACTAGCTGGGAGGAAAGAGTGGACATAATTGCGGCCAGAACCGCAGCAAGAACAAAACCAGAAACAAAGGGGTGTAGCAGGATCTGTGAGAGGTCTAAGAAAACCGACTCGGCAGAGACGGTGTCGGTCAGCTGGGCTTCGGGGTGGTCCTGAAAGTAGGCAATACCAATAAGTCCTGCTGAACAGGCACCTACAACGGTGAGCAGCATCCAGCTAATACCAATTCTGCGAGCCTGTACGGTGTCCTTTGCAGAACGGATACCCATAAAGCGCACAATAATATGAGGCTGACCAAAATAGCCCAAACCCCAGGCTGCTGTCGAAATAATGCCGAGCAGGGAGGTGCCGGCAAAGAGGGATAGGGCTGTTGGGTTGACATCGCTGATAGTTTGCACGGCAGCTGCGGGCCCACCCACATAGCCTAAGGCCATGATTGGCAGTACCAGCAGGGCCGCTAGCATCAGTAAACCCTGAACAACATCGGTATAAGAGGCGCCTAGGAAGCCACCAAAGAGGGTGTAGAGCACGGTAACAGAGGCCAGCAAAAGCATGCCCCAGTGGTACTCCAGCCCAAATGAGGACTGGAAGAATTTGCCGCCGGCTACCATGCCTGAGGAAGCGTAAAAGGTGAAGAAAACAAGGGTGATCAGGGAAGTGAGTATGCGCAGTAGTTTGGTGTTATCGCGCAGTCTATTGTGAAAAAAGACGGGGATGGTAGCCGAATTTTTTGATATTTCGGTATAGGTTCGTAGCCGGGGAGCAACAATCTTCCAGTTGGTCCAGGCTCCTATTGTTAAGCCGATGGCCATCCACGCTTCGGCTAGTCCCGAGATGTAGAGGGCCCCGGGTAGGCCCATGAGCAGCCAGCCGGACATGTCGGACGCTCCGGCGGAAAGAGCCGCTGTAGCGGGGGAGAGAGAACGCCCGCCCAGGATGTAATCGTCCAGGTTACTATTCTTTTTTCTAGCCCAGAGGCCAATCCAAATCATGGCTGCGAAATAGATGGCTAGTGCCGCAAGCTGGTAGCTAGTGTTGCTCATGAATGTTTCCCCCGGTCCCGGCCAAGATTGTATGTGACTTTCGTTATAATACTGCCTTGACTCTAAGCTATCTAGTCAGCCTGTCCTAAGGCCGCAATCTTTTTACTAAGAATAGCTTCACTGTGCTGTTAAGTATCTCTTGTCTTTTTGTGTCCTAGCTGACGCTGCTGGCCCGTGGCTGGGTTTGCCAGCACCTGCAGCATGGCGGTGTGGCTAGAAATGCTGATAGCGGACCGGTTGGTTTTCCAGACCAGAACCGCACCGGAGACGGTAATGAGAACAATACCTAGATAGGCCGGCCACGGTAAGAGTTGCCCCATCATCAAAATGCCAATCAAGGCGCCATTGACGGGATCTAAGCTAAAGAGAACACCAATAACAGCGGCAGAGGTGAGTTTGCCGGCAATAGCATCGGCAGAATAGGCCAGGGCAACGCCTAAGGTTCCGGCCGCAAAAATACGAAGCCAACCGCTGCTATCGACAGCGCCGGCAGCCGGTAGTGACCAAGGAAGTAGGAGGATAGCTGCCAAAGTAACGGAGAGGGTGAGGCCCTTGAGGCCGGCAAGAGCTGGGGAGCCGCCCACCATTCGTGCCGATAAAAAGGTGTAGCCTGCCATACAGCAGGCGCTTAAGGCTGCCCAAAGGTAACCTTGGAGCTGATGGGATTCTATGGTTGGGCCCGTAATAAGAATGACCCCCAGGAGGGCTCCTAAAGAGAGGAGGGAGTCCTGCCAGCGCCGGATCCCCACTAAAGAAATAACAAAGGCACCCAGGTATTCGATGGTTACGGCAATCCCCAAGGGAATATATTTGACGGCGTTAAAATAGCCCAGCGTCATGAGCACAACAACAAAGCCGTAGATAAGAACCTGGGGCCAGTCATATTTTTTTAGTGCGGCGGGATTGGGCCGTACAAAAATGAGTAAAATTATGGCTGCGCAACCCATCCGCAAACCCGCCACGGCCATGGGGGAGAACTGATCAAAGAGCTCGGAGACTAAGGCGGTAGAAGACTGGATGCCCAGCGAACCAAGCATGACCAAGATAAAGGCTGCCGTACCGCGGTGGGCGGCGGGAACCTTAGCGGCAAGGGCCGTTAAGGATAGCTGTTCTTTAAGCACAAGATCCTTCCTCTGAGACATAAAAACGAGGTTTGTTCACAAGGCTCCTGGCCCGCCTGCTAACTGCATCTGCCTCTAGCCTTTTGAACAAGCCTTAACGTACCAGTCCTGTCTACTTATAGTAGCTGGATCAAAGACTTCTAGCATCTGCTGGGCTGTTTGGGGTAGGTGCCAGCCCGGAGACCTAAAAATTGGTTTTAAGGGTATAGAAGCGGAGATGAGTCGCATCACCTCTGGCAGACCCACCCCCTGCTGCCTTAGTTGGGCTAAAGTTACGGCCCCGTCTCGTTTGGCCAGACGCTGCCCTTGCTGGTTGAGGGCCAGGGGAACGTGGGCGTAGTGGATGGGCCGGTAGCCTAAAAGTTGGCCTAGGTAAGCCTGACGCGGTGCCGAAGAGAGCAGATCATGGCCACGGACTACTTGATTGATCCCCTGCCAGTGGTCATCGAGAACAACGGCGAGGTTATAGGCGGGTTTTCCGTCTTTACGCAGGAGCACAAAGTCGTCTACCCGGCCGCGGTAGGTGCCCTGAAAATAATCCTTGACGCTCAGAGATGCGGCTGTGGTTTTGAGTCGAATTGCTGCCGGCAGCTGGCCCTGTAGCTGCTGCCTTTGCTGCTGGCTTAGATTTCTGCAGTTTCCCGGGTAGGAACCCGGAGCTGTGTGTGGGGCAGAACCGGCAGCTTGGATCTCTTTTCTGGTGCAGTAGCAGGGGTAGGTTAGGCCCCGGGCGGTCAGCTCAGCTACCGTCTTGTGGTAGGCAGCCAGGCGGCTTGACTGATAGAGGACGGGCCCGTCCCAATCCAGGCCAAGACTGGCTAGGTCCCTTAACTGGCCCTGGGCTGCGCCCGGCTTAACCCGGTCTAAGTCTTCTATACGCAGCAGAAAGCGGCCACCCTGGTAGCGGGCAAAAAGCCAGGCAAGCAGGGCTGTACGCAGATTGCCTAGGTGCAGATCTCCGGACGGAGAGGGGGCGTAGCGGCCCACCGGCAAGTTTGTATCTATATCTGTGGAAGAAGTAGTTGTGCTGGCAGTAGTCACTCCACAATTTTAACCGTGACCAGTAATTACATGCAGGTAGAGGCAAGGGGCGCTATGAAAAATACCGCAACACTTCTGCCTTTCTTCGAAATACTGCCAAATGAGTACGGAAATTCGAGTACTTTTAATCTATGGCACGTACACATGAAATTTCAGACGGGGTCTATCTAATCGGTACGGATAACTATCGTTTAAACTCTGGGCTGATTGTTGGCGCAGATAAGGCTATGGTTATTGACACCGGTGCAGGCCCCCGGCAGGGCGCTGAAATTTTGCGTGCTGCCCGCCGTATTACCGAGCTTCCTTTTGTTGTGGTAGCTACCCACGCACATTTTGACCGCTTTATGGGCAACGCTGTTTTTGAAGCCGACGGGGTTAAAGAATTCTGGGCTCATGCGCGCGCTGCGCGAGCGATTGAAAACTATGGAGACCGGCAGCGGGCCTATGTTGAGGTTTTAGAACCTGAGATGGCTCATCGGCAAGGGCCCAACACTCAGATTGTGGTTCCTAACCGTTTCTTGCCCGGAGACGGCACCCGTGCTTCCTTTACCAGGGTTGAGCTTGGTTCCCGGGCCGTTACGCTCTTTTATTTGGGTTTGGCCCATACCGATTCAGATGTGCTGGTGGGGGTTGATGACGTTCTTTTTACCGGGGACATTTTAGAGCAGGGTAGCGACCCCGCGTTTGATGATTCCTATCCTGACCTGTGGGTGAGCACTCTTAAAGACCTTGAGGGCCTGGACCGTTACCGGATTTTTGTTCCTGGCCACGGAGCTCCGGTAGAGCGCTCTTTTATTGGCAGAATGGCTCAGACTATGCAGTCTGCTATAGATAGCATCCGGGCTTCTAGCCTTAACACTGCTGCCGGTCCAACCACAGCGGCTATGTATAAGCTGCCCTATTCGGGCGGCGCAACAAGAATTCTTTTGGATCGGCTCCATAGCTTGGCACAAAAGGAGAACTCCGGTAGCGGTTTATCGCAGGCCCGATTTGAGGATGAGCCTACCGGGCTTACCGGCCCCATTACCATCGGTAAAGGATAGTCTGCTAGTAGGTCCAGACTTTGGTATAGGCAGAGCGCACCTTATTTTGGCTTCTTAACAGGGCAATCTGTAGGGAGCAGGTGAAGGAAGCTACTGCCAGGATCATACAGGTGGCGGCCATAATGGACCCACCGGGAATGGGATCGTAGTAGGTTACTAGATACAGGGCTAGGGAACAGAAGCCTAAGAAAAACCCTGCGATGCTCATTAGCGGCACCAGAATAAAACCGGAGTAACGGGTGTTGGAGTTGTCCATCTCCTCTGAGCGCATGAACCGTAGCAGGGCCAGCCCAAGGACGGTCCACATGCTGGTGAGAATCAGGGAGCTGGCCACATCTACCGGTCGGTGCCAGCCGTTAATGATGGTGGAGAATCCTGCTGCCAGGGCAAAACTGCTGCCTAGAACAGCCACAATAGGGCGAAGCTTTTTGGGCGCCGCTAAAAAGAGGGCAGCCCCTGCTGCTGCGGCAAAGGTGGTATGCCCAGAAGGAGCAGAGTTAATCATGGCTTCCTGGATACCGTAGTTGGGTTTAGTGATGACGTAGTTTTTGAGAATCTGGGTGCTAAGGTTAGCAGCCAGAGCAACAGCTATACCAATGATGGCGGGCACAAAACGATGTTTCCAGATCAGAACAAAGATGAGAGCGATGACGGCCAAAATTCCTGCCGTTGCGGGAACCAGGTCTAGCATACTGCGGGTTTGGCTCTGGAAGTTCATAAACTGGTAGGAGAATTCGTTAAAGGAGCTTTCGTCCAGGAGCTGGCCAATCCTGCTGCGGATAAAAAAGGTTAAGGCAGCAATAAGCGCAGTGGCCAGGACAAGGAGGGCAAAGATGTGCTGTAGCATGGCCCAGACGGTAGGTCGGGTGCGGCGCATCTTCTCCAGGCGCTTGTTGTGGCCAAGTCCCTGTTCTGCTTCTAGTTCCCGTTGAGGAAAGGAAGTAGGGTCCGGCAGGATCGGGGGTTCTGTCTCTGGCAGAGCTTGGGGCAGCTGGCGGGTAGGGTTAAGCCTGTCTAGCGGGGCAGGTGTGGCCGGGCTAGGCTGCTCTAGGGGTAAAAGGACGGTTTTTTCCTGTGACCTGTCCTCTTCTCCTGCGGGGGGTGAAATAATCTGTGTTTCTTGTGTAGAGATATTTTCCGCCTTTGAACGCGCAGCGGTAGAGGGAAGATCCGGCAGAACCTGTGTTTTCTGCTTATCTTCCCCCAGAGCATAGGGCTGTTCGTCCATGTTGCTTTTCATAGAACTATTGAGAACTGCCTTTCCAGGGCTGCGATTAATATCCGGGGATTGTTTGGATATTTCACCTATTGTTTCAGGAACTCTTGAGGTTTTCCTGTGAGGAAACCTGGCATCATCTTAGGGTATATTTTTATAAAAAACGAAGAAGGAGGCATGTTTGCCCGATGAAGCCTATCAAGCTACCTCCTTTTTTTAGCGGCAAACCGCTGCCGGCACTGACAGATATTCTTTCACAGGCTCACCTTGTCAGCCTGCCTATGGTGACAACCTTTCGTGCTATTAGCCTGCGTGAGAGTTTGCTGATCCGAGGGCCAGCAGGTTGGGGCGAATTTTCACCCTTTTTAGAGTATGGTCCCAGGGAATCTGCAGCCTGGCTTGCCGCTGCTCTTGAAGCGGCCTGGCTAGGTTTTCCCAAGTCAAAAAGGAATAGCCTTGCTGTCAATGCTAGCCTGCCTGCCGTTAAAGCTGAAGAGGTTAAAACCATTTTGGCAAGGTTTGATGGTGATCTTGCAGAAATAAAAGTAAAAGTTGCCCAGGTTGGTCAAACTTTAGCCGACGATATAGCTCGGCTGCGTGAGGTACGGCGTTTATTTCCCCGGGCCCGTCTTAAGGTGGACGCCAATGCGGGCTGGAATTATCAGCAGGCCTTGCTGGCCTTAAGGGAATTAGAAGAGTTTAACCTGCTCTATATTGAACAGCCCGTTGCTTCTTTATCGGACATGGTTGCTTTGCGCCAGGCTATACGGCAGGAGGGCTTGCGGACCCTTGTAGCAGCTGATGAGCTGGTACGTAAGGCTGAGGATCCTTTAGAGGTTGCCCGTAGGGGGGCTGCTGATGTGATTGTTGTTAAGGTGGCTCCCCTGGGGGGAGTTAGGCGGGCCAGCCAGATTGTGCAGCAGGCTGGCTTACCCGCGGTAGTCTCTTCGGCTTTAGAGACTTCGGTGGGCATCAGGGCAGGCTTAGCCTTGGCTAGTAGTTTGGATAGCTTGCCCTACGGCTGTGGGCTGGATACGGTTTCTTTGCTGGAGAAAGACGTTTGCCTGCCGTCCTTGAGGGCAGAGCAGGGCTGGCTGAGGCTAGGACAGGAGCCCCAGCCCCAGCCCCAGTTACTGCGGGCCTATCGGCCGGATCGAGAGCGCTGTGCTTGGTGGCAGCAGCGGCTGAAATTAACCTACACAGCTCTTGAGCAGATGATAGGGCAGGACGGGGACGGATAGAGACTCAGTGCAGGTTTTTAATTTCTTTAAGAAATTCGTAGCAGACAAGGAATATAACCGAAAATATGAGGGTGCCGAATACGTATATTGGTTCCATCCAGCCATCGCCAGATAGGAGTCCAATAACTTGAAGTAAGGCACAGTAAAACACCCAGACAATGAGTAGTTTTTTAATGTTGTTTTTAACCATTTTTATTTCCTTGGTGGTCTAGATTGTAAAATTTCTACCGGCCTGATGGGGCAAGAGAGGGTGCGTCAGGCGGGTATTCAGCGGCAGTGCTGGCGTTTAGCTGCCTTGAAATAAGCTGGATTAAGCGGTGCTGAAGTGCAGAAATATTAATATAATAGGTATGAACATGGGGTAATCTTCCGCTGTTGTTTAACGTGGTGATTAGAGGTTAAGTTGTCGCCTATTACGAGTAAAATTCTAGACTTTTTAAGTATAGATTTTAATGAACCACTTTTCTTTATTGCTTGAAATAGAAAATAATAATTACCATTTTTTAGCTAGGTTGTTGCCCTTTAAACATTTAATAAAAATCTGTTGTTTTTACCCGGAAAGTTATTTAAAGGGTTTAGCCAGAGGGCTTGCCGCCTGGAGAGCCCTGCCTGTAGAAAATGACTTACGCTGGCTTCTTCTGCTTGCTTGTTTTTCTGCTGCTAACCGTCTGCTGGCTTTATGGTTACCTGCTGGTGGGCAAAGTTTGGTTTGGGTGTAGCCGGTTATTCACGCTACGGCAGCTATCGTTTTACCTAGTCAAGGCAGGATAGATTGTACGAAAACAAAATAGTGAAGTGAATAAAGAGGGTGGGTCAACCCTCCTTGCTGTTCAACTGAAAAGACAGATGCAGCTATGTTACATACGGTTCGTTGTGAATTTATGTGATTTATATCAACTTGTCTCAAACGGCTAAAAAATGTTTGACCAAGTAAGGGCTGGGCCGGCGATTGGATCCCTCAATATATGGGGTATTTATCGTTAGTCTTGGTGGCAAAAGCCCACAAAGAGGCCGGCAAATTTCTGGCCTGAGCCCAGTAGTATATGTTATTGTTACAGGACGAAGAAATATTTTCTTTGTAAATTATTTAGCGTTCGAACCGATGCCGGTGTATCCCCGTAAGATCCGGTACGGATCGCTGATATTCCCCGGTATCCTGACAGGAAAAAGAGGCTAAAATGTTCCTACTTCAGTCTTCCCCCAAGGCATCGAAAGCTCAATATGTAAGTAATCGAGCCATTAAAAACTTTAAGCAAATATTCATGACTCCGGAGCTGACAGAAGAAGAGCGCTGGAATCTCTACTTTGATTATTCTGCAGTAACGTCAAAGGCAGAATAAAAACTAAGGTCCCCGTCAAGTCTGGCTGGGACCTTTCCTTGTTAGAGCGGTGAAGGGGCCCTGCTGTGTCCGGGGCCGGTGAGTAGACCCCACATCAGCAGTTAATGATTGTTGGGACGGAAGGAGACTCCCGTACTAAGATAGAGCGTGTGAGTAATGCCCCAATGCCCAAATCTCTCCTAACTGCTATTTCTGTTCTAGATTCCCTCGTCCGTGCCGGTATGCGGCATCTTTTAATTTCTCCGGGATCTCGCAATGCTCCCTTAGCTTATGCAGCGGCTGCTCTTGACCGTGCCGGCGTCTTGACTGCCCATGTCCGTATCGACGAACGTAGCGCTGCTTTTACAGCCTTGGGAATAGCTAAAACGATTGAAAAACCGGTGGGCATTGTGGTCACAAGCGGTAGTGCTGTTGGGGAACTCTTGCCGGCAGTGATGGAGGCCTATCACTCGGGCATACCCCTCGTTATTATCAGTGCCGATAGGCCGGGGTATCTGAGGGGCACAGGGGCAAATCAAACCACAGACCAGGCCGGTATGCTCAGTAACTTTGTGCGTGCCCAGGCTGATCTAACTTCCTACCCAGAAGATGAAGCAGGCCAGCAAACCCAGGATTTTTCTACTGCCTTGGCGGTAGCCTTTGGCCGTCGTAGCGATAACTGGAATTTTCCCTCGGGCCAGCCAGTTGGCCCCGTCCACCTCAATCTGGCTTTTGATACGCCGTTAAGCCCAAGCCCTCAGCTGGCTAGCTACTACCGGCGATGGGCGCAGACGCTCACAGACTTGGACCAGCCCCCGCTGGTTGCCTTAGGAGATGCAGACTGGGTGGACTGGCACCATCTGGATAGCGCTACTCTTCCAGAACGTAAGACTCTGGTGATTGCCGGCGATGGGGGCGGCCCCCTAGCCCAACGTTTTGCCCAAAAACACCGGCTGCCACTCTTGGCAGAACCATCCTCGGGGGCTCGCTTTTCACGCTATGCCATCAATGCCTACCGGGATTTGCTGCCTCATTGGCAGGGGGAAAAAATTGAGCGAGTGGTGCTTTTTGGCCACCCCACCCTGTCTAGATCAGTCACAGCCCTGCTTAATGACCCTAGCCTGGAGAAGGCACTGTATATGAAGCAGCAGGCTAGTTGGTTTGTGCCCGGACGCAGGCAAGAAAAAACCCTTGCTTCCCTGCTGGAGCTTGCTCAATTTGCTGGCCGCGGCAGCCAGGGTTGGCTGGAAGCCTGGCAAGAAGCTGGGGACAGGCGGCGGCAGGACTTGCTGGGTCAAGTAAAAAAATTCCGTGAGAGTGCTATTAATGAAGGCAGGGCGGCAGGAATGTCTTTGGCCCTAGCCGCCTGGCAGCAGGCCGTGGCCAACCAGGAAATACTGGTGTGCGGTTCATCCAATATTATTCGGGATCTTGACCGTATTGCCCCGGCCAGTAATCAGGCTCCTCGTGTCTTTGCTTCTCGCGGTTTGGCCGGGATTGACGGCATGCTGGCAACAGCAGCCGGTGTTTCCTTAGCCAGTTTTAACCGCCGCGGTGGATCGGTAACACCGGTCCGGCTGCTCTGCGGCGATCTCACCTTTTTACACGATGCTATGTCTATGAACATTGGTCCCCTTGAGCAGCTACCCTCCGTTAAAGTCGATGTTTTTGATGACGGAGGCGGGGGCATTTTTGCCGGTCTGGAACATGGCCAGCTGCTGGATCAGCCTGATTTTTCCCAGGACGTTAAGCGGTTTATGTCTACCCCCCATGCGGTAGACATAAAGAAACTGGCCCAAGTCTTTGCCGACAAGAGCGGCTTTGAGGTCAGGGTGCATTCTGGCAGCTAGCTGCCAGAAGCCTGCCCCTGACACAAGGCTTACGGCCCTTAAGCTTTAAGGTTGACCTGGGCAGGATGCAGGATCCGTGCTAGAAAGTTTTGGGTCCTGGTTTGTTGAGGATTACCGATAACCTGGTGGGGGTGGCCTTCTTCAACGACCCGGCCAGCATCCATAAAAACAACCCAGTCCGCTATATCTCGGGCAAAGGACATCTCGTGGGTGACAACCACCATGGTCATACCTTCATTGGCCAGCTGGCGCATAATAGCCAGGACGTCCCCGACCGTTTCGGGGTCTAGGGCAGAGGTGGGTTCATCAAAGAGCATGAGCTGTGGATCCATGGACAGGGAGCGGGCAATAGCAACCCGTTGCTGCTGTCCTCCAGAAAGCTGGTGGGGGCGGCGTTGAGCTTGATCAGCCAGGCCCACCTTGGCTAAGTTTTCTAAGGCTTTAGCTTGGGCCTCTTCCTTGCTGCGTTTAAGGACCTTGGTCTGGGCTATGGTGCAGTTTTCTTCTACGCTTAGGTGGGAAAAAAGATTAAACTGCTGGAAAACCATGCCCATCTTTTGGCGCATCCGGTTGCTATCAACCCCGGGGCTGGTTACGTCAAATTCCCCTACTTGGATGCTGCCGCTATCGGGCTTTTCTAGCAGGTTAAGGCAGCGTAGCAGCGTTGACTTTCCTGAACCGGAGGGGCCAATCAGGCAGACCACCTGGCCCTGTAATACAGTAAGATCTATTCCTTGCAGAACCGGAACCTGCCCATAGGATTTATGAAGCTTGCTCACGGCAACTAGTGGTGCTGGTGTCATTTTTTATCCTTAGCAGGTTTCGGTCTTGCCGGGCCAAGAGAGCTTTTCTCTTCAAAGTAGCGGGCTAGCAGTCCTAGGGGGACGGTGATCAGCAGGTAGCAAAAACCTGCTACAACAAGGGGAGTGAGCCCAGCTTCTGCAGCGGAGAGGCCTTCTCTACCAAATTTTGCTAGTTCATACTGGTTTACCGTCATTCCCAGCAGGTAGACCAGGGAGGAATCTTTGGTTAAAAGGATCACCTCGTTGGTCAGCGGGGGCAGCACAATCCGGAAGGCCTGGGGTAGCACAATGCTGACCATGGCCCGGCTGTGGCTCATGCCTAGGCTCCTAGCCGCCTCATATTGGCCCGCTGCCACAGCCTGCAAACCTGCCCTGAGAACCTCGGCAATGTAGGCCGCTGCCACCATGCCCAAGGCCAGCATCACCGTGAGGTAACTGGGGAAACGTACCTGGAAGGCTAGCGGAATACCGTAACCAAAGGCCAAAAAAACCACGAGGGCCGGTAACCCCCGAAAGAGCTCAATATAGCCAGTTGCCAACCAACGGTAAGGGGCTATGGAGGAGATTTTCATTAAGGCAAGAACCGTGCCCAGGGTAAGGCCTAGACAGAAGCCTAGGGCTGTGTAAATTAGGGTGTTTCGTAAGGCTACTGTGATGACCTCTGGAAACTGGTCTGCAATGATCTTAGGGTTAAAGACCTGCCGGTAAAGGGTTGCCCAGTCAGCAAAGGCAATGACCAGGACAAGGGCTAGGATCAGTAGACCGTACTGGGCCCACCGGGCATAGGTTTCTTTTCTAGGGGTAAGGGCGGCCATGATCTATCTCTTTGTTAGGGTTGATTCCGTAGAGCTTGTTGGTTTTGAACTTTCTACCCCCAACCAGCGGGTTTGCAGCTCTGCTAACTTTCCGCTGTCTTTGAGGTCTTTGATGACGGTGTTGGCTAGTTCAAGCATGGCTGGGTTGGCCTGAGAAACTGCTGCTGCCAATTGTTCACCGGTCTGGATTTCGCTAACAATTTTTAGCTGGCTATCTTGCGCCAGGGCTGCCGAGAGGATAGAGATATTGGCAACGACTGCTTCAACCTGTCCTGTCTGTAGTGACTGGATCAGGAGCGAAGAGTCTTCGTATTGGACGAGGTCAGCTCCTTGCTCCTGGGCGTAGCTTTGCCCGGAGGTTGCCTGCTGGGCTCCAACTCGCCGTCCAGCAATATCATCTACCGAGTCTATGGAGGAATCCGCGCCAACTAAGAGGGCTAGGTTGTCATCAAGATAGGGGATGCTAAAGTCCATCTTGCTGCGGCGTTGGCTGCTGACAGTAATACCGGAGATAGCGATGTCGCACTGGCCGGTAATGAGGGAGGCTCCAGAGTCGATGCCTTCAAAACCGGTGCTGGCCATATTGAGTTCTACCCCTAGCCGATCGGCCATGGCCTGAGCTATATCCGCGTCGAAACCAACGATACGTCCGTCCTGCTCAAATTCAAAGGGTCGGTAAGGGGGATTGGTGCACACCGTCAGCTGCCCTTCTTTAACCAGGTTGATGGACCCGTCCGGGTTGGTTCCGGCGGTGGATTGGCAGCTGACCAGGAAGGGGGTTAGCAGGAGGGTTAGCAGTATGAAAGATTGTCTAGCGCTGTACATAGCTATCCTTTATGGGCTGGATCAATCAGGCGGGCTTAGGGCAAGCGGGTAAGGGTGGCTTCTCACTCCTTGAGGGAGCAAGCCTTGAATTATGTAAAATTATGCATGACCATGTAAAACATTGCAAGTTCCTTAAAATCTAGCCAGCAGCGCTTGCTGCGACGTGAGCTTTTACAACGTGAGGTTTTAGAACAAACATGAAACAATGGCATGGTGAATCGTGCAGATCTAACTAAAAACTCCGCAGACATTGCACAGATGTTTGATCAGGTAGCCCAGCGCTATGACCTGATGAACGGTTTGCTCTCTTTAGGGCAGCACCTCTACTGGCGCCAGCAGACGGTTAAGGCCATGCAAGCTTGTGCCGGCCAGCGCATCCTAGATATTGCTGCCGGTACCGGACGATCCTCAGAACCCTTTGCCGACCTAGGGGCGGACGTTATTGCTGCCGATCTTTCCCCGGGCATGCTTGAGGTCGGGAGAAAACGCCGCCCCGACATCACCTTTATCCAGGCCGATGTAAGGGACCTGCCTTTTGCCGACCAAGAATTTGATGCAGTAACTATGTCCTACGGTTTACGGAACGTAGCTGACTACCGGCAAGGCCTGGCCGAGCTATACCGGGTCACCAAACCAGGCGGGCGGCTTGTTGTGCTGGAATTTTCCACCCCCACCTTTAAGCCCTGGCGGCTGATCTACCAAAAATACCTGCTGTCAGCTATCCCACCCCTAGCCCGGCTGCTCTCTTCCAACCCAGAATCTTACGAATATTTGGCCGAATCTATTATGGCCTGGCCGGCACAGGACCGCCTGGCGCATATATTTGAAGAGGCCGGTTGGTCCGATGTAAAGTACCGCAACCTAAGTGGCGGTATCGTAGCCATACACCGCGGTTTTAAGCCCGGTAACTAATTGACTAATCCTTGAGAGAAAGCGGATCGTGACTAATTCCCAGCAATCACTTCACCCTGGTTCCCTCGATGATTGGTTGGCAGATCTTGGCTCCAATCTGCCTGAGGGTTTTGAAATCCTTGCCCAGGATCAGGGGCTTGCTCAGGAAATCCTGCAATCACTAGCAGAGATAGAGCAGCGCCTGGGTCGAGCCGTTGCCCAAAGTTCCAAACTCGCCGATGTTGCCTCCCGTCACCTGCTTAACGCCGGTGGTAAACGGGTGAGGCCTCTGCTGACCCTCTTAGCTGCCGTCGCCGGTGGTGGCATCAATGACCGGGTGCTCGACGCCGCCGTTGTTGTTGAACTAACCCACCTGGCTACCCTGTACCACGATGACGTGATGGACGAGGCCCCCAAGCGCCGAGGAGTGGCCGCTGCCCAGAGCCTGTGGGGCAATTCAGTGGCTATTCTGACCGGAGACCTCATCTTCGCCAGGGCCTCCTTGCTGGTCTCAGAGCTAGGACAAAGGCCTATGGCCGTGCAGTCTATGACCTTTGAAAAACTAGTTTTAGGCCAGCTCTTTGAAACAACGGGGCCAGAGGCCGGTGAAGACCTCCTGAGCCACTACATCAAGGTGATAGAAGGCAAAACCGGTTCCCTCATCTCGGCGGCCGGCATGTACGGAACCATCCTCGCCGGAGCACCGGAGGCAACGATTCAAATGCTGGCTCGCTACGGCCAGCTGGTTGGTGTTGCCTTCCAGCTGGCAGACGACATCATCGATATTGCCAGCCCCAGCCAAACCTCCGGTAAAAGGCCGGGCACGGACCTACGTGAAGGCATCCCAACCCTACCAACTATTCTTTTGGCCCAGCAGGCAGCGACCGGTGATCAACAAGCCCAAGACCTGCTAGAACGGGTCCAGGGAGATCTAAGCCAAGACAGGGTGCTGGCAGAGCTGGTGGGAGATCTGGCAGCCCATCCAGTAACGGAGCGCTCCTGGCAGATTGCCTACGACTGGGCCGATAAGGCTATTGCTGCCTTGGACCCGCTACCGGATTCAACCGCCAAGGCTGCCCTCACCTCTTTTGCCCAGGCAGTAGTACACCGACAGGCCTAAGGATTCGGTCCGGCTAACTTAGCTGAGCTACTTTGAACAGGCTTGGCAGCGCACTGTCGAGCAGCCTGCGTTTCGGTATATGAGAAACTGCCCCAGAATTTTTGTTCCCGCTTAGCAAAAAATCCTTGCAGCGGGTACAGTACAAAGTCTTAGTGATGCTTAGCCGGGGCAGCTAAAATCACTGGCGCACATTCATATCCGAACATAATAAGCACGAGGTAAAGCTCATGGCAGCGCAGGCTCAGGCTACAAAAAAACGCGAAAGTTTTTCTAGCCGAAAAGTTTTTATTCTGGCAGCAATTGGCTCAGCCGTTGGCCTTGGAAATATTTGGCGATTCCCCTACATCGCTTACGACAACGGCGGCGGCGCCTTTATGATCCCCTACCTCATCGCCCTGCTGACAGCCGGTTTGCCCTTCCTCTTCTTTGACTACGCTGTAGGGCACCGAGGCCGGGCCTCCTCACCGCTATCTTTCCGGCGCCTGAACCGAAAAACTGAGTTTATGGGCTGGTGGCACATGGCCATGAACGCGGTCATTGCCGTCTACTATGCGGCAATCCTGGCCTGGGCGGTACGTTACATGTTTTTCTCTTTTAACCACGCCTGGGGAGACAACCCCGACGAATTCTTCAGCAGCAGCTTTTTGCAGGTGGGCGAACCCAAGCTTTCCTTAACCTTTGTACCCGGTGTCCTGCTACCCATGCTCCTGGTCTGGGGTGTACTTCTTGTTGTCATGGCCCTGGGAGTGCAAAAAGGAGTAGGCCAGGCCAACGTCATCTTTATTCCTCTGCTGGTCATCATGTTTTTGGTCCTGGTTATCTACTCGCTGACCCTGGACGGGGCCATGGAGGGCCTCAACGCCCTCTTCACCCCAGACTGGCATGCCCTAACCCAAGCTCAAGTGTGGGTGGCTGCCTACGGGCAGATCTTTTTCTCCCTCTCTATCGGCTTTGGCATTATGATTACCTACTCCTCCTATCTGAAGCCCAAGACAGACCTCACAGGTTCAGGAGCGGTTGTAGGTTTTGCTAATTCAGGTTTTGAACTGCTAGCCGGCATTGGCGTTTTTGCTGCCCTCGGCTTTATGGCTCAGGCTGCCGGCAGCCAGGTTTCAGAAGTAGCCACCTCCGGCATTGGCCTGGCCTTCATTGCCTTCCCCACCATTATTTCCCAGGCTCCGGCAGGAGCCCTGATCGGCCTGCTCTTCTTTGGATCCCTCCTTTTTGCCGGGTTTACCTCCATGATTTCCATTGTGGAAGTTATTGTTGCCGGTGTCCAAGATAAGTTTGGAATGGAACGGGTGCGGGCCACCTTGCTGGTAGGCCTACCCCTGGCCTTGGTTTCCATCCTGCTTCTACCAACAAGTTCCGGGCTCTACGTCTTAGATATCCTCGATAACTTTATTAACCAGTTTGGAATCCTGGCCGGTGGTCTGGTATCAATTATCATGCTGGCCTACCTGGTACGGGCCTTACCCGTGCTACGGGATCACCTGAACCAGCACGGATCCATTAAAGTTGGCCCCATCTGGATGCTACTTCTGGCAGTGGTTACCCCCCTCATCTTGGGTTACAGCCTGATTTCAACCTTTATTTCCCTAGTGCAGGAGCCCTATGAAGGTTATCCAGCCCAGCTGCTCAATATCTTTGGCTGGGGCATGGTGATCTTTATTCTGCTACTCTCCATCCTGATCTCATTCCTGCCCTGGTCCAAGCGTTCCCGGGCGGCCCTCAAACCACCGGCCCCTCCTGTTTCAGCCGGCAAAGTATTGCACGATTACCAGGACCCCTCTGTCCGCCAGGGGCAGAAGACACAGCGGGGGGAGGTTTAGACGGCATGCAAGCGGCAGCACTTTTGATGTTAGGCGTCTCTGCTCTGACCATCTGGGGTGGTCTGGTACTGGCTATTTTTAATCTTTCCAGGCACCCAGAAGAAGCAGAAGACTAGAGCAGCAGTTAAAGCAAAAGCCCGGCCCCAGCAGAAACTGGAGCCGGGCTTTTTGGCTTCTCTAGAGGCCAAAAAAGCGGGAGAAGAAACCCTTCTTCTCTTTTTCTTGTGCTTTTTCCTGGCTGGCAGCCTGCTGCCTGTCCTGCTCTTCAGCTAGCAGATCGGGGGCAGAACCGGCAACCCGGAAAGCAGCTGGCTCTGGATCCTGCTGCTGCTCTTGCGGCTGCGCTGGCCCATCGGCAATATGATCTGGGTCAATAGCAGAGGTTGTCACCCGGCCAAATTCGGCGTCCTCCTGAGGATCCTGGTTAAAGGGCTGGTCCGAATCGGGGTAGACTCGCTCCGTAGAAACAACTCCAGCAACCTCACCGGATTCTTGTAAGTCTGGCTTGGCTGGAACCTGCTGATCTAGGGGAGCAGGGCTGTCTTCAACAAAGTCCGGCAGCTGCTGCTCTGCTACTGTACTAGCCTGGCTCTGTTCTTCAGCACTGACCGGCTCAGGGGCAGCCTGCTGCAGGTCAGCATCCCGGTCTGCCTGCTGTCGTAAGGTGTCTTGGTAGGCAGCTTCGTCGGCGGCAATACGCTCCACCTCGCTGCGCTCGCTGGCAAACTTTTCTCGCACTGCCAGGGCCCGCTGTGCACAGCGGTTAAGCTCTTGGGAGTCAACTTCGGGCTGGGCAGCCTCAATACCGGATATTTTGCCTTGGTCAAACCAGAGCCGCAGGGCGCCGTCTGTTGCTGTAATGACGGCCGTGGCGTCAGTATCCCAGCTGATGTGGGCTCCGCGTAGGCGGGCATAAGACTCTACCGCCCGTTGCTGGTTAACAATAATATTGTTCTTTAAAGACTCGGCCATGACCCTGCCCATACGGTTAACTGTAGGGGCCTCTAACTCTAAAGCTTCGCCCTCAACCAGAATCCAGGCCCGTACCCCCGCACCGGCAGCTACCGGATAGTGAGCATAAATGCCCGTCATTGCTTTACTGGCCAGAGTGAGCCGCCGGGCCAGCCCTTCCGAGAGGATGAGTTCATCGCTGGTTAGCTCAGGAACACCCGCTTGAGCACCAGCTTCACGGGCTTGAATAGCGGCTGATACCACGGAGTCGGGGAAGTGGCCAAGCTCTTGCCAGGACCAGATCCAGGATCCGCGGTTCTTTGACTCTGTGCCCAGCAGGTAGGGAGTCAAAGAAACGGAGCTATCAGACTGCAAGGTAAAGGACGGGGCCGAAAAGTCTACAGACCACTCGGAGTTACCGCTTAGTTCAGCAAGACGTGCCTGATACTCTGTGGAAATAAAGATCGATTCGTCAATCAGATCCTGAAATGATTTAGTCATGCTGTTAAGGCTAGCAACCTTTGAGCTTGCAGTCCGGCTCATTTTCAGCAAAATGCAGATGCCGTGCAGGCAAGAAAGTCTACAGTTTACTGCTAACCCCTGGCATGCAACCATATAAGTGGGGCAAGAAAGCTGGGTTATGAGCTCAGCCCCCGGGCCTTATTGCAATATAATGTATTATTCAATCTTCCTTACGCACCGCTATGGTTGGCGTCGAAGTGATTTTCATACTCAGGAAAGATAAATGACTCAGAGTCCTCGATTCGTCCCCGCTGCGCGGCCGGTAAAAATCCAAGAAGCACTCCGTAACATCGGGGGCTGGCTGCTCGACACCGTTAAGGCAGAACCAGGCTGGAATGAGCTTGCCTTAGACATCAAGCCTTTGAGTAACGCGGTTTTTGTGCGTATTGTCGAAAGGCGCGGCGATCAAGAATTTGTTGGAAGCGTTGGCCCCCTTAAACAAGACTCCAGTGTCATCCTTGATATTGAAAACCTACAGCACGCCACCTACGACGAAGAGGAAGGGACCTGGTTTACTGCCACCGTTGTGATTGCGGCAACGCAATGGCCGGATCCCCAGTATCAGATTGGAGCCTCCTACAATCGGCAGGAAGAACCGCAGGACTGGGAAGGTGAAGGCAGGTTAACTGCCCGTGAGCTCAGGGATCACTTTGAAGAATTTCCCCGGGCACAGGAGCAGATACCTGACTGGGCCCGTACCCGCCTGGGTGGACGGCGTGGGCCAGAGCCGGATGCCGATGAGCAAGAATACGAAGTACCTAACCAATACCTGACGACAGCCTTAGAAGAAATCACCCCGGGAGTCCGTGAGGACCTCGGTGTTGTTAACGTCCTCCGGGCATCCTTAGGTGGGGACCTGCTGCTTGATATTTCAAACTCCACCCTGATTGCCGATGGAGACCAGCCGATTGGCCCCCAATCTACCATCCGCTATAAGGTGCTGCGTCTGCGCAATGGCATGCGGGCTCTGTGCGCCTTCTCCAGCTCCCAGTACGCCTACCAGGCTTACAGGGCAGAAAATGGCGACCAGGATGAGCCTACCCTGCTGCGGGAAATAGCTCTTAAGGTCTACATGGATTTTATGAGCGACGAGAGCTGCGAACTCGTTGTGATTGACCCCGGCACTCCCCAGGAGACCTTTATTGAAAAACCGCAGGTGAGTTGGGTACTTTCCACCCCCCACAATGACGGCGCTAAACGCGCTCTGATGGCGGGTAATATGCAGCAGCTACTAGCTTCGCTGGTGGCTCCTAGCGCTTTCCTGCTCATGGGAGTTAGACCCGGGACAGATACCCCCTTATTTGTTCCCTCCCAGGACGATAAGAGCGAGCCGGATACCATGCTGGTCTTTACTTCTGCTGCAGAAATTGCTTCGGTGGATCCGGGCCTAGAGGTTCGTTCTGCCCCTGCTCTAGACGTACTCAAATTTGCCAACCAGCTGGGGGCGGTGAGCGTCCGTATTAACGCTTCGAATCCTTCGGCAACCCTGCCTATTCAGCAAATTAGGGAACTGATCGCCATCGTAGAAGCCTCCCAGCAGAACGGCTAAACCCTACAAGAGGTCTTGATCCTTGAATAGCCCAGAGGGCCGGCAGTAGCAACTACTGCCGGCCCTCTGGTTGGGTAAAAACCCTTAAGAAGGCTTGTCTACCAGGAACTATTTTAGTTGGCTTCCGCTAGCGCCTGGCGCACTCGAGCCCCTAGTTCCTCATGAACAGAATCCCAGTATTTAAGGGCACGCTCACGGATTTCATCCGAAACAACGGCCCCCACGTGGCCGGCAATGTTAGAAACAAGGCGGGCACGCTGCTCATCGTCCATGGTTTCAGCATAGAGGGTGCGAGCCTGACCAAAATCGTCGTCCTCTGCATGCAGAGTGTAGGCTGCCCGCACTAATTCGCCGTCAGCTTCCCAGGATCCTTCGCCGGCCCGCTCAGCATCAGCGTGGGGGCCACCCAAGCTGTTGGGAGCATAGGTGGGGGTGTGCGGATCGTTAAAGTTGTAGCGCATGGCACCGTCGATGCTGTAATTGTTAACGGGAGCATTTTTAGCCTGGTTAACGGGGAGCTGGGCAAAGTTTGTGCCAACCCGGTAGCGGTGTGCGTCAGGGTAAGAGAAGATTCGTCCCATGAGCATCTTGTCGGGGGAAGCGGCAATACCGGGCACAAAGTTTGAGGGTGAGAAGGCAGCCTGCTCCACCTCAGCAAAGAAATTATTGGGGTTTTCGTTGAGGACCATCTTACCCACCTTGATCAGCGGGTAGTCAGCATGAGGCCAGACCTTGGTTAGATCAAAAGGATTAAAACGGTAGGTCTTGGCGTCTTCGTAGGGCATAACCTGCACGTATAGGGTCCAGCTGGGGAAGTCACCCTCGGCAATGGCCCGGTGGAGGTCTTCACGATGGACATCGGCATTTTCACCGGCTAGGCGATCAGCCTCTTCCTGAGTGAGATAGTCAATGCCCTGGTCAGTCTTGAAGTGGTACTTGATCCAAAAACGCTGGCCCTCCTTGTTGATCCACTGGTAGGTGTGGGATCCAAAACCATCCATGTTCCGGAAGGTCTTGGGCAGGCCACGATCACCCATCAGCCAGGTGACCTGGTGTGCAGATTCGGTGCGCAGGCTCCAGAAATCCCATTGCATGTCGTGGGAGCGCAGACCGGTCTGGGGGTTACGTTTCTGCGAGTGGATAAAGTCCGGGAACTTAATGGTGTCGCGAATAAAGAAGATAGGGGTGTTGTTCCCTACCAGATCGTAGTTGCCTTCGGTGGTGTAAAACTTGATGGCAAAGCCACGTGGGTCGCGCCAGGTGTCGGGGGAACCTTGTTCACCGGCAACGGTTGAAAAACGGATAGCAAGATCGGTCTTTACCCCGGGCTGAAAGAGGGCTGCCTTGGTATAGGCGGAGACATCCTCCGTTGTCTCAAAGTAGCCAAAAGCACCGGTACCCTTGGCGTGCACTACGCGTTCGGGAACACGCTCGCGGTTAAACTGGGCTAGCTTCTCGACGGTGTAGGCGTCGTGTAGAACAATAGGGCCGTCGGGGCCAACGGTGAGTGAGTCGTTATCGGACGCCACTGGAGCACCGCTGGTAGTGGTAGTAAAACTACCGGGTTTGATCGGTTGATGAGCAACCATAATTCATCTCCTGTTCGGTGTGATGGTGTAGCTAATAAGCTACGGTTCTTGCCAGCTGAGCCCGGCTTAGCTGAGCCCAGGGGCAAAATCTGTGGGGATATTCAGTTAGGAAGGGTAGTGGCCTGTAGGAGCTGGCTCTCTTACTTTTCTGCAGCAAATTCCTTACTCTGCGCTGCTGCCAGCTCGGCCTCTTGGTGGGTTTGACAATCGGTGCAGATACCCTGGTAGAGCACGTCTGCAGCCAGTAGAGCCATACCGTGCAGCTGGCTGGGGTGTAGGCAGGGGGCCTTCCCCTGGGGGCAGTCCACATCTTCGATCTTGCCGCAGCGGACACAATAGGCGTGGTGATGATTGTCTTCTGGCTGGCTCTCGTACCGGGCTGGGCTGGAAGGGGACCCAAAACGACGGAGCATGCCAATACTTACCAGGTCCGTGAGGACAACATAAACTGACTGGACCGTAATGGTGGGAATTTCTTGGCGCACGGCAGTTGCAATGGTTTCAGCGGTGGAGTGGGGGTTAGCCTGAACAGCGTTGAGAACAGCCAGGCGCTGTTTGGTGACCCTTCGGCCTTGGTTGCGTAGGGTCTTGATCCAGTTTTCTTTAAGTTCTGGCGGCCCTTCGTAGCTGTGCTGGCTCATGCCACCTCCTGTCTTGCTCTCGGATTTGACCTGCTCATAGCTTATTTTGATTTACTCAGAATAACAAGCCCCAGTTCTGCTGGAGGAGCTGGGGTAGGCCCGGGTTGCAAAAATTTTTTAAAACTTTCCATTTTTGCGTCATAATCTGGCTCTGACCTTCTCTTTAATGGTGAGCACCTGTGAGTGCTGCTTATCTGCAAGGGCTGCTAGCTTACCACCCAGGAATGCTCCTGATCGCACCGGTGGTTGGGGCTAGTTTGATGAAGTATTGTTGCTTTTTCTTTGCAGATTTTGCGTAATAAAGGAGTTAAATAAATAGGGTATTTAACTTCAAAGGTAAAGAAATAGGGAATAAGGTTCTAGCGAGCTAAGGCTGTTGCTCTGCTTCAAGAGCTGATGTGGAATAGGGTGTGCTTTCGCAGGCATAATTCTTAGGGGGTTACCACATTACTGGCCTCTCACTAGGGAGGGGTCTGCCAGTCCGTTGGAACTTGGGGGGTTCGCAAGGCCTATAGTATAAAAGCGGGGCTCATTAATGTAAATAGTTAATGGGCCCCGCCTTAGTTAAGCTCTGCACTAAAGACGGATTTCATTTTATGATGTATATTGATAGGTATATAAGATAGTTTAAAACTTTCTATTGAAAATTTTATTTACCGTACAAGATATTATCAATGTTTTATCAGGTTGACGCAGGTTCGCCCTGCCCGAAATTCAGGAAAATCCGTCATGCAAACGCAACATACGCTGACAGGTTCCGATCGAACCGATGAAGCTCTGCTGCAGGCAGTGCGAGAAGGTAATCTTGAATCATTTGGCGATCTTTACGAACGCTACTATCCCAGGGCTAGGGCCATTGCAGCAGGACACACTGGAGATCAAGATCGCCTGGACGACATGGTCTCGGAAGCCTTTGCCCGAATTCTCCAGGCCCTTAAAAACGGTAAGGGACCACGTTCTTATATGGGGGCCTACCTGGCAACTACGATTGCTCACCTGGCCGGTGAGTACGGCATGCTGGCAGAACGGGAAATTCCTAGCCAAGCCGACCATATGGAATCAATGGAGTCTTTGGATGAGACCGTCCTGAAGCTTCACGGCTCGGCAGAAGCGATCACTGCTTTTACCTCCCTTCCTGAGCGTTGGCAAAAAGTTTTATGGCTAACGGAGATTGAAGCAAAAAAACCCCGTGAAGTTGCGGCGGATATGAATCTCACGGCCAATGCTGTTTCGGCGCTTGCGGTGCGGGCACGCGAAAGTCTTAAAGAAGGATTTTTAAGGGCTCACCAGAGTTCACCGGCCACGGCTGACTGTGACCGTTATCATGCTTATATTAGCCCTTATGTGCGGGGGTCTCTGAGTGCAAAACGGGCCCAGGCTCTTCAGGCCCATATGGAAGATTGCCGCTACTGCACCACCGACTATTTGTCCCTGGCGGGCATTAATAAATCTATGCGCAGCTGGATTTTTCCGGTTTTGGCTGGGTTAACGGTCTTTAGTACCGATGGCGCTGCCCTCCTGTCTCCAGCGAGCCTTGCTGCCGCCGGGCTAGGTACGGCTTCTGTTGCTGCGGGAGCTTCCTCGCAGGCTGCCGCTGGAACGGGCTTTAGCTTGTTTTCCCCCAAAAGCTGGGGCGGAGCCAGTAAGGTGATGGCTGGCGCTGCGGCGGCAACAACCGCTGCGGTGGCGGTTGCCGGCGGAGTGTTCTTTACAGATGCCCAACGCGAACGCACCTCTGTTTCGGACAAGCAGGAGCAAAGCTCGGTCACGGAGCAGGTCCAGGATAAAAAAACGTCGGCCAGCTCGGCCCCTCAGCAGACACCCTCCCAAGCTTTGGGGGCGGAATACAATAAATTTACCGATACCACCTGGATGAATGAACAGGCAGCCCTGGCCGGTATTGCTAGTCCGTCAAGCTCAGCAGAGGACCAACAGCCTGGGCAGGATATTCCCTTGGCTAGCTCACCAACTCCAGGGGCCGCTACTAGTTCTTTGGCAGAGGCCAGCGCCACCTCGACCGATGCTGTACTGCTTGACCCTACCGGAGCGGCCAGCCCCTCTCATCTTATGGTGGGTGAAATGGACCCTAGTCCCTTAATAAATCGGACTGACCCTGCCGATGGTTCAGGTCAAACTAGTAGCCAGGAGGCCGCTGCCGAGCCCGTCCAGTCCCTGGTCTCTACCGAGTTCAGGTCTGTTGAGCCCAGCCAACCTTCCCCAACAAGTCAACCTAGTCGGGGAGCTGAACCTAGCCAAACCCTTAGTCCTAGCCCATCGACTCAGCCCAGCCCGAGCCTTAGTCCTAGCTCGTCAGAGGCCCAGCCAAGGATGACGCAACCAGCAGCTAGCCCAGAGCCCAGCCAGTCAGCTCCCCAGCAGGCTGACCCGGTCAAAGTTCCTGGCTGGTATGGCTCACAAACTTTTATGGACTGGCTAGCCAGCATCCCCTGGAATGATTTTGGCCGCCCCAGCTCGGAGGTGGCCAGCAATAGACTGTGCTGGATTAGCTACTACAGCGCAGACGGACGCTACCAAGAATTAGCCTCCTACTACCTTCCGGCGGTGTTTTTAGATTCACCCTACACCCGATATACTTTGGCAGGAATCATGGGGTGGCAGCAGGCCATCAGTATCCAGTGCCAGCAGTAAAGGATAAAATATGCACAGCCATCATAATGGGCTAAAAACTGCTCTGCTTATGGGGTCCATGCTAGGCTTTTTGGCAATTGTTGGGGCTCTTATAGCAGGCATGACCGGTAAGAGCTTTTTTATTTGGCTCTTTGCCTTATTTGGAGTCGCTACGGTAGCCTACACCTACTGGAATTCAGATAAGCTGGCCATTCGCTCCATGAATGCCTATCCTGTCACCGCTCAGGAGGTCCCGGGCCTCTACCGGATTGTTGAGGAACTATCCCAAAAGGCCGGCCAGCCTATGCCCCGCCTCTATGTTGCTCCCACTTTAACTCCTAACGCTTTTGCCACGGGGCGTAACCCCCAGCATGCGGCTGTCTGCTGTACGGAAGGTATTTTGCAGCTTCTGGATGAGAGGCAAATGCGGGCAGTGCTTGGCCATGAGCTCATGCACGTCTACAATCGAGACATTCTTATTGGCTCTATAGCTGCGGCGATAGCCTCAATCATCACTTCTCTTGCGCAGTATCTCAGTTTTGCTGGAATCTTTGGCGGAAACCGTAACAATGGAGCCGGCAATATTCTTGGGACTGTTCTGCTGGCCTTTCTAGCACCCCTGGCGGCTTCACTGGTGCAGATGGCTATCAGCCGAACCAGAGAATTTGATGCAGATCAAGACGGAGCTGAGCTAACCCAGGACCCGCTGGCCCTGGCTTCTGCCCTAGCAGCCTTAGACGCCGGAATTGACAGTAGACCTCTGGTAACGGAGGATCAGCGGGTGGCTTCCACGGCTTCTATGATGATCGCCAATCCTTTTGGCAGACTAAAGCTAGACCGGGTTAACCTTTTTGCCACTCACCCACCCATGCAGGAGCGGATTGCCCGGCTTAAAAAGCAGGCAGAGCGCCTGGGACAGCTTTAGTTCTGCTGGTTTTCTGTGGAGCTGCTTTAACGGTAGTTGACAAATTGCAGGTCCACTTCTAGGTCCGCTCCCTTTAGCAGGCTAATAACCTGCTGAAGGTCGTCACGAGACTTAGAGGATACCCGCAGCTCGTCTCCTTGAATGTTTGCTTTAACTCCTTTTGGACCTTCCTCCCGGATCATTTTGGATATTTTTTTGGCCTGATCCTGGGCGATACCCTCTTTTATCTGTGCTTCAATCCGGTATTCCTTACCCGAGGCGTAGGGCTGGCCGGCATCAAGGGACTTGAGGGAAATACCTCGTTTGACAAGTTTTGACTGAAAGACATCGAGGACAGCCAGGACTCGCTCTTGGGAGTTAGCCTTCATGAGAATGGCATCTGAAGAAAAATCAATGGAGGCCCCTACACCGCGGAAGTCGTAACGCTGGGAAACTTCTTTACTGGCCTGGTTAAGGGCATTAGATACCTCTTGTTTATCGACTTTTGAAACAATGTCAAAGGATGATTCGCTTGCCACGATGGCTCCTAAAGCTTGGGGCAGGGGAGCAGATCCTGCCAGGATGATCAGACTTTCTTGGGATTTATCTCAAAAAATTACTGTCCTGACCAGCTCTGGGGGAGCCGGCTAGGGTGAGGACGCTGTCAATAAACCCCATTGCTAGCGTACAGGTTTGCGCCTTGTCCCGCTTAAAACTTGGGCAGGAATAGTTAAATCTTCTGGGCAGGCTAGGAGCAAATCGTTACCTGGGCGTGATCTGATGATCAGCTTTTGTACATGTGGCCGGCGCAGAATGGAAGCTATGACGGTAAAACAGGAGCTTTTCTCAGTCCAGCCAGAGCAGGGGCCATCTCTTAGCCTCCTTGATTTGGGCTCTGGGCTATACGGGAGCGAAGTGCGAACGCGTTTTCAGGGAATCCGGGCCAATATTCTGCAAGAAATGCGCAGTGGCATGTGTACACCGGATCAGGCCTACACCTATTTGGAGCACTTTGAGCAGCGGCTTTTGCAGGAGCAAGAAGATCAGCTTCAGCCCAGCCATAAACGGATCTAGCCGGGTTTGAAGCAAAAGGGGAGTTGTTTTTGTCACAAATGGACGGTTGAGTTTTTATTTCCTACAAATCTTCGGTAATGTGGTCTCGTTCGCTACTGCGAATTATATCCGTATGGAATGATGGCAGATTACCCGAGCGGCCAAAGGGGGCTGACTGTAAATCAGCTGGCACTGCCTACGGGGGTTCGAATCCCTCATCTGCCACCGGGACTATCCCGGCCTGAGATAATCGGGCCGGGATTTTTTGTGCAAAGATTCATCAAGAGAGAAACCGGGTTGGCAGGAGCTCTCTTGGGCAGGTAGGGTGTTGGGCATGGCTACACTAGAGATTACGCAGGAGAACCTAACTCAGACCGTGCAGGATAACGAGATCCTCTTCCTGGACTTCTGGGCGGATTGGTGCGGTCCCTGCAAGCAGTTTTCCCCCGTTTTTGAGCAGGCAGCAAAGAACAATCAAGACATTGTTTTTGGCAAGGTAGATACCGAAGATCAGCAGGAATTGGCTAGTGCCGCCGGCATCTCCTCGATTCCTACCCTGATGGCTTTTCGAGAAGGAATCCTGGTTTTTTCACAGCCCGGAGCCCTCAATCAATCCCAATTTGATCAGGTTATCCAGGCGGTTCGGGACCTAGATATGGATGAGGTTCGCCAGCAGGTTGCTCAGGCAGAAGCTGCCGAAAAAACTCAGGGGTCCCAGAGTGCAGACTAGGCTCACTTCTTGCTGGAGCTTACGGTAAAAGGCAGCTGGGGCGGGCTGCCTTTACTTTATTAGTCCCTTTCTTGCGGGCTTGGTTTGTGATTGTGGTTGAATACACCAGACATTTTCTCTCAGGAGTATTGAATATGGCTGCCGCAAGCTGGCTGCTAGCGGTAACCTGTGTAGAGTGCAGCCCGACGTAAGAATCCAAGAAAATTCTAGGCCAGCTAGACAGAAGCAGGGGGAGTTTGCTGTGCCTTCTTTGAAGGTAGGTAAGGGACGTCTGCCGGCTGCCCTGTTGGCCTTAGCCATTTTTATTCTCTACAGTTGCTACTCTTTTTTTCAGTACCGGCATTACATCACTCCATCCTGGGACCTGGGCATTTTTACCCAGCTTGCTAAGGCTTACTCCCAGGGGCAGCTACCCCCTATCGTGACGATCAAAGGGGAGGGCTTTAATCTCTGGGGGGATCATTTTCATCCCATCTTGATCCTTTTAGGGCCGCTCTACTGGCTTTTTCCTAGCCCGGCAACCTTGCTTTACCTGCAAAATGCCCTGCTGGCTCTCTCTGTTTACTTTTTTCATCGGTTTGGGCAGGCTATCCTTCCCGGCCTGGCAAACCTTGGGCTTACTGTAGCCTTTGCCTTAAGCTTTGGTATGCAAAATGCTGTGGCCGTGCAGTTCCATGAGGTGGCCTTTGCCCTTCCCTTTCTGCTGCTGTCCTTGGGTAATCTTGTTTTAGCTCGCTGGCAGCAGTCAGAAGAGGCTTTAAAGAGGGCCTGCCTTTGGTCACTACCGCTGGTCTTTGTTAAAGAGGATTTAGGGTTTACGGTTGCTATAGTTGGGCTGCTTGTTGTGGCTTTTAGCGGCTACTGTCATGAGCTAGGTGCCCTTCTTTTTCCTCTGGCGGAAACTAAGCCGGGCCCTGTTAAAGAGCGGATGAGGCTGCTGCTGCGGTCTTGGCGGGCTAGGCCCTTGCTTATGCTGGCAAGCTTCACGACGCTTTGGGGTGCGGGCTGGTCTGTGCTGGCTATGAGGGTGGTGCTGCCTTTCTTTAATACGGCAGGGGTTTTTGACTATGCTGACCGGGTAGATCTTGCCGGGGCTCTGGCTGATCCGCTGCAGACTGCCGCACTCTTTTTTTACCCCTGGGAAAAGTCTGCTAGCCTGGGTCTTTTGCTCTTGACCGGTGTGCTGGTTTGGGTTGTTTCCCCACTAGCTCTTCTTGCGCTGCCAACCATCAGCTGGCGTTTTCTATCCAGCAACAGTGGTTACTGGGAATCAAGCTGGCACTATTCCCTGGTTTTGATGCCGGTGGTTTTTTTGGCCCTGCTGGATCTGCTGGCTAGAGCTCGTGCTGCTGCCCTGCGCAGGCCTGCTGGTAGAGGGCAGTCGGCAGTGGCGGGCTATCTGATGCGGGTAAAAAACCGTTATCAGCAGCAGGGTCATTGGGCGCTGCCGGCCTTAGCCCTACTGGTTACTGTCTGTTTGCTTCCTAGTCAGCCCCTGTGGCAGCTGACTGACCAGAATTTTGTCAGCTGGCAGGACTCCGCTAGCGATCGGAATAAACGACAGGTGCTTAAGCTGATTCCGTCCGGTTCAACGGTTGCCTCGGACCTTTCCCTGATCACCTACCTGGTGCCTGAGCACCAGGTCTACTGGATTGCCCACAGCGGTTTGCCTGCTCCCGACTACGTCATTATTGATCAGGCTAGCCCCACCTGGGGTAGCAGTCCACCGGGGGACCCCGTGGCTTATGTTCAGCAGCGTTATCAAAAAACCTATCGGCTTGCCCACCACCTAGGCAGTATTTATGTGATAGAAGCCTCTTCCTAGGTTTTTATTATCGGATAGGTCTGTACCTTCCATCACCTGTCCTGCTATTTAGGCTTAAGGTAAGGTAGTGTAAGGACAGTACATGACCGGGTTCCCCGAATACTGAGTTTGCGCCGACCGACTGAAAACCAGCGCATCTTAACCTCTTAGCCTGCTAGCTCATTCCGAGAAACAGCGGTTGGAGAGATACCGCTCGTTCAAGAGCTTGACACCCTTGCATACGCTTGCTGTGGCTACATGGCGCCAGCGTCTATTTCTAGCCCTTTATTTTCTGGGTTAATCAGGGTTAACAGACCTTTACGAGCAGCACGGGGGTTACCGGTGCGGCGTGCCCTACCGTGCCGTCGCTGAGCCCACGCGATGAGGAAACATTGACTTTAGAAAACTCTGCTCTGACAAAAGAACCCGACTTTACCAGCAGCCAGGATCAAGGAGAACCTGCTGGGGTAGAAGAAACCGGCCCCAAATTTTCGGATCTTGGCTTAGACCCGCGGGTCTTAAAGGCCCTGGAAGCCGTGGGTTATGAATCTCCTTCACCTATTCAGGCCCAAACCATTCCACTCTTGCTTGAAGGCAAAGACGTAGTGGGTCTGGCCCAAACCGGAACCGGAAAAACGGCGGCTTTTGCCTTACCGGCCCTGTCTAAGCTGGCTGAGCTGGCAGATGCACAGGGGGTTTCAAAGCAGACTCAGGTGCTGGTCTTGGCCCCCACCCGGGAGCTGGCCCTTCAGGTGGCAGAAGCCTTTGCCAGCTACGCTTCAGCCCTGGAAGATTTTACGGTGCTACCGGTCTACGGTGGTTCCCCCTACGGTCCCCAGCTCAACGGGTTGCGCAGGGGAGCTCAGGTGGTTGTTGGTACCCCCGGGCGTGTGATTGATCATTTGCAACGCGGTTCCCTGGATCTTTCTAACCTGCAGTACCTGGTTTTGGATGAAGCGGACGAGATGCTGCGGATGGGTTTTGCTGAAGATGTTGAACAGATTCTGGCGCAAACCCCTGAGCAGAAGCAGGTGGCTCTCTTTTCAGCCACTATGCCTAAGACCATCCGAAAGATTGCTGAGCAGTATCTTAAGGAACCTGCCGAAATCCGTGTTAAAGCTAAGACCTCCACGGCAGCCAGCATCCGGCAGCGTTTTATCCAGGTCATGCATGCTCACAAGTTAGAAGCCATGACCCGTGTCCTTGAAGTGGGCAGCTACGACGGGGTTATTGTCTTTGTGCGCACTAAAAAAGAGACCGAAGAAATCGCTGACCGTCTTAAAGCCCGCGGCTACCAGGCGGCAGCTATTAATGGGGATATTCCTCAGCAGCTGCGGGAAAGAACCGTTGAATCTTTGCGGGCTGGCCGTATTGATATTTTGGTGGCCACCGATGTTGCTGCCCGAGGACTGGACGTAGAACGTATTTCTTTGGTGGTTAACTTTGATATTCCCCATGATACGGAGTCTTACGTTCACCGGATTGGCCGTACTGGCCGGGCCGGCCGGGATGGCGAAGCTATTCTCTTTATGACTCCGCGTGAGAAATATATGCTGCGGCAGATAGAAAAAGCCACCCGGCAAAAGGTGGAGCAGATGCGGATGCCCTCTGTGGAGGACGTTAACGAAAACCGTAAGTCACGTTTTGCCCAGCAGATTACGGACACGATAGAGAGTGAGGATCTGTCGGTTTTCCGGGAGATCATTAGCAGCTACGAAAATGAGCACGATGTAGATCCCCTGGAGATTGCCGCTGCGATTGCTGTGATTGCCCAGGAGGGTAGGCCCTTTTTTGTAGAAGAAATGCCTGAACTTAAGGGCCGGCGGGATCGGTTTGCCGATGATCGTTCTGAACGTCGGGAACGTAAGCCCCGTCGGAGCAATGAGGGTATGCAGGATTATAAGCTCCAGGTGGGGCATGTGCATCGGGTGAATCCGGGCATGATTGTTGGTGCTTTAACCAATGAGGGCGGTATTGAGGGCTCACAGATTGGCTCTATTGATATTCGAAAGCACTTCACCATTGTTGGTTTGCCTCAGGATTTGCCTAAGACCTTTTTTGATCGACTCGAAAATACCGAGATTAACGGTGCTTATCTTAATATTTCCCGGGATAACGGTCCTAAACGTTCGGGAAAAAAGTTTGAGAATGACCGGGGCGGTTTTAAGCGGCGTGGCCGCTTTGACCGTGACGATCGGCAGGATTCAAGACGTTTTGAGGGTTTCCGTAAGAACCGTAAAAACAGGGACTACTAAGCGTCAGCTGCCCGGCAAGCTCCCTGCTGGCTTGGCTCTCTGAGCCTAGCTAAGTCGGGCAGCTTGGCCCGACTTAGAGGCCAAGAAAGTGAGTTTCAGAACACTGTCTGAAGGTCTCCTTCAAATTTGCGCAGTTTCTTGCAGGTACTGTAGAGTATTCTCTGTTGCCCCGATAGCTCAGTGGTAGAGCGCCATCTTGGTAAGATGGAGGTCCCGGGATCGATTCCCGGTCGGGGCTCTGGCACGGTGGTTCTGCCGTGCCGTGGCGGTGTAGCTCAGCTGGTTAGAGCGCACGACTCATAATCGTGAGGTCGACGGATCGAGCCCGTCCACCGCTACGTTGCCCCGATAGCTCAGTGGTAGAGCGCCATCTTGGTAAGATGGAGGTCCCGGGATCGATTCCCGGTCGGGGCTCGGTTGCCCGGTTTGGCGGGAGAAGAGGCTGTCAAGGCCCTTTTATTATATAGTTTTTATTTTTTACATTAGCTGGACTCAGCAGCGCAGTTCACGAGGCTGAACCTAGGAGCCTAAGGCTTTGCCCACTGCTTCAAAAACCTGGTAGATACCCAGGATGCTAAAAAGGATAGTGCAAATAGCCAAGGTAATATTGGCAAACCAGCCGTTACGCCAGTTCTGCGGCACACGAGCAGTGTTAAGAATCCAGAGCAGGGTGCCGGCCAAAAAAGGCATAAAGAGGGCTCCCAGTACACCGTAAAGCAGGATCAGGAAAATGGGACTATCCAGTAGGAGCAGCAGCATGGGTGGAAAAGTAATCCAGAGCAGGTAAAACTTAAAATATTTGCCCCCGGTACGAGAATCAGGATGGCCAGCTGGCAACTGGCGCACCTGGGCCCAAAAATCGGCAAACATGAGAGAAACCCCAGACCAAACCCCTACCACGGAAGAAAAAGAAGCTGCCCAAAAACCCAGTAAAAAGAGCTTGCCCATTAGCAGCCCATACCGGTCTTGTAAAACCTGGGCCAAATCAAGCAGGCCCTTATCTCCGCTGGAGACGGTTAAACCAGCCGTGTAAAGAACCTCCACCCCCAGTATGAGGGTTGCGGTCACAAAAATACCCGAGACCACGTAGGCTAGCCTATTATCAAGACGCATAATTCGCATAAAACGTGGGCTGGCCCAGCCCTTCTCCCGCAGCCAGTAGCCGTAGGCAGCCAGGGTAATGGTGCCACCGACCCCACCAGCTAAAGCCAGCGTGTAGGTTATTCCACCAGCAGGGATGAGCGGTAGCAGACCCGCAACCAGATCGGGCAGGTGGGGCAGGGTATAGATTGCTAAACCAACAATGAGCAGAAACATCAGTCCCACCAGGACTGCCATAATTTTTTCAATAGCCCGGTACTTGCCCAGCCAGACCATGCCAAAACCTAGCAGACCCATCACAATAGCCCAGGCCCAGAGCGGCAAGATCGGAAACAAGACTGCCAGCGGCATGGCCGCTGCGCTCATGCCGGTGGCGCCGTAAACAAAACCCCAGATCAGAATGTAGGGGCCAAAGTACCAGGTGGTCCAGGGGCCCAGGGTGCGCCAGCCCTCAAAAATGGTTCTGCCGGTGGCCAGGCTGTAGCGGCCAGCTCCCTCCACCAAAACGATTTTCATAATAACCCCAAGAACCACGGCCCACAGCAGCCCGTAGCCGTAGCGTGAACCGGCCACTAGGGTGGCAACTAGATCCGCTGCTCCAATTCCGGTAGCAGCAACCACCAGGCCCGGACCAATGATCTTATAGTGCTGGACAGAGTCTACCGGCTCGTGGGGGTCAACCAGATGGGGTAAAAATTTTTCGCGGGTTCTAGGGGGCATTAGATCCTCCTGACAAGGTAGAAGGCGGACGGGCTATGAAAGATCACACTAGGTATCAGTGTCTCATATCACTTTCTTCTGCGGCTTTGCCTGCAGGGCAGACGACACGTTCCCAGCCAAAATGACGGCCATTATTAAGCTGCTCATCCTGTCGGGGTGCCAGAGACTTCTACTAGCCCGACAACGACCGATAGACTAAACGTATGTCTGAAAGTAAAACTATTAACCCCAAGATTCTTGGCCGGGTCTATCCCGCAACCGAGGCCTATACGGTAGGACGTGAAAGCATTAGAGAATTTGCTCAAGCCGTAAAAGCAACTAACCAGCTGCATTTTGATCTGGCCGCTGCCCATCAAGCAGGTTACCCAGACCTGCTGGCTCCACCCACCTACGCTATCCTGCTAGCCCAAAAGGCGGATGCTGCCCTGATCCAAGACCCAAGCGCCGGTATTGACTTCTCCCGGGTAGTGCATGCGGATCAGCGCTTTAGTTTACACCGGCCTATTTTTGCCGGCGATGTGCTCACAACAGAAGTCCAGGTTGATAAATTACGCATGATCGGTCAGGGCGCCATGTTAACAACCCGAGAAGAGATCAGGGACCAAGAGGGAAATCCTGTAGTCACCTGCATCTCCTCCCTGCTGATACGAGGAGAAGACTAGCCATGACCAGCATTGATCTAAGAACTTTAAGCAAGGGCGAGCAGATTGGCCAGCGGCAAATTCCGCTCAGCCGGGCAGATTTGGTCCGTTACGCTGGCGCCTCTGGCGATTACAACCCCATTCACTGGGATGAGCGCTTTGCACAGGAGGTTGGTCTCGGTGGTGTCATTGCCCACGGAATGCTGACCATGGGTTTAGCTATTCAGCTGGTAACAGACTGGGTGCAGGATCCGGCAGCCATTATCGACTACCAGACCCGCTTTAGTAAACCGGTGCCGGTGCCCCAAGCTCAGAACTGTGCCGATCCCACAGCAGCCAGCACCTCTCTGACGGTGAGCGCAAAAATTGGCGCCATTGATCTAGAGGCGGGGACCGTTCGGGTAGATCTGAAGGTGCAGGCGCCGGCTGCCGACGGCTCTTTAGAGACAGTACTCGTTAAAGCCCAGGCTATAGTGAAGCCTTAACCCCTATTTTTATTTGCCTTCCTGCCAGCAGCTGAGGCAGGGCAGGGCCCTAACCACCCGTCACAGAAGGGTGGCAGTGTCGGGTTTTCCCTGCTCTTTGCCGCTGCCAAACAAACAGTAGCCAGAGCAGCATACACAAGAGAGACTAAACTAAGACAGTGACTACCATGCTTTTGAGTCAACTTACCACGGCGGCAGTTGGCGGACCTGCCCAAGAATATGTCAGTGCCAGTACAGAAGAAGAACTGATCCTGGCCCTGCAAAAAACCGACCAGGATCAGCAGCGCCTCCTTGTGCTCGGTGGTGGTTCCAATATTCTGGTGGCAGACGCAGGTTTTGCCGGTACCGTGGTCCATATTAAAACGCAGGGCATAAGAGAGCTGGCCGACTCCAGCCCAGAGCGGACTGTGCTACGGGTCCAGGCTGGCCACAACTGGGATGATTTTGTTAACTACACCCTGACACGCCAGCTTAGTGGCCTGGAGGCCTTGTCTGGAATACCGGGGACGGTGGGGGCAACACCGCTACAAAACGTGGGAGCCTACGGGGCAGAAGTAGCCCACACCATCTGCGCAGTACGCAGCTGGGACAGGCAGAAACAAGAAATCAAGAATTTTGAGCCAGCAGAACTACAGTTCTCCTACCGGGACTCCCTGCTTAAACAGACGATGCAGGCCGGCTCCCCCCGCTACGTGGTTCTCTCTGTTGATTTTGCCCTGGCAGCCGGCCAACTCAGTGCACCAATCCGCTATGCCGAGCTAGCCCGCCAACTAGGGGTAGAACTGGGAGACCGGGTTGAAGCTAGCCGGCTGCGCCACAAAGTACTTGCCCTCAGGGCCAGCAAGGGCATGGTGCTAGATCCAGCAGACCGGGATACCTACTCCACCGGGTCCTTCTTTACCAATCCCATTGTGGACCGGAGTAAGCTGGCCAGCCTGCCCAAAGACACACCTCACTACCCGGTTATTGACAGCCAGGGTCAGCTGCTTGAGCAGCAGGTTAAGCTCAGCGCCGCCTGGCTGATTCAGGAGGCCGGCTTTGATAAAGGTTTTGGTCTAGAAGGTAACTCCCTTGAGATCGCCGGTGGCAGGGCCTCCTTATCGACCAAACACACACTGGCTATCAGCAACCGGGGGGATGCAAGCTGTGCAGACCTGCTGGCCATAGCAAAAACAGTGCAGGAAGGGGTAGAGCATGCCTTTGGAGTAGGCCTAGTGCCCGAACCCCTGATTCTTGCTGACACACAGTAACAAAAGAAAGGGGTGTTAATGGCCCTAGACCGGGACATTGCCAAGAGTGAGGGCGGACGCCTGCACCGCCTTCTGAGGCGCTGGCGTGGCTTAATGGGCCGGCACCCTTTGCTGCTACTGCTCTACCGCTGTCTGCTCACTGCCCTGGGTTTTCTGTTCATTCTGGCTGGGCTCATCATGCTGGTTACCCCGGGGCCGGGCTGGCTTTTTATTTTTTTGGGCATGGGCCTCTGGGGCACGGAGTTTCACTGGGCCCATCGGCTCAACGTCTGGGTTAAAGCAAAAGTGCTGGCCCTCTGGTGGTCCTGGGAATCCACTAGATATAAGAAACAGCTAGCCAAAAACCAGCAGATTTGGCGCTTAAGGCCAGATCCCCAACACTACTGCCCCGATGGTCAGCACTATCATCGGGGCTCAGCCGATCATCTCTAGGGGAGGGTCTTAGCTGTGTGGGTCCAAGCCTAACTCGTGCTGGCAAATTGCTAAGGTTTGTTGGTCCTCCAAGCCCAGCCTACGCATAGCAGCAATATAGCGACTCGTTAGTTCGTGACTTTTTTGGCTGGTTGCGTCGATAGCTGTAATAAAGCTACCGGCACGGCCGTGGGTTTCAATAGCTCCTGCCGCCTCAAGCTCCTTGTAGGCTTTAGCCACTGTATTAACGGCTAGACCCTGGGAATGGGCCAGGGTTCGCATAGGAGGCAGACGGTCCCCGGCAACCAGCACCCCCTGGGCTCTTAAGGCAATAATTGCCCTGCGTAACTGAGAATAGGGGGGAATGTCCGACTGCTTATCAACCGTAAAATTCAGGGGCTGGAAATCCCTTTTGTCCTGTGAACTGTGCTCTAGCTTAACCATAGCTACGGGTGGTCCTTCTTATAGGCTGCCTGTTGCAATTTTAAGCATACGTCGCAGAGGTTCGGCTGCCCCCCACAAAAGCTGATCACCAACTGTGAATGCACTGATATAGTCCGGTCCCATGGCAAGTTTACGGATGCGACCTACCGGTATCTGCAGGGTCCCCGATACGGCCACGGGGGTTAGCTGCTCCATGCTGGCCTCACGCTGGTTGGGCACCAGCCTCACCCAGTCATTGTCTTGAGCAATAAGCTGCTCAAGGTCTGCTAAGGGAAGATCTTTGCTGAGTTTAATGGTCAGGGCCTGAGAATGGGAGCGCATGGTCGCAATTCTGACACACAGGCCCTCCATAAGCACCTGCTGGTCGGCTCCTAAATCGAGGATTTTATTAGACTCAGCGCCGGCCTTCCACTCCTCACGAGACTGCCCCTGGCCTAGATCAGCATCAATCCAGGGAATCAAAGACCCGGCTAAGGGGACAAGAAATTCCCGGGTATCCAGTTCACCGCTGCGCTGTTTTTCCAGTACCTTCCGATCAATATCCAGGATAGCCGCGGCGGGATCCTCAAGTTCTGCGCTCACAATCCCCGATAAATCCCGAAAACCTTTAAGTACCTCACGCATATGCCGGGCACCTCCACCGGAGGCAGCCTGGTAGGTCATGCTGCTAACCCACTGCACCAGGCCGGCCTTAAAGAGCCCGCCCAAAGCCATCAGCAGGCAGGAAACCGTGCAGTTGCCACCAATAAAATCCTTGATTCCGCTTTCTAAGCCACGATCTATTACCTGCCGGTTAATGGGATCCAGCACAATGACGGAGCTCTGCTGCATACGCAGGGTAGAAGCGGCGTCAATCCAGATGCCATCCCATCCGGCGGCTCTGAGCTTAGAGTGTACCGCCTGGGTGTAGTCTCCACCCTGGGTGCTGACAATAATAGGATTTTCTTGCAGGCTTTTAAGATCATAAGCATCGGCAAGAAGCTGGTTGTTTTGACCAGAAACACCGGCGATTTGTGGGGCAGGCTGGCCGGCCTGGGACGTGGAATAAAAAACCGGTTTGATACCGCTAAAGTCACCTTCTTCAAGCATACGCTGCATCAGGACGGAACCGACCATGCCCCGCCAACCAACAAAACCTACGGTATCGCCACGAGTAAAATCCATAGTCTTAGTCTATCTTCCGTTGCCAGGATTCAAAACGAAATTCCAGGCTTTGCCGCGGCCTCTTGCCTGCTTGGATTTCAATCCACCCCCGGGCGCTAGTGCTGTAGGGGCCCCTGCTTACCAACTCCCAGCTGTCGTCCAGGCTGGGCGCGTAGCTGTCTCCAGCAATCCTATGGGCAAAAACCGTTCGTTCTATAGTGCTGACGCAGCCAGCAGTAACCCCCGGCAAATCCTTGCGTGTCAAGGCCTGCTCAAAGAGGCTGGCCCCACCAATAAGCCAAAGACGTTGATCGGTGAGATCGGCCCCGGCAAGAAGAGCCCGGTCTAGACTGGGGGCCCAGAGCGCCCCGTCAGCCTGAGTGAGCTGCCCAACCCTGCTGGAGACAACAATATTTTGCCTACCCGGCAGAGGGCGGAAGGCCTGCGGGAAGGAATCCCAGGTTTTACGCCCCATCAGAACGGGGCAGCCTAGGGTCAGGTCCTTAAAGTGTTTAAGATCTTCGGGGGCATACCAGGGCATGCCCCCGGCCAGGCCAATAACGGCGTTAAGAGACTGGGCCCAGATTGCAGCCAAAGAAGCAGTGTGTGCCATACAAAGCTGACTAGACCGCGATGGGCGCTGTAATAGTGGGGTGGTGCTGGTAGTTAAGCAGCTCAAAATCCTCGTAGGTGTAGTCGGTGAGCTGAGCCTTCTGGCCGTGTACCCGTAGCTGCGGGTAAGGGTAGGCTGTGCGGGAGAGCTGCTGGCGCACCTGGTCTAGGTGGTTACTGTAAATATGGCAGTCACCTCCGGTCCACACAAAGTCACCGGCCACCATGCCCACCTGCCGGGCAATCAGTTCAGTGAGCAGGGCATAGGAGGCAATGTTAAAGGGAACCCCCAAAAACATGTCCGCTGATCGCTGGTAAAGCTGGCAGCTGAGCTCATCCGGACCATCTGAGCGGTGGCTGACATAAAACTGGAAAAGAAGGTGGCAGGGAGGCAGGGCCATGTCTTCTATTTCTGCCGGGTTCCAGGCCGTGACAATATGCCGGCGCGAATCCGGGTCTCGTTTTAAGGAATCAATAACCTGGCTAATCTGATCAATACTCTGGTGGTCGCTCCGAGGCCAGGACCGCCACTGCACCCCGTAGACCGGGCCCAGCTCACCGTTCTCGTCGGCCCATTCGTCCCAGATGGTCACTCCCTGCTGCTGTAGCCAGGTGACGTTAGACTCACCGCGTAAAAACCAGAGCAGCTCCAGGGCTACAGACTTAAAATGTACCCGCTTGGTTGTGATCAGCGGAAAGGACTTTCTGAGGTCGTAACGCAGCTGCCGGCCAAAAACAGAGCGGGTACCTGTGCCGGTACGGTCGGTTTTTTCTTGCCCCTGATGCAGGATCTCAGCCAGGAGGTCTTCGTAGGGGGTGGGGATTTCTGACAGCAAACTCATGCAAACATCTTAGTCGCTAAAGGGGCGGATCTGTTCTAAGGAGATGACCTTGTCCTTGTGGCGCTGGGAGACCTGCAAGACCAGCATCTCTCCGGGGGACAAGTAGGGGTCCTGGGCAGGCAGCCAGTCTGCCAGCTCTTTGTTGGTGTGCTGGGCCAGCACCTGCAATACCGTGGGCAAGACCGGGCGGTGGGTGCACAGGGCTACCGGGTAGTCCTTATCAAACAGGGCTGCCACCACCTTAGCTGCCCGTTTAGGGTGGCGTTTATGGGCTGCCTCTGTGATGGCAGATTTTTCTTTAATGGGTACTCCCGTGTCCTTGTTGTAGCTAATGATCGTTTGCATACAACGTACCCAGGGTGAGGAATAGATGCGTTCGGGAGACCAGGCGGCCAATAGCCGGCAGACCGCTAAAGCCTGACGTTTACCGGTTGCAGCCAGGGGGCGCTCTCCTTCGGCTGCACTCCAGCTAGAGCGCGGCTTTGCCTTAGCGTGGCGGACAATAACAACCGGCCGGGTGAGCAGGTCACCCTGCTGCCAGAGTTTCTCTAAGTGTTTGAGGGGCAGCAGGTCTGAAGAATTGGTGAGCAGGCTGGCGGCCTTGCTGCTCGTGACCCAGCGAAGCTGGTCCACTTCTTTTTTGTCGGCGCTGGGCCTGGCGTTAGCTGGCACCTGGGCTGCCCAGTAGTAGACATCCTTGCTGCCCTGCTTAACCTTGTAGTGGGTTACGGCCAGGGGCACACCCAGGCTTACTTTGAGGTTAACCTCTTCACGGACCTCGCGGATAGCAGTTTCTGCAATAGTTTCTCCGCGATCTTGCTTACCCTTGGGCCAGGACCAGTCGTCATAGTGGGGGCGGTGAATGAGCAGCACCTCAAGCTGGTCATTCTTATAGCGCCACACGAGACAGCCGGCGGCGGTTACGTCAGCGGCGTTAGCCTGGGTGCGGGTCACTGAAAAGTTTCCGTCACGACGGTTGGCGATGTAGACCGGGGTTTTGGGCATAGTCAAACCTTCGTGTTACTTATATAGGCATTAAAGAATATTTTGCGGGCCAAATGACCCTCAAAACATTCTAATAAATTTCAGGCTCCACCAAAAATGCCGGGTTGTGCATGCCTTGCACCTAGACTATTTACTTTTTTTGCGTTCCCGGGAGGCAAGGTAGTAAGACTGGATGTCGACCAGGGGTTGCTGCTGATCATCGCGGTAATGCCGGACCCAGTCTCCAGCGGCATTAAGATGCCAGCTAGAGGTTTTTTCCGACATATAACGGGCAAACAAATCAAGTAAGTATTGCTTATTTCTCTCTGCTTTGATGAGAACCAGAGCTTCTACTCGGCGATCCAAGTTGCGGTGCATCATATCGGCAGAGCCAATAAAAATTTTAGGGTCTGAGCCATTATTAAAGGCAAAAACTCTGGAATGTTCTAGGAAGCGACCCAGGATAGAGCGAACCTTAATATTCTCGGATAGGCCCGCCACCCCGGGGCGCAGGGCACAGATACCCCGCACCACCACGTTGACTTCTACCCCGGCCTGGGAAGCCCGGTAGAGGGAGTCAATAATAGCCTCGTCTACCATGGAGTTACACTTAATCTGAATCTTAGCCTGCCTGCCAGCTAACTTATGTTCGATCTCCCGATTAATACAATCAATGAGGCCCGAACGAATTGAACGCGGCGCCACCAGCAAAGATTTATAGGTAGTTTTAGGGGCGTAGCCGGAGAGCTGGTTAAAGAGACGGGATACATCCTCAGTAATCTGCTCATCGCAGGTTAGTAGACCCACATCCTCATAAAAACGAGCCGTTGCAGGATGATAGTTACCGCTACCAATATGGCAGTAACGGCGCAGGCCATCTCCTTCTTTCCGGACGACCAGAGACAGCTTGCAGTGGGTCTTTAAGCCCACGATACCGTAGACGACATGGACACCGGCCCGCTCCAGTTTACGGGCCCACTTAATATTAGCCTCTTCATCAAAACGGGCCTTAATCTCCACCAAGGCAAGCACCTGCTTGCCGGCCTCTGCCGCCTCAATGAGGGCGTCAACAATAGGTGAATCTCCCGAGGTGCGGTAGAGGGTCTGCTTAATAGCCATCACATGTGGATCTGCGGCGGCCTGCTCCAGGAAAGCCTGTACCGAAGTAGCAAAAGAATCGTAGGGGTGGTGCAGGAGGACGTCGTGAGAACGGGTAGCGGCAAAAACCTTAGCTGCTTTAGCGGTCTCGTTCTCATTAAGCCAACGGGAGGTATGGGCAATATGCTTGGGGTAGTGCAAGGCCGGACGGTTAGCCTTAACGATGGCGCCAACTCCGCGCAGATCCAAGGGGGCGGGCAGCTTATAGACTTCAGACTCATCAATGCGTAGCTCAGAAATAAGCAGCTCCAAGACATGCGGATTGATGGTATCTTCTACCTCTAAACGAACCGGAGGGCCAAAGCGGCGGCGCAGAAGTTCCTTCTCCAAAGCCTGCAGGAGGTTCTCAGCGTCATCTTCTTCTACCTCAAGATCCTCGTTGCGGGTAACCCTAAAAGCATGGTGTTCAAGAACGTCCATGCCGGGAAAGAGGGCATCCAGGTGCTGGGCAATGACGTCCTCCAGGGCTATAAACCTGGCCTGCCGGGAGGGAGAATTAACGGCCCGGGAACCGTCTAAGGAGATCATGCGATCAATTTGGTCGGGCACCTTAAGGCGGGCAAAAAGCTCCTTACCGCTCTGGGGGTTACGCACCACAACGGCAAGATTTAGGGAAAGCCCAGAAATATAGGGGAAGGGATGGGCAGGATCTACCGCAAGAGGAGTCAGGATAGGAAAAAGTTCATTCTCAAAATAGCTGGTTAACTTTTTTTGTGTTTCTGCTTCTACCTGGTTCCAGGACACAATTTTAATATGCTCCTGCTCTAATGCCGGTAGGAGCTGCTCATGAAAACAGGCGTGCTGACGTTGCATCTGCCGATGGGCCAGCTCAGAAATCTCTTCCATCTGTTCATCCGGTGTTAGGCCCGATGCCGAAGGAACCGCAATACCCGTAGCAATCCTACGGCGTAAGCCTGCCACCCGGACCATAAAAAACTCATCGAGGTTAGAACCTACGATGGAGAGAAAATTAAGCCGCTCAAGTAAAAAAATACTGGGGTCTTCTGCCAGTTCCAGCACCCGCGTATTAAACTCTAGCCAGCTTATCTCCCGGTCAAGAAAACGTTCAGAGCCAAAATCACCGGCTAAATGGGGCAGCTTTACCTTCTCAACGGCCTCAATACGGTCTCCCTGCGTCTGGGCCCGATCAATTTTATTAATATCTCCACCAAGGTGGTGGGGCTGCTCTTTTTGCTGGGCTTTATCCGGTGCAGCAGCTTCAGAACTCATCCTAGATCCTTTCTGCGGTGTCCTCTTCCTCCATTTTAAACTAGCCTGAAGACTGATTAGTCTAGAACACCTTTATACATACGGTCTATCGTGACACTGCTCCAGCCCAAAGAGGTATAAAGCCGAAAGGCTGCCTGATTTTCGGCGTCTACGTAGAGCAGCATGTTCTCTAAGGGCTCACCCGCAGGTTCTAGGCTGGCCAAATGCGCCATACCGGTCAGCATTAGAAAACGGCCTAAACCCTGCCCCTGCCAGTTGGGATCCACACCCACAACGTAGATTTCACCGAGGGTAGGCTCTTGCGGGACTACCTTAGTCCAGCAATAACCGGCTAGCTGGCCGGAGGGATCCTTAAGCAGAAAAAATCCTTGCGGGTCAAACCAGTCAGCATTCAGGCGTTCTTGTAAGTCGGCCTCGGTGAGTCCGCCCTGCTCGGGGTGGTTGGCAAAAGCGGCAGCATTACTGGCCAGCCAGGAAGCATTGTCTTGGCCGGGGGTAAAGGTAGTTAGGCTCAGCCCCGCTGCTGCTTGCTGAGCTCGCCCAGTTGCCAGCAGCTTTTCCCTGCGTTCTGGCGTCAGGCAGAACTGCATCTTGTGCAGTTCTCGCACCCGGCTGAAGCCATACTTGCTAGCCAGGTGGGTAGCACGCTGGTTGATCAGCTGGGCCTGATCCCCTTTAACCTCATGGACCCAGGCCCCGTATCTACCGGCCTGCTGGCTGCGCAGCTGCTCTACTAGCTGCTTGAGCAGCTGTGATCCCAAGCCTTGCCCCCGCCATCTGGGATAGAGAGCTCCTTCAATAAGACCGGCTTCAGTGCCCCGGGGGTAGAAAGCCACAAAGGCCCCTAAGAGCTGGCCGCGCTGCCGGGCAAGAACCAGCCTATAAGCCCTATCGGTCTGATCTAACTGCTGATGCAGGCTAAGCAGGGTCTGCTCAGAAAAAGGACTGCTGCCCTCACACACGGTCAGTTCACGGCTCATGCTGACAAGATCAGCTAAGTCTTCCCGGCTAATAACTGAGCTGCTACTTATCTTGCTTTCGGGAAAATTATTTTTCACGAACACTGCCTTACCTGTGCGGATCCTAGCAACCTTAACCCTACCGGGTCCGCGACGGAGACAGTCGGAACCGTCAGGAGTATCCAGAAATTCATGCAAAGTCGCTAATAAGCCGTCTGAAACCCGTAGAGGGTCGGGGAGCCTGCCTGGAGCTTAACCAGGGTATTACGGTTTTCCTGCTCTAACGGCTTTGTTTACTCCTCCCATAATCCCTCCGACAACCACCGCACCGACTGCCCATAGCACTCCAAACTCCACCAAAGCGTATCCAAACTCCTTACCTGAGCCCCATGCTTCCAGGGGCTGCGTAGCCAGGTAGGCGATAGCCAAGGCTATTCCTAACGACAAAGCAACTATTGTTGAGGTTTTAGCCGCGATGAGAGTTCTTCCTTGAACCATGATGTTCTTACCTTTCGTGACTTTTGCAAGGAACGATTGTTGGGAACATTAGGAGTCTACTTTTTAATTATTTAAAAGGCAAGTCTACTTCTTAAATATCTAGTTGCCGCTGGAAAAGCCAGGGGCAACTGAAACACTGCCTTACCTGTGCGGATCCTAGCAACCTTAACCCTACCGGGTCCGCGACGAGTCAGACGAGGACTCTTCCTTAACGCTATTAAAGCTATAACCAACATTACGGACGGTGCCAATCAGCTGCTCATATTCGTTGCCCAGTTTAGAACGAAGCCGCCGCACGTGCACATCAACCGTGCGGGTACCCCCGTAGTAGTCATAACCCCAGACCTCTGCCAGTAGTTGAGCCCGGGTAAAGACCCGGCCCGGGTGCTGAGCTAAAAACTTAAGGAGCTCAAACTCCTTATAGGTTAGGTTAAGCGGACTGCCGTCTAACCGGGCCGTGTAGGAAGCCTCATCAATAAGAATTGCCCCACTACGAATAAGCCGTTCATCCTCCACCTGACCAGCATAGGCGGTGCTCAGTAGCCTAATCCTGGCTTCAAGTTCTGCCGGCCCAGCTGAACTAAGAATAATGTCATCAACCAACCAAGTTGCAGCTACTGCCGCTAAGCCGCCTTCAGTCAGGGCCAGCAGTATAGGAGTCGGTGAACCCGTGGCTTTAAGGAGCTGGGCAGTATTACGGGCCTGCACCAGCTGGGCAGAACCGTCAAGAATAACCAGATCTACCCGGAGGTTTTCTAAGGTTTTGAGGTTGCTAGCTAAGGGAAAGAAACTGACCCGGTAGCTGAGTAACTCCAGAGCGGGTAAAGGGGAGAACTGCTGATCAGCATCATCAGATAAGAGGGCTATATGTAACACGGTTGAGACCACCCCATTCTGACCTACGGTTGGATTAAGACAAGGCGCACAAGCTCCCACCAGAGAGTTTAGTCGCAAGGCAGAGCTCAGCAGCAGCATAAAACGTAAGTCAGCCGAGTGGTTAACTCTGTCTCATCAGAAAAGATAAGGGGGATGAGCTAGCTGCTCTTGTCTTGGTGGGTTAGTCTCTACTGTGGGACCTATAAAAGATGAAAGGGGCTGCGTGAGCAATAAAAAAGATCAAGTGCAGACTATGCGGCACCGAACCTTTGTGCCCCAGTTGCGTGAGCGGAGGGATCGTATTGTCTACCAGGGCCGAATTGGAGCTATTGGAGCTAGCCCGCGCTCGCGTTATCAGCTGGTTGCTTTTTCTGCTGTAGCTTCTTTACTGCTACTTATTGTTTCTTCGCTGCTGCATCCTGCGCTCAGCACGGGGGTGGGCCTGCTGGTGGTAGGCCTGGTTGCCGGTGGCTGGCCTGCGGCAACGGGTGTTGCCGAGCTGCGCAGGGTCAAGCGGGTCTACTCTCACTCGATCATTATTGTTCTGGCAGGCCTTATCTCTGTCATGGTTGCCTTTGCTGAGGATGGGGTGCAGCGGCTCAACTTTGTACCTGCGGTTGCTGCCGTGGGTATTGTTGCCAGCTTTATGGTGGAATTGATCCGTGGTGAGGGGGCCATTGGCCGTCTAGAATCCGTTATTTCCTGTATTTCTGGAGTCTTGGCAGCAGTATCGGTTTCGGGTTGGACTGCTATGGCAGAGCTTTTCCAACATTCACGCGAAAGCTACCCTATTCTCGTTGTGGGTCTTATCTTTGCCCTGATTATAGGGGTGTTTGGAATTCGCCTTATCTCTGCTGGCCCGCGTGAAGGCCCGCGGCGCGGGGCTATTACCCTGGGAGTTACTCCAACGGCTTTTGTTGGCGTCATTGGCTATGTCATCGCCATATTCCTTACTCCCATGCTAAGCTAGATCACATGCTACTTGCTTTAGAGATTTTTTTCCTCTGCCTACTGGGCTTTGCTGGCTTGTGCATTTTTGCCGGTATGGCAGTTGTCCTGATGGGCTTGTTTAAGGGCCAAAAGTAGGGTTTTCCCGCCCGGGCAGGGTTGCCTGAGGGGCGAAAATCAGGCCTGAGCCTGCGTTCACAAAGGTGAGCGTGGGCTTTTTTCTGCTCTGAGGGTAGCTGCGTTTTTTCTGCTACCCCTTGCCTTTAGGATGGTGCTATGCCTATAGAAATTCCCAGTAATTTAAGTCCTGAACTTGTTCCTTTTGCCTGGTTGCTTGGCAGCTGGGAGGGCACTGGCTCGCTGTGGTACCAAGGTGAAGAGGGCACTCCTTTTGGCCAGACTATTACCTTTAGCCAGGAGGGTTTACCTTTTTTGGAGTACCGGGCGGAGTCTTTTTTACTTGATGATGCCGGCCAGAGGCTGCGGCTACTAACGTTAGAAACCGGCTTTTGGCAGTTAGATCGGCCTCAAGGACCGGAAGATCTTGGCCCCGGGCTTAAGGCAGCTGATCCAAGTCCGGTGTATGCCGATGCCGCCTCCGTAGAGCAACTACGTAATGCCGATGATGGTTTTAATATCCTTGTTTCTTTGAGCCACCCCGGTGGAATAAGTGAGACCTATTCCGGCCTGATTAAGGGGCCTGTGGTCCGTATGCAAACGGCCAATATCCTGCGGGACGATATTTCTAAGGATTATGCTGGCTCGGTACGCTTGTGGGGCCTTGTCCAGGGAGACCTGATGTGGGACTGGGAAATAGCTGATAAGCAGGGCAAGCTACACAAGCACGCCTCTGCCCAGCTGCGTAAAACTCGGTCTATGACCGGGCTTGACCTAGGCCAGGCCCAGCCTACTGCTTCAGAGAACTCCGGTCAGGAGGCCTAGCCATGACCGCCTATCGCAGCCCCATTCTGCAGGCCTTGGGCGTTTTTGAAGCCAGTGGAGCCGACCGGGGTGTTGCCGCCCATTACGGTGAACCCTTAAAAGAACAGCGCCGCCTGGTGATGGGTTCCCATAAATTTGTGGCAGCAGACTTTTCGCACAGTGGCCTTGTGGTAGTTACAGGTCCGGATCGTCTTTCCTGGTTAACTACCCTGTCTTCCCAGGTTCTGGAGGGCATGCAGGCAGCAGATAGCTGTGAGTTTTTATTGCTGACGGCCCAGGGACGGATTGACTTTGCAGTGGCTGCGGTGGAAGATGGCCAGCAGGTCTGGCTGCTGGTTGAGGGGGACCAGGCCCAGCGCCTGACCGACTACCTCCAGTCCATGCAGTTTATGCTGCGAGTAGAGGTCAAGAATCTTTCTGCAAACTATGCCGTGCTGTGCTCACACGAGGACCCTCGTCTCAGCCCTCAGGCACCTGAGCTTTTGAAAACAGCGGTAGTTTGGCAGGATCCTTGGCCCCATCCGGCTCCCGGGGCTGTCTCCTATGCTCAGGCAGTAGGCCAGGACCACCCTGGCTCTGGCTACCGCCGTTATCTGACGATAGTAGACCGGGCAAAACTGCCTACCTTGCTTGATCAGATATGCTGGGTTGGTTCCTGGGCGGCAGAGGCCCTGCGGGTGGAGGCCTGGCGGCCCCGCTATGCTCGGGAGGTCGATGGAAAAGCCCTGGCTCACGAGCTGGACTACATGCGTACTGCCGTGCACCTGAATAAGGGCTGCTATAAAGGGCAGGAGACCGTTGCCAGGGTACATAACTTGGGCCGGCCGCCGCGGCGGTTAGTTTTTTTGGATTTAGATGGGTCTGAGCACACGCTCCCTGCTACAGGTGCGGCAGTTTATGCTGGCCAAAAAAAGGTAGGCCACTTGACCTCGGTGGCGCAGCACTGGGAAGCGGGTCCTATTGCCTTGGCTTTAATTAAGCGCGCGGTGGCTCCTGATCAACCCTTGCGAGTTCTGGATCAGGTTGCTGACCAGCAGCAGGAGTATGCGGCTGAGCAGACCCTTATTGTTTCTCCCGAGGCCGGTCGGGCGGCTGGTCCTTTGCCGGGCCGGGCCGGTTTTCTTTCTTAGCTGCTGCGGCCGGTGTAGGGTGTGCGGGCCCGTTGAGCCTTCTCTGAGAGGTTTTTACCGGCCCGAAAAAACTGGCCTAGCGGGCCGCCCAGATAGAAGGGCAGGGGTAGCTGCCACAGGTTTTGGGCGGCTCGGTAGCGTTGGGCTATCTGCCGGGAGGTGACGGTCTCTGGGCCAACCAGTTCCCAGTTTTGCGCTGGGGTTTCTTCAAGGGCTCCCAGCAGTTCCTGAACAACTTCTTCTTCGCTCACTAGCTGAAAGGAGCTTTGGGCAGGGTAGGTTAGGCAGCCGTACTTTTTTCCCAGTGAAAAAAACATCTCGGGGAAGGAGAAGAACTGGGCTGCCTTGAGGGTGTAACCCCTGCTGTAGCTGGCGTAGATGTTTGCCTGCGCGGTTTTAGCCCGATAATAAGGGTAGCTGGAGTCATGGCAGTTAATAATTCCCAGGCAAACAACCTTGGCCGGGTTTTCGAGGCCTTCAAGGGCAGCCAGCAAGTTTTGGGCGCCTGCCACCATAGTCTGCGGTTCTTGCATGGAATTGGTCAGGTCAAAGATCACATCGGCCTGGGTCAGCTGATCGGGTAGCTTTGAATCAGCGGCTAGGTCGCAGGCCAGGGTATGAACGTCGAGCAGGTCAGAACCCAGTCTGGGTTTTGTTCCTCGCCTGCTGACGGCCAGGACCTGATGGCCTTGGGCTAGCGCTGCCGCACACAAGCGACTACCAATTCTTCCGGTACCACCGACTACCGTAAGACGCATGGAGGCCCTTTCTTTGTACACAGTAGCTTTCTGTTAAGAAAACCGTTTCTTTACCTACCAAAAAGTACCATGGCTTCTTTCCAGCGATCTTCAGGTACTGTTTTGAGTCCGTCTAGGGCTACAGATAGGTCAACCCGTTTAATGTCGGTTCCCTGCAGCGCCACCATTTTGCCCCATTCTTTGGCGTTGACCATGTCTATCACCGACATGCCCAGCCGGGTGGCTAGAACCCGGTCAAAGCCGGTGGGGGCTCCGCCACGCTGAATGTGTCCTAGGGTGGTATTACGGGTTTCTATACCGGTTATCCGTTCTAGTTCTTGGGTTACGTAGTCGCCGATGCCCCCTAGCCGTGGCCGGCCGTCCTTCTCGCGGCCCTTGTCGTGCATGACTTCATCGAAACCTTCGGGGATAAAACCTTCGGCAACAACCACCAGGGGAGAGCGGCCGCGCTCGTGGACTTCGCTAACCCATTTAGCCACCTGCTCTAGGGGCAGCTTTTGCTCGGGGATCAGCACGGCGTGGGCTCCGGCAGACATACCCGAGTGTAGGGCGATCCAGCCAACGTGGCGGCCCATTACCTCTGCTACCATACAGCGGTGGTGGGATTCACCGGTGGTCCGTAACCTATCCATAGCATCGGTTGCAATGGATACAGCGGTATCAAAACCAAAAGTGTAGTCGGTGGCCTGCAGATCATTATCAATGGTTTTAGGGACGCCTACGACGGGTAGGCCGGCATCGGCCAGCCTCTTGGCCCCGGCCAAGGTACCTTCACCGCCAATGGCTACGATGGCATCAATAGCGTTGCGTTCCAGCATAATTTCAATATTTTCTGGGCCACCGTGGGGTCCTTCAAAGGGGTTGGTGCGAGAAGTGCCCAGGATGGTGCCACCCTTGCGGGCCAGGCCCCGTACTCTGGTGCGCGGTAGGTCCATGTAGTCCCCTTCTAGGACACCGCGCCAGCCATCTCGAAAACCTACAAACTCGTTGCCGTAGGTTTTGACACCGTTGAGTACTGCTCCACGGATAACGGCATTGAGGCCGGGGCAATCTCCACCGGAAGTGAGTAGACCAATCTTCATGGCTTGCAAGCTCCTCGCTCCTATGGCCCTCTCTGGACACATAGGTTTTGATTTTATCTGGCATCCACCTTGCGTTTATGTGTTTTTAACCCTGTACAAGCCAGGGGCACATCCTGTTTTCTTGTGGATACTCTCTTGCACCCTATTCTAGTAAATATGGTCTTGTGTTGGTAGATGTGGGAGAGGTTGGGATGTCCCTTTTGTGAGGACTGCTCTATCACAGTAATAAGGAGACTCTGACCTCAACTAGCTAGCTTAGCTGGCCTGGCCCAGCAGCTGCTGTAGCCGGGCAAGGCCCTCTTCCAGGTCCTGGTCGTTAAGGGCGTAGGAGAGGCGTAGGTATCCCGAAGGACCAAAGGCTTCCCCGGGCACAAGGGCAACCTCGGCTTTTTCTAAAATGAGCTCAGCTAGCTGGGCAGAGGTCTGGGGCCGCACTCCGTCAATATCTTTACCCAGCAGTTCCTGCACGTCAGGATAGGCGTAAAAGGCACCTTGGGGGGTGGGGCAGTGAACGCCCGCTATGGCGTTAAGCCCTGCTACTATTTTTTTGCGTCGCCGGTCAAAGGCCCGGTGCATCTGTTCAACTGCCTCCAGGGAGCCGGTTAGGGCAGCGTAGGCAGCCCGTTGGGCAATGTTGTTGACGTTAGAGCTCAGGTGTGACTGGAGGTTGCTTGCTGCCTGGACAAGGTCCTGGGGCCCATAAAGCCAGCCAACCCGCCAGCCGGTCATGGCGTAGGTCTTGGCAACTCCGTTAAGGACTAGAGTCTGGTTAGCCAAGGCTGGAACAGCCTTTAAGATGGGGGTGGCTTGGACGCCATCGTAGGTTAGGTGCTCGTAGATTTCGTCGGAAAGAACAAAGATGCCTTTTTCCAGGGCCCATTGACCGATGGCCGCTGTTTCTTGGGGGCTGTAGACGGCTCCGGTGGGGTTAGAGGGGGAGACAAAGACTAAGGCCTTGGTTGCGGGGGTGTAGGCCTGCTCCAGCATTTGGGGGGTTACCTTGTAGTCCAAGTCGGAGCCGGCAAATACTTCGATAGGGCGGGCACCGGCTAGTTTGATAGCTTCTGGGTAGGTTGTCCAGTAGGGGGCAGGCAGCAAAACGTCATCGCCGTCTGCAAGAACCGTAGCGAAGGCCTGGTAGACGGCCTGTTTTCCGCCGTTGGTGACTAAAACCTGCTTGGGCTCAATGCTTACTTGGGAGTCGCGGAGGGTTTTGTCGGCAATGGCTTTTCGAAGTTCTGGGAGGCCTGCTGCGGGACTGTAGCGAAAATTGCTGGGATCTTTAAGGGCCGCTGCTGCGGCATCCACAATATACTGGGGGGTAGAAAAATCTGGTTCTCCGGCCCCAAATCCAATAACGGGCCGACCCGCTGCTTTAAGGGCCTTAGCCTTGCTATCTACTGCTAAGGTGGCGGAGGGGGTGATGGCTGCAATACGGGGTGAAATCCGGGCCGAGGGCATGAAGAACCACTTTCCTAGGAGAGTACGACGTTTCACTCCCATGGTATGTCTCCCAAGCTATAAATGCGAGATCCCCGCCTAAAAACTTGCTGTCGAGCAGGTCCTACCGAAGGCCTGATGCGGTGGAGAATAGCCTCATCAATAAGACTCATAAAGATATCAAAAAGTAAAACGATAAATTATTTACTTTTTTTGTAGAAAAAACCAAATACACCTATTGCTATAATCCCAAAACTCAACCCAGTGTAGATTGGATTTAACCATAGAATTTCTGGATTATTTTCAAAAAATGGTGTTCTTATAAAAAAGGCAATAAGGCCAATCAATATCATAAAAATGGAAGCAGAATTTTTAATAAGTTTCATTTTAATTAAAGAGATCCTTAAATAGCGTATAGTTAGATTTCAAGTCTTCGGGAGATCCTACAGCAAGAACTTTACCCTGGTCAAGAAGTATTATTCTATCTGATTTCTCGATTGTTCTGTTTCAGCGCAGCTCTCATCCTTATACCGGTCTTGCCTTTACTTGGGGTGAGCAGGCCTAATCCGGTATAGCCTTTATCGGCTGGGGTTGAATTCATCGAGAAATCTTTCTGGCTGGTGAAAACAAAAAGTATAAAGATCGATCGTGGTGGGAAGCTGGTATTAGAGCGATAAAAGCTAACAGTGGGCTCGCCTATACGATGGCTTTGTAAGGGTTATTCCGGTGGTGCTAAGGTTATTTGTGATGATCTACCCTTAATTTTTTTCCTCTGGTAGGATCCTTGTCTTTTTGGTGGGTTTTACCCCCTATGAATAAGCTCATATAGCCCTTATTATTGCCGGTGCACTCTTCTTCTCTGCACTGATGGAGCAGGGTGGGGGGGGTCCTTGAGGTTAATCTCAGGCAGCGAATGCCGGCTGGGCCGGGCTTGCACCGGGCAGGGGTGATCTATACTACTGGTCGGAGCTATGAATTGCCAAAGAGGGATAAATACCTTAGAGTGGTTCATGGTGTTTTAACCGGACGATACTGTTTTACGCCCAAAAACGTGACGTGGTGGAGGGGTCGGTTGGCACCTGAACATCGGTTCAAAGGGTGGTGGCTCAATTGGTAGAGCAGCGGTCTCCAAAACCGCAGGTTGCAGGTTCGAGTCCTGTCCGCCCTGCAATATAGCCTCCATAATAATTCACCAAAGCACGCAAGCGATTGCGTGCTTTATTGAAAAGAAGGTAGGGAAGGGGGCGCAGTCGTGATGGCTAAAACTGCTGCTCGCAGGACTGCTAGCTCAAAGCAGAAGGCTGGTCAAGAGAAACGTCGTGGATTTTTTGGTCGAATTTTTCAATTTATTCGCGAGGTCTTTATTGAGCTCAGAAAAGTGACGACGCCTACGGGTAAGGAACTTGTCAACTACGTTGCCGTCGTGCTGGTCTTTGTGGTTTTTATGATGCTCCTCATCTTTGGGTTGGACTGGATATTTGGCCAGGGCGCCTTCTGGGTTTTTGGTAACGGAACCTTAGAATAAGAGTTTGAGCATGCAGCTGTTTGGACCCAAGGCAGCTGGCAGAGAGTAAAGAAAGTAGGAGCACCGTGTCCGAGCAGGAACTTGCACCCGAAGTTCAAGACGCAGCTGATGCTTCCGAGCAGGCTGCTACCCACGAGGCGCCTTTAGCGCAAGACCAGGCTGAGCAGGAGCAGAACTCCCAGCAAACAGCATCTTCCGAGCCTACCCAGGACGATAGCCAGGTTAACCCCCTAGAAGCCTTTAAAGCTAAGCTGAGGCGGCTGGAAGGGGAATGGTTTGTTGTCCATACCTATGCCGGCTACGAGAACCGCGTTAAGGCCAACCTGGAATCTCGGGCACAGACCCTCAACGCTGAAGAAGACATCTTTGAGATTCAGGTTCCTATGGAAGAAGTTGTCGAAATTAAAAACACCAGCAAAAAACTGGTGCGTCGGGTTCGTATTCCCGGCTACGTCCTGGTTCGGATGAACCTGACAGACGAAACCTGGGGTGTTGTCCGCCATACCCCGGGCGTTACTGGTTTTGTTGGGCAGGACGCCTATAATCCGGTACCCTTACGGCTCAATGAGGTTGTGGACATGCTAGCACCTGTCTTTGAGGCAGAGCAGGCCCAGGCCGGTGAAGCCGCCCCCGCCGCACCTCAGATCGAGACTGGTTTTGAAGTGGGCGAGGCTGTCACCGTTAAGGACGGCCCCTTTGAGGGCATGCCGGCTTCTATTGCTGAGATCAAGCCCGAGTCCGGTTCCCTAGTAGTGCTTATTTCCGTCTTTGAGCGGGAAACTCCGGTCACTCTTAACTTTAACCAAGTGGCAAAGGTCTAGGCTCCCGAGCGCTTGCTAAACCTGCCTGCAGGAAGCTGTGCTTAATGAGACAGGGCTTCTGCTCTCTAATTTTGGCAAAAATTCAAAGATAACGATAAAATCGAAGTTTGTATGTGTGCTCCTACGCTTGGGGCTCACTAAGGATGGCCGCGCCAGGGCCATCACCTGCCGGCGTACGCTCCTGTCCGTCGGTTCATCAGCTAAGAAAAGGACCCTAACATTGGCTCCCAAAAAGAAGGTCGCAGGCCTCATTAAGCTGCAAATTCAGGCCGGTGCTGCTAATCCGGCTCCGCCAGTTGGTCCCGCCTTGGGCCAGCACGGCGTTAACATTATGGAATTCTGCAAGGCCTACAATGCTGCCACAGAATCAATGCGCGGCAACATTGTTCCGGTAGAAATCACCGTTTACGAAGACCGTTCCTTTACCTTTGTAACAAAGACTCCTCCAGCTTCGGGCATGATCAAAAAGGCTGCCGGTGTTTCAAAGGGATCCGGTACTCCCCACACTAATAAGGTTGGGTCAATTACCGAGGCTCAGGTTCGCGAAATTGCAGAAACCAAGATGCCAGACCTCAACGCCAACTCGGTAGAAGCGGCTGCAAAAATTATTGCTGGAACCGCCCGATCCATGGGTATTGAGGTTAAGTAACCTCAGCCCCTTGCTAGGCACAGCTTTAAAAAAGCGGCCTAGTCCTTGATCATCTAAAGAAGCCCGGATGAACGGGCAGTGGCAGAGTCGGCGCGGCTCACACCACAACTGCATAAGGAGAATAAGCAGATGGCAAAGCGCAGTAAAGCGTACAAGGCAGCTGTAGCCAAGATCGAAGAGGGTAAACTCTATACCCCGGCCGAGGCAATCAGCTTAGTTAAAGAGATAGCTTTTGGTAAAACGGACGCAACCGTTGAGGTTGCGCTACGGCTGTCGGTTGACCCCCGCAAGGCTGACCAGATGGTTCGTGGTACGGTAAATCTGCCCAACGGTACCGGTAAGACTGCCCGGGTTGTTGTTATCGCAGCCGGGGACAAGGCAGCGGCAGCTGAAGAAGCCGGGGCAGATTTTGTTGGCTCCGACGAGCTGATCGCTAAAATCGCCGGTGGCTGGACTGATTTTGATGCAGCCGTCGCCACCCCGGACATGATGGGTAAGGTAGGCCGTCTGGGTAAAATCCTCGGTCCCCGTAACCTCATGCCCAACCCCAAGACCGGCACAGTGACCATGGATGTTGCCAAGGCGGTCAAGGATATTAAGGGCGGCAAGATCGACTTCCGTGTTGATCGTAATTCAAACCTGCACTTTATTATTGGCAAATCCTCCTTTAGCGCTGAGCAGCTAACGGAGAACTTTACCGCTGCCTTGGAAGAGATCAACCGACTTAAGCCCGCTGCAGCTAAGGGACGCTACATTTCCAAGGTCACCCTTGCCAGCACTTTTGGCCCCGGTGTTCCGGTAGACCCAGCAGAAGTTGCCGCATAAGCCTTCATTGCTTGTAGTCAGCTCAAGTTAGCCCTTCTTGCCCGCCTAGGTAAGAAGGGCTAACTCTTTGTAAAGACCGCTAGGGCTAGCCCTGGCTCGGGGGTAAAACATGCTTGTTGAGCTGAGCCTAGCCTCTCCTTAAAGGCGGTGTGGCACAATAGAGGGCATGGACATGACTGGGCAGCAGGGCTTGGTAGTGAGCGATCTGTGGCAGGAGTTTAAGACCGAACAGGGAAAGCTGGAGATTTTAAAAGGACTTAATCTTGCTATCGCTGCCGGAGAATTTGTTAGTCTCCTAGGGGCTTCTGGAGCCGGGAAAACAAGTTTGCTACGGATCATCGCCGGTTTAGACCGGCCTCGTAGCGGCCGGGTAACCTTTGCCGGTAAGGAGCTTGATCCCGGTCAGGTGGGTTACTTATTCCAAAAGCCGGTACTGTACCCGCATCTGACCGTTAAAGAAAATATTATCTTTGGCAGCAAGCTAAGGGGTTTTCGGGGAAAACTGGATCAGGATCATTACCGGCGGCTGCTTTCCTTATTGGACATTAAAGACCTGCAAGATCGCCGGCCTGCCCAGCTTTCCGGGGGCCAGGCCCAGCGGGTAGGTCTTGCTCGAGCCCTGGTGCGCCGGGCAGCCCTGGTACTTTTTGATGAACCGCTCTCTAGCGTGGATGAGGAGCTGAGCGCTTCTATCAGAGCAGACATAAAAGATCTGCACCGGCAACTTGGTTTTACAGCCCTCTACATTACCCATAATCAAAATGAGGCTTTTGAATTGGGCCAGCGGGTTGCGGTTCTTGACGCTGGCCGTATTACCCAGCTGGCTAGCCCGCAGCAGTTGCTTAAAGAGCCGGCCAGTCTTGCGGTTGCCCAGCTGACCAGCTACCCCAGCCTCAATCAGGTGCGGGTGGCTAGCAGTAGAATTCTTGCCCTTAAACCCCAGGCCCTGAGCGACCGCAAAGAAGCGGGAAAAAACAGGGTTCCAGTACGGCTTTTGACCAGCTATACCACTCTTACCGGTTATGTTTGCTGGGTGCAAACCTGCCAGACAGTTACCTGGCAGACTAAGTCTGGCTTAGTCTTAGCCCTGCCGGCCGAGACTCGACTGGTGTGGTTAAGTCCGGAAGCGCCGCGGGTAGAGGCCGGTGCCGAGCTGGATCTTTATGCCTCTGCCCAGCAGAGTCTGCTTTTTACAGGCTAGGCTTACCCAAAAGCTGTGATGCTAGCCGCAGCCCTAGCTGCTGGCTTGCAAAAGGTTGCTGGCTATGGTTAGATGAAGGAACCAAAGACCGCCGGTCTTGGCTTTTTCTGCCCAGATATATTTCTGGGTGACTAGCCAGATAAGAGTTCAGCTAAGGACCGCCCGCGCAGGTGATAGAAGTATAGGCAAGAATGTCTTTAGACATTTTTGTATTCTGCCTCGTCGCTTGTGCGCCGAGGTTTTTTATGTGCCCTCAGCTAGATAAAAGCCAGGCTGGCGAGAAAAAATCGGAAGGAATACCATGGCGACACAGGAAAAGATCGCTGCTGTTTCCGAACTCAAAGAACGCTTTGAGGGCTCAAACGCAGTTATCCTCACTGAGTATCGTGGTCTCTCCGTGGCAAAGCTTAAGGAGCTACGCCGCGCGCTGGGAGCAGAGACCGAATATGCTGTGGTGAAGAACACTCTAGCCGGAATTGCGGCTAAGGAAGCTGGCATCGAGGCATTCGAGGGCCATCTTGCAGGACCGAGCGCAATTGCTTTCATCAACGGTGAAATGATTGATGCTGCAAAAGCCCTGCGTGACTTCGCCAAAGAGAACCCGCAACTGATTATTAAGAGCGGCTACTACGAGGGCAAAGCCCTGGACGAAGCCGGTATTAACACCTTTGCCAACCTTGAATCCCGTGAGGTACTACTGGCCAAGGTCGCCGGTGGCGCAAAGGGTGCTCTTGCCAAGATTGCTCGGACCGTGGATGCACTGCGCATCAAACTCGAAGAGCAGGACGGCGCCAAAGAACAGGCCGCTACTGCGGACGATAGTCAGGCTTAAGCCCGGCCTGGAAGGCCGGTTTTATTACCTTTAGCTGACCAGCACCAGGCTGGTTGCAACCCACAGATGTTTAGTCAGGTCTCAACCTGACCTTTAAGATAAGAAGGAGCCAAGTACATGGCTAAGCTCTCCATTGAGGAACTCATCGAAGCTTTTAAGGAACTCTCCCTCGTTGAGGTTTCTGAATTTGTTAAAGCTTTTGAAGAAGAATTTGACGTTACTGCCGCTGCTCCGGTTGCTGTTGCCGGCGCTGCAGGTGGCGAAGCTGCTGCAGCTGAAGAAAAAGACGAATTTGACGTTGTTCTTGAAGCAGCTGGCGATAAGAAAATTGCCGTTATTAAGGAAGTTCGTGCGCTCACTTCCTTGGGTCTTAAAGAAGCTAAAGACCTGGTTGACAGCGCTCCTAAGGCTGTGCTGGAAGGTGCTTCTAAGGAAGATGCAGAGAAGGCAAAAGAGCAGCTTGAGGGTGCTGGGGCAACCGTTACTCTTAAGTAAATTTTCTTCTTGTCAAAAAGGCTTGAGGGCCGCGGGGTGCTGCCGATTGTGGCGGCACCCCCGTCTTTTTAAAGGCAGGCGAAAAACCTGCCTTTCTGTAGGCAAGCACCGGGGTAAGGGCCTGCTGCCCGTCCTCCTTGCTGCCTTAATAGTGGCGAAAAATCTGGCTGAGTTGGCGGTGGCTTAGCCTGGAAGGGGCAACCTGTTGTAATATAGCAAACGTTTGACATAACCGGTACCGCAGGACGTGTGGCCTGGTCTACCTTTAACTTTTTCTTTACCGAGTAAACGATTGAGACAGCGAGTTAATTTATGGATTTTATACCGTCGCGCTATTCTGCAGATGAATTAGTGCTTCAGGCAGAGAAATCTTTTGATACTTTTTCTCAGCAGACCAGGGAGGACCCTGATTATCCGGCTATTCATTTGGCTCCCCCTGTCGGTAGGCTTAACGACCCCAATGGCCTGGTCTATCAGGACGGTATCTACCACGCTTTTTACCAGTATTCACCGGTACACCCTATTCGAGCGGTTTTTTGGCGGCACGCCACCAGCCGGGATCTTACCTATTGGCAGGACGACAAGACAGCTATTGCTCCGGTGCAATGGTACGACCAGAACGGCTGCTATTCAGGCTCTGGACTGGTGGGAGATAAGGGTGAGTTAGAGTTTTTCTATACCGGCAATGTCAAGAATGACCGGGGGGAACGTCAGACCTACCAGTGTCTTTTTACCTCCGACGACGGCGGAAAAAGCTTTAAACGCTCCGCGGATAACCCGCTGATTTCTGGCCCCGCACCGGGTTATACGGCCCACTATCGGGACCCGCACGTTTTTGAACGGCAGGGCCGCTGGTGGGCAGTACTGGGGGCTCAGCGCCAGAACATGACCGGGGCAGTGGTCTACTACACGTCCCAGGATAGAAGAAACTGGGATTTTGCTGGCGAGATAGAATTTTCTGACCCCTCCTTAAGCTCTTTTGCTTATATGTTTGAGTGCCCTCTGCTGTTTAGCCTAGAAGATCAGGGTTCCGGGCAGCTGCTGGATGTGCTCATGTTCTGCCCTCAGGGTTTGGATGCTCAGGGAGAGAAGTTTAACAATATTTATCAGTGCGGTTATATTGTGGGCCGGCTAGAAGGTAATTACTTTGAGGTGCTCACTCCTTTTACTGAGTTCGATTCGGGATTTGAGTTCTATGCCCCGCAGGTCTTCAGCGGTCTGGCCGACCACCAGCGGCAGGCGGTACTTTTGGCCTGGATGGGTAACGCTGAACAAGATGACCAGCCGTCCTGGGAGCACCACTGGGTTCATATGCTGACCTATCCGCGTAGTCTGAGCCTGTATGAGGGTAAGCTCTACCAGCGTCCGGTGCCTCAACTGGAGCAGCTACTGCCTACCTTTCCTACTCAGCTGGGTCCTGCCGGTCAACTGCTGGCTTATCGGTCAGCTGCAACCTTCAGGTTAAAGGCAGTGCTCGATCTTGCTGCTACGCCCATCAATCTTAATATTTTTGATAGCAAGGGGCTGGCTGTGGTGCTGACGGTTGATCGGGACCTCATGATTATGGACCGGGTGGGAACCCGCTATACAACCGGCGGTAGCTTACGTCGGGCCAACGTTAATCATCAGCTGGAGCATTCTTTGGATCTTTTGTTTGATGCCTCTGCCCTGGAAGTTTTTTTTGATGACGGGGCGGTAGCTTTTACGGGCAGAACTTATTTTCACGGCGGTATTAAGTCAATTACATTTACCTCTGCTGACGGGCTGCCAGCGCCAGAAAAAGTAAAGCATATACAATTTGGGCAGCTGGAAAATTAGGAAATAACGCCCAGTTTTTGTCCAAAAAACTTTTTCTTTCGATCTGGTTATTTATCTTACAGTTGATTGTGTTCATGGTAATATGTCAATCGTTTAGCACACTACCGTAGAAGTCGCACACACTTCTCGTGCCGGCCGGGCCCTGTCAGCCTAGCCGGCTGATACGCACTCAAGGAGATGACATGGATCATAAATCCGTGGCGCAGCAGGTACTGGTACACCTTGGCGGGATCGAGAACATCCAGGCCGGTGCCCACTGTGCAACCCGCCTGCGACTGGTTATTAAAGACCAGAAAGCTATTGACCATGCCGGGCTTGAAGCCATGGAGGACCTCAAAGGGACCTTTGAAAACGCCGGCCAGTTTCAGATCATTGTAGGCCCGGGAGACGTTAACCAGGTGTACCGGCATATGGCTGCTGCCGGCATGCCCGAAGTCTCCAAGGACGAGCTTAAGTCGATTGCTGCCGGCAAAGGGAATATTGTTACCCGCTTCTTAAAGCTGGTTTCAGATATTTTTGTACCCCTGGTTCCGGTTCTGGTCGGCGGCGGTATGCTCATGGCCCTTAACAACGTGCTTACCGCCCAAAATCTCTTTGGTCCGCAGTCTCTGATTGAGATGTATCCGCAGTGGCAGGGCTTTTCGGAAATCATTAACCTTCTTGCCGCAGCTCCCTTTGCCTTCCTGCCGGCAATTGTTGGCTATTCGGCCACCAAGGTCTACGGGGGTAACCCCTATCTGGGCCTGACCATGGGTCTGGCTATGCTCTCCCCGAGTTTGGCTAATGGCTATTCCGTTGCAGCTCTCTTACAGGGGCCGGTTGTTGCCGAGGACGGTAGCGTTACGACCATGGCTTACTGGGACCTCTTCGGTTTGCAGGTTGCTCAGAGTGGCTACCAGGGGACGGTCCTTCCTATTTTGGTCATCGCCTATATTTTGACCCTGATCGAAAAGAGCTTCCACAAGGTCTTACGCGGGGTAGTGGACTTTATCTTTACCCCCACGCTGACCCTACTTATTACCGGTTTCTTGACCTTTGTCCTGGTGGGACCGGCACTCTTTACCGCCGGAACCTGGCTGGGCGAAGGCATTAACTGGCTCTACAGCACGGCAGGCCCGCTGGGTGGTCTGATTTTTGGTGCCCTGTACTCGGCTATTGTTATTACCGGTTTGCACCAGTCCTTTCCGCCTATTGAGACCATGCTGTGGGCCCAGGGCGGTTCCTTTATCTTTGCCATCGCTTCTATGGCCAACGTCGCCCAAGGCGCCGCTGCCTTAGCGGTATTCTTAACTACCCGGGATAAAAAGATTAAGGGTGTTGCCGGTGGCTCCTTCCCCTCGGCATTCTTGGGCATTACTGAACCAGCTATTTTTGGTGTTAACCTCCGGCTGCGCTGGCCCTTCTACTCTGCGGCCCTGGGTGCTGCTGTGGGCGGTCTTTTGATTGCCCTCTTTGGAGTTAAGGCTTCGGCCCTGGGGGCAGCGGGCCTGCTAGGTTTCCTCTCTATTGATAACACCGTTGGCGCTGGCTGGGGTGGCTTCTGGCTTGCCTTGCTGGCAGCAACGGTGGTCAGCTTTGTTGTTGCCTGGATTTGGGGCCGCAAGGCTGCCGCTGCAAAGGCAGCTGAGGATGAGGTCGCTCCTGAGGCTGCTTTGGTGGGAACCGACGGTTATGGCTTAAGCGCTCACCTAGACGGCACGGTTTTTGAGCTAGCGGAGGTTTCGGACCAAAGCTTTGCCAGTGGTGCTCTGGGCCCGGGTGCTGCCATTGATCCTAGCCGGGGACGGCTGCTGGCACCCGCTGCCGGTAAGATAACCGTTGCCTTTCCCACCGGTCACGCCGTGGGCATGAAGACCGATCAGGGTCTGGAGTTGCTTATGCATATAGGCTTTGACACGGTGGAGTTAGACGGAAGGCATTTTATCTGCAAGGTAAATCAGGGCCAGCAAGTTGAGCGTGGAGAAGTCCTGGTGGAATTTGATATGCAAAAAATTGCCGAGGCTGGCTATAGCTTAACGACCCCCCTGGTGATTACCAATGCCAAAAAAACGGTGGCTAAAACCGGCTTTGCTGCCGGTATCTCTGCTGGTCAAACTATAAATGCAGGGGATGATTTCCTGAGCGTTCTGGCTAAGGAGCAGCAGCAAACTGCATAAAAAATAATCCTTAAAAATAGGGGCCCCCAGAGGTTTTGTGATTCTGGGGGCCTATTGCTGTCCGGGTTCTGAGTAAATATTTAAAAACCTTCTTCGTAAAGTTGCTGATCAAAGCGCGAATTATTTATTAACTCGTTATATATTATTGGTGCTGGGTTTGGTTAATATTTGAGAGGTAACAATGCAAGAGCCTAATAAATCATATTCAGTACGTGAAGCATTCGCTGAAGATTACCCTAGGGTAATTGCTACATTGACTAATGCATTTGCCAAGGATCCCGTGATGAGTAAAGCGATGGGTGGCAAGCTGAGAACCCAAAAAATTAAAGAACTCTTTGGATTTCAGATACGTACCAGCTATGCGCCACATGGAAAAATTGATCTGGCAATCACGGAAGAAGGCCAGGTACTGGGAGCTGCGCTCTGGATGAGTCCCCAGGGGCAGAGGGTTAGTATTACTTCGGACTTAAAACACCTGGGTGGCTACACCAAGGCCCTGGGATCATCGGTTGTTTCAGCGGCACTGACAGAGTACAAACTGCTGGCAGCCCGCCCCAAGTTCCCCCACTGGTATCTCTACGCTATTGGAGTGGATTCCGCAGCGCGTTCCATGGGAGTTGGAGGAGCCCTGCTTGATTACCGCCTTAAGGAGCTGGGGGAGTACCCGGCCTACCTGGAGGCCTCTACCTTCCGCAATGCCTCCCTTTACCGTAGACACGGTTTTGTGGAACTGGGGCCTTTTGCTAGCGGTAAACCGGCTGTAGGCATGTGGCATCCGGCACCGCAGAGCGCCATCGATAACCACCTCTAAGGCTGTGGACTTAGGAAAGCACCCGGCTGCGACGCACGCTGCTGCCGTAATGAATTTGTACAGGCAAAATGTCGGCAGCCTGCTCGGCGGAATCTGCCTGGGCACTGTCAAAGGACGTAGCCTTGCCATTAACGGCTGCCAGGAGCCTATCAACAGCCCGCAGCGCTACGAGGTCCAGGGGCTGGACAACCGTGGCCAGATGGGGCAGCAGGGTGCGAACCACGCCGGTGCCGTCAAAACCAATGACCTGAAAATCATCCGGGATACTACGGCCCTTAAGGGTGGCCCACTGAAGAGCCAGGGCGGCGTAGGTATCGTTAGAGGCAAAAACAGCATCGACTTCTGGGTGATTGTTGAGGTAATTGGAGATAGCCTCTTCCTGAGAGGTGTTGCTGGTTTTAAAACCCAGTTCAACAATGCGTGGCTCTACTCCGGCAGCTTTAAGAGCGTCCCGGTAGCCACGCTGGCGCAGGTTGGTGGCTGAAATGGTTGAGGTAAAGTGCACAATATTTTTGGCTCCACCAGCCAAAAGGGTTTCGCTAGCCTGTAAGGCACCGTCGTAATTATCGGAGCGAATATTGGGGTACTTGCCGGTCTTGACCCGGTCAATGGTAACAAGAGGAGCATCCAGGTGAGGGGAGTTAGCTACGACATCTGAATGAGCCCCGGTAATGACCCCATCCACCTGGTTACCTAAGAGCATATCCAAATAACGAGCTTCTAATTCGGGGTGATCTTCACTGTTGCACAGGATAACCTTATAGCCAGCGTCTGCTAGCTTGGATTCAATGCGGTAGGCTAATTCCCCATAAAAAGGGTTAGCCACGGTAGGAAAAACCAGGCCAATCAAATGCGTTTTTTGCTCCTGCAAAGAGCGGGCAATAGCATTGGGGCGGTAATTAATTTGCTGCATGGCGCTTTGGACTTTATTGCGTGTTTTGCTGCTGATGTAGCCGCGATTGTTAAGAACACGCGAAACGGTGGTAGGGGATACGCCAGCTACGGCTGCCACGTCTTCGAGCTTGGGTTTTGCCATGAGGGATCCTTAGCGGTTTGAGAAGCTATAACACTGCGTCACGTCACATAAAATACCAACGCTCCATTATATGAATACTTATACCTAAAACCTAAGTTCCAGGGTAAGAATGTCCTGACCTGCTTGAGCTCCCTGCGGCGGAAGGAGCAATAACAACTGTGCTTGCGCAAAATCAGAGAGCATGTGAGATTTGGAACGGTTAAGTAAAGGAATGACATATAGGCCGTCCCGTAGCCCCGGAATGATCCGCTGATCTTCACTTTTTAAAGCGGGAATATCACCTGCTAATTGGTATTTTTTCAGGGCAGGGAGGGCTTGCCCACAGGCGCCGGCCAGATAAGCCGGTAGATAAGAATAAAGGCTAGTATAGGCAGCTAAAGGATTACCGGGTAAACCCAGCAGAAGCCTACCGTCGGGTAGCTGGGCGCACAGACAGGGGTGGCCCGGGCGGACGGCTACAGAGGAAAAAATATAGGTGGCTCCCAGCTGCTTAAGAGTCTGGCGAAGGACATCCACCCGAGAAGTAGAGGAACCGCCTGTTACGAGCAGCAGCTGGCTAGAAGCAGTGTCACTGCTTCTTACCCAAGCCAGCACCTGCTGCTGACTATCACGAAGCCTAGCTGTACTGGCGAGCTCGGCTCCGTAGGAACTGAGGATAGCTGGAAAGGGAATCGAATAAGCATCGCGTACCTGGCCGGGGCCGGGGAGGCCCCGGGTAATAACCTCGTTACCGGTGTAGGCCACACTCAGTCGCTGGCGGCTATAGGCTACAAGTGTGCTGATGCCACAGACCGCTAAGAAGGCAAGTAGACGGGGGGTTAAGTCCTGGCCGGCCCTGGCAATAGTACTACCGCAGGCTAACTCCTCTGCCGCCCGGCGAATATCGCTACCGGCGGCTGGTTCCGGACCAAGTGCCTCAAGCCAGGTTAAGCCATCTTTTGGGCTTAGTTTCGCCCTTTCCTGGCGAAGAATAGCCTGGGTACCTGCCGGCAGCAAGCCACCGGTGAGGATAGGGCTGGCGTAACCGGGCTTTAGGTCACGTGCAAGACGGTGAATATTCTGGTCTTCTTCGGCCGGTGGTGGGTCCAGTAGGAGCCAGGGACCCGGCCCACAGACGGCGTAACCGTCCATAGCGGACGAATCGTAATGGGGCAGCGCAATAGGAGCCTGTAGGTCCTGAGCTAAAACGGCGCCCAGGCTCTGGGCAAGCTCAAGTTCCTGCTGGCCTTGGCGAAGCTGGCCCTGCTCATAGATGGCCTGACGGGCCTGTAACCAAGTGTGGGCTTTCATGCTGGGTTATCTTTGCCCATCTGTGCAGCTTGGCCAAAACCTAGCGCTTGGGCCTGATCCCAGGTGTCAACGTCGTCAGTGCTGCCTGCCGGAAGCAAGAGGGGGGTGGGCTTGAGGGGGGCCAGCAGTTTTTTAACCGAGAGGTCCCGGCCAGCCCTGGGAACCTGGGCCATGAAAGCTGGGTCAAGAAGCAGGGCGCTGCGGTAGAGGCCGGCTAGTGGCTCCGGGCCTGCCTGGCTATGGCCCATAAATCCCAGTTCAGCCTGCTCAGCCTGGCTGGCCCTAGCTAATAAAGCCTGTACTGCCAGAGTAACTCTGGGCATATCTACTGCCAGTAGCAGTGTCCACTGGCCCAGGGCCTGAGGTTTTTGTTGGGCCAAGAGGGCTATACCGGCATAGCAGGCAGCCGCAGGACCGGCAAAGGCTGGTTTTTCCCGGGTTCGTAGGACACCTGGCGGGAGCAGGTTTTCTAAGTCTTCAGGGCCAACTACCACGGTTAAACGGGCAGCATCAAGGGCAGCTAGGCTCAGCTCAAGCAAGGTCTGCCTGCCATTGGATAGGTGTGCTTTAGCCTCACCGCCAAGGCGACTAGAGCGCCCTCCGGCCACAATCACGGCATTAAAGCTAACTGCTGGCTCAGGCATCTTAGCCTCCTGCAAAAGGGGGCAGCACATCTAACCTGTCAGCTTCACTGAGCTGGCTCTCTAAGCTGGCAGCACTACCGTTTATTAAAAACGAGCACTGCTTAAGAACCTGAGCTAGGGTTAAGCCCGACGGGGTACGTCCGGTATGGGAGCCGGCAAGGTAATCCACGACCTTGGCAAGAGGGGCAGTAGTAGAGCCGGTTACCTCCGCTAAGACCAGTTCCTCTTGGGCTAAACCACTGGCAGCCCTAGCCGCAGCAAAATAGAAAACCTTCATAGCTAGCCTCCAATAGCACTCATAGATCGGGCAGGTTGCACAAAATCCTCTGCCTCAAAACCGGCAGTATTTTTACCGTGGGCAGCGGGTTTTGCCCACATAGCATCCTGCCACAGCTCCGCTAGCTGCCGATCGCTTGCTCCGGTACGCAGCGCCAGCATGAGGTCTGTCTCGGTTTGGGAGAAGAGGCAGCTACGGATCTTACCGTCAGCTGTCAGCCGGGTGCGGGTGCAACTACTGCAAAAGGGCTCAGTCACAGAAGCAATAATACCTACCTGCCCCAGGGCAGCAGCACCGGCGCTGGATCCAAGGGGATAAACATCCCAGACTTTGGCGGGAGCGGAAACCGGGTTCTTATCCGAGAGCTGCAGCCGGTAATGCTGGCTTAAACTCTGCCGGATCCTTGCGGCGCTCACGGTTTTTTCCCGGCTCCAACGGTGGTCGGCATCTAAGGGCATCTGCTCAATAAAACGTAGCTGGTAGCCCTTCTCTAAAGCCCAGGCCAGCAGCTCAGGGCCTTGCTGATCGTTAATACCCGGCATTAAAACCGCATTAATTTTGATGGGGCTTAGGCCTGCCCGATGGGCAGCATCCACCCCGGCCAACACGTCTTTGAGCCTATCGCGCCGGGTGAGCTTAGCAAAAGTTTGTGGACAAATAGAATCCAAGGAAACATTGATCCGGTTAAGCCCGGCCGCAACAAGAGACTGTGCATGCTTATCTAAGCCCAGACCGTTTGTGGTTAGCGAGAGCGGAAGCTGCGCAAAGTCGCGGCGGATACTGCTAAGAATGTTAAGCAAATCCTTACGGAGCAGGGGCTCGCCACCGGTAAAACGGATTTCTTTAACGCCCAAAAGTTCAACGGCAATCCTTGCCAGCCGCACCAGCTCTGAGGCAGTTAAAAGTTGCTCAGAAGGTAGCCAGTCTAAGCCCTCAGCCGGCATGCAGTACTGGCAGCGTAGATTACACTTATCGGTTAAGGAAATTCTTAAATCTGTGGCTACCCGGCCCCAAGAATCTTGAAGCAAACCAGCTGAATTCTGGGAAACCTTGGTGTCAGTAGGGGCAACACGCACAATGGGCAGGTGCGGCCCCGCAATGAGGGTGCCTGCTGCTGTCTGGCCCATGTCCTGCCTCTCCTAAAATTTGCATTTTTTGGTTATATTTAGGGTAACCGAAAAATCACGCACCCTCTAGGAAGGGATCAGCTCCCTAGGACGCCAGGACTCTCTTTATGTATCGGAAAGCACTGCTCGCCAGCACGCTGGCTACCTTACTTCTCATTCTTAGCCTCACGACTGCTTGTAGCCAGAATTCATCTGTAAGCACAACCGAAGACTCGCCGGTTGAAGTAACCGTTTTTGCCGCTGCCTCTCTTAACGCCGCCGGCGCAGAACTGGAAAGAGCCTATGAAGAGGAACACCAGCAGGTAGACCTCAGCTTTAACTATGCCGGGTCCTCTAAGCTTGTCCAGCAAATAGAACAGGGAGCCGGAGCAGACCTTCTCATTACTGCCGACAAATCCAGCATGCAACAAGCTCAAGAAAAATTGACTGAACTAGCCCAAACCCAGCCCCAGGTGATCGCCAGCAACCAACTGGTTCTGGCCAGCGCACCCGATAACCCGGCAGGCATTAGCAGTCTTCAAGACCTTAGCTCAGCGGAGGTAACCACCGGAATTTGCGCCCTCGAAGTACCCTGTGGCACCTTAGCCCACCGGGTACTTGACCAAGAAAAAATTAGTTTGGGATCTGCCAGCGAAGAGGCCAACGTCTCCGAGGTAGCTAGCAAAGTAGCCAGCGGCACCGTCGATGCCGGCTTTATTTACAGCACAGATCTTGCGGTACTGGAAAAAACACACACGATCACCCACCTGGATCTACTCAACCTGCCAGCCAACAGCTACCCGGCAGCATTAACAAGCCAGGGAGCAGAATCCGAGCAAGCCAAAGAATTCTTTAACTGGCTTAGTACAGACCAAGCCCAAAAAATCCTGCAGGATTATGGGTTTGGCCCCGCTCAAGACTCCTGACCATGAGAACTAAAAACCGGCAGTTTCGTTCTGTACCGGCCTTCTTTATTCTGCCAGCTGCCCTAGGATTGCTCCTGATCCTAGGTCCTTTGCTGGGCTTAGCCAGCAATATTCCCTGGACAGAAGTGGGCAGTATCATGGCTAGTGACCAAGGGCTGGCAGCAGTACGACTATCCATTAGCACAGCCCTCATCTCAACCCTGCTCTGCGCCCTACTGGGCTTACCCCTCTCCTTACTGCTAGCAAAAGTACTTGCCCGCAGCCGTTACCAGAAGATTGGCAGAATACTATACGCCCTCATCTATACGCCGGTTATTCTCTCCCCGGTTGTTTCGGGCCTGGCTCTCATCTTCTTCTGGGGCAAAAAAGGTCTCCTAGGAGCCTGGCTCTACCAGCAGTTTGCAATAAGTCTTCCCTTTACACCGGCAGCAGTGGTTCTAACTCAAATCTTTGTTGGCCTGCCCTTTTTTGTTGCAGCTAGCGTCACCACCCTAGGGAGCATACCCAAAGAATACGAAGAAATAGCCCTTGTTGAAGGGGCCAGCGCCTGGGAAATCAGCTTAAAAGTACTGCTACCCATAGCCGCCCCCGGCATTGCAACCGGCACCTTACTGAGCTTTGCCCGGGCCCTGGGAGAATACGGGGCTACCCTAACCTTTGCCGGAAATATCGCAGAAAAAACCCGTACCATCCCTCTCAACATTGAGCTCATGCTCAGCTCCAACTACATGCCGCAAGCTTTGGGAGCAGCCTTCCAACTCATCAGCCTCTACCTTATTGTGCTGGCCCTAGCCCTGCTGCTCTGGAACCTCAACCGGCTAAGGAAAAGAACATGACCGGCACAAACCTGACCAAGATCCCCAAAAAACTTAGCCCCCAAGAATACCGGGACCTAGTGGCCAGCGAGCTGGCACCCCTGCTCACCGCCAAAAGCTGCACAATACCCAGCCAAGAGGCCTTAGGCCGGACGCTAGCTAAAGATCTTTACGCCAGAGAAGACCAACCGGCCTTTGCCAACTCACAAATGGACGGCTACGCCATAACCACTGCCGCAGCTACAGCCAGCACACGTATCTTTACCGTTGGCCCAGACCTTCCAGCTGGAGCAGGCCAGCAGCAAAGACAGATCTCAGACAGCCTTGCCTATCCCATCATGACCGGAGCAGCCTTACCGGCAGGCTACAGCACCGTCATCCCAGAAGAACTTGCAGAACCACAAGGCCAAACTGAGGGCAATTTTGCCCTCTGCGGCAGTGAGGTCTACCTACCGCCAGCCCCAGCCGGTCAATATGTTCGCCAGGCAGGCCAAGACATCGCAGCAGGCCAGCTGCTGATCACAGCCCAGACCCAGCTCAGCCCGGTAGACCTGGCTCTGCTGGCAGCCCAAGGCATAAAAAAGCTACCGGTGCTGCAGCCCCCGTCGGTCTTAATCCTGACCGGAGGAGACGAGATAAAAAATACAAGCAGCGTAGCGCAGGCAAGCATCAGAGACGCCAACGGCCCCATGCTCACCGCCCTCCTCCAAGCGGACGGTGTCCAGAGCCAGCACCTAAGAATCACAGACAATCCCCAAGATCTGCTGGAAAAACTGACCAAGATCTTAGCTAAAAACCCGCCCCAGCTCATCGTCTCTAGCGGTGGAATCAGCCACGGTAAATACGAAGTCATCAAGCAGGTTGGCCAGCTGCTGAGCCAAGCCAGCCCGACGGACCTCCATGCAAAAAAAACCTGGTTTGGCCAGGTCAGCCAGCAACCGGCAGGCCCCCAGGCTCTTATGCTGCTAGAAACCCCGGCCCCAGAAAAAACCAGCCTTCCCTGGCTAGCCTTCCCCGGCAACCCAGTAAGTACTCTGGTCTCCTACACCCTGCTCCTTAGACCCCTGCTTAGCCAAAAAACCTCCCAAGAACCTACCGCCCACTACGGCAAGCTAGTAAGCCCAAGCCGCCTACAAGGGCTTAAAGACAAAACCCAGTACCTGCGTGGCCGGGCCCAGACCAGCCAGCAGGAGGACGGCAGCCTGCAGGTCCAGCTCACCGTCGACCCGCAGGCAGGATCCCACCTGCTTTACCGGGCCAGCCAGGCCAACGCCCTGATTGAACTAGAAGCAGCTAGCAGCTACCGTAACGGTGATACGCTGCGTTACTATCCCCTAACAGCAGAAGCAACCTACCCCAGAAAGACAGAAGCATGGCCACAGAAGAGACCCTAACCCACCTGCGCCAAGACGGCAGCGCCCACATGGTTGACGTCACCGAAAAACCCGTCACCAGCAGAAGCGCCCGTGCTCAAGCAAAAGTCATTACTACAGCCGAGGTCATCAACCAAATCTTTACAGCCAACCTCCCCAAAGGCGACGCTCTACCAACCGCCCGCATAGCTGCCATCATGGCAGCTAAAAAAACTGCTGAGATTATCCCCCTCTGCCACCCGCTACCCCTAGGAAAGATCACCGTAGATTTCCAGCGGCTTAAGCAGGCCGTAGGCATCCAAGTAAGCGTTAAAACACGCGGAGTTACCGGGGTCGAGATGGAAGCGCTCACCGCCGCAAGCGCCGCAGCCCTGACCATCTACGACATGATTAAAGCCGTTGACAAAGAAGCCCAAATCACCGAGATTCAGGTCCTTGAGAAAAGGGGCGGACAATCCGGAGACTGGACCCACAGTAAAAAAACCTCAGCCGACACAGAAGAAAGGTAGAAAATGAGTAAAGAACAAGAAAACCCCACCGGCCTCACCGCAGCAGTCATCGTGGCCTCCACCAGGGCTGCGCAGGGCCTTTATCAAGATAAATCTGGGCCGCTGCTGGTGGATTGGCTGCGCTCGCAGGGCTTTGCTACCCCCGATGCAACAGTTTTGGAGGACCACCAGGTGGGGGTTTACTTCCATCAGCTGATGAAGAACCCCAGCCAGCTGCCTACCATTATTTTGACCACGGGTGGAACCGGACTCAACACGGATGATCAGACGGTTGAGGCAGTGCAACCGTATTTGGACAAGGAAATTCCGGGCATTATGCATGCCTTCTGGGCCCGGGGCCTCAAGTCTGTGCCGGCCGCTGTGCTCAGCCGAGGTGTTGCCGGAGTGATTAATCGGTCTTTTGTGATGACCCTGCCCGGTTCCCTGGGAGCAGTCCAGGATGGCTGTGCCATTTTGCAGCCCATCCTACCCCATATTCTGCGGCAGCTAGAGGACTATCATGACCACTAAACAATCCGACAGCTCACTGGAGCCTAGTGAGTCTGTGCTGGTCTTCTGGGATATTAGCTCTGAACCGCTAGAAGGCATGCTGGCTGGCGGACGGCAGGCAGTTCTGACGGAGCAGATGGGCGCCTTGGTGACCTTTGACGGTGTGGTGCGCAACCACGATCATGGCTGCCCGGTGGCTGGCTTATCCTACTCTGCCCACCCGCAGGCTAAGGAATATTTGGAGCAGGTGCTTCGGTCTGTGCTGCTTGACTGCGCCGGGGTCAGGCTGTGGGCGGTGCACCGGGTGGGTCCCCTTGCCATAGGGGAATCAGCTTTAACGGTCTTAGCCGCCGCTGCCCACCGGGAACAGGCCTTTAAGGCTTGTCAGTTAGCTGCAGATCGGATTAAGGCTCAGGTACCCATTTGGAAGGAACAGCAACTAGCTGACGGCAGCCTTGAATGGGTGGGGCTGGATAGTTAGAGGCCCAAGGTATTGCCGCCCCCTAAGAGTATGATGGTAGCCTTACCCTTCGAGAAAGAGGTTCCTGTGGCAGCTGCTCCCTTTACTCCCCAAGAGTATACCTTCTATAGTCGGCAGATGATCCTGCCCGAGTTGGGAATAGCCGGCCAGCAGCGGCTCAAAGAATCGCACGTTTTAGTGGTTGGCGCCGGTGGTTTAGGCGCTCCAGCCCTGCTTTATCTGGCCGGTGCTGGCTTGGGCAGGTTAAGCGTCATTGATGATGACCAGGTGGAACTTTCCAACCTGCACCGTCAGGTTATCCATCGGTATGCGGGTGTGGGAAACTCTAAGGCGGAATCGGCGGCTGCAGCCCTACGCTCGCTTAATCCCCTGGTTGAAGTGCGTAGTTACCGGGAAAGACTGCAAGAGCACAATATAGATCGGTTTTTGGAGGGAGTAGATCTGGTTGTTGATGGGAGCGATAACTTTCAGACTCGCTACCTGATTTCGGCAGCCGCTGCCCGGGCTGGGATTGCGCATGTCTGGGCTGCTATTTTAGGTTTTGACGCTCAGCTTAGTGTTTTTTGGGCTGGACGAGGCCCGGTCTATGAGGACCTTTACCCCCAGGCCCCTGAGGGTGAACTACCTAACTGTGCCACTGCCGGTGTCATGGGAGCTATGGCCGGAGTAGTAGGTGCCAGTATGGCTATGGAAAGCATCAAGGCCCTTACCGGTATAGGTAACTTATTGCTGGGACAGGTTGCCTACTACTCTGCTCTGGACGGACGCTGGGAGTATATCCCGCTTAAGGCTAGACACAGACAAGAAAACGGGCCTTATGCAAAGGAAGAAGCTCAGGCTAAAAAACCCGGGCAGAACCAGTTCATAAAACGTAATATTGCCGATGAATTCTTGACGGTTCCTTATCAAGTGCAAAAAAAGGAGTGCAGTTATCGGGAGTATACTCGGCTAGCCAGATTGGAAGAAGTGGTTCTGCTGGATGTGAGGGAGCGGGCTGAGCACGCTGCCCTAGCCATTCCAAATTCCCAGAATTTACCTTTAAGCGACATCCAGCGGATGCAGGAAGAATCCAGCCTGAGAAGCTATATCTCCGGTAAGTATAGGCTGGGACACCAAACTATTGTGGTCTATTGCTCCGGGGGAACTCGGGCAGAAGAGGCGGCAGAACTGCTGCGTCGAGCCGGTGGCAAGACGGTCTATACTCTCAGGGCCGGACTGGCAGCCTGGCTCCAAGCTGCTAGCTAACAGAAGAATCGACAAAAAGCCATAATTAATTAGCGCATATTTTTATTTAGTATTTATAATGCCAATTTCTGGCTACCATTTTTAATATGACACAGGTATCGCGCGAGCAAAGCAAAGCTGACTCACAAGTGGCAGGTCCGGACGGACCCCTGAGCGACCGGCTGCTGAAATTTGGAAAATTCTTTTCCCGCTGGGAGGAAAGTCAGGACGGCCGGGCTGTTTTCCGCAGCGGAGGCCGGCGCGGTGACGTTTTCTACCGGGATCGCTGGAGCCACGACAAAGTAGTCCGCTCCACCCACGGAGTTAACTGCACGGGCTCCTGCTCCTGGCAGGTCTTTGTCAAAGACGGAGTAATCACCTGGGAGGCCCAGGCAACGGATTACCCCACAGTTGGTCCAGACCGGCCCGAATATGAGCCCCGCGGCTGCCCTCGCGGTGCCGCCTTCTCCTGGTACACCTACTCGCCAACCCGGGTCAAATATCCCTATATTCGTGGACCTCTGCTGAGCATGTACCGCGAAGCAAAGGCAGCCCACGGTGGAGACCCCGTCCTGGCCTGGAAGTCTATTGTCAGTAATCCACAGAGCAGGCAGCGGTACGTCAGCGCCCGTGGTAAGGGTGGCCTGGTACGCAGCACCTGGACAGAGGCCTTAGAGATTGTTGCTGCTGCCCATATTCACACCATCCAGGAATACGGACCCGACCGCAATATTGGTTTCTCGCCTATTCCGGCAAAGTCTATGGTCTCCCACGCTTCTGGTGCCCGCTATATCGAGCTGATTGGCGGGGTTATGACCTCCTTCTACGACTGGTATGCGGATCTTCCCGTAGCCTCTCCCCAAGTTTATGGTGACCAAACGGACGTTCGTGAATCCGGTGACTGGTGGGATGCCACCTATCTGATGATGTGGGGATCCAATATCCCTGTGACCAGAACTCCAGACGCTCACTGGATGGCTGAAGTGCGTTACCGGGGAACCAAGGTAGTGAGCGTTTCTCCAGACTATGCCGATAACAGCAAATTTGCTGATGAGTGGCTAGCAGCCCAGCCCGGTACCGATGCGGCCTTGGCCATGGCCATGGGACACGTCATTCTAAAAGAAAATTTTGTGGACCGCCGGGTGGAATTTTTTGAAGAATACACCCGCACTTTTACCGATTTTCCCTTCCTGGTTCGTCTGGAAAAACGCCAGGACGGCACTAGGGTGGCCAGCAAATTTGTCAAAGCTTCCGACCTAGCTGCCGGGGCGGGACAGGCTGATCCAGATTTTAAAGGGGCAGTGCTGGATAGCAGTAACGGGCAGGTCGTCATACCTAAGGGGCAGATGGGCCACCGTTATAACAGCTCTGACATGGGCAAATGGAACCTTGACCTGGACGGGGTTAAGCCTGCCTTATCGGTGGCAGATATTCCAGGGGGAGCTAGCGGTAGTGCAGAAATTCAGCTGGCAGTTTTTGATACTCCCAGCGGAGAAGGCTATGTAGTCAATCGCGGTGTGCCCACTATTGAGCTGGAAGGCATGCAGGTCTGTACTGTTTTTGACCTCATGCTGGCCCAATACGGGGTTGGCCGGCCCGACCTTAACCTGCCCGGTGACAGTGCTAGCAGCTACGAGGATAGCCAGATCCAATACACGCCAGCCTGGCAGGAAGAAATAACCTCTGTGCCAGCTCAGGCTGTTATTCGGGTTGCGCGTGAATTTGCCCAGAACTCCCTGGAATCCGGGGGACGAACCATGATTATTATGGGTGCCGGCATCTGCCAGTGGTATCACGGTGATGTTACCTACCGTGCCATCTTGGCCTTACTTCACATGTGTGGCTCGGAAGGACGTAACGGCGGCGGTTGGGCCCACTACGTGGGGCAAGAAAAGGCCCGTCCTATTACCGGCTGGTCACACATGGCCAATGCCTTGGACTGGATTAGGCCGCCGCGTACCCAGGCTGGAACCTCCTTCTGGTATATGCATACCGATCAGTGGCGCCAAGACGGTTACTCCACAGACTATCTGCAGTCTCCGCTGGCCCAGGGCCAACTAAAGGGTGTGCACACGGCAGATATCGTTGCCCGCACCACCCGTATGGGCTGGATGCCCATGTATCCGCAGTTTAACCAGAACCCCATCAGGCTGGCTCAGGAGGCTGAGGAGGCCGTAGCCGCTGCAGAAGCAAAGAGCCCGGCCGACTACGTTGCCCAGCGGCTCAATCAAGGCCAACTGCAGTTCTCGGTAGAAGATATTGATAACCCCCTTAACTGGCCGCGTACACTCATGCTCTGGCGTAATAACCTCCTGGGGTCTTCGGCTAAAGGTGAAGAGTATTTTCTTAAGCACCTGCTGGGCACCCACCACAATGTGACGGGTCAGGATGCAGACCAGGCCAAGCCGAAAGAAGTGATCTGGCAGGATCAAGCCCCCCAGGGCAAGCTTGACTTGCTGGTAACGGCGGACTTTAGGATGACCTCGTCTACCTTAGCCTCGGATATCGTCTTTCCGGCTGCTACCTGGTACGAGAAATACGATATTTCCTCAACCGATATGCATCCCTACATCCATGCCTTCACCCCGGCTATTGACCCGCCTTGGGAGACCAAGACCGACCACCAGATCTTTAAAGAATTAGCCTGGATTTTCTCTCAGCTTGCAGCTAAGCATCTGCCAGCCTGTAAGGATATTGTTTCGGTCCCGCTGCAGCACGATACGCCCGGCCAGCTAGCCCAACCCGGCGGGCATGCACCCGACTGGAAAAACCAGGGGGTAGCCGGTATCCCGGGTAAAAATATGCCAATTTTTGCCCTGGTAGAACGGGATTATCCCGCCCTCTACGAGATGTATACCTCTGTAGGGCCGCTGCTATCGACCTTGGGCACCACGGTAAAGGCCGTTACGGTGGACGTTAACGATGAGCTGGCAAAACTAGCCGCCGAAAACGGTGTCATGAACACCGGTAAGGGGCAGGGGCGTCCGGCAATTGATACGGACTGGAAGTTAGCCGATGCCATTCTTGCCCTCTCCGGTACCTCCAACGGAACGGTAGCGGTTAAGGGTTTCAAAGAGCTAGAAAAGCGGGTCGGTAAAAAGTTCCTTCACTTAGCTGAAGGTAACGAGGAGAAACGTATCCTCTTTAAAGACACCCAGGATAGGCCCTGCCCGGTCTTCACCTCACCAGAGTGGTCGGGATCGGAGACAGGCGGCCGTCGCTATGCGCCTTTTACCCTGAACATTGAGCAGCTTAAACCCTTCCACACTCTGACCGGTCGGTTGCAGTTTTTCCTGGATCACGACTGGATGGCAGAGATGGGGGAGCAGCTACCTGTATACCGGCCTCCACTGGATATGAATAAACTTTTTGGTTCCCCGGTGCTGGGCGAACAGCAGGACGAAGTCACTATTTCGGTTCGGTACATGACGCCGCATAATAAGTGGTCCATCCACTCCTCCTATCATGACAATCTGTACATGCTAGCCCTTTCTCGTGGAGGGTCCCATGCCTGGCTCTCACCCGCGGATGCAGCCAAGATTGGGGTCAAAGACAATGATTGGATTGAGTGCGTCAACGATAACGGTGTTTTTGTGGGGCGCGCCGTTGTTTCGCATCGCATGCCAGAAGGCGTGGTTTACGTTCATCACGCCCAGGAACGCCTGGTTGATATACCAAAGTCCGAAGCAACCGGCCGCCGTGGCGGTATTCACAACTCGGTGACCCGCATCCTTGTTAAACCGACCCACCTTATTGGCGGGTATGCACATCAGGCTTATGCCTTTAACTATCTGGGCCCAACCGGTAACCAGCGCGATCTTGTCTCGGTTATCCGCCGTCGCAAGCAGGAGGTCACTTACTAATGCGTATCATGGCTCAAGTATCAATGATTATGGCCCTGGATAAATGCCTGGGCTGCCATACTTGCTCGGTCACCTGTAAACAGGCCTGGACTAACCGGGCTGGTACCGAGTACGTCTGGTTTAACAACGTGGAGACCCGGCCCGGTCTGGGTTATCCGCGTCGTTATGAAGACCAGGAGCAGTGGAAGGGTGGCTGGACCCTTAACAAGCGGGGACGGCTGGAGCTTAAGGCCGGCAACCGTTTTAAGAAGCTTTTTACTATTTTTGCTTCCCCGATTCAGCCACAAATGAGTGACTATTACGAGCCCTGGACCTACGATTACCAAAACCTGGTGAGCGCCCCCCTGGGTGATGACTTTCCGGTGGCCACCCCTAAATCTCTGATCACGGGTGAGGACACCGCTATTGACTGGTCCGCTAACTGGGACGACGATCTGGGCGGCACCTTTGAAACCGGCAACCAGGATCCTATTGTCCAGAAGATCCGCCAGGAATCTGAGGAAAAAATCAAGTTTGAACTTGAAAAAACCTTTATGTTTTACCTGCCGCGAATCTGCGAGCACTGCTTAAACCCCTCCTGCATGGCCTCCTGCCCGTCGGGGGCTATCTACAAGCGCAGCGAAGACGGCATTGTCCTGGTAGACCAGGATCGCTGCCGGGGCTGGCGGCAGTGCATCACCGGCTGCCCCTACAAAAAAATCTATTTTAATCACAAGAGCGGCAAGGCCGAAAAATGTACCTTCTGCTATCCGAGGGTTGAGCACGGTATCCCCACGGTCTGTGCAGAAACCTGCGTAGGCAGGATGCGTTATATCGGAATCTTTTTATACGATGCCGATAAGGTTAGCCAGGCGGCTTCGGTTAGTAATGAACAGGACCTCTACCAGGCTCAGCTGGACCTTATGTTAGATCCCCACGATCCTCAGGTCATTTGGCAGGCAAAGAAGCAGGGCATCAGCCAGTCTTGGCTAGAAGCAGCCCAAAAATCACCGGTCTACAAGCTGGCTAAAGAATGGAAGATCGCCCTGCCGCTACACCCGGAGTACCGTACCATGCCTATGGTTTGGTACGTGCCGCCGCTTTCACCCATTATCGATCTGCTTAAAGACCAGGGCCACGATGCGGAGGCTGCTAATAACCTCTTTGGAGCCATCGATTCTTTGCGAATTCCGGTGGAGTATTTGGCCGAGCTCTTTACCGCTGGAGATACCCAGCTGGTGACCCAAGTCCTTAAGAGGTTGGCCGCCATGCGCTCCTATATGCGGGATATCACCTTGGGCCGGGTCGGCGATGAATCCATTGCACAGGCTGTGGGCATGACCGGTGAAGAGATCTACGAGATGTACCGTTTAATGGCCATTTCTAAATACAATGAGCGCTACGTTATTCCCAAGGCCCATATGGAGCAGGCTCACGACCTAGAAGAAATTGGCTGTTCCTTAGACGTTGAGGGTGGCCCCGGCATGCTCTACGACGACGCCTTTAGCGGTAGCGGAGATCGGCCGGTTCCTGTCTCACCGGGATCCTATGCCAACGCTGCCCGGGCCGACGGTAAGGTAGATATTTTCCTCTGGGATGGCAAGACTCGACCGGACGCCATGTTTCCCAAAACCGGCTCCTCAACGAAGGCGAGCTGATGGCCGGTATCTTAAGGCAGCTGCTTACCAAGACCGGTGTAAAGCCTGGGGAGCAGCTTAGAGAAGAGGGCGATCCCTTTAACCGTGATTGGGGCAGCGGCAGCCAAGAAGATTCGGTAGTGTATCAGGTTTCTTCCGTGCTGATGCGCTACCCCAGCCAGGAGCAGCTGGATCTGCTGCCGGAGCTGCTGGAACTGGCGGGCAGCATTTCCAGGCCAGATTTTTTTGCTGCAGTGCAAACTGTTGCCCAATGGTATCGCTCTGCTCCTTTGGCGGAGGTGGCCGGCCAGTATGTCCAGGAGTACGATCTCTCCCGCCGGCACGCCTTCCACCTGTCCTACTGGACAGAAGGAGATACCCGCCGTCGGGGCCAGGCCTTAACCCGTTTTAAGCAAATGTACCGGGAATCCGGTATGCTCACCGACCTGCAGGGGGAGTTGCCGGACTATCTGCCGCTTGTCCTGGAGTTTACGGCCCTGGTTGATAGAAAAGCAGGCCGGGCTGCCCTCCAGGCCTACCGGCCTTCCCTGGAGATGCTGCGTCTGGCCCTTAAAGAAGACAAGCTAGCCTTTTATGGGCTTGTCCAGGCTATCTGTGACACCCTTCCGGGCCCTTCACCGCAGACTGCCCAGGAAATACAGGAGTTGGCTGGGTTTGGCCCTCCCAGTGAGCAGGTTGGCTTGTCCAGCTCTGATCCACGACTTTTACCACTACTTCAACCTTCAGACATGAACAGGAGCAAGCCGTGAGTGTGCTCGATATCTTTTTATGGGGAGTGCTACCCTACGTGGTTGTGGTTATCCTCCTTGGCGGAACCATCTGGCGTTATCGCTACGATCAGTTTGGCTGGACAACCCGTTCGTCCCAGCTCTACGAGTCTAGGATCCTCAAGGTTGCCTCTCCTGTTTTTCACTACGGTTTGGTGGGCGTTTTGCTAGGCCATATTGGTGGTTTACTGGTGCCGGCCTCCTGGACAGCTTTTTTTGGCATTACCGACCAGACTTACCACACTCTTGCCCTAGTGATGGGTATTCCCTTTGGTCTAGCGGTACTGGTAGGCCTGTGCATTATGGTTTTTCGCCGGCGCACCAATAAGTCTGTTTTTGCTGCCACCACCTGGAACGACAAAATCATGTATATCTTTTTGATGGCAGTGATTGTTGCCGGTATTGCAGCAACGGTTATCAGCGCCTTTCAGGGGCACCACGGCCATAACTACCGGGCAGATATTTCGCCCTGGTTCCGTTCCCTCTTTATCTTCCAGCCGGATGTTGAGCTCATGCATAATGTTCCCCTGGAATTTAAGCTACACATTCTTTTTGCCTTTGCGCTTTTTGCCCTGTGGCCCTTTACCCGCCTGGTCCATGCCTTTACCGCCCCTTTCCACTACCTGTTTAGGCCCTATATTGTTTACCGTTCTCGCGGTGGCGAAGTACCCGGTAAACGGCGGGGCTGGGATCCGGTTGGAACAGCAGATCGCCAGCATACCCATAGTCGTTAGCTTCGACTCCTTTGACCTTCACACCGTCACCTCGAATAAAGATTGAGAAATTATGAGTGCACACACCACGGAGCGAGACCCGCGTTTAGCGGGCCAGCTCAGGTACGTTATTATGGCCACTTTAGCCTCAACTATTGGCTTCTGGGGCTGGACCATGATCGGGCCTATTGCTAAGTCCTATTACAAGGAAGCCTTTTCCCTGGATGCTAGCCAGCTTAGCGCCCTCATTGCTATGCCGGTTATTGTTGGGGCAGTTGCTCGCATCCCGGTGGGAGCCCTAACAGACAGGTTTGGTGGCCGTATTATGTTCACCTGCCTGCTTTCCCTGACCTCGATTATGGTTTTATTGACGGCTTTTGTTGGCCAGACAGGCAACTTTGCCCTGCTGATGGTAAGCGCCTTCTTCTTGGGTATTGGTGGCTCTATTTTTGCTATTGGTATCCCTTTTTCAGCTGCCTGGTACGAACCACACCGTAAGGGATTAGCAACGGGTATTTTTGGCATGGGCATGATAGGAACGGCGGTAGCTGCCTTCTTTAACCCAAGGATGCTACAGGCCTTCGGCTATTTTCCTACCCACGTCATTATTTCCTGTATTGCCCTGACTTACGCAATCATCGTTTGGTTCTTTTTGAAGGACTCCCCGGTGACCAAAGACCGGGAACCTCAGCCGATCATGCCAAAGATCATCAAGGCCAGCAAGGATATTGTTACCTGGCAGCTTTGCTTTATCTATGCCGTTGTTTTTGGTGCTTTTGTGGCCTTCTCTAACTACCTGCCCACCTATATGAGCAACGTCTACAATTTTGACGCTGTTTCTGCCGGAACCTTTGCGGCTATTTTTGCCAGCTGTGCAGTGCTGGCCCGGCCTTTTGGTGGCCTGGCTGCCGACAAGCTGGGGCCGCGCCCGGTTACCTTGCTGATGTTTGCTGCGGTAGCTGTGCTTTCCTTCTTGATTGCTCAACAGTTTACGAGCCCAGCCGTTTACTACCTCCTGTTTGTGCTCATGGCCATTTTTATTGGTTTTGGCACGGGAACTGTCTTTGGCTGGGTGGGCCGGGCTGCTCGGCCTGAAGATACCGGAACTGTTGGTGGCCTTGTTTCTGCTGCCGGTGGTCTGGGTGGCTATTTTCCGCCGCTAGTGATGGGCTCTGTCTACAATGCCTATAACCACTACTTCTGGGCTCAAATTGCCTTGATGGTGACAGCCCTGGTGTCTTTAGCTATTTCCTTGCTTATTAAAAATGGGGGCCGGCAACCATAAGAAGAGCCGCTCAGGCTTATTGTGTTTGACAACAGATTTCTCGGTAGTTAGGGGGTTCTAGCTGCCGAGAAATCTTTTGTGGGAGCAGGGTACTGTTTACCCCTGTTAGGTTGGGCACAGCTTCTGGTAGTATAGGTGCTGCCGTCCATAACTGTGCGGGAGAGACCGTTAGGCCTTAGACTGGTTTAGCTATTCGGCGCCGAAGGAGCAATTCTCCCCGGGAAACTCTCAGGCAAAAGTACCGCACGGTCCAGGCAACTCTGAAGAGGAATTTTACGTCCACCGAAGGGGCAGAGACTATAGCCAGAGCGGGCCCGGCCTGCTTCTGTTTACAGTCCTAAAACTCTCAGGTTAGAAACAGAGCGGGGAGGACATCAGCCCTTGTCCGAGGGTGTATAGCTGATCAGGAGTTTTTGATGCCCTTCATTGACCGCCATCTTGGCCCCCGCGAATCTGACCTTGAACATATGCTCAGTGTGGTCGGTTATCCCTCTCTGCAGGCTTTAGTGGATGCTGTTGTTCCGCAGCAGATCAGGCTGACTCAAGACTTGGAGCTGCCGCCGGCGCTTACTGAATACGAGGCTCAGCAGAAGCTTGCCTCCTATGCGGAGCAGAACCAGGTTTTCGCCCAGATGATTGGCGCCGGCTACTACGACTGCATTACCCCGCCGGTACTGCGACGAAACATCCTAGAAAATCCCGGCTGGTATACGTCCTACACCCCCTACCAGGCAGAAATTTCTCAGGGTAGGCTGGAGGCCCTCCTTAATTTTCAAAATATGGTCATGGAACTGACCGGTATGCAGATTGCCAATGCTTCTTTGCTGGATGAGGCAACCGCGGTGGCCGAGGCCGCGGTGATGATGCATCGGGCCAACCGTAAGGTTAAAACCGGATTTTTTGCCATAGATTCGCGTTGCCTGCCGCAGACCCTAGCCGTTGTGAGGGGCCGGGCTGAAGCCCTGGGCCTTGAATGCTTGGTGACCGATTTTGCTGAGGGGCTACCGGAGGGCCAGCTCTACGGCGTCATACTGGCCTACCCGGCTCATGACGGAGAAGTCAGAGATATTGGGCCTCTTATTGAACAAGCCCATAGCAGGCAAGCCCTGGTTACTGTTAACGCAGATCTTATGGCGCTCACTGTGCTTAAGTCTCCCGGTCAGCTGGGCGCCGATGTCGTGGTGGGCAGTACGCAGCGTTTTGGCCTGCCTTTCTTCTTTGGTGGCCCCCACGCTGCTTACATGGCTGTCAACCAGGGGATGCAGCGTAATTTGCCCGGCCGCTTGGTGGGGGTCTCCAAGGATTCTTCGGGCAGGCCTGCCTATCGGCTGGCCTTGCAGACTCGGGAGCAGCATATTCGGCGGGAAAAAGCCACCTCTAATATCTGCACTGCCCAGGCGCTGCTGGCAATTGTTGCCGGTGCCTATGGCCTGTACCACGGTCCGGAAGGGCTGCGCCGTATTGCCCAGCGCCTACATCGGGACGCCTCCCGTTTGGCGGTGTCCTTACAGGCTGCCGGGCTTAAGCTGGTGCACCAGGATTTCTTTGACACGGTAGCTTTTGAAGCCCCGGGGCGGGCGGATGAGCTGCTGGCCAAAGCCAGAAGCGCAGGGATTAACATTCGTAAGATTAATGCCGATCGTATCTCTATTTCTGTGGGGGAATCGCACGGGCAGGATGTCTTAGAGGCCCTGGCTGTAGCTTTGGGCGCTTCGGAATTAGCCGCTGACGCTGAGCATGAGCTGGCCAGCCAGCTTTTGCGCCAGGATGACTACATGCAGCATCCGGTTTTTCATAGCTACCGGTCCGAAACAGCCATGATGCGTTACCTACGCCAGCTGAGCGATAAAGACCTGGCCCTGGACCGTAGCATGATCCCGCTGGGCTCCTGCACCATGAAGCTTAACGCTGCTGCCCAGATGGAGCCTATATCCTGGCCAGAATTTGCCCAGATCCACCCCTTAGTCCCAGCTGACCAGGCCCGAGGCTGGCAGCTACTTATTGCTGAGCTTTCGTCTTGGCTGCTGGCCATTACCGGCTATGACGCTATTTCTTTGCAACCTAATTCTGGCGCCTCCGGTGAATACGCTGGTCTTCGAGCTATCAGGGCTTATCACGAGGCTAGGGGAGAGCTGGAGCGAAAGGTGGTACTGATTCCTCAGTCAGCCCACGGGACCAATGCTGCCTCTGCCGCTCTAGCAGGTTTGTCCGTGGCGGGGGTAGCCACGGCTCCGGACGGGTCTATTGATCTGGCAGACTTAAAGGCCAAGATTGAGCGTTATGGCCAAAGTATTGCCGGAATTATGATCACCTATCCTTCCACTCACGGTGTCTTTGAGGAAGATGTTACGCAGGTCTGCCAGCTGGTTCATGGGGCAGGCGGCCAGGTTTATATTGATGGGGCTAACCTTAACGCCCAGATGGGCCTGGCCCAGCCGGGGTCCTTTGGTGGAGATGTTTCTCACCTGAACTTACACAAGACTTTTGCTATTCCGCACGGCGGCGGCGGCCCGGGGGTGGGCCCGGTGGCTGTGGGAGAGCATCTCAAGGATTATCTGCCCGGGGATGCCTATCTGGCAGATGAGCAGGGTAGGTTAGCTGAGGCTGCCATGCCGGTTTCGCAAGCTATGTTTGGTTCTGCCGGAGTACTACCCATCTCCTGGATGTATATTGCCACGAGCGGGGCCCAGGGCTTACGGGCTGCGTCGGAGTATGCGATCTTGGGAGCTAACTATATCTCGCACCGGCTGCAAGACTACTTTCCTATCCTCTATACCGGCCCGGCTGGACTGGTTGCCCATGAGTGCATCTTGGATTTGCGGCCCCTCACGGAGGCTTCGGGCGTCAGCGCGGAAGACGTGTGTAAACGACTGATGGACTACGGCTTCCACGCCCCAACGCTGGCCTTTCCGGTGCCGGGAACCCTGATGGTTGAGCCTACGGAATCCGAAAACTTGGCAGAGCTGGATCGTTTTTGTGAAGCCATGATAAGTATTCATGCCGAAATCAGCCAGGTTGCAGCTGCTGCCGTCCCTCTTGAGGAGTCTGTACTTCGGCAGGCACCGCATACGGCCCAGGTTCTTATGAATGATGACTGGGATAGGCCTTACTCGCGTAGCCAGGCCGCTTACCCCCTGGCTAGTTTGCGTCAGAATAAATATTTTGTGCCCGTAGGCCGTATTGATGGTGCCGGGGGAGACCGCAACTTTGTGTGTGAGTGCCCGCCCCTATCTGCTTTTGACATAGAGCTTAAAAAGTAGCCCTGTCAAGAAATTTATGGATGTTATTGAGCGGTTTACTTCTCGAGGAGAAGAGCCATACAGAGCTGTGTGGTTAAGGAAAGGTTAGGTATTTTAATGTCTGCAAAAAGGACTGCGCTCTACGAGGAACACGCCCAGTTAGGAGCAAGTTTTACCGATTTTGGCGGCTGGGATATGCCCCTCAAATATGCCAATGATGTGGCGGAGCATCGGGCGGTGCGAGAGGCTGCCGGCCTTTTTGACCTGTCCCATATGGGGGAGTTTCGTATTAAGGGCCCCGACGCGGGGGCCTACCTGGATTACTGTCTGCTCTCTCATATGAGTCTGCTTAAGGTAGGCAAAGCCAAATACTCAATTTTGCTGGATGAATCCGGTGCGGTGCTGGACGATTTAATTAGCTACCGCCTGGGTCAAGAAGAGTTCTTGGTTGTGCCCAACGCCGCCAATGTTGCCAGTGATTTTGCTGCTTTTGCGGAGCGTAGCGCTGGTTTTGATGTGGAGCTTACTAATGAGTCCGAAGAAACCTCTTTAATTGCTGTCCAGGGGCCCCGTGCAGAAGAGATCCTGCTGGCCATGGAGCCCTCACAGCCTCAGCTGGTCCGGGATCTTTCCTACTATGCGGCTAGCCCCTTGGAGCTAGCTGGTAGGCAGGTGCTGCTGGCCAGAACCGGTTACACCGGTGAGGACGGCTTTGAGATTTACCTGCCTCATGCTGCTGCCTGCGGGCTTTGGCAGGCTGCGCTGGCTGCTGGCCAACCCCTGGGCCTGGTGCCGGCCGGCTTAGCGGCAAGGGATTCACTTCGTTTGGAGGCCGGTATGCCCCTCTACGGCCATGAATTAAGCCCAGATATTACTGCCTTTGAGTCTGGCTTGGGAAGACTGGTTGAGATTGCCCTGAGCAAGAAAGAGGCCGATTTTGTGGGCCGGCAGGCCTTGCAAGAGCAGGCCAAGCAGCCGCCGGCCCGAAAGCTGGTTGGTTTAAAGGGGCAGGGTAAGCGCCCGGCCCGGGCTGGTTCCTTACTGTTTGACGGAGATAAGGAAGTGGGCCTGGTAACCTCCGGCATTCCTTCCCCCAGCTTGGGTTATCCGCTAGCTTTGGCTCTTATTGCTAGTGATTATAGTCAGGCTGCCAGTATCGAAGTGGATATCCGCGGTAAACGAGCCTTATTTGACCTGGTAGAACCCCCTTTTTACAGCAGAAAAAAGTAGCTTTTTTCCTGGCCTGTGCCCGGAAGCCTTCCCACCCGCTAGCTTTTGGGCCGGGCCCTAGGTAGGCAGACACGGTGAAAGGAGAGTACCTTGGACATTAGCTCGGATCAGGTTAAGGCAGAAGCTTTAGAATACGATATTTCTGTTTTTGACCTTTTTTCTATTGGAGTTGGGCCCTCTTCATCCCATACGGTTGGCCCTATGCGAGCTGCCAACCGTTTTGTGACAGACCTGATTGAGCAGGACCTGCTGCAGCAGGTTGATCAGATAGAGATTGATCTTTACGGCTCTTTAGCTGCTACCGGTGCCGGGCACGGAACTATGGCTGCGGCTCTCAAAGGGTTGGCCGGTTTTGTGCCAGAAACTATTGATATTGCTGAGTCAGAGAATTTTCTGGCAGCCAATGCAGCTGACGGCCGGCTCAGGCTTGCCGGCTATCGGGCTGCTGACTTTGCCGGTGGGCCACCGGCCAGTAAGGATGCCCTGCTAGGGGGACCCACTGTTTTTTATCGAGAAACAGATATTATTTTGCGTCCTTTGACCGTTTTGGAGCGTCACACCAATGCTATTAAATTTGTGGCCTGGTCGGATGAGCACCTGCTGCTTGAGGCAACCTATTTTTCCATAGGTGGTGGTTTTGTACTGGCTGACGGTGAGCAGGCAAGTGCTGCTGGCGGTCTTGATCGGGCGCCCTACCCCTTTGGTTCGGGAGCCGAATTGGTTTCTATGGCCAATGAGGCTGCCCTATCTATTGCCCAGCTTAAGCTGGCTAACGAGCTGTCGGCCCGGTCTGAGGATCAGGTGCGCCGGGGTATTCTTGGCATTCGTCAGGTGATGGTGGAGTGTATTGGTTCTTCTCTTTCTAGGGTGGGTTATTTACCGGGATCCTTAAAAGTGCGCTGTAGGGCTGGTCAGTGGCACCGTAATCTGCTGTGCGATGATCCTAATAAATCCCAGGAATATTGGATGGACTGGGTGAATTTAATTGCCCTGGCCGTTAACGAAGAAAATGCTTTCGGGGGGAGGATTGTTACGGCTCCTACCAACGGTGCTTCGGGCATTATTCCAGCGGTCTTGCACTATGCCATGAACTACATTCCACAGATTCGCCATTGTGGCCAGGCCAAGCGGGAGCAGACTGTCGTTGATTTCTTTTTGGCTGCCGCTGCTGTGGGGGCGCTTTATAAAAAGCGGGCCTCTATTTCTGGTGCTGAAGTGGGCTGCCAGGGTGAGGTGGGTACTGCTTCATCGATGGCTGCCGCTGGCTTGGCCCAGGTTCTTGGTGGTTCTAATGAACAGGTTGAGAATGCTGCTGAAATTGCTATGGAACATAACTTAGGCCTGACCTGTGATCCTGTGGGTGGTTTGGTGCAGATTCCCTGCATTGAGCGTAATGCTATGGCTGCGGCCAAGGCTATTAACGCTGCCAAGATGGCCCTGCGAGGAGACGGTGAGCACCGGGTTTCCTTGGATCAGGTAATTGAGACGATGCGTCAGACCGGTGAAGATATGAGTAATCGTTATAAGGAAACCTCTATGGGTGGCTTAGCGGTTAACGTGGTGGAGTGCTGACCAGAGGGGCTTGGGCTGGCTTGCCCTGAGCCGGCCTGTAGCCCCATTAATTCTGATTGGGGCGAGGATAGACTTCTATTTTTATTTTGTGTATCATGAATATTTGCGCTATCCCTAACCTTAGTGCCTTCATATAGCGGTGGGCATGGGTGATACAGAGCCAGAAAAAGTCCAGTTCAAGTACGATCCCATACAACCGATTCCTCCCTAGGCAGTGCTTCGCGCGTTGTGATACTTAACGAACTGACCTCACCACATTTTCTACGTTTTGCGGGGTAGTCAAGTAGGAACAGTAAAGATCTGTGGAAGGATCCAACTTGGTCGCCTCGAGCACCTCTCATCACGAAGCCGCTAACGACGCAGTGAACCCGGATGGTTCGCCACGGCGTATCTCGTTTGCAAAAATTTCTGAACCTTTAAAGGTTCCTAATCTTCTTGCCCTCCAAACAGACAGCTTTGACCGTCTGGTTGGCAATCAGCGTTGGGCTGAGCGGGCTGCCCGTGCTGCAGAAACCGGAGATACTTCTGTGCAGCCCGTCTCCGGTCTGGCAGAAATTTTTGAAGAGATTTCACCCATTGAAGATTTTCAGGGCACCATGTCCCTGTCCTTCTCTGAGCCTGAATTCGCAGACCCCAAATACAGCATGGAGGAGTGTAAGGATCGCGATGCGACCTACGCAGCTCCGCTCTATGTTAAAGCCGAATTCATGAACAATAACACCGGTGAAATCAAACAGCAGACAGTCTTTATGGGTGACTTTCCGCTCATGACTGACTCCGGCACCTTTGTTGTCAACGGCACCGAGCGTGTTGTTGTTTCTCAGCTGGTGCGTTCCCCCGGTGCCTACTTTGAAAAATCTCCGGATCGGACCTCCGATAAAGACATTTATTCGGCAAAAATTATCCCTTCCCGGGGCGCCTGGTTTGAGCTAGAGATCGATAAACGGGATCAGGTTGGTGTTCGTCTGGACCGTAAACGTAAGCAGTCTGTGACTGTCTTGCTTAAGGCTCTGGGCTGGACTGAAGCCAAAATTCTTGAAGAATTTGGTGAATTTGATTCTATTCGGGCTACCTTGGAAAAGGATACCGTCCAGACCCGTGAAGAGGCTCTGCTAGATATTTACCGTAAGCTGCGTCCGGGCGAACCTCCTACGGTTGATGCCGCTCAGGCCCTGCTAGATAATATGTACTTTACCCCTAAGCGCTATGACCTAGCTAAGGTAGGGCGCTACAAGGTAAACCGTAAGCTGGGTGTTGAGGTACCCCTGGACGATCCTTCGGCTATGGTGCTTTCGCAAGACGATATTGCCGCCATGATCCGTTACCTAGTTACTCTGCACGCCGGTGGTAGCAGCATTAAGGGTGTGCGTGACGGCGCTGAGGTTCAGATTCGTGTTGATACCGACGATATTGATCACTTTGGTAACCGCCGTATTCGGGCCGTTGGTGAATTGATTGAAAACCAGATTCGTACCGGCCTTTCCCGTATGGAGCGGGTGGTTCGGGAGCGGATGACTACCCAGGACGTTGAGGCTATTACTCCGCAGACCCTCATTAACATTCGCCCTGTGGTTGCTTCTATCAAGGAATTTTTTGGTACTTCCCAGTTGTCCCAGTTTATGGATCAGAACAACCCGCTAGCCGGGCTGACCCATAAGCGTCGTCTCTCGGCTCTGGGCCCGGGCGGACTTTCCCGTGACCGCGCCGGCATGGAGGTTCGTGACGTTCACCCCTCCCATTACGGCCGGATGTGCCCTATTGAGACTCCTGAAGGCCCCAATATTGGTTTGATTGGTTCTTTGGCAACCTACGGTCGTATTAATCCTTTTGGGTTTATTGAAACTCCCTACCGCCGCGTTATTGATGGAACGGTGACGGATCAGGTTGTTTATTTGACAGCCGATGACGAAAAGGGCACTGTGATTGCGCAGGCTAATGCCCCCTTAACCGATAAGATGCGTTTTGCCGAAGAGTCAGTGCTCTGCCGGGCCGGGGACGGCTCCGGTGAGGCTGTGCTTGTTTCCTCCAGCGACGTTGAGTTTATGGACGTCTCACCCCGGCAGATGGTTTCGGTAGCGACTGCTCTGATTCCTTACCTGGAGCACGACGACGCTAACCGGGCGCTGATGGGAGCTAACATGCAGCGCCAGGCGGTGCCTTTGATTGAATCTGAGGCTCCCGTTGTTGGTACCGGTATGGAGCGTTATGCCGCTATTGACTCCGGTGATTCTGTCCTGGCTCATAAGGCCGGCGTGGTCTCCGAAGTTTCTGCCGATTTAGTTATTGTTCGCAACGATGACGGCAGCACTTCCTCGTACCCTATTGCTAAGTTCCAGCGTTCCAACCCGGGTAACTGCTACAACCATCGAGTGGTTGTTGGTGTTGGCGACCGGGTGGAGGCCAAGGGTCTTATTGCTGATGGGCCGTCTACCGACAAGGGGGAGCTGGCCCTGGGTAAGAACCTGCTGGTTGCCTATATGTCCTGGGAAGGCTTTAACTTTGAGGATGGCATCATCCTCTCGCAGCGCATGATCTCGGACGATGTGCTTACCTCCATTCATATTGAGGAACACGAGATCGATGCCCGAGATACCAAGCTGGGCGCCGAAGAGATTACCCGCGATATTCCCAATGTTTCTGAGGAAATGCTTTCGGCCCTGGACGAGCGCGGCATCATCCACATTGGTGCTGAGGTTGAGTCCGGGGATATCCTGGTGGGTAAGGTGACCCCCAAGGGTGAAACGGAGTTAACTCCGGAAGAGCGTTTGCTGCGGGCTATCTTTGGTGAGAAGTCCCGCGAAGTGCGCGATACTTCTTTAAAGGTGCCCCACGGTGAATCCGGTACGGTTATTGGGGTGCGCATCTTTGATCGCGATACGGACGAAGAAGATCTGCCCTCTGGAGTTAACCAGCTGGTGCGGGTCTACGTGGCTCAGAAGCGTAAGATTACTGTTGGTGACAAGCTGGCAGGACGCCACGGTAATAAGGGTGTTATTACCAAGATTCTTCCGGTAGAGGATATGCCCTTTATGGAAGACGGCACCCCGGTTGACGTTATTTTGAATCCCTTGGGTGTTCCTGGCCGTATGAATATTGGCCAGGTTTTGGAGGTACACACTGGCTGGCTGGCCAAGCAGGGCTGGAAGATTGATAGCAATCCTGCCTGGTTGGATAAGCTGCCTAACTTCCCCAAGGAAACCGGGCCAACCAATGTGGCTACGCCTGTTTTTGACGGTGCTGCTGAAGAGGAACTCTTTGATTTGCTGGCACACGCTAATCCCAACCGTGACGGGGATCGGCTTATTGATAGTTCCGGTAAGGCCCGTTTGCTGGACGGCCGCTCCGGTGAGCCCTTCCCGGAGCCTGTTTCTGTGGGTTACCAGTACATTCTTAAGCTGCACCACCTGGTGGATGACAAGATCCATGCCCGTTCCACCGGCCCTTACTCCATGATCACGCAGCAGCCTCTGGGCGGTAAGGCCCAGTTTGGTGGCCAGCGTTTTGGTGAGATGGAAGTCTGGGCCTTGGAAGCCTACGGTGCCGCCTATACTTTGCAGGAAATTCTTACCGTCAAATCTGACGATGTTCCCGGCCGTGTTAAGGTCTATGAGGCCATTGTTAAGGGAGAGAACATTCCTGAACCCGGTGTCCCGGAGTCCTTTAAGGTTTTGATTAAGGAAATGCAGTCGCTGTGTCTAAACGTTGAGGTACTTTCAACCGACGGCAACACCATCGAGATGCGTGATTCTGAGGAAGAAGGCTTCCGGGCGGCAGACGATCTGGGTATTGACTTATCCCACGCAGAGCCAAGCTCTGTTGAAGAGGTCTAAACCGTTATTGGTATATCCGTTTATCACTATTGAGCAATTAGTCTTCACAACTACTGAAAAGAGATAAGGACCAAATGTCCAAGGAATCTTCACTCGGTTTGATGCGTATTGGCCTGGCAACCGCTGACGATATTCGCAGCTGGTCTTACGGCGAGGTCAAGAAGCCGGAAACCATTAACTACCGAACCCTTAAGCCAGAAAAAGAGGGCCTCTTTGACGAGCGCATCTTTGGGCCAACCCGGGACTGGGAATGCTACTGCGGCAAGTATAAGCGTGTTCGTTTTAAGGGCATTATCTGTGAGCGCTGTGGCGTTGAAGTAACCCGGGCCAAGGTCCGCCGTGAGCGGATGGGCCACATTGAGTTGGCAGCCCCGGTGACGCACATCTGGTACTTCAAGGGTGTTCCCTCACGGCTGGGTTATCTGCTGGATCTTGCCCCCAAGGATCTGGAGAAGATCATCTACTTTGCTGCCTACATGATTACTGAGGTAGACGAAGAAGCCCGGCACGAAGATCTACCCAACCTAGAGGCAGCCTACCAGCGGGACCGGAAGGTTCTGGAGGATCAGCTGGCAGCAGATATCAATCTGATCGCCCGCGAGACAGAGGAAGAGCTGGCCCAGATTGAGGCTAAGGGTGGCAAAGCTGCCGAGAAGCGTAAACTGCGGGAGGCCTCTGAGCGCCAGATGGCTTCCGTGCGAAAGAACGCTGAGCGGGAGCTGGAGTTTGAGGCTAAGGTTTGGGACCGCTTTAAGAACCTTAAAGTAGCTGATCTTGAAGGTGACGAGGCACTTTACAGGGCTATGGTTGATAAGTACGGTATGTACTTTGAGGGCTCTATGGGTGCTGAGGCCATTAAGAAGCGTCTTGAGAACTTTGATATGGAGGCAGAGGCCGAGGCCCTCCGGGATATTATCCAGACCGGCAAGGGGCAGCGTAAAACCCGGGCCCTTAAGCGGCTGAAGGTTGTTAACTCCTTCTTGACAACCAGTAACTCTCCCTTGGGTATGGTTTTGGAGGCCGTTCCGGTGATCCCGCCGGAGCTGCGTCCTATGGTGCAGCTTGATGGTGGTCGTTTTGCTACCTCCGATCTGAACGATCTCTATCGGCGGGTTATTAACCGTAATAATCGTCTGAAGCGGCTGCTGGATCTGGGCGCCCCTGAGATCATTGTTAACAATGAGAAGCGTATGCTTCAGGAAGCTGTTGACTCCCTCTTTGATAATGGCCGTCGTGGCCGGCCGGTCACCGGGCCGGGTAATCGACCCCTTAAATCTTTGTCGGATATGCTCAAGGGTAAGCAGGGTCGTTTCCGCCAGAACCTCTTGGGTAAGCGTGTTGATTACTCTGGACGTTCGGTTATTGTTGGTGGCCCGCAGCTACAGATGCACCAGTGTGGTCTGCCTAAGCAGATGGCTTTGGAACTCTTTAAGCCCTTTGTGATGAAGCGGCTGGTAGACCTTAACCACGCTCAGAATATTAAGTCTGCTAAGCGTATGGTGGAGCGTTCTCGCTCTCAGGTCTGGGATGTTCTGGAAGAGATTATTACCGAGCACCCGGTTCTGCTTAACCGTGCACCTACCCTGCACCGGCTGGGTATCCAGGCATTTGAGCCCCAGCTGGTTGAGGGTAAGGCTATTCAGCTGCACCCCTTGGTCTGTACCGCTTTTAACGCCGACTTCGACGGTGACCAGATGGCTGTTCACCTGCCGCTGTCTCCGGAGGCACAGGCTGAGGCCCGTATTCTGATGCTTTCTTCTAACAATATTTTGAAGCCTTCGGATGGCCGCCCGGTAGCGGTCCCGGATCAGGATATGATCATTGGTCTTTACCACTTGACGACCCCCCGCGATGATGCTGCCGGTGAGGGCCGTACCTTCTCTTCCCTGGCCGAAGCCATCATGGCCTTGGACCTGCATGAGATTGAGCTCTTTTCCAAGGTGAAGATCCGCTTTAGCAATTTTGTTGCTCCCGAGGGATTCCAGTTCCCCGAGGGACATAAGCCGGGCGATCCTGTCCTCTTGGATTGCACGGTAGGGCAGGTCTTCTTTAACCAGGCGCTACCGGATGATTACCCCTGGTACGGTGACGTTGCGGATAAGAAGAGCCTGGGTGCTTTGATCAATGACCTGGCAGAGAAGTATTCCATGGATGTGGTTGCTCGCTCGCTGGATGAGCTTAAGAACACCGGCTTTTACTGGGCATCGCGCTCTGGGGTGACCGTTGCTGTCTCCGATATTGCGGCTCCGCCTACCAAGCCTGCCATCATGGAAAACTACGAAAAGCAGGCTGCTGATATTCAGAGCCAGTTTGATATGGGTCTGATTGATGACAATGAGCGGCGTACTGAGCTTATTGACATTTGGACTAAGGCAACGGACGAAGTTGCTGCCGCTATGCGGGAGAACCTTTCGGAGCTGAACACCACGATTAATCGTATGGTGACCTCGGGGGCTCGCGGTAACTGGATGCAGGTTCGTCAGATTGCCGGTATCCGCGGTTTGGTGGCTAACCCTAAGGGTGAGATCATGCCTCGCCCCATTAAGTCCTCTTACCGTGAAGGCTTGACGGTTTTGGAGTACTTTATCGCTACTCACGGTGCCCGTAAGGGCTTGGCTGACACCGCCTTGCGTACCGCTAACTCGGGTTATTTGACCCGTCGTCTTGTGGACGTCTCCCAGGACGTGATTGTGCGTGAGCACGATTGCGCTACACGACGCGGTTTGAACCTGCCTCTGATCCAGGTTGACGAGCAAAGTGGAGCTATTTCTTTGCACGATAATGTGGAGAGCTCTATTCACGGCCGTGCCTTGTCGGTTGATGTGCAGGGCGCCGACGGTAGCGTGCTGGCTAAGGCCGGTGAAGATGTTTCTGATCTGGTGATTGAGAAGCTCTTTAAGGCCGGTATTGAGCAGGTTAGGGTTCGTTCTGTGCTGACCTGTGAGTCTGCGGTAGGTGTCTGTGCGCTCTGCTATGGCCGCTCCATGGCTTCGGGTAATCTGGTGGATATTGGTGAGGCTGTGGGTATTATTGCCGCCCAGTCTATTGGTGAGCCGGGTACCCAGTTGACCATGCGTACCTTCCACACCGGTGGTGTTGCTTCTGCTGATGACATTACTCAGGGTCTGCCCCGTATTCAGGAGCTTTTTGAGGCTCGTACCCCCAAGGGTGTAGCCCCAATTTCTGAGGTGGCTGGCCGGGTCTCTATTGAGGATACGGAGAAGTCGCTTAAGGTTGTTGTGACTCCCGATAACGGTGATGATCCTGTTTCCTACACCGTTTTGCGTCGGGCCCGCTTAAACCTTTCGGATGGTGACCACGTTGAAGTTGGACAGCAGCTGGTTTCCGGTGCCGTTGATCCCAAGGAGGTGCTGCGTATTCGCGGTCCTCGTCAGGCTCAGAAGCACCTGGTGGATGAGGTTCAGTCTGTTTACCGTTCTCAGGGCGTTGGTATTCACGATAAGCACGTTGAGGTTATTGTGCGTCAGATGCTGCGCCGGGTGACGGTGATTGATTCTGGTGATACCGAACTGCTGCCCGGCGAGTTGGTAGAGAACATTCAGTTCCAGTCTGCCAACCGCAAGGCCTTGGCTGAGGGTAAGCGTCCTGCGTCGGGTCGTCCAGAGATGATGGGTATTACCAAAGCTTCTTTGGCTACTGAGTCCTGGCTGTCTGCGGCTTCCTTCCAGGAGACCACTCGTGTTTTGACTCAGGCTGCTATGGAGCGGAAGGAAGATCCGCTGGTTGGCCTGAAGGAGAATGTGATTATCGGTAAGCTGATTCCGGCCGGTACCGGGTTGGCTCGCTATAACGACATTGAGGTGACGCCAACGGAGGAGGCGCGGGAGCAGCTCTTCCAGGCTTCTTCTGGCGGTTTTAACGATTTTAGTTACGCTGCCGAGAACGAAGGTTCTATTTCTGCCGAGTTCCAGGCTATCCCCTTGGACGACTACGATTTTGGTAAGTAGTTCGGGGAGCTAACTAAAGGCTGCGGGCTGTTTCCCTGGCGGGGAGGCTGGCCCGCAGCCTTGTTTTAAAGCTTGGCTGCTGGGGAGAAAGAAAATAGGCCCCTGACCCGCTGTGTTTGCTGGGTCAGGGGCCTGCGGCTGCCGCTAGTGGTGTCTTAGGTGTAAAAGAAACCGGTGTTCATGACGGTTCCGTTGCGGGTGGTTATTTCCCACTGGTAGAGGCTTCCTTCACTGATGTTTTCTAGGACAAAACCCTGAATTTTTTCTGCCCGAAAATCTAGGTCAAACTCCAGGTCTGCCGGGTTTTCTACGGGGGTAAGTTTGACCAGGCAGGCCCCGGTGCTGCTTGCTTCAAAGATGTTGGGCTCATCGGTGTAGGAGATGCTGGTTTCTCCGCAGATACTTCCGGATGAGATCCGTACAGCGGTAAAGTCTGTTGCGTTTGCAGCCGGTAAGTTGGTGAGGTTAAGGGCGGCTAAGGTAAAAGCTGTAGCGAGAAGCTGGTTTCTCCTGTGGTGTGAAAACACGGTATTTCCTTTCTAGATAAAGTGAAAATGGTTCTGGAAATATGGCGGCCCAGGCAGCAGCTGGGCCTATAATTATGGGGATTACTGGTAGATATACTCTCAACCTACACTGTCTGCTTACCCGATTTCTAGCTAATTTTAATGACTAATTAAGTCTTTTGCCTTAAGTATTATTCATGTATGGTGGTGGCTACCTGTAATATCTGGTTGGGTTATGCTGCAGCAGGTGGGCGGTGCCGTATCTAGGGGATGAAGTCTTGTCTGGCTAGGGCTGTCGGCTAACTAATCGGGCTTATTCTGGCAGGATCAGGAGAAGTAGCCAGCACTAGGCCTTGCGTGACCTAGTACCTTTGTTATAGCTATAAATTGTAAATATCTTATTTATTCAATCTAATACTTAAGAAGTAAATACTTTAATATTTTCTATTTATGTAATTGTTTTAGTCTTGGATTACTATCTGGGTAGATTTCGCTCTTTGTGCTACCGGCCGGCTTACTGCCCGTTTTGGGCCTCAAGAAGCTGCTTAAAGTGCTCCTGCATAGCTGCCAGATCTGGTTTTTGGCCGGTAATAAGTTCAAAAGCCTGGGCAGCCTGTCCTACTGCCATTAAGCCGCCGGTCAGGGTGGAGAGGCCCAGCTGGCGGGCCTGGTTAATAAGTTCTGTCTGCTCGGGTAGGTAGATAATATCTGTCACCCAGCTACCCGCTTGGAGGAGCTTAAGATCAAAAGGGATTCCCGGGTGCTGATGCATGCCGCAGGGGCTGGCATTGACCAGGCCCTTGACCTGCCCAGCTACCTTAGCTAAGTCCTGTGGGTCCAGGGCAAGAACCTGCTGCTGCGGAAAGAGTTGACCCAGTTTATTGGCTCGGCTGCCAGCCTTTGCGCCGTCCAGATCGTAGAGGTAGAGAAGCTCAACTCCCAGCTTAAGCAGGGCATAGGCAGTCGCTGAACCTGCCCCACCGCTACCTAGCTGGAGCACGGGGGATAAGTTCTTGACTTCTGAGGAGAAGGTCTGGGTCAAAGCCCAGGAAAAGCCCGACCAGTCCGTGTTATAACCGTAGGTTTGCCCTCCGCGGAGCACAACGGTATTAACCGCCCCTATTTCTTGGGCAGCGATCGAGAGATGGTCCAGCTTGTCCATGATCAGCTCTTTGCAGGGGTGGGTGACGTTAAAGGCGTTATAGCCTAGGTCTAAACCCTGCTGCAGCACCCGCCCGCAGTCTTGGGCGGCTAGTCTGCGCCGGTGCGGGCCCAGCGAGTCAATATCTAAGGGCCGGTAGAGGTAGCGAATCCCCAGGGAATCGCCCGCCTCTTCATGCATAGGGGGAGTCAGGGATGCCCCGATACCGCTACCAATCAGCCCCACCAGGTAAGACTGGTCTATCCTGCTCATGCACTCCTCCACGCTGGATCTAGATTTATATACAATGTGCCCGGTAAGCTTTAGCTTTCCCCTTGAAATACTACGGCCTTTTTAAGCTCTACTGCAGGTTGAGCTGGCCCAGACTCTGCCTAGGTGGGCTAGGCTGACGGGCTTGGGGGCAAAGATAAGGCAGGCAAGAGGGCCGGGGGTGATTGATATCTCCTAATATTTTGCTGCTGGGTAGCAAAATATCTGCTTAAGCCGCTGGATTAAGGGCAAGTAACCCGATATAGTTCTAGATGAAGTACTTAGCTCCGCTGCAGAATGCAAAGTTCTGAAGGTATTTTGAGATCGGCGTATGGAAACGCTGAATGCTAGGGCTAATGTGGGCTTCGAATCAATGGCAGTATGGATACAGTCCTTTGGTGCTGATCGTGTGATCTGGCACCTAAATGCCATTTTTACGTGTGCCCAGATGGTTTTCTTGATTCAAGGTGCTTTTTTACCTATGTACTTTACTGCCGGGAGCAAAAAGACGCAGGGGCCGTGTAAGGATCGGCCCCGTGATCAGGAGATAATGTGCCTACAATTCAGCAGTTGGTCCGCAAGGGCCGTACTCCTAAGGTCGTTAAGACCAAGGCGCCCGCACTGAAGGGCAATCCCATGAAGCGTGGTGTCTGCACCCGTGTGTACACCACCACTCCTAAGAAGCCTAACTCGGCGCTACGTAAGGTGGCTCGTGTCAAGCTCAACGGGGGTATCGAAGTAACTGCCTACATTCCCGGTGAGGGTCACAACCTCCAGGAGCACTCGATTGTGCTGGTGCGCGGCGGTCGTGTAAAAGACTTGCCCGGTGTTCGTTACAAGATTGTTCGTGGTGCCCTGGATACTCAGGGTGTTAAAGGACGCGGCCAGGCCCGCTCCCGCTACGGCGCTAAGAAGGAGAAGAAGTAATGCCTCGTAAAGGTCCCGCTCCCAAGCGTCCACTCGTTAATGATCCTGTATACGGCTCTGCGCTCGTCACTCAGCTCATCAACAAGGTTTTAAAGGACGGCAAAAAGTCGGTTGCTGAACGCATCGTCTACGGCGCCCTTGAAGGCGTAGAGCAAAAGACCGGTGCAGACCCGGTGGCCACGCTCAAGAAGGCTATGGAAAACGTTAAGCCTTCCTTGGAGGTTCGCTCCCGCCGCGTTGGTGGTGCAACCTACCAGGTTCCGGTAGAGGTTCGGTCCGGACGGGCAACTGCCCTGGCACTTCGCTGGCTGGTTGGCTTTGCCAAACTTCGCCGGGAAAAGACTATGACCGAGCGGCTGATGAACGAAATTTTAGATGCCTCCAACGGTCTTGGCGCCGCTGTTAAGCGTCGCGAAGACACTCACAAGATGGCAGAATCCAACAAGGCTTTTGCACATTACCGCTGGTAATTCTCCAGTGAGCCTGTCGAAAATGCTGTGAGCATCTTCGGCAGGCTTTCGGAGTATCTCACAAAGGGAGAAACAAGTGGCACTAGACGTGCTTACCGACCTCAAAAAGGTCCGCAACATCGGTATTATGGCGCATATTGACGCCGGTAAAACCACCACCACCGAACGTATTCTGTTTTACACCGGTATTAACCACAAGATCGGTGAAACTCACGACGGTGCATCAACCATGGACTGGATGGCTCAGGAGCAGGAACGCGGTATTACTATTACCTCCGCTGCTACTACCTGTTTCTGGAAAGACAACCAGATCAACATTATCGACACCCCCGGCCACGTTGACTTTACCGTTGAAGTTGAGCGCTCACTGCGCGTACTGGACGGTGCAGTAGCGGTTTTTGACGGCAAAGAAGGCGTAGAGCCCCAGTCAGAAACCGTCTGGCGTCAGGCCGACAAATACGAAGTACCCCGCATCTGCTTTGTTAACAAGATGGATAAGCTGGGTGCAGATTTTTACTTTACTGTAGACACCATTGTTAAGCGTTTGGGCGCTAAGCCGCTGGTGCTTCAGCTACCCATCGGCGCAGAAAACGACTTTGTTGGTGTGGTTGACCTACTAACCATGCAGGCTTATGTCTGGCCGGGCGATGCCAAGGGCGACGTTACCATGGGTGCATCCTATGAGACCCAGGATATTCCAGCAGAGCTGCAGGCTCGTGCTGAAGAGTACCGGGCTGAACTGGTTGAAGCCGTTGCTGAGTCTTCCGAGGAACTGATGGAGAAGTACCTGGAAGAGGGCGAGCTGACCCTGGAAGAGCTTAAAACCGGTATCCGTAACCTCACTGTTAACAATGAGGCTTACCCGGTTTTGTGCGGTTCTGCCTTTAAGAACCGGGGTGTGCAGCCCATGCTGGATGCTGTTATTGACTATCTGCCTTCACCCTTGGATGTGCCGGCAATGATTGGTCACGATCCTAAAGACGAAGAAAAAGAGCTAAGCCGCAAGCCTTCTTCAGCAGAGCCCTTTGCTGCTTTGGCCTTTAAGGTTGCTGCCCACCCCTTCTACGGTCAGCTTACCTACATTCGTGTCTACTCCGGCAAGGCCTCCCAGGGCGAGCAGGTTCTTAACTCCACTAAAGGAAAGAAAGAACGCATTGGCAAGCTCTTCCAGATGCACTCCAATAAGGAGAATCCGGTAGAAGAGATTCAGGCCGGGCACATCTATGCTGCTATTGGCCTCAAGGACACCACAACCGGTGATACCCTCTGCGACGCTAGCAATCCTATTGTGCTTGAGTCCATGACCTTCCCTGCTCCCGTGATCTTTGTGGCTATTGAGCCCAAGACCAAGGGCGACCAGGAGAAAATGTCAACCGCTATCCAGCGGCTTTCTGCTGAGGACCCAACCTTTACCGTTTCCCTTAACGAGGAGACCGGTCAGACAGAAATCGGTGGTATGGGTGAGCTTCACCTGGACATCATTGTTGACCGTATGAAACGTGAATTCAAAGTGGAAGCCAACGTGGGTAAACCCCAGGTTGCCTACCGCGAAACCATTAAGAAAGCGGTAGAGAAGGTAGACTACACCCACAAGAAGCAGACCGGTGGTTCTGGTCAGTTTGCTAAGGTGCAGGTTTCCTTTGAGCCTATTCCGCTGGATGCAGAAGAACTCTACGAGTTTGACAATGTGGTCACCGGTGGCCGTGTTCCCCGTGAATACATCCCTTCGGTGGATGCCGGTATCCAGGACGCCATGCAGGTTGGTATTCTTGCTGGCTACCCCATGGTTGGTGTTAAGGCAACCCTCATCGACGGCGCCTACCACGATGTTGACTCCTCAGAAATGGCCTTTAAGATTGCTGGTTCTATGGTCTTTAAGGAAGGCGCCCGGCGGGCTAATCCTATCCTGCTTGAACCGGTTATGGCTGTTGAGGTCCGGACCCCTGAGGAATACATGGGTGATGTGATTGGTGACATCAACTCCCGGCGTGGCCATATCCAGTCCATGGAAGACGCTGCCGGCGTCAAATTGGTCAATGCCCTGGTTCCGCTGTCAGAAATGTTTGGTTACATTGGAGACCTACGCTCTAAGACCCAGGGTCGGGCCGTCTACTCCATGACCTTCGATAGCTACGCTGAAGTTCCCAAGGCTGTTGCTGACGAGATCGTTCAGAAAAACCGCGGCGAGTAAGCATTAACTAACCGTTACTCATACTTGTGTGAGTGGCACCTCATTCAATAAAAAATAAAGCAGTGAAATCATGCTTTGGTTTCGTCTGGCCGGCCTAATCGGCTAATGTAGACGCTAGACCGTTTTCATAATCTAACGGATTGCGCCGGCGAGAATCCCGAGTGCATGTTTTCAAAATCTTCTCATAGGAGGAACACCCTTGGCTAAGGCTAAGTTCGAGCGCTCCAAGCCTCACGTAAACGTTGGAACCATTGGTCACGTTGACCACGGTAAGACCACTCTTACCGCGGCAATCTCCAAGGTTCTTGCAGACAAGTACCCGGATATTAACGAGCAGCGCGATTTCGGTATGATCGACTCGGCACCGGAAGAACGCCAGCGCGGTATTACCATCAACATTGCTCACATTGAGTACCAGACCGAAAAGCGTCACTATGCTCACGTGGACGCTCCCGGCCACGCTGACTACGTTAAGAACATGATCACCGGTGCTGCCCAGATGGACGGCGCAATCCTGGTGGTTGCAGCAACCGACGGCCCCATGGCCCAGACCCGTGAGCACGTGCTGCTTGCTCGCCAGGTTGGCGTTCCCACCCTGCTGGTTGCCCTGAACAAGTCCGACATGGTTGAGGACGAAGAACTTCTTGACCTCGTCGAAATGGAAGTTCGTGACCTGCTTTCCTCCCAGGAATTTGATGGTGATGACGCCCCCGTGATCCGGGTTTCTGCTCTTAAGGCTCTTGAAGGTGACCCTGAGTGGGTTGCTAAGATCGAAGAGCTCATGGACGCCGTTGACACCTACATTCCGGATCCTGTTCGCGAGACCGACAAGCCCTTCCTCATGCCTATTGAGGACGTATTCACCATTACCGGCCGCGGTACCGTGGTGACCGGTCGTGCAGAGCGCGGTACCTTGAAGATCAACTCTGAGGTTGAAATCGTTGGTATCCGTGAGATCCAGAAGACCACCGTAACCGGTATTGAGATGTTCCACAAGCAGCTGGATGAGGCCTGGGCAGGCGAGAACTGCGGTCTCTTGCTGCGCGGTCTGAAGCGTGATGATGTTGAGCGTGGCCAGGTTGTTGTTGCTCCCGGCTCCATCACTCCTCACACCGATTTTGAGGCCAATGTCTACATCCTCTCCAAGGACGAGGGTGGCCGTCACAACCCCTTCTACTCCAACTACCGTCCTCAGTTCTACTTCCGTACTACTGACGTAACCGGTGTTATCACCCTTCCTGAGGGTACCGAAATGGTTATGCCTGGCGACAACACTGAGATGACCGTTGAGCTCATCCAGCCTATCGCTATGGAAGAAGGCCTGGGCTTTGCTATCCGTGAAGGTGGCCGTACCGTTGGTTCAGGTCGCGTTACCAAGATCATTAAGTAAGCGCCCCTGAGCTAAGCCCTAAGGCTTACTCTTATAAAAGTTATCCCCGGCACCCTAGGGTGCCGGGGATAACTTTTATGTCAGGCAGCTCTGGGCAGCGGCCTTATTCTTTCCTGCCGCTTTCCTGATCCAGGTCTATACGGGGCCGGTATCCCTGATAGCTGCCGTAGTGGGGGACTGGCTTGACTGTCTGCGGCTGATCTTCGGCTACTTCTGCCCCAACTTCTGCTTTTTTAGCTTGGCTTGTATCTTGAACTTCCGCTTGGGCAGGCTCACCCCGGACCAGTAGCCGCCAGATGACCAAGCCCAGTAAGAGCAGGCCTAAGAGGAACATGGTCAGGAAGTTAAGGTAAGAGGTAAAGCAGACCAGTTCCAGAGTGATCAGTAGAGCACTGCTAATGATCAATTTTTTGCTCTTGTGGAAGGCTGCTAGAACCGTGCTTGTAGCAGAGGTCAGCAGCATCAGGGTAATGGTTATGGAGCTGAGGGCAGGGATATAGGAGTAGGTAAGGAAGGAGGGGAAAAGCAGTCCCTGTGCGTAGAGAGCAAGCCAGAGTTTTCTTTGTCTAGCTTGAGGAGGAGACTGCTGTTTTTTGCTGGTTTGGTAGCCTACAAAAATTAGCAGCCCCAGAATGAGCAGCTGCGCACTAGCAAGGGCCAGGTTAAAGCTATTGAGGGGGTCCATAGCCTGGCCAAGAACTAGCGAGGCACCGGTTACTGCCGCAAAGGGGCGGTAAGGTGGCGCCACCTGGGCAGTCCACAGCAGTGTCAGCAGCATGGTAGACAGAAGCGTGTCAAAGCCCACCTTAGAATAGGTGAGGGGCTGATGAAGCAGGGTCAGCAAGACCAGCGAGATGATGATCAGCCAGGGGGAATTAAATCTTCCCCAAGGGCCCCAGGGGTCGCTCTTGTGTTTTTGGCTGCTAGAGCTTCTAGCTGCTGCCACTGCTTTCAGAACCAGGACAGTTAAGAGGTAGATCAGATAAGCAGACCTATACAGGACGTCCCAGCTATCATAGTTAAGCTCCTGTAAGAGCCAGCTAAGATCAAAGAGGCTAAATTGTAGGACAGTAAAAAAAGTCACGAGAGCCAGTATGATCTGGGTGGATTTACGATTATGCCACCACCAGAGCAGACTCATGCCCCAGGAAAGCAAAATCATAACATGCCCGATAGTGGGCTCTTCTGTGCTGTTGGATTTATCCACCAGGTACAAGAAGGTGAGGGAGCTGGCCAGCAGCAGGCAGCTGAGGCCGATGACTAGTTCTGCTCCTGCTGCCTGTCCTAGCTTGTCCAGGCTATAGCAGGCCCAGGAGACTAAAGACAAGAAGAGCAGAAAAAGGATAAGCAGGGCGTAGCTGGTGCTGTTTAGCTCGGAAGAAAAGACTATCTTGCTTGTGACCAGCAGCAGATAGCCCCGCAGCAGGGCGCTGTGCAGCCTCAAGGAAATAGCCCGAAAGATGAATAAGCCTACTATGTTGGGCAGCAGGATAGCTGCGTAGAGGGAAAAGCTTGATTGGCCTACAAAAGAATGACTAAAGATGAGCGTGACTGCGGCCAGCCAGCTTAGGTAGATGCCTATATCCAGGTTGCTTACAGCGCTGTCGTCTTGGTATTTTCGGTCTATATTGATTTGCAGGAGCAGAAGTAGGGTAGTGCTGCTACTGATCAAGAGCATGCTGTAGAGCCAGAAACCTGTGGGCCCCTTGTTGATCTCCTGCAGGTAGGGCAGGGAAGCTCGGTTAAACTCGGTGCAGAGTACAATCAGCACCGCAAAAAGTGAGCTGACGGTATAGCAGCGGATCTGGACGATATAGTGCTCCAGTCTTTGCTGGGACGGCTGCTGGCCTAAGGCTAGGCGGAGGGCAGCAATAAGGCAGTAGATTGTAAAGATTAAGACCAGGACCACATGCAGGTAGGTCTGAGCCAGATAGCTCCAGCTTTTCAAAGCTACAAAATAGGAGGCGAGTAGGCTGAATAGAATTGCCCCCATCTGGTGGGCTTTGGAGGCAGCGCTTGCTTGCCGGCGAGACAGGTAAAACAGTATGCCGGCGCCTAGGAATAAGACCGGTGCAGAGTGGAGATGAATAATGACGAGACTCAGCAGGAGAAAACTATAAACACCCAGGTAAAGATAGGTTATGGCTAGTTTTTTCATCAGGAGCAGGAGGCTGGCCAAGGTAAGCAGGGGCAGCAGCCACAGCGGCAGGTAGGGAAGACTGCTGTAGGCGGGCAGCGTCTGCGCCTCATCTTGTAGCAGGCAGGCTGCTCCAGCAAAAACGGCAGCCAGACACCAGGTGAAGTAGGCATCAAGCTCTCGACTCCAGGGCAGCTTGAGCTGCGGCAGGCTGAGGATAAGGGGTAGGTGGGCTAGCAGAGCCAGAGTAAGACAGACCAGGATCAGGTAGTCCTGCTGGATGGGGAGTTTTATCTCCTGCCCCAGGCTGATGAGCGCGATGAGGGGGTAGAGCCGCAGCTGTAGGTAAGGACTGAGCCGGACCGGCCTTTCTAAAAAGAGCAGGGTGGAGCAGCTGGCTAAGAAAAAGAGGAGGGAAATTTCCCAGGCTGAAAAGTTGCTATGGAGGATGAGGACAGCCAGCATGGTTACCGGAATAAAGATGAGGGAGGTATCTCTTAACCCTAGTTCTAGTGGGCGGCTTAGCTTTCCCTTGGACAGGCGGCTGAAGATCTTGAGTATGCTAGCCAGAGCGATGAGGCCTAGAAAGTAATAGAGGATAGAGAGTTGCAGCAGTTTGGATGACGATAGGACGTCTGAGACTAAGAAAGAAATAAAGAGGTAGCCCAATATTCTGGCGGGCATGATCAGGCAGGTGAAAGCAAGAAGGAGGGTGCCCAGCAGCGAGGTGCAGAGCCAGAGGGCCGGTCCATTGTGCCAGGCCAGGTTATAGGCGACAAAACCGTTAATGGGTAGTAAGGCGATTGCTGTTGCGCAGAAGAAGTAGGAGGCAAGGCGCAGTTTAGCTAGCTTGTAGTAGGTCCATAAGCCGGCCAGGTAGAAGAGAGCTGTTGCCAGTAGGAGCAAGCCTATTTTGACCGGGGCTGGAGCCAGAGTATTGGCAAAGAGGGCAGCGCTGGTCATGAGCAGCAGGGAGCTGATGTAGAGTACTACATTGAGGGTAAAGTTCTCGATATCCCGCGTTGACTTGGGTGAAGAGGAGGGCATGATGGACCTTTCACATCTGGACCAGCTGGGTCAGCTGGATAGCTTATATCCCGGGGGACAATGCAGCAAACATTAATTTAGTGCAGTTGCTCGCTGCTTAAATGCCGGCTATGAGCACGCTGTCTGATGTTGTAGGCATTTTGTGCTGCTGTCCTTCTAAAGCAACTTGCCAACCTGTTATATATGATTTTCACCACATTTATTTTTAATGTACCGGTCTGTGCCGTCATCTTGAGGCAGTAATTGCCAGAATTTTTTGCCAGGAAACTCTTACGTTCCCCCTAGTCAAATGTATATATATCCTGTTTAATAAGACTTGTTCGCATCTTGTCAGGTCCGGGGTGAAGGTAAGGAGCTAGGCCTCGGACGATAGATCAGTGAACCTAGTTGACAACAAGGAAAATAAAAATGAGCACACAAATTACCAGGCGCAAGGTTATTGGCGCTACTGTAACCGGCGTATCTGCTGCCGGCCTGCTAGCCCACTCGTCAGCGGCAGTTCAGGCTCAGGGGCTTCGCATAGCGGTTATTGGATCTGGCTATGGTGGAGCGGTGGCAGCCCTACGGCTGGCCAAGGCCGGAAAAACTTTGGATCTTATCGAAATGGGGGCTGACTGGGAGAGCATGCCAGCCCAGGACGGTTTGGTTTTTACCAGAATGGCTGCTCCCTCTGAACGGTCTATGTGGTTTAAAACCAAGACAGACATGCCCTTTAGTAAGATCTTTGGAATAGAAATTATTAATAGAAAAATAAAACCCGCTGCCGGGGTTCTGGACGTAGAAAACTTTGGTTTTATGAAGGTTTACGTAGGCAGGGGAGTTGGCGGAGGTTCGCTGGTCAATGGTGGTATGGCTGTTACCCCCTCGCAGTCCTTTTTTAAGAAGGTGCTACCTAGGGTAGACGCGGATCAAATGTATCGGACCTACTTCCCCCGGGCCCTACAAGAACTTAAGGTTTCTGATCCACCTAAAGATTTTGTTGGAAGTTCCAAGTTCTATGAATTTACGCGAGTGGGAGCGGCCCAGGCCGCAAAAGCCGGTATAAAAAGTAGGTTTATTCCCAACGTCTACGACTGGGACTATATGCGGCTAGAAAGTTTTAAGCGCGAGCCTAGGTCTGGGCTAGCCGGGCAGGTTATTTTTGGTAATGATTACGGCAAGCGCTCTCTGCCAAAAACTATTCTGGCTCAGGCTAGAGCCACGGGAAAGGTCAGGCTTAAGGCCTTGACCGAGGTTGAGCAGATCTTTCGCCAAAAAAATGGCACCTTTAAACTCAAGCTTAAAACAATTGACTTTACTGGCAAGGTTCTTAAAACAGAAGAGAAGATTTATGACCGGGTTATCTTAGCTGCCGGTTCTACGGGAACCTCAAAGTTACTTCTTAAAGCACGCCAGAGCGGATCTATTGATGGTTTGCCCCCAGAAACCGGCAAAAAATGGGGGCCTAATGGAAATATTATGCTGGCTCGCTATGCCAAAGAAAACACCGGTACATATCAGTCTGGTATTCCGGCCATGGGTATTAGTAACTGGGATGATTCGCCAGCTTCTGTCTTTGCAGAGTTGGCTCCTTTCCCTATTGGTATAGAGCTGCGGACCAGTCTTTATTTGGCTATCAGCAATAATGACAGGCTGGGTGAATTTAGCTGGGATGAGCAGGCAAAAGCAGTAAAACTGAGCTGGACTCAGCAGGATTCAGCCCCTTCGGTAGCGGCAGTTAAAAATTTTTTTGACAGGATTAATGCCAGCAATGCTGGCAGCAGCTACCGATCGGACCTTTTTGCTGACCAGAAAATTTTCTCTGATTATTTTACCTACCACCCTTTAGGCGGCATGGTTCTTGGGGAGGCAACGGATCTTAATGGTGAGGTCAAGGGTGTCCCGGGACTCTTTGTTATGGATGGATCACTGATTCCAGGAAAAATTGGTGTTAATCCCTTTGTTACCATCACTGCATTAGCAGAGCGCAATATGGATCGACTTCTTTCAATCGGACGATTTGGTTAGGAAAGCATCGTGAATAAACCAGTAGTTTCCGCAAAAAGACGGCTGCTCACCAAGTTCCTGCAGGCTAACCGCACTTCTACCGAGGCCCGTTTGGCCCTTAATATTGCTGACCCCGCTATGGACTGGCAAACCTATACCCCCAGATTTATTCAACCTATTTATGCGGGTGACCGGGGTAATAAAGAATTAGGCTGGGGGGCCCTGCCTGCAAAGTTTACTGTGCGCAATACTTCTGCCCAGCCCCTATCTGCCGTGCAGGGAACGATCCTTGTGCAGATGCTTGATCTTGGCTTTGATATTCCCTCTGCTGGAGGTGCTAATGGTACCCGGATTAATACGACCGATGTGGATTTTAATATCAAGGAAACGGGTAAGGATACCCTGGGGGCAGGTACCTACAGTTGGGTTTATCAGCGGGACTTGGCCGCTGGAGAAAGTGCTGCTATTAACCTGCGCTATTTTGTTAACTATCCTTTTGCTAACGTCAACTATGAACTCCTGCTTATAGTTACCGCACAGGCAGCGGGTGGCGGCCAAGTGTCGGCTGCTCGAATGGGCAGTGTGAAGGGTTTTGCCCGTTATAGGTAACTAAAGGGGGCGGTGCAATTGTGAAACTTAGCACTTTTTAAGTAGAAAGTTGCATCGCCTGGGCAGGTATGTAAATATAGAAGACGTTGTTCAAGTGCTTATCATCTTCTGCTGATGCAAGAATCTTTGAAAATCTTGAGGTTTGATGAGCCCAAATATGACCCGGTTCCAGATGGACCTCGGTTGTGCGCGCGCAAAATTTATGCGACACGCCCGAGTTCGGGGGTCGGTGCCTGAGTGGGGTGAGGAACCCGAAAATTGCTTTCGGATTCAGTCTGCTGCAGGCGGCGCCAAATATGCGAAACACTAGCCCGGCTAGCAGGTTTCTATTTTGCCTCAAGCGCCAGATACAAGGAGCCTAGCTCCGTTACAGGGAAGTAGACAAGAAAGAGAGTCCGACAGATGGCGGGACAGAAAATCCGCATCCGTCTGAAGTCATACGACCACGAGGTCATTGATTCTTCAGCACGGAAAATTGTTGAGACAGTTACGCGTGCAGGCGCAACGGTAGTAGGCCCGGTGCCGCTGCCAACCGAAAAGAACGTATACTGCGTTATTCGTTCGCCTCACAAGTACAAGGACAGCCGCGAGCATTTTGAAATGCGCACGCACAAGCGTCTGATCGACGTTGTTGATCCGACCCCCAAGGCTGTTGATGCCCTCATGCGTCTTGACCTTCCGGCAGACGTAAACATCGAAATCAAGCTGTAGAGGATCGCATCTAAACATGACTAACAAATTCGAGCGCCAAGTTAAGGGCCTGCTGGGCACTAAGCTCGGTATGACTCAGGTCTGGGATGAGAACGGTAAGTTCGTTCCGGTTACCGTTGTCAAGGCCGATTCAAACGTTGTCACCCAGCTGCGTAGCAATGAGACTGATGGTTACGAGGCTATTCAGATTGGGTTTGGCTCTATTGCTTCTCGCAAGGTGACTAAGCCACTGGCTGGTCACTTTGAAAAGGCCGGAGTTACTCCACGCCGCCACCTTGTTGAAATTCGTACTTCTGATGCTTCTCAATACTCACTGGGACAGGAACTGTCTGTGGAACTCTTTGAAGAAGGCCAGAAGGTTGATGTTGTCGGCAAGACCAAAGGTAAAGGTTTTGCCGGTGTGATGAAGCGTCACGGCTTCAAGGGTGTTGGTGCCTCACACGGCCAGCACAAAAATCATCGTAAGCCCGGTTCCATTGGTGGCGCATCCTACCCCGCACGCGTGTTCAAGGGTATGCGCATGGCTGGCCGTATGGGTGCAGCCCGCCACACCACCTTGAACCTGACTATCCAGGGTGTAGATACCGAAAACAATGTACTGCTGATCAAGGGCGCTATTCCTGGCCCTAAGGGTGGCGTTGTTCTGGTTCGCACCGCTGTGAAGGGAGCCTAGACACAATGGCTGTCAAAACTGTCAAGGTAGACCTGCCTGCAGACCTCTTTGATGCCCAGGCATCAATTCCGCTGCTGCACCAGGTTGTTGTAGCCCAGCTTGCCGCAGCGCGTCAGGGGACTCACAAAACAAAAAATCGTGGTGAAGTCTCCGGTGCAGGACGCAAGCCCTTTAAGCAGAAGGGAACCGGACGTGCCCGGCAGGGCTCCATCCGTGCCCCTCATATGACAGGTGGTGGTGTTGTTCATGGACCCACGCCGCGGGACTATTCACAGCGCACACCTAAAAAGATGATTGCAGCTGCACTGCGGGGTGCTCTTTCTGACCGTGCCCGTCACAACCGCATTCATGTTGTTGAAAACCTGGTAGAAGGGCCTAAGCCCTCCACTCGGGAGATTAAAGCCGCACTGGCTAGCCTGACTGAAGGCAAGCGCATCCTGGTTGTGATCGACCGTAAGGAAGACACCGTAGCCCTTTCGGCCCGTAACTTGCAGAACGTGCACGTTCTCTATGCTGATCAGCTCAACACCTACGATGTGCTCATCTCTGATGACGTAGTCTTCACCAAAGATGCCTACGATCTGTTTGTTGCAGTTGCAGCAAAGGCTAAGAAGGAGGCCACAAACTAATGAGTGTCTCTATCAATAAAACCCCTCACGACGTGATCATAGCTCCCGTTGTGTCGGAAAAAAGCTACGGCCAACTGGATGAAGGTAAGTACACCTTCTTGGTTGACCCGCGTTCCAATAAGCTAGAAATTAAGCAGGCCATCGAAAAGATTTTTGATGTCAAAGTTGCTTCCGTCAATACCTCTAACCGTAAGGGTAAGCGTCAGCGCACCCGCTACGGCTGGGGTTCTCGCAAGGACACCAAGCGTGCCATTGTGACCTTAAAAGAAGGCAGCATCGACCTCTTCGGCGGTCCGCAGGTTTAGGTCTGCGGAGACCACTTTAACGAAGGAAAGAAATACTAAATGGGTATTCGTAAACACAAGCCGACGACCCCGGGGCGCCGCGGTTCGAGCGTTTCTGATTTCTCTGAAATCACTCGCTCAACCCCGGAAAAATCCCTGGTTCGTCCGCTTCCTAAAAAGGGCGGCCGCAATAACTCCGGCCGAATCACCACTCGCCACAAGGGTGGCGGCCACAAGCGGCAGTACCGTCTGATCGACTTCCGTCGGCACGACAAAGACGGTGTTAATGCCCGCGTTGCACACATTGAGTACGATCCAAACCGTACCGCCCGTATTGCCTTGCTGCACTACTTTGACGGCAGTAAGCGCTACATTATTGCACCTAACAAGCTTAACCAGGGCGACATTGTTGAGTCAGGTCCGTCTGCCGATATTAAACCCGGTAATAACCTGCCCCTGCGCAACATCCCCGTTGGTACCGTTGTTCACGCTGTAGAGCTGCGCCCCGGTGGCGGAGCTAAGATGGGCCGTTCTGCCGGTGCCTCAGTGCAGCTGGTGGCCAAAGAAGGTAAGTACGCCCAGCTGCGCCTGCCCTCTGGTGAAATCCGTAACGTAGACGTCCGCTGCCGGGCAACTGTTGGCTCGGTGGGCAATGCCGAACAGGCTAACATCAACTGGGGTAAGGCCGGCCGTAATCGCTGGCGCGGTATCCGTCCTACAGTGCGTGGTGTTGTCATGAACCCGGTTGACCACCCCCACGGTGGTGGTGAGGGTAAGACCTCCGGTGGTCGTCATCCGGTTAACCCCAAGGGTAAGCCCGAAGGCCGTACCCGTCGTCCTAAAAAAGAAAGCGACAAGCTTATTGTTCGTCGCCGTCGTACTGGCAAGAAGCGCTAAGGAGCCTGAAACATGCCTCGTAGTTTGAAGAAGGGCCCTTTCGTTGATCAGCACCTTTACCTAAAGGTTGCCGCTCAGAACGAGAAGGGCACCAAGAACGTTATTAAGACTTGGTCCCGCCGCTCGATGATTATCCCCGACATGCTCGGACACACCATCGCTGTCCACGACGGGCGCAAGCATGTACCTGTGTTCATCACCGAGTCAATGGTGGGGCACAAACTTGGAGAGTTTGCACCAACCCGCACTTTCCGTGGCCACGTAAAGGACGACCGAAAGGGTAAACGTCGCTAGGAATCGGTTTTACGATTCTAAGAACGTTTATCTTTTGGACATAAGACGAAAGAAAGAATAGGCAATGGAAGCTAAGGCATCAGCGCGCTATGTTCGCGTAACGCCTATGAAGGCACGCCGAGTCGTCAACCTGATCCGTGGTAAGCAAGCGGAAGAGGCTCTGGCAATTTTGAAGTTTGCCCAGCAGGGTGCTTCAGAACCGGTTTATAAGATTGTTGCATCGGCTGTTGCAAATGCTCGCCAGAAGGCTAGTACGGAAGGCCTTGCCTTCCGTGAAGAAGAGCTTTATATCAGCCAGGCATTTGTAGACGAAGGTCCCACGATGAAGCGTTTTCAGCCGCGTGCGCAGGGCCGCGCCTACCGTATTAACAAGCGCACCAGCCACATTACCGTGGTTGTAGCAACCCCTCAGAAGGAGGACAGCCGATAAATGGGTCAGAAAATTAATCCCAACGGTTTCCGACTTGGCATTACTACCGAGCACGTATCGAAGTGGTTCGCAGATTCCAGCAAGGAAGGCGAACGCTACAGCGACTTTGTTCGTGAGGATGTGAAGATTCGTGAGCTCCTTTCGCAGGGTATGGAGCGCGCAGGTATCGCCAAAGTAGAGATTGAACGTACCCGTGACCGTGTGCGTGTGGATATCCACACGGCTCGTCCAGGTATTGTCATTGGCCGCCGTGGCGCAGAAGCAGACCGTATCCGTGGCGAGCTTGAAAAACTCACCGGTAAGCAGATTCAGCTCAATATTCTTGAAGTTGCTCAGCCGGATCTTTCAGCTCAGCTGGTTGCCCAAGGCATTGCAGAGCAGCTGGCATCCCGTGTTGCCTTCCGCCGCGCTATGAAGAAGGCTATCCAGTCTGCTCAGCGGGCAGGGGCTAAGGGTATTCGTATCCAGTGCTCGGGCCGTTTGGGTGGGGCTGAAATGTCACGCTCAGAGTTTTACCGTGAGGGCCGTGTGCCCCTACATACCCTGCGGGCAAACATTGATTACGGCTTCTTTGAAGCAAAAACAACCTTTGGCCGTATCGGTGTTAAGGTTTGGATCTACAAAGGCGATTTGACCGACAAGGAGCTTGCGGCTCAGCAGGCTTCGGCCGGTAACCGCCGCGGTGCTGGCCGGGGTAGCCGCGATGGCGAGCGTCGTCGTGCTAACCGTGCTCCCCGTCGTGAGCGCCGTAATGAGAATGCTTCGGCGCAGGCTGAAGCCAAGAGTGCAGAAAACGGTGAGGCATAAATGCTTATTCCCCGTCGAGTAAAGTATCGTAAGCAGCACCACCCAAAGCGTCGCGGTATGGCCAAGGGCGGTACCGAAGTTAGCTTTGGTGAGTGGGGTATTCAGGCTCTGACTCCGGCATACGTAACCAACCGGCAGATTGAGGCCGCTCGTATTGCCATGACCCGTCACATTAAGCGTGGCGGTAAGGTATGGATCAATATCTATCCGGACCGTCCCTTAACCAAGAAGCCTGCTGAAACCCGTATGGGTTCCGGTAAAGGTTCACCGGAATGGTGGGTCGCCAACGTAAAGCCCGGTCGAGTCATGTTTGAACTCTCCGGTGTCTCCGAAGAAGTGGCTCGCGAGGCTATGCGCCTGGCAATCCACAAGCTCCCGATGAAAGCACGTATTGTGCGCCGTGAAGGTGGTGAGTAAGCGAAATGGCAGTTGGATCAAAAGATCTGAGCATTGATAAGCTCGTTGAGCTTTCTGATGAGGCTCTGGCAGCAGAGCTGCGTAAATCTAAGGAGGAACTGTTCAACCTCCGTTTCCAGGCAGCCACCGGACAGCTTGAAAATTCAGGTCGTGTTCGTTCTGTAAAGCGCGATATTGCACGTATTTATACCGTATTACGCGAACGTGAGCTCGGTATTCGTCCCGCAACCGAAGGTGAAGCCAAGTGAGTGAAGTAAAAACAGAAGAGCGTGGCTACCGTAAGACCCGCCGTGGCTATGTTGTCTCAGACAAGATGGAAAAAACCATTGTTGTTGAGATTGAGGACCGTGTTAAGCACGATCTTTACGGCAAGGTCATGCGTCGTAGTTCAAAAATTAAAGCTCATGATGAGCAGAATGCAGCCGGTATTGGCGATCTTGTTCTGCTGGCGGAGACCCGTCCCATGTCTGCAACTAAGCGGTGGCGTCTGGTAGAGATCCTTGAGAAGGCCAAGTAATCGGCCTTTAAGGACTAGACTAAGTTAGCTAGCTGCTGGCCCTCTCCTCGCTGTGAGGAGGGGGCCAGCGGCGTTTTAAGGGTCTGCGAGTGGGCCGGAGCCTAAGGTTAGCTAGCTTTAATGTTTTGCTGCTAACAGACCCCTGTTGAGCTTAGGCTAGCCTTTGCTAATATGTAAATCTGGGCAGCCTATGTAAGGTAGCGGGCGGGCTATGTCAGGGGGTGCGGCTGTGGAAGCACCGGGGGTCAACCACCTAGCGGCGGGGGCCGGGTTCTTAGGGGCAGCTTCTCGAGTGGAATCTCCTTTTATTACGGCTCTAGAACAGCGGCTGCATAGCGGTAGTATTTGCCATGACCAAGCTCAGCTTGAGCTTTTTCGGCTTCTTGCCGCCGGCACACCTGTTCTTGAGGACTGCCCAGAAGAGCCGGACCAGCAGATTGCCACCTTCTTGCATTACGATCAAGAGGCAGAAGACGTCCTCCTTTTTATTAATCGGATTACGGATGAAAAAAATCTTTATGATGCGCTGATGCAGCCTATTGAACAAACCCATTTTCGTAGTATCAGCTACCAGATGAAAAAGGACTGGCGGGCCTCCTACTGTTTTATTCCCACCTATCCGGGCCAGCAGCACCCCTGGCAGGAAGCCAACGATAGGGACCAGCTTCAAACCGCTTTAAGCCTGGGTTATGCCGATGACTTTAATCCCAGGCAGTGTCTCAACGGGCTAGGAAATATGCTCAGTGTTGTTGAACTGGAACAGGCTCCTGCACAAGACTATCTGCCCCAGGGTGGGCAGCCTAGGTTAGAGTCTGCCCCAGGCTGGCAGCTTGGGCCCGGGCAGCAGCTGCTTTCCCTTATTGAGGTGGGCACACCGGCAGCTGAGGATCCCACTCTGCTGGTTTTTGACGGTGAGCTCTGGGAGTTCATGGGTTTGCCGGCTATGCTCAGGGCTGCTTTTTTAGCTTCTAAAATTAATGCCTTGCACCTTGTTTTGCTGGATTCCATTACCTTAAGACGCCAGCTTCAGCAGCTGGCCGGTACCGGCCTTTTTTCTGCCTATCTAGCTGATGACTTACTGCCCTGGCTTAGAAAACGGGGGCTGGCTTCTTGTTCAGAGAAGGTTATTCTCTGCGGTCAATCTTTGGGAGCTTCCCTGAGTTTATTGTTTGCTTTAGAGAGACCGGAGGCCTGCGGGGCCGTCATCTCTCAGTCGGCCTGGCTTTGCTATCCGGGCCTGAGAGAACGGCTGGACTTTTTAAAGCGGTCCGGTCAGCTTTGGCGTCTGGGGCATTTAGGATTTGAAATTGAGGTTGGCCTACAGGAAAGACTCTTAGAACCCCTGCATTGGCAGCTGGTTCAGGAGCTAAAACAGAGCCCGGCTAGCCTTAACTACCGGGTCTTTAACGGCGGGCATGATTACGCCTGCTGGCGGGGTACTATTGTGCCTGCCTTGGCCAGGCTTTGTAATCTAGAACAGAATAGATGAGGTAAGGTGAACTAGCTTAATGGTTTCTCGGTCTGAACTGGCTAAGACGGCATTGATTCCGGAAGAATTTGCTCAGCGTTATCGGCAGGAAGGGTTATGGCTTGATCAAACTATCCCGGAATTTTTACTTGAGGCTTGTCGGCGCCGGCCCCAAGATCTAGCCCTGGTAGCTAGCTATCACGGTAGCGCTGGGCCGGAGCCTGTTCAGGTTCGATGGAGCTACCGGGAGCTGGAAGAAGCCGGGTGGGCAGCAGCAGAGCGTTTAGGCCAGGAGGGGGTAAAACCGGGGGATAGGGTGCTCCTGCAGCTAGCCAATACTGCCGATTACTTGCAGTATCTGCTGGGTATTTTTTGGGCCGGAGCCTTACCGGTTTTTTGCCTGCCGGCACACCGGCAGGAGGAATTGGCGCATTTTGCCCAAGTTAGTGATGCCGCCGCCCATGTTTTTTCTTCCCAAACAATCGGAGCTGATCTTGGCCAGGTCCATCAAAAACTGGTGGAGCTCTTAGAGCAGCGTCAACTAGAGCCCCCCTTAGGTATCGACGTGGCACAGGGAGGGCCTTCAGCGGGGCAGCCTACTTTAGGGCAGCCAGCAGAGCTGAGCCCTATCTTCAATACGGTTAAGGAACGTAAGAGTGAGCAGATCGCATTTTTGCAGCTTTCTGGGGGGACGACAGGACTGGCAAAACTGATTCCGCGCACCCACGCCGACTATCTGTACTCGGTACGTGCATCAGCCCAGATCTGTGGATTAACTAAAGAAAGTACCACTCTGGTGGTCCTACCAGCGGCCCATAATTTCACCATGAGTTCAGCCGGTATTTTGGGGGCAATCCATGTGGGGGCTCCCCTGGTTTTTGCGCAGGATCCCAGCCCACAGACTTCTTTCCGGCTCATTGCTCGGGAAAAGGTAAAGGTGGTGGCCTTAGTTCCGCCCTTGGCCCAAGCCTGGTTAGAGTCGGCTCAGCGGCGCCGGCCGCAGCTGGACTCCTTGGAGCTGCTTCAGGTTGGGGGAGCTAAGTTGCTGACATCGGTTGCCAAAAAAATTGAGCCCGTCTTAGGCTGCAAGCTCCAGCAGGTATTTGGCATGGCAGAGGGCCTGGTAAATTACACACGCTCTGATGATCCTGATGCGGTACGTTTTCAGACACAGGGCCGGCCTATAAGCAGTTTAGATGAGATTTTGGTGCTTGATGATGCCGGTCAGCCTGTAGAGCCGGGGCAGTCGGGCCATTTATTGACTCGGGGCCCCTATACAATTCGGGGCTACTACGGTCAACCGCAGGAAAATTTGACGAGCTTTACTCCGGAAGGTTTTTATCGTTCTGGCGATATTGTTCGCCTGGACCCTGCCCGAAATATTGAAGTGACTGGCCGGGCTAAGGATCAGATTAACCGAAATGGCGAGAAGATTGCTGTTGATGAGATTGAGGATCTTGCCCTGGCCCACCGGGATGTTTTTGATGCTGTAGTTGTGGGACTGCCGGATCCACAGGTTGGTGAGCGGGTCTGTCTGGTGGTGCTGCCCGGTCCAGGTGCTGATTTTGGGCAGAATCCGCGCTCTTATTTTTATGATTACTTTTCTGCTGCAGGATTAGCTGCCTTTAAAATCCCCGAGCGAGTAGAAATAATGGATCGATTTCCGGTTACAAAAGTGGGTAAAGTATCTCGTCAAGATATTCGACTAGCCCTCCTGAAAGAACTGGGCGGAACAAGTAGCTAAAGGTTTATTTAAAAAGTTTTACTGAGGGGTTAGCTTAAGCAGGTGCCGGATGCACCGATTAGGTTAAGGCTCTGTGCATAAGCCTCCTAGAGGCCAGTTGTATATAAGTGGAAGGAAATAAGTGTTATGTTGGATAAAGCGGAGCTACGATCTATTTTGAAGGTTTACATTCGTGAGTCTGACTCTTTGGAGCGTGCCTTTTTAGAACCGGACACAGATCTTTTTAAGCTGGGGCTTGATTCTATGGGAGCCTTTGCCCTGCTCGACGATTTAGCTGATCGTGGCCTTGACCTTGAATTCACCGATCTGCTAGCCCACCCCACGCTTACCTTTTTAAGGGAAAAAATAGCCGAAGCTGGTCTCTAGTTTCCCGCTGGTAAAACAAAAATTTTTTTATGCCAGCCAGGGCTTTTGTCGGTTATTACCCAAAGGTGCTGTTAAAATTCTGGAGGGCTAGTAGTCGATAAAAGTACAGGTGAGAGCTAGTTTTATGACCTGTATATTTGTGTAAAAAATCTCATATACTTTTCAAATGCCGCCTTAAACCCTAATATCAAATTGTGCATCCGTGTAAGCCATAGTTGGGCAGGGGATTTAGTAGGGATACTAGGATGCTCTTTCTCTCTTTATGCCGGCGCGGTGCATTAAAAGTATGAATACTGATTGCTGTTAAAGCGTTCAGTCTCGTGCGACAACAGTAACCACGGGGAAGGGGTGGCCAGTAGCCGCCCCTTCTTTAACTGGGTTTATGCTGGCATGCAGTTGATATCACGCAGTTTGACCTGAATTTCCCTGCAAGCAAAACCTGTTTTTGTGGTAGTATTTTGTCTTCGTATGGGTTGATTGTTTCCCATGCAGCTACGGAGTTCTCCGTGCCAGGGCATAATGCCGCAATGACAAGAGCTTAACCTCCTGTTCTTAAGGCGGGGCCAAATGCTTCTGGCATGGTCAATTTCCCAGACGTGTCCGCCAACCCACCTGGTTTAGCAGAGGGGACCGGTGCGTCAACAATCCCGTATAAATGTTCCGCAAGGCTAGTCCACAAGATAGAGTGCGGCTGGAACCGGCGAGACGACAGGAGAAATATGATTCAGCAGGAGTCACGACTGAAGGTCGCAGACAACACCGGTGCGAAGGAAATCCTGACCATCCGTGTTCTGGGCGGTTCTTCACGTCGTTACGCAGGCATTGGCGATGTCATTGTCGCCACCGTTAAGGATGCTATTCCTGGCGGTACCGTTAAGAAGGGCGACGTGGTTAAGGCCGTTGTCGTCCGCACTAAGAAGGAAACCCGTCGTGCTGACGGTTCCTACATTAAATTTGATGAGAACTCAGCAGTTATCATCAAAAATACTGATGGTGATCCCCGTGGCACCCGTATTTTCGGCCCGGTAGGTCGCGAGCTTCGCGACAAGAAGTTCATGAAGATTATCTCACTGGCTCCGGAGGTGCTCTAGGTCATGGGTGCAAAGATCAAATCAGGTGATTTTGTCCAGGTTATTTCTGGCGCTGATCGCGGTAAGCAGGGCAAGGTCTTGCGGGTATTCCCCAAAACCGGCCGGGTTATCGTTGAGGGTGTCAAGATCGTTACCAAGCACAAGAAGGCAAATCCTGTCACCGGTGCTGTCGGTGGTATTGAAAAGGTTGAGGCCCCGATCCACGTTTCCAACGTGGCAATTGTTGATCCTGAAACCAAGAAACCAACCCGCGTTGGCTTCCGCCTAGAGACTGTAGAGCGCAATGGTAAGACCCGCACAGTGCGTGTGCGTTACGCCAAGAGCTCGGGTAAGGACATCTAATGACCGAAACCAAGATCACCCCTCGTTTTAAGACTAAATTTATTGAAGAAGTCACACCGGCTTTGCAGGAGCAGTTTAACTACTCCAACGTCATGCAGGCTCCCAAGGTCGTGAAGGTTGTTGTAAATATGGGTGTTGGCGAAGCAGCCCGCGACGCTAAGCTCATGGACGGCGCAATTCGTGATCTGACGGCTATCACTGGCCAGAAGCCCGTAGTTAACCGTGCTAAAAAGTCAATTGCACAGTTTAAACTGCGTGAAGGCCAGCCCATTGGCGCCCACGTTACCTTGCGCGGTGACCGTATGTGGGAATTCCTGGACCGTCTAATCACCCTTGCCCTGCCCCGTATCCGCGACTTCCGCGGACTGTCTGACCGGCAGTTTGACGGTAACGGTAACTACACCTTTGGTTTAACCGAGCAGTCCATGTTCCATGAAATTGATCAGGACTCCATTGACCGGGTTCGCGGTATGGATATTACCGTTGTTACCTCCGCAAAAACCGACGATGAAGGCCGTGCCCTGCTTAAGGCGCTCGGTTTTCCCTTCAAAACCCAGTAACGACTACGTTGTAGGTCCCGCCGCTGGCTACTAGGGGCGAGGAAACCACAGCGAGGAAGGGCTAGAGCCCACCATGACTATGACAGATCCTGTCGCAGATATGCTGACCCGCTTGCGTAACGCAAACTCGGCACATCACGACTCCGTATCTATGCCTTACTCCAAACTTAAGGATCGTATTGCTCAGATCCTTAAAACGGAAGGCTATATTGCTGACTACACAGTAGAAGATGCCAAGGTAGGTAAAACCCTCACCTTAGCTCTTAAATTTGGACCCCAGCGGGAACGCTCCATTGTGGGTGTTCGCCGTATTTCGAAGCCGGGTTTGCGTGTTTACGCAAAATCTAGCAACTTGCCTCGGGTGCACGGTGGCCTGGGCATCGCAATCATATCCACCTCATCCGGTTTGCTCACCGATAGGCAAGCCGCTAAAAAGGGTGTCGGCGGCGAAGTCGTCGCCTACATCTGGTAACCGGTAACAAGAGAAAGGAAGAGTAAATGTCACGTATTGGACGTCTCCCCATCTCGGTTCCTGCCGGTGTTGAGGTAAAAATTGATGGCAACCTGGTCAGCGTTAAAGGTCCTAAGGGCAACCTATCCTGCCCTATCTCCGCGCCGATCACCGTTGCTTTGGACGAGGGTGTTATTACCGTTTCTCGCCCTAACGATGAACGTGAGTCACGTGCCCTGCACGGCCTTTCACGCACCTTGATTAACAACATGATTATTGGTGTCACTCAGGGTTACACAAAGAGGCTGGAAATTGTGGGTACCGGTTACCGCGTAATGGCCAAGGGCTCCGACCTAGAGTTTGCCCTGGGCTACTCCCACCCCATTAGCGTGAAGGCTCCCGAGGGGATTACCTTTACCGTTGAGGGGGCAAACAAGCTGACCGTTTCTGGCATCAATAAACAGCAGGTTGGTCAGGTTGCCGCAAATATTCGTGGTCTGCGTAAGCCTGATCCTTATAAGGGCAAAGGTGTTCGTTACGAAGGCGAACAGATCCGCCGCAAGGTCGGAAAGGCTGGTAAGTAAAGATGGCTATTAAGTCAAAAGCAGCTGCCCGCGCTCGTCGTCATGCGCGTGTACGTAAATATATTTCTGGTACCGCCCAGCGTCCTCGTTTGAGCGTTAACCGGTCAAGCCGCCACGTCTTTGTTCAGGTTATTGACGACGTTGCTGGCAAAACCTTGGCTTACGCCTCAACCATGGAGGCCGAGCTTCGTGCCGCTGATATGGATAAGACTGCCAAGGCAAAGCGTGTTGGTGAACTTGTTGCAGAGCGGGCTAAAGCAGCCGGCATTGAAGCTGTGGTCTTTGACCGTGGCGGCAACAAGTATCACGGCAGGGTTGCTGCCGTGGCAGATGGGGCACGCGAAGGAGGGCTGGCACTCTAATGAGCGAGCAGGCAGTAAATGAAAAGGAAACAACTCAGGTGAGCGAAGCAACAGAGCAGACAGCTGAAACCACCGAGAATACTTCCGGGCGTGAAGAGCGCCGTTCTGGCCGGGGCGAGCGTCGTTCCAGCCGGGGTGAGCGTCGTTCCAGCCGCGGGCGTGAAGAAGAAAAAGACAAGTATATTGAGCGGGTTGTCACCATCAACCGTGTTTCTAAGGTTGTTAAAGGTGGACGCCGTTTCAGCTTTACCGCCCTAGTTGTTGTGGGAGATGGCCAGGGCATGGTTGGTGTTGGTTACGGCAAGGCTAAAGAAGTTCCTGCCGCCATTGCCAAGGGCGTTGAAGAAGCTAAGAAGAACTTCTTTAGCGTGCCCCGGGTAGAGGATCGAACCATTCCGCACCGGGTACAGGGAGAAGCTGCAGCCGGTGTTGTGATGCTTCGCCCCGCAACCGCCGGTACCGGTGTGATTGCCGGTGGCCCGGTTCGTGCAGTACTGGAAGCAGCCGGTATCCACGATGTGCTTTCTAAGTCTTTGGGTTCTTCAAACCAGATCAATATTGTGCATGCAACGATTGCTGCTCTCAAAGAACTTGAAGAGCCCCTAGCCGTTGCAGCGCGTCGCGGTTTGCCTAAGGACGAGGTTATTCCGGGTTTCTTGCTTAACCCTAAGTCTGAAAGGGCAGGTGCCTAATGTCCGGTAAACGAATTCAGCCCAGCGAAGCAAAACTTGAGATTACCCAGGTCAGATCTTACGTTGGACAGAAGCAGAATATGCGGGACACCCTGCGTTCCCTAGGTCTTAAGCGCCCGGGCAACAAGGTTGTTCGCACAGCAGACCCCGTCACCTGTGGCATGGTTAATACTGTGGCTCACTTGGTGAAGGTTGAGGAGGTCAAATAAGAATGGCTCAGCACGACGAAGCTATTAAAATCCATGACTTGCGTCCGGCAGCAGGGGCCCACAAGCCTAAGACCCGTGTTGGTCGCGGTGAGGGTTCCAAGGGTAAAACCGCTGGCCGCGGCACCAAAGGTACTAAGGCCCGTTACCAGGTTCGGCCCGGGTTTGAAGGTGGGCAGCTCCCGCTGCACATGCGTCTACCCAAGCTACGTGGGTTCAAGAGCCCTTTCCGTACCGAGTATCAGGTAGTTAACCTGAAGCGCTTGGAGGAGCTCTACCCCGAAGGTGGCCAGGTAACCGTTGAATCTCTTGTTGCCAAGGGAGCGGTTCGTAAAAACAAGTTGGTTAAGGTCTTGGGCGACGGCGAGATTACCGTCAAGCTTGACGTTACCGTTGACAAAGCCTCACAGTCTGCTATTGAAAAAATCCAGGCTGCTGGCGGTTCCGTCACAGTAAAGTAAAGTGATTGTTTACCGTAGCTAGACGGTGTTAATAGAGCGGTAGGTTCCTTAGAATTTTCTTTCTGGGGAACCTACCGCCTTAATATGCTCTTTCACACGCTTTTGCTAGGTGGATAGCTATGACTCAGATAGGCTTGACACGCTAGACTAATCAGGGATGTAAACTCGCATTGGGTTTGTGCTGCCCGTTTTTGGGCCAGGACCCGGTGTCATTAAACTTTGGGAGGACATGTGCTGGGCGCATTAGGAAGGGTTTTTAAAACCCCCGACTTGCGGCGTAAGCTGCTGTTCACCGTGAGCATTATCGTGATTTATCGGCTGGGTGTTTTTATTCCTGCCCCCGGTGTTTCCTTTGGTAACGTTCAGCAATGTCTTGCTATGGGCGGGGCAACCGGTGGTATTTACGATATGGTCAACTTGTTTAGTGGCGGTGCCTTACTGCAGCTATCAATTTTTGCCTTGGGCGTGATGCCTTATATCACCGCTTCTATTATTGTTCAGCTACTGCGGGTGGTTATTCCTCGTTTCCAGGAGCTGCATGAGGAGGGGGCCCAGGGCCAGACTAAACTGACCCAGTACACCCGGTACTTAACTATTGGTTTGGCGCTGCTAAATTCAACCACTATTGTCACCATGGCTCGTTCGGGGGCTTTGCTGGGTAATTGCCCCCTGCCGGTTATTCCCGATGACAGTCTCTTGCACATTCTTCTAATTATTGTCACCCTTACGGCCGGAACCGGCGTCATTATGTGGCTGGGGGAGCAAATTACTGAAAAAGGCGTGGGCAACGGTATGTCTCTGCTTATTTTCACCTCTATTGCAGCTTCCTTTCCTACAGCTATGGGAGATATTGCGGCAACCCAGGGTTGGGGTATTTTTGCCGCTGTCTGTGCCGTTGGTTTGGTGGTTATTTTTGCGGTGGTCTTTGTGGAGCAATCCCAACGGCGGGTACCGGTTCAGTATGCCAAGCGTATGATTGGCCGCCGTACTGTGGGAGGGACATCAACCTACATTCCGATGAAGGTTAATATGGCCGGGGTTATCCCGCTGATTTTCTCCTCTGCCATGCTGATGGTTCCCGGCTTGGTTGCTAACTTTAACACCCCAAGGGACGGTACTGCGCCGCCCGAGTGGGTCTCCTGGATTAACAACTATTTGGTACGGGGCGATCATCCGCTCTATATGATCCTTTACTTTTTGCTTATTTTGGGTTTTGCCTTCTTCTATGTCACCATTATCTTTAATACAGAAGAGATCGCTGGCAACATGAAAAAATACGGTGGTTTTATTCCCGGCGTTCGTGCTGGTCGTCCTACCCAGGAATACCTGACCTACGTTCTTAACCGTATTACCCTGCCCGGTGCTCTTTACCTGGCAATTATTGCCATGATCCCGCTTGTGGCATTGGTACTTTTTAACGCAAACCAAAATTTCCCGTTTGGTGGCGCTTCGCTGCTGATCGTGGTGGGTGTTGGTCTTGACACGGTTAAGCAGATCAATGCTCAGCTTCAACAAAGAAACTACGAAGGACTGCTTTAATGAATCGTTTGCTCATCATTGGTCCCCCCGGCGCAGGTAAAGGAACTCAGGCCGGCAGAATTGCCCAGAAACTTTCTATTCCAGCTATCTCAACTGGCGATATTTTTCGTAGCAACATTAAAGATGAGACTGAGTTAGGCCGCTTAGCCAAGACCTATATTGATGGTGGAGATCTGGTGCCGGATTCAGTGACCAATAAGATGGTGCGGAATCGGCTGAGGGATTCTGATGCTAGCCAGGGTTTCCTCTTGGACGGTTATCCGCGAAATGTAGCCCAGGTGCGGGAATTAGATGAGATCCTGGCCCAGGATGGCCAGCAGCTGGACAAGGTCTTGCTGCTCCTTGCTGATGAGGACGAGCTGGTTCAGCGTCTGCTGGGCCGGGCTGTCGAGCAGGGACGCACGGACGATACAGAAGAGGTCATCCGGCACCGCCTGCAGGTTTATCGGCAAGAAACCCAGCCCTTGCTGGATATCTACAGGGAACGTAACCTCGTGGTTGAAGTTGATGGGCTGGGGGACATCGACCAAGTCAGTGAGAGAATTCTTGCTGCTTTAGCTTAGGATACTTCTGATCCTGTGCCCCCGGTCCTTGCGGGGGCACAGGATTTTAAAGATGACAATCAAGCTTGATCGGCTGGCTTCGGCAGATCAGCGGACAGGGTGAGTGATGGGGTTCATGCGCCGTATTGAGTATAAGACAGATGGCCAGCTTGGCTGGATGGCCAAGGCAGGACTGGTGACTTCCAAGGCCCTGGACGCTGCGGTGGCCGCCGCTAAACCGGCCGCCACAACTGCCGATATTGATGCCGCTTTTAGGCAGGTCATCATAGAAAACGGAGCTAGTTCCAACTTTTTAGGTTACTATGATTATCCAGCTATGACCTGCACCTCAGTTAATGACGAGGTGGTGCACGGCATTCCCGGTTCACGCCAGCTGCGTTCTGGGGATATTGTTTCAATCGATGGTGGGGCTATGGTCCAGGATCCTGCTAGCGGTAAGAACTGGAATGGAGACTCGGCAAGAACTGTTCTGCTGGGTCAGGTTTCACCCGAACGGGCAGAACTTTCTGAGGTTACCCATGCTGCTCTCTGGCAGGGTATTGCTGCCCTGGCCTGGGCTAAGAAGGTGGGGCAGATTGGGGTAGCTATTGAAGAGTTTGTGCGCAGTGAAACCGGTGAAAAATACGGGATTATTGAGGACTACGTAGGGCACGGTATTGGTAGCGCCATGCATATGGCACCGGACGTGCTTAACTATGCTGGCTCAGATCTTGGGCCCCGCTTGAAGGCGGGCATGGCCCTGGCCATTGAACCGATGCTGGTGACAGGATCCATTGAAACCCAGGTTCTTGCTGATGGCTGGACTGTTAAGACCAGGGATGGCGGAGATGCCTGTCAGTGGGAGCACTCGGTGGCCATACACTCTGAGGGGATTTGGGTTTTGACGGCAGAAGATGGCGGCGCACACGAGTTGGGAAAACTCGGTGTTAAGGTCAAGCCTATTCCCGCTTAGGAAGTCTGCCTGGCTCAGGAGCCTGGGTGGGCAAAAGAATTTAGAGTAAAGGGGCCGGAATGGAGAACAAAGGCGTGGCAAAGCCAGATACTAAGGTTGCAGTAGAAATTTCTAGTCTGCGCCCTGAAGCGGGCAAGATTGCTCTTAAGGCACCCCGGCGCCCTATGCCGCCCAAGCATCTGGCAGATTTTGACATGGCAGGGCGAAGAGAGTTTGTTGAGGAACTGGGTTACCCTGCTTTCAGGGCAGCCCAGCTTTCTAAGCATTACTTTGAGCGCCTGATCAAGGATCCGGAGCAGATGACCGATCTGCCGGCAGCCTCCCGTCAGCAGATGGTAGAGCGGGCACTGCCCAGCTTGCTGACCGAGGTTCGTACCCTCAGCGCTGATGGTGGGGATACGCTTAAAATTGTTAGCCGACTCTGGGATGGCGCCCTCGTTGAGTCCGTTATTATGCGCTATGACAACCGGGTGACTATGTGTATTTCTTCCCAGGCCGGTTGTGGCATGAACTGTCCCTTTTGTGCAACCGGGCAGGCAGGCCTAACCCGTAACCTATCGGCAGCTGAGATTGTGGAACAGGTAGTCAGTGGAGCCCGCTACCTTAAAAATATGAAAAACATAGAGCAGACCGGGGCGGATTCGGACGATAGCCGGCCTTTGCGGGTTTCTAATATAGTTTTTATGGGCATGGGAGAAGCCCTGGCCAATTACAAACGGACCCTGGCTGCCCTGCACCGTCTTATTGATCCAGCACCGGAAGGCCTGGGGATTTCGGCTCGGGGGATCACCATGTCAACGGTTGGTTTACTGCCGGGGATCCGCAAATTTGAGCAAGAAAAGCTTCCCGTTACCCTGGCGCTTTCCCTGCACGCTCCGGACGATGAGCTGCGAGATGAGCTTATCCCTATCAACAAGCATTGGAAGGTTGATGAAACCTTAGACGCCGCCTATGACTACTACCGGACTACCGGGCGGCGGGTATCCATTGAGTACGCTTTGATCCGCGATATTAATGATCAAGGCTGGCGGGCTGACCTGCTGGCTAAAAAGCTGGCACAGCGCGGGCGAGGTTGGGTGCACGTTAACCCCATTCCTCTTAACCCAACTCCGGGCTCGCGCTGGACTGCCTCCCGCAAAGGTGTAGAGCAGAATTTTGTGGAGAGATTGCGTGCTCACGGTATCCCTACTACTCTAAGAGATACGCGTGGTTCAGAGATAGACGGAGCCTGCGGCCAGCTGGCTGCTAGGGAAGTCTAGCTTTTCCCCTAAAAGGCTGGCCTAAATGTGACACAGCCCCACTTAACTTTTTATTTAAAATCCCGTAAACTTATTCTTTGGTTGTCTCTTCATGCCCAAAACCTGTGGTAAAGACAACCTAAAGTATATTCACTGTTCGATATTTACCCTATTGAACACAAAAGTTAGCGGAGGATATGGCCAAGAAAGACGGCGTCATTGAGATTGAAGGATCAGTGGTAGAAGCTCTGCCCAATGCTATGTTTCGCGTTGAGTTGGACAACGGCCACCTGGTTCTAGCACATATCTCGGGCAAGATGCGTCAGCACTACATTCGAATTCTGCCTGAAGATCGAGTAGTTGTGGAGCTTTCTCCTTACGACCTCTCCCGTGGTCGTATTGTCTACCGCTACAAATAAAATACTTGGCACTTAAAACGCCGCACCGGTTGCGGCGTTTGTGCCGTGTAAAAGGGATAACGTTTTCCTTGGCTGAGGAAACCTCTTACCCCGCTGTTAGTTAATGCAAATAATTGCAATCAACGCAAAGGAATGCGATGAAGGTCAAGCCGAGCGTTAAGCCGATCTGCGATAA